>NZ_LYCS01000020.1 GCF_001659985.1 Oceanobacillus sp. Castelsardo
AAACCGTGAGGTCAAGCAAATCCCATAAAACCATTCTCAGTTCGGATTGTAGGCTGCAACTCGCCTACATGAAGCCGGAATCGCTAGTAATCGCGGATCAGCATGCCGCGGTGAATACGTTCCCGGGTCTTGTACACACCGCCCGTCACACCACGAGAGTTGGTAACACCCGAAGTCGGTGAGGTAACCTTTTGGAGCCAGCCGCCGAAGGTGGGACCAATGATTGGGGTGAAGTCGTAACAAGGTAGCCGTATCGGAAGGTGCGGCTGGATCACCTCCTTTCTAAGGATATTCGAAAAGCGGAAGCACCCGTTTAGCGACGTACAAACTGTGCCTGACCAAGTCAGGTAGTTCGATGTTGCCGCGCAAAGCGGCGAATTTAATCGAACATTCATCTCTTGTGATAAAGGAAACACGATGAGCGAAAGCGAATTGATGTTGACTTATCGCACGGAGGTGAAGGAAGTTTGCTAGTCGCTGGGTGCTGGAGCTGGACATTACGGAAACATACTGGTTTGTTTGGTTCAGTTTTGAGAGAGTAAATCTCTTTAAAACTTTGTACCTTGAAAACTAAATAAGAGTAAACAAGACATCAAACTTTAAAGCGATAAAAAACGCTTATTCATTGTAAACTTAGTTAAGTGAATAAGGGCGCACGGTGGATGCCTTGGCACTAGGAGCCGATGAAGGACGGGACTAACACCGATATGCCTCGGGGAGTTGTAAGTAAACATTGATCCGGGGATTTCCGAATGGGGAAACCCACTGTTCGTAATGGAGCAGGACTTATACTTTAATACATAGGGTATAAGAGGCACACCCAGGGAACTGAAACATCTCAGTACCTGGAGGAAGAGAAAGCAAATGCGATTTCCCAAGTAGCGGCGAGCGAAACGGAAACAGCCCAAACCAGAGAGCTTGCTCTCTGGGGTTGTAGGACACTCCACACGGAGTTACAAAGAAATTCTTTAGACGAATCAACCTGGAAAGGTTAGCCAAAGAGGGTAACAGCCCTGTAATCGAAAAAGAATTTCCTCCGGAGTGTATCCTGAGTACGGCGGAACACGTGGAATTCCGTCGGAATCCGGGAGGACCATCTCCCAAGGCTAAATACTCCCTAGTGACCGATAGTGAACCAGTACCGTGAGGGAAAGGTGAAAAGCACCCCGGGAGGGGAGTGAAAGAGTACCTGAAACCGTGTGCCTACAAGTAGTCGAAGCGCGTTAATGCGTAACGGCGTACCTTTTGTAGAATGGACCGGCGAGTTACGATTGTATGC
>NZ_LYCS01000021.1 GCF_001659985.1 Oceanobacillus sp. Castelsardo
AAACCGTGAGGTCAAGCAAATCCCATAAAACCATTCTCAGTTCGGATTGTAGGCTGCAACTCGCCTACATGAAGCCGGAATCGCTAGTAATCGCGGATCAGCATGCCGCGGTGAATACGTTCCCGGGTCTTGTACACACCGCCCGTCACACCACGAGAGTTGGTAACACCCGAAGTCGGTGAGGTAACCTTTTGGAGCCAGCCGCCGAAGGTGGGACCAATGATTGGGGTGAAGTCGTAACAAGGTAGCCGTATCGGAAGGTGCGGCTGGATCACCTCCTTTCTAAGGATTATTACGGAAACATACTGTGTTGTTTGGTTCAGTTTTGAGAGAGTAATTTATGATACTTATATTTTTAATTAAAGATGGGCCTGTAGCTCAGCTGGTTAGAGCGCACGCCTGATAAGCGTGAGGTCGGTGGTTCGAGTCCACTCAGGCCCACCATCTTATAATTTCATGGGGCCTTAGCTCAGCTGGGAGAGCGCCTGCTTTGCACGCAGGAGGTCAGCGGTTCGATCCCGCTAGGCTCCACTTTTTGTACCTTGAAAACTAAATAAGAGTTAACAAGACATCAAACTTTAAAGCGATAAAAAACGCTTATTCATTGTAAACTTAGTTAAGTGAATAAGGGCGCACGGTGGATGCCTTGGCACTAGGAGCCGATGAAGGACGGGACTAACACCGATATGCCTCGGGGAGTTGTAAGTAAACGTTGATCCGGGGATTTCCGAATGGGGAAACCCACTGTTCGTAATGGAGCAGGACTTATACTTTAATACATAGGGTATAAGAGGCACACCCAGGGAACTGAAACATCTCAGTACCTGGAGGAAGAGAAAGCAAATGCGATTTCCCAAGTAGCGGCGAGCGAAACGGAAACAGCCCAAACCAGAGAGCTTGCTCTCTGGGGTTGTAGGACACTCCATTGGAGTTACAAAGAAATTCTTTAGACGAATCAACCTGGAAAGGTTAGCCAAAGAGGGTAACAGCCCTGTAATCGAAAAAGAATTTCCTCCGGAGTGTATCCTGAGTACGGCGGAACACGTGGAATTCCGTCGGAATCCGGGAGGACCATCTCCCAAGGCTAAATACTCCCTAGTGACCGATAGTGAACCAGTACCGTGAGGGAAAGGTGAAAAGCACCCCGGGAGGGGAGTGAAAGAGTACCTGAAACCGTGTGCCTACAAGTAGTCGAAGCGCGTTAATGCGTAACGGCGTACCTTTTGTAGAATGGACCGGCGAGTTACGATTGTATGC
>NZ_LYCS01000022.1 GCF_001659985.1 Oceanobacillus sp. Castelsardo
AAACCGTGAGGTCAAGCAAATCCCATAAAACCATTCTCAGTTCGGATTGTAGGCTGCAACTCGCCTACATGAAGCCGGAATCGCTAGTAATCGCGGATCAGCATGCCGCGGTGAATACGTTCCCGGGTCTTGTACACACCGCCCGTCACACCACGAGAGTTGGTAACACCCGAAGTCGGTGAGGTAACCTTTTGGAGCCAGCCGCCGAAGGTGGGACCAATGATTGGGGTGAAGTCGTAACAAGGTAGCCGTATCGGAAGGTGCGGCTGGATCACCTCCTTTCTAAGGATTATAGGAACACCTCATACAAGGTGTAAAAGACATAATTGATTGTTTGGTTCAGTTTTGAGGGATTAAATCCTTCAAATATGTACCTTGAAAACTAGATAAGACAAACAAGACATCAAACACAAAAGGCTGAAGCGACTGTTCAGCGACGTACGGACTGGACTGAACCGTAGGAGATAAAGGAAACACGGCGAGCGAAAGCGAATCGATGTTGACTTATCGTACGAAGGTGAAGGAAGTGCGTTAGTCGTTAGGAGCTAAAGCTAGATTAATTAAACGTCTATTCACAGACAATGACAGTATAGTTAAGTGAATAAGGGCGCACGGTGGATGCCTTGGCACTAGGAGCCGATGAAGGACGGGACTAACACCGATATGCCTCGGGGAGTTGTAAGTAAACGTTGATCCGGGGATTTCCGAATGGGGAAACCCACTGTTCGTAATGGAGCAGGACTTATACTTTAATACATAGGGTATAAGAGGCACACCCAGGGAACTGAAACATCTCAGTACCTGGAGGAAGAGAAAGCAAATGCGATTTCCCAAGTAGCGGCGAGCGAAACGGAAACAGCCCAAACCAGAGAGCTTGCTCTCTGGGGTTGTAGGACACTCCATTGGAGTTACAAAGAAATTCTTTAGACGAATCAACCTGGAAAGGTTAGCCAAAGAGGGTAACAGCCCTGTAATCGAAAAAGAATTTCCTCCGGAGTGTATCCTGAGTACGGCGGAACACGTGGAATTCCGTCGGAATCCGGGAGGACCATCTCCCAAGGCTAAATACTCCCTAGTGACCGATAGTGAACCAGTACCGTGAGGGAAAGGTGAAAAGCACCCCGGGAGGGGAGTGAAAGAGTACCTGAAACCGTGTGCCTACAAGTAGTCGAAGCGCGTTAATGCGTAACGGCGTACCTTTTGTAGAATGGACCGGCGAGTTACGATTGTATGC
>NZ_LYCS01000023.1 GCF_001659985.1 Oceanobacillus sp. Castelsardo
GTGGAGCCTAGCGGGATCGAACCGCTGACCTCCTGCGTGCAAAGCAGGCGCTCTCCCAGCTGAGCTAAGGCCCCGTTGAATAGTGGTCGGGAAGACAGGATTCGAACCTGCGACCCCATGGTCCCAAACCATGTGCTCTACCAAGCTGAGCTACTTCCCGTTTATATGGCGCGCCCGAGAGGAGTCGAACCCCTAACCTTTTGATCCGTAGTCAAACGCTCTATCCAATTGAGCTACGGGCGCATATGGTGCCGAGGACCGGAATCGAACCGGTACGGTAGTCACCTACCGCAGGATTTTAAGTCCTGTGCGTCTGCCAGTTCCGCCACCCCGGCAAATAGGGTCTGGAGCGGAAGACGGGATTCGAACCCGCGACCCCCACCTTGGCAAGGTGGTGTTCTACCACTGAACTACTTCCGCATATAATGCAATGATGTTTATGGTGCGGGTGAAGGGAGTCGAACCCCCACATCCGAAGATACTAGATCCTAAGTCTAGCGCGTCTGCCAGTTCCGCCACACCCGCGATATGATGAGCCATGAAGGACTCGAACCTTCGACCCTCTGATTAAAAGTCAGATGCTCTACCACCTGAGCTAATGGCTCATAAAATGGTGCCGGCCAGAGGACTTGAACCCCCAACCTACTGATTACAAGTCAGTTGCTCTACCAATTGAGCTAGGCCGGCGTGGTGGAGGATACAGGGCTCGAACCTGTGACCCCCTGCTTGTAAGGCAGGTGCTCTCCCAGCTGAGCTAATCCTCCTAATTAAGTCTGGCAATGTCCTACTCTCGCAGGGTACTCCCAACTACCATCGGCGCTGGAAAGCTTAACTTCTGTGTTCGGTATGGGAACAGGTGTGACCTTTCCGCCCTCATCACCAGACATTCAATTAATTAAAGACAAGATATATTATATCATTGCTTGTCGAAAAAGCAAGTCTTTTTTATATCCTGAAAACTAAATAAGAGTAATCTTGACATCAAAAGAAGTTAGTTAAGTCCTCGATCGATTAGTATTTGTCAGCTCCACGTGTCGCCACGCTTCCACCTCAAACCTATTAACCTCATCGTCTCTGAGGGATCTTACTCATTTAAAATGATGGGAAGTCTCATCTTGAGGGGGGCTTCATGCTTAGATGCTTTCAGCACTTATCCTTTCCACACGTAGCTACCCAGCT
>NZ_LYCS01000025.1 GCF_001659985.1 Oceanobacillus sp. Castelsardo
AAACCGTGAGGTCAAGCAAATCCCATAAAACCATTCTCAGTTCGGATTGTAGGCTGCAACTCGCCTACATGAAGCCGGAATCGCTAGTAATCGCGGATCAGCATGCCGCGGTGAATACGTTCCCGGGTCTTGTACACACCGCCCGTCACACCACGAGAGTTGGTAACACCCGAAGTCGGTGAGGTAACCTTTTGGAGCCAGCCGCCGAAGGTGGGACCAATGATTGGGGTGAAGTCGTAACAAGGTAGCCGTATCGGAAGGTGCGGCTGGATCACCTCCTTTCTAAGGAATTATACGGAAACATACTGGTTTGTTTGGTTCAGTTTTGAGAGAGTAAATCTCTTTAAAACTTTGTACCTTGAAAACTAAATAAGAGTAAACAAGACATCAAACTTTAAAGCGATAAAAACGCTTATTCATTGTAAACTTAGTTAAGTGAATAAGGGCGCACGGTGGATGCCTTGGCACTAGGAGCCGATGAAGGACGGGACTAACACCGATATGCCTCGGGGAGTTGTAAGTAAACGTTGATCCGGGGATTTCCGAATGGGGAAACCCACTGTTCGTAATGGAACAGGACTTATACTTTAATACATAGGGTATAAGAGGCACACCCAGGGAACTGAAACATCTCAGTACCTGGAGGAAGAGAAAGCAAATGCGATTTCCTAAGTAGCGGCGAGCGAAACGGAAACAGCCCAAACCAGAGAGCTTGCTCTCTGGGGTTGTAGGACACTCCATCGGAGTTACAAAGAAATTCTTTAGACGAATCAACCTGGAAAGGTTAGCCAAAGAGGGTAACAGCCCTGTAATCGAAAAAGAATTTCCTCCGGAGTGTATCCTGAGTACGGCGGAACACGTGGAATTCCGTCGGAATCCGGGAGGACCATCTCCCAAGGCTAAATACTCCCTAGTGACCGATAGTGAACCAGTACCGTGAGGGAAAGGTGAAAAGCACCCCGGGAGGGGAGTGAAAGAGTACCTGAAACCGTGTGCCTACAAGTAGTCGAAGCGCGTT
>NZ_LYCS01000026.1 GCF_001659985.1 Oceanobacillus sp. Castelsardo
AAACCGTGAGGTCAAGCAAATCCCATAAAACCATTCTCAGTTCGGATTGTAGGCTGCAACTCGCCTACATGAAGCCGGAATCGCTAGTAATCGCGGATCAGCATGCCGCGGTGAATACGTTCCCGGGTCTTGTACACACCGCCCGTCACACCACGAGAGTTGGTAACACCCGAAGTCGGTGAGGTAACCTTTTGGAGCCAGCCGCCGAAGGTGGGACCAATGATTGGGGTGAAGTCGTAACAAGGTAGCCGTATCGGAAGGTGCGGCTGGATCACCTCCTTTCTAAGGAATATTACGGAAACATACTGTGTTGTTTGTTCGGTTTTGAGAGAGTAATTTCTCTATATTTTTTTACAAATGGGGCCTTAGCTCAGCTGGGAGAGCGCCTGCTTTGCACGCAGGAGGTCAGCGGTTCGATCCCGCTAGGCTCCACTTTTTGTACCTTGAAAACTAAATAAGAGTAATTTAAGACATCAATCAAAAGGCTGAAGCGACTGTTTAACGACGTACGTACTGGACTGAGCCGCAGGAGATAAAGGAAACACGATGAACGGATGTGAATCGATGTTGACTTATCGCACGGAGGTGAAGGAAGTACGCTAGTCGTTAGGAGCTGAAGCTAGTTTTAAAGCAAGGCTATATATAGCACGCTTATTCATTGTAAACTTAGTTAAGTGAATAAGGGCGCACGGTGGATGCCTTGGCACTAGGAGCCGATGAAGGACGGGACTAACACCGATATGCCTCGGGGAGTTGTAAGTAAACGTTGATCCGGGGATTTCCGAATGGGGAAACCCACTGTTCGTAATGGAGCAGGACTTATACTTTAATACATAGAGTATAAGAGGCACACCCAGGGAACTGAAACATCTCAGTACCTGGAGGAAGAGAAAGCAAATGCGATTTCCCAAGTAGCGGCGAGCGAAACGGAAACAGCCCAAACCAGAGAGCTTGCTCTCTGGGGTTGTAGGACACTC
>NZ_LYCS01000027.1 GCF_001659985.1 Oceanobacillus sp. Castelsardo
AACGCGCTTCGACTACTTGTAGGCACACGGTTTCAGGTACTCTTTCACTCCCCTCCCGGGGTGCTTTTCACCTTTCCCTCACGGTACTGGTTCACTATCGGTCACTAGGGAGTATTTAGCCTTGGGAGATGGTCCTCCCGGATTCCGACGGAATTCCACGTGTTCCGCCGTACTCAGGATACACTCCGGAGGAAATTCTTTTTCGATTACAGGGCTGTTACCCTCTTTGGCTAACCTTTCCAGGTTGATTCGTCTAAAGAATTTCTTTGTAACTCCGTGTGGAGTGTCCTACAACCCCAGAGAGCAAGCTCTCTGGTTTGGGCTGTTTCCGTTTCGCTCGCCGCTACTTGGGAAATCGCATTTGCTTTCTCTTCCTCCAGGTACTGAGATGTTTCAGTTCCCTGGGTGTGCCTCTTATACCCTATGTATTAAAGTATAAGTCCTGCTCCATTACGAACAGTGGGTTTCCCCATTCGGAAATCCCCGGATCAATGTTTACTTACAACTCCCCGAGGCATATCGGTGTTAGTCCCGTCCTTCATCGGCTCCTAGTGCCAAGGCATCCACCGTGCGCCCTTATTCACTTAACTAAGTTTACAATGAATAAGCGTGCTATTTAAATAGCCTTGCTTTAAAATTGATGTCGTTTAATTACTCTTATTTAGTTTTCAAGGTACAAAGTTTTAGAGAGATTCACTCTCTCAAAACTGAACCAAACAACACAGTATGCTTCATCCAAATATGGATGTTCCGTAATAAAATCCTTAGAAAGGAGGTGATCCAGCCGCACCTTCCGATACGGCTACCTTGTTACGACTTCACCCCAATCATT
>NZ_LYCS01000028.1 GCF_001659985.1 Oceanobacillus sp. Castelsardo
AAACCGTGAGGTCAAGCAAATCCCATAAAACCATTCTCAGTTCGGATTGTAGGCTGCAACTCGCCTACATGAAGCCGGAATCGCTAGTAATCGCGGATCAGCATGCCGCGGTGAATACGTTCCCGGGTCTTGTACACACCGCCCGTCACACCACGAGAGTTGGTAACACCCGAAGTCGGTGAGGTAACCTTTTGGAGCCAGCCGCCGAAGGTGGGACCAATGATTGGGGTGAAGTCGTAACAAGGTAGCCGTATCGGAAGGTGCGGCTGGATCACCTCCTTTCTAAGGAATTATACGGAAACATACTGGTTTGTTTGGTTCAGTTTTGAGAGAGTAAATCTCTTTAAAACTTTGTACCTTGAAAACTAAATAAGAGTAATTAAACGACATCAAACTTAAAAGGCTGAAGCGACTGTTCAGTGACGTACGGACATTCATTAGTAGGAGATAAAGGAAACACGATGAACGTAAGTGAATCGATGTTGACTTTCACCGCAAGGGTATAAGTGCGACTAAGCTTACTGGACATGCCAGCAAGCAAGTCTTCTTTATCGTACGAAGGTAAAGGAAGTACGCTAGTCACTAGGAGCTGAAGCTAGATTAATTAAAGCAAGGCTATTTAAATAGCACGCTTATTCATTGTAAACTTAGTTAAGTGAATAAGGGCGCACGGTGGATGCCTTGGCACTAGGAGCCGATGAAGGACGGGACTAACACCGATATGCCTCGGGGAGTTGTAAGTAAAC
>NZ_LYCS01000029.1 GCF_001659985.1 Oceanobacillus sp. Castelsardo
CAGGACTTATACTTTAATACATAGGGTATAAGAGGCACACCCAGGGAACTGAAACATCTCAGTACCTGGAGGAAGAGAAAGCAAATGCGATTTCCCAAGTAGCGGCGAGCGAAACGGAAACAGCCCAAACCAGAGAGCTTGCTCTCTGGGGTTGTAGGACACTCTAACGTGAGTTACAAAGAAATTCTTTAGATGAATCAACCTGGAAAGGTTAGCCAAAGAGGGTAACAGCCCTGTAATCGAAAAAGAATTTCCTCCGGAGTGTATCCTGAGTACGGCGGAACACGTGGAATTCCGTCGGAATCCGGGAGGACCATCTCCCAAGGCTAAATACTCCCTAGTGACCGATAGTGAACCAGTACCGTGAGGGAAAGGTGAAAAGCACCCCGGGAGGGGAGTGAAAGAGTACCTGAAACCGTGTGCCTACAAGTAGTCGAAGCGCGTTAATGCGTAACGGCGTACCTTTTGTAGAATGGACCGGCGAGTTACGATTGTATGCGAGGTTAAGTGGAAGACACGGAGCCGTAGCGAAAGCGAGTCTGAATAGGGCGATTTAGTATGCGGTCGTAGACCCGAAACCGTGTGATCTACCCATGTCCAGGGTGAAGGTCAGGTAACACTGACTGGAGGCCCGAACCCACGTATGTTGAAAAATGCGGGGATGAGGTGTGGGTAGGGGTGAAATGCCAATCGAACACGGAGATAGCTGGTTCTCTCCGAAATAGCTTTAGGGCTAGCCTCAAGAT
>NZ_LYCS01000003.1 GCF_001659985.1 Oceanobacillus sp. Castelsardo
GGGCTGATATAACGGGGCGAGCGCTGATATAATGGGGGCGAGTGCCGATATAACGGGGAGAGTGCTGATATAACAGCGGCTTGTGCTGATATAACAGGGGCGAGCGCTGATATAACGGCGACGAGCGCTGATATAATGGGGGCGAGTGCTGACATAACAGCGGCGAGCGATGATATAACGGGACGAGCGCTGATATAACGGGGCGAGTACTGATATAACAGCGGCGAGCGCTGATATAACGGCGACGAGTGCTGATATAAGGGGACGAGCGCTGATATAACAGCGGTGAGTGCTGATATAATGGGGCGAGGGCTGATATAACAGCGGCGAGCGCTGATATCCCGAAACCGAGTACCGATATCCCTCCCACAATCCCCCCTCCCAACACAAAAAGCAAGCTGGCACCAAAGTACCAGCTTGCATCATCATCTCGGAGTCCTACACCCCGGACAAACCTTCTCCGTTGATTCATATTGATTCCCACAGTTCCTGCAAAACACAACTCCCGCTTCGAAGGCCCGTCCATCAGAGGAAGCCGGCTCCCCAACAGGGGCATCGCCGCCAAGCTGCTGTGAATCACGCACACCAGCAGCTGAGCCCCGTTTCCTAATAACAAAAATCATCGTTACAATATTAATCAAAATACTAACCATAAGGAGGATATTCGTTAATGAAAACACTTCTTCCATGGCCATAAAGACATTCCTCCTTATCCAACTTTTTCTTCTGTTTCACTTTGTTCCGCATTTCCGTTATTTCTGTTTCTAAATAGGAAGTATCCTAGTACGGCAGCAATCAAGACACCTACTCCTCCAAGGGATCCAACGAATAATGGTGTGTTGTTATACCAGCGTGCAACCAGGTTCGTCGTAACTAGGAAGCCACTTACTTCCGTAACGACCTCATTTCCAGCTGCATCCGTCGCTAGCACTTTCACGTCTTGCGGTGCGTTTGCGCTTGGAATTTCAAACACAACGTTTTCGCCATCTACTTCATACTCTATTTCTTTATCATTAAGCGTAATAGCAACATCATCTAATACAAGATTATCTTTTACAGAAATCGTTGCTTTTTTGTTATCGACTGGATATTGTTTGCCATCTTCCAAATCGATTGGTACGACAACTGGGTTTGTTTTATCGATACCAAAGGCAATTTCTGCTTTCTTCGCTTCATCGATGTTTTCGTTAATGTTTCCAGCTACGTCCTCTGAATAAATCGAAACGGTATATCTGCCATCGCCTGCAAAAAGTTCTTTGTTAATCGTGTACGTGTATTGGCTCCATTCGCCCGGGCCACCAGTGTTGGTAATCGTATAATCCTTGCCTGCTTCCAAGTCTTGCGGGTTACCATTCTGTGTCATTTTTATTGTAATCGAATCTTTTTTCAGGTTGTCAACGTTCGTTTCTGTTAAAACGATGTCGCGTTCTTTTTGCACATACTTCCCGATCATTCCGTCTAAACTATCGTCAAATGCATAGACAGATCCGAAACGGTTGACGGAAAAATGAATTTCTTCTTTCGTTTCATTTCCCGCAAAGTCGGTTAATGTTGCCGTTAATGTGTAAAGATCATCATTTTCCTTTGTTTTTTCAAAGTTCTTGAATGTGAAAACTTGTCCATTCCCTTTGTTGGAATAGCTTCCGTCGATTTTCACGTTATTGCGGTTTGCACCTTTTAACGTAATCGAAACGGCATTCTTATCAAAGTTCGTATCGGAATAAGTTACAACTGGTACGACTTTTCCATTATTTGCGGACCTATCTTTCACCCCTGTAATCGTAAGTTCCGGTTCGGTTTGGTCCACGTAAAATTCTTGCATGTCAAAGTCGTCCGCCACGTTTCCGGCCATGTCCATAAAGTCAATGTCAAAGCTATACAATGCATCTGCACTATACGAAATCGTCGCCGTGTGAACATCGCCACTACGGGACCAGCCACTTGCTGATGGGAAGGCAATTGCTTTTCCACCATCTGTCGCTGTTCCTTGAATTCGGATACGGCTCGGATCGAAGTTATGTTCCTTCACGGAAATCGTTGCGGTTCTTGCTGTGTTAAAGTAATTTCCATTCACTGCATCGTTTGTATCGTAGGAAACATTGATTTCCGGTTTCGTTTTGTCGATCGTGAATGAATCTTGTTCTACAGGTGCCGCTTTGTTTCCAGCATTATCTTGATACTGAATATCAAACGTGTAATCCCCATCGGCACTGTACGTAATCGTTGCGGTGTGCGTCGTTAAATCTGGATTACTAGCATTTCGGCTCGTCGACCAACCACTCAATCCAGGAATGGAACCATCTGTGTTAGTCACACGGTATTCCACATCTTCCGGTTTAAAGTTACGCTCTGTAATAACAATCGTTGCGGTTCGATTTTCATTATAAAAATCAGCATTATCCGCATCAGGCATGTTGTTATCATACGAAACTTCAATCGATGGAGCTGACTTATCGATACTAAAGGTCAAATCGTCCTCCGACGTATTTCCTGCTCGATCCGTCATTTTCACTTTAACCTTGATGTCATTACTGTCATTGTTTACGGTAATGGTCTTCTTCATTTCGGTTACAAGGTTTTTATCGGATTTCATTTGTTTCCAGCCTTGACTATCGCTACCTTTTTTATAGGTTTTATCATTGTTAAGAACAAGACTTCCACTTTGGTTATTGCCTGTATCATACGGTGCGATAACCGACCACTCAATTTCACTAATTCCAGAATACGTATCGGTTACCGTCAAATCAACGTTCACATTACCAGAATAAAGGTCCTCGTTATTATGGTCCTTCGCTGGTGCGGTCGGCTTCTCGATTGCGATATGTTTTTCTTCTTTATGTTTCCTCGCATTTTCCAAAATTGCGCCATCTGGTGTCACGTAAGCACCGGTATTTTGCACGTAATCTGTCGCTTGGGCAAATATTTGTCCTTTGAATGATTGTGGCACGTTAAAAGTAACATCCCGCTTCGTCGTAATTGGAGCAATGCTGCCAATCTGAGATTCTTTTATTTCTTTAAACGAACCATTTTTCCAGATGGCATAGTATTTTCCATTGTCATGATCCTTCAAGTAAACGGTGATGGCCTTCAAGTTACTCGTAAATTCCTTGTCTACTTCCGGATCTTCAGCACTAATTTTCACTTGGGTTGCTTCTTTAAAATAGAAGCCGTAATCGGTAAGTTTTACGGATTTACTTAAAGCATCCGTTGTAAATCCTTTAGAACCTTTTGTTGAAAAAGTGTAATCCAAAATTACTGGATCGGTTTCATCTTTGTATGTTTTCGTTTCTGCCGTATTTTCATTTCCAGCATTATCAATCACATAAACCGAAACGTTGTAAGACCCATCATCCTTAATTTCAATTCCTTTATCGTCCGTACTAATCCGGTAAGGCTCTGGGCTCTTCGTAATTTTCTCACGTTCAGAGTAGTCATACTCATATTTTTTCCCATTCACATCAATCGTCACAGTATTAATACCGGAATCTTGATCTTCCACCGCTATTTCAAACGTAACTTCCCCATTGTATTGATTTTTATAAGAAGATACCCCTTTTTTCGGAATCACATCAATCGATACTTCTGGTTTTTCCTTTTCGATGATGACATTTCGATTCGTTTCTGATGCGATATTTGAGTTTTCCGCTGTAACAGGATACGTTTCTACATTATGTGCCACGTCCGTAATTTTCACATCAAAAGCTTCATTGAAATAGTCAGCATCTAGCGTGAACGTTGCCTCTCCTGTTAATTCTTCCGGATTGATGTTAATTTCTTTTTGCTCAATGGCTTTCTCATTTGCTAAAAGCTCTATCGCTTCGATTCCCGTTGTCCCATCGATTGTTTTCACATCAATTGTAATTTCTTTATTAAAGAATGTACCAAACGTTAGGAAGTTTAAGACCTTGGCAAAATAATTATCGTTTTTCTGCTTGAAAGTTACTGCCTCCCCATCCACTAATGTTGCAGGGGTTTGGTCCACGAAAAATTCTTCTGCAGCAAAATCTTCCACAGGTTTATTTCCTGCCGTATCCGCTACATCAATGTCATATTCATAAAATGCATCTTCCTCGAATACCATCTTAGCTACATGTACATCTTCAGCAACTTCTTCCCAGTCACTTAAGTCAGGTAACGGCTGTTTTTCCTCACCTTTAATCGTTGCGCCCGTCACATAAAAACGATTCTCATCAAAGTTATGTTCGTTTACGGTAATCGTTGCGGTGCGTTTTTCTTTATAATAATTTCCATTAGCTGCATCATTATTGTCATACTCCACACTCACTTCTGGAGGTGTTTTATCAATCGTAAATGCATGCTGTGGGACGGCGGCTGCTTTATTTTTCGCATTGTCCGCGTAAGAGATGTCAAACGTGTAATCCCCATCTTCCGTATAGTTGACAACTGCGGTATGCGTTGTGGAATCAGGGTTTTTACTTTCTATCGTTTCCCAAGATTCTATTGCTGGAACAACATCACTGTCCGCATTCGTAATTTGATGAACAACATCTTCTGGATTAAAATTACGCTCCGTAATCGTGATCGTTGCCGTACGATTTGCGTTATAAACGTCCGTGTTTTCCGGATCAGATGTGTTGTTGTCATACTTAATGTCAATCGTTGGTACAGTTTTATCAATGCTGAATGTCATTTCTTCCTCAGAAACATTGCCAGCCCGATCCGTCATTTTCACTTTCACAACAATATCATTACTGTTGTTGTTCACTTTAATTTTCTTTTGCATCTCGGTGACAAGGTTGTTATCTGTCTTCGTTTGCTCCCAACCTTCTGCATCACTGCCATCCGTATAGCTTTTATCATTGTTGATCGTCAGTTTTCCACCTTGATTATTTTCGGTATCATATGGCGCAACTACTGACCATTCAATGTTTTCGATACCAGAGTAAGTATCTGTAACCGTAAATGTAACATCGACATCTTCGGAATAAAGTTCTACATCGTTTATGTCTTTTTTATCGGTAGCGACTTTATCCATCGCAATATGTTCTTCTTTTTCGTGCTGCTCCGGACTTTCGACAATCGTGCCCTGTGGTGTTTCGAATTTACCAGTATTTTTCACGTTGTCGATCGCTTTGGCAAAAATTTGCCCTTTGAAAGATTTCGGAACATCAAATGTTAAACTTGCCTCTGTTTGAACTGGAGTAATTTTTCCAATATCCGCTTCGGCTACTTCCTTTAAGGAACCATTCTCCATTACGGCATAGTATTTTTTCGTATGATGGTCTTGTAAATAAATGACCATCGACTGAACGCCACTAGCATGTTCGAACAACACTTCTTTATCCTCAGCTGTAATCGTCACTCGAACCGGTTTCTTGAAATAAAAACCATAATCCGTTTTTTCCACTGTTTCTTTAAAATGAGTTTCCTCCGCAATCACTTCATATTCGCCTATAGAAGTTTCTGCAGAGAATGTGTATCCTTTGATCGTAGGACTCGTTTTATCAATATAAATCGTTTTTTCCGCGGTGTGTGTATTTCCCGCATTATCCACTACATAGACGCGAACATGATATTTTCCGTCACGGCTTTTGATATCCTTTGAATCT
The DNA here is from genome assembly GCF_001659985.1 of Oceanobacillus sp. Castelsardo. Classification (GTDB taxonomy): domain Bacteria; phylum Bacillota; class Bacilli; order Bacillales; family Amphibacillaceae; genus Oceanobacillus. The sequence continues at coordinate 5,571 of NZ_LYCS01000003.1, forward strand.
GTTGAAATCGTATAGGTGTCCTCTTGTTTTTTCTCCTTGTTGTAATGATACTTTTGATAAATTTCATCATTCACATAAATCCATACCGAGTTTAAACCAGAGTCCGCATCCGCAACAGACATATTGAATAGGACATCTTGGTTAAATTTCTCCCCTTCTAAAACTTTAGGAGTTTCTGTATTTGTTGTTAGCTCGATTTCGCCAGTTGGAGCAACTTTATCAACCATAAAGACCCCATTATTATCCGCTGAAATATTGGAATTTCCGTTCGTTACTTTGTACGTTTCTTTGTTGTTCGTATGATCTGTCACTGTAACAGAAAGGGATCCAGAGAAGCTTTCCGCATGAATGGTGAAAACTGCTTCAGCACCTTTGCCCTTCGCTTCAAAGCTATTTTGTTCAATGCTTGGATTATCTGTGCTTTCAGATGTCGCTAGAGAAATAGACTGAATCCCTGAAGCTTCGTCCTGCACTTTTACCGTTACTTCAATTTCTTTATTAAAATAGGTTCCAAATGTTAGGAAGTTTAAATACTCAGCAAGTGCACTGTCATTCGTTTGCTTGAATGTCACTGCTTCCCCATCGACTAAAGTCGGGTTCGTTTGGTCAACATTCACATTCACCGGCTTCACTTCAGAAACATTCCCAGCCTTATCCACTGCCCAAACACTATAAATACCACTATAATCTTCATCGGCCGGTTTGAATTCAAAGGAATGATCTTCTGGATCGTATGTCGCTTCCTCAGCCTTTTCTGGTGAGTACTCCCCTTTGCTGTAAAATACGTTGGCAATTTCCGTGGAATAGTTCACCTTATTAAAAGTCTGTTCTACGTTATCGATTTTTCCAGAAACGGTCACATTGCCACTGAACCAAACCTTATCATTGCTTTCCTTTTTATTATCCCCAGTTACGTCCATCTGTTTAATTTCAGGTGCTTCTGTATCAAAGAGAATATGAAGGTCTTTATCAAAGGATACGTTGTTCACCAAAAACCCGTTTCTTAAGTTGACCTCATTCACACTCACGTTTTCCTCAAACTTAATTTCCTTTTTCCAACGTCTATCCTTTATTCGCTTATATGGATCTACCGGTGTCATCTCAACTTTTGCATCTTTGGAATAAATATATACACCCGTCTCATCATCGGAATCTATTAATTTTCCTGATGTCGGATTAATAGAAACATAGTCTTTCCACGTTCCTTTGACCGTTGGGATTTTTTCAAATTCCACCGTAATTTCACGGTTTTCGGTAATTTCCTTTATTTCGTACGTGTAATGTCCATCATCATCAAGGGTGACATTTGGATTATCTTCTAAATTCACCACGTCTCCATTATCGAGAAGAGTTTTCACTTTGTATGATTCATCTGGAAAAATCTTGACGCTTGTATTACCGTTGTACTCTACTTCAGAATGCTTCGACGTCATTTTTCCATTTCCGCCTTTTACTTCCGTTGTAACATCGTACACATTTATAGCAAACGTAATTTCGACTTGATGATCTCTCTCTACATTTTTAAACGTATATTTATATCGATTTTCCCCGTCAGCAAGTGCGTTCAGATTTTCTCGTTTACCATCAATCTTAATTTCCTCTACATGATAACCTGTATTCGGTGTCACGGTAAAAGAAGGCGAAGAACCATGCTCAACATCCACCGTCCCCTCAGCCGCATCAATACTTTGGCCATCTTTATCTTTGATGGTTCCATTACCATCACTCGCAAAGGAGATAGAATAAACTTTCACAAATTCCACTTCAATGGTTGTATTCGCAGAAACCTTAATCGTTTCTTCGTATTTTTTTTGGTCCGATATGGACTTTTCTACCCCGTTAACTTTAACTTGTCCAATAACAGAGTCTGAAGTTGACGTAATGTTAACTTTTACATCTTTTCCTTCTTCTATTTTAATTGGTTCGTTATATTTTTTATTATTTAATTGAATCGAACCTTCTCCTGAACCGTTTTTATTAACGGTCACTTCATATTTGGTTGGAGGAGTTGGTTCTGGCTCTGGCTCAGGTACCGATTCCCCCGGATTTTCCGGTTCAGTTGGAGGCTCCGTGTCTACAGGAGGGCTAGATTCCTTCACCGATTTCTCTCCTGTTGTTATATTAAAAATAAGTTCCTCTTTTGATCCGTTTGCTATCTTATGGGAAAAGCTCTTTTCTCCCGCTTCCCCAGGCAATGTCACAACAAACTGGAAGTCATTATTACCTTGCAGATCAGCAGCCGTTATCTCCGGGAATGAAACTCTCCCATCCTGATCCGTCTTAGCCTCCACCTTTACAACACTATCCGTATTATTACCAGATACCGTCGCCCCTGCTATCGCACCTTCATTGCCCACAATTTGCAAAGTGAACACATCGGCCTTACTTAAACCCTCAGCCGTCGCAACGATTACACCTAATGGTAAATTATATGTAAACATCAGAAAGGCAAGAAGCATGGACAACAAGCGCGTAAAACTTGCTTTTTTCTGCTTAACCATCTGTTTCTCTCCTCTTAATTAGGTTTGATTGATTGTTTAGATAAACTTTATAACATGTTTATGTGTTGGGATATGGTGTTTGAGCGTGTGTATCTGGTAGTCGGGAGCGAGAATCCGGTAATCGCGTGTGTTAATCCAGGATTCGCGTTCTGGATATCAGCATTCGTGCCCCTGATATCAGCATCCGCACCTCTGATATCAGCTCTCACTACCCGGATATCAGCAATCACTACCTTGATATCAGCAATCACTACCCAGATATCAGCAATCACACCCCGGATATCAGCAATCACACCCTAGATATCAGCAATCACACCCCGGATATCAGCAATCACACCCCGGATATCAGCATCCGCACTTCTGATATCAGCAATCCCCCTACTCCCACTAATCAAATAACCTCATCACTATGTACTATCTTCACATCTTTAACTACTTTAAATTCAATTTCCTCTTGATCCTCGCTAGTTAACTCCCCAGTCTGATCCAACACCGTCGTTTCCCCCGGCATGCCATCCGCTAACACCTGGGTTCCATCCGCTAATACCTGAGTTCCGTCTGCCAATACTTGGGTCCCACCCGACAATACCATGGTTCCGTCTGCTAACACTTGAGTTCCATCAGCCAATACCTGTGTCCCATCCGACAACACCTGCGTACCGTCTGCTAACACTTGGGTGCCTTCCCCTAACTCTCGCATACCGTCTACCAACACTTGGGTGCCTTCCCCTAACTCCGGCATACCATCCGCCAACACTTGAGTTCCATCCACCCCCCGATTCACACGTTCCTCATCCGCAGCACTCTCAGCAAAACTCCCACGCCGTAAATCCCCAAGCACAATAGGTGGTGAAGTATCCTCCGTCTGTCCTTTAACAAATCTCACACCTGCTAATCCATCAGATATCTCCCCTGAACCATTCACACGACCAGATCCACCAGTTCCTGTCATTCGGCCGGAAACATAGGCCCCTGCTGTACCCCCTGTCCGCCCAAGCCTCCTCGATTTCCGTACTGGCTTCGTCAACTCACCACGCTCCACATTATAAGCACCCGGCTCATAACGTTTCTGCCCAGTTTTCGTATTCTGCTCGCGGATGGCTTGGATTTGTTTCTCAGCAGTTTTTCCGGTTAAATCTCCGATAATAGCCAAGACGTCCATTTTGAAAAACATAATGACCGCGGCAATGAGGAGGATTCCGAAAAGGGAATATCCGACGATAGAAATGATTTGCCATGTGGTTGCATTCATTTGATTTCCTCCCTAGATGCATTCTCGATCGCCTTTTCAGCTGTTGCAAAGCGATTAATAATGGATTCTTTCATTGTTTCGGTTTTATCTGTTGTAACGGAAACTTGATTAGTACTTTCCTTAATCGACTCAAAAACTGCTCGGATTTCCGATTCCTCAATTCCATCTGCTTTCAATTTTCTAGCATACGTTTCGATGGAATACATCCCCAATTTATAGAGTTCTAGTTTTACAATCTCATTTTCATCCGGGTTATCGGCAAGCCTTTCGATTAATTCCTTCAAATTTCGCCAGTATGGGCGGTATTTCCCTTTATCCGAAGCTTCTTCAATATGAAGGTTAATATCTTGATTAAATTTGCCAATGTCACTATAAATGGTGGCCATTTCAAAGTAAGATTTATCTGATGAGCCATAGCGGACAGCATCTTCAAACCACTGTACCGAGCTCTTCATTCTTGTTACTTGATTATCACTCGTCTCGGTTTTCCCATAATCGTAGTAATACCAATAGATTTTTCCTAACTCGAAGGCTAAATCTGCATAATCTTCATTTTCTCTTAACTTAGATAAATGGACGTTAATCTTTTTCTTTAGTTGAGCTTCTTCTTCCACGGTAAAATTGGCATCATTTTTAAATGCATCAAGGAGTCCTAGATAACCTTCCGTTACGTTTGGCTTAATATCGATGGCATTTAAATAGTTGTCAATTTTATTCGTGTCGGTTGAAGCAGTTTCGGCCACCCGCATCATTGCACTGAAATCGGAATTATTCGTATGATTTTTCATCACTTGGCCAAAAATCCCGATAAATAAGCAAAGAAAAGCAGATGCTGCTACGATACTAAATTTGCGTAGCTTCCCTTTTTGCTTTTCCCGATAAACATCGTCCATTTCTTCATAATGATTCAATGCATATAAAAGTTCGGCACAAGATTGGTACCTGTCCTCTGGATTGAGCTGCGTACATTTTTGAATGATTCTTTCTAAACCACCAGATAAATGGGGATTCCAGTACCGAATTGGGTACAGCTCATACGGTGGTTCGCTCGGATTTTGACCCGTAATTAGGTGATACAATGTGACACCAAGACAGTAAACATCCGTTCGTGGATCTGTTTGTCCTTTGCCACCAAATTGTTCCGGTGCGGCATACCCTTTTGTCCCTAGGCTAACCGTATCCGCTAGATTCTGATCTTTGAATTCCCTCGCAATCCCGAAGTCTATCAGTTTAATGTTTCCGTCTGGCTTGAGCATGACGTTCCCGGGTTTCATATCCCGATAAATGATGGCGGGATTTCGTGTATGTAAATAATCGAGTACTTCACAAAGCTGCTTCGCCCATTCGATGACAATTTCCTGTGGCTGCGCTCCATACTCATCGACAATCTCACTGAGGGGCTCCCCTTCAATGTAGTCCATAATGACAAAGATGACGTTCCCTCTGTCAATTATGTCGACAATACGTGGCAACGATGGATGGTCCAATCTTTTAATCATATTTGCCTCGGCGATTGCACTTTGGACGATGACATCATTGTTTTTATCTTTTGCTGTTTTTTCAATCTCTTTTACTGCCCACTGTTTGTTCAAACGTTTGTCCATCGCTAAGTAAACTTTGGACATGCCACCTTGGCCAATAAGCTTCAGTATTTCATATTTTCCATCGATTACAGATCCTATTTCCGCCACCCGAAGTCCCCATCCTTACTGTATTTTCACAACCAAAACAGAAATGTTATCTGTTTCCTGTCTTTCCTTTACTAACTCCACCATTTCCACCGCTCGCTTCTCCATCGTTACCTCATCTTGCAGCTTCTCTGGATCAAATGCTTGGAAAATTTCCACATCTGTTAAAACATGTCGAAACCCGTCTGAACAGAGCACGTACACTTCTCCTGCACCAGCTCTCCCTCGTATAAATTCGGCTTGAACCAATTTGGATGCACCAATACATTGTAGTAGTACGTTTCTCCTCGGATCATTCCTTGCTTGCTCGACGGTTAAAGTGCCTTGTCTAACTGCTTGTGCGACAACCGTTTGATCTTCTGTTAGTTGGTGGATATTCGTGTCTAAGCGATAAGCACGCGAATCCCCAACATGACCAATGAGCATAAACTTAGAATCAACGAGTAACAAAGCAGTCAAGGTCGTGCCAAGATTCATTTTCACCTTTCTACCGTATGTTGCTATCCGCTGATTTTGTTCCTTAATGATCCTTTCCCAGCGGTACTCGATATCATCCCAGTCTTGATTTACAAGTTGCTCGGGAAGTTCATCCTCAAACCATTTGGAAAACGCCTGGATCACACTAGCACTTGCCACTTCACCCTTCGCAAGTCCACCCATTCCATCACAAATGACCGCAAGCATGACCTTGCCAACAGATGTCTCGGAAATTTTTACACACAAACTATCTTGATTCGTTTCTTTCTGAATACCAACATCGGTATGTGCGGCTGTTAAGATTTCCATGACAGAACCCCCTACTATACGTAAAATACAAAATCCTCATTTGCCAGTCTTATTTTCGTCCCAGAAAAAATTTCTACCTCTTTATGAACCGGGATAACCCGATTGTCGACATACGTTTTATTCGTTGAGTTATGATCGATAATATAATAGCAATCGTCTCTCGTAATAATGTCTGCGTGACTGCGACTAATCGCATTATTATTGGAAATAAAGTAATCACAGTATTTCTTTTCTTTTCCGATTCGAAAGGCCGGTTTATCGACGACGACCTTTTCTTCATTACTTTTCCTAATCAGATAAGGGTATGTTGGTTCCTCATAATCCTCTACGCCAAGAACAGTCGTACCACCCGCATCATCCGTTCCTAAGACCGTTGTTTCACTGAATACATTTTGTTTTTCTATGTCAGAAGATGAAGACTCTTGTAGTCGGGAACCGCAAGAAGTACAAAAATTCGCGCCTTTCTCATGCTTCTGCCCACAATTTTGGCAGACAGCTGCTTTCCCTTCACTCGTATGTTCAAATGGATTGTAGGCGATATGACTCGAAGCTTTCTCTACTTCCTTCACTTCACTCGAATTCTCTTTTTCATCGTTATCCGTAGAACCTGAAGGAACATAAGACTTCTTCTCCACTGTTTTACCCATTAATTCAAATAGTAGCTTCTCCAAGCCTTGGATGGAGAAGGGAATGAAACTGTTAAAATAGCGAATGTATTTCGTGACATAGTCATGTTCCTCGAATTTGGTAAAAACAACGTGATATGGAATATCCTTAAAAAACTCCTCGATGTTCTTCGCATGCTGATTGTTGACAATCGGCCAAAAGATGCATTTCACTTTCTTTGTCATCGGATCTAAAAAAATGTAATCCATATCTAACATGAGATTCGTAGCATTCATCAGATCATGTTCACATTGCTTCACTATTTGAACGAGTTGACTGACGATATTTAAAAACATCTTCTTATTTGTAATCGCAGCAAAGAACGTTTTTAGTGTGATCATGCCGTCAATGGAACAGGTTAAGTTAACCCCTTTTTTCACATGCTCCTTGTGAACTGGAAGCAAATGATCGTAAAAGCCAGCTGAAATTAAATTTAACTCGCGCTCGATAATTGCTTCTGGATGGTTGATCCGTTTGATAACCACATATCTATTATTCTGTTTTTCCAAGGTTATTTTCGCTGTTTTAGCCATTCTTATCTCCTACCTACTATCTAATAACTCATCCTATAACCTATTCGCTCTATTCACTGCTTTCGATTGAGCATCTTTATACTGACTTGCTGCATACCTTAAGAATTCAGCATATTTTTCTAATGATTTGGTCATGTTTTTTGAGGTTGAATCTTGACTGGTCAGTTTCCCCCATTGATTCTTAAATGCCAGGGAATCATCCCCTTGCCAAGTCGAAGCAAGTGCAGTTACTTGTTGTTCTGCTGAAGTCATTTTTTTATGATGTTTAGTAATATATGTATCTATCGATTTCGCTGTTGTCTCCATTTTACTATGATTCACGTAAGTATAATTGCTCATTTTCTACTATTCCCCAAATCAAACCATTATTTAAAGGCATCAGCCAACGACTTATTTACCGTTTCTACTTCTGAATACCCATCATCTACTAGTTGGCGTAGAAACCATTGTCATCTTTACCATTTTTATTATGAACCTCTACGATACGCCAATGCAGTATGTCATCCTTAACGTTTGCATGTTCTGGTAGGTTTAACTTTTTTTCGATGTTTTTTACGACACTTTCCTGACCATGTCGTTCCGCGAACGTTATAATTTCTTCAATCGTTGGGGAATCTCCTGTCTTATAGTACATTTTTTTTATAACTTTATCTAAGTCTTGATAAGCTATATCTGTTGCTATTTTTAAATGTTGGTCTGAATTTTCCATTCACTCCTCCTATAAGTGACGTTTTATCTCTTCATTATCCGTTACAATGCCTTCTTCTTCTATAACTAATAAAAAGTTGTTTACCACATCATAATCATCGTACCACGCATCACTCACCCATGGATTTTCATTAAATTCTTGCACGGCTTGATCAAAATTATCACTAGAAATTATCCATATATTTGTTTGTAATGGTGTTTTCTTTAGTTGATTATTATAGAGTGACTCATAAGCCTGTATGAGATCATCCGGTTTCATATTTTCATTCTCCTCCAAAATCACATCACCAACAAAATACTTTGGAGAATGAGAGTCAATTGACTCCGATAAGCTTATTTCTACTGATTGAACTGCCTTTTCCGAAATCATATCTAACCTTGCCACAGAATTGATACCCTCTTTATCTAATACCTCTGTATACTGGCTTTCCAGTTCTTTCGCTAATTTCCGACGTGGGTAATCCTCAAACTCAATGTTATCATCGTTATCCATAACAACTTCAAAAACCACATCATTATTTTTTTCCCTTACATAAGTTGTCACAGTATCATTTGTCGCTGTGCCAAATCGATTTCCAAGGGCTGTTACCTCAAACTCTCCATCGTATTTTTCTTCTAATTTTTTCACAACTCTATCTGCTATATCATCATCAACTTTACTACATCCTAATAGGCCTAATATAGAGAATGCCATGAAAATGACACCTACCCTTTTTAATATTTTCATTTTATAAAACCTACTTTCCTTCACGGTGGTGAGATAGCCATCGTCATAAATAGAGTGAACACCAAGAAGAAGATACCACTTTTTTTCCGAATCATTTTCGAAAACCTACCTTCTATCTAGGGCAACTTCCACACAAAGCATCTTATAAACGATTAGCCAGATCAATCGCTTTTTTCTGAGCCTTTTTATACTGATCCCCTACAAAACGTAATGTTTCCGCATACTCTTCTAAAGCCTTCTCCGTTTGTTTAGAAGTGGATGACGGATCATCTATCTCATTCCATTTAGACATAAATTCATCCGAATCTTGTCCAATCCAGTTCGCTTTTAGATTCGTGACCTGACTGCCCGCTTCTCCCATCCTTTGTTTATAGGACTCTACATAGCTGTCAATCTCTTTTGCTGCCCAATCAAAATGTAAATGATTCACTTCAATGAAAGGCATGTGCCGCTCCTCCTCTATTTAAAAGCATCTGCTAATTTTTTATTAGTAGATTCGGTTACTTCATATCCATCCGCAACCTGTTCCACTAAAAATCGAAAATAGTTGTCCATCACGTTATGGCGATTCTCTTTCAATGCTGTTTGAATGGAAGAAAAGTGACCAAGGATGTGAGAGGAAGCTTGACTATTCCAACTGTTATTGATTCGTTTTACCGCATCTTCTACACCTTTAAAATCCTTTGAAATTTCTTGATTCAGATAGTTGATACGATATGCCGTGTTGACAACATTTCCCGTATTTATAGAAAGATCACTTGCCATTTACGTTCCCCCTTATCGTCCTTTTGATTCCAAATGAGCTTCGGAAAGATTAGAGGGATCGACCCGGCCTAGTGCATTCTTTGCTCTTTCGCAATCATCAATGAAATCTTGAATCCGTGCGGCAGCAACTTCACTTCCGATCCCACTAAATTCAGACTTTAGTCCAGATTGGATACTCTCTAGCTCATTAATAATACTATTAAGTTCAGATCTCACACTAGATAGACTCATATGTGCCCCCTATTAAACACCCATAATTTTATTTTCTGCAGATTCAAAGGCTTCTGCCGTCTCTTGCATATAATTAATGACCTTGTTCATTTGCCTAGAAGTAGGTAGCTTTTCTGCAATCATAAGCTGAAGGATGTCTAAGAACCCTTCTGTTAAATACAACATATTTAAATCGGAATCAACGGACCTAATCCTTGCTCTTAGTGAATCAAGACGCTCTGCATAGTTTTTCAATTTATATGTATCGACTTTGATGTATGTAGATGTTGCATGTGCCTTTGGTCCCCGCTCAAATAAATCAAGAAAGCTGTCCCATAAACTTTTCGCTGCATCTACTAGGAAATCGCCAAAATCTCGTAATTCTTCCGCTGCCCAGTCTACAACACTAGCAATCGCATCACCTATCCATCCAATTACTTCCGGAATAACAACGTTTACTACATATTCGACCAGGTCTTCTATCAGTTCGTTTATTAGAACCGCTAATAAAACAACGGTAACTGCTGCGACGGTTGCTACCGCAAATGCTGCTACAGAGGCCGCTGCAGTAAGTATGCCTGCAGGTCCCAATTTGACCGCAATGGCACCAAGCCCAACCACTAATGTATTCCCAGCAGTAGTTAAAGAACCGTCTTCGTTCACGAGCCATTCTTTTACTTTTGGTCCCCATGTCGTAATTTGAACGACTGTCTCCACAATAACCTTACCTGCTGTAGGGCTAATAAGATCATCCAAACCTTCTGTAAGTGGCGAACCAAGAAACGTGTTTAACGAAGTAGACTTTTGTAAAAACGGATAGGTTTCATCCACATTTCCATCTTTGTCAAATTTCACAAAATCGGTACTATGTTGAACAGGACCATCTTCTTTCAATTTCGCATGAACATAATCAATACCAGGAACGTATTGTAATATACCACCAACTACGGATTGCTCGATATGCTTCATATCAATATTTTCTGTTGCGATTTCAATACTTTCTCGATTCTCCCACAAGTATTCCTTTGCAAACCCCGGCCCATCATAACTAATCGTTTTCGTTATTTTATCTGCAACACCTTGGGAAGCTGCATAGAACGTTGCATGCTCTGCTAGATTTCCGCCTAGGGAATGCCCCGCAAAATAAATATCCTTTTCCCCATTGAAATAACCTTTTTGTATTAGTTCATCAATAAACACATTCGCATCCTGTTGCTGATCCGTCATTTCTCCAGCAATTAGTGCCACATCAGCCTGAAGCCAATCTTGATGTAAATTTTGCATTTCACCAATTTCTTCACTTCCACGGAAGGATACAATAATCTCACCATCACCCGTCTCAATGACCGTACCATAAAAACCTGAACCACTTTGATTATTCCCATCAAAAGTTTCGAGGATTTTCCAATCCAGCGCTTCTTCTGGTAACCCGTTTATTTTATCCGCATTCAGCGTTACAAGTTCATCTCCGTGCGTGTCTTTCCCTTCTACTAACCCATCAAAATAACTTTGGGGAAAATTATAGTTTTCTGGTGTTTCAGGAGGGATCTCTAAAAGCTCACCAACGGTATATGAATCCGTATAAGAATCTTCTACTCCCGGAATGTTACTCTTCGGTGCGTTGGATACCAATAAACCAAGATCTAAATAAGCGATATCCGTCGCATATTTCATATCTTCTTCCGATACGGAAACAGTTTTTTCAGAATCTGACACCTTTATTCACCTGCCTTATTATATCTGGGATCTGAATGATGAATAAAATTATAGCCGTTCCCATCTGCCATCGCATCAATCTCATCTACTAAATCATAGTCACGGAACCATGAATCCCTTACCTCAGGTAATGTTCGATAATCTTTTGCCGCTTCCTCGTATTCATCTGCAGGAAGAATACGGATTCCTATTTGGTACATGGTCTCATTCGTTGCCTGGTAAGCTTTCAATAACGCTTGTTCAAATTGTTCTCCTTTCACGTCCCCCGTATCTTTTACAATCATGTGAGCCGAAAAATAGCGTGGCTGATATTTATCCACATACTCTCCAATCGAGATGGATGTATCTGTTTCCTTCGCACTACTTTGTTCCGTTCCCATAATAAAGGTATACGTCTCACTCTCTATTCCTAAAGGTTCCAACTCTTTCTTCATGATCTCGTTAAACTTTTCACTGATTAGGATTGGAACATAAGCATCACCTATTAACTCCCCATCCTTTGTCGTAATCGTTTTAAATGCTAAACTTTCTTCACCCTCAGGATGTAAAATCGTTGTAATGGTATCATTCGTTGCTGTACCGTAACGTTCCCCAATGTGGGTTGCTACGAATTTTTGATCGTATTTTTCTTCAACCAAACTAACTGCTTGATCCGCCTGTTTTTGATCCATTTCACTACAACCAAGTAAACTAAATATGGATATCGCCATTATTATGACACCCACCTTTTTCCATAGATTTTTATACATATTATTCCTACTTTCCTAGTTTGAAAAATATTAGACCATTTAAGATAGGAGATCTTTGTCTCAAATTATATGATTTGTTCAGATACTGAAAAGATTATTGATCTGCCTTATACCTAGGATCAGAGTGAAAAATGAAATGATAGCCATTCCCATCTGCTACTGCATCCATTTCATCCACATAGTTATAGTCTTCATACACGGAAGACGATACTTCTGTTAACTTTCTATACTCCTTAGCCGCTTCTTCGTATTCATCTTCTGAAATAATACCAATCCATATTTGATACATATTCTCTTTACCAGCTTCATAAGCTTTTAACAATGCTTGCTCAAATTGTTCGCCTTTTATATCCCCTGTATCTTTCACAATCATATGAGCTGAAAAATAAGCTGGTTGATATTTGTCCACATACTCCCCAATGGTAATAGATGTGTCTGTATCCGTAGAACTATTCGCTTTAACACTTACCGTGTGGGTCTCACTTTCTATTCCTAAAGGTTCCAACTCCTGCTTCATTATTTCATTAAATTGATCACTAATTAAAGCAGAAGTATAACCGTCTGCTACAAGCTTGCCATCTTTTGAAGTTATCGTTTTAAAAGTTAAATTTTCTTTCCCTTCAGGGTGTACAATCGTTGTAATCGTATCATTGGTAACTGTTCCATAACGCTCGCCAATGTGGGTTACAACAAATTTTTGATTGTATTTTTCTTCTAATAGGCTAACCGCTTGATCCGCTTGTTTCTGATCAACTTCACTACAACCGAGTAAACTAAATATGGATATCGCCATAAAAATGACACCCACCTTTTTCCATAGATTTTTACGCATATTAATCCTACTTTCCTTGTTTGAAAAACCTCGCATTCACTCAGAAGGCTTTACTTGTTATTCTAATTTTCCAGGAATAATTGATATCTGTTACACGTTTCATTTTGGTCTAATATAAACATTACGAATCATGATCCCCGATAGCGGAATGGCCCCCAGAATACCTAAAGTTATATCCATTCGGATCTGCTACCGCATCGATTTTCTCCACTACATTGTAATCAAGGAACCACGAACTAGATACATCTGTCAGTTTTATAAACTCTTCCCTAGCCTTTTCATATTCCGCTTCTGGAATGACACGAGCCTGTACTTGGTATATCGTTTCCGCCCCGGCCTCATATGCACGCGTTAACGCTTGTTCAAACTGCTCCCCAGTAATATTCCCCGTACCTTTTACAATCGCTTGGGCTGAAAAAAATCCTGGTTGATATTTTTTAACATATTCTTCAATCGTAATGGATGTATCTGTTTCACCACTACTGTTTGTCTTCATGGCTAATGTAAATGTCTCACTTTCTATGCCTATAGACTCCAGTTCTTTTTTCAATATATTATTAAATTGATCGCTGATTAATTTAGGTATATAGCCGTCCCCGATTAATTCTCCATCCTTCGTCACTTTTGTTTTAAATATTAAATTTTCTTTCCCTTCAGGATGTACAATCGTTGTAATGGTATCATTCGTAGCTGTACCGTAACGTTCCCCAATGTGGGTTGCTACGAATTTTTGGTTGTATTTTTCTTCTAATAAACTTACCGCTTGATCAGCTTGTTTTTGATTAACTTCACTGCAACCGAGTAAGCTAAACATGGATATGGCGATTAAAATGATACCCAACTTTTTCATTAATTTCTTACGCATCATATTCCTACTTTCATTGTTAACAAACCTTGCACCCACTTTTTGGCCGGCGAAAGCCTTAGTTGCATTTATACAAACCTTTCCAATGGCGTAAGTAATCGGAACGCGAGAAAAGGTTTTATGAGTGACGATGCTGAGGACTTTTACTCTCATTCCGGCACTCATCTACCTTATGAGTGACGATTCCGAGGATTTTTCCTTTCTTTCCGGCACTCATCTACCTTATGAGTGACGATGCTAAGGATTTTTCTTCTCCTTCCGGCACTCATTAACCTTATGAGTGACGATGCTAAGGACTTTCCCTTTCTTTCCGGCACTCATTAACCTTATGAGTGACGATGCTGAGGATTTTTACTCTCATTCCGGCACTCATCTACCTTATGAGTGACGGTGCTGAGGATTTTTCTTCTTATTCCGGCACTCATCTACCTTATGAGTGACGATGTTAGGGATTTTTACTTTCATTCGGGCACTCATCTACCTTATGAGTGACGATGCTAAGGATTTTTACTCTCTTTCCGGCACTCATTAACCTTATGAGTGACGATGCTAAGGACTTTCCCTTTCTTTCCGGCACTCATTAACCTTATGAGTGACGATGCTGAGGATTTTTCCTCAGCATCGTCACTCATTAACCTTATGAGTGACGATGCTGAGGATTTTTCCTTTCATTCCGGCACTCATAAACTTTGCTAGGGCTTTATCATTAGCTGTCTTATGTAAGAAAAAAATCCCTCTTCTTTTCAACCTGCAAAAAAATATAGAATGTGAGGAAAGGCGATAGAATCTATCGCCGTCCTTTTTCCTTATTTAAAAGCGTCAGCTAGATTGGTGTTCGCTGTTTCTGTTTCAAAGTATCCTTGTTCTACATTCAATCTTAAGAATTTCACATATTCATCCAAAATTTCGTAATAGGTTTGGAAATATTTGTTTGCAAATTCCTCATAAGAAGAAACCGTTGCTTCTGAAGCTTCCCCTTGCCATGTGTTTTGTAAATTTTGGATTGTTTGTTTACTGTTTGTTAGTTCGTCATGTAGTTGTTGATTTAAACGTTCGATAGTAGATGCAATATCTGAAACCTGCGCCGTACTTACTTTAATTTGTCCAGCCATTATTTATCTTTCCCTTCCATTTATAAGTTCATTAATTGTAATCTTTTCGTGTATTCGTTCATGAATTAGTTATGATATTAGTTCGTTAATTTTCTTACTTGAACCTTGTTATTTTCTTGGATTGCTGCATAGTTGGAACGTTGTTGTTCTAGCGCTTGGCTTGCTGTCATAAGCTTGTCCGCCATGTTTTTCAAATCATCATTGAAACCATTAATTTGATCCACAAATGCTAGGTTGTCTTCCCCTTCCCAAGCTTCTCCCATCGTACTTGCTGCTTGCATTAATTGGTTATAAATACTAGTGTACGATTCAGAAAGCTCCTGCACTTTTTGAGAAGCTGTTCCTAATTCTTCTGGTGTTACTCTAATTCTTTTTGCCATAATGATTCTCTCCCTTTTGTTTTAGTTAAAGGCTGTTATGTATTGGTTGTTACTATGTGGGATGGGTTTGATTGCGTTTAGATTCGCAAACCTCGGTACGAGATATTGGCTTGCTTGTTAGTTATCGGTACTCTTGCTGGGATATCAGCACTCACTCGCGGTTTATCAGCACTACCACTGGATATTTCAGCATTCACTCGTGTTTTATCAGCACTACCACTGGATATTTCAGCACTCACTCGCGGTTTATCAGCACTACCACTGGATTTTTCAGCACTCACTCGCGGTTTATCAGCACTACCACTGGATTTTTCAGCACTCACTCGCGGTTTATCAGCACTACCACTGGATATTTCAGCACTCACCCGTGGTTTATCAGCACTATTACTGGATATATCAGCACTCACTCACGGTTTATCAGCACTACCACTGGATATTTCAGCACTCACTCGTGTTTTATCAGCACTACCACTGGATTTTTCAGCATTCACTCGCGGTTTATCAGTACTCTTGCTGGGATATCAGCATTCACTCGCGGTTTATCAGTACTCTTACTGGATATATCAGCACTCACTCGCGGTTTATCAGCACTACCACTGGATATTTCAGCATTCACTCGCGGTTTATCAGTACTCTTACTGGATTTATCAGCACTCACTTGCGGTTTATCAGTACTCTTACTGGATATTTCAGCACTCACTCGTGTTTTATCAGCACTGCCACTGGATATATCAGCATTCAATCGTGTTTTATCAGCACTACCACTGGATATTTCAGCATTCACTCGTGTTTTATCAGCACTACCACTAGATATATCAGCACTCACCCGCGCTTTATCAGCACTACCACTGGATATTTCAGCACTCACCCGCGCTTTATCAGCACTACCACTGGATATTTCAGCACTCACTCGCGGTTTATCAGCACTACCACTGGATATTTCAGTACTTCATCAGGATATTTCAGCATTCAACCAAACACCATTCAACCTCGCCCTCAACCTCCCAAAAACAACCGTCAGCCTTCCTCAAAAAAGTTTATATTAGCATGAGTCTCGAGCCGTTTTGGATGCCGAGCTCGGAGACTGCCATGTTAATATTGAATATCATTCCTGTTTTTGCATCGCATAGTACTGCGTCTTGTGTTGCTTTGTATTTCCCCGCAGATAAGTCACTCAATAAAGAGGACACGAGTTGTAACACTTCACTTAATCGACTTTCCACCGGGATGTAAACATCAAAACTCTCATTTGCTGCGGGTAGGAAAATTTCAACAAGGACTTTATTCATCGCCATTCTCCTTTTCCGAGTTTAATAGTTTTACCATTACACCCTTTCCTTTGATCAAGGAGAAACCAAAAGCCGACGGGATATCATCACGCATTTCTGCAGTGAGTTTCGTAGGTTTCAAATGATACTGTTCACTAATCCCGGATCCTACCCAAATTCCATCGCCAGGATTAATATGTCGCTTGTACCATTTATCAAACGTAATGCTTGATAGGTTCTTGGATTGTTCCGACAAAATAAACGTTATGTTATATTTCGCCTCGCCTTTTTCAAGGATGAGTCCAAGTTTCTCTGCGCCTTCATTAGACAGTGCATTTTTCAATGCAACGATGGAGTTAATGATAATGACTTTATGTTCAAACTCTTCCGGCTCCACACCGTGCTCTAGCGCGTCTTTGTACGTATTATTTCGATACACAACCAGATCAAACATCGCAGTAACCGCTTGTTCAAACTCAGTTGTCGTAGCGTAATAAGTAGCTCGAGTCTCTCTATTCGTAAAGCTCCCGACCCCATCGATAACGGTCACATCATCGTCATAATGATCCGCGATGAACGTAGCCAAGTCTTGCGCGAATCGTTGATGGTCATTTTCTGCTGATAAAATCATTTGAATGTAATTTTTATCAAACGGATAGGAATGTACTTTCAAGGAATGCTTCTCTACCCCAATTGGTACGGTTAACCCTTGGTTTGGTTCCACATATTCGCTTAAAAACTCCCTATCTACCTGTTCTGGTAAAATAGGAATCTTCTTCGCGCTCGTTCCTTTCCATTCTTCCTGAAGTTTGATGGATTCGCTTTGGATAAATTGGAATGGAACAGGTTTTTCCGTTATATGAGCAATTTGGAATTCATAGATTTCCTCTTTTTTCACTAATCCTCGACCCTTATGCTTGGATGGGAATAAACCATTTGTTTTGCCAAGTATTGCCGAATAATCCGCTTCATCATTGACCTGTAGAACGAGTAATTGCTTAAAGTTTTGCATTAACCGGAAGCGAACCGCATTCGTTCCTAGTGCCGTTAACACAAAGTAAATTCCGTATTTCTTTCCTTCCCGTGATAAATAAGACACCGCTTCTTCCTTCTCTTCATACGTTTCTGTGAAGGCCGCAAAGTTATTAATCGCAACAACAATGGAAGGTATCTTTTCTCCAGTAGCTCGCACATAAGAAGTTAAATCTCCTCCATAGTCTGCAAAGCGTTTCTTACGGAATTCCACTTCTTTTTGCAACATTTTAAACAAATTACTTACCTTTTCACTGTCATAGGATAAAATGACGTCCCCAACATGTGGTGCTTTCGCAAATGCTCGTAACGTTTCCGAAGCAAAATCCAATAGATAAATGTTTACTTCTTCTGGCGTATGGTCCTGCATTAAGGAGTACACCATCGTGTTTAAAAATGTTGTTTTCCCACTACCTGCTGAACCATACACAATCGTATTTCCTTCTTCTGAAAGTGGCAGACGAAGCACACCTTGTCTTTGTCTTGCTGGATCGTCGTATTCCCCAATGACAGGATTCAAATCGAAAGAAGCATCACGCGTTATCTTGTATTTCTCTTTCACACGTTCGAGTAAAATCATCGCCGGAATTGGCTCCAACCATAATGGCCGCACTTGAATCTGTTCTTCTGCTGCGATGTTGTTCAGGTAATCGGTAATCACATCCAATTGTTTCTTCGGATTGGTGAAAAATTTCCTTTTATCGACTTTTGCTTGTTTCAGCGAACGACCATTTCGATCAATGACGACAACCGAATCATCCTTCTCCACGACAACTTTGTCAGATGGATAATACGGAGCACCCGCCCACGCGGATTGACCCATTTCAAATAATTCATTATACCCAACTTGAAGGTAGAATCGCCCCGTATCCGTAAGTTCAGCAGCGTCCGGACGTTTCAGCATGTCCATACTATCCGCTTTTTCTTGCACTTTTAAACTGACGCGGAACTTACTGTTACTCCAAATTTGATCATCCACGACCCCGCTCGGTTTTTGCGTTGCTAGAATTAAGTGAATTCCCAAGCTTCGGCCAATACGAGCGGCACTTACTAGTTGTGTCATAAATTCGGGTTGTTGTGTTTTCAATTCCGCAAACTCATCGGAAATAATGAATAAATGTTGTAATGGCTCGACAACGATCTTTTCCCGATACAGTTTTTGGTATTTGTAAATGTCAATATTACTTTCGCCCACTTTTTTACTCGCTTCAGCAAAAATCGCCTGTCTTCGTTTTAATTCACTTTCAATCGATACGAGCGAGCGCTTGATCGCCGCTCCATCTAAGTTGGTTATAATGCCAGCTGTATGTGGCAGGTTTTCAAAAGACTTCGCCATGCCCCCACCTTTATAGTCAATTAAAATAAAGGCAACTTCATCTGGATGATAGTTCACAGCCAACGATAAAATGTAAGCGATGATGAATTCACTTTTCCCGGAACCCGTCATCCCCGCAACTAGCCCATGTGGTCCGTGGAATTTTTCATGAAGGTCGAGTTTAAACAAATCCCCTAGCGTATCAACCCCAACCGGAGCTTCCAAAGATTTCGTTGGGTCATTGTCCTTCCAACGTGTGAGTGCATTCAAATGCTCTACTTTTCCTACCCCAAACATTTCGAGAAATGTCACCGTCTTCGGTAAATTAAAGGAATTCTCCGCTGCATCGAGTGGAATATTCGCTAGCTTCACACTTAGATCCGTAGCGTCTGCACCTAACTCAAGGTCTGGTTTAAAGGATGTTGTCTCCCCGGTAATATCACTCTTATCGAATAATTTCCCAGTTTGATTGTCATCGAGTTCGACAACCATCGTACATTCTTTTGGTAAATTTTTAATTTCATCGTAAAAGGTTAAAACACTTATATGTAAATTCTCTTTCTTCGCATAAACCTGTTTCAGCATTTCCGCACGGTTCGCTAGCTTTTTACTCATCGCAAACACAATATAGTATGGCGTAATATCTTCCATCTTACTTTCGTTTGTAGCGATGCGTGTTTCAATTTCATTTTCTATGTACGCTGAAACTTCTTTCATTTCATTCTGATTCGTAGCGATGAACCGGAACTTATTATCATTACTCCACACATGCGGCAACCACTTCGTAAAACCAAAATCTTCTTCCTCTTCCTCATCATAAATAAAGATCATTTTGACTTCATCGTAGCTATATAATGTTGCCAATTGGAAGATAAGGCCTTTTGCAAAGGAAAGAGTCTGCTTTCTATCGCCAATCACACCAGAAATATGATTTTCAAATAAGGATAACGTGATCGGAATGTCGTTTAAAATTTTTGGTGATTCACATAACGTGTACAATTCTTCTTGCAAATTATCATCATCAATCGAGAACTTTTTCTCCGAATAATTAATATCCGCATTTAAAAGTCCCTGACCTAAACCAATTCTCAACTTCAAGAAGTCGTTCTGTCCAAATCCACGTTCCCATAAATTCCGGTCGACATTTTCAATTCTATGTATGAGTTCCGTCACAGGCGGATGATTTTCCCGCAAAATTTCTTCCTGTTTCTCTATTTCTTCATTAAAAAGGACAGCAATTTTATTCAAATATTGCTTGTACTTTTCTTGGCGAACCTTTTCCTTTTTGCGCCTGCGCTTTCGATCGAACTTTTTCGTCAAAATCGGCCAAAGAATCGTACCGAGTAACATGCTGATGGACATAACTACGGAGGGAATCGCTCTTGTGAAATCCCCATATTCCATCGCACGATTGACAGCAAAAATCGCCGTAGCCATCGACGCCATTCCCATCGTCATCGAAGGACCTAACACTAACATTAACGGCATTTCTTCCCCAATCGCGTCTGGTGGCGGTGAATCGACTTTAAACTGTTTCCTCTCGACATCCCTCTTAAAGCGAGGAGATCGATAGAAATAATCTACCTCAGGTGCCTCAAATTCCTCTTCCTCATCAATTAATTCCACTTTTTGACTAACAAAAGGCTTTAACATCTGTTGAGACACCGTACCATCCGGATTGTTGAAGGAAATAAATTGACTCCCAATAATCAGTTTAAAACCCATGATGTATATCACATCACCAATATGTAATGCCGTATGCTCCCGCTCCACTCGTCTTCCATTGACAAACGTACCATTCGTACTCCCTTTATCCGTCACCGTCCACTCCCCATGATGTACCGATAAAACCGCATGTTCCGAGGAGACAAATTTATTATTCAAAACAATATCGTTTTGACTCGATCGACCAATGGAAATGTCGACATCTTTTCCAACTAAGAATTTCGTGAACTTTTGTCGATCATACGTACTAGGCTCTGTGAAAATATAGGACGTATTCTCACTATCCTCTTTTTTAATAGGATAAATACTCAAAGGTTCGAGCACCGTATTTCGAACCGGTTTGTCATTACCGCCAATCAGTTTTACTTCCTTATTCGACTTTAAAATCCACTCCCCATTAATTCCCTCAATCCCCATTACCTTTTTCTTCTTGTTATCAAAAAATTCATCAATCCAATACTGCCCTCTTACTTTCTCAGGTAATGTAATGGAATGGATATTCTCTCTGTTTAATAAAGTAACAATCATTTTCAAAATCCCCTCTAGACCGTCCGGAAAAACCATATATATGTGGGTTTGACATAAAATGTCATCATTACAATTTATTGGATACCAGTACTTGTACAGAATATCAGCATTCACTCGCAAGATATCAGCACTCGTATCTCAGATATCAGCATTCGCTCACTGGATATCAGTACTCGTATCCCAGATATCAGCATTCACTCACTGGATATCAGTACTCGTATCCCAGATATCAGCATTCGCTCACTGGATATCAGCACTCGTATCCCAGATATCAGCATTCACTCACTGGATATCAGTACTCGTATCCCAGATATCAGCATTCGCTCACTGGATATCAGCACTCGTATCCAAGATATCAGCATTCGCTCACAAGATATCAGCATTCGCACGTATCAATAGAAATGAAACACAGTTCCCTAGGATAAATGTCCTAATTCCAATTTTTTTACATGTAAAGTTTATGTAAATTTATACAACTTTCTCCAAAAAACACTATAATTTAGTAAAAATCTAGTAAATAGGATGTTCCGCCCACTAACCCCTATCTTTATCCTCATCTAGTTGCCCTATATTAAATAGGTACTGAAACATGACAGTTTAATCAGATAGGTTTTTATACATAAAATCATTCTATTAAAACTTACCTATACGAAAAAGTGCTAAAAGTCGTAGGATAATTGGTACGCGTATGTTACATTCGCCCCATACAATTGGTAAATATTTCATAATACATTCAGCTGGTTGTGGAATGCATAAGTTTGATTTTTAGATAAAGACAGAATAATTAACGGATCCTTCTACAAATAACGAACAAAAAAGGCGAGAAACTACAAAATGTAGAATCTCACCTCAGCCACTTTCTTCACTTTCCTTACATCGTTTCTTTTTTCGTATAAATTTTAAAACTCCGTCGATAATTGGCCGTTTTCCGCCCAAAACAATTCCTGTTAATTCGGCAAATATATGCAATACTAAATAAACAAGCAAGGATACAACGATTAATGTCGTTAATTGTGCATAATTAAATAAAATAGCGAGTCCTCCGAAAAGGATGCTAAAAGCATAAATAATCATTACAGTTTGTCGATGTGTGAAACCCGCTTCAATTAATCGATAATGAATATGCTTATTATCCGGTTGCATAATTTTTTCCTTATTCTTGGCTCGACGATAAATTGCAAATAACGTGTCGAAAATTGGGACAGCGAGCACAATAACCGGAATGATGAAGCTAAAGAATGCTACTTCTTTAAACAATCCTAATATCGAAACAACGGATATCATGTACCCGAGGAAATTCGATCCGCTGTCACCCATATAAATTTTCGCTGGGTAGAAATTATGAAATAAAAATCCGATATTTGCACCAATTAAAGCAATAGAAAGATAGGCTACCATCACTTGTCCATCCATCAGTGACATAATAAAAATACTAATAAGGGCAATACCCGATACTCCGGTAGCAAGTCCATCTAGGCCATCAATTAAATTAATGGCATTCGTAATTCCTACAACCCACAATACAGTAATTAACACACTAAAAAATCCGAGTTCAATGGTCCCAATAAAGGGTACCGTAAATCGTTCAATAATTAACCCAGCATTCACTAGAAAAGATGCCGCAATTAATTGTCCAGTTAGTTTTGCAATTGGAGTAATCGCATACTTATCATCGATTGCCCCAGTTAATAATACAACAAACCCACCAATTAAAATTTCTGGAAGTTGATGATGGCTTGGATGAATATTAATTATTGCCAGAAAAAAACCTGCAAAAATAGCTAATCCGCCTAATCTCGGAGTTACAACTTTATGAATCTTACGTTCGTTTGGAAAATCAACTGCTCCTATTTTAATAGCTAATTTTTTTACTGGAATTGTTAATAATAACGATGCAACGAGTGCGATAAAAAATGCGATCGACAAATCGACATAATTAAACATATTATTCTCCTAATGTTGCAATATCTTCTACTTAGTTTTACCTTTTCCTACTAAATTATAGCTAATTCTAACTGATATTAGAAATTTAAATTGCTTTTTTCATTCCCAGGCAGGAATATTTATGGTAATTTATGTCTTGGGAGGTGACAAATTTTGACATACATACCTGTACTAGCTGCCGCGATTGCTGCGATTGGAATTTTATTTTTTTTCAAAAGAAATTTAGAAAAGATTAAAGAAAACCCAGCAATGATAGAGAAATACCAGACGAAGCTTTTCATCGGTTCTGCCATTAGTGAAGCTATCCCAATTGTTTTAATCATTATAGGATTCGTAAATATCGAACCAATTGGGTCGGTCGATGAACTAATTGTGCCGTTCACCATCATTATCGGACTTATTGTATTTGCTATTATTTATATTTTCTTACAGTCACGCATAGATGTAGATGAAAACGCAAAATCCGTAGTACGAAACTTCGGATTAATATCAATCGGGCTCGTAATAGCAATCCCAGTAATATCATTAGTCATGCTATTGATGATGGTACCTCAATGAGACAGAGGGACAGGTACCTCGTCCCAAAGTTTATAAATAATGAAGAACAGGAATCCTCGTCTCTACGTTTCACGATTTCCTACCTACACGATTGACTGTAATGAGGATTCCTCCAAGAACACCAAAACATCATTCCCCATAACCTAACAATATTCCCCAGGAAATATTCATTTTCATGGATATTTCCCATTATCCTCTATAAGACTACCCGTAGATACAATTACTGCAAATCATTTCTATTCCCTTTCCTTTCTACCCAAGTAGACTTATAATATATTCAAATTATTTGATTGGTAGGTAATTTAAATGGAGAAAGCTATGATTGAGAGGGTGTGTATGCTTGCTGGAAAAATTATGCTTGTTAGCGGTGCGGAGACATACCGTGTGGAAGATACGATGAATCGAATCGCCAATTCATTTGGGGCTCCAAATGCGCAAAGCTACGCAACTCCTACAGCAATAAACTTTGCTATTGGGGCTGATTCAGAGGCGAAAATTTTACGTATTCAGAAACGATCAACAGCTGATTTAAATAAAATTGCGGAAGTGAATAGCATTTCTCGCAAAATTACTGCTGGTGAGATAGACTTAGGAAAAGCCTTTATTCTATTACAAGAAGTGGAAAAAGGTCAGTTGTACCCAGCTTGGTTGCAGATCCTTGCTGCCGCTATAGTCAGTGGTTGTTTCGCCGTTATGTATGGTGGGGATTGGGATAACTTTCTGCCAGCATTAATTGCAGGAGGGATAGGATTTGCCGGAATGATAGGATTTGAAAGATTTGTCGAAATCCGCTTTCTAGCAGAGTTTCTCGGTGCCTTTTTAATCGGAATCTCTTCCCTTCTTTTTATCCATTACAGATTTGGTACTTCTCTCGACCTTGTAATTATTGGTGCAGTTATGCCGCTCGTTCCAGGCTTACTCATCACTAACGCAATGCGAGACTTAATGGCTGGTCACTTGGTGGCAGGGGTTTCTAAAGGCGTCGAAGCATCATTAACTGCGGTTGCGATTGGTGCTGGTATTGCAACGATTTTTGCTTTTATGTAAGAGAAGGAGGGCTATCCCATGCTAATAATTTTGCCACAGTTAGTCACGAGTTTTATTGCTTCAGCAGGTTTTGGTATTATATTTAATGTACCAAAGCAATCTATCATTCAAAGCGGTCTCGTTGGGATGTTTGGTTGGATCTTTTATTATTCACTTACCGCTTATGGAATGGATGTTGTCCCGGCTACAATATTTGGTGCAGTTTTAGTTTCCATACTAAGCTATATCTGTGCTAAAATTTACAAAACACCTATCATCGTCTTTACAGTTTCTGGAATTATTCCGCTAGTACCAGGTGGGGTTGCTTATCGAGCAATGCGACAATTCGTGGAAAATAATTATGATTTAGCAGTGCAATTATCCGCACAAGTAATGCTTTTAGCCGGCGGAATTGCAATTGGACTAATGTTTTCAGAAGTGGTCAATCAGATTGTAAAGAAGATTTTTATTAGGAAAGATTAACACAAAAGTCGTTATAAAATTCCAAATAAACTTTTATATAAAAAGTTTTATTAATCATTTGCTATAATTTTCTGTTTTCTCTATTATAGTAAGTATATACTTTTTTAAGCGGGGGAATTCAAAATGAATGAAAATACACAGCAACCCAAAGTTGTTTTTGTTATATTTGGTGCAACTGGAGACTTAGCGAAGCGTAAACTATTCCCTTCCATTTATAACCTTTATAAAAAAGGTAATTTAAGTGAAAACTTCGCAGTTGTAGGGTTGGCACGTAGACCTTGGACAAATGAAATTTTGCGCGAGAATGTAGAAAGTTCTATCCGCAAAGCTACTTCTACTGAAGAAGAGTTAAGTGATTTCATTTCCCATTTCTATTATCAATCGTTTGATGTTACAGATGATTCTACATACGATGGTCTAAATAAATTGATCATCGATTTAGAAGGAAAATATGAAACAGATGGTAACCGTCTATTCTATCTAGCAATGGCACCTAACTTCTTCGGCTTAATCGCGAAAAAACTAAAAGAATATGGTCTAAAAGAATCTGCTGGTTGGACTCGTCTAATTATCGAAAAACCATTTGGAACGAATTTAGATACAGCGAAGGAATTGAACAATGAAATCCGCGAAGCATTTGAGGAAGATCAAATCTATCGTATTGACCATTACCTAGGAAAAGAAATGGTCCAAAATATTGAGGTCATTCGTTTTGCTAATGGAATATTCGAGCATTTGTGGAATAACCAATTTATCTCGAATATCCAAATTACGGCAAGTGAAGTACTTGGGGTAGAAGATCGTGCTCGTTACTACGATGAATCCGGTGCTGCACGTGACATGTTGCAAAACCACATTTTACAAATGGTTGCCCTTCTTTTAATGGAGCCACCAATTAAGTTAACAACGGAAGAAATTCGTTCAGAAAAAATCAAAGTACTTCGTGCGCTTCGAAAAATCGGCCCTGATAAAGTGTACAAATATTTTGTTCGTGGACAATATGACGCTGGGGAGATTGATAATGAGGCTGTACCAAGTTACCGTGAAGAACATGAAGATCTTGCTTTCTCCAATACAGAAACATTTGTAGCAGGTAGACTTCTTGTCGATAACTACCGTTGGGCTGGCGTACCAATTTATGTACGTACTGGAAAACGCATGGCAGAGAAAACGATTAGTATCGTCGTTCAATTTAGAGATATTCCAATGAACTTGTATTACGAATCACATAAGCAACGATATCCAAACTTGCTTAGAATTAATATCCAACCTGATGCTGGCGTTACCCTTACGATTAACGCGAGTAAAGAAGGAACTGGATCATTAGCAGAGCCAATCGAATTAACATACAATCAAAATGATGTTCCTGGAATCAACACTCCAGAAGCATATGAAAAATTATTGTATGATTGCACGATTGGGGATGCAACAAACTTTACCCACTGGGATGAAGTAGCATTATCTTGGGAATTCGTTGATCCTATTTTAGAAACATGGGCAGCGAAACAACCAAGCTTCCCTAACTATAAATCCGGATCCATGGGACCAAAAGCAGCAGACGAACTGCTTGAAAAAGATGGTTTCCATTGGTGGGACGTTTAATATAAGAACCCCCTCATTCGCTTTTTGCGTGTTGAGGGGGTTTTTGTTACTTTTAGTAGTGCCAGACACCCTGGATTCACCGCTACCATCGGGATGAGTGACGATACGAAATAGAAATCATATGATAGCGCAACTCATAGGACCGATGAGTGACGGAACGAGATAGAAATCATATGATAGCGCAACTCATAGGACCGATGAGTGGCGGAACAAGATAGAAATCATATGACAGCGCGACTCATTGACCCGATGAGTACCGGAACGAAATAAAAATCATATGGTAGCGCGACTCATAAGCCCGATGAGTACCGGAACGAAATAAAAATCATATGGTAGCGCGACTCATTGACCCGATGAGTACCGGAACGAAATAAAAATCATATGACAGCGCGACTCATTGACCCGATGAGTGACGGAATGAGAAAGAAATCCGAATATAGCGCAACTCATTGACCCGATGAGTGACGGAATGAGATAAAAATCATATGATACCGCTACTCATACAAGAGTCGCGCGCTCATACATGAAGTTGAGCACTACGAACAGCCCCATCCCAAAACCCCACAAAAAACAAACCCACGCTATCACCTAGCGTGGGCCTCCCTTTATTCTTCTACCGTCTTTTTCTTTTTTCTTCTCGTAAACTTCGCTGTGAAGTTATCTAAAATAATATAAATAACCGGTACGAAGAATAATGTAAATAGAGTCGAAGCACTTAAACCAAAGATTATCGTAACTGCAAGTGGTTGCTGCATTTCAGCTCCTTCACCGAGTGCTAATCCTAATGGTATCATAGCAAGCACGGTTGTAAGAGTAGTCATTAAAATTGGTCGTAGCCTACTGCGGCCGGCCTCGACAATTGCTTTATTTCTTGTCATTCCTCGTCTTCTTAAGATATTAATATAGTCTACCAGAACGATAGAGTTGTTCACTACGATACCAGCGAGCATGATGATACCGATAAATGCCGGAATACTTAATGGCAGTCCTGTTATTAAAAATCCTATAATTACCCCGATTACCGTGGTCGGCAATGCGAACATAATGATGAATGGGAATAGGAAGTTTTCAAATTGAACAGCCATGACCGCGTACACTAGGAATATGGCAAAAATGAGCGCTAATGCCAGTTGCCCAAATGCTTCTACCATATCTTCCGCTTGCCCGCCGATAGAATAACTATATCCTTCAGGGAAGTTCATCGCACCTAGTTTTGCATCGATATCTTGCATGACACTTGCAAGATCACGGCCTACGAGGGCACTAGATACATTCATTTGTGGTTGTTGGTTTTCCCTTTGTAATGTAGCCGGTCCTTGTACTTCCTCAAAGGATGCTACTTCTTCTAATGGAATGACTCCACCGTTCGTTGACTGAACGTTCATGTCTTTAATGTCATTAATCGTTGAGCGTCTTTCCTCTGGATAAATTAACGTAACGTCAATCTCTTTTCCAGCCTCACGATATCGTGTTGCAATTTGTCCGTTAAACTGTAATTGGATTTGACCAGTCACTTGTGATGGAGTTAACCCATACATAGCAGCTTTGTTTTCATCGACATGGATTTCCATATGTGGGATTCCATCTGATGCACTTGATGTAGGGTTAAAGACCCCATCTACCGTTGAAATTTCATGGGCTACTTGTTCAGACAGATCACGTAAAACATCATGTTCTGGACCATTTAAAATAATCTGAACGGGGTCCCCCATACTCATACTTACTCCGCCATCCATTGCACTTGCGGTTATTTCAGCACCAGGGATTTTTTGTAATTCTTCATCCATATTTTGCACAATTTCAGTCGTAGATTTCGTTCTTTCACTGGCGGGGGTGAGCATTAACGTATAACTCGCACCACCATTCGATCCACCAGCTCCCATCATTCCACCTGATGAACTAACGATGACATAACTTACATCTAAAACTTCATCGTATCCTGCTAGTACTTCATTAACTTGTTCCACAATCTCATAAGTGTTCTCAAATTTTGTTCCCGGCTCTGTTTCCACGTTAATCATTGCTTGCCCTTGATCAGATGACGGAATAAACTCCGCTCCTACCAGAGGAATAAGTACTAAACTTCCAACAATCATTAAGGTAACAACGATAACACTTGTTTTACGATATTTCATTACTTTCTTTAGAGCCTTACTGTATTTGTCTCGTAACCAGTCTAAGAATCTATCAAACCAGTATCTGCGCCCTTTATCTTCCATTGCTTTTGCTAAAAGTTTAGAAGATAACATTGGCACTAATGTAATTGCGACAACTAATGATGCAATAAGAGAAAAGGCAACTGTCATTCCAAGTGGCATGAACAAGTCTGCTGCGATTCCATCTACAAAAACCATAGGTAAAAATACGACAATCGTTGTTGTTGTTGATGCAATAACTGCTGGAGCTAACTCTGACGCACCTTTAATCGCGGCATCTTTCAAACTTTCTCCATTTTTTCGATACGTATAAATGTTTTCTAAAATAACAATCGAGCTATCTACCATCATCCCAATTCCAAGCGCTAATCCACCTAACGTCAGGACGTTTAATGTATATCCTGTAAAGTACATGAGCGCAAAGGTAGAGATAAGCGCAATTGGAATCGATAGTCCGATAACAAAGGTTGCACGAATGCTCTTCAGGAATAGTAATAGGATAAAGAAGGAAATGACGCCACCGATAATAATATTGGATAAGACACTATCTACTGACATTTGAATGAACTCTGATGTATCGATAATGACATCTAAATTTACATCATCCCCAAGTTCAGCTTGAATCTTTTCCAAGTTTTTCTGTACGGTATCTGCAACCGCTACTGTATTTGCATCGGTTTGCTTCATAATGGATAAAACTATTGACTCTTTCCCATTTACTATCGAAGCTGAACTCTCTTCTTTATATGTATCTTTGACTTCAGCAACGTCTTCTACATGAAGGACGGCTCCTGACTCGGTTTGAATGACCGTTTCACGAATATCATCTATCGAATCAAATTCGCCTGTCACCCGTAACTGCAAGTCTTTATTTCCTTTATCCACCGTACCAACCGAAGCAGATTGATTACTTTCCCCGAGTGCTTGCTGAATCATTTGTGTGGAAACACCATATTGTTGTAATTTGGCTGGATCAACTACTAACTGTATTTCTCGAACCTTTGCCCCTTCTACTGTTACAGAAGCAACTCCTTCTTGTCTTTCAAGGAAAGGGACAATTTGATTATCTGCAAGCTCCGTTAATGTTGCAGCGTCTTTCCCCGTTAAACCGATATACATAACGGGCATTGCCTCAGGGCTGAAGCGTAGAATACTTGGATCCCCTGCTTGTTCTGGAAGCATCCCTTTAATTTGGTCGATTTTTTCCCGAACATCAAGCATGGCCTGGTCGAGATCGGTTCCATTCTTAAACATCATCATAACAAGCGATGCACCGGATTGTGATTGAGATTGAACGGTGTCTATCCCCTCAACAGTACTAACTGCTGATTCGACTGGGCGAGAGATTAAATTCTCTACATCCTCTGGTGCTGCATCTTCATAATTGGTTGCCACTACAGCGATTGGTAGTTCAATCTCTGGAAAAAGATCGACCGCCAAGTTTCGGACAGAAACAAAACCTAATGCTATAATGGCAAGCACAATCATAATGACACCGACAGGACGATTTACGGAAGTTTTTATTAATTTCACGATTTACTCGCCTCCTGTAACGTTCACTTCAGCGCCATCGGTTAATGTTAACTGTCCCGTCGTAACAACTAGTTCTCCTGCCTTCACTTTACCTTCTATAGCAGTAACATCTGACTCCGTTTCTAACACTTTTATTTCTTGTTTGGTTGCTACATTATCTTTTACAATAAAAATAAAACTCTTATTTTCTTCACTCACAACGGCTGAAGTAGGAACTAGAATAGCAGATTCCATTTTCTTTTCGGGTATACGAATATCAGCAACAACCCCAGGTAAAATCTCTCTCTCTTCATTATCCACTGTTGCGATAACAGAATATAATCCTGTTTCATTCGGAAGTGTACCTACATTTGTAACCTTTGCTTCGTATTCTTCACCCTCAACAAATACGTCTACTTTGTCTTCTTCAGAAATGAAAGACAACAACTGTTCAGTTACGGAAAATTCAATTTTCACCGTGTCAAGATCTGCAACCATAGCAACCGGTTCTTCTGGGTCCACCATATCTCCTTTATTCACTAAAAGGTTAATGACTTCCCCATCTGTTGTCGAGCGAACATTTTGGTTTCCAGCTGCTGTGGAGATTTTGATAATAATATTATCATCTTTCACTTTTTCTCCATTTTCCACTCGTACTTCTTTTACTTCACCAGGTGCTTGAGCCATAACCGGCGCAGCATGATTCGGTGCAGTACGGCCATAAATTGACTTTTCAATAACTAAATCCTTTTCTACAGCTTCTTTCGCTTCTACTGCCACAACTCTTTCTTCTTGTTCTTCGTCTGCTGCGTTTTCATTACTCTCCGTACATGCCGCAAGTAATGAAACGATTAGTACGAAGAAAATTCCTAAAATAACCTTTTTCATCCCTCTCATTTCCCCCTTCTCGTTCTTCTTTTTTCTATGTACAAATTGCTATATTTATTCATTTTTAAATGTAATTCCCATACATACCTCCTTATTATCTCACTTTCTGATTCAGCGTTCCACCATGGCGGTTTGAAATTTTTGACATTTTAAAATAAGGATATGTATCCTCTCTTTGGCACATAAAAAAGTATAAATTATCTTATCGTGCATAAACACAACTAAGGCATTCACAGACTAAGCGAATGCCAAGTTTACTAATAGTACGATTAAGATTTCATTATGTTTCACTTTTTATTTTTAAATTTACTTTTTTAATCCCCAAAATCAACTAAAGATGCAAATATGACGACTCACCAAAGCTTTGGTCCATGCCCAAATAACGTATACCGGTTAAAATGGACGATCACTTGACTTGCACGCTTATATTGGCGGTCGAACACAGCGGCTGTTGATGGAATAAGTTCACTCGTTCCATCATGAAAGAAAACCAATGTTTGTTCATCGGTATTCCTATACTGTTTAATTTGGTGATATGCAATCCATACGCAGTTTTTGTTTCTTGTAGAAGCTGTTGGGATGAAGTAAATACCTGACTGAGGGTTGATTGGAATAGGGATCTTACTAGAGGATTTTAAAATTTCTCCTACGACTTCTCTTCTGCCATTTAACGTAGAACCAAATCGCTTACAATTATAATCGATAATTTGCTCGGGTTTATACGGGGAATAACTTTTATCATCGTCCGTTGTTTGATTTTCTTCAATAATACAAGAACGATAATATGCAGAATCCTCCTCTACTATCATTTTTGTATCTTTTGTTACCGTGTAGTACGGTGCTTTCACCATGTATATCCTCCTAACATTATTCAATTTCTTCATTATTGTACTATATAATTGGAAAATTTCAATAAAATAGGCAGCAATTTTATTGAAACAGAAGAAAAAACAGAACAACGTTAAAGTTGCTCTGTTTCACTAAATGTATTATTGATTGTCTCTGTTGTCTTTATCATCTTTGTTGTTAAGGTTTGGATCATCATTTTGGTTATCTAACCCATTATCATCAGTTTGATTATCTAAACCATTATCTTCCGCTGGATTATCGTTTCCATTATCATCTTCTTGATTCAACGGAGCCTCGTCTTCATCCGTTAATGGAGCTTCATCATCCATTGGATCTTCTGCTGGTGCTTCATCCATTTGGTTGTTATCATCTTCTACTGGCACGTCATCATCGATTGGATCATTATCATCATTATTACCACATGCCGCAACAAGCGATAAAGCCAGAATTGGTGCACCAAGCTTAATTAAAAATTTCTTCGTCATAAATGTTCCTCCTTTTTCTAGTCTCGAGTTTAGGATTACCATTTATGACAAAATCATTCATTTTTTTACCATTTTTTTAAAAAAATTATTTAATCACGTCTTAACTAGCAGGAAGACCTCCACTGATTGAAGATTCACTTTATCGCAAAGGTGATTTCTGCTTCACAAGCTATTTCACCGTCAACTGTAGCGATTCCTTTTCCTTTTCCAATCGGTCCCTTCATTCTTGTAATTTCTATTTCTAGTTTTAACTGATCTCCTGGACGCACTTGACGTTTAAAACGGCATTTGTCCACACCAGCCAAGAAGCCAATCTTCCCTTTATTTTCTTCCTTGCCAAGTACCGCAATTGCTCCTACTTGTGCTAATGCTTCGATAATAAGAACTCCAGGCATTACCGCATATTGTGGAAAATGTCCTTGAAAAAACGGTTCATTCATCGTTACATTTTTTAAGCCGACAACACGTTTACCTTCTTCCATTTCAGTAACTTTATCCACTAATAAAAACGGATAGCGATGTGGGATGGTTTCTTTTATTTGTTCTATTTCCATCATGATACTAGCTCCTTTTTAAACACGCATTTTTAGTAAAAATAAGTCTTGTCGTTATTATAACAAAATTCCCAAGTGAAACGAATTGGAAAATAAAAATAGCACTCCATCCCATGATGAAATGCTAATTCTTCCCTATTTCGGTTCCATAACAATATCTATCAAGTGTTGCCAGGTGTCGACTTTTAAGGCATCAATTGGGTTACCGTCGCCTAGAACACCATAACCTACCATTAATCCTACTACAAGAGCTGTTAAAGCGAGTGAAAGCACGACAATAATACGTAGCCAAATCGGGAACATTCTCCGTCTTGGGCGCTCGAACTTCAGAAATTTATTCTGTTTCTTTTGTTCTTTATGTTGCTTTCTTGTTTCCGCATTATTCTTCTGAGGTTTCTTTTCGGCTGTGTTCTTTTTCTCTTTCTGCTCTTTAGTTGTAGGATTTTCAGCAACTTTTTCTAACTGTTCTGTTGACATATTCGTAACTCCTCAATCCTGACAATCGCGTCCGTTCTATATATTAAATGTTATTCAAACAAGCTAATAAAAATACCTATTAAATTTCATTTTATATATAAAATATTATCACAGGATAGCACTGTATATCTAGAACTATTTTAATAACAATTGAAAAAGGAAAAAATCCAGCTTCATCCATAGGGCCCACAACCGGTATACACTTCGCTTCAAGGATATTTACAGGACTCTTTTGAGTTGTTTACTAGCTAATTTCCCCCCAAAAAAGCTTTGTGTATACAAGTTGCTTCGTATAAAACGTTTAAGACCGCAATCCATTCACAAGTCCCATCATTTGATCTGACATGGAAATGGTGCGGGAATTAAATTGATAAGAGCGTTGGGTAAGGATTAAGTCTGACATTTGTTGGGATATATCTACATTGGATTGCTCTAGAGCATTGCTTTGGATTAGTTTCGTCTGTGTTTGGACGTCCTGAATAATATCCGCAAGATTATAATCGAGCTCTTCTAGATTCGGTAAGCGGAACATATTTTGTCCTGCTGCCTCTAATACATTGGGACGAATTGCTTCCACTATATCGATTGTCCCTACTACTTCCACAAAACTTCCACGCTCCACGACAACTTGTCCATTGTCACGAATGGAAATGGAATCAAAACCATCTGCAAAAGTGATTGGACCATTTTCGCCAAGAACGGGATTTCCATTTTTTGTCGTCAATGTTACGGACTGTTCATCCGTACCTGGACTTAAGTAAAAAGCCCCATCACGAGTATACATCGTTTCCGTTTCCCCATTATTTGTAACTTGGATTTGGAAAAGCGCATTTTTATTTAATAAAGCAGTATCTAAAGACCGGTCGGATGAAACAATTGATCCTTGGTCCAAATTTAAAGTGGTCGCACCTAATCCAGCACCTGAGCCAATTCGAATACCATCAGGAGTTAGACGTTGTTCTCCATTGTCCGGATTATTTAAATTATCAATCTGTTGGTAAAGCAAGGAGGAAAATTCAGCTCCACGAGATTTGTATCCTGTTGTTTGGCTATTTGCGATATTATTCCCAACGATGTCCAACTTGTTTTGTAATTGATTCATCGTTACTGCTGCTTGTATCATCATACGAGACATTAAAATTCCCTCCTAAAAGTCGTTCAAAAAATCCGGTGAAAAGACACTCCTAGATTTCACCGGTCATTAGATTCTTCCTATTTCACTAACCGCTTTTCCCATGCTTTCATCATAAGCCTTTAATACCCGCTGATTTGTTTCAAATAAACGATAGGCATTCATCATTTCCGTCATCGTCTGTACGGCATCCACATTCGAACCTTCAAGGAATCCTTGTTTCATTGTAAAATTAGCGTTAGCAGGAACAGCCCCCGCTTCCCCATTAAACAAGTCATTACCCTCTTTTGCCATATCTAGTACATTAGCTGTATAAGCAATGCCTAATGGAACATACTGTGTATTCGTTTCAATTACTCCATCTGGCGTAACCGAAAATTCCGTACCGTCAATCTGAATCGGATTCCCTGTTTGATCTAAAACATAATACCCTTGACCCGTTACAAGATATCCTTCACCATCTAACGTAAAGTTACCATTTCTTGTATATCGAACGTCACCCGCTTCATTTTGTACTGTAAAAAACAATGCTCCATTGTCATCAGGAACGTCACCTTGAACAATGGCTAAATCCGTCTGAAGTTTCGTTTCGCGAATATCGCCTTGCTGAAAGTTGGGTATCGTTTCTTGCACATATACTCCAGTATTTAATGACCCGATAGGTTTTGTCGTTCCTATCTTGGAGCCATTTTTCACAGGTGTTTGTTGTGAGCTTATTTGTTGCATCAGAAGCTCTGGAAAAGCCCGCATTGTCGCTTGATCTGCTTTATATCCTGGAGTATTTGAATTTGCTATATTGTTTGCTAACGTCTCTTGTGCACGTTGTTGGGCTAGCATCCCACTCGCAGCCGTATAAAAGCCTCTTAACATCTAAATCGCCTCCAAATAAGGGCTTAGATTATTCTTTTTTCGATTTTATCGATATTTTCAAGCATCATCCCTGTACCTTTTGCCACACAGTTCATTGGTTCTTCGGCAATAAATACAGGAACCTTTAATTCTTCTGCTAAAAGCTGATCAATTCCGTGGATAAGCGCACCGCCACCGGTTAAAATAATTCCACGATCAATAATATCAGCTGACAATTCTGGTGGTGTACGTTCCAAAACAGATTTCGCCGCTTGAACAATTAAATAAACAGACTCGCGAAGGGCTTCCTCGATTTCAACAGATCCCACAGAAATAGTACGTGGAAGACCTGAAACCATATCACGACCACGAATCTCCAATTCTTCTTTTCTGGAATCTTTAAATACAGTCGCAACTTGGATTTTAATTTCTTCTGCAGTCCGTTCCCCAATTAATAATTTATATTTTTTCTTAATATATTGAAGAATCTCGATGTCAAATTTATCTCCAGCCATTTTAATCGATTCGGAAGTAACAATACCTCCCATGGATAGTACCGCAACATCTGTTGTTCCACCACCGATATCAACAACCATATTCCCGCTTGGTTGGAAAATTTCCATTCCCGCACCGATTGCAGCAACTTTAGGCTCTTCTTCTAAATAAATCTTTTTCCCACCGGATTTCTCTGCCGCTTCTTTAATTGCTTTTTGCTCCACTTTCGTAATATTCGTTGGACAGCAAATGAGCATTCTTGGTTTTGAAAGAAGTCCTTTAACATTGATTTTATTAATAAAATGCTTTAGCATTGCCTCTGTTACGTCGAAATCAGCAATTACCCCATCTTTTAATGGACGAATTGCTTCAATGTTTCCTGGCGTACGACCAACCATACGTCGTGCAGCCTCCCCAACCTCTAGGACTTTCCCAGTGTTGCGATCCATTGCAACAACAGATGGTTCATTCAAAACAATTCCTTTACCCTTCAAGTGTATAAGTACATTTGCCGTTCCAAGGTCAATTCCAATATCCCTAGAAAACATGTATCTAGATCCTCCTAGTTTATTAACTTGCATCTGTCCGAAAACATAATGCTACTAATAAAATATTTTACCACAAAATTCTACAATTAACTGCTTTTATCGAAAAAGATTTTTGGTGAATTTTTTAATGGGAATTGGGGATAAGGGTGGTAGGATTTCCAATATTTGTGAAATCGTTATCCATTATCTATCTAAAGAATTTTTACCTTTTAACATGAAAATAGGACGAGAAATCTCTCGTCCTACCCTACTACACTTCTCTTTATCCCACCGGCTTAGGAGTATCCTTACTCGGTGGGCTTACTTTATATTTCTTCCTTGTTGCTTCCCCTCCACGAAGATGTCTAATCGATTTGTGATATTCTAGGACTTCTTTTACCTGAATGGCTAATTCGGGGTTAATTTCTGGTAAGCGTTCTGTAAGATCTTTATGAACTGTGCTTTTGGAAACACCAAATTCCTTTGCTATAGTTCGAACTGTTTTTCTTGTCTCCAAGATATAATTACCTATTTTAATTGTTCTTTCCTTGATGTAATCGTGCACACCGTTCGCCTCCCTAAGTTGATAACTTCCGAGGTGTCTAAGAACCTGAGACAAGGTGTTTATCATAATGCGGCATGTTCATTCATACGAATAATAATCGGAGCGACAACGTAATCTATGTAACTATTAAGTTTTTAATCACAACTAAATAACGAACTCTATACGAATATTCTGTAATTTTTGCTGACATAATACAATAATCTGCTTTCATTATCATGTCCATACTACCAGCCACAATAAGCTCTCACCTCAGACGTTGCTAAATGACTGATTTGTATTCATTTTATTACGCTTACACTCCATTTATGATAAAAATTCAACATTTAAGCATTTAGACAAGTTGTATTTTTGAAAAAAGGGTAGAAACTATAAAAATTAAGCTGACTTAAATAGTAATTTGCTTTGTATGACAAAAAAAGCTGACACAACTAGATGTCAGCTTTTTGCTAAAATGCCTTATTTCATAGTATTTTCAATTCATGTAATGGTAAACGACAAAAGAAATTATCGTTTCGTTTATATACAAAATCCTTATATGATTGAATTAATAACGATTTGTCTTGCTTCGCCTTACCTAAATAATATTTTTCAAATGGTGTATTGATTGGAACCTGTTCTAATATTTCAATCGCCTTTTTATAATTTCCTTTCATAATTTCTAAATGTGCTTGTTCACTTTTATTGGTGGTCGTAATATTGTCTGTTTTGTTAAAATAAGCAGCTAAAAAAGGAATCTTTGTTTGCTCAATAAACTCAATTTTCGATGTCATATCATTGTCTTTTGCGATTTTTAATGCTTTCCGCAAGTGAAACATTCCTTGTGAATAAGAATCAAACGTATAGGATTCCCCCAGTTTAATATGAGTTTCTACTTGTATTTCTGGATTGCACGTCAAATTCAGTAATTTATACCCATGTTTTCTAGTCATAATAATTTCATTTTGCATTAATGTGTAAGTAAGTGTTACGAGATGATACCTAATTTTAAAATTTTCCACTAAAAAATAATCGTCAATTTGTGGGAGAAGCTCCTCATATCTACAGATCGCATTTCCTAAATCATGGTAACTATGCATGTTAAATTGTATGTTTACTTTAGCGAACTCAAGTAGACATAATAATTCCGGCTCATTTGTTTCAATCTGATTAATTCTTTCTAAGACTTCAATAGGTTTATAGTTTCCTTCCCTAAGTTGTAGTTGAATTTTGTAAACTTCTGCCCACTTTCTATTGGATGGGTCAAAGGATTGTTTATTTTTTTCAATTAAAGACCTTAATTCACGAAGATACCCATTTATAAATAAAAATTCCATCCCCTTTTTTTGAATTTCTTTAGAGGTAGAATCTAAACAAAACTGTCTCATCTGTTCCATTGCCATTTCTTCACTATATTTTTGCCTAAGTGCGTCCTGAAGTTGAATTAACGAAACCATTTCCGAATATTCTATCTTACCTGTTACCATTCTCAACTATATTCCCCTCTCTTACTATATGAAAAAAACCTTTTATCTCATCTTTTTTTACATGTTTTTATTTTTATCTCTATTTTTTTATTCTTCTAGTCTATTTTCTTTCTTTATTTCTCTTTTCCCTGTTTTCTGGTCATATTCTTGTAAAATTACCTAAATTTAATCCATTAATTACAACACCTGTACCATCATAGCACATTTTTTTCGAAATTTAAGAAAAATCGTTCGACAATATCCGAGTTTTTCCCTATTTTCGTTCCCTTTTTTCTTTCATTTAAACTAAATTTTCCTAAACAAGGAAAAATACCCTAGCAAACGTTATGCTAGAGTACTTTTTCCATTTTTTATCGATTAGCTGCATTGTCAGAATTTGTTTCCGAATCTGCATTAGAATCTTCTTCTTTATTTTCATTTGTTTCAGATTCATTAGCTTCGTCAGATTTAGCTTCATCAGACTCAGCTTCTTCATTTACGGCAGTGTCTTCATTAGCTTCAGCTTTTTCTTCTGTTTCAGCTTCTTCAGTCACTTCTTCACTTTTAACTTCATCTAAACTACTAACTGGTTGATTGAAGTAACTTTCTGGATTTACTACTTGTCCAGCTTTTCTTATTTCAAAATGTACATGTGTACCATTGTCTTTTCCGAAAATACTTTGTCCCGCTGTTCCTACTTGATCCCCTTGTTTTACTTCATCCCCTGGAGTTACTTTAACTTCCTCAAGACTTGAGTAATAAGTCATAACTTCATTACCATGATCTACTACAACAACATTACCTAAAAGCGGATCTTCTTTTACTTCCGTCACTGTCCCGCTCAAAGATGCAACCACATCAAATGATTCTTCTGATGCAAGGTCAATTCCTTTGCTTTGATAGTATCTATTATTATAAAATACTAAAGCATTCTCTTGATCTTCTTCAGATGCACTATAATCATAAAATTTAGTTACGATTTCTGCTTGATCAGGATCTGTCAAAGGAGATTGAATAACTTCTTGTTGGCTTGTTACTGGTTCAGCTTCCTCATCTGTTGATGTTGGAATGGATTCCTCTTGTTCATTTTGAATTTCCTCATCAGCAGTTGGAACAGAGCTGTCTAAATTTTGATACCATACAACAACAGCTAATAGAAGTGCAGCAAGACCTAAATATACAGCAGGGAAAAACCATTTTTTCCGGAAAATTTGACTCCATTTATTTTTTGGAGTTTCTCTGTTTTCTTTCATTAGAACATCACCTCAGCACTCATTGTTATCAGAAATAGAGAAATATATACATTTCCAGGGAAAAATTATTCGATTTTATGCATTTTTTTAAAATAGTAGGGGAAAGTAAGCGTTTGAGCGGTGTCTAGCATACAATCTTCCAAAAGTGCGTTGCTTGTATAGGCTAGCTCCTAGAAAAGAAGTGCAAAAACTTTGTTTAGTCCGTTTTCATATTTCTTTCTTCTTTTGTAAGAATCGAATATAATAGACTTAATATTATGAATAAGAAAGGAAAGAAATAGATGCTTTATAAACCTCGCACCAAACCGATTACTCTAGAAATACTCGAATTTTTAAATCTCCGTATGAAATTAACTACAAAAGATAAACAACACTATTTCAGCCAATTAAAGGGCTATGAAGGGGAAGTCATTTTTGATAGCTTCACTGAAAGACTTCAGTGTGAATGCTTCATAGTAAATGATTTATTATTAGAAACAAATAATAGTACCTTTCAAATTGATTCTCTTCTTATTTTGCAAGATGGAATCTATCTTTTTGAAGTGAAAAACTTTGAAGGGGATTATTATTACGATTCAGAAAAGATATTCAAGAAACCCAACACAGAAATTGTGAATCCACTTCACCAATTGAGCAGAAGCGAATCCCTACTACGACAGTTACTCCCTAAACTAGGTTACCCCCTTCCAATACATGCTTCCATTGTATTTATTAACCCGGCCTTTACCTTATACCAAGCACCTCTTAACCAACCTATTATTTTTCCAACACAAATTAAAAATTACTTAAGTAATATAAATGCAACCCCATCCAAATTATCAAAATGGCACGAAAAACTTGCTGATCAATTATCGTCATTACATATGACTGAATCGCCATATGCAAAAATTCCTTCCTATACTTATAACCAACTTCGAAAAGGGATTACCTGCTTTAAATGTCATTCATTTTCTGTTTCAGTGGAAAATAGAAAATGTGTTTGCCACAAATGTAGTTATAAGGAATCCATTTACAATGCCATATTAAGAACAGTAAAGGAATTCCAACTTCTATTCCCGAATGAAAGGATTACAACCAACATCATTCAGGATTGGTGTCAAATTGTGCAATCCAAACAAATAATCAGAAGAACATTAGCAGCACACTTTGATGTCGTGGGGGTAAATCAGTGGACTTACTACGAATAAGTTACTATTTTATGACGTTCCAGCAGTCATCGCACCTATGACTCGCGCTATCATTTGTTTTCCCTCTCGTTCCGGCACTCATCGACTCCATGACTTGCGATACCTTTTGATTTCTCTCTCGTTCCGGCACTCATCGCACCTATGACTCGCGCTATCATTTGTTTTCTCTCTCGTTCCGGCACTCATCGGACCTATGACTTTCGCTATCATTTGTTTTCTCTCTCGTTCCGGCACTCATCGGCTCTATGAGTTGCGATACCTTTGAATTTCCCTCTCGTTCCGGCACTCATCGGCTCTATGAGTTGCGATACCTTTGAATTTCCCTCTCGTTCCGGCACTCATCGGCCCTATGAGTTGCGATACCTTTGAATTTCTCTCTCGTTCCGGCACTCATCGGCCCTATGAGTTACGATACCTTTGAATTTCCCTCTCGTTCCGGCACTCATCGCACCTATGACTCGCGCTATCATTTGTTTTCTCTCTCGTTCCGGCACTCATCGGCCCTATGAGTTACGATACCTTTGAATTTCCCTCTCGTTCCAGCACTCATCGCACCTATGACTCGCGCTATCATTTGTTTTCTCTCTCGTTCCGGCACTCATCGCACCTATGACTCGCGCTATCATTTGTTTTCTCTCTCGTTCCGGCACTCATCGGCCCTATGAGTTGCGATACCTTTGAATTTCCCTCTCGTTCCGGCACTCATCGCACCTATGACTCGCGCTATCATTTGTTTTCCCTCTCGTTCCGGCACTCATCAATACCCCGGAGCTTTTAGGGCGTTTTTACACAAAAAACCCCTCATTTCATTTAGAAACGAGGGTTGGTGCAGTATCATTTACCGTGCTGATTTCTATATCTTTATAATAGTGATGGACAATGTCTTCATACGTTTTTCCTTCTTTGGCCATAAAGTTCGCTCCGTATTGACTCATTCCTATGCCATGTCCATAGCCTTCTGTTGTAAATACGAAATGTCCATTATTTTGTTTTATCTTAAAGTCGCTTGATTTTAAGTTTAGCTTTTCACGGACTTCTCTTCCTGAAAAACTATTTCCTTCTATTCCAATTTCCTTTACACGACCACTTTTCGTTCTTGACTCTTCTATATATGCCGGCTTATCCTTTGGTAAACTGATACCCAATGCCGCTTCTACTTCTTCAGTTGTAAATGTATCTTGATTAAGATACTTAGGT
Organism: Oceanobacillus sp. Castelsardo; assembly: GCF_001659985.1. Lineage (GTDB taxonomy): Bacteria > Bacillota > Bacilli > Bacillales > Amphibacillaceae > Oceanobacillus. Next base: position 48,110 of record NZ_LYCS01000003.1, read on the forward strand.
GAATCTTTATCCCACGGGCTTTTAACACTTCTTAAATATGGAAGCTCATTTTCCCAATAATCTTCGGAGTTTTCCGTGTAACCATTACTAGTAGAGAAAAATGCTGCTGTTATAGGGGCATCTTTATACGTTAAAATTTTTCCCTTTGTCGCATTAACTGCTTCTTTAATTTTATTCATTTTCTTTGAGTATTCACTACCCCATTGTTTTAGAAGTTCCTCATCACTTTTATATACTTGATGTTGGACGGTGTCGGTTACATCATATTCTTCATTTTTTTCACCATGTAGTAAATGATTGACCGTATACGTTCGAGCTGCGAGCGCCTGGGCTTTTAATGCTTCTAACTCAAATTCTGCTGGCATTTCTGCAGCAATTACCCCAGCAATGTAATCTTCCAGCGGTATATTTTCAACCGTTTCTGTTGCAGTTCGTTTCACCTCTACCGTAAATGGTGATGAAGCAGTTTCAACGGATTCTTCTTTAACCTCTTTTGCCCCTACAGTCCCTTCCTGTTCACTACTTCCAAATGGTGCAACAATGATTGTTGGAATTACTAGAATGAACATAATCAAAGCAGATAGAGTTAGTATAGTTGGAAGCCTCCACTTTTTTGCAGATGAATTAGTCTGATATACAGAATGTAGTTGGGTGACTTTATTCAATTTGCTTTTCTTTTTAGATTGATGAGATGACTGCTTCTTTTTTAGTTGTTTGACAAGATTAGAATTTTTCTTTTTTTTGACTGGTTTGTATGGATAATGATGTCCTTTCACAGCTTTCCTCCTTTAGTATATAGTCATTTGATTAATCTAGTAATCCTATTATTAAATCTATACAAATTCCGTTTTTAATAGAACCAGAAATTAAACTTTCTAGATTCTATTTTAAAATACGCAATCTAGAATAGAGTTAAAGCTTGTGGAATTGCGCTTATTGACTTTTTTTGTCACATTCCCTTACATACTTCGACTTTCTTTGCAAAACTATTTAACTCCAGGGTCAATGACTAATTGTTTATTATATGTGGATAACTTAGCATATGCACCTAAGGGAACGGCAAAATGTGGATAACAATGACCAATCTTGAAACCACCCATAACCGGAATGCCTATATTTGAAAAATAATCGTGAAACACTTCTTCTATTGTTAAAGAATGGTTCAATTTCGATTCAGCGTTTGCAAAGTCACCGATCACAATGCCTCTCGCTTCTCGTAGTTTACCAGATAATTTTAATTGATTTAGCATACTATCCACCCGATAAGGTTCCTCCCCTATATCTTCTATGACGAGGATTTTATCTTTTGTATCGATTTCAAACGGGGTTCCCAACGTACTAATCAGTAAGGACAAATTTCCACCTACTAGTTGGCCTGCAGTTTCACCGGGATAATGTGCACAAAGTGGGGATAAGTACTCTGAGTAAATGAGGCACGTAGGTTGGAATAATTGATTAAACATCGTTGCTGAGAAGTAATCAAAATGGGGTTTTGCAATATCAGATGCTACCATTGGTCCATGAAAAGTTACGAGGCCCGTCTGTTGTCGAATCGCTGTATGTAAATACGTAATATCACTGTAACCCCAGATAATTTTAGGATTACGTCTTACCCATTCATAATTAATAGAAGGAACAAAACGGGCTGTGCCATACCCACCACGGGCAAAAATAATCGCTTTTATATTTGGATCAACAACCATATCATGAAAGTCTTCTAATCGTTCTTTATCGGTTCCAGCTAAATATCCATACACGTTATCCACATGTTGTCCTAGCTGTACACAAAGTCCAAGATTTTCAAAAAAAGGAATACCCTTTTTGATATCTTCTAAATCTACTGGTCCCGCCGGCGCTATAATACCGATTGTATCCCCCTCACACAATCTACTTGGAAAAATCATCTTTTTCACACTCCTTGCTTAAAAACTATATGAAGAATTTTGTAAAATATGATTACTTCTCGTAACAAATGGAAAAAACAAAAAATCGCATGGATGTTATTAATCCATGCGATTCCGAGTTATGTTTATTTTATTGTCCACTTTTACGACAATCTTGCAATCATTCTTTTGTTCTCTTGGTCTACTATCAAAACGTTTTTGTCTTCATTTACACGTTCAATGTTTGCACCAAGAGAGGCTAGTTTTCCTGCTAAATCCACATAACCACGATCTAGATGTTTTAATTCGGTTACTCTAGTATATCCATCAGATACTAAGCCAGCTAATATGAGCGCAGCAGCAGCACGTAGGTCAGTTGCAGCAACTTCTGCACCTTGTAACTCTGAAGGTCCCTCAATAATTACGCTACGTCCTTCAATTTTCATTTTTGCATTCATACGTCTAAATTCTTCCACATGCATAAAGCGATTTTCGAATACTGTTTCGGTAATCACGCTAGTTCCTTTTGCTTGAAGCATTAAGGCCATTAATTGTGATTGCATATCCGTTGGAAAACCAGGGTATGGTAATGTTTTAATATCTGTTGCCTTTAACTTTCCTTCTTTCGGTCCGATGACACGTAACCCACGTTTTTCTTCTTTTACGGTAACGTTCATTTCTTCTAATTTAGAAATAACGGAACGAAGATGGTCTGCTTCTGCATTTTCTATTAAAACATTTCCACCAGTAATTGCAGCTGCTACCATAAATGTACCTGCTTCAATTCGGTCCGGGATAATAGAATGATTGGCACCTTTTAATTTTTCCACTCCAGTAATACGAATCGTTTCCGTACCTGCACCAACAATCTTAGCACCCATTTTATTTAAATAATTTGCCAAGTCTACAATTTCAGGTTCTTTTGCACAGTTTTCTATTATAGAAGTTCCATCTGCCAATGCAGCAGCCATAATAATATTTTCAGTTGCACCAACACTTGGCATATCTAAATAAACTTTTGCTCCTTTAAGACGTCCATCAACTTTTGCTTCAACAAAACCATTGCCTACATGAATGTCAGCACCCATCGCTTCAAAGCCCTTTAAGTGTAGGTCAATTGGTCGTGATCCGATTGCACAGCCACCTGGCATTGCAACTTTCGCATGACCATAGCGGGCTAAAAGTGGTCCCAGCACTAATACAGAAGCGCGCATTTTTCGTACATACTCAAATGGAGCCTCTGTCGTTAATTCCTTGGAAGCATCAATTTCTACTGTATTTTTATCAGGATCAAAGTTAACATCAACGTTCATACTTCTTAATACTTCATTTATTGTATATACATCTGCTAGAACAGGCACTTCAGTAATGATACTCTTACCTTCACTTGCAATTAAACTTGCAGCAATAACCGGAAGAACCGCATTCTTGGCACCTTCTACACGAACAGTACCATTTAATTGGTGTCCGCCTCTTACGATGATTTTTTCCATGTTACAAATCTCCTTCAGATCCATTTTCACTATATTAATATTCATTTATTAGGATAGGTGTTCCTAAAGTCACTTCTGTATGTCCATTTTTTTCTTGGGTTATTGCAATTTGGACGTTTGTCGGTATTTCTTCTATTGTTATCTTTTCATCCCATTTTTCTGTATATCCATAAATATATTTACGTTCTATATTTGTTGTTGTGTCTAATTGTGTTTTTGTATGTTGAAGATTTAAAAAATTCATCAATTCTTTTTCAAATACACCATTATGTATTATACCACCGGACTCAGTTTTAAGCCACGAAAATATTCGTTTATTACTTGTAAAATATTTACTTAATATGGAATGAATGACACTCTGATACTCAGATTTTATCTCTTGATTCCAAGTATTTCCTTCGATAACTACTGTTAGTTCAGGATAACTTTCTTTCATTTTAGGTAATATAACATTATATGTTACGTTAACACTCTTCCCTTTATGAGTGTCTCTAAACTGAAATTTTATTATATTTTCATTTTCTATCCTAGAGCCTTTATAACTATTTTTTAATTCATTCAAGATTTTATTAATAGAGCTCCCATTCAACTTTTCCTTGGTAATAACTTGCCACTCTTTAACAGGTAATTGTTGATCTGTAACAAAATCAGCTAATTGTTCTATTTCTGAAATACCTTTTCCTTGAACGGAAGCAACTGAAGTGATCATAAATAATATAGAGATTAGTAACATTCTTTTCATAAAAAACCCCCCCGGTTAATTCTGCTATTCACAGTATTGACCCAAGAGGTTATTATATATACTTATAAAGTTATAGAATACTAGAGTTATTCTTATACATTAAAACAAGAAGATAAGATCATTTGACCACTGTACAATTTCTAAGAAAAATCGGCTTACACCAGAACCAATTACAATTGCAATAAAGAATAATAAAATCCTCGCCTCTGTTACCTTTCCCTTTTTAATAATTGATGAAATATCCACTGTTAATAGCACGCGCCACGTAATGTATATAAATAAAAAGTGCGAAAAAATACTGACTAATGCCCATTGTCCAATTGATAACATATACAACCACCTTATTCTTTTTCTACCTGTTACTTTGCCACGAATAAATAAAAAAGTCAAAAATAGATAAAGAGTATAATTTTTTAGACCTTTTTGTCCAGATAAAAAAGATAAGCCTACGCATCCAATACTCGCCCCACTGTAACGATTCGAATAAATACAACTAAAGTATCTGACCAAAAGCATGTCGAATGAGAAGTTTTTTAATAGAATAATAGAATCATTTCCTAGGAAATAGCGATTAAAGTAGAAAAATTAATTTTCCTGCTAGTTATAAGACTATTTATAAGAAGAATGTGGGTTTTCGGAGAATTGCGTCGGTATGGATTATACAAAACTAATGAGAGGCCAATAAAAACTCTATAGATAGTCAATAAAATTTCTTATCGTTTTTAAATACGGATGCGTGCGCGACCTTTCCTAATGAACCCATAGTGACAGCCTTCTTCTCGGTTGAATACTTTCAAATTTCTAGTCAAGTCAACCGTGACAACACCTCTCTCGGTTGACTTCTTCCTTAATTTCCCTCCAAGTCGACCGTGACGGCACCTCTCTCGGTTGACCTCTTCCTAATTTCCTGCCAAGTCGACCGTGACAACACCTCTCTCGGTTGACTTCTTCCTAATTTCCATCCAAGTCGACCGTGACAACACCTCTCTCGGTTGACTTCTTCCTAATTTCCATCCAAGTCAACCGTGACGGCACCTCTCTCGGTTGACTTCTTCCTAATTTCCTGCCAGGTCAACCGTGACAGCATCTCTCTCGGTTGACTTCTTCCTAATTTCCTGCCAAGTCAACTGTGACAACACCTCTCTCGGTTGACCTCTTCCTAATTTCCCTCCAAGTCGACCGTGACGGCACCTCTCTCGGTTGACTTCTTCCTAATTTCCTTCCAAGTCAACTGTGACAACACCTCTCTCGGTTTACTTCTTCCTAATTTCCTGCCAGGTCAACCGTGATAACACCCCTCTCGGTTTACTTCTTCCTAATTTCCTTCCAAGTCGACCGTGACAACCTCTCTCTCGGTTGACCTCTTCTAACTTTCCCTCCATGTCAACCCTGACAACCAGTTTCACGTTAATAGCGCTTGTCATTATTGATATATTCTTTGGATATTACAAAAATATAAACAAAACATAATTCCTCTATAGCAAAAGTGTACACGATTATATTGATACAACTAACCTAGGGTTCAATGAAACAAAAAATCCCCTGCAACAAAGTCGCAAGAGATTTTTACTATTATTTACTTGAAACATCTAAACGGTTAATTGCGCGTTGGAGTGCTAATTCAGCCCGTAGTTTATCGATATTATCTTGACTTGATTGAAGCCGGCGTTCTGCTCTTTCTTTGGCTTCTCTTGCACGTTCTACATCAATATCAGATGGCTTTTCAGCTGATTGTGCAAGGATAGAAACTTTGTTTGAGCTAACTTCCATGATGCCTCCATTTACAGCAAGTTTATCCTCACCGTTGCCCTTCTTTAAACGAACAGCAGCAATGGATAATGGAGCAACAATAGGAATATGGTGTGGCATGATACCAATTTCTCCACTTTCCGCACGACATACAACCATTTCATATTCATCTTCCAAAACGGGACCATTAGGAGTAACAACACTCACAGTTAGTGTTTTCAATGTAATCCCTCCTAGGATTTGCATAGAGGAAGAGATAACGATTCACGTTACCCCTTTGTTCCCTCTTTTAGAACTAATTTCAGAAGCCACGCTAAGCGGTCGCCTCCGCTTTTCATTTAGCCTTGCAATTGTTGTGCTTTTTCTACAACTTCTTCGATGCGGCCTACTAGACGGAATGCGTCCTCTGGTAGGTCATCATATTTACCGTCAAGGATTTCTCTGAATCCTTTCACTGTTTCAGCTACTGGAACATAAGAACCTGGTTGGCCGGTAAACTGTTCTGCAACGTGGAAGTTTTGGGATAGGAAGAATTGGATACGACGTGCACGTGCAACGACTAGTTTGTCCTCGTCACCTAATTCATCCATACCTAAGATAGCGATAATATCTTGTAATTCTTTGTAGCGTTGAAGTGTTTGCTGTACTTCAGTTGCTACTTTATAGTGTTCTTCCCCTACGATTTCAGGGTCAAGTGCACGTGAAGTAGATTCTAATGGATCCACCGCTGGATAGATACCTTGCTCAGACAATTTACGGTCTAAGTTCGTTGTAGCATCTAAGTGTGCGAAAGTTGTAGCTGGTGCAGGGTCAGTATAGTCATCCGCAGGTACATAGATAGCCTGGATAGATGTAACGGATCCTTTATCAGTAGACGTAATACGTTCTTGTAGTGCACCCATTTCCGTAGCTAGTGTTGGTTGGTAACCAACGGCAGATGGCATACGTCCTAATAGAGCGGATACCTCTGAACCAGCTTGTGTAAAACGGAAAATGTTGTCGATGAATAGTAACACGTCTTGTCCTTGTTCATCACGGAAATATTCAGCCATTGTAAGTCCAGTTAGAGCTACACGCATACGTGCTCCTGGTGGCTCATTCATTTGTCCGAAAACCATGGCAGTTTTTGTAATAACGCCAGAATCTTTCATTTCATAGTAAAGGTCATTACCTTCACGTGTACGTTCTCCAACACCTGCGAATACGGAAATACCACCGTGTTCTTGCGCGATGTTGTTGATTAATTCCTGAATAAGTACGGTTTTACCTACACCCGCACCACCGAATAGACCAATCTTACCACCTTTAATATATGGTGCAAGTAAGTCTACAACCTTAATACCCGTTTCTAAAATTTCAGTTTCAGTAGAAAGGTTTTCGAATTTTGGTGGTTCACGGTGAATTGGGTCTTTACGAATTCCTTCAGGTAATGCTTCGTCTAGGTCAATTTTATCACCTAAAACGTTAAATACACGTCCTAAAGTTACTTCTCCAACCGGTACAGAAATAGGGCGTCCTAGGCCAGTAACTTCTGCTCCACGTTTTAATCCGTCTGTAGATGACATTGCAATCGTACGGACAGCGTTATCGCCTAATTGTAAAGCAACTTCTAATGTAAGTTGTTCACTTGTATTTTCATCTGTTTCAATGTTAACAGTAAGGGCATCATAAATTTCTGGGAGAGCAGCGTCATCAAATTTCACGTCAACAACTGGTCCCATAACTTGTGTTACATGTCCTTTGCTCAAAAAAATTCCCTCCTAGCGTTTAGATGGAAAAAATTATTCAAGTGCAGCTGCTCCACCAGCAATCTCAGCAATTTGTTGTGTGATTTGCGCCTGACGAGCACGGTTATAGGACAATGTTAATTCACCAATTAGATCATTAGCATTATCTGTCGCACTACGCATAGCTGTCATACTTGCTGCATGCTCACTTGCTTTACCATCTAGTAATGCACCGAAAATTAAACTTTCAGCATAAAGTGGTAATAATACCTTCAATATTTGTTCTTCGCTTGGTTCATACTCATACTGACCAGTGATACCGCCTTGTCCTTGCAAATCTTCAATTGGCAACAATTTATTCATTGTTGGTACTTGAGATATAGCACTTACATAGTGGTTATAAATGATGTTTAATTCATCAATTTCCTCATCCGTAAACATTTGAACCGTTGCTTTTGCAATATCTTTAATATCTGCAAATTGTGGATGGTCTGCAACACCGATAATACTATTAGAAACTGGAATGTTCCGTTTTCTGCAATAGTCAAACCCTTTCCGTCCAATGACGATAACGGTATATTCATCAGGTGAGTTATGACGCTCACTAATTGTATTTTGTAATAGTTTTAATACATGACTATTATATCCACCAACTAGACCACGATCCGAAGTAATAACTAAATAAGCGGTTTTCTTTACTTCGCGTGTTTCAAGCATTGGGTGAGATGCATCCGTTCCTTTTGCAATATTTGCAACGACCTCTTGCATTTTCTCACTGTATGGTACATAACCTTTTGCATTTTGTTCTGCTTTGTTCATTTTAGATGCAGAAACAAGTTCCATCGCACCTGTAATTTGCTTTGTTTTCTTTGTTGAATCTATTCTTGCTTTTATATCTCTTAGTGATGCCAATTTATTTCACCACACTTTCGGGAACATGAGGATAGATGTCAGAAATCGGGGTTTTTCGCACCGATTTCCGCATCTTTATTCTAATATTATCCGTCTAGCTCCAGCGCCCAGCAACTAGCAGATCTTTTTGGTGGGGCGAGCGTTAGCGCAGTCCCAAACTTCACACTTCTTCACTACGATAAGTTAACATCGGTTAAAGTTTAAGGAAGGCCGACTAAGTACGGCCTTTGCGGCCAACGTCGGCATACCCCTATGAAGGGGCATGTTTCCTTTATCTCATTGCAGTAGGAGATTGTCCGATTAAGACCGCCGCTTTGCGCGGCAACTTCGGACCACCTGGCATGGCCAGGCGCAGTTTGTACGTTGCTAGACGGGCGCTTGCGCTTTTGTTAATTAGATGTTAAAAATGTTTTCTTAAATGATTCGATTGCATCGTTCATGTCAGTTGCTTCTGGTAGGTTTCCAGTTTCACGAATAGAAGCTAGTAATTCGGCGCGGTTAGAATCTAACCAGTTGTTCATTTCTTCTTCAAAGCGAAGAACGTCTTCTATTGGAATGTCATCTAAGAAGCCTTTTGTTAATGCATAAATGATCATCACTTGTTTTTCAACAGCTAGTGGTTTATGCAATCCTTGTTTTAGAACTTCTACTGTGCGTTGACCACGATTTAATTTCGCTTGAGTTGCTTTATCTAGGTCAGAACCGAACTGACTGAATGCTTCCAACTCACGGAAAGAAGCAAGGTCTAGACGTAATGTACCTGCAACTTTCTTCATCGCTTTAATCTGTGCGGAACCACCAACACGTGATACAGATAGACCAGCGTTAATAGCAGGACGCACACCTGAGAAGAATAGGTCAGATTGTAAGAAAATCTGTCCATCTGTTATCGAAATTACGTTGGTTGGGATATATGCTGAAATATCCCCAGCTTGTGTTTCAACAAATGGTAGTGCAGTTAATGAACCGCCACCTTTTGCATCACTTAATTTAGCTGCACGCTCTAGTAAACGTGAGTGTAAGTAGAATACATCCCCAGGGAATGCTTCACGGCCTGGTGGACGACGTAATAGTAGGGAAAGCTCACGATAAGCTACCGCTTGTTTAGAAAGGTCATCGTAAACTACTAATACGTGCTTACCGTTGTACATGAACTCTTCACCCATTGATACACCAGCATATGGAGCTAAGTATTGTAATGGAGCTGGATCAGAAGCACCAGCAGAAACAACGATTGTATAATCTAATGCACCGTAACGGCGAAGTGTTTCAACCGTACCGCGAACAGTAGATTGCTTTTGTCCGATTGCAACGTAAATACAAATCATATCTTGATCTTTTTGATTGATGATTGTATCTACTGCTAGAGTTGTTTTACCAGTCTGACGGTCACCGATGATTAATTCACGTTGTCCACGTCCGATTGGTACAAGGGCATCAATTGCTTTAATACCAGTTTGTAGTGGTTCATCAACCGATTTACGATCCATAACACCTGGTGCTGGAGATTCGATTGGACGAGTTTTTGTAGTTTCAATTGGGCCAAGTCCATCAATTGCTTGTCCAAGTGGATTCACTACACGTCCTAATAAATTGTCTCCTACTGGTACTTGCATGATTCTGCCTGTGCGACGAACTTCATCGCCTTCTTTAATTTCCGTATATGGTCCTAAAATAACGATACCAACGTTACTTTCTTCCAAGTTTTGTGCCAATCCCATGACACCGTTGGAGAACTCTAAAAGCTCACCAGCCATTGCATTGTCAAGACCATGCGCACGTGCGATACCGTCTCCGACTTCAATAACTGTTCCAACATCACTAACTTCAATTTCCACATCATAATTTGCGATCTGCTGTTTAATCAGTGTGCTGATTTCTTCAGCTTTAATGCTCATACCATCTTCACCCCTATCATCATATGTTTGCAGTTACGATATTCCGTTCAAAACGTTTTAACTTATTGCTAATGGAACCATCATAAATGGTATTTCCAACGCGAATTTTAATGCCCCCCATGATAGATGGATCGACAACATTGGTAATATGAATTTCGTGCTTGTTTAAACGTTTGGTAAATGACTTTTTCACTTTGAGTAATTCGTCATTTGATAATTCACGAACAGAATATACAGTAGCTTCTGCAATACCTTTTGAATCGTTCACCAATTGGATAAAGTGATCAATAATGATTGGAACATTTACAGTATGATGACGTTCAACTAACAGTTTTACTGTGTTTATAACATCTTTTTGACATCCTTTAAATGCAGCTTCTATTAGCTCTTTCTTCTTGTCATTATTAATCCCTGGATGTGTAAGAAAATTAACGAATTGCTCTTCCGTCTGGAACACTTCACGAACAACAGTAAATTCTTCTACAAATTTATCCAATATATGTTTTTCTTGTCCGAGTTCGAAAAGAGCTTCTGCATAACGATTGGCAACTACTGCTTCACTCATCGCTCTTCTCCTACCTCTTTAAGATAATCATTAATCAATCTTTCTTGATCTTTTTCATTTAGTTCTTTTTCAATTACTTTACTAGCAATTAAAACGGATAATGAAGCAACTTGATCTTGAAGTGCTTGTAATGCTTGCTCTTTTTCGTTTTGAATTTCTTGTTGTGCCTGTTTCTTTATACGTTCTGCTTCTTTACGAGCAGTCTCGATAATTTCTTGTTCTTGTTTCGCTCCGGCAACTTTTGCATCTTCAAACATTTTCTGTGCTTCTTGTTTTACTTGATTCAATTCGGCCTGAGCTTTCCCGGCAGCTTCTTCCGCTTCTTTACGGTTTTTCTCAGCTATTTCTATTTCATTCGCAACATATTCTTCACGTTTTTGCATCATGTTTACTACTGGACCCCAAGCAAATTTCTTGAGTAATAATAGCAATACAAGGAAGAAGAATAGCTGCGTTAGCATGTCTCCTATGTATAATCCACCTAACGCTGCATATACATGAGAATTCGCAAATACCTGCACAAAATTCACTCCTTTCACCTTTATCAGTGAATATTACAGTTTCCTATAAAAAGCTACTTACCTGCATGAAAACAACGGCGAAGTTTGTTTTTTAAAAAATCCCCTTCGCCATTTATTAGAAAACACGGCATTCGCTTTTAGACTAGGTGAATGCCTTAGTTGCACTTATGCAAACTCTTTACGGTGGGGCGAGTAATTGGAGAGCCCCAGACGGGAAAGATTTTATACTTTCCTTACCGCTTAAAATATCTATAGACTTTAGTTAAAAATAAACTACATTACCATTAACGCAATAACTACCGCGATAATAGGCATCGCTTCAACTAGACCTACCCCAATAAACATAGTAGTTTGTAATTGACCTCTTAATTCAGGTTGACGTGCAATCCCTTCTACTGTACGACTAACGATCATACCGTTACCTACACCAGCACCTAGTGCCGCTAAACCTACTGCAATTGCTGCTGCTAAAGCTCCCATAATATAAAATCCTCCTTGATAATGTATATAAATTTTTTATTATTTCCAATTTTAACTAAGAGGTTGTTCCAAAAGACCGGTTGTCCTCCTTTTGAACAAACACTAGTAAATTAAAACTGGTTGAGTCACTAAATTAATGTTCTTCACTAACTTTGTGTGAAATATAAACCATAGATAGCATTGTAAAGATAAATGCTTGGATACCACCGATGAACACACTAAATCCTTGCCATGCTAGGAAAGGTATAGCTCCCCCAATGAATCCTAGAATACTAAAGGAACTAAAAGATGTTACACCTACTAATAATGTTAGTAAAACTTCCCCTGCATAAATGTTACCAAATAGACGTAAACCTAATGTTAATGTGTTGGAAAATTCCTCAACTATTTTGATAGGGAATAATGGCCACATTGGTGTGAAATAATCTTTCACATAAGCTTTACCGCCACGTAACTTGATTCCATAGTAATGACTTAGAACAATTACCATTACGGCTAATGTCAGGGTTAAACCTGGATCTGCTGTTGGCGATTTCCACCATACGTCACCATTGACAACCCCGTTGGTCATAACACCTAACATATTGGATACTAAAATATAACTAAATAGTGTTAAGGCTAATGGTAAGAACATTTTTCCAGTCTTCCAATCCATCGTGTCATTAATGATTCCCTTAACAAAATCAAGAACCCATTCCATTACGTTTTGTGCACCTTTTGGCTTCATTTGTAGATTTCTAGCACCTAGTACACTAATAATGAAAACAATTAATGATGTTACAGCTATCATGAAGACATTAGCCAAATTAAAGTCTAGCCAGGAAATCCCTAATACATCTTCAACTATTGGAGCTGTATGATCCAAATCTATCACCTCTTTTCAGATTTATAGTATCTAGATAACTCTTTGATTGCCAATAGACAATCTTTCCGCAGTAGGAAGCATTTCTCTCCTATCCGCTTAGTAAGCTTGACATTCTCTATAGAGTGGCTGAATGCCTTAGTCACATTTATGCAAATCTTTACGGTTTGGATGAGTAATTGGGCTCCTAAGAGAAGTTTTATACTTTCCTCCCTGCAAAAAAATCTACCAACATATGAGTAACTTTTACGATTCTTTCACTTTCTTCTTCTGTTTGATAATTTCTAGAATCATGTCAAATAGAATAATAAGATAAGAAGATAAAATCCCTATAGCTACACCCATAATATGGAAGATCTCTTGATAACGTAGTGCTAGTAAAACCCCTATAGCTGCTGAAGCTAGTCGTGAGAAAACACCTAATCCACTCCGAGCTGCGCCAGTATCCACAACAGATTTACCAAATGCATCGGTTTTTCGCTGTAATAACCATAAATTATAAAAGCTTATGGCTGTTCCTAAGATTAGACCGTTAAAAACACGGGTATATGGTGTAAAGCCAGCTCCTAGCACTAATATCGACAGAAGATAGAGCATCCACTTACGTTGTCGTCGAACCATACTTTCATATTCTGACATTTTCTCTCTCCTATTTCTTTAGAGGATGTTCAAATAGTTGTTTTATCCTCCATTTGAACAACACCTTTATGCTTAGTTATGAAGCCCCGAATTGTCCTAATCCTTTTAGAGATGTTCAAATATTCCTTCTTTTGAACACGCACTTTTAGGAAACCATTTGCCATCATTTCGTTGTTATTCAGCATTTTTTTCATGTTTATGACAGTAAGGATATGAAACTAATATGTATTTAAAGTTTTCACTATCTGTATGTTGTTTATTGAAAACCTTACCATCCCACACTAAGTTAGTTTACATTAGCTTGACTACCATTGTCAATTGCTTTAGTAAGATAATTTACATTAATTTAGTGATGGTAAAAAGTGTTATTTCTCAAGGTAATTCCTTCACTTTTTCTTTACACTCATACTACCACAATATCCTCATCGAGATGTCGTTAAATCAAAGGTTTTTTTACTCTATTATTGACAAATTTGTGAACGATTATAATTCTACAATTTTCGACTAGAAAACTAAGCGTTCATCACTTTGCGAATGCATTTACAATAGAGAGAGCAAGCTATCTTATCCGCCGAAAACAGCCGATCAAAAGAGTCTTTTCCTCTCTTGATCGGCCTTATTTATCATTAATATTGTTTCATAGCTTTCATACGTTCCATCCTCTAGATACACCGTTATAATTGCCACGTAATGTCCTGGATTCCCGATTTCTTCCTTTTTCATTTCTCCCTCATTCATTCCAATTTGCAACTCTTCCGTTGTTAATAACGTTCGGTCAAAAATTAGTGTCTGTGGATCATATAAATCTACTTTCACCTTTTCAGCAGGTTCTGTGACATATAGTTGATACGTGTAAGATTCATCTGAAAAAGGCTTTAAAGCAAACTGAAATCCCATCGCCTTTGGATTATCTGTTGTTTGATTAATAAATAAATATGGCAATTGGTAGGTTTGATCACTATCTTTTCTAGTTAATTTTAACCATCCTTGCTGTAAGCCTTCCTCAACTTGCGGACTAGTTATCGATAATTTTACCGGAATTGTCTTCGTTTCTTGTTTATTCACAGTAAATGTTTGCGGTAATTCCCAAGTGATTCCTTTTTGTTTCTTTGGTATATCAAAATAATAGGTTTGGTCTTGATTTGTTTGATTTTCTATTTTGACTTGAACTATTTTTGTTTCATTATACTGATCAACTTTACCAAAGGATAATTTTGCCCCATGTATTATTGCAACGGTTTCAATTGCATTACTTGGTTGAATTTCACCCATTCCTTGAATGATTGGATCTAGAAGATTTCCTTCCTCATCTTTTAATGGTATTGCCGTTGTCTCTATTGCCCCATAAATTTGGTCAATAGTCCAATCAGGATGTGCTTCTTTTATTAATGCGATGACCCCCGCAACATGTGGTGCTGCCATACTTGTTCCTTGTAAAGATTGATATCCTCCAGGGACAGTACTTAATATATTTGTACCTGGGGCTAATATATCTGGCTTAATATCCCAATTCACTGTTACCGGCCCTCTAGAACTGAAAGGAGCAATCGTTGTATCTATCTCCTCATAAGCTGTCTCAAGGTAAACTGAATCATTGGCCACTTGTCTATCAAGCCATTCGCCATCTTCTTTGGAAATCATCGCTACTGGAATTTCAATTGGTTCTTCCCCTGTATCAATCGATCCACTTATCATGTCGTCCTCATTATTCGCAATTAATACAGCCTTCGCTCCTTTTTGTTCCGCTTCTTTTGCCAAATCATAAAAAGGAATATCGCTCCGTTTTAATAAAGCAATTTTACCGTACATATTTTCTTCTTCCGCAGCTTTTACAATTTTGTGTGATTTTTCTAAATCCCATGGAACGGATCCCATCATTACTTGAATAAGAAAAGGTCGATTCGATTTCGGCTCCACAAGGTAAGGTATTTTTTGCGGATTCGTAGCAGCTCCTACTGAAAAAGCCTTTGATGCTGTCGCTGGTGCCCCAACGGTCCAATGATTTGGTCCACTATTCCCATTGGCAATAACAACCGGAATACCGAGTTCGACGGCACGGTTCACGGCTACACTTGTTGGATAATCAGGCCCATTCACGGAATTTCCTAGAGAAAGATTCAGTACATCTACTTCATCTTCTACAGCCTGTTCCAACGCTGCAATTACTTGTACCGATGTTCCAGCCCCTCCTGGTCCAAGGGCACGATATGCATAAATTTCCGCATCCGGGGCGACACCTTTTAAATCACCATCTGCTGCAATAATACCTGCAACGTGGGAACCATGACTAGTCGGGACACCTTCTTCTTTTAATGTTTCCATTGGATCTTCGTCAAGGTCCACTAAATCATATCCAGCTTTATAATTATTAACAAGATCTGGGTGGTCATAATCAATACCTGTATCCACAACACCAACCTTAATTCCTTCTCCTGTATATTCCGTATCATTCAGGTCTGAAGGAATCACATCAGATTCCGTCTCTTTCGCTTTTAATTCCTCATACGTTTGTCGAAGGGAATGATTCGCTTGAAAATATGGCATAGCTTCATATGTTTGAACAGTATGGATTGCCTTAATAAATTCAAGTGATTCCATTTTCTCTAAGTTTCGTGGGTTTCCTTGTAATGCAATCCCGTTGAACAGTAATTCATACGTGGCGATTACGTCAATAAAGGGATAATTTTTTTCAATAAATTCTTTCCGCTCTTCAGGGTCTCCCTCTACCTCAATAATAATCGAATCTACCTTTTTTCCCTCTTCTGCTTGTGAGATTGGGGTTTGGATTATAAATAATAAGCTTGTAAGTGAAAGTAAGAAGATAAAACGATTCATAAAATGGAGTGCCCCTTTTTACGAATAGTTTTTGTAAAGCCGAAGTAATTTATGCAGGGGAATTTGTAATGTGGCCAAAATAAAAAAGCCGCTATGCAGCATAACAGCTTTTCTCCATCCTATTATTTGGTTCCGAACAATCTATCTCCAGCATCACCAAGGCCTGGTACGATATAACCGTGATCATCAAGTCCATCATCTAAAGCCGCTAAATAAATATCCACGTCTGGATGTTCTTTCTTAATCACTTCCACACCTTCTGGGGCCGCTACTAAGCACATAAGGCGAATATGTTTTGCTCCACGTTTTTTTAATGAGTGGATAGCATCATTTGCTGAACCACCAGTAGCAAGCATTGGATCAATTACAATTAATTCACGTTCTTCAATATCAGAAGGCAATTTAATGTAATATTCTACAGGTTGTAAAGTTTCCGGGTCACGATATAGTCCAACATGTCCAACTTTTGCCGCTGGGATTAGTTTACGCATTCCATCAACCATCCCTAATCCAGCACGTAAAATTGGTACAAGTCCAATTTTCTTACCAGCTAGTACTTTAGCTTTTGAAGTTATAACTGGAGTGTCCACATCTACTTCTTCTAATGGAAGATCTCTTGTAATTTCAAAAGCCATTAACATTGCAACTTCATCAACAAGCTCTCTAAATTCTTTTGTACCAGTGTTTTTATCTCGAATATGCGTTAATTTATGCTGAATTAATGGATGATCTAAAACGAATACATTACCCATATTTTCCGTTCACTCCTTCAATTTTTGTTCTCTAAAATTGTACTTAAAAAATGATAGGGATTCAAGGTTTTGCGGAATAATGTCGAAAAGAGTATTTTTTCAGTATTTTTGTAGTTAGTTGGGAAAAATAATAGAATCACGATTTGTGCACTGGATATCAGTAAATATTTCCACTTATTTCCATATTCCCTACACCTAAAAAAAAGATGCTCCCCTCCAATTAGGGAACATCTTTTTAAACTCTATTATTTTTCGTACAATGGGAATCTAGCTGTAATAGCATCCACGCGTTCTCTTGCTTCATTTAATACTGCCTCATCTTCGTGGTTCTTCAATGTTTTCGCGATGATTGCTGCTATCTCTTTCATTTCTTCTTCACCAAATCCGCGAGATGTAACCGCGGCTGTACCCATACGAACACCACTCGTTACGAATGGACTGTTTGTGTCAAATGGAATCGTGTTTTTGTTTGTTGTAATTCCAATTTCATCAAGGATGTGTTCTGCATCTTTACCTGTAAGTCCAAGTGGTGTCACATCAACTATTAATAAATGGTTATCTGTACCGCCTGAAACAACACGTATTCCTTCATCAATAAATGCATCACTGAATGCTTTTGCATTTTTTACGATATGCCCAGCATATTCTTTAAATTCGTCTGATAAAGCTTCTTTAAAACATACAGCTTTTGCAGCAATAATATGCATTAATGGTCCACCTTGAATTCCAGGGAAGACTGCTTTATCAATCATTTTTGCATGTTCCTTTTTACATAAAATCATTCCACCACGTGGGCCACGTAACGTTTTATGTGTTGTTGTCGTCACGAAATCAGCATATGGAACTGGGCTTGGATGAAGACCCGCTACAACTAATCCAGCAATGTGTGCCATATCTACCATTAAGTAAGCTCCAACTTCATCCGCTATTTCACGGAACTTTTTAAAATCAATGATACGAGAGTATGCAGTTGCACCAGCAACGATTAATTTCGGTTTTACTTCTTTTGCTTTTTCTAAAAGAGCATCGTAATCGATTTGCTCTGTTTCTTTATCTACACCGTATTCTTCAAAGTTGTAAAATTTTCCACTAAAGTTAACAGGGCTTCCGTGTGTTAAGTGACCACCATGGTTCAAGTTCATACCTAGAACCGTATCACCTAATTCTAAAGCAGCGAAGTATACACCCATATTTGCTTGTGAGCCTGAATGTGGTTGTACGTTAGCATGGTCCGCACCGAATAATTTTTTCGCTCTTTCACGCGCAATGTCTTCTGCTACGTCTACGAATTCGCAACCACCATAATATCTTCTTCCTGGGTAACCTTCCGCATATTTGTTCGTTAAAACTGTACCCATTGCTTCCATTACAGCTTCCGATACGAAGTTTTCTGATGCAATTAATTCTATTTTATCCTTTTGACGTTGTCCTTCATCTTGAATCGCTTGATATAATTCCGGATCGTGCTTGATTACCTGGTCCATTGCTTTAGCCTCCTAGTG
Organism: Oceanobacillus sp. Castelsardo; assembly: GCF_001659985.1. Taxonomy (GTDB): domain Bacteria; phylum Bacillota; class Bacilli; order Bacillales; family Amphibacillaceae; genus Oceanobacillus. The sequence goes on from NZ_LYCS01000003.1 coordinate 66,670, forward strand.
GAATTTTTTTCATATTTTGATTATTAAAATTCAATTATGTTTCTATTGTAACGTGTATTGTTCGATTTTTAAATAGTAAATTTATAAAATACGCAAAAATAATTCGTTTACTTTACAAAAATCCGCACGTTAACGATACCAAATCGTCATTTCCTTCTTATTTTAACCTTGTGTTTTCGTAGTTTGCTCGAGTTCCACCAATTAATTTTGGTCTTGTATATGCTGCAGCAACTCTCGCTTCACCAATCATCCGTTGTTTTAAACGTAGAGGAACCGCAACATGATTTAGGTGCATCCCTATCATCGTTTCACCAATATCTATTCCCGCATGCGCTGTAATATGTTCCACCACAACAGGATCATCCATATGTTTAAAGGCAAAAGCTGCCATGGAGCCACCCGCTTTTGGTACTGGGACAACAGAGACTTCTTCCAAATTAAACGTTTGTAATATTTTCCGTTCTACCACGAGGGCACGATTTAAATGCTCACAACATTGAAAGGCCAATGTAACTCCGGATTTTTCTTTCAACGCATTCATTCCGGTGAAGATAGTACTAGCTATTTCCTCACTTCCGGATGTTCCTATATGCTTCCCACCAACTTCACTTGTTGAACAACCTATCACAAAGATATCTCCATCATGAAGATGTCCACTGTCTATCCATTCCTGAACAATTTCATTTATATTTTGTTCTATGGCTTGAATATTTCGATCCATATTGCTCACCCCTAATCCACATTTTATAATGAGGCTGTCCCAAGGTCTACCCTTGAAACAGCCTCATTGAATTACTTTTTTATTGAATAAGAAATTATAAAAATTTAGCTTATAATATCTTGTCTTAAAGAAATGCCACGTCCGGCTCCAGCGCCCAGCAACTAGCAAACTTCACCCCCCTCCACTACGATAAAGAAGACTTGCCGATTGGTGAAACCAGAGGCTTAGTCGCACTTATACCCTTGTGGTGAAAGTCAACATCGACTCGTAGTTAAAGGAAGGCCGACTAAGAACGGCCTTTGCGGCCAACGTCGGCATACCCCTATGAAGGGGCATGTTTCCTTTATCTCATTGCAATAGAGGAATGTCCAATTAAGACCACCGCTTTGCGCAGCAACATCGGACCACCTGGCACGGCCAGGCGCAGTTTGTACGTTGCTACGAAGCACAGGACGTGCGAGTACAGGCGTTGCGACAGGACGTCGCGTTTTTAGCCTGTAAGGGCGCCTACGCCTTTGTTATTTCAAATTGATTAATTTGTTGATTTAATTGTTCCGCTTGCACCTCTATATTATAAGACAATTGTTCTACTTTTTCTATTATCGCGGATTGTTCTTGAACTGCAGCATTAACTTCCTCTGCTCCAGCTGAGGTTTCTTCTGCAATCGCCGCCACCTCTTGGGATTGTCTAACTGTATGTTGGATTAGTTGTAATTGATTATCCACTAATTCCGAAATGTTGCCAATTTCTTCCGCAACATCATTGACGGATTGTTCCATTTGATTCATTGCTTCATTCGTCTTTTTCCCATTACTTGATTCTTTTTTCGCTACTTCAACATTGCTATTGATCTTATCCACAACAAGTTGAACATCATGTTGAATGGAGGAAATTAAGCTAGAAATGTTTTCTACCGCTTTCGCACTTTCATCTGCTAATTTACGGATTTCTTCTGCAACAACAGAAAAACCCCGACCTTGTTCCCCTGCCCTAGCCGCTTCAATCGATGCATTTAGTGCAAGCAAATTGGTTTGCCCGGCAATTTCACCGACCATGGAAACAATAGCTTCCACCTGCTTTGCATTTTGTTTCAAATGCTCTACATCTTTTAGTGAAGCAACTTGTTCCGTTGCTAGAAGATTAATTCCATCTACTAGTTGGTGAAAGACAAGTTTACTTTCCTTTAACGTTTGTAGCATTGTGGATGATTTTTCCTTTGATTGTTCAGCCTTTTCTTGTACTTTTACAGCCAAATCAGTAGCCATTTCCACGGACTCTGCCGTACTTTGAATCGCTTCAGCTGATTGCTCCGCTCCACTAGATATCTCATAAATAGCTGTACGAATCGCCCCAGAATGTTCAGCGGATTGATTGGAGGTCTCTTTCATTTGTAGTACTGTTTCGTTAGTATGTTGAAAGTTTTTATCAATATTAAGAACGATTTGATTTAGATTTCTAAGCATCGTATGGACAGAAACACTTAAAGCCCTAATTTCATCATCTGAACTAGGAATTGGAACTTCTTGATTTAAATTTCCATTTGCAGCTTCTGAAGCAATTTCCGACAGCTTTTCCAATGGTTTCGTAATTAGAAAAGCAGCAAAAAAGGCTAAAAGACCCGACCAGAACACTCCACCTAATAAAGTAAGAATGGTATACCAGTGTAGTGGTATGGAGAGAAACATCTGTACATAGTCATATAAAATATAAATAAAAAACGCACTTGTTCCATACGTAATCATAGCTAATATCGTAATAAATAAAACTAATTTTAAACGCAAACTAAAGCGATACTTTCTCCGCATATAATAGCACCCCGACTATTCTTTTATCTTCTTAATAAGTAAGTCCATATATTGATCTAATTCATTTAAAGTATTTTGATAAATGGTTAAACTGCCACCGAATGGATCTGATATATCATAATTTATTAAACTAGCTTCCAAACTACGAATGGATGCCATATCTTCTTGTAATAATTGCTCCATTAAAATTTCTAAATCATACTCTGGCAGCTTGCTATTTTGCTGGGAGATTTGCAAACGTTTCTCTTCTAAATTGGCATACGCCTTTTTCAATTCATCCCACACTTTTTTATCCGAATCCACTACAAATTCTTTTAGGGTGTAATACTTATCTTGTTGATTCGGAAAATCCATAATTAAAGATTGTTTATGCTTTGATGTCATCGTTAATACAACATCCGCCCAAGTTAACAACGATATTGTTACTGGTTGAGTTTTATGTTCTATATCAATATTTTTTTCTTTTAATACTTGAACTGTTTTATCATTAGCCCGCTGATTATATCCCGCAAATATTCCCGCTGATTGCACCTCAACTTCTGGCAGTTTATTTCTCAAAAGAGCCTCTGCCATCGGACTACGACACGTATTTCCAGTACATACAAATAAAATTTTCATGATGATTCCCCCATATTGTTCTCTTCTTCACAATCTCATAGTTCAAATATACCACATTCTTATCCAAAATTGTTCAAATTTCAGTCAAAATTTCCATATAACAAAACTTCATCCGCAATTAGGATGGACAAATGTCTTAGTTAGACTTATACAAATCTTTATAGCAGGACAGGTAACCGAATTCCTATTTGCGAAAAGAAAAAGACCCTTGCCTTTACAAGAATCTTATCCAATCAGTAGGTTTAAACCAAACCCACATAAAATACTGCCACCAAGTATTTCACTATATACCCCTAAAAATCCGTGTACTTTTCTTCCTAACAGTAGGCCAATCCATGTAAGTAACATACTTATAGCACCAAATGTAATGATGACGATTGCGGTTTTTGCACCATACATTCCTAAACCTAAACCAACCGAAAAACTATCCAGACTTACGGTAAAAGCAATCGCTATTAAACCTAATCCTTTCGGGTCTAACATTTGTTTAGAGTCATGAATAAAGGAGTTAACAATCATTTGAATCCCAATTCCTAGTAACAACACACCTCCAGCAATCACCGCGAAATTTCCAATTGCTCCAGATATAAATTTCCCTAAAATAATCCCGATTAACGGCATAAAGATGTGGAATATCCCTATAGCAAGACCGACTAAGGCAATACGCTTTAGCCTTAATTTTTGCATTCCAATTCCAAGACTTATCGAGAAAGCGTCCATTCCTAAAGCAAATGCCATAATTAGAAAGGAAATCATTTCTTCTATATAGGATTCAGTCATAAATTAACCCCCTAGAGCATGCTTGTAAACTATATGCATGTCCTAGAGGGAATATGATTAACAAAAGCACAAGCGACCTTACAGGGGGTAGAACCCGACGCACGGAGGTGAAGAAAGTCTCGCTACAGCTACAGCGCTGGAGCTGGACGTCTCAATGGATTTAGGGTATTCACTGTTTCGTATGCAGTAGCATTCAATTTCCTTCTACTATATATTCCGTTGCTGCTTTTTGTAGTCGATTCATAACCGCCTGACCAATTCCTGAATCAGAAAAAGCTTCACAAATGATAAGATCTACGTCACCCTGTTTATATTTCCGCAATCCATCATATAGATGAGCAGCAATTTCATGGATGTTATCCCCAAGTGGATAGATCTCTTCGACTTCAAGTTTTGCAGATGTTTGTGAACTAGCGAGCACCCCTATCTTTATCCCTTTTTCACGTTCATCATCGATTAACTGTTGCACTCTTTCCACAGATCCTTTTACTAACCACATAGGAACCTCAGGTGAATAATGGCGATACTTCATCCCTGGGGCTTTCGGGCTCGCATTTTTATTTGCAAGTGCTGGGTCCACTATTACCGTTCCGACTACTTCTTCTAATTGTTCTTTCGTCACCCCACCTGGTCTAAGGATAATGGGGATATCCTGTGTACAATCAAGAACAGTAGATTCAACCCCAACACCAGTCGCTCCAGCATCTAACAATCCCGATATTTTCCCTTGCAAATCTTCCCAAACATGATTCGCCAATGTCGGACTAGGTTTACCCGAAACATTAGCACTAGGCGCTGCAATCGGGATATCACATGTTTTCAATAACTCCCTAGCTACAGGATGATCCGGAATTCTTACTCCTACTGTGGATAATCCTGCCGTTACATTTTCCGAACATGTTCCATTAGTTGGTAAAATATATGTTATTGGGCCAGGAGAAAAAAGATCCATTAACTTTTCAGCATATGGTGGAATATCATCCACAAGTCTTTTTAATTGTGCTTTTGTCGCAACATGTGCAATCAGTGGATTATCCTGTGGACGACCCTTTGCTGCAAAGATTTTCGCAACTGCATTTTCATTCGTTGCGTCCGCACCAAGGCCATATACAGTTTCGGTAGGGAAAGCCACTGTTTCTCCATCCTTTAATAGTGCCGCAGCTTCTTCTATGGCCGCTTTATCGTTTGATTTGTTTACATTTACATTCCATCGTTTTGTTTCCATACTAGGTCCCTCTTTTCTCTATCCCTTTATTTTAGAGGATTGAGGAAAAATACGCAAAAACATATGCAAAAATAAAAGGCCCGCAGAGTTATCCACAGATAATTTCCTATCATTTTAACCTTTTTAACTTAAAATTGTCGGTTTATACACAAAGTTGTCGATTTGCCAACAGTTTTCCAACAAGTTATACACAAGTGGTTGTGGATTATGTGAATATGTTTTTTAAATTTTCCATGCAATTCAATTTATTCCGCCCACATAACAACAAAAAAAGCATCCGCTAGCCCAATGCGAATGCCTTTTTCACACTATGAAACGTTATATGTCCACCAGCTTCCTTTTTTTAGAGGATATTTGTCCACAAAGCCGGCATCTGTTTGTGGATGGAACTGCAACGCTTCCAATAATATATCCACAACTGGTTGATGACTGTGTACATAAACACTTTTTGCATCCATAGATTTTGCGATGGTTAAAATAGATTCTAGTAACACCGGTAATTTATTTGCTTCCGTTCTTGTAATATATAATTGTTTTAACCAATATGCATCCTTTTCATCCATTTCATCCAAAATAAAACAACCTTCAATTTTAGAGCCAATCTCTACCACGAATCCTTTTTCCACTAAACTATTCTTATCTAGATTTTCATTTCGATTAAAAAATTCCTCTAGCATCTCGTCTGTAGCCTTATTCGCCGGTATAATATGCATGTTCCTCACCTCTTCTATTAAATGTAATAGATTCATTCTTTCTATTTCTATCATCCTATGCAAGAAATAGAGGAACTATGACCATCCTAACCATTCAAATAAGAAAAATTTTACTTCCTTTTCTTCTTCTTGCTTTTCTTCTAATTCTAATTCTTCCGCTTCCCCTGCATCCGCTGCAGATACGCTCGTTCCGAATGAGAAGTCTAGGAAGCATAGCGGTGGAAATAAGACACACCACCAATTATCCCCTTTCCCTTCTCCTATTGTAATTAAAATCGCTTCATATTTTCCTGCTGGGTATAAATAAGAACCATAAAGTTTTGTTGGGAACTCTACATTTTTACCATACTCTACCGTAAATTCATTTTCAAATCCCTCTTCATCAATTACATTTCCTACAATCGCTTCCACTTCTGGCAATCTATCTTGTATCAATTGACGCGCTTCTTCTATATCTGTCATATGTTCCACCCAGCTCGATATTTCTTTATTTACTTCATCTCTAACATTACGTTTCAATTCTTGGTCTTTGTCGTTATCACTATTTGCTAAAATACGAAGACGAATCGCTTCGTCTGGAATCACTTGATATTCTTGATGCCCCATTCCTTCTCCTTCGCTAGTACCTGTATTTGGAAATGTAAAAAATAATATAATAAATATAAATGCACCAAATAATAATTTTTTCATTGTTATTTCCTCCCCCGTTCTCTTAGGACTATTATGGACAGGAGAATATTATTTTAAACTAGTAATCTATTATTTTTTTAAAATAAGGTGACAATACACACTTTCTTTGTTATGGTTAGTTTGTAAGTGCTTAATTATATAAAAATTTACTACTAGGGGTGCCCAAAATGTGTGGGCTGAGAGGGAAGCGAGTACACTTCCCGACTCTTATGGACCTGATCTGGATAATACCAGCGGAGGGAAGTAGTCGGACGTTTTCATTTCAAACTGTCCACCTATTTCAGCTTATCAAGCCAGGTCCAATAAGGATCTGGCTTTTTTGATGGGTTAAAAGTAAAAATCCCACAATAAAATCCCTATGACAGGATGGCCCAGTCCACTCCGCGTCTTGCAACTTGCAAGGATAGACTTGTCTTGTATGTTTCTATAAGGAGCACATGCGCTTTGGGTAACTTCTAGTAATCTAGGGAGGTATCGGATGAATCGAACACGTTTATTAACAACGATGGCTGTGCTCATCGCGATGGGAACACTAACAGCACAGCTTGTCTGGTTTCCAGCCGGCATTGCAAGAGCCTATCCTGTCCAGCATGCAATAAATATTGTCGCAGCTGTGACACTTGGACCGGGGCCAGCAGTTATCATCGCTTTTATGATTAGTCTACTTCGTAATTTGCTCGGCCTTGGAACACTATTAGCTTTTCCAGGAAGTATGATTGGTGCATTATTAGCAGCTTATTTGTATAGATTGTCAGGAAAAAATGCATTTGCCGCTCTTGGAGAAAGTATTGGCAGCGGAATTATCGGCGCACTCTTTGCTGTACCATTTGCCTACATCTTTATGGGAAGCTCAGTTGGTGCATTAGCATTTATACCGCCATTCATCGTCAGCAGTACAACAGGAGCCATCATCGGCTTATTTATCGTATCACGTATGAAAATCAAAAATATTATACGCATTTAAGTTATGAAACTACTAGGGGTGCATTTAGCTGAGATAAGGAACTTCCTTTGTCCCTTGGAACCTGCTCTGGATAATTCCAGCGAAGGGAAGTAGCAGCAGGAACCTTCTCCTATCTCTCTATCCTTTTACACCTCTACTAGCTTCTATTCCAGTGCAAGAGTACCGATATGTGGTGAGCGATTACCGATATGTGGTGCGTGTGCACTGATATCCAGCGTGCGAGTACCGATATCCAGCGCTACTGTACTGATATCTCGCGCGCGAGTACCGATATCCAGCACCAGTACTGATATCTAGCGCGCGAGTACCGATATCCAGCGCTACTGTACTGATATCTAGCGCGCGAGTACCGATATCCAGCACCAGTACTGATATCTAGCGCGCGAGTACCGATATCCAGAGCGTGTGTACTGATATCTAGCGCGCGAGTACCGATATCCAACGCGTGTGTACTGATATCTAGCGCGCCTGTACTGATATCACGCACCTGTACTGATATCTAGCGCACGAGTACCGATATCCAGAGCGCCTGTACTGATATCTCGCGCACTAGTACTGATATCCCGCGCACCAGTACCGATATCCAGCGCTCCACTACCGATACCCAACACATATAACAAAAACAAGGAGGCTTTTCCATGACTTTCACAGATGAATTAAGTAAAGGAAACGAGAATATTTTTCAACTTACTTTTGATAACCCCTTTGTTCAAGAAATAAGAAAAAGTAAACTTCCCAAAGAAATAGTTGTACAACCGAAAAAAAAGGCGGTGACACATTCATGAAAAAGATAGCAACAGCACTCACCATTGCCGGAACAGATCCTAGTGGCGGAGCTGGAATCCAGGCAGATTTAAAAACATTCCAGGAATTGCAAAGTTACGGCATGTCTGTCATTACATCCGTCGTCGCCCAAAATACAACAGGTGTACAAGCAATTCACCACGTACCACTAGAAATGATTGAACAACAACTAGATGCCGTTATTTCCGATATACCAATTCACGCATTTAAAACAGGAATGATTGCAAATATCGATATGATGAAATTAATCGTGGAGAAACTTCCGCAAACCGAGGCCCCATATGTGATGGATCCTGTCATGGTTGCAACGAGCGGAGATGCGTTAATCGAAGTAGAGGCGCGTGACTTTTTGCGTGAACAGCTTTTGCCTACCACATCGCTGGTGACACCTAATATTCCAGAAGCTGAATTTTTGACTGGAGAAAAGATTGAATCAACGGATGATATGAAGCAGGCTGCAGTAGTATTAGTTGAGAAGTTTGGTGCTGGCGCTGCTTTAATAAAAGGCGGTCATATGGAGGGGGACGCAACGGATTTCCTCTACGACGGTTCAACTATCCATACATTTTCCGCAGAAAGAATTGACACGAAGAATACGCACGGAACAGGATGTACATATTCTGCCGCGATTACTGCCTATTTAAGTCACGGATTGAATTTATACGAAGCAGTGAAATGTGGGAAGCATTTTGTCACAGCAGCAATTGCTGAATCTTTTCCTCTAGGTTCTGGTCATGGACCGACAAATCATTGGGCAATTAGAAAGGAGAATGTGAAACAATGAATCCAACTATCATCCAAAGTGTTCGAGAAAAAACACCACTTATTCACCATTTGACGAATCAGGTCGTGATGAATTTTACAGCGAATGGCTTATTAGCTTTTGGCGGAGCTCCTATCATGGCAAAATCTGAAGTGGAAGCATACGACATGGCTTCTATTTCAGATGGAATTCTTATCAATATTGGAACGATTACAGAAGCCGATGTTCAAGCAATGATCCTCGCCGGTAAGGCTGCAAACGAAAAAGGAATCCCAGTTGTGCTTGATCCCGTTGGCGTTGCCGCGACCCCTTTCCGAACAGAGGTCGTAAAGCAAATTTTAGCCGAGGTACAGCCGACCGTGATTAAAGGAAATGCCGGAGAACTTGCCCATCTCTCCGAAATTCCTTGGCAAACCAAAGGGGTTGAATCCATCGGTGAAGGAAATACGAAGGAAATCGCTCAAAAGGTTGCGGAAAAATATAACACAACTGCTATTGTTACAGGCAAAATCGATACGATCTGTACCGGAAATCAATTGGTTCAAAATGAAACAGGCCATGAGCTTTTGACTAAAGTAACAGGTGCTGGCTGTTTACTCGGATCTATCGTCACAGCTTGTTTAACAACAGAGCATCCAACTCTGGAACAAGCATCAACAGCTGTACATTTTTATGGATTAGCAGCGGAATATGCCGCTACTCTTCCAGGTGTTCATGGGTCTGGAACCTTTTTACCAACCTTTATCGACGCTCTTTCATTAGAACCAGGAGACCTAGAAAGGAGAGTCTAAATGCCAAATTCCATCCAAAAAAGTTTACGTAAATATTTTATCATGGGCAGTCAGAATTGTACGCGAAATCCAGTTGAAATACTGGAAGCTGCAGTCGAAGCTGGGGTTACCGCCTTTCAATTTCGTGAAAAAGGGGCGAATTCCTTAACAGGAGGGGCTAAAATAGAGTTAGGTAAACAGTTGCGAGCTGTATGCCGAAATGCCGGTATCCCGTTTATCATCAATGACGATGTAGAGCTTGTCCATTTGTTAGATGCGGATGGCATTCATGTCGGACAAGACGATCAATCTGTTGAGGATTTACGAAGATCTTTTCCTAATAAATGGATTGGTTTATCCATCTCCACTGCGAACGAGCTTAGAAACAGTCCACTAACCAGTATAGATTATATTGGTGCGGGACCGATCTTCCCTACCACAACCAAGACAGATGCTAAAGCTGCGGTTGGCTTAGAGTGGATATCAACATTAAGAAAGCAATTTCCTAATCTTCCCATCGTTGGAATCGGAGGAATTACAACAAAAAATGCTGCTTCCGTCTTGGAGGCAGGGGCTGACGGCGTATCCGTTATTTCCGCAATTGCGAGGGCAAAGGATATAGACTTGGCAGTTAAGTTATTATAATGCAAGGGTGGCAAAATTAATTTGCCACCCTTTTCATAGCTGAGCAGATACGATTCGATCCTTTCCATTGATATCTTGTATCGTTTCTATCGTACTTTCAGGAAAATTGGATTGTATTAATTGATGCACAGCCTTACTTTGACTGTGCCCTATTTCGAAAACAATCCCTTTCAAATTAGGAATTTTCCTAGCCTGTTCCATAATCATTCGATATGCTGCAAGACCTTCTTCTTCCGCAAACAGTGCAAGGGATGGGTCAAAGTTCTTCACCGTATCTGACAATAGTTTTTCTTCCGACTTCGCAATATAAGGTGGGTTAGATACAAGTACATCTATAGGTACGTCCCCCTCCACAAATGGCTGTAAAAAATTACCTTTAATAAAGTTTACATCCGCATGTAACGTTTCTGCATTTCCTTTCGCCACTTCCAATGCCTTCTCTGAAATATCCGATGCAAAAACAGTTGTATGAGGTAATTCCAATTTTAAAGTAGTAGCAATAATCCCACTACCTGTTCCTATATCAGCAATCGTTACAGGTTCCTTCCCCACCTTGTTGATAACATGCTCGACAAGCTCTTCCGTTTCCGGTCTTGGAATGAGCACATGTTCATTCACGGCAAATTTCCGTCCATAAAACCACTCATACCCTATTATATGTTGTACCGGTATCCCCGTTTCGGCATGTCTTTGGATATCCTTTTTAATCTTTTTTACCTTTTCTTCTGGAATTTCATCCTGCATCATCATGAAATATTGACTTCTTGATATGTTTAAATGATGTTGAATTAATATTTCCGCGACCCTCGGTTCTCGATTATGTTTTTCTAAAAAAAGAGAAGCCCAGTTTTGGACTTCGTATAATTTTTCACTCATCTTATTCACCAATTTGTTCTAGTTTTTTCGCTTGTTCTTCTAATTGCAATGCATCCACAAATTCATCTAATTTTCCTTGCAAAATTTGGTCAAGCTTTTGAATCGTTAATCCAATTCGGTGATCGGTCACACGGTTTTGTGGGAAGTTATACGTACGAATACGTTCCGAACGATCTCCCGTACCAACTGCTGACTTTCTCGTTTCATCATATTCAGCCTGGGCCTCTTGTTGGAATTTATCATAAATTCGAGCACGTAGTACCTTCATTGCTTTTTCTTTGTTTTTGATTTGGGACTTTTCATCCTGAATCGAAACAACAATACCTGTTGGCAAGTGGGTTAAACGAACCGCTGACATCGTTGTGTTAACACTTTGACCACCAGGGCCACTAGATGCAAACGTATCAACACGAATATCTTTATCATGCACTTCCACTTCTACTTCTTCAGCCTCTGGTAACACCGCAACTGTTGCTGTCGAAGTATGAATTCTACCACCTGATTCCGTTTCTGGAACACGTTGAACACGGTGCGCGCCATTTTCAAATTTTAATTTAGAATAGGCACCGTTCCCGTTAATCATGAAGATAATTTCTTTATATCCACCAACACCTGTTGTGTGTGCCTCCATTACCTCTGTCTTCCAACCATGGCTCTCCGCATAGCGAGAATACATACGATAAAGATCGCCAGCGAATAATGCAGCCTCATCCCCACCTGCAGCACCGCGAATTTCTATGAATACGTTCTTGTCATCATTCGGGTCTTTAGGTAGAAGTAAAATCTTCATCTTTTCTTCTAGTTCTTCTTTAGCAGAAGAAAGTTCTTGGATTTCGTCTTTTGTCATTTCATACATTTCATCATCCAAGTCTTCTTCAAGCATTTCTTTTGCGTCTTTTAATTGTTTATCAATATCTTTATACTCACGGTATGCTTGAACAACATCCGATAAATCCGACTGTTCTTTCGAATAATCACGAAGTTTCTTTGTATCATTCACAATTTCCGGATCGCTAAGTAATTCATTTAACTTATTATAACGATCTTCTAATGTCTGTAAACGATCAATCATCACGTACACCTCTTTCTCATTAACAGTAATATTATATTATACACAGAGGGGTGGGGTCAAAGTATTTTGGGGAAGTTAAGGTAAGGAGTAAAGGATGGAGCGGATAAAGTCGACCGTGAGTATTGCTCTCTTGGTTGACTACTCCTACTTTTCCTCTCGAGTCAACCGTGAGAGCTTCTATCTCGGTTGACTACTCCTGCTTTTCATTCCGACTCGACCGTGAGAGCTTCTATCTCGGTTGACTACTCCTACTTTTCAGTCCGACTCAACCGTGAGAGCTTCTATCTCGGTTGACTACTCCTGCTTTTCATTCCGAGTCAACCGTGAGAGCTTCTATCTCGGTTGACTACTCCTGCTTTTCATTCCGACTCAACCGTGAGAACCTCTATCTCGGTTGACTACTCCTGCTTTTCATTCCGACTCAACCGTGAGAACCTCTATCTCGGTTGACTACTCCCACTTTTCAGTCCGACTCAACCGTGAGAATCGCTATCTCCATTAAAATTAAATATATACAATTTGTACAATCCTGGAAGTGTACACGATTATTTGCTTTAATATTTTCCCCTATATAATAAAATATAATAGACAAAAAAAAGAACACCAAACTAGGTGCTCCACGTTGTTATTCTATTTGATTTTCAAAAATTGTTTTGTTGGTTTATTCGGTACTTCATGATGATGGCGACATCTTGGCTCATAAGATTCAGATGCTCCAACAAGGATAATAGGGTCATCATACGATGCCGGTTTCCCATTAATGAGCCGTTGTGTACGGCTTGCCGGTGAACCACAAATTGGGCAAATGGCATTTAATTTGGTTGTCGACTCACTAATAGCCATTAATTGAGGCATCGGGCCAAAAGGTTCTCCACGAAAATCTGTATCTAATCCGGCTGCTATAACACGAACACCATTCTTAGCAAGCTGTTCTGCGATTTCAACGATAGCATCATCGAAAAATTGTGCTTCATCAATGGCAATAATATCGACATTAGGATTGATGTGCTCAAAGATTTCTTCTATCCGATTAATTGGTCGGGCGACGGTAGACATTCCATTATGCGATACGACTTCCGTTTCATCATAACGGTCGTCTATTGCTGGCTTAAAAACTTGCACCGTTAAATGAGCATAAGTAGCACGACGAACTCGACGAATGAGTTCTTCGGATTTTCCGGAAAACATACTGCCACATATTACTTCAACCCAACCACTTTGTTTCATTACATACATGTAGAGAACCTCGCTTTTTATTATTCCTAACGTTAAAGTTTAACTTTCATTTATTATAAACCTTCATTAGTTTACCACGAAATAGGTAAATTTAAAGAACATTTTATCGCAATCTATCTGCCAAAAAAGCGAAAACAGGCAAAATATTATTATTTTGCCTGTTTTTGATAGTCGGAATGAAATATTCCAGGTTTATCAAGCTAGTTCCACTCATTAAAAATAGAGCTTCCCTCTTATTTCATATTATATTTTTTCTTGAATCGATCCACACGTCCGCCGACTTTATCAGCTTTTTGTTTACCAGTGTAGAATGGGTGTGAATCAGAACTGATTTCAACTTTGATTAAAGGATAAGTGTTGCCATCTTCCCATTCGATTGTTTCGTTAGAAGATTTTGTTGAACCAGTCAAGAATTTGAAGTCTGAGCTAGTATCTAAGAATACTACTTTTCTGTACTCAGGATGAATTCCTTGTTTCATGCTTTTCCACTCCTTATGCCCTGAATCCCTTGGAAACAGAGTTATTTTAGGGGCTTTTTGAAAAAGTACTATCTTTTCCCTTTTCAAAAAATACCTATTTTAGATTCGATTATCTAAACTCACATCTATGAATTATACCAGTGTCGTTTCTTGTTTGCAAGTAACTATCGTAAATTTTCTACTAAAACCCGCATCCCAATTAAACTTAGAATTTCCCTTCAAGTGACAAATGGGACTAACGCTTCATTCCTTTTCTCTTCATTTCCTCATCCATAACTTGATAAAATTCTTCGTTAGATTTGGTTGATTTTAGCTTTCTCAAGAAGCGATCTAGGAATTCGTGATTATCTTGCATTGTTTTACGTAGCATCCATACTTTATCCAGATTTTCTTTCGGAATAAGTAATTCTTCTTTACGTGTACCAGATTTAAGTATGTCAATTGCTGGGAAGATTCTTCTTTCTGCAAGGTGACGGTCTAGGTGAAGTTCCATATTACCAGTACCTTTAAATTCTTCGTAGATTACATCATCCATACGTGACCCGGTATCAACTAGGGCTGTAGCTAATATCGTGAAGCTCCCACCTTCTTCGATATTTCTTGCCGCACCGAAGAAACGTTTCGGACGGTGGAACGCAGCAGGGTCAATCCCTCCCGACAAGGTTCTACCACTCGGCGGAATAACTAAGTTATATGCACGGGCTAATCGAGTAATACTGTCCATTAAAACAATAACATCACGTTTATGTTCAACGAGACGCATCGCTCTTTCTAGAACAAGCTCCGATACTTTGATATGACTTTCTGGGATCTCATCAAACGTGGAACTTACTACATCCACATCAGGACTTACAGAACGTTCAATATCTGTAACTTCTTCCGGACGCTCATCCACCAATAAAATAATTAATTTTGCCTGTGGATGGTTTTTAGTAATACTATTTGCAATTTGTTTAAGAAGCACTGTTTTACCCGCTTTCGGTGGGGCAACAATTAATCCACGTTGTCCAAAACCAACAGGAGTCATCAAGTCCATAATACGCGTGGACAATTGTCTGTTATCTGTTTCCAATTGCATAAATCGATCTGGATATAAAGCAGTTAGTGCCGGAAAGTGAACTCGTTCTTTAGCTGTTTCTGGATCCTCACTGTTCACCGCATCAACATGTAATAACCCGTAATAACGTTCATTTTCTTTCGGAGGTCTTACTTTTCCAGAAACTTTATCCCCATTTCTCAAATCAAAACGACGAATTTGTGATGCTGAAATATAAATATCTTCAGCACTTGGAGAATAGTTAATTGGTCTTAAGAAACCAAAACCTTCTGAAGGAATGATTTCCAATATACCATCCATAAATAAGTACCCATCTTTTTCTGCTTGTGCTTTTAAAATAGCAAAAATGAGTTCCTTTTTCGTTAATTTAGCATAATAAGAAATTCGATATTCCTTTGCTAATGCATATAATTCTTTTAAAGTTAACGTCTCTAATTGAGAGATTGTTAATGCAGACATATTTTCACCTTCGTCCAATCCAATACCATCTTCTACATAAGATGAATTATTATTTTAAAAAGTTAAGCCATCATAAAAAAAGAAGGCTTTTAATTATATCTTGAAACATTCATTATTTTAATGTAATGAAATACTTCCTTGCTTAAATTTATTTTATTCTTTTCCTATCTGCTAAAAATGATTTATTCTACTTCTTTTGAGAAGGTTAAACCCTTTGCGAAGAAATAATTTGGAAGTAAAAATGAAGAAACCTAATCGGTGTTTCGTTGCTTAAAGCGGAATCTGCTTATATTAGACAATATAATCTTACCCTTAAATTTTTACTTATTCAATACTTTTTTTGTTGGGGTATTCATAAATTTTGTGGGAAAATTATCAGTTTCATAGTTTTTATATGATTGGAAAGGAAGCCAGAGAAGGTCTAGCTCCCTTTCGTTATACGAAGACTTAGTATTACTTCTTCTGTAGTTTTTTCGGTCATGTACTACCCTTTACATATTTACTACTATTTACTCGCGCTCTCCCATTGAATAAGATTACTTTACATTTTTACTAGTTACTTATTCTGGTTCGATAAAAATCTTTAAATTCCTTCTAAATTTGTAAAAAATATAAAATGAACCCTTTATTATCTTCTTTTTCATTAGAATTGAAAGTATAAAATTTATTTATTCACGCAAATAGCTGCAATAGCCATGTCCTCGAAGCGGCGTATTCCAGGCTTATGGCTACCACGTTATGAATTTTGAAATTGGATAATTTCTACTTCATCCATTTCTTCCCGCCAAATATTTGCACCAAGATGGCCTAACTTTTCTGTTATTCGTTGATATCCTCTATCGATATGATCCACACCAGTTATTTCCGTTATTCCGTTAGCCGTTAACCCTGCAACAATTAAAGCAGCACCTGCACGTAAGTCCGATGCTTTCACTTTAGCACCCTGAAGCTTTACAGGCCCACTAACAATAGCAGAACCACCCTCTACTTTGATGGCGGCGTTCATGCGTCTTAACTCATCAATGTGTTTGAGTCGTGCAGAATATATGGTATCCGTTACAACACCAGTATTTTCAGCCTTTGTTAACAAGGCTGTAAAAGGCTGTTGTAAGTCTGTTGGAAATCCTGGGTAAACCAATGTTTTAATGTCAACGCTTTTCAGTCGGTTTCCTGGAGCAATTAATAATTGTTCATCACCTTCCTCCACACGTATGCCCATTTCTCTAAACTTTGCAAGCAAAGCTTCCAAATGGTTGGTGATGACATTATCAATAATCACTTCCCTACCTTGTGCTGCAGCGGCTATTGCGTATGTTCCTGCCTCTATTCGATCTGGGATAATCGTATGTCTACAGCCGTGAAGTTCAGGTACTCCCTCAATTCGTATTACGTCTGTACCGACACCTTTAATCTTTGCACCCATATTCGTTAATAATGTAGCAACGTCAATAATTTCTGGCTCTTTTGCAGCATTTTCAATAACCGTCTTTCCTTTAGCCCGAACCGCTGCAAGCATAATATTAATCGTTGCACCAACACTAACGACATCAAGGTAAATTCTTGCACCTTTTAGTTCTTTAGCACGTAAATAAATGGCACCTTGTTCATTCGTTACCTCTGCGCCAAGTGCTTCAAAACCTTTGATATGTTGGTCTATCGGTCGCGGTCCTAAATAACAACCACCAGGGAGTCCGATTACCGCCTTTTTAAATTTACCTAACATAGCGCCCATAAAATAATACGAGGCTCTTAATTTCTTTACCTTTCCATTTGGTAAAGGCATGTCCACCATCTTAGCTGGATTAATCGTAATTGTTTGTTCATCCCAACTTACATCGCCACCAATTTCTTCTAAAAGATCACTTAGTAGTTGGACATCAGAGATTTGTGGTAATCCTTCAATTATTACAGGGGAATCCGCTAAAATCGAAGCTGGTAGAAGAGCTACTGCACTATTTTTCGCACCACTAATTCTTACTTGGCCATTTAGCATATGGCCGCCTTCAATTAATATTTTTTGCATCCGTAACCCTCGCTTTTAGTATGTGTTCAAAAAAGACCGAGGCCGCGTAGCTTTTAGTAGTAGAAAGGTAAGCCAACTAACTTCTTTGAAGGAAGGCCGACACAAATCGTGCTTTGCGCCCAACTCACACCTTCCCTTTTGAAGGGGCATCTCATTTTCATCGGACTTTTTGAACCACCTCTTTTGAGGTAATCATGGTCCTCCATTTTCATATGTATGACAAAGGAGATAAGAAAGAGTTAGAGCGAATAATCTATTCGCTCTATTTATATCATTTACGATATCTATTTATTTCATTCAATTTTCCACAAATTATTTATTCCAGTCAGCTAAAAACTTCTCAATACCTTGATCAGTTAATGGATGTTTTACAAGCTGAGCTAATACATTAAATGGTACTGTTGCAATATCCGCACCATTTAGAGCTGCTTCTGTAACATGCATTGGATGGCGAATAGATGCAGCGATAATTTTTGAATCAATTCCATGAATATCAAAGATTTCAGCTATGTTGCGAATTAAAGTCATACCGTTTTGACCGATATCGTCTAAACGGCCTAAGAAAGGAGAAACATATGTAGCACCAGCACGTGCAGCTAGTAATGCTTGGTTTGCATTAAAAATTAAGGTAACATTGGTTGTAATTCCAAGGTCAGTTAAAGCTTTTGTTGCTTTAAGGCCTTCTAAAGTCATTGGGAGTTTTACCGTAATGTTTGGTGCAATTGCTGCTAGTTCTTTACCTTCAGCAATCATTCCTTCCGCGTCTAAAGAAATAACTTCTGCACTAACAGAACCTTCCGTAACCTCTGCAGTGATTTCTCTTAAACGATCATGGAAATCAACATCTTTTTCCTTGGCAACAAGACTAGGGTTTGTTGTTACTCCTCCCAGAACACCAAGTGCATTTGCTTCGCGAATTTCATCGATATTAGCTGTATCAATAAAAAATTGCATATAATTTCACTCCTATTCTGAAAAATTTATACATCATTTTCCATTATATACGATAAAACGACGAGTGGATAGGGGTTTTTCCCAATCCATTCGTCGTTTTATGTTTTTTACCGCAACTCAACGGGCAGTAATACCCAATAGTTCCTAGGGTAAATTGCCCGTAAAAGTCCGATTCGTTCCTCTAACAATACCGGGAAAAAGCCACCCACTTATTGAAGATTCTCTTTATGCTTTTCCTGTAGAACCGAATTCACGCATTTTACCTTTAACAGTTTCTTTAATTGCTTCTGTACCAGGTCCTAAATATTTACGTGGATCATATAATTCAGTTTTTTCTTCTAATGTTTTACGAACAGCAGCTGTTTGTGCCATTTGGTTTTCTGTGTTTACGTTAATTTTAGCAGTTCCTAATGAAATAGCTTTTTGAATATCTTTAGTTGGGATACCTGTACCACCATGTAGTACTAACGGAACTTGTACAGCGTTTAAGATTTCTTCCATTTCTTTGAAACCTAAGTTAGGTTCACCTTGATATGGGCCGTGTACAGAACCAAGTGCAGGAGCTAGACAGTCAACTCCAGTTTCAGTAACAAGACGTTTACACTCGTTAACATCAGCGTACATAATTCCACCGATAACACCGTCTTCTTCTCCACCTACAGTTCCTACTTCAGCTTCAACAGATACACCGTGAATATGTGCAAGTTCTGTTACTTTTTTAGTAGTTGCAATGTTTTCATCAATTGGATCATGAGAAGCATCGATCATTACAGATGTAAATCCTGCATGAATAGCCTCCGCACATTTTGCAAAACTTGAACCATGGTCAAGATGGATTGCAACAGGGACAGTTGTACCATAAGATTCCATTAAAGATTTAACCATTGCTACAACAACGTTAAATCCACCCATATATTTTCCTGCACCTTCAGAAACACCTAAGATTACAGGTGATTTTTCTTCTTCTGCCGCTTGTAGAATTGCTTGAATGTATTCTAGGTTATTGATATTAAATTGACCTACCGCATAACCATTTTCTTTTCCTTTTTCAAGCATTTCTTTCATTGATACTAATGGCATATGATATCCTCCTCTAGTGAATTCATTCACATAAGTTGTACTTTTTTATTACATAATTAGAATACCAACTTGTCCCATTAGGTGCAAGCTTTTAGAAATCACCATTTACTTCATATTTGTCCGATTCCCAACAATGGCATGAACCTTTTCTACAAACTCATTTATGTTGAAAGGCTTTGCAATTACTGATTTAACAAGCTTATACTTCCTCGCCTCGGATGCGATGTTTTCTACTAGACCGCTCATGACAATGGCAGGAATTTCCACATTATCTTTTTCTAGCTTTTCTAGCACTTCCGTTCCATCCATGATTGGTAATTTGTAATCTAAAATCATTAGATCAAATGCTGTAGTATTAAGTTGATCTAACGCTTCTTTACCAGTAGTTGCTTCTTCAATTTCGTATCCTTCATTTTTCAATACTTCTTTAAGTAATAACCTAATTCCTATTTGGTCATCTACTACTAGAATTTTATTCTTACCCAATAAAATCCTCCCCCTAACATCAAATCAACAAAAAATTTCATAAAACCACTTTTTCCCCCAATACTTTCATTTCTATACTCATATGAGATTTTCCTGCTTTATTTTAAAAATAATGTCGTTAACAAAAAACCCTGAACATTTTTTGTTCAGGGCTTAGAATAATCTTTTACTTTTCCTTTTGTTCAACAGATGCACCAACAAAGCCTTTAAATAAGCTTTGAGCTCTTGTTGGACGTGAAGTAAATTCAGGATGGAATTGACATGCAACAAACCATGGATGGTCTTTTATTTCGATTGTTTCAACTAATCTTCCATCTGGGCTTGTACCAGAGAATACAAAGCCTGCTTCTTCCATTTGTTCACGATAATCATTATTAAACTCATAACGGTGGCGATGGCGTTCTTCCACTATATCAGCACCATCATATGCTGCTTTTGTTTTCGTTCCATCGACTAATTTGCATGGATAAGCACCTAAACGAAGTGTACCACCTAGATTTTCCACACCTTTTTGTTCTGGTAAAAGGTCAATAATTGGGTATGGAGTTTGTGGATCAATTTCCGCTGAATGTGCACCTTCTAATCCTAGAACATTACGTGCAAATTCTACAGATGCTAATTGCATTCCAAGACAAATTCCGAAAAACGGGATATTGTTTTCACGGGCAAAACGAATGGCAGAAATTTTACCTTCAATTCCACGATCACCAAATCCACCAGGAACTAAAATTCCGTCTACATGTTTCAATTCTTCTTTAATACCATCTTCTGTTAATCTTTCTGAATTAATCCAATGTACTTTAATGTCTGCATCGTACACATAACCAGCATGTTTTAATGATTCAACTACAGAAATATAGGCATCTTGAAGTTCCACATATTTACCTACTAAACCAATATTAACAGTCTTAGATAGATTTCTTACTTTAGAGACAAGTGCTTTCCACTCCTCCATATTTGCCGGATCACAATCCAAGCCAAAATGATCACATGTTAATTGGTCTAATTTTTGTTCTTGTAATGTAAGAGGAACTTGATATAGTGTATCCGCATCAGGCATTTCAATAACTGCCTCTTCATCAATATCACAAAATAGGGAGATTTTTTCTTTCATTTCTTTGCTAATTTGTTCTTCTGTTCGTAGTACGACAACGTTAGGTTGGATACCTAAAGAACGTAACTCTTTTACACTATGCTGAGTTGGCTTTGTCTTAAGTTCTCCAGCCGCTTTGATGTAAGGAACAAGTGTACAATGGATATACATTACACTGTTTCTGCCTACTTCATTTTTAATTTGGCGAATAGCTTCTAAGAATGGTAAAGACTCAATATCACCAACCGTACCACCAATTTCTGTAATAACAACGTCTGCTTTTGTTGCTTCTCCAGCACGGAATACTTGGTCTTTAATTTCATTTGTTATATGAGGGATAACTTGAACGGTACCACCTAGATAGTCTCCACGTCTTTCTTTTCGAATCACACTAGAATAGACTTTCCCTGTTGTTATGTTGCTATATTTATTTAAGTTAATATCAATAAAACGTTCGTAATGACCTAAATCTAAATCTGTTTCTGCTCCATCTTCTGTTACGAAAACTTCCCCATGTTGATATGGACTCATCGTACCAGGATCTACGTTAATATATGGGTCAAATTTTTGAATGGTTACTTTTAATCCTCTGTTTTTTAATAAACGTCCCAGTGAAGCGGCTGTTATGCCCTTTCCTAGTGAAGATACAACCCCACCTGTTACAAATATATACTTCGTCAAAATTCATCCCTCTTTCTTAGGTTGTTCGCTTAAACCTATTTTGTGCTAATAAAATAATAAAATGAGTTCTAATGGAAAAAATCTGCAATAATCATAATAGCTTCCCCGCTATTACGGTGAAACACGGAAAGCTAAAATGATTGATACAGATTCCAAAAATAATAAATAAAAAATAAAAAGCGCCTCCCTTAAATTCAGAAGGGAGACGCTATGTTTCTGTCAAATAGAGCCCAAGTAAGATTGTACTCACTTGTTCAAAAAAAGTCAATAATTGTTTTTTAAGGTTGTTCAAAAAGTCCGGTAAAAATGACACTTCGTTACAGGGGACCTTCGACTAAGTTCCGTCACGTCCTGTGACGAACGTCGAAGTCACCACATCCTGTGGAAGCTCGTTGGCTTGCCTTTACGCTCCTCATGTACCCTTAATGTACATTCCGCTCCTTGGAAAAGAAGAACACTTCTCCTACGTGCGATGCGGAATCAAAGAAGCTTTCCTTATGCTCAAGGCTGCGCCGCCTCGAAATTCCGACGCACAGGACGTGCTAGTGTCGGCGTTGCAAAAGGACGTTGCGACTTTAGCCGACTCGGTCTTTTTTATCCTCCTTTTTGAACACGACTTTAAAAAAATTATTCCTTTTTTTAAACTTTTCTACACTTTAAAAATGTTACTATATTCGAGCTTAGTGATTATTTTTCTTCTTCGTCTTCGTCATCAAGTTCTTCTTCGTCGAATTCCTCATCTATCTCTTCTTCATCTTCATCAAAGTCATCGAATTCGTCTAAGTCAGGATCTAATTCTTCGTCTTCGTCTAGTTCCTCCTCATCATCTTCTATATCTTCTTCATCGAATTCTTCATCAATGTCTTCATCTTCAAGAAGATCTTCTTCTTCATCGAAGTCCTCTTCTTCTTCCATTTCCTCTTCTTTACGTTTTTTCTTCGTTGCTTTTTTCTTTTTCTTCTTAGGAGTATGTACTTCTTCGTCTGCTTGTTCGATTGGGTACCAACGTTTTAACCCCCACATATTGGATCCTAAAGTTGTGAATCGTCCATCTACATTTAAATCTGTATAAAATTGCGCTATTTTTTCTTGTTTTTCAGCTTCAGAAAAGCCTTTTACTTCTGCAACCCTGTCAAAAATTTCTTTGAAGTGTAGCGCTTTTTTCTCTTCTTTCAGGATAACACTTGCCAATTCTAACATTGACATATTTTCAATTTGTTCCGGGCTATAATCTTTTAAGCTCACGGTAAGCACTCCTTTTTACTTATATAATGATGGCTTTAAGGCCTGTTAGTGTGTGTTCAAAAAGGAGGATAAACCGGACTTTTTGAACAACCTCTTTTAGAAATAATCATTATGATGACTATATTTAACTATAATGTAATATTCTTTT
Source organism: Oceanobacillus sp. Castelsardo (assembly GCF_001659985.1). Classification (GTDB taxonomy): domain Bacteria; phylum Bacillota; class Bacilli; order Bacillales; family Amphibacillaceae; genus Oceanobacillus. The sequence goes on from NZ_LYCS01000003.1 coordinate 90,058, forward strand.
CAAGAGTCATACCAAACATTATAAACAATCTTGTATGGTTTATGCCCTATTTTAACATAAAAAAGTTGAGAAAATAACTCTTCTCAACTTTTTAGGAATCGAGTTTTATTAGGTACTCTACCTTTTATCCGCAACCCGAATACACTTCGAGATAACATTAGGTTCCCTACATATTCCTTCTATACTGTCCACCGACTTCGTATAGTGCTTGGGTGATTTGGCCGAGGCTGGCTACTTTTACGGTTTCCATAAGTTCTTCAAAAATATTTCCACCAGAGGCTGCTACTTCTTTTAGTCGTTTTAATGCTTCTGGTGTTTTTTCTTGATGTTTTTCTTGGAATTTTTTCAATTCGATAATCTGATGTTCCTTTTCTTCTTGGGTCGCGCGCGCAAGCTCCATGGAATCAATATCCTCATCTGATGTTGGATTCGGATTTAGATATGTGTTCACACCAATAATTGGCAGTTCACCAGAGTGTTTTTTACTCTCATAGTAAAGGGATTCTTCTTGGATTTTTCCGCGTTGGTATTGACGTTCCATTGCACCTAGTACTCCACCACGATCATTCATTCGCTCAAATTCTTGTAAAACCGCTTCTTCTACTAAATCCGTCAGTTCCTCAACAATGAAAGAACCTTGAAGTGGATTTTCATTTTTCGTATAACCAAATTCCCTATTAATAATCATTTGAATGGCCATGGCGCGACGAACGGATTCCTCTGTTGGTGTTGTAATTGCCTCATCATATGCATTTGTATGCAAGGAGTTTGTATTGTCCTGTATTGCAAGCAAAGCCTGTAAAGTAGTACGAATATCATTAAAGTCAATTTCTTGAGCATGTAGGGAACGGCCAGAAGTTTGAATATGATATTTTAATTTTTGACTTCGTTCATTTGCTCCGTATTTGTCTCGCATGACAATGGACCAAATTCTTCTAGCTACTCTTCCAATAACCGTATATTCCGGGTCTAGCCCATTGGAGAAAAAGAAGGATAAATTTGGTGCAAATTTATTAATATCCATTCCTCTACTTAAATAATATTCTACATACGTGAAGCCATTCGCTAGTGTAAATGCCAATTGTGTAATAGGATTGGCGCCCGCCTCTGCAATATGATAACCAGAAATCGAAACAGAGTAATAATTACGTACATTCTTATCGATGAAATATTGTTGAATATCTCCCATCATTCGAAGCGCAAATTCAGTAGAGAAGATACATGTATTTTGTCCTTGGTCTTCTTTCAAAATATCTGCTTGAACCGTACCACGAACAACCGATATTGTGTCTGCTTTAATTTTTTCAAATTCTTCCTTACTTGGCTTGCGACCTTGTTCCTCTTTAAACTTATCCACCTGTTGATCAATCGCTGTATTAAAGTACATTGCCAAAATGATTGGTGCTGGGCCATTAATTGTCATCGATACAGAAGTTAATGGGTCCGTCAAATCAAAGCCGGCATACAGTTTTTTCATATCCTCTAATGAGCAAACATTCACACCACTTTCTCCAACTTTCCCATAAATATCCGGACGATAAGCTGGGTCTTCCCCGTACAACGTCACGGAGTCAAATGCAGTCGATAATCGTTTGGCATCATCATTTTTAGACAGATAATGGAATCTTCGGTTTGTTCTTTCCGGTGTTCCTTCGCCTGCAAATTGTCTTGTAGGATCTTCGCCTTCTCGTTTGAATGGGAACACCCCAGCAGTGAATGGGAATGCGCCAGGTACATTTTCCTTTAGCATCCACATTAATCGCTCTCCCCAATCTTGGTATTTTGGGAAAGCAACTTTAGGGATTTTAAGACCAGATAGAGATTCTGTCGTGATATCCATTTCAATTTCTTTATTACGAACTTGGAAAGTCATTTTATCTCCACTATATCTTTCTTTTAATACTTCCCATGAATCTAAAAGCCTTTTCGCTGTTGGGTTTAATTGTTCTTCATAATGATCCAATGTATGTTTTAAATTCGCTAAAACATCCTCCTGGTTCAGGGTCTTAACTTCTGTCGTTGCTGCCGTTTCTTGCCACATTTCATTTGCTGCTTCTTGTTCAATAGTCTTGATTGCTCCATCTAATTGATATAACTTGCGTGCTATATCGCTTTGCTTTTCTGCATTTTCGTGATATTTACGAACATAATCCGCAATCTCACGTAAATAGTGACGACGGTCATTGGTTATAATACGATTATGTTTCTCAGCAATTCGATTTCTATCAAAATCAACAGACACATTCCATTCATAACGTTCATTTAGCGTATCGATGATGGAAGCAAATAATGCATTCGTTCCTTCATCATTAAACTGACTAGCGATCGTACCAAAAACAGGGAATTGCTCCTTATCTTGTTTAAATAACATCCGACTACGTTCATATTGTTTACGAACTTGATTTAAAGCGTCCTCAGAACCCTTTTGTTCAAATTTATTAATCACGATGAAATCCGCAAAATCAATCATATCAATTTTCTCTAACTGAGTCGGTGCTCCATATTCTGATGTCATGACATACATGGATAGGTCAGTAATGTCTGTTATAGCAGCATCTCCCTGACCAATTCCACTCGTTTCCACAATAATGAAATCAAATCCAGAAGCTCGAACGACATCAATGACATCTTGAATTGCTTTGGATAATTCCGTTCTTGAATCCCTTGTTGCTAAGGAACGCATATAAACGCGGTCACTAAATATAGCATTCATACGGATTCGGTCTCCAAGTAAAGCCCCACCGGTTTTCCTTTTCGTCGGATCAATGGAAATAATCGCTATTTTCTTATTTAGAACTTCATTCATAAATCGTCGGATTAATTCATCTGTTAAGGAACTTTTTCCCGCTCCACCAGTACCAGTTATTCCAAGAACAGGTGTGTTTGGTCTTGCCTTTTCTTTTAGTGTTTTTATGACACGCTGCTTTTCTTCTGGATCTGTTTCTTCCGATTCCACAAATGTAATAAATTTAGCCATTGCATTTCGATCACCTTGAAGAAGTTTCTCCATGTCTTTCTCTATATTTATTGGCGGAATGAAATCACATAGTTCGATCATTTTGTTAATCATTCCCTGAAGTCCGTACTTTCGGCCATCTTCAGGCGAGAAAATCCAAGATACCCCATAGTTATGCAATTCTTTAATTTCTTTTGGGATAATTACCCCTCCGCCACCACCAAACACTTTAATATGGCTAGCACCCAATTCTTTTAATAAATCAATCATATATTTAAAGTATTCTACGTGTCCGCCTTGGTAAGATGATATCGCAATACCTTGAACATCCTCTTGAATTGCAGCGTGAACGACTTCTTCTACAGAACGATTATGGCCTAGATGAACGACTTCTGCACCACTAGCTTGAATAATTCGTCTCATGATGTTAATGGATGCATCATGCCCATCAAACAAACTTGACGCAGTTACAAAACGAACAGGATTTTTCGGACGATATACTTCTACTTGTTCCACCATATTTCCTCCTTTAAGTTTATATTTTGAATAATGATTATTCCACTAGCTCAGAATAAATAATTGTCCTTGTTATGCACATAATCTTACTGGAGGTAAGTGCTGTTGATTTCCGCTCCAATCAACTATCATAAGAGAGCATAACTGTGTAAGCAGTAAAGAGGTTTATGACGTTGCAAAGCACCATCTAGCGGAGGAAATACACAGAGACTCCTTGAAAATGCCTCCGCATTTTCTGCGTGCGATGTATCGCTGACGTAGCATTCCTTGTCCTGCGGGAATAGTGACTAAGTGAGACCTCTTAGTGCTCAGCTCGAGGAGGCTCACGGGGCACCCGCGGCAAGGTAGACACTGCGAGTGCTTTTTGAGCAGATGTCGCCCCTGTACTGGAAGTGAAAGCGCAGTGTATTTCCGTAGCGGTAGACATAGCACCATACATAATTCTGAGTAAAAGGGATACTCATATTTTGATTTACTTTTCAACTGCCCTTAACATCGTGTTGATCTGCAAATGAATATACTCCTCTAATGAAAATTGCTTTTGCAAAATCCATCTCCTAAAGCCCCACATATGACCTTGAACAAAAATATTATTTGCCAAAATGATTGCTTCTTGTTTCGTGACTTGTTTAGGAATACAATTCAGAATTACTTTTTCCAGTATATCCACCATATACCGTTCTTTTTGCAATATATAACTTCTTGTTTCTTGCTTTAAAGACTTTGCTTCCTGATATAAAATTAAAATTTCCTCTTGTAAGTCATCCATTAAATAAAAATAGGATTCAATCACTTTCACTAAACTCTCACGGGAAGGCTTCTCTAATTCAAAGGCAGTCTCTATTCTTTCTCGAACTTGGTCATATATCGCATCACAAGTCAGATATAAAATATCTTCTTTCGTTCGAATGTATTCATAAAGTGTTCCAATACTAAAACCAGACGCTTTTGCAATTTCTCTCGTTGTTGTCCGGTGAAAGCCCTTCTCTTTAAATAGAGTAATAGCACCTTTTATCATTTGGTCCCGACGTTTTTTAATAAGCTGCTGGTCCTTGACGTTTGATACCACTTTATTTTTATTCAACCTTTTCGGCCTCCTTCCACTTCACTAATAAATCTTTCGCAAGTTGGTACGGATCATTAGTTGAGTCCATTGCTGGAAGGCTGTCATTATCATGCTCGATAAAGGTTTTCACCTCCCGCCAAATTTCTTCGCGAATTAACTCATACACTTCCAATTCGAATTGAGCATTCCGTTTTCGTTTTCCTTCTTGTGTCGAATATAAATAATCATGATGTTCCTTCATTTTCTCCCACAGTTCATCTATACCTTCATTTTGAGTCGTTATCGTTTTAACAATCGCCACCATATGTTCTTCTGTCGCAGTCATCATAACAAGTTCCCTTAACAACCGCTTCAACTTTCTTACACCATCTAAGTCCGCTTTGTTTATAACAAATAGGTCGGCAATTTCCATAATTCCAGCTTTAAAGATTTGTAAAACGTCTCCACTATTAGGAGTTAAAACAACAGCCGTCGTATCTACTATTTTCATAATGTCTAATTCTGATTGACCTACCCCAACTGTTTCCACAATAACAACATCAAAACCAAACGCATCACATATTCGAACGGCATCTTTAGTTGCCCGTGCAAGCCCACCTAAGCTACCACGTGTAGCCATACTTCTTATGTACACACCATCATCGGTAAAATGTTCATTCATTCGAACCCGATCTCCTAGTAATGCCCCCCCACTAAACGGACTCGTTGGGTCAACCGCAATAACAGCTACCGTTTTTCCCTCGCTTCTAATTTGCGAGATTAACCGATTCACAAGAGAACTTTTCCCAGCACCAGGAGAGCCTGTTAATCCTACATATAATGCTTGTTTTTGTAAGGAAAAGACATCACTAAGAAGTTCCAATTTATCTGGATGGTCGTTTTCTACCATGGTGATTGCTCTTGCTAATGCACGCACTTCCTTGTTTTTTATCCGTTCTACTATTTCATGCATTGTTTACTTCCTTTCAAATTACATCTTTTTAGCTCGTATGTTTTTTTATTAGTAAATAGAAACTAGCATGGCAGCAAAAACATTCCGGCATCTACAATGAATGTGATCTTATGATCTTGTTTCCCCTGCATTCGGGTCCCATCTACTCTATGAGTGGCGGTATGATTTGGATTTTCCATCATTCCGGCACTCATCTCATCCAATCACTTATTCTTTTACTTCGTTACCATTCTTCCAATAACCAATCGTTGAATTTCATTGGTCCCTTCATAAATTTGCGTGATTTTCGCATCACGCATATAGCGCTCAACAGGATAATCTTTCGTATAACCATACCCACCAAATATTTGCACCGCTTCCACTGTTGCTTTCATTGCGGTATCTCCAGCAAATAGTTTCGACATGGCAGATGCTTTCCCATATGGAAGTCCTTCTGATTCAAGCCAAGCTGCTTGATAGGTTAATAGTCTTGCCGCTTCTATTTCGGTAGCCATATCTGCTAGTTTAAAAGAGATTCCTTGATTTGCTGCAATTGGTTTGCCAAACTGTTCACGTTCTTTTGCATAATTTACCGCTGCATCAAGAGCACCTTGCGCAATGCCAAGTGCTTGTGCAGCAATCCCATTTCTTCCACCGTCAAGCGTCGTCATGGCAATTTTAAATCCTTCCCCCTCTGCACCTAACATGTTCTCTTTCGGTATACGGCAGTTTTCAAAAATAAGCTCTGTTGTAGGGGAGGAACGAATACCTAGTTTCTTTTCTTTCTTTCCAAAGGAGAATCCCTCTGTTCCTTTTTCCACAATAAATGCACTAATCCCCTTATGTTTTGCATCTGCATCTGTTTTCGCAAAAACAATATATAAATCTGCTACCCCACCATTGGTAATCCATACTTTACTTCCGTTAAGAATATAATCGTCCCCGTCCTTTTTCGCTGTCGTCTTCATCGCAGCCACGTCACTTCCAGCTCCTGGCTCAGATAATGCATACGCTCCTAATGCTTCACCTGTTGCTAGACGGGTTAGGAAGTTTTTCTTTTGTTCTTCATTTCCATATTTAAATATTGGCCAACTTGCTAAGGAAAGGTGTGCAGATAATGTAACTCCTGTTGATGCACAAACTCGTGATAATTCTTCCACTGCGATGACATAACTCACATAATCGGCTCCAATTCCACCATATTCTTCTGGCCAAGGAATTCCTGTTAATCCTAGTTCAGCCATTTTATCGAATATGCTTCGATCAAAACGTTCTTCTTCATCCCGTTCTGCTGCTGTAGGTTCTACCTCGTTTTCTGCAAAATCTCGGACCATTTTTCTTAACATTTGTTGTTCTTCGGTTAATTGGAAATTCATTTATATCCCCCTCAATTTATACTACAAATCCGCAGTCAGAATACACTTCGCTTTCCGCGGGTTATATATGATTTATTTTCCTAATAATTGATTCGCTATCACTAGATGTTGGATTTCGTTTGTTCCTTCATAGATTTGGGTTACTTTTGCATCGCGGAAATATCGTTCTATGGGGAAATCTTTTGTATATCCGTTTCCACCAAAGATTTGCACCGCCTCGATTGCTGTTTTCATCGCTGTATTGGAAGCATACATTTTTGCCATGGATGCCTCTTTTACGCAATTTTGACCTCGTTCTACTAGAGATGCTGCATGGTAGACTAATAGTTTTGCTGCTTCTATTTCTGTTGCCATATCTGCTAATTTAAAAGATATACCTTGGTTTCGTGCAATGGCTTTGCCAAATTGTTCCCTTTCTTCTGCATAGTAAATCGCATGTTGTAACGCCCCTTCAGCAAGCCCAAGTGATTGTGCGCCAATTCCAATTCGTCCTACATTCAAATTAGACAATGCAATTTTAAATCCTTCTCCTAATTTGCCTAAAAGTTGTTTTTTCGGAACAATACAATTGTCAAAACTTATTTGTACCGTATTAGAACCGTGGAGCCCCATTTTCTTTTCTTTTTTCCCAATATGTAGTCCTTTTGCGTCTTTTTCCACAATAAATGCGCTAATTTCATCCTTCGCGGTTCTAGCAAAAGTAATATACGTATCTGCTTCTCCACCATTCGTTATAAAGATTTTGGATCCATTTAACACGTAATGATCACCATTATCTTTTGCGGTTGTTTTTAAATTTTTTGCATCTGAACCAGAACCTGACTCAGTTAATGCAAATGCCCCTAAATATTCTCCTGAAGCTAGTTTAGGAATGTAATGCTTTTTTTGTTCTTCTGTGCCAAAATAAAGAATCGGATTGGTGCCAACGGATGAATGAACAGATAATATAACTCCTAACACAGAACTAACTTTAGATAATTCGTTAATGGCAATGATATAAGAAGTAAAATCCATCCCACTTCCACCATAATCTTCTGGTATCGAAATTCCCATTAAACCGAGTTCTCCCATTTTTTCAACTATTTCAATTGGAAAACGATCCTCTGTTTCCATTCTTTCAATCTCTTTAGCTACTTCTTTCTCCGCAAAATCACGAACCATCTTACGCATCATTTCTTGTTCTTCCGTAAAGCGTAGCTCCATACAAATAGCCCCCTACCTGAGTTGCATTAACTATATTCGTAAAACCCTCTGCCAGATTTCTTACCGAGCCAACCCGCCTTTACGTATTTCCTTAATAATGGACATGGGCGATATTTACTGTCGCCTAATCCTTCATGAAGAACTTCCATAATGGATAAGCATGTATCTAATCCAATGAAATCCGCTAATTGCAACGGTCCCATCGGATGGTTCATACCTAACTTCATTACGGTATCTACATCTTCTGGTGAGGCAACCCCTTCATAAACGGTAAAAATAGCCTCATTAATCATTGGTAATAAAATCCGATTCGAAACAAAACCAGGGAAATCATTCACTTCGACCGATGTCTTATTTAATTGTTTCGAAGCATGAGCAATAGCTTCATACGTTTCATCACTCGTCGCAAGCCCTCTAATGATTTCCACTAATTTCATAACTGGAACCGGATTCATAAAATGCATCCCAATTACCTTTTCCGGACGATTGGTTACCGCAGCAATTTCCGTAATTGGAAGGGAAGACGTATTAGATGCTAATATGGCATGTTCTGGAGCAATTTGATCTAATTCCTTAAACACTTTCATCTTCACTTCCATCTTCTCTACAATTGCCTCAACAACCAAGTCACAGTCACTAGCATCTTTTAAACTTCCAGAAGTAGACAAACGACTTAATGCATCTGCTTTCCTTTCTTCCGTAATCTTTCCTTTTGAAACGTCTTTACTTAGAACCTTTTCAATAAAACGAATTCCCTTTTGTAATGCCTCTTCATTTAAATCATTTAAGACAACTTCATAGCCAGATTGGGCAAATACTTGAGCAATACCCGATCCCATTTGCCCCGCACCAACTACCATTACTTTTTTAATGCTCATTTTTTGCCTCCTAATTTTGTTTTATTTCCTACCACACAATTAATCCCACTCGCTATCGATTGCTGATTTAATGATTGGTAGTGCTGATATAAACACGTCATTGCTGATATACCCCTTGCTAGTGCTGATATAAACGCAGCATTGCTGATATATCCCTCGGTAGTGCTGATATATCCCTCAGTTGTACTGATATACACTCCAATAGTGCCTTTTAATAGAATAATTGTTATGGCACTTCGATTAAAATCGCATCCCCTTGACCACCACCACTACAAATTGCAGCGATTCCTAGTCCACCGCCACGACGTTTTAATTCGTGAATTAACGTAAGGATAATACGTGCGCCACTTGCTCCAATTGGATGTCCTAGTGCAACCGCACCACCATTTACGTTTAGCTTATCAGGAATAACATTTGCTATTTGTCCACTCGCTAATGCTACAGCTGCAAACGCTTCATTAATTTCAAATAAATCGATATCCTCAATCGAGTGTCCGGTCTTTTCTAACAGCTTGTTAATAACAAGTCCCGGTGTTTGTGGAAAATCCTTTGCTTCTACAGCTACTTCTGCATGACCTACAATAGTAGCTAAAGGAGTTTTTCCTAATGCATCAGCTTTCTCATCTGACATTAAAACAAATGCACCTGCACCATCATTGATTCCCGGTGCATTTCCAGCAGTGATTGTTCCATCTTTATTAAAAGCGGGGCGTAAGTTTGCAAGTCTTTCAACCGTTGTATCTTTTCTAGGAGCTTCATCGGTATCTACTAAAATCGGGTCCCCTTTACGTTGCGGAATTTCAACAGCAACGATTTCTTCTTTAAATTTTCCAGATTCTATCGCTTCGATTGCTTTCATATGACTTCGGTATGCCCATTCATCTTGAGCCTCTCTTGTTAAATTAAATTCTTCAGCTGTTGAATTCCCATAAGTACCCATGTGAACACCTGTAAAAGAGCAGGATAATCCATCATGAATCATTAGGTCTTTTACTTTGCTATCTCCCATTCTACTTCCCCATCTTGCATCTGGCATGAAGTATGGTGCATTGGACATACTTTCCATCCCACCTGCAACAATAACTTCTTCGTCACCTAAGCGAATGAGTTGGTCTGCCAATGTTACGGCTCTTAGTCCCGAGGCGCAGACTTTATTAATGGTTTCAGTCTTTACATCCCACGGCATGCCTGCTTCTCTTGCCGCTTGGCGAGATGGGATTTGCCCTTGTCCGCCTTGGAGTACGGTTCCGATGATCACTTCGTCTACTTCTGATCCATCTATTTCAGCTCGGTTTAATGCTTCCTTGATTGCTTTACCTCCTAGTTGAGACGCGGTTAAGTTTTTTAGGGATCCTCCAAATTTTCCAAAAGGTGTTCTTGCTCCAGAAACGATTACGGTTTTAGTCACTTAAAACTCCCCTTTTTTATATAAATTTAAGTCGACTGAGCATTCGGTCAGTTTTCAGAAGTCATTATTCGCTCATGATTTCAGTATTCGTGAGTAGATATCAGCTTTCACGTTTGATTTATCAGTACTCATGCGCGGATATCAGCTTTCACGCTTGATTTATCAGTATTTATCCCAAACTAAATTTATTTTACAAAGTTCCAAATTGGGCTTCAGAAAACTTGGCATCGCCAACACTAGAATGTATCATTCGCTGGAAAGGCCTAGGTGAGCTCCCTAGAGAAGTTCACACAGGGGAGCTCACCAGCCAATCAGATTTTCATTATTTTCTAGATACTTAACTTAGGAAACTAATTCTTTTTCCTCTACTAATACCGATAAAGCTAAGATCTCAGCTACGTCCATGGTGCTGATGTCTTCTTCTACTTCTTTGGCTTTCGTCCCGTCGCTTAGCATCGTTAGGCAGAATGGGCATGCGGATGAAATCATGGATGGGTTAACGGCTAGTGCTTGTTCTGTTCGTGCGACGTTGATACGGTTCCCTGTTGTATCTTCTGCCCACATCAAGCCACCACCGGCACCGCAACACATTCCATTTTCACGACTACGATCCATTTCAACTAACTCAAGCCCAGGAATAGATTGCAAGATTTCCCTTGGCGGGTCGTAAACTCCGTTATATCTTCCTAGATAACAAGAGTCATGATACGTTAAGCGTTCATTAATCTCACGTTTTGGTGCTAGTTTTCCAGATTTCACAAGGTCATATAATAATTGCGTATGGTGATACACCTCTGCTTCATAGCCAAAATCAGGGTATTCATTTTTGAAAATATTATATGCGTGTGGATCGATGGTAACAATCTTCTTCACGTTATGTTTTTCAAATGTCTTAATATTTTTCTCGGCAATTTCTTGGAATAAAAATTCATTCCCGATACGACGGGCTGTATCTCCAGAGTTTGCTTCTTGGTTACCAAGAATGGCAAAGCTAATTCCCGCTTTGTTCATCAATTTGGCAAATGCGATAGCAATCTTCTGACTACGGCTATCGTAAGCTCCCATAGAACTCACCCAGAATAAATATTCGAATTCTTTTCCTTCCTTTTTCAATTCTTTGACAGTCGGTACATAAATAGATTCATCTTCATCACGCCATTTAATACGGTCTTTTTTCGATAATCCCCATGGGTTTCCTTGGCGTTCGATATTCATTACCGCACGTTGTACATCGGAATCCATTTTCCCTTCCGTCATTACTAGGTAACGGCGCATATCCATAATTGTTCCAACATGTTCATTGGTTACTGGACAAGCATCCTCACAGTTACGGCAAGTTGTACATGCACTAAGCTCAGCCTCTGTAATAACATCCCCAATGAGACTTACTTCTTGAATCGTTGCAGCTGCTTCTCCACCAGCGCTTGCTTGATTACCGGATGTATTGGAAAACGCGTAGGCAGGTACCCAAGCTGATTTACCAGTAACTGCGGCCCCTTTTTCAGTTAAATGGTCTCGGAGCTTAACCATAATATCCATCGGGGAAAGCATTTTACCAGTACCCGCTGCTGGACATACGTCTGTACAACGTCCACATTCCACACAAGCATAGAAATCCAACATTTGAAATTGCTGGAAATCCTCTACTTTCCCAACACCAAAGGATATTTCCTCTTCACTTTCCGCAGATTCTTCGTCGATATCGAAATCTATCTTTTCCAATTTACCCGGTACTTTCTTACTTAAGAAAACATTAATTGGTGCTGCAAGTAAGTGCGCGTGTTTGGATTGTGGTACATAGATTAGGAAAGATAATAGTGTGATTGTATGTATCCACCATGCGACATAAAAAAGTACTGTAGCTGCTCCTGGGGATAAGAATCCAAAGATCATTGCAATGACACTTGCAACAGGTTCTGTCCAACCCGCTTCCGCCCCATGCCAGATCATCGCCATTCCATTCCCGAATAAAACAGAAAGCATTAAGGTTCCAATAAAAATAAGTACAAGTCCCGCTTTAAATCCTCTTTTTAAACGCACAATCTTCTCAATGTAGCGACGGTAGAATGCCCAAATAACTGCAACAAGAATCATTAATGTTACAAGTTCTTGGAAAAAGACAAACCCCGGATAGAACATGCCAAATGGCAAATGATTGCCTGGTGATAGACCCTTTACAAACATATCAATCGCGCCAAATTGGACAAGGATAAATCCATAGAACATCATGACGTGAATCGCTCCAGATTTTTTATCCTTCAGTAATTTGGACTGACCAAAAACAATGGTTCCAACACGTTTTAAACGCATCTTTACCTCGCCATCAAACTCAGATTTCTTACCCAGTTTGATGTACGCTAATCTCGTAGTTACAACTTTTGCAAATAGGTAAAGCGCATAGATGGTAACTACTAAAAAGGCAATCCAATTGATGATTAGGAATGTATCCATTTCTTCCTCTCCTTTTTATCCAACTAATGTTAACGATTTCATTTATCTGAAAAGTCTAGAAGCTATAATGTTATACCTATCATATATGATGAGTGAGCGTTCAGTCAAACTAAAATTATAAAATTTTAAGTTTTTAGTTTTTTGAACGCCCTAAAAAACACTACCTCCTTTTCATAAATAAGAAATAGTGTTTTCTAGTGTATCTATATGTTTTAGTTTTTCAATTTATGATAGATTAGTACCTTACATCTTCTCTGGGGCAGAAACTCCAATCAAGTTTAATCCATTCGCTAACGTAGTTCGTACAGCCTTCATTAAAGCAATACGAGCGTTGGTTTGTTCTTTGTTATCTTGATCCAACACTTTCTCTGCATTGTAAAAGCTATGCAATAAGGTAGCTAAATCAAATACAAATTGTGTCACCTTATGTGGTAATTGTTTTTCGGCTGCTTCTGCTACAACTTGAGGGAATTCCCCAAGTTTCTTCAATAAATCTACTTCTTTTTCAGAAGTTAGTAAGCTTGCATCATACGTTGATTCTGTGTCGAATCCTTTGTTTTTCGCTTGTTCTAACATCGTACAAATTCTAGCATGGGCATATTGAACATAATAGATTGGGTTGTCATTAGACTGGGAACGCGCAAGGTCCATATCGAAATCTAATTGAGAATCATTGGAACGAGTCACGAAGAAATAACGCGCGGCATCTACCCCAACATCTTCCATTAAGTCACGTAATGCTACCGCCCTACCTGTTCGTTTACTCATCCGAACCTTTTCTCCGCCTTCAAAGAGGTTCACCATTTGAATAATCTTCACATGGAATTTATCGGATGGATAACCTAGAGCTTGAATTGCTGCTCGCATTCTTGGTACATAACCGTGATGGTCGGCACCCCATACGTTAATAAGTTGATCAAAGCCTCTATCTAATTTATTTTTATGATAAGCGATATCTGGTGTTAAATAGGTGTAACTTCCATCTTTTTTCACCAATACACGGTCTTTATCGTCACCAAAATCGGTTGACTTAAACCATGTTGCATCTTCTTTTTCATAAATGTAGCTACCTTCATCTAATTTTTTCAGTGCATCCGTAATCTGATTATCTTGATAAAGGGATCTTTCAGAGAACCAATGATCAAATTCTACACGGAATGCTTTCAAATCATTTTTAATATTTTCAAGTGAGGACTGTAAACCAAATTCTTTAAAGTATGCAATCCGTTCTTCTTGAGCTTGGTTCGCCCATTTGTCGCCATCTTGTGCAACAAGTTTCTTAGCAATTTCGATAATGGCTTGGCCATGGTAACCATCTTCTGGCATTTCAACATCTTTACCTAATTGTTGTAAATAACGTGCTTCAACAGAATAGGCCAGATTGTCAATTTGATTACCGGCATCATTAATATAGTATTCTCGCTGAACCTCATATCCTGCGGCATCTAAAACATTACATAGTACATCACCATATGCAGCGCCACGGGCATGTCCTAAGTGAAGGTCACCAGTCGGGTTAACGGAAACAAATTCCACTTGAACCTTTTCGCCTTTTCCAGCATCTGTTTTTCCGTAAGCTTCGCCAGCTTCTAAAATCGTCGGGATAATGTCGCCTAAAAAGTCATTTTTCATGAAAAAATTAATGAATCCCGGCCCAGCAACTTCCACCTTTTCAATAGATGCTTTCGATTGGTCCAGATGTTGAATAATGTCATCTGCAATTTGACGAGGTGCTTTTTTCGCAATTCTAGCTAGTTGCATCGCGATATTTGCTGCAAAGTCGCCATGTGCTTTATCTTTCGGTTTTTCTAATACAATGTCAGGAAGTTCTTCTTTCGTTGCTAAATCGGCATTAATTACCGCATTTGCTATTTCCTGCCTTAATGTATCTTCTGTTTGTTCCAATACATTCATTGGGAATCCTCCTCATTAAAACTAAGTATTAATTCATGTTTCCGTTCATCGGGTTGCCCATTTAATTTTACTGTATAAGAAAGAATGAGTTGTCCCTCGGCTTCGTCTTTTAATTTATACGCAATTTTTTTTGTGAATGTTTCCATATGTATTGCCCCATGTGGATGTTTATATACATTTTCGGTACGGTGGTTAATATCAAACTTTTGATTCATCGATACCGGGCCAGTGCGTTTAATGTTGACGGAGCCTTCTTGGATGGTAATAAAGTTTTTTACTTTCATTTCTTCATCCATTATCTCGTCAAAGGTAAGGACGTCCATTTTTCCTTTTCTATAAAATTTTCCATTGCTTATGATTTCACTTTGTTCTTTAGAACCTTGATCATCAATGGTTGTTTGAAGTTTAACTTGTACATTTTTTTGAACCGAACTCATAGTATCGTCCTTTTTATTTTTAGTAATCTTAGCATTCGTCATTCCTTTGGGCGAGTGCCTTGATGCACTTAAGTAAATTTGGGCTGGGACAAAATGTTTTTATCAAATTAAATACGAACATGATTCGTGCGAATAACTCGCTCCGGAAATATACTTCGCTTTCCGCGGGCGGCTGTTGAGCCTACTCCGGTCTATCGCCCTTCGTAGTCTCACCTAGGCCTTTCCTCCCGCAGGACAAGGAACACTACGTCAGCGATACATCGCACGCAGAAAATGCGGATGCATTTTCAAGGAGTCTTCGTATATTTCCTACGCTAAATTAGTGTATTGTCCGCCTTTAAAGTTAAATACTTTAATTATGTCCTAGATCTAATATACAAAATCATATAATGCCTATTATAGCTATAATAGGCATGTTTTTTCAATATATGTGTTGTGTACTCTTCGGTTATTTTTCGATATAGGTACTCAATCCGGAATTACTTCACCCAACCAAGCAAAATCTCTCTAATAAACTTACTTGCTGCAATTGCCGTTTTTTCAGAGTGATCGTAGGCTGGTGCAACTTCTACGAGATCGGCTCCAATGACATTGATTTTGGAATCAGCGATTAGTTGGATGACTTCTAATAATTCGTTGGAGGTAATTCCACCTGCTTCTGCGGTTCCAGTTCCCGGGGCATATGCAGGGTCAAGGACATCTATATCAATTGTGACATACACGTTTCTACCAACTAATGTTGGCAGTATTTTGCGTAGTGGTTCCGCTACATGAAATTTGGACAGATGCATACCACTTTCTTTCGCATATTGAAACTCTTCACGCATACCGGAACGAATGCCGAATGAATAAACATTTTCAGGCCCAATTAATTCGCAAATCTTTCTTACTGGCGTGGAGTGGGACAACGATTCTCCTTCATATTCCTCTCTTAAATCAGCATGGGCATCAATATGAATAAATGCCATATCTGGATATTTCTGATACATCGATTGAATAATAGGCCATGTCACAAGATGCTCTCCTCCAAGCCCAATTGGAAACTTCTCCAATTGTAATAACTGATCGATATAGTCGCGAATCATGTTAAGACTTCGTTCTGCATTTCCAAAAGGTAAAGGAATATCTCCCGCATCGAAAAAATCAATTTCTTCTAAATGCTTATCCATATAAGGACTATATTCTTCAAGACCTATTGATGCTTCCCTTATACGCCCTGGGCCAAACCTGGAACCCGGACGAAAGCTAACGGTCCAGTCCATTGGCATCCCATAAATGACAGCTTTCGCCTTTTCAAAGTCTGAACCCGACATGATAAAAACTTTACCCGAATATGCCTCATCAAATCTCATTTCGCTTCTCCCCTTATTTCGTCAAATCTTTCACAAATTTAGGCAATACGAAAGAGGCAAAATGGATTTCTGGAGTATAGTATTTGGTCTCCATGTCAAAGAAACGCTCTTCTTTCACTTTTAATGGATCATGTATTTTACTCCCCATCGTAAATGTCCAAAGACCACTTGGATACGTTGGGATATTCGCCGTATACAAACGTGTTACAGGAAAAATTTCTTTCACATCTTGAAAAGCCTGCTTAATTAAGTCCGCCTTAAACCACGGATTATCGGTTTGTGCAACAAAAATACCGTCATCTTTTAATGCCTTTGAAATTCCTGCATAGAAACCTTTCGTAAAAAGATTAACGGCAGGTCCAACTGGTTCTGTTGAATCAACCATGATGACATCAAATGCTTTCACACTATTCGCGATATACATAAAGCCGTCCTCTACTTTTACCTCTACACGCTCATTATTAAAACCATTCGCAATCGTTGGAAGGTATTTCTTAGAATACTCAATCACTTTTCCATCAATATCAACAAGTGTTACCTTCTCAACCGATTGATGCTTCAACACTTCCCGTATGACACCACCATCACCTCCACCAACAACAAGCACGTTTTTCGGATTTGGATGGGTAAACAACGGAACATGTGCAACCATTTCATGATAAACAAACTCGTCTTTCTCTGTTGTCATTACCATATCATCTAAAATGAGCATATTTCCCCATTCTTCCGTTTCAACCATTTGTAAATCTTGAAAATCTGTTCGTTCGGAAACGTAAGTCTGTTTTATTTTAGCTGTAATTCCAAAATTATCTGTTTGCTTTTCCGTGAACCAAATACTCATCGTTTGTCCATCTCCTAATGTAGCAATTTATTTATCTAATAACAGTTTTAAAATCGTTTTCTAAACAAATCGATTATAGAGAAATTCTCGAAAAAAACAAGCATTTTTTTAAAGAAAACAAAATTATTTCTACGGGATTGGGATGGTCTTAAAGGATGATGGAAGATGATACTGATAAATTCTTCTGTATGCCGATATCCGCGATCGAGTGCTGATATATCTTCTTCTATGCTGATATCACACCATCGAGTGCTGATATATCTTCTTCTATGCTGATATCACACCATCGAATGCTGATATATCTCCTTGTATGCTGATATCCGCGATTGAGTGCTGATATATCTCCTTGTATGCTGATATCTGCAACCGAGTGCTGATATCACACGCTCTAATACTGATTTACCTTACTAAATTCCTTCATTCCATTTCTCTCTTCACCTAAAATTTAGTCCGCAGACCCTTTCCCCAAGCCGTTTGTTTTCGGATTGAATGTTTATTTGTATTTATCTTTTCCCATAATGGTAGTAATACACTCGTAAATCTTGAATGATGGGGTTTTTGTGATGAATAAACGCAGATTAAGGAAATACAGAATCATTTTTAAATTAATCACTACTTTAGTAGGTTTTGTAATACTTTCTATCATCGGAATCTATACGATTAGTTTTATACTAGGTCCACCACCACTTACGAATGAAGAAAATACGATTTATTATAGTGACTCCAATGAGATAATCGGTGAAGAACATGGTACGGAAAACCGTTATTGGATTGATTTAGAGGATATGTCTCCACATATTATTAATGCGACTTTAATTGTGGAAGATCAACATTTTAAAGAACATAATGGATTTGATTATAAGCGGATTATTGGTGCAATTATTCAAAATATAACCTCTGGATCATTAAAAGAAGGTGCAAGTACATTAACACAACAATTAGCAAGAAATCTCTACCTATCCCATGAAAAAACTTGGAATCGAAAAATAAAAGAGGCCTTTTATACGGTTCGTTTAGAAATGTATTATTCCAAAGGTGAAATTTTGGAAGGGTATTTGAATTCCATTTATTACGGGCATGGTGCTTATGGGATTGAAGCAGCAAGTAACTATTTTTTTGATAAATCATCAACAGACTTAGAAATTGCTGAGGCAGCGATGTTAGCAGGAATACCAAAAGGACCGACCTATTATTCTCCATTAAACGATAAGGAAAATGCTGATCAACGCCAAGAACAAATATTACAGTTAATGTTAACAAACGATATGATTTCAAATGATGATTATCAAAACGCCAAAGCTACCGTGCTTGTTTACTCTAAAAAGAAAAAAGAAAGTATGGATTCAATTGGCCCTTATTTTCAGGATGTCGTTTTGAAAGAGGCTTCGAAAATACTCGATCTTAATACTGAGGAAATTCGCTCTAGCGGATTCGAGATTTACACTACACTTGATAGGGAAATGCAAATTGGATTAGAGGAATCGGTTTCTGCCACAATAGATCAAGAAAGTAACATGCAAATTGGTGCATTGGCAATGGATCCAAACACCGGAGCAGTTAAAGCAATGGTAGGTGGACGTGATTATTCGGAAAGTCCATTTAATCGCGCAGTGGATGCAAGGAGAATGGCCGGTTCTACTTTCAAGCCATTTTTATACTATGCCGCTTTAGAAAATGGCTATACCGCAAGCACGATGTTAACGAGTAAGCCGACTACGTTCGAACTAGCAGATGGTGAAGTTTATCGCCCTAGTAACTTTAATGACTATTATGCCTATGAACCCATTTCCTTAGCCCAAGCTTTAGCGTTATCGGATAATATTTATGCTGTAAAAACCAATTTATATTTAACTCCTGAAAAACTCGTAAATACGGCGAGAAGATTTGGCTTAACTGGTGAACTTCCAGAGGTCCCATCCTTAGCCTTAGGATCCGCTTCTGTATCCTTACAAGAAATGGTGACAGGATACGGAATGATAGCAAATGGGGGTCACGAAATCAGCAGTTACACGATTAAAAGAATCGTAAACCGGGAAGGAAAAACAATTTACGAAAAGGATAACGAAATAGGAGAATTAGTCCTCAATCCAAAGCAAACCTTTATTCTTGCAGATTTGATGACCGGCATGTTCGATCAACAACTAGATGGCTATGCTTCTGTCACCGGTGCCCCAATTGCCAACCAATTATCACGCGTATATGCCGGAAAATCGGGGTCCACAAATTCAGACAGCTGGATGATAGGGTTTAGCCCGCAACTTGTAACTGGTGTTTGGGGTGGTTATGACGATAATCGCGTAATGGAAATGGTAGCAGAGTCAGGTTATCCGAAAAAGGTTTGGGCTTCTTTTATGGAAAAAGCCCATGAAGACTTACCAGAGAAAGCATTTGAAGCACCGAATGGAGTAGTTGGGGTAGCAATTGATCCACAAACAGGCGACCTTGCTACCCCATATTGTGAAGTCAGCCGTGTGATGTATTTTGAAAAAGGATCTGAACCAAAGCATTATTGTACAGATCATCTTCATAACAATCACAAATCTATTGAAGAAGATAATCAAGGAGGGCCTTTTAAAAGAATTTTTGATTCCCTTTTCGGCCAGTAAATCTTTTCGGCCTTCCTATCTGCTAAAAATAGATAAAAAGAAACCGACAACTATATAAGTGTCGGTTTCTTTTTGTCCTAGTAATACATGTTTGTCCATGTATCCATATTTTACAAATTTCTGTCACAAAGTACAATATGTTCACAAAATGTTCATATTTTCTTACTTTGATAACTCTTCTTTCAATTCATCAGATGATAGTTCCCACATTTCTTTATCAAAGTCTTCCAGGAAGTCTCTTAGAAGTTTTCTGGAGTGAGTATCCATGTTGTCTACAATGACTTTCCCCTTCAAAGACTGCTCCATATGTTTTATGTGCTCTGGCATGGATTTATAAGCTCTCTTATTTTCACGGTCAACACGAATTTCACAAGCCGTTACTCCACTATAGGTCTTTCCTTCTTCACTACGCTCTACATTGACCCAAACAATCCAGTATAACTTTCCATTTGGTACTTCCTCTTTTACGTGGGTCCATTTGACACGACGCTCAATTTTACTGCGTGCATGCATTGCGTCCATATCAACATATGCTTCATTTTCATTAGGGTCTACGATAACAGATGACATGTTTTCTAAACTTATCACTCCACCGCCGTAGCCACCATGACCGTCTGTTGAGTCATCTTTAATTATGGTAAAAGCATTTTTCTTACTTTTATCGTCACTCATAAAAAGAAATCCTCCTTTTTTGAACTCATACTATTATCCATTTTTACTAATTTTACCAGAGTTCATACTTTGTTTCACTTATTGCATACTATAATCGCTGTCAATATGTCCACAGTCCGAATACCCTTCGCTTTCCAAGGGAGGCAAAAAGAAAATCCAAACAGGATACAGTTCCTACTTGGATCTTAGTCTAGTTTTAGATCTTTCATAAATTGTATAGCTTCTTCTATTTCTTCTTCACTATAATTCTGTTTCGGTTTTACGGTATGGACTTTTGCAATCATTTCATCTAGTGTCAAATGATCAAAATAAAACATGGTAGCTACTAATTCAAGGAAGCGTGAACTTCTTTCTTTTAATTTCTCTACTTTTTCTTCGTAATGAGGCATGTCCAACCTAAATTGTTGTAAAAATTCTTTACCATCATCCGTAATCGTGTAATTATATTGATAATAATTACTTTTATCCTCTTTTACCTCATGAAGAAAACCTAAATTACAAAGTTCCTCCACACGTAAAGTTAATTCCTCCGAATAAGGGCCGTAAAAGTGAAAATTGTATTTTTCTTCAAATGGAATATTACATTTTTGTAAGATATAAATCATCTTTTGCAACTTTTTTCGTCCTGTTACATTTTCGACCACCGAAAAAAATTGCATTAACTTTGCATGATTATCTAACATCCTTTACCTCTCCTTGGCCATATAAAATTTCCATAATCTTATTTTTAAGTTCTTCATTTTCTATTGCATCCAAGCGGTCCTTTGGAAAATATAATTTATGATCCGTACGTTTTTTCCCTGAAATTGCTTCTACAATATCGGAATGTCTGGACAATTCCTTCAATGAGTTATTAGGCATGACTAAGTGAATAGGTAGACGTTCCCCTTCCTCACCAGGGCGATAAAAGTCATAAGGTAAATCAGATGAGGAGTCGACAACCAAATAATACTCTGGGTTTATGCCAACATTTTGAAATAATTGATAAAGTTCCATCCACTGTTTCATTTGTAAGTTTGGATTAAATTCCACGTACTTAAATAGCCTTCGATTCATGAACCGTTCACATAAATCCCGCAATATTTCATCTTGTTCTTCTTGCCATGCTTGAAAGTAAAAATAAACAATCGATTCATCTAATTTTAAATATTCCTCTAACTTTACATTCCCCTCAAAAAAGGAAATAAAGTGGGCCGGTTCTAATTTAAATGTGAATTCTTTAGATTCATGTAGTTCTTTTGCACGGTGTAAAATTTTAGACAGGATAACTTCTGCACTTCTTGTTACTGGATGGAAATATACTTGCCAATACATTTGGTATCTACTCATAATATAGTCTTCAACCGCATGCATCCCCGTGGATTTAATAACCACTTGATCCTCTATCGGTCGCATCACCCTTAAAATTCTTTCCATATCAAAATGCCCGTAGCTCACCCCTGTATAATAAGCATCACGTTGTAGATAATCCATTCGGTCCGCATCAATTTGACTGGAAATAAGACTTACAACTAACTTGTCCTCATATGTTTTTCCAATGACATCAGCTACCTTCTGAGAAAATCCTGGGCTTACTTTTTCCAAAATTTTATGGATGTTCGTGTCACCAATGATAATTTGTTGGGTAAAATATTCATGATCCAGCTTAAACACTTTTTCAAAGGAATGTGAAAATGGCCCATGCCCTAAATCATGTAATAAAGCAGCACACAAACAAAGCAACCGCTCTTCCTTATTCCAATGCGGTTGGTTCTCAAAGTTATTAATAATTCTTCTAACAATTTCATATACACCAAGAGAATGATTAAAGCGACTGTGTTCTGCCCCATGAAACGTCAAATTCGTTGTTCCAAGTTGCTTGATTCGACGCAGTCGCTGAAATTCTGGTGTTGCGATTAAATCCCATATTACTCGATCCCGAACATGAACATACCGATGTACAGGATCTTTAAATACCTTTTCTTCCGATAGTTGCTGATCCTTATATGCCATTTTCTCCATCCGTTTCTTTTCGACAATTTTAATATATATTATATAATACTTAGAGAGTTATAAAAAGGGTTAGGTGCAAATTATGAAAAATTGGAAAGAAGTAATTCAGCAAACGACATTTAGATATATAGATCATTCCGAGATCGAAACATTCTCTGGAAAACCTTATACAGCCTTAGGTTCCTTTGCTATTGATGATGCTTTAGCTACATCCGTTAGTAATGGGGAATCCCCATCCGTGATGCGGTTATGGGTTCATCCCAAAACGATTGTTTTAGGAATACCAGATGCTAGACTTCCATATATTGACGAAGGAGTCCGGTTTTTGGCAGATAAAGGATACAATATAGTGATTCGAAATTCTGGAGGACTTGCCGTTGCTTTAGATGGGGGAGTCTTAAATCTTTCTCTCGTTATTCCAGGGGTCCATGAAATTTCTATTCATGATTGCTATGAAGCAATGGTGAGCTTTATCCAATATATGCTTCACGACTTAACGAATGAAATTGAAGCATATGAAATCGTTCATTCCTACTGTCCTGGTGACTACGATTTAAGTATTAATGGAAAGAAATTTGCTGGAATCTCTCAACGAAGAGTACGGGATGGTGCAGCTGTACAAATTTATTTAGATGTAGAAGGGAATAGTTATGAACGAGCAAGCCTCATTCGTGATTTTTACCGGTTAAGTAAAAAAGGGGAAGAAACAAAATTTACCTATCCGGATGTGGATCCAAATGTGATGGCTTCTCTGTCGGAACTACTTCAAAGAAATCTGACAGTGGAAGAAATGAAAGAAAGAGTAAATGCAGCCTTGCGTAATTTCAGTGAAGAAATCGTGAAGACTTCTTTTTCCGAATCCGAAATTGCTGTATTCGAAAAACGGTATGGCCAAATGGAGAAACGGAATAAACAGATTTATGAGATTTTAGGGAACTAAAAAACGTGGGATCTGTCATTACACAAGTTACTAGTCTATTACAGTTCGATTCCAATGGTCACTCATACGATCTGATGGGTGACCAATTTTTCACTTTTCTATCCCAATCGGATACTCATTGACCTTATGAGTGACGATATGAATTGAATTTCTCCCCATACCGGCACTCATCACCCCTATGAGTGACGATATGAATTGAATTTCTCCCAATACCGGCACTCATCACCCCTATGAGTGACGGTATGCATTGATTTTCATCTCATACCGGCACTCATCACCCCTATGAGTGACGGTATGCATTGGATTTTCCCTCATACCGGCACTCATACACCTTATGAGTTGCGGTATGAATGGGATTTTCCCTCATACCGTCACTCATCTACCTTATGAGTGACGATATGAATTGAATTTCTCCCCATACCGGCACTCATCACCCCTATGAGTGACGATATGAATTGAATTTCATCTCATACCGGCACTCATCTACCTTATGAGTGACGATATGAATTGAATTTCGCCTCATACCGGCACTCATCCACCTTATGAGTTGCGGTATGAATGGAATTTCTCCCCATACCGGCACTCATCACCCCTATGAGTGACGGTATGAATGGGATTTCTCCTCATACCGGCACTCATACACCTTATGAGTTGCGGTATGAATGGGATTTCTCCTCATACCGGCATTCATCAAATTTTGTTAAACCGTAAAGTGACACCGACTCTATAAAAAGAGGCTTATTCTCCTAATTGCTGTTCCGCAAATTTTCGGTATAACTCATGGGAAGCCATCAACTCCTGATGTGTTCCTTCTCCTGTTATTTGACCTTTTTCAATAAACATGATTTTATCCGCATGAACGATGGTGGATAGTCGGTGCGCGATGACAAAGGTTGTACGGCCGACCATTAGGCGAGATAATGCCTCTTGAACGGCTTGTTCGGATTGACTATCTAAACTTGCAGTCGCTTCATCTAGCATTAATATTTTTGGATCTCGTAAAAATGCCCGTGCGATATTAATTCGCTGCCTTTGCCCACCGGATAGTTTTACACCTCGTTCCCCAACTTCTGTTTCTAATCCTTTAGGAAACGATTGAATGAACTTATCTGCATATGCCATCTCGGCAACTTTCCATAATTGATCATCTGTAATGTTACTTGCATTACTCAAACCATATGTTAAGTTATCCCTTATCGTCCCAGCCATCATGGCACTTTCCTGTGAAACGTAACCAATCTGACTTCTCCATGATTTCATCGACAGAGATTGAATGGGTGTTTTCCCTATTCGAATGACACCAGATGTCGGCTCATAATACCTTTCGATTAATCCAAATAAAGTCGTTTTTCCACCACCACTTGGACCAGCTAAAGCAACCATCTCCCCTGGTTCTGCTATAAAACTAATATTCCGAAGAACAGTTTCCTTTTCATCATAGGAAAAAGAAACATCCGTAAACGAAACAGGTTGGTTGGAAATATCCTCTTCTACACCTTCTTGACTTTCTTCCTCTGGCAAATCTATAATTCCTATAATCCTTTCGGTCGCTCCTTTCGCCTTTTGTAATTCGGTAAAGAACATTGCAAAAGAAGTAATCGGATAAATGATTTGGAATAGATACAACAAGAAAGCCACGAGTGAACCCGTTGAAAGCGAACCTTCCGCAACACGAATCCCACCATATCCAATAATAACGACAATAACAATCATCATGATGGTATACATAAATGGACCGATTAAAGCAAAAATCCGCGCTTCTTTTAATCCATATTTATACAGTTTGGTTATACCGGACATCCCTTTATTCTGTTCCACTTCTTCAGCAGTCGAAGCTTTGGTTAATCGAATCTCACTTAAGGTTTGCTGAATATCTCCGGTAAACTTTGCTGTTTCATCTTGCAAGCTTTTTGATATTTTTGCCATTCTTGTACCGAGTGGCATCATGATTGCAAACGTTACCGGCACGGCAATAAGCATTAATAATGTCATTTTCCAATCCATAATTAATAAAATGACAATTGCCCCAATAATCGTAATGAAACCAGTAATAAACTGTGGAAAGTGTTGGGTAATAAGATTTTTTACAATACCTGTATCGTTTACCACACGGCTTACGGATTCCCCACTTGCTTGTTTGTCAAAATAACTTACTGGTAAACGGAGGAGCTTAAACCACATCATCTCCCGTAACCTTGCAACAATTCTTTGGCCAACAGCCGCTAACAAATAAGTAGATACACCATCTAAAACACCCTGTAAAACAAACACAACAAAAATCGCCACGATAAGCGTCGTACTTATGGCATCTACTGAAAACCCATCAACCAATTCCCGTGTTAACAAGGGAATCGAAAGACCAATGAACATTGTGATAATACTACCAATTAACCCGATAAATAAGGACCATTTTGGTATTTTAGTAGCTAAAATTAAAGAAACAAACGGTTTGAGTTTAGCCTTTTCCTGATTTCCCACATTTGATCTCCTGTCTCGTTTTTTTAAAATCTATCTATTGTTTACATTACGTATAAGAAGCCAATTTAGATTCACACTTTTGGAAAACAAATTTAGAAAAAAAGCTTGCAGCCATGTATAATTTGCTGCAAGCCTTTTATTTTTACTCCCCAACCGCTTGTGCTGCAGTAATTAGAGCTAGGTTATAAACATCCTCTGCACTACATCCGCGTGATAGATCGTTTACAGGTTGATTCAACCCTTGAAGGATTGGCCCTACTGCCTCAAATCCACCAAGACGTTGTGCAATTTTGTAACCAATATTCCCTGCTTCCAAACTTGGGAAGACAAATACGTTAGCATCTCCTTTTATAACAGAATCAGGAGCTTTTTTCTCTGCAACACTAGGAACAAATGCTGCATCAAATTGAAATTCTCCATCAATGACTAAGGAAGGATCATTTTCTTTTGCAATTTGAAGTGCATTCTCTACTTTTTCAGTTTCCGGTGATTTTGCAGAACCTTTAGTAGAAAAACTTAGCATCGCAATTCGCGGATCCACCCCAAATAGTTTCGCTGTTACCGCACTTTCTGCCGCAATTTCAGCTAAATCCTGGCTGTCAGGAGAAATATTAATTGCACAATCTGCGAACACATATTTCTCTTCCTCACGCACCATAATGAAGACACCTGATGTTTTTTTCACTCTACCATTTGTTTTAATAATTTGTAATGCTGGACGTACTGTATCTGCTGTGGAATGTGCCGCTCCACTAACAAGGCCATCTGCTTGACCCATGTATACTAGCATGGTTCCAAAGTAGTTTTCATCTAGCAAAATTTTACGAGCGTCTTCTTCTGTTGCTTTACCTTTACGACGTTCTACAAATGCTTGAACCATTTCATCGAAAGCAGAATAATCATTTGGATTTAAAATTTCACATGATGAAATATTTACTCCAACTTCTTTTGCCTTTCCTTCTACTTCCTCTTTATTTCCAATTAAAATCGGAGCAACTACTCCATCTGCACTTAATTTACTCGCAGCTGTTAAAATTCTTTCGTCTAATCCTTCAGGAAAAACTATCTTTTTATCTTTTCCTGCAATCTTTTTAGATATTTCATCGAATAAGTTACTCATTATACAATCCTCCAATATGCTATATATGTGTAATTTCAAAAAGGAGGATGAAAAGGACCGAGCAGTTCAAGGCGGCGTAGCTTTGAGGAACGGAACGTATACAATTAATACGTGAGGACCGGAAAAGCAAGCCAACGAAGAAATGCGAAGTGTCATTTTCACCGGACTTTTTGAATAACCTCTATATGCATTTCCATCATAAATCAAACCATACTATAATTAAAGAAATTAACATTGATTTTCTACAATTTTTGACAAAGCCTTGACAAATTGAAAAATCAAGTCTAAATGCAGACCTTCCTCCATGATTAGTATTCCCGAATTATGCTATAGTAAAAGAGGAAAGTGTAAACATCTACCCCCCTTGTTTAATAGGGGATGAACAGGACAATGCTATGAATAATCATTTTAAAGGAGAGATACATATGGCAGAAGCAGTAGGAACTTTAGACGGCTGGAGCACCCTTCACGATACACGTACATTTGATTGGACTTCTTGGAAAATGGCATCTGAAAATGACAGAAAAGAAGCTGTTGAAGAGTTAAAAGAATTAATGACAAAATGGGATGCTGTGGAGGAAGAGAAAAATGGGAGCCAATCCATCTATAAAGTAGTAGGTAACAAAGCCGATTTAATGTTTATCGTCGTTCGTCCGACAATGGATGAATTGGAAGACTTTAAAACGGAACTGAATAAGTCTAAAATTGGAGATTACCTCATTCCGGGATACTCCTATGTTTCCATCGTTGAGCTAGGTACGAATGATACCGTAGATGAAGTGAAAAACCGTAAAATCAATGAAGCAGTGGAAGCACGCCTTAAACCAATTCTTCCTAAATGGGAACATGCTTGTTTCTACCCTATGAATCGCCGTCGTTGGAATGAAGCAAACTGGTTTACGATTGATCGTAAGGAAAGACATCGTTTACTAACAGACCATGCCGCTACAGGTCGTAAATATGCTGGCCTAGTAAAACAAATTATTACTGGTTCCATGGGTCTTGATGAATGGGAATGGGGCGTAACTCTATTTGCACATGACCCACTTCAATTTAAAAAAATTGTTTACGAAATGCGTTATGATGAAGTTTCCGCAATCTATGCTGAATTTGGAGACTTTATCATTGGAAATTACTTGCCAAAAGAAGATGTTGATACTTATTTTGCACTGTAAAATTAATATACAGAATTTCAAAGCTATCACCCTCTGTGGTGGTGGCTTTTTTCATCTATTTCACTTATATAAATTCCCTTCAACTCATACTATACTCATTTATTAATCACCCTCTCCAAAATAATTGGGATTTATCTGTCATCATTTCCTGGGTATTTACATACATATAATTATTGAGTCTAGCATCCAAGATGATGGGCAGAAAGAAAAGATTCAAGTAAAC
Source organism: Oceanobacillus sp. Castelsardo (assembly GCF_001659985.1). Classification (GTDB taxonomy): domain Bacteria; phylum Bacillota; class Bacilli; order Bacillales; family Amphibacillaceae; genus Oceanobacillus. The sequence continues at coordinate 118,593 of NZ_LYCS01000003.1, forward strand.
GTGAAGTACTCATCAAACTAATAATACGACTGCCCAGCAGTCTAATGATAAGAGAAGTCAACAAACCAACCATTTGCAAGAAGTACTTAAAAACAGGGAGGAATTTTAATGTCTAATAATCAAGTCAATCGACAGTATGGAAACTTTTATCCTGTAGCTGCTTATCCTTATGGGTATCCAGGATATACAATGAATCCAATGGTAGGCCAACCCATAAATCCCTTACAACAACAAGCACAAATGCAACCAACACCACAGGCCCCTCAACAACAACAGTCTACAGACGTACCTGGAATGCTACCTCTTGAACAATCGTACGTTGAAAATATTCTACGACTTAATAAAGGTAAATTAGCCAAAGTATACATGACCTTTGAGAACAATGAGAGTTGGAATGCGAAAGTGTTTACTGGAATTATCGAAGCTGCAGGAAGAGATCACCTTATTATAAGTGATCCAAATACCGGAAAACGATACTTATTATTAATGGTTTACCTTGATTATGTGGAATTTGAGGGGGAAATCAATTATCAATATCCATTCGGAGAAAGTGCACAGCTAACTACTTACTCACCTAGATAATAGTCTGCCGCCAAATTATTTTGGTAAAATTCGGTTTACGCTATTAGGTTGCTAAAAAAGGATGACACTCCTAAAGCCTTGTGTCATCCTTTCTTTTCCTATCACATTAAAAATGGAGGGATTGCGATGAGGAGTCCGTTAGAAAAGTTTACACTAATTGAAATCCTCTCTATAGGTATTGCAGCTGTTGTTGGTTTGTTTGCTATGATACAAGGTTATCTCATTCTACTATTTCTAACTTTCTATCTTATCGCCATCAGTTTGATTTGTGAGGCTTTTATCTTTTTACAAAGAAGGGATACTGCTCACGCTGGTAAACAATTGGTACGAGCAATTTGTATCCTTATTTTTATCACGTATACAATTTTTCAAATATAGCGAAGTACAAAAACCCCAAATAATACCCAACCAATTAAAAAGGCAAGTCCGCCGATTGGGGTTATCATTGCAAAGGTTTTAATGGCTGTTGTGGAGTAAATATAAAGGCTACCTGAGAATATTAAAATTCCTAGGAAAAACATCCAGCCTGCCCATGTTAATGATAGACTTTGTGATTTTGCCATAAGGATTCCAACTGCAACTAGCGCAAATGTGTGAAACATTTGATACTGTACTGCTGTATTCCACGTTTCTAACTGCTTTTCAGTCAGTCTTGCTTCCAAGCCATGCGCACCAAATGCCCCAAGTGCCACTGCTAAAAACCCATTAATTGCCCCTAGTATTAAAAAGATCTTCATCCTTTTTTCTCCTTTCGATAAAGGTTCAGCATTAAAAATCAAAAATGGAATCTCCATTTGCCTTTTCGTGATCAATTGTCTCTAATTGTTTTAATTGTTGTTGCTGTACCTTTTGGATTGTATCTTGTTTTCCAATCATTGCTTTTAATTCCACTTCCGTAAATTCATCACGACGTTCTTCGGTTGTAATAACCTTTTCCGAATCTTCCTCAAGAAACAAATCACATAACAATTTTACATTACTAATATGTTTAATTAATTTCCCTTGATTGTTATGATTTTTCTTTGCATCATTTATTTCCTTCAACATTTTATTCAATATTGTTTCATTTTCTATCGCCATACGAACGCTCCTTAAATCTTGTGATTACACAGAATTCATTATATCATGAATCATATTGTATGAATAATAATGCTATGTAAACAGGTAAAAACCCTTGAGATTGACTCCCAAGGATTTCGGAAATAAAACGTTTTCATGTTTTTGTAATATTAAAATTTTGTAGTTAAGCCTCTATAAATGTCTCTGCACAAGTTTCTTGTTTTTCCTCTGAGTAGCGATTATACATCCACTGTAGAAAATTAACCTCTTCTTCTTTTAATTGTCTACCAAGTCGTTTTGTAGCGTTCTCATAAAATTGCAAAAAATTTATCATACCGCTAATATTCACCCCCGAATGGAAAAACTTCGTCTAATTTGTTTTAATTATACTACAGTTTTCACAAAATGCAACCATTTTTTAAATTATTAGACAATAACCTTTTAGAAAACTTGGCATTCGCCAAGCCTTTGGGTGAATGCCTTAGTTGCACTTATGCAAATCTTTACGGTGGGGCGAGTAATCAAAGCCCCAGACGGGAAAGATTTTATACTTTCTTTACTGCCAATGGAAAAGTGAGCTTGTACTCACTCTTCAATAACTTCCTTATCCGATAATTTTAATTCTAAAGCATGAATCCTTCGTCTAAGTTCGTCTAATTCCTCTGCAGTTGCTATACCCATTTCTTTCGCCATTTTTTGTGCTTGTTTTTTCTGTTTCACGGACCATTCCTGTTTTTTCGAATCGCCTTTTTCAATAAAATTATCCATCATTGACTTTGCTTCGTCTTGTGTTAACTCATTTTTATCGACTAGTTCTTTTAACTTCTGTTCCAGTTTTTCTTTTCCGCTAACTGCAGCACCAAGGCCTAATAAAAATCCTTTTTTTAAGTAATTACCCATTTTCTCGACCTCCGTTATCGTTTTTTTCGTATAAACCGATAATGAAAAATTAAAATAACACTAAAAATTAATGTAAATATTCCTGTAACGATGAATCCAATCCATTCCAACTTTTCTAAACCATTATTTATACTATATGCACAAATACTAAATCCTACTATCACCATGATAAAAGATGTGATCTCTAAAAGTAAATAATAGTGATGTTTCAAATCTATAAAATGTTTTTCTTTATCCCATTTCCTATCCTTTTCTCCACTCTCCAGCCATGTAAGAAGTGCTCTTGGATAAGCCAAAATCGGTTCTGTTGCATTTTTAACGTATTGTTTTGCAACGGACTCTGCGATACTTTTCGTTCCAAACCAATCTTTTATTTTAGGCTTTGCCCATTTAATAATATTTATATTCGGGTTAATGGCAAAAATAATTCCTGCTACAATCGAGATCGCTCTTAATAAGTATGCATAGTCTGCTGGAAGTTGAATGGCATCGTCTTTCATCACAACATCCATTTCCTCATTAATAAGCTCCATTACATTTCCATCAAAATCTTTTAACAAGCCATTCGAATATTTTTCTGTCGCTTCCTCAATTGCCTTCTTTAATTTTCGTTTATCCGCTTTTGGTAAAACAAAATTCATTTTACATAGTGCTTCAACGACCATATCATAGTTTTCTAAAATAAAGCCTTGTACAAAAAGCTTAAAATTCTCAATATCCTTCTGCTTGATTTCTCCTACCATTCCGAAATCAATAATTCCAACACGGCCGTCCTCTTGAATCATGATATTTCCTGCATGCGGATCAGCATGGAATTTACCGGCATGTAAAAATTGGTCCATATAAAAGTCAAAAACCACTTTAGTCGTCTGTTCCACATCGATACAATGTTGTTTCATAAATGCAGTATCAGTTATCTTTGCACCATTTATCCATTCCATCACAAGTACTTTATCGGTACATAGCGCTTCATAATACGTTGGTATGTGGATATTTTTATTTTCTTTGAATTGTTCTTTAAAGAATTTGCTGAATTCGAGTTCCTGTTCGAAATCCAATTCCCGATCCATTACAGTAATAAATTCACGATAAAGTGCTTTGAGGTCCGCCTTTTTCCCAAAAGCCGTAAAAACCTTTATAATCCAAAATACCATTCTTAATGCTACAAAATCTTTGTGAAAGATTTCCTCAATCCGATAACGACGTACTTTGATTGCGACATCAGTACCATCTCTTAATACCCCACGGTATACTTCCCCAATTGATGCAGAGGCGACTGATTCTTTCCTTAACGCTTTTAAATGCGTACCTAAATTAGTTCCCCATTCTTTTTGCAATAGGCCTTTCGCATACTCATAGGGCATTGGTGGTACATGATCAACTAATCCAGCCATTTCGTTAATAAATACATCTGGCATAAAGTCGGTTCTAGAACTTAAAAACTGACCAACTTTAATGAGTACGCCTCCCAATTTTTCTGCCGTCATCCGATATTCTCTAGCCATTTTTTCTAGTAGTATATTCCATCTTTTTTTTGCTTTTCGATCCCAAATGGCTGTCTTCAAATGGAAAAGATAGATTTGAAAGATGAATTTGATAACCATCGAAACAATCACCGTAAAACGATAGACTGCATTATATTTTAACCCTTTCATCCGAGACACCCCATCGTTGTCTGTTTGTTCATGTATAACTTTTTATTAAGTACTAATACTTATACCATCTCGTATTCTTACAGTTTTTATGCAAAAATAACTATTGAATATTTTCCCGAAATCCTGTATATTTATACGTTGTGTTGTTAATTAAAACAATTATAAAATTTAAAGATAAATATAGAAAGGACCTTACTTCTTGAGACAGCATCCGTTAAGCAACCATTTAAAGTTTATTCTTACCTCTATCATTGGGGTTTTCTTATTTATGATTCCGGTTAAAACGGAAGATGGATACTCGATTCCAATCGCATTACTAGCTAATAAAATGCAGGATTTACTTTCCAACCAATTGTCTTTTATTATGATGGTCATTATTCTTATAACGGCAATTTGTACAGCTATTGCATATATTTCTCCAACGTTTTTTCGAAAAACACCATTCTTTCAAGGATTGTTCAAAACAAACCTTTTTTGGACGATTACAAGAGTTTTAGCAGCCATTTTTGCTATCATGGTATTTTACCGAATTGGACCAGAAGCAGTCCATGGACCTGATACAGGGCAATTATTATTAGATAGTTTGTTACATGTTTTATTTTCAGTGTTCTTATTTGCTGGATTATTTTTACCTTTACTAACGAACTTTGGACTCTTAGAGTTTTTCGGAACAATGATGACAAGAATTATGCGTCCACTATTCACATTGCCAGGTAGATCCTCTGTAGATGCATTAGCATCATGGATTGGTGATGGGACAATCGGAGTTCTTTTAACGAGTAAACAATATGAAGAAGGGTTTTACACGAAACGAGAGGCAGCGGTCATTGGTACGACTTTCTCCGTTGTATCGATTACTTTCTCTTTAGTCGTTTTAGCGGAAGTTGACCTTGCTCATATGTTTGGACCGTTTTATTTAACAGTAGTGGCCGCTGGAATTGTTGCGGCAATTATTATGCCAAGAATTCCACCTTTATCAAGAAAAGCCGATACCCTTATCGACAATAAAGAGAGTCATTCACAAGAACTAATTTCTGAAGGTGAAACAGCATTATCTTTCGGCTATAAAAATGCGCTAGACCGAGCTAAAACTCAAAATAGCGTATATCGCTTCTTTAAGGAAGGCGGACAAAATATACTAGATATGTGGATGGGTGTAGCACCTGTCGTGATGGCCTTTGGTTTAATTGCCCTAATCATTGCTGAATATACGCCCATTTTCCAATGGCTTGGTATACCATTTGTACCGCTATTAGAATTATTGCAAATTCCGTATGCACAGGAAGCATCTCAAACAATTGTAATTGGTTTTGCTGATATGTTTCTTCCATCCGTAATCGGTGCCGGTATTGAAGCAGAAATAACTAGATTTATTATTGCGGCATTATCCGTTAGTCAGCTTATTTATATGTCAGAGGTCGGTGGTTTACTGTTAGGAACGAAAATACCCGTTTCTTTCTTAGACTTAATCATTATTTTCCTCTTACGTACCATCATTACTTTACCAATTATTACTTTAGCTGCACATATTATATTTTAAAAAACCTTGCCCAATTTTGGGTAAGGTTTTTTAATGTATAAAAATTCAGTTTATTATATCTTGTCTTAGGGAAGGCCTCGTCCGGCTCCAGCGCCCAGCAACTAGCAGATCTTTTTGGTGGGGCAAGCGTTAGCGCAGTCCCAAACTTCACACTCCTACACTACGATAAGTCAACATCGACTCGTACCTCATCGTGTTTCCTTTATCTCATTGCGGAGTGCTCCAGTTTGTACGTTGCTAAACGGGCGCTTCTGCCTTTGTTCACAAAAAATAAGCAGTCCAAATTTGAACTGCTACAGACACTTTCGTTCATTTATATAATAAAAGGGGGGGATAAAAATAGACGAATTGCTGTCTATACGAAACATTATATCCAAATCACAACATTTTAAACATGAGACGATTGACTTTTTTTATTTTTTCCCACATCCAGTTCCAGCACCCAGCGACTAGCGAGACTTCCCTCGCCTCCGTACGATAAGTCAACATCGACTCACTCCGTTCGTCGTGTTTTCCTTTATCTCCTACGGCTCAGTCCAGTCCGTACGTCGCTAAACGGGCGCTTACGCTTTTGCTCTACCCATTGTTTTAATAATGTTGCTTTTCCTTCTATAATTGGTTGGGTGATTGCCATAATTGGTTTACTAGATAAAACGATAACGATTAAGGCCGAGAGTATTACTATCCCGATGAAATGAATGAATGTATTCAATTGGAATAACTCATAATGGCGGAATATTTGTATAAAAAACCCGTGTAATAGATAGACAAATAACGTTCTTTTACCAAGTTCCGTAACCCAGTTTAAATTCCTCTCGGGAACCCAAGCTAAAATACTTGCTGTCATAAAAGCTGCTGTTATATAGACTACTAGCCTAATGGCCGCATTATATTCCCCCGCCCCTAGTTCAGCATAAGGTTTAGATTGAAGAAACCAACCGGAATCGATATTCGGAATATAATATAGGAATACAGCTACAGCTATCATCACGAAGACAGAAGCTACTTTTGCAACTGGCCGTTTTACGAGAAGCAACTGTTTTTGCGTCAAATGAAAGCCTATCAAGAAAAACGGGAAAAAGACCAACGTCCGCGACAAGCTAAAGGTGTGCCCAATTTCATTAAAAAATCCTACTACTAACCCAATCGCTACTGACAAAGGAATACCAATTTTTGCTGGCCATTTTTTGTAAACAATAAGTAGAAGATGCCAACAAAAAAGGCTAAGTAAAAACCATAATGACCAATGTGGTTCAAAAGGTTCGGTCTTCCACCCCTCATTTCCCACACTGTAGTAAAATAACGTATATATCCCCTGAAAAATTATATAAGGGACTAATAATTTTCTAATCAGGTTCCATATATAGCCCTTATCACTCGATCCCTTTGCAAAAAAGCCGGAAACCATAATAAATGCAGGCATATGAAACGTATAAATCCAAAGATAGAGTGTATTAACTTTTCCAGAATCAAATGTAAACGGTTGAATCATATGTCCAAATACTACTAAAAAAATGAAAAGTACCTTTGCGTTGTCGATGAATGCATTTCTCTTCATTTTTTCTCTCCTCACTAAAAAAAATACCATGTAATACACACTTTACTCCTTTTAAAAGAAAAAATCACCTTTTCGAACACTTGTCACTAAACTGTTAACTTCTAGTAAAATGGATGTTAAAAACCTCCTTAGCAGGAATACCGCTTATTTCCTAAACGACAAAAAAATGTCCCCCTAATGGAGACACTTTAAGATGTTGCCTTTTTCTTTTTGAGTGTTGTTTTTGTTTTTTTCTTTGGTTGACTCGGCTTTGGCTTGTCTTGTTTGGCCCGATCCAATGATGCTTGAAGTGCATCCATTAAGTTGGTCACATTATCAGGCATAGGTTTCTCTGTGAGTGTAGGTGTTGACGTTTCCTCATTATTTTTCTTCTCTTCAATTAGATTGAGTAAAGCAGTTCTGTACTCATCATTGTATTTTTCTGGCTCAAATTCGGTTGTTAATTGATCAATTAGCATTTTCGCTGTTTCTAATTCCTTTTCGCCGATTTTCGTTTCTTCTGGGACATTTGGAACGTCTTGTACATTACGAACTTCGTCAGGGAAATGAATCGTTTCTACAACAAGGACATTTTCATAAACTCGAATGACGGCAAGTTGTTCTTTAGAGCGAATCATCATTTTCGCGATTCCAATCTTTCCTGTATCTTTCAAAGCACTACGGAGTAAACTGTATGCTTTTCCCCCTCCTTCATTTGGGGAAAGATAATAGCTTTTTTCAAAGTAAATCGGGTCAATCTCTTCTAATTTCACAAAATCCACGATTTCCACTGCACGATCTTCTTGCTCTTTTCGTAGTGCTTCTAAATCTTCCTCATCTAAAACGACAAATTTATTTTTTGCGTATTCATATGCTTTTACAATTTCTTCATTCTTTATTTCTTTATCACAAACAGGGCATACTTTTTCATATTTAATTGGAGATTTACATTCTTTATGCAGTTGACGTAGCTTTACATCCTTGTCTTCAGTTGCTGCATGCATTTTTATCGGTATGTTAACTAAACCAAAGCTTATTGAGCCTTTCCACATCGTATGCATGTAGTTACCCTCCATTCGGTTAGGTAGTTTCTTTTCCTTATTTTGAATAACGAATCATATTCATATCTTTTGTTTTACATCATTTTTTTATCCTTCGTTTATTTTTCCTCTTAATTAGCCAATTTATTAAGGAAAGGGGAATTTGTTTATGGATATTATGAAACCAATTGCAAGCGATGAAATTCCTTATGGAGAAGAATGGGTTTATGAGGTGAAATACGATGGATTCCGTTGTGTATTAACGTGGAATAAGGATGGGAGCATTCAGTTAACCAGTAAAAATAAGAAGGATCTAACGGGGAATTTCCCGGAAATAATTGCTTTTTGTCAAGAATATTACCATCAAGTAAAGGATTACCTTCCATTAACAATGGACGGAGAATTAGTTATATTAAACAATACGTATCAAGCCAATTTTAACTGGATACAAAAACGTGGGCGCCTTAAAAAGTCTGATGTCATTCAACAAATATCTACCCAGCGTCCTGCATCCTTCATGGCCTTCGATTTACTAACAATAAAAGGAAATACTCTATTAGCCACATCTTTTCATGAACGAAAACAGGAATTAAATACTCTTTTTAAAAATCTACCAAAAAGCGAACGAATAATGAACGTCCCTTCTTTTGAAATTGCTGATGATTTATGGAGAATTATTTTTGACTATAAAGGGGAAGGCATGATTGCTAAGCGAAAAAATAGTAAATACATATCCGGAAAAGGTCATCAAGATTGGTTTAAGATTAAAAACTGGCGTACCATTGAAGGTTTTCTTACACATTATGACAGGCAGAATGGTTATTTTACGTTCAATGTATTTCACAATGAAGATGTTTATGTTGTCGGCAAATGTAAACATGGATTAAAAGAAGACGAAGCAGAAACATTAAAAAAACTATTCATTACGAATGGAGAAGAAACAAAGGATGGCTTTTCCTTACCACCAGCCATTTGTGCAAAGGTCCATACGCTTGATTTACATCAAGAAGAATTACGTGAGCCAGAATTTGTTTCCCTTTTGCCACAAACAGTTCCACAGTCTTGCACATTAACTAATTTACAAATCGATCTGGCGATGATACCTGAACGTATCGGTATTTCTAAGGTCGACAAAGTCTACTGGCCCGATCCTATGTACACGAAAGGAAATTTTCTTTCCTATATTCGGGAAATCAGTCCATATATGCTACCGTTTTTACAAAATCGCGCTTTAACCTTAATCCGCTTCCCAGAAGGTGTAGATGAAGATTTCTTCTATCAAAAACATCTTCCAGACTATGCACCTGACTTTATCGATTTCAAAGTAGTGGGTGACGAAAAAAAGATTATTTGCAATCATATGGATGCGGTTGTTTGGTTTGCAAATCACGGAACATTAGAATATCATGTTCCTTTTCAAACCGTTGATCTACCGAAGCCAATTGAAATTGTATTTGACCTTGATCCACCAGACCGGGATGCTTTTTCTTTAGCTATTCAAGCTGCAAATCTTATTAAACCTATTCTTGATGATTTAGGTCTTATTTCCTTTGTAAAAACTTCGGGAAATAAAGGTATTCAAATTCACATTCCTATTCCTGTAAATAGTTTAACGTATGATGAAACAGCTGTTTTCACCCAAGCAGTTGCCTATACAGTGGAAGGAGCCTTTCCTCATTTATTTACAACGGAAAGAATGAAGAAGAAGAGGCAAGGTCGTTTGTATATAGATTACGTTCAACATGGAAAGGATAAGACAATTATCGCTCCATACTCCCCTCGAAGAACAAAAGAAGGTACAGTCGCTACTCCACTGTATTGGGAAGAAGTGAATGAAAATCTTAGGCCAGAACAGTTTCATATTAAAAATGTATTATCCCGTGTGAAGGAATTAGGCTGCCCTTTTAGATATGTTGAAGAAGCAAGGGAGAAGCAAGATTTAAGTAAGGTTTTATCTTTAATTAAGGCATGAACAATCACTTGAAAAGATATAGCATTCTTTCGGTTACTCATTTTTGGGATGAGTGACCGAACATAGTGATTCTCCTCTCACTCCGGCACTCATCAGGCCTATGAGTGACCGAACAAACGAATTTTTACTTCTCTCCGGCACTCATCGGGCCTATGAGTGATCGAACAAACGGATTCTAGCTTCACTCCGGCACTCATCGGAGTCAAGTCCATATTTGTGTGTAAAAGTACATTTCCGACCAAAATATTATTAAAGTGAAATCTAAGTACCAGATCAAGCCACAGCTATGCTGCTTGCCGTTGACTGTAGCGCCCGATTCTTAGTATTTGCTGGAAGGGGACGGGGCCCCGCCAGCAGATGCTTAGAATCGATTTATCCGTGTTACAATTTAGAGAAGGATGCCCCGTAAAGGGTGTTTTTTAGCCATCCTTTGACAGCACCACTAACACGGATAAAAGTAAAGTCAATGGTGGCGTTATTCGAGTAAAGCTCCTAATCGTCTTCGTATTTGTCATAATTCTTAAAGTATTGTTTATTCTCCCAATCCTTATCAATGTTCATAAGTACAGAACCGATTATTCGAATAGCTGATTGATCATTTGGAAAGATAGAAATTACCTTTTCTCTTCTGCGTATTTCCCTATTTACACGTTCTAACATATTAGTAGTTCTCAAATGTTTATGATATTTTAGTGGGTGGGCATGGTATTGCATCACATCTTCAAACCCTGAATCTAACAATTTTATCGCCTTTTCAAGGCTTTTTGTATTTTGGTATTTATCCATAAAACGTTCCTTTAGTTCATTGGCATGCTTACGTTTGGATGTTCTGAAAATAGCCTTAAGATCATCCTTGACTTCTTCCATATTCTTTTTAGGCATCGTATCAATGATATTTCGTAAAAAATGAACTGCACATCTTTGCCAAGAAGTACCTAAAAATGTTTGTTTAATAGCTTTAACTAAACCAGCATGAGCATCAGAGATAATCATTTTTGGTGAATGAATACCACGAGATTTTAGGTACTCGAAAAAGCTAGACCAGCATTCCTTAGATTCTTTATGATCAATTTTCAAGCCAATGATTTCCCTGTACCCTCTTTCATTTACACCACAAGCAATATAAACCCCTTTGGAAACCACACGCCTACCTTCTCGAACCTTGATATACATAGCATCTACGTAAATATAGGGGTAGTAATAGACATTCAGTGGTCGACTTTTCCACTCATTAACAATTGGATCCAGTGCCTTCGTAATTTCTGACACAAAGGACTTCGAAACTTTCTTTCCACACAACTCCTCTACGATATTAGATACTTTACGCGTTGAGACGCCATTAATAACCATCTCCATCATGGATATGATTAATGCCTGGTCATATCGCTCGTATCTCTTAAAGGCTGTCGGTGAAAATTCCCCATCTCTCGTACGAGGGACTTTTAATTTAAGTGAGCCAGCACCTGTGATTAACTCACGTTCATAGTAACCATTCCGATACCCTTTGCGATTACTAGTTCTTTCATGAGAGAGAGCATTAATATATTCGTCCCTTTCCTTTTCCATTAATGAATTCAAAATTAAGGCCAGGGAAGATTTTACAGGGGATTCTAGAGAACTATTTTCAACTTTCTCTTTTAGGTCTTCCAAATTTATAGTAATATTAATCTGGGTCATCTTTTCATACCTCCATGTTTTATTTTCTTGGTCGAAAACATTGTAACATGGGTCATGAAAGATGACCTTTCTTTTTACACAATTATATGGACTTTATCCTCATCGGGCCTATGAGTGATCGAGCAAACGGATTTTCACTTCACTCCGGCACTCATCGGGCCTATGAGTGACCGAACATACGGATTCCTCCTTCTCTCCGGCACTCATCGGACCTATGAGTGACCGAACTAACGGATTTTCACTTCACTCCGGCACTCATCGGGCTTATGAGTGACCGAACTAACGGATTCTAGCTTCACTCCGGCACTCATCGGACCTATGAGTGACCGAACTAACGGATTTCTCCTTCACTCCGGCACTCATCGGGCCTATGAGTGACCGAACTAACGGATTTCTCCTTCACTCCGGCACTCATCGGGCTTATGAGTGACCGAACATAGTGATTCTCCTCTCACTCCGGCACTCATCGGACCTATGAGTGACCGAACAAACAGATTTTCACTTCACTCCAGCACTCATCGGGCCTATGAGTGACCGAACTAACGAATTTCCACTTCACTCCGGCATTCATCGGGCTTATGAGTGACCGAACTAACGGATTCCTCCTTCTCTCCGGCACTCATCGGGCCTATGAGTGATCGAACAAACGGATTCTAGCTTCACTCCGGCACTCATCGGACCTATGAGTGACCGAACTAACGGATTCCTCCTTCTCTCCGGCACTCATCGGACCTATGAGTGACCGAACTAACGGATTTCTCCTTCACTCCGGCACTCATCGGGCCTATGAGTGACCGAACTAACGGATTCTAGCTTCACCCGGGCACTCATCAAGCTTATGAACAGCCAACACTTCAGTTAGCCAACGAAAAATAGCATCCCAGTCACTTTGCGATTGGGATGCTATTTTATACTAAGGATAGTTTTTAAAATCCTGCACTCTCTGTTGTTGCATTTTTATCGTTAAATGTTTTCGTATTAAAATTCCCCATTACTCGTGAAGTGATGGTTCCACTCAACATAGAGCCGTTAACGTTTAATGCGGTTCTTCCCATATCAATTAGCGGTTCAACGGAGATTAGAAGACCTGCTAACCCTACAGGTAGCCCCATGGATGAAAGCACAATAATTGCTGCAAATGTTGCTCCTCCACCAACTCCAGCAACCCCAAACGAGCTTATACCTACAATGACTACAAGCTGAAGAATAAATCCGATAGAGAAAGGATCAATTCCAACAGTTGGCGCAATCATAATCGCCAACATTGCAGGATAAATACCGGCACAACCGTTTTGCCCCATTGTCGCCCCAAAGGATGCCGACATATTCGCTATTCCTTCATCAACACCTAATGATTCTCTTTGCGCCTGAATATTTAACGGAATAGTTCCTGCGCTAGAACGAGAAGTAAAGGCAAATCCTAATACCGGGAAAACCTTTCTCAAAAAGGTGATAGGATTTAATCCAAAACCGCTAACAAGGATTAAATGAATAATAAACATAATAATTAATGCTAGATAAGAAGCCAATACAAACTTACCTAGTTGAATAATTCCTGCAAAGTTAGTCGTTGCAACCATATTCGTCATAAGTGCAAGTACCCCGAATGGAGTTAATCGTAATATTAACGTAACAAGGCGCATGACAACCGCATAAGCGGAATTTACTATTTTAATAAATAAATCAGCCTGTTCAGGATTTTTTCTACGTACACCAAGAACGGCAATTCCTAAAAGAATCGAGAATATAACAACCGAAATAGTTGATGTCGCTCTCCCGCCAGTCATATCTTCAAAAATATTACTTGGGATAAAGTCAAGTATACGTTGTGGTGTTGTTTGACCTTCCATATCCGTATACATGGCTTCCATCGATTCTCCACGTTCTACTTCTGCATGACCCGCTTCAATTTGTTCTGCGTTTAAGTCAAATAACCAAGCTGAACCAATTCCAACAAAAGCCGCAACCATCGTTGTAAGAATCAGTGTCCCAATAATCCAACCCGCCATTTTTCCAAGCTCTTTTGTCTTTTCTAAATTAATGATGGCCCGAATAATGGATACCATAATAAGTGGAACTACGATTACCATTAATAGACGGACATATCCTCTTCCTACAATGGCATACCATTCCATTGTATTTGCAATTATTTCAGATCCTGTACCGTAAACAAGTTGAAAGATGACTCCAAGAAGGATACCAATTCCCATCCCTGTAAACACACGCTTAGAGAAGGAAACATGCTTCTTCTGCATATTTATTAATAAAATGATGGCTAATATAAGCACAACCACGTTTATAATAATTAATAAACCATTCATTCTTATGACCCCTTTTTTCTATATTAATATATTTATTATTCCAATTAGGTTACTATGTTTTACATTTTAAACCTAATCTACAAGTTATTCAATATGTTTTTTAAAGAGCAAGTGTAAGCACCCTGATAGGCGCCTCTTCATAAAGGTATGTCAATGCTGGAAGCCAGAGCCGTATGTGACAAGTTATGAATAGAGTTATTTTTATAATCTCCTAAAGAACAAAAAAACAAACACAGGAATACTGTATTTGTTAACTTAAGGTCGGCTCTAAGGCCAATTCCACATTTCCCTCGATTGCACGAGATATCATACAGCTCTTTTCAGCCTTTTCCACTATAATCCTTAATTTTTTATGTTCCTTTTCCGTGGCAGTAGATTGCAAAGCGACGGTTGGTCGATGAATAATTTTCTTATACGTAAAGATACCATTTGTTACATCAACAATACCCTCTGATTCAAGCGCCATCTCTTTTAAAGGCAAGCTTGTACGTTCAATCATAGCCGCTAATGTAATTAGGTAACAAGTTGCAGCTGCACCAAGTAACATTTCATCTGGATTTGTACCTACTCCCGGTCCATCCATTTCAGTTGGGACCGATATTTTTGTTTTTAAATTGCCTGCATCTATAAAACCTTCACTATTTCTTCCGCCCGGCCAATCCGCTTTTAAAAGAAAATGGTGTTCAGCCATCTTGTATCACCCCATGGTTTATTCATACCTATTTATGTTGAATTCAGCGAGTGACAAAATACCCATGCTGAATAACTTCTTTTTATTGTACCCCAGTAGCAAATTAAATAAAAATAATGTGCATTACTTCTCCTAATATTATTCCTATAATCACAATCATCCATGCTGGTTTTTTCCAGAAACTAAGTAGAGCGAAAAGGATTGCTGCTAAAGCAAAGTCCATTCCATTCTGTATCCCACTTGTAAAAACAGGATCATAAAAGGCAGCTAGTAAAATCCCAACAACACTTGCATTGACACCGGCAAGAATTCCTTGGAAACCAGGGCGACTTCTTAGTTCACCTAAAAATGGTAAAGCGGCAACAACAAGTAAAAATGATGGTAGAAACATGGCAATTGTTGCAATAATTCCACCCAAGACTCCACTTATCATGGTTCCAATATAACTTGAAAATGTGAATAGCGGTCCCGGAACAGCATTCGCCATCCCATAGCCTGCAAGAAATTCACTGCTTGTTAATAATCCGGTTGGTACCACTTGTTGTTCCATTAATGGCAATACAACATGGCCCCCACCAAAGACAATTGCTCCCACTCTAAAAAACATGTCAAAGATATTCACATATGTATTCGTTGTGAATTGCGACAAGATTGGTAATCCAATTAATAAAATCATTAAAATAGAAAACGAAATGATACCCTGTGTTTTCGTTATGGTTACCTTAATTGGTTGTAGTTTAGACTGTGCTTCTTTTGTAAACATAAAATACCCTAAAATAGCGGCACCAATAATAACTGCTATTTGCATCCATGCGGAAGGAAATATAAGTAGGATAAATAACGCAGCCAAAGCCATAGCAATTCGTGGCTTATCCGGTGTTAATTTTCTACTCATTCCTAAGATGGCATGAGCAACTACAGCTACTGCCACAATTTTAAGGCTTGAAATAAAATTAGCATCCCCTAATGTAAAGGTTTGGAATAAAAGAGCAAAAACGATAAGGACAATAACGGAAGGAATCGTAAACCCAAACCAAGAAGCAATTCCTCCTAATAATCCACCACGCAACATTCCAATCGCAATTCCAACCTGACTAGAAGCAGGTCCCGGTAAAAATTGACACAATGCAATGATATCTGCATACAGTTTATCATTTAACCACTTCTTTTTATCGACGTACTCCTCTTTAAAATAACCTAAATGAGCAACTGGTCCACCAAAAGAGGTTAATCCTAATTTAATCGAGGTCCATAAGATCTCGAATAATGATGTTTTCTTTTCCATTACAACCTCCAAATTTAACATTTTTCACTACATTATCATGAACAAGAGGTTATATCCATAAAATTTATTAGAAAACTGGGCATTTGCCAATTTTTTCAGGCAAATGTCTTAGTTGCACTTATGCATGAAGAAAGTTTTATACTTTCCTTCCAGCCAAACATTTAATATTTGCGCATTTACTGTACAACTATTTCTCCAATAATTCCTTTAAAATAACTGCTTGATTATGTTGTTCATCTTTTGCGGCATAGAGGAGTGTTACGTTGGTATTGTTTTTTACGATGTCTTTTAATTTATCGAACTGCTCTTTCTGTTCTCCGCTTTTTAATTCTTGTTTATACTTATCCTTGAAATCAGGGAATTTTTCTGGATCATGGTTGAAATCTTTACGTAACCCGCTTGAAGGACCTATCTCTTTTAGCCAATGGTCCAATTTCGCCTCATCTTTCGAAACCCCTCTCGGCCAAATTCGGTCAACCAAAACCCGAGTTCCATCACTTTTATTAGCAGATTCATAAATACGTTTCAGTTGAACAGACATATTGATCTCTCCTTTTAAAGTTAAATTCAACAAAAAACAACGACCTTCATTTCATGTATACCCTATTTCGGGATTTTTAAATGAAGATCGTTGTTAGATTATGCATATTACGAATACACTTAGGAGTGCGCCCCTTCTTTTTCCTCTTCCTTCTTCGGACTGGAAGCAAACCAACCGATGATAGCAATAAGAACTAATACACCATAGAAAATAAGTTTCCATAAGGTTGAGTGTGGGAATTCATGAGGTATTAAACCAATATCATTATGTGCTAATACCATGACAGCTAATTTCACACCGACCCATCCGACAATAATAAATGCTGCTACTTCCAATGTTGGACGTTTATGAAGTAAGTCAACAAAAATATTTGCTGCAAAACGCATAATGATTAGGCCAATCATACCTCCAGCAAAAACAACCCAAAATTGTGCAGCATCTAAACTTCCAATTGTACCTAAACCACTTGGTGGAAGAGCCATCGCAAGTGCAACAGCAGCTAATATAGAGTCAACCGCAAATGCTAAGTCAGCAAATTCTACCTTCAAGACGGTAAGCCAAAATTCCTTTGGTGATGCTTCATGAATTTCTGAATCCTTAAGCTTAGCTTTATCTTCATCATCATCCTTCTTCGGTTTAAATCGATCGTAAAGGTTTTTAAAGGAAATAAATAACAGATAAAGTGCACCTATCGCCTGAACTTGCCATACATCAACAAGGAAGGAAATAATAAATAATGATCCAAAACGGAGGACAAATGCACCGGCTAATCCATAGAATAGTGCCCTCTTCCGTTGTTTTTCCGGTAAATGACGAACCATAATTGCTAATACTAAGGCATTATCTGCTGCAAGTAATCCTTCCAAGGCCACTAACACAACTAATACCCATAAGTATTCGATGATTAATTCTGTTCCCATAATCTCTCTCCTTAAAAATAAAAATGGCCCTACCAACCGGTAAAGACCATAAAAAGACCTTTACCTGCACTGGTAAAGGTCTCGCTAACAACGTTTAGTTGCCAACTAAAGCCGGAGATTTAGATCTCGTAATGACGACTTTAATTGTACAGCTACTCCCCTTTATATAGGTGGTTCAAAGAAGTCCGGTGAAAATGACACTTCGCAATTCTTCGTTGGCTATAGCGGAACTTCTACTAAGAACGCCCACGTCCTGTGGGCACGTAGAAGTCAGCACATCCTGTGCAAGTCCGCTACTCACGTATTAATTGCATACGTTCCGTTACTCAAAGCCAAGCCGCCTCGAATTGCTCGGTCCTTTTCATCCTCCTTTTTGAACATACACTTATAGGAATATAATATTATTAAAACCCTATATATACTATTTGTCAATTTACAACTCTATATTATATATAACCTAAGAAACGAAATTTATACGTTGATTTTTCAGACTTTCTTCCACCATTTTATTTAACGCAGATTGTAATGAAGATAATTGCTTCTTACTATTTTCCGCACTTTCCTCACAAACACCAAAGTAGTATTTGATCTTGTGCTCTATGCTACTTGGACGTATACCAACCCAAGCATTATTTTCAAGATGGAATTTTATCATATTTTCCTTTGGCAATAAAATGTTCTCTACTACCCCGTCTTCAACAAATTTCCTTTCCCGCTTCTCATAATTTTCAACTTGCCTTACGTTTAAGCCGGCAATTTTCATAGGAGGATTTTCTTTAAATTGATTCATGATTTCCTGGATTTCTGACAGGCCATTTTTCCCTTCCAACGTGAGTGCTGACGTACCTTCTAAATAATAGCCGTGCTTTTGATACAAGTCATCCAGTACATCAAGCAATGTTTTACCCTGCTTTTTCCAGTAATATGTCATTTCGGCCGTCACGACTGAAGCTTGGATTGCATCTTTATCACGTACAAAGCCACTTACTAAATAGCTATCGCTTTCTTCAAATCCAAAAAGGAATGTCTCCCCACTTGAATCAAACGTAGCAATTTTTTCTCCTATATAATTAAAGCTTGGTAACGTATCAATTGTTTTCACATAATAAGAATCTGCAATAGCTCTTCCTAACTCTGTCGTAATAACAGATTTTATCATACGTGAATTCCGATAAACATTCGGGTCACTATGTCCTAATATATAATCCAAGAGTAGAGAGCCTAATTGATTCCCTGTAAGTACTTGATAATTCCCTTCCGTTGTTTTTACAGCAACTCTAAGTTTATTTCCATTTGGATTTGTAGCAAGTAAAATTTCCGCATCCACTTTTTGCCCAAGTTCTATAGCCATTTGTAAAGTTTCGTTCTCTTCCAAACCTAATGAAATAACCGAGCTTACTTTCGTGTCCGGTATTGCTTGTTCTTCCACTACATGAACTTGACCAAAATGAAGCTGCTCTAATCCCTTTTTCACAAGCGGGAGTGCAGTACCATGAAGCGGTGTAAAAACAATTTTTAAATCCTTGTCCTTTAATTGTTCTTCATGGTCCATTTTAGAAATATATCGTAAACGTTCTATATAAGCTTGGTCAATCTCATCTTTGACCCAATAAATTAGCCCTTTTTCTAGTAATTCCTTTTGTTCTAAATGAGGAACTGTTAATTCATCTTCCATTAGCCCCATATAAGAAATGAACCGTTCTGATTCTTCAAGGGTCATTTGTGCTCCATTTTCGTTGTAAACTGCAAAGCCATTGTATTCTTTAGAATAATCACTTGCTGTAATCATGATTCCAGCAGTTGTTCCGAAATACCTCACTGCATAAGATAATAATGGAGTTGCACAAACCGACTCAAACAGATAGGTTCTTATTCCATAAAAGGCTAATACTTTTGCCGCTTCTAACGCAAATTCTTTTGACATCAATCCTAAACCGTAAGCAATTACCACTCCACGGTCTTTCACATTTACCCGATTTGCTAATAAATAGTTTGCTAGACCATTTGCCGCTTTTCTAACAGTATATATATTCATACGGTTTGTTCCAGGTCCAATCAAGCCACACATTTCACCTGTCCCAAACTCTAATCCTTTATAAAATGAATCTTCTAGTTTGACGTAGTCATCTTTTAATCTATCCAATTCTAGTCGAAGGGATGGATCTAATTCTTCAAAACTATCCCATTTTTTGTATACTTGCATCCAAGCAGTCATTATTCTGTCCTCCATTAGAAACTTGGCGTTCGCCAAGCTTCTGGGCGAATGCCTTTTTTGCAATTATGCAGATTTTTATGGTGGGGTAAGTAATCGGATCCCCAGAATAAAGAAAGTATCCTTCCTTATCTGCAAATAAATATGCTCAAATTTTAACATATTTTAAACTATTATTCTATCTTCTGTTTTTTATCTTAGTATGGTTTGAAAAGGATTGGATAAAATACTAATAAGTAAACCTTAAATTTCCAATTCCTATCCATTATGTTTAAAATGAAATTAGTTATATCGAAGGGAAAGTGGTGAATGGAGTGTTTCAAAAGCGTTGGTTTAACGTTCTTAGCTTTTTAATTCTTTTATTTCTATTAATCTTACTATTAAATTATACAAGTTTTATATTTATTCCAATTTTACAATATATTGGTGCCATTGCCTTTCCGTTGATTGGTGCGGGGATTTTATATTATATCACACGACCGTTGATGCACTTTTTTGAGCGAAAACTAAAAGTCGGACGAATCATCTCTATTATTCTAGTTTTCCTCGTTATTCTATTACTTTTAACTGTATTTCTTATGTATGTATGGCCAATTTTACAAAAACAGGTTACGAATTTGATGTATGGGATACCAGGAATGATTGCAGCAATTGAAGACTTCATATTTTACTGGAGAATTAATTACACAAGTATTCCCCCACAAATCATCGTTGCGTTAGAAGATTTTATCGGGAATATTCCTACCCACTTACAAAATATTTTAGATAATCTTTTTGGATTACTAGGTGGTTTTATTGGCCAGGTAATCAGTATTGTTGCTGGACTTGTTATGGTACCATTTTTCTTATTTTTTATGTTAAAGGATGGAGAAAAATTACTACCATTTGTCCTACAAATATTCAAGAAAAAAAAGGCTGATAATATTCGAAATTTAATTGCTAAAATCGATCATGTTTTATCTAGTTTTATTCAAGGACAGCTATTCGTAAGCTTTTGTGTTGGTGTTTTATTATTTATAGGGTATCTCATCCTCGGATTAGATTATGCCCTGATTCTGGCCCTGTTTGGAATGCTGACGAACGTGATTCCATACCTAGGACCGTTTTTAGCTGTTACTCCAGCTTTGATCGTTGGAACAATCCAAGACCCTATAAATTTACTTTGGGTATCTATTATTATGCTTGTTGCCCAGCAAATTGAAAGTAATTTTATTTCCCCAAACGTGATGGGGCAGGCACTAAATGTTCATCCTTTAACTGTGATGACTGTGATTATTGCAGCTGGTAGCATTGCTGGTTTCCTTGGAATTCTATTTGCGGTTCCAACATACGCTGTCGTCCGGACCATTATCGTTCACTTTTATCAAACGTATGTCAATTCAAAGAAGGATAAGGAAGATGCTTTGATTTAGAGACAGAGGGACAGTTCCTCGCCCCACTTTTCTAGTTATAACTGGGACAGTGTACTGTAGTGCACCCCAAAAGTTAGAGTGAAAAACTAACTTTTGGGGTGTTTATGATGACTAAAAAATATAGCGATAGTTTGAAGCTTAAAGTAGTTAAAGAGTATCAAGAAGGATATCTGGGAATTAGACCTTTAGCCAAAAAGTATGGTATAAAGTCAAAATCACAAGTGGATAGATGGATTAAATTATATGAAAAGTTCGGTGATGAAGGACTAAAAGCTAAGAAACACATAGAAACTTACTCTGTTCAATTTAAGCTGGATGTATTAAGATTTATAGAGAGAACAGGTTCTTCAGAGATGGAAGCAGCCCTTCATTTTGGAATGAAGGTACCTACTCGAATAGCTTCATGGAAGAAGGCTTATCGGGAAGGTGGGGTTGGAGGCCTGTCTAAAAAGAAAGGATGGCCATCCATGTCTGATGCATCTAAACGTAATAAAAATAAAAAGTTTAATGAAAAAGAAATGACATACGAACAAAAATTGGAAAGAGAAAACGAGCTTCTTCGTTTGGAATTAGAATACCTAAAAAAGTTGCGAGCTTTTCAGATAGATCCGGAAGGCTATCTCGAAAAGCACAAGCAGCGTTATCATTCGAACTCAAAGAAGAATTCAAATTAAAAGATGTTTTACAGGTTGTTGGTATTCCTGAATCGTCTTACCATTATCATATCAAAATGATGAAGAAGGAGAACCAAGATCTGGAATTAGAAGAGCTTATTCAATCCATTTTTGATGAACATAACGGAAATTATGGTTACCGTCGTATTAAACTAGAATTGGAAAATCAAGGGTACTACGTAAATCACAAAAAGGTTCAGCGTATTATGAACAAACTAAATCTTAAAGGAAACAAGTTCTGGAGAAAAACACGTAAGTATAGTTCATACAAAGGTACAGTTGGGAAGGTTACGAAAAACCGTATTAATCGTCGATTCCANACCAATGTGCCCCTTCAAAAATTAACAACGGATATCACAGAATTTAAATGTGCGAACGGAATAAAATTATATTTAAATCCAATTATGGATCTGTTTAACGCTGAAATTCTTTCATTTGCAGTAAGTAAACGTCCGACTTTAGAACTTGCGATGAAACCCTTAGAGGAAGCCCTAGAAATCGTGAAGAACTCAAAATATAGAACAACAATTCATTCCGATCAGGGATGGCATTATCAACATAATAAGTGGGTAAAAAAACTGAAAGAAAATAAGATTTTCCAAAGTATGTCGAGAAAAGGAAATTGTTTAGATAATTCACCAATGGAAAACTTTTTTGGTTTACTAAAACAAGAGATGTATCATGGAGAAGCATTGTGTTCTTTTGAAGAATTAAAAGACAAGATTGAGAGATATATAGATTACTATAATAACAAACGTATCAAGCAAAAATTGGCTGGATTGAGTCCGGTTCAATACCGCATTCATTCCAACCAATTAGCAGCTTAATAAAAACTCTAACTTTTAGGGGTCACATCATACCTGTCCCTTTGTCCCACTTTCTATTTGAACTCATACACAACCGATGATCCTATTATATTGTACCCAATATTCGAATAAATTTTATTGGATGTTGGGTTCTCTTTATCTGTATATAGGCTACAAAATTGATAACCACTATCCAATAGCTTTTGGCTTAACGCCGCTACGACATTTGTCGCATAACCATTTCGTTTATATTCATCCGGGGTAAATACTGCATTAATGGATACGCCATTTTTCGTTCTCCTCGATTGGTTAGCCATCGATACGTGCTTTCCATTCACTTTCCATAAATACAAACTTCCATTCTCAATATATTTTGTTGCCATCTGACTAGCTTTAATTTCAGATATAGGTTTTTCATTCGTCTCTTTTCCAAATTGAATGAGCCAACTTTTTATTAGTTCATGCTCGGTTTTTGTTGCCTTTGCTAATTCACCATTTGGACTTGGTTTAATCCGAACCTCATTTATTTGATAAATCAACTGGTTCATTTTTAAAGAAGCCTTTACCTTTTTATGCTTCAGCCATTCCTGGACAAAGCATTCCACATGATGAATGGGTCCCAGTACGCCTGGCACTTTAATTGCATTTTTATAGAAAAAACTAGCTATATATGAAAATAGATGATTATCAACATGATCCACATCTGCTAATATCCAATTATTAGGTGCGGTTTGCATGAAAGCGTATATCACTTCTCCATCATCTTCTATATATCCACAATAGACATCTTTCGTCATGGTTGTTTTAAAATACTCTAATAATCCAAGCATTAAATTATTCGAAGCTTCTTTACGTAATAATAAGGCTTCGACCTTCTCCAAGTAATTCTTAATAGAAGAGGAAAATATAATTTTCATTCATAAACCTCCGATTAGAAAACGTACTATATGCCTCATTATAACTTACTTTCTTGTTTTATAAAGGGGATTTAGCTAGACTATACGTAAGGGGGATGGATGACGATGACCAAAAAAGAACTTGAAGCAAAATTAGCGGAATTAAAATCGGATTATGTTCGTATTCAAAGCGATTTGGATAAATTGGAGTATGTAAAAGGTAGAGTATCATCGGCTCAAAATCAATTAGCACGCCTAGAGGATGAAATAGCGGAAGTTAATCGCCAGTTAGATGAATTGGAATAATTAATATGGTGAATTCACAGCCCGAATACAACTTGCTTTCCATGATAGGCTTCGTGTATTCGAGCTGTTCTACTTACATATTACGATTGTACTCTCGCCTTGTCTAACTTCGCCTGTATCTTTTCTTTTTCTTTAAGTGGCGGGGTCAGACTGACAATAACGTCCCCTGTGGATGGGACTGTCCGCATTTCCTCAGAGAAAAACTTCAAGGCTCCATTCGGTTTAATTAAATAGAGAAACACTGTTGAACTATCTTTTTCATCTAAGTATTGCTTCAGACCATATTGCTCCGTTAAAGTCGTTCTGCGGAATACAAAGCCGTTTTCTATTTTCTCATTAAGGATCTCGATTGGAAATTTCCTGTCAAATAAGATTCTCCCTCCAACTCTAGATACAACTCCACTCGAATTATCTTCTACATCATATGGACTAATTTTAAAGACATTTGTCCTTCCATATTCAGGAAGGAAGGTCGTACATATTAGGGAATTATATGCATGGTCATCCGTTACTGCAAGTAAATAATCATACGGAATCGTGTTTAGCATATGCTCTGTCTGTTCAGAAAGCATATTTCCGCGATAGAAAGGAACTCCAGCCTTTCTCGCAAGCCCTAAATGTTCCCATGATGAATCGACAATAATAACCGGTATATTTGATTTTTTTAATGAATCGGCTAATCGAACTGTAAATGGATTACTACCAATGATTAATGCTCCTGGTTTTCCTTCTTCTGATAAACCTAATTTTTTCGCAAGCCAACCGATAGAAAAGCCATGCGCTAATACAGTTGAAAATACGAGAGCAAAGGTTAATGTAGTTAAAATAGAAGCATCTTCAAACCCCGCCTCCAGTAAAACCGAAGCGAAGTAACTAGATACAGTTAAAGCAACAATTCCCCTTGGTGCAATCCACCCAACTAATATCTTCTCATTTAATGATAACGTGGTTCCAATGGTAGATAAAAATATAGACAAAGGTCTCACGATAAACATCATTAATAAAACATAACCAATAATATTAGGACTGAAAATGTGTAATAATGTTTCCACCTCTAAAGAAGCAGTTAGCATAATAAAAATGGTGGATGTGAGTAATACAGAAATATTTTCTTTAAAATGCCTCATATCTGAAATGGAGCTAATGCCCATGTTCGCTAACGTGATTCCCATCGCAGTAACAGATAGTAAACCAGTTTCGTGCATGATGAGATCTGCTACCGTAAAACAAAAAATAACTACAACCACAACAGCAGGAGACTTTAAAAATTCAGGTATATGTCCTTCTTCAAACACCCATCCTAAACCTTTTCCAAGTGCCCAACCAAGTATGACGGCAAAAATGGATGCAGCGAAGAACATGATAAGCTGTGTACCATCTGGATTCTCTGCAGTAATAAATGTAATGATTTCGAAAGCAAAAACAGCAACTAATGCCCCAATAGGATCAACAATAATTCCTTCCCATTTTAATACTTTAGCTGGTCTTGACTTTAATTTTGCTTGGCGAAGTAACGGCATAATAACCGTGGGACCAGTAACGATAAATAATCCACCAATAACAAAAGCAACGGCCCAAGACAATCCAGCAATATAATGTGCTGTTAAAGATCCTAAAATCCAAGCAATTAGTGCCCCAATTGTAGATATCCGAAAGATTGGTTTTCCTATGCCCTTTAATTCTTTAAAACTTAAATTCAAGCTACCTTCAAATAATATTAAAGCGACTGCAGCTGAAATAATAGGACTATATAAATCTCCAAACTCTTTCTCAGGATTAATAATTCCAAAAATCGGCCCTACTAATAAACCCGTAACGGACATGATCACAATTGCCGGCATTCTGTAGCGCCAGGCAAGCCATTGTGAACCTATACCTAAAACACCAATAAGGGCAATTTCCAGAAGTAATGAAGGACCCATCTCATCCCTCCTAACCAAAAAGTATATAAGGACATTCTATAGATGTGGGGTAATTCTGTAAACGAATATAACGTTTTTTTCTTAGAAAATTATCATTCGCTTTTAGGTTGGGCAAATACCTAGTTACACCGATGGACATCTTTACGGCAGGTCAAGTATTCGGCTCCCCAGGATAAGAGGGGTTTTCTTAACAACTAAAATATTATTCTCTCCAAACCTCAATGAAAAATTCTTTTTGAAAGTCCAATTCATGATAAATTATGATAGGATAATATTATGAAAATCGGTCAATTATGTATGAAGGTTTGTAATGGTTACGATCAAGTTAGAGATGAGAACATGAATATATTTAGCTAATAAAAATCGAAAAGAATAACACTATGATATATGAAAAAGGAGGATTGTTTCATGCTTACTAAAGAGAAAAAAATTTTACAGACGTATTTCGGTTATGAATCATTCCGACCTGGTCAAAAGGAAACTATTGAGCATGTTTTACAACGAAATAATACTCTTGCAGTCATGCCAACAGGTGGCGGAAAGTCTTTATGCTATCAAATCCCCGGATTATCTATGGATGGAACAGCTATCATTATTTCTCCATTAATATCACTCATGAAAGACCAGGTGGATGCCCTAAACTCATACGGTATCCCCGCTACTTTTATTAATAGTTCCCTTTCTCCATCCGAACAGCAACAACGATTGAATAACGTCATTCAAGGTCGATATAAATTCGTTTATGTTGCGCCTGAGCGATTTGAATCCGGCCAATTTGTTAACATCATGAATCGAATCCAAATTGCTCTTGTTGCGTTTGATGAAGCCCACTGTATTTCCCAATGGGGCCATGACTTTAGACCAAGCTATAGATCTATCGTAAGTACACTAAAACAAATTTCTAATATTCCTGTATTTGTAGCACTTACAGCTACCGCTACTGAAGAGGTTATTCATGATATTCAGAATCTTTTACATATCGATCATGTTATAAATACTGGATTCGCACGGGACAATTTAGCCTTTCATGTTGTTAAAGGGAAAGAAAGAACCAGCTATATTCGTTCATTTTTAAACGAACATAAGGAAGAGTCTGGGATTATTTATACAGCTACCCGTAAGCAGGCTGATAGTTTATATGAACAGCTTTCACGACTCGGGCTATCTGTCGCTAAATATCATGCCGGAATGTCGGACAATGAAAAAAAGGAAGCACAAAACTCCTTCATTCACGATGAAACGAATGTCATGATCGCCACCAATGCTTTTGGGATGGGGATTGATAAGTCGAACGTTCGCTACGTCATTCATTATGCGATGCCAATGAATATTGAATCGTATTATCAAGAAGCCGGTAGAGCCGGCCGAGATGGAGAGCCGAGCGATTGTATTTTGCTTTTCTCCCCGCAGGATGTACAATTGCAGAAATTCTTAATCGAGCAATCTCTGATGGACGAGTCTGCGAAACAAAATGAATATCGAAAATTACAAGAAATGATGAACTATTGCCACACCCATAGCTGCCTTCAAGATTTTATATTAAATTATTTCGATGATGATCCATCAGAGACAGGTTGTGACCGATGTAGCAATTGTATACAGGGGCAAGAAAAGACGGACATTACAGAAGAAGCACAAAAAATTCTTTCTTGTGTCAAACGAATGGGTGAACGTTTTGGAGTTACAATGACTGCAAAAGTATTAAAAGGATCCAAAGATAAGAAGATTTATGAGTTTGGATTGAATAAATTAACTACTTATGGTCTCCTGTCTAACTATACCGAAAAGGAAATTACAGAGCAGATTCAACTCCTTATTGCAGAACGAATGCTAGCAACAGAAGAAGGTAAATATCCAACTCTAAAACTGAATCAAAAGTCT
This sequence comes from Oceanobacillus sp. Castelsardo, assembly GCF_001659985.1. Taxonomy (GTDB): domain Bacteria; phylum Bacillota; class Bacilli; order Bacillales; family Amphibacillaceae; genus Oceanobacillus. The sequence continues at coordinate 146,422 of NZ_LYCS01000003.1, forward strand.
GTTGATGTTTTGAAAGGGAAAGAAAGTGTTTGGATGTTTGTACCAACCATTCCTAGTAATGAGGAAGCGGATTACTTTGAAGATTTATTTGCAAGTCTTCGCACGCTTCGTAAAGAAATCGCGGATGAAGAAGGCATTCCACCATATATCCTGTTTTCAGATGCAACTTTAAAAGAGTTAAGTCGTTATTTCCCAACAACAAAAGAAGACATGCTTGCTATTAAAGGGATCGGTGAAAAGAAATTCGAGCAATATGGGGAAGCCTTTTTAGAAGTTATTCAACAATGGAGAGCGGACCATCCAGATGTTAAAGAAAGAGTTCGTATTACAGATACTAAACCAAGGCCGAAAGCAAAGAAACAACCTGGAGATGACCGACCAAGTCATCTTATTAGTTACCAAATGTTTCAATCCGGAAAATCACTAAAAGACATCGCAGCTATACGCGATATGTCTAATCAAACAATCGAAAATCATATTTTTAAAGCATTTAAAGATGGGCATCCTATCGCTTGGGACATCTTTTTTAATGAAGAAGAAGAGAGAACGGTTCTGGAAGCTCGTGGTGAAATTTCCGAGGAAAAACTTAAACCGTTGAAAGATGCTTTACCTGAAGAATATAGTTATACAATGATAAAAGCAGTGCTCGTTAAAAATGACTTGATGTGAACGAAAGGTTGTCGCCTAAAGATTATGGGCGATAGCCTTTTTTTGCCTTTCGTCCAACTATGAGTGACGGGTTCTTGCATATCAATTTCAAACGGGGACTCATAACGCAGATGAGTTGCGGTATTTAATTAATTTGCGCCTGTTCCGGCACTCATTACGCAGATGAGTTGCGGTATTTAATTAATTTGCGCCTGTTCCGGCACTCATCACGCAGATGAGTTGCGGAACTTAATTAATTTGCGGCTGTTCCGGCACTCATTACGCGGATGAGTTGCGGTATTAAATTAATTTGCGCCTGTTCCGGCACTCATTAGGCGGATATGTGCCCAAAAACAACCGAATAGAGGAATCTCTCTACTCTTCACAGGCATACTCCCCTCAAAAAAAGAAAGACACAAGGGAAATGCCTCTCCCTTGTGCCTACTATCCATTTATGCCCACGTACCATTTCTAAAGATTGGTTCTACTGTTCCATCTTGCTTAACCCCGTCAATATCCAATTCCTCCGATCCTATCATGAAATCCACATGAATGAGACTATCATTGACACCATGTTTGTCTAGTCCTTCTTCAGACATGGAAGAGCCATTTTCTATATTCGTTGGGTAGGCCTTTCCAAGCGCGATATGACAAGATGCATTTTCATCAAATAACGTGTTATAGAAAATAAGTCCCGACTTAGAAACCGGTGATTCATGTGGCACCAAAGCTACTTCGCCTAACTGACGTGCCCCCTCATCTGAATCTAACAGATGTTTTAATACTTCTTCTCCCTGCTCCGCTTGGAAGTCAACTACTTTACCATCTTTAAACGTTAAACTAAAACGATCGATCACACTTCCACCGTAGTTTAATGGTTTCGTACTTGAAACCGTTCCATTCACGCCATATTTATGTGGCATTGAGAACACTTCTTCTGTTGGCATATTTGGGTTAAACGTTACGCCCGTTTCCGCTTCAGCAGATCCACCCTTCCATATATGACCTTCTGGAAGCTCCATTTCTAAATTGGTCCCCGGGGCCTTAAAAATTAACTTCTTATAATTCTTTTCGTTTAGTTCCTCTCTCTTTTCCTTTAACGTTTGATTATGCGCATCCCATGCTGCAACTGGATCGTCTTGATCTACACGGACAATTTTCAAAATAGCATCCCAAAGACTTTCGATTGCTTCCTCTTTGGTTTGTTCTGGAAATATTTTTTGTGCCCAATCTCCTGATGGGATGGAAATAATCGACCACGGTATTTTATCATTCATCGTATATTTGCGAAAATTCTTCATAGCCTCTCCAGCTGCTTTATTCGCCATTGCCACTCGCTTTGGATCAATATTTTGAAGCAAATCTGGATCGGTAGAACGAATACTTAAAACAGCAGCGCCATCCTCAGCATACATATCATGAAGCATGACTCGCCATTCCGGGAATGAACCGATAACTTCATCTGGAGCATTCTCGTATTTTAATAATGTTAACTCGTCATCTGACCAGTTAATATGTACATCCTTTGCACCTAATTCGTACGCCTTCTTTGCAACTAATTTTGTAAAATCTGCCCCTTCAATTGGTGCATTAATCATTAATGCTTGATTAGGCTGTAAATTGACTCCAGTTTTCAATGCCAATTCTGCATATTTTTCAAGTGATTGATGGTCTACCATCTTTTCCCCTCCAATTAAATAGTTTTACCACTACTATTATTCCACTTTTTCATGCGAAATACCTTCTTCATCCCTTATTAAGTTCTACCTGAGTCCTTTACTCATCGGCTAGAATTTGTTAAAATTACATTAAGTTACTTTTAGTAATTAATAGATATTTGATGTACGATTAAAGCGAGGTGATCAGAATGAATAAATTATGTCCACGATTTGAAAAAGCAATGGGACTTCTTAGCAAACGCTGGGTTGGGCTTATTTTATTTGATTTATTGGAAGGGCCGAAGCGATTTTCAGAGATGGAAGCTGATTTGCCTATAAGTGGAAGATTGCTCTCTGATCGTTTAAAGATGCTTGAAAAAGAAGGAATTGTTGACCGTAATATTTACTCTGAATTTCCTGTACGGATTGAATATAGTTTATCAGATAAAGGAAAAGCGTTGGAACCTGTTATTATAGAAATCCAAAATTGGGCGGAAGGTTTTATAACCCATGAGGAAGTTGAACCAAAATCATAGAAAATTTGGCGTTCTATCTAATAGACTAATGCCCTAACAGCTATTCATTTTCCATACCAAAACGCTTGGAATTATATTCAAGCGTTATTTTAGCTTTTATATATTTAAACCTTTGTCCATTTATAGTGACCGTCCTTATTTCAAACGGTCACTTCATAACCTTTTTTTAAGGCTGTTTTCGCATAGTTTGTTGCTGATTCCACCCGCAGCCCGAATACACTTCGCTTTCCAAGGGCGGCTGTTGAGCCCCCTCGCGCTGACGCACTCGTGGTCTCACCGATGTCTTTCCTCCCCCAAGAGTCTACGTGTATTCGGGCTGCTAGTAAGGTAATATACGCCTTAAGTCTACTTCAAAAACAACAATCTTTTAGAAAACAACCTTTTTTTAAAAACCAAACTTCTTCGCAAACTCTTTCGAACGATTTCTTCTTTCTTTACGTTGTACTGCGCGCTCCATAGCCGCTTCATGTAGTGCTTTCTCTTGTTCTGTTTCTGGATAAACGGGTGGCACTAACCCAGGTTTTCCATTCTCGTCCAATGCAACAAAAGTTAAAAAAGCAGTGTTACAAACTCTTTCTTCACTCGTTAAGACATTTTCTGTAATTACTTTCACAAAAATCTCCATCGACGTCCGATGTGCATATGTAACAAATGCCTCGATGGTAATTGTCTGTCCTAGCGTTACTGGAGATAGGAAATCCACGGAATCCATTGATGCAGTTACCACATGTTTTCTTGCATGTTTTAATGCAGCGATAGATGAAACTTCATCAATATGTGCCAATAACTTCCCACCAAAAAGGGTTCCATGATTATTTGTATCTGGCGGAAGTACTAGCGATGTTTTTATTGCCCTTGATTCTGAACAGGCTTTTGCTTTCAAATCCATTTTTATAAATCCTCCTATAGTACTGGTGAGATTAAACGAGAAATCGACTCCTTAAATCGAATTCCTATCGTACGTTTACTATATAGCTTTTCTGTCATCTGCGTAGATAATTTAATGTCGTGATTAAAGGCATCCACTAATTGCTTGGAGATTTCTTGGTCATAAATAAATGCATTCGCTTCAAAATTAAGTTGGAAACTTCGTACATCAATATTCGCTGTACCTACGGAGGCTATCTTTCCATCAACTACGATTGTCTTGGCATGGAGAAAACCATTTTGGTAAATATACACTTCCGCACCCGCAGTTAGTAATTCTCCAGAATAGGAAAGTGTTGCCCAATAAACGAATGGATGATCTGGTTTGTTCGGGATCATTAACCTAACCTTCACACCAGAAAACGCCGCAATTCTTAATGCATCCAAAAGACTATCGTCAGGAATAAAATACGGTGTTTGAATGTAAATATATTCCTTTGCTGATAAAATCATTTTAATATAGCCATACTTAATTTGTTCCAGTTCGGAATCTGGGCCACTCGAAACAATTTGCATTCCTACATTGCCGCTAGATAATGCATTATAATAACGTTCATCATATAAAATATCTTGTCTTGACGCATGATTCCAATCTAATACAAATCTTGTTTGCATACTATTAACCGCATGCCCTTTAACTCGTAAATGGGTATCACGCCAATAACCAAATTTTTTCTTTTTCCCAAGGTATTCATCACCAATATTAAATCCACCAATATAGCCTATCTTCCCATCAATAATGGCTAATTTCCGATGGTTTCGGTAATTAATTTCTAAATTTATTTTAAAGAAGGTAGAAGGGAAAAATGCTTCAATCTGAACCCCTTCCTTCCGAAGCTTCTGAAGGAATTTTTTACTTAATGAACGAGACCCCATATCGTCATATAGTAGACGTACTTCTACTCCTTGCTTTGCTTTCTTTATTAATGTTCTAGCAATTCTTTGTCCCAGCTCGTCATTACGTAATATATAATATTGGAGATGGATGTGATCTTCTGCTCGCTCCAAATCTGCTATTAATGATTCAAACTTTTCTTTTCCATCTGTGAAAATTTGAATATCATTGTCCTGGGTAAAAACTGCCTCATCGTTTCTTAGATGTAAGTAGACAATATCGGAATACTCCTGCATCTCTGGATTATTAAACCGAAACTGATAGTTATGAAAAACCTCCATCTGATCTTTTACATTCTTCTTGAATTCTACCCAAGTTTTTCTATCCCAAGTAAAAATCCGCTTACGATATAAGGAACGGCCAAAAACTAAATATAGAGCAAAGCCTAAAATCGGAATAAATAACAATACCATTAACCAAGCCCAAGTCGAAGGTGGATTTTTCCTTTCAAGAAATACAATAGAAATACCTAATATAATGTTCATTATGATGATAAATCCAAATAACGATGTCAGTATTCCCATTGTTTCTCCCCCATCCTTTAGGAATAATATACCAATATTATACTTTCTTTTCCCATTTTTAACTAACTTTTATATCCTTTATGAACTATGTATTAAAGTTTAGTATTCCATTGAAATTGTTTCATATTCCATATAAGCATCCGCATTCCGAATCCCTTTCTTTTTTTTGATCCGAAATGCGGATGAAAAAAGCTATTCCAACTGATCCAATGCTTGTTTTAAATCTTCCCAAATATCTTGCCAAGCTTCTAATCCAACCGATAATCGAATGAGTTGATCTGTAATTCCCATCTTTTCGCGAGATTCCTTAGGTACTACTGCATGGGTCATCGTTGCTGGATGCTGGATAAGTGTTTCCGCATCACCTAGACTAACTGCAATTTTTATAACCGATAAACTATTAAGGAACTGTTGTGCTTCCTTTTTGTTCCCCTTTATTTCAAAGGAAACCATCCCTCCGCCTTTTTTCATTTGCTTCTTACCAATGTTAAAGTCAGGATTCATCGTCTCATGGGGATAAAATACTTTATCCACTTTCGGATGACTTTTGAGCTGTTCCATTATTTTTTCTGCATTTTCGCAATGACGATCCATACGTAAAGGGAGTGTTTTTAGACCGCGAATTAAGAGCCAAGCATCAAATGGAGACATAACCCCACCAATATCCTTTAATGTAGTTAATGCAACTTTATCAAGAAATTCCTTCTTGCCAACTACTAGACCCGCTATTACATCCCCATGGCCTCCAATATATTTCGTTGCACTATGGATGACAATATCACAGCCTAGATCAAGGGGTTTCTGCAAATAAGGAGTCGAAAAAGTGTTATCAACAACTACAGGAATATCCAATTCTTTAGCAACCTTTGAAACCATTTCCAAATCTACTAAACGCATTGTTGGATTAATTGGAGTTTCAATATAAATAACTGCTGTTTCCGGTTTTATTTTGGAGCGGATCTCTTCTTCAGTATCCATACTAGAAAAGTCAACTTCGATGTTATACTTTTCTTTCATCATAGCTAAAAGACCAAAAGTACAACCATATAAACCCGAGGAGCATAAAACATGGTCATTTGCTTTTGTTAAGGCGATTAATATAGCCGAAACTGCTGCCATTCCCGAACCAAATGCTAAACCTCGCTCTCCATTTTCTAATGTAGCTATCTTTTTTTCCAAAATCGTTACAGTAGGATTACCTAACCTGGAATATATATACCCTTCCTCTTCCCCAGAAAAACGCCGCTCCCCTTGTTCTGCCGAATCGAATGTGAACGTAGAGGTTTGAAAAATTGGTGGTGCCAAGCTTCCTAACATTTCTTTATCATCATAACCATCGTGAATAATAGCTGTTTCCATATGTTTATATTTCTTTCCCATCCACTCTCATCCCCTTTCCCATAGTTATATATATGCATTGACCTAGGTAACATTGAATGAGTAAAAATTCACTATTTTAAGCAGGTCTATTGCTAAATTTTGGGTTTGGAACTACAATACATTTAAGTGAATTTTTACAATAATAAATATTTAGGCGGTGTGAAATGAATAATCAAGAAAAGACAGGAATGATGAATACCGCAATCGCCTACTTGTTATGGGGATTAATCCCTCTCTACTGGAGGGCATTAGATCATGTGCCTTCCGGGGAAATTTTAGCCCAACGAATTTTATGGTCTTTTGTATTTATGATTCTCCTTATCCTATTCGTAGGAAAGTGGAACCCTTTCATGAAAACATGCAAGGAAATTTTACATAACAAAAAAGGTTTATTTCGTATTACATTAGCCACGCTCTTTATTAGCGTGAACTGGCTTGTATTTATTTGGGCAGTAAATGGAGAGAATGTCGTTCAAGTTAGTCTTGGATATTATATTAATCCACTTATTAGTATTTTATTAGGGATCATCGTGCTCAAGGAAAAATCATCAACTAGTCAGAATGTCTCCTTTATCCTTGCTAGTATTGGTGTTCTATACTTAACGTTTAGCCTTGGAGTATTCCCCTGGGTTTCCCTCGTTTTGGCAGTAACCTTTGCATTTTATGGATTATTAAAAAAGAAAATGAATTTAAACGCTATGTTCGGACTTGCAATTGAGACCGCAATTATAACCCCAATTGCACTCATTTACATTAGCTTTTTACCACAACATCATTTTCAAATGGGGAATGCTTTAACCACGACAAATTGGTTATTCATTGGGGCTGGCGTTGTAACAGCCATTCCGCTTCTCTTATTCGGTAGTGGAGCAAAGTATATCCCTCTAGCAATGGTCGGAATTTTACAATATATTGCTCCAACACTTATGTTAATGATGGGAGTATTTTTGTTTAATGAGGAATTTACTTTTTCCCACCTTATCGCCTTTTTATTTATTTGGTCCGCTTTAGTTATTTATATGGGTTCCCATATGAAGCCTTCGAAAAAGAGGCATAAGCCTGGAAAAGTAAAACAAGTACAATAATCAGAATAACAGCTATTTAAAATTATTTATTTTTTCAAAATGTGTTGACAAATACAATTCTGACTATTATACTAAGCATTAATCAATGAATCTCTTATCAAGAGCGGTGGAGGGAATAGGCCCTTTGAAGCCCGGCAACCTAAAAGTGAGGAATACTTACTTTTCTACGGTGCCAAATCCTACAGGTCACATGATCTGGAAGATAAGAGGAGGACCGGCTATTTGTATAAATAGAAGCCCTCTTCTTAGGAAGAGGGCTTTTTTTCATCTCTTCTTCCCCAGATTTGGAATAGAAAAAATACAAATCAAACATTTAATTTCAAGGAGGAATTATCTATGTCTAATTTCGATTTACAAAATCCTGAAACACTATTACTTCATGCAGGTCAAGAGGTGGATCCAACAACTGGCTCACGTGCAGTTCCAATCTATCAAACTACTTCTTATGTTTTCCGTGATACAGAGCATGCGCAAAATCTATTCGGATTAGCGGAGCCAGGTAATATTTACTCTCGAATTATGAATCCAACATTAGATGCGTTTGAACAACGTATTGCTGCATTAGAAGATGGCGTTGGTGCCCTATCCCTATCATCAGGAATGGCGGCTATTACAATGGCTATTTTGAATATTGCAGGAGCTGGGGACGAGATTGTGGCAGACAGCAATTTATATGGTGGTACATATAATCTATTTGCTAATACTCTTCCACGATATGGTATTACAGTTAAATTTGTGGATGGAACTAACCCAGAAGCTGTAAGAGCTGCTATTAATGAAAAAACAAAAGCAGTTTTTGGTGAAATTATTACCAACCCTAGTCTACAAGTATTTGATGTAGAAACCATCGCGGAAATTGCTCATGAAAATGGAATTCCATTAATTATTGATAATACATTTGCAACACCATATGTAACGAAGCCAATTTCATGGGGGGCAGATATCGTTGTACATTCTGCAACAAAATGGATTGGTGGTCATGGAACTACAATTGGTGGAGTCGTTGTAGATGGTGGACGTTTTGACTGGGGTAATGGAAAATTCCCAGGATTTACAGAACCAGATGAAAGCTACAATGGTATCAAATATGCTGAGCTTGGACCTGCAGCATTTATTACTAAATTACGTGTCCAATTATTGCGTGATATCGGTGCATGCTTAAGTCCACAAAGCGCTTTCCTATTTTTACAAGGTCTAGAAACATTGCATTTACGTATTAAAAAACATACAGAAAATGCTCAAGTAGTTGCAGAATTCCTTAACAATCATTCAGCTGTTGAATGGGTAAACTACCCAGGACTTGAAAGTCACGCTTCTAATGAAAAAGCGAAGAAATACTTGAAGGATAGCTTTGGTTCCATCATTACGTTTGGTATTAAAGGTGGACGTGAAGCAGGAAGAAAACTTATTGATAATATTAAACTATTGTCCCACGTTGCAAACGTTGGCGATGCGAAATCACTAATTATCCATCCGGCTTCTACTACTCACCAACAATTAAGTGCTGAGGACTTGAAGAAGAGCGGTACAACCGAAGAACTTGTTCGTCTATCTATTGGCCTTGAATCAACAGATGACATCTTAAAAGACCTGGATCAAGCCATTGCAAAAGCTACTGGAGTATCCCCAGTAATTAAAGAGACAGAAGAGGATGCAATTAAATGGTTACTTTCTTCCCCATTTGACCGTAATGGTGGAATTAGAAAGAAAGTAATCGCAACAACTGTATCTAACAGTGAAGCAGCGATAAAATTACAAAAACTCGGATTTCAAATTATTCCTATTAACAACTTAACAGAGATTCCAAATGAAGTAGACGCTGTATGGGTTAAAGGCGCATCCTTATCAGCTTCTTCCATTGAAGAACTTGCGAATAAACAAGTGAAAATTCTTTGGATTGAAGATGCAGGATCATTTGATTCCACTAAAAAAGCAAATGGCATTACTGTAGTAACTGGTAAAAATCCGTACGATGAAGTAAATCGTTTAAGAGGAAATGTAGCAGGAGCGGCTCTTGTTTAATACAAGATAGCTCACCATAATGAAGACTTGGTTCAGGCGGGGTTTTAACTCCACCTGAAACCTTAGTCGCCCTTATTTCGAAGCTTGGCGGCACTTATCTCCCACCTGTAGAGGCGGGAGTTTTAGTAACGCGGCGTAGATAAACATCACATAAAGGCACAACAAAAATAACAGAGCATATCAACTGATATGCTCTGTTATTTTTGTTTTATTTTGGGGTATTTAGCAAATATATGTAGAATGACGTGGAATTATATAATACTGGTCTGTTTTTTCCACTTAACTCTGCTCTCGGTTGAGTTCACACTATTTACTGCAATAGTATGCCGTGACGAAGCTGCTCTCGGTCGAGTTCACACTATTTACTGCAATAGTATGCCGTGACAGTGCCTCTCTCGGTCGAGTTCACACTATTTCCCGTAATAGTATGCCGTGACAGTGCCTCTCTCGGTTGAGTTCATGCTAATTTCCGCAATAGTATGCCGTGACAGACACCCTCACGGTCGAGTTCATGTTATTTTCCAGTCAAGTCCATATTTGTGTGTAAAAGTACATTTCCGACCAAAATATTATTAAAGTGAAATCTAAGTACCAGATCAAGCCACAGCTATGCTGCTTGCCGTTGACTGTAGCGCCCGATTCTTAGTATTTGCTGGAAGGGGACGGGGCCCCGCCAGCAGATGCTTAGAATCGATTTATCCGTGTTACAATTTAGAGAAGGATGCCCCGTAAAGGGTGTTTTTTAGCCATCCTTTGACAGCACCACTAACACGGATAAAAGTAAAGTCAATGGTGGCGTTATTCGAGTAAAGCTCCTAATCGTCTTCGTATTTGTCATAATTCTTAAAGTATTGTTTATTCTCCCAATCCTTATCAATGTTCATAAGTACAGAACCGATTATTCGAATAGCTGATTGATCATTTGGAAAGATAGAAATTACCTTTTCTCTTCTGCGTATTTCCCTATTTACACGTTCTAACATATTAGTAGTTCTCAAATGTTTATGATATTTTAGTGGGTGGGCATGGTATTGCATCACATCTTCAAACCCTGAATCTAACAATTTTATCGCCTTTTCAAGGCTTTTTGTATTTTGGTATTTATCCATAAAACGTTCCTTTAGTTCATTGGCATGCTTACGTTTGGATGTTCTGAAAATAGCCTTAAGATCATCCTTGACTTCTTCCATATTCTTTTTAGGCATCGTATCAATGATATTTCGTAAAAAATGAACTGCACATCTTTGCCAAGAAGTACCTAAAAATGTTTGTTTAATAGCTTTAACTAAACCAGCATGAGCATCAGAGATAATCATTTTTGGTGAATGAATACCACGAGATTTTAGGTACTCGAAAAAGCTAGACCAGCATTCCTTAGATTCTTTATGATCAATTTTCAAGCCAATGATTTCCCTGTACCCTCTTTCATTTACACCACAAGCAATATAAACCCCTTTGGAAACCACACGCCTACCTTCTCGAACCTTGATATACATAGCATCTACGTAAATATAGGGGTAGTAATAGACATTCAGTGGTCGACTTTTCCACTCATTAACAATTGGATCCAGTGCCTTCGTAATTTCTGACACAAAGGACTTCGAAACTTTCTTTCCACACAACTCCTCTACGATATTAGATACTTTACGCGTTGAGACGCCATTAATAACCATCTCCATCATGGATATGATTAATGCCTGGTCATATCGCTCGTATCTCTTAAAGGCTGTCGGTGAAAATTCCCCATCTCTCGTACGAGGGACTTTTAATTTAAGTGAGCCAGCACCTGTGATTAACTCACGTTCATAGTAACCATTCCGATACCCTTTGCGATTACTAGTTCTTTCATGAGAGAGAGCATTAATATATTCGTCCCTTTCCTTTTCCATTAATGAATTCAAAATTAAGGCCAGGGAAGATTTTACAGGGGATTCTAGAGAACTATTTTCAACTTTCTCTTTTAGGTCTTCCAAATTTATAGTAATATTAATCTGGGTCATCTTTTCATACCTCCATGTTTTATTTTCTTGGTCGAAAACATTGTAACATGGGTCATGAAAGATGACCTTTCTTTTTACACAATTATATGGACTTTATCTATTTTCCGCAATAGTATGCCGTGATGAAGCCTCTCTCGGTCGAGTTCATGCTATTTTCCGCAATAGTATGCCGTGATGAAGCCTCTCTCGGTTGAGTTCATGCTATTTTCGGCAATAGTATGCCGTGACGAAGCCTCTCTCGGTTGAGTTCACACTATTTACCGCAATAGTATGCCGTGACGAAGCCCCTCTCGGTCGAGTTCATGCTAATTTCGGCAAATATAAGCCGTGATTACTTTCCCCTTGGTTGAAATCTTTATTCCAATGTAACGTAAATTTAGCATATTTTTGAAATTGTCATTTGCTACAGTACAATAATAAAAGTCTTTTTCTCTTACTTGTTTAAATCCCATGTTATTGAATAAAATATAAGGGTATAGAAATCTTATAGCATGTTATAATTAACATTCAATAAGATTTTTGTGGTCAAACGACTCACACTACCATAAAATAAAGTAAACAACTTAGGTGTGATGACATGAAACGTAAGTATTTTATTATGATAGGAATTATATTACTTTTAGCTGTCCTATTTATTTTTTTCTTAAATGAACAACATTCACCAGCTGGCCAGCCAACCTTTAAAAGTCAAATAGAAGCAAACCAAGAGGAAGAACTCACGGATGCAAAAGAGCAGACAGATACCCCTTTAGAAAAGGAAGACGCCGAAGAAGAACAGACATCTAACGAACAGGCGCCTCTTCAAGATGATAAGCCTTTTCCCGAGCGGATTTCAGAAGTACTTGAAACCACGTTGAACTTCTTCCTGTCCAATCAAACACGGGTTGTAGCAATTGGGGACTCCTTAACACAAGGTGTTGGCGATGTGACAAATCAAGGTGGGTATGTTGGAGTATTAGAGCGGACGATTAATGAAAATGGCGAAGTAGCTAAATTTGAAAACTACGGAAAGCGAGGAAACCGCTCTAATCAACTACTGAAGCGATTAGATGAAAGGGAAATTCGCTCCTCTATAAAAAAGGCAGATATTGTCCTTATTACGATTGGGGCAAACGATATTATGCAAGTTGCGAAAGAGAATATCATGAACCTAAAACTTAACGATTTTATTGAGCAAAGGATATATTACGAACAGAACCTCAGACAAATCGTAAATAAGATAAGGGATTTAAATGGAAATGCTGAAATTTACCTCGTTGGTTTCTATAATCCGTTTGAAAAGTATTTTCAGGACATTGAAGAATTAAACACTATAGTGGAAACATATAATAGCACAACAGAAAGTATTGCTGAAAAGAATGATAATGTTATGTTTATCCCAACCATAGATTTGTTCCATGACACAAATACAAATTTATTTGCGGAAGATAACTTTCATCCGAATTATCTTGGTTATCACAAAATTGCTAAACGGGTATTGGATTATATATCAAATGACATTATGAGTGAAGAGAGTTGAGAAACATGATTACTCAAAAGGGGACAAAAACAGAAAAAAATAAGTGGAAAAAACTTTTTTACAGTTTACTAAGTTTCAATATGCTCATCCTCATAGCTTTTCTTATTCTTATTTTTTGGCCTGTATCCGAATCCAATCCAAAACCAAATTCAGAGACTACTCTAAATGAAAGCTCGGAGTTTGTCGTTCGAACGACGAAGCAAAATCTCAATGCATTGATTAATGCCTATCTTGAGCAAGTGCTTAATAATTCACGACATCAATACCGCATCCTACTGGAAGATGATGTTCATTTAATGGGGGAACTGCCCGTTTTTAATACAACGGTTCCCCTTTCTGTTCATTTAGAACCATTCGTTCAAAAAAACGGCGATATTATATTGAAGCAACGTTCCATTTCAATCGGTTTATTGGAATTACCAAATCAAAAAATAATGGAATATATGAAGAAATATTTAGATATGCCTGAGTGGGTCTCCATTAATCCAAAAGAAGAGGAAGTATATGTTGCTGTAACGGATATCGAGCTCAAAAGTAATTTTAATGTGTCCGTTGAGCGTATCGATTTAGAAGCTAATAATTTGGCTTTTCGTATACAAATTCCATACAAAACGTTAGGAATAGACGAATTATATTAATGAATATTATTTAGGCAGATTGAAATTTTAAAATAGCGAAGGAAAATCAGCCCTTCGCTATTTTAAAGTGTTTTAGCTTTTTAGATAAGTAGAATGGTAGAAAAGAACGTTGAAGTTGCTTTTCTTCTTCTATTTCCTCTTTATAATAACTTTCTAGAATCCCCTTATATATTAACTGAAGACCTTCTAATTTACGTATATCTTCTGGCTTCACAAAGCAAATAGACTTTGAAAATTGAATTTGTTTTACTTCGTTTAATAAGGTAGCAATAAATTGGGAGCAGAAAAAAGCATTTCTGCGCTTTAATTCCAATTGGAAAAGAACCCCAAATAATCCAAGAAAATTGTATTTATAAGCATCTTTTCTCGCTTCAACCTCACGAATTCGTTCCAAAATACGATTATATTCTAAATCCTCTATAGTAAATTGATAAATCTCACATTCTGACTTTCTAAGAAAGCCACAACGAACATCTTCCTTCACAAACCCACCAATAAAAGGATTTCTCACTTTTTTCCGTCCAAAACTATAAACTTCCATTAATTTATGATCAAAACAGATAGATACATGGTTTAACGATTGACCGGTAAACAATCGAATAACTCTCGCTAATAAGGTACCCGTATTCGTAAACAGTAAATATATCACTTTCTCTTCCATGACTTTCCCTCTTCTCATGAGTTTATTCGGAATACCTTAAGGGATGAACACTTTTTAAGATCTAGAGAACTTCTGCTTTTTTTAATATTACATTTTTATTTATATTTTTCAATAGTTATTTTACGGCTGTTGTATAATAAATGTTACTTTTCATTGACGTATCTAGTGAAATGACGTAAGCTAACTTTGATTACTTTTTTTATTGGAGGCAGTTTAGTTACATGATTACGGTTACGAATGTAAGTTTACGATATGGTGATAAGAAGTTATTTGAAGATGTAAATCTAAAATTCACTCCCGGAAATTGTTATGGTGTAATTGGTGCGAACGGTGCAGGTAAATCTACATTCCTAAAGATTTTATCTGGTGAAATCGAGCCACAAACAGGAAATGTATCTCTAACTCCAGGAGAACGTCTTGCTGTTCTAAAACAGGATCACTTTGCGTTTGAAGAACATCAAGTATTAGATACGGTATTAATGGGACATGAGCGTTTATATAAAGTGAAACAAGAGAAAGATGCCATTTATATGAAGGGCGACTTCACCGAAGAGGACGGGATGCGTGCTGCAGAACTAGAGGGTGAATTTGCTGAAATGAACGGTTGGGAAGCTGAATCCGATGCTGCAGTTCTATTAAAAGGTCTTGGTATTGATGAATCTCTTCATATGATGACGATGGCAGAACTTCCTGAAGATGATAAGGTTAAAGTATTGCTTGCTCAAACACTATTTGGTAACCCTGATATTCTACTATTGGACGAGCCTACGAACGGTCTTGATATTCAAGCAATTCAATGGTTAGAGGAATTTCTAATTAACTTTGAAAATACAGTTATCGTCGTGTCTCACGATCGCCACTTTTTAAATAAAGTGTGTACGCACATTGCTGATGTTGACTATGGTAAAATCCAAATTTTCATTGGAAACTATGATTTTTGGTATGAGTCTAGTCAATTAGCATCTAAGATGGCACAAGAAGCGAATAAGAAAAAGGAAGATCAGATTAAAGAACTACAAGCCTTTATTGCTCGTTTTAGTGCAAATGCATCTAAATCAAAACAAGCAACTTCACGTAAAAAGTTATTAGATAATATTACTTTAGATGATATTAAACCATCTTCTCGTAAATATCCTTACATCGCATTTTCTCCTGAAAGAGAGATTGGTAATGATTTATTACGTGTGGAAGGATTAACCAAAACGATTGGCGGTAAGAAAGTATTAGATAATGTAAGCTTTACTATTAATAAGGATGATAAAGTTGCTTTTGTTGGTCCAGATGACATAGCTAAAACAACTCTATTTAAGATTTTAATGGGTGAAATGGAACCTGATGCGGGAAGCTTTAAATGGGGGATAACGACTTCACAATCCTACTTCCCTAAAGATAACTCGGAGTTCTTTGAAAACAGTGATCTCTCGTTAGTTGACTGGCTTCGTCAATTTTCTCCTGAAGATGAAACAGAAACATTCCTGCGTGGATTCTTGGGAAGAATGTTGTTCTCTGGAGAACAAGCCTTGAAAAAGGCAAATGTCCTATCTGGTGGGGAAAAAGTTCGCTGTATGCTTTCTAAAATGATGTTATCTCATGCAAATGTGCTAATTATGGATGAACCGACAAACCACTTGGATCTTGAATCGATTACATCTCTAAATAATGGTTTAATGAAATTTAAAGGTTCCATCCTATTTACTTCTCATGACCATCAGTTTGTTAATAGTATTGCGAACCGTTTGATTGAAATTACACCAAACGGCTTGATTGATAAAGAAATGAGTTATGATGAGTACGTACAAGATAAGAAATTACAGAAACAACTTAAAGAAATGTATGCAGGTTAATTTGGAGCACTCCCCGGTGATTTGGGAGTGCTTTTTGTTTGATTACTTTTGTGCACAAGATAAACACACTTCTCTATCCAGGACTAGCATACTCGCTTTCTACTTCTCCTTCATTTTCCGAAACATAGCTTCCGTTGTCATTTCCAAATCATACTTCGGTTGGAATCCCCATTCCTTTATGGCTGCTATACAGTCTAATCGATTTGGCCAGCTATCTGCTATGTTTTGTCGGATTGGGTCTATTTTATAATCAAGTTGAAAATGAGGAATATGTTTACGGATTGCTTGTGCGAAGTCCTCTGGTGCTGCTGAAAATGAGGAGATATTGTAGGCGTTTCGATTGATTAGTTTACTAGTGTCTATTTCCATTAGTTGTATAATGGCATCTAGTGCATCTGGGATATACATCATGTCTAGTGTCGTCCCTTTTTCAAGATATGATGTATACCTGCCTTTTTTAAATGCGGCTTTATATATTTCTACTGCATAGTCCGTCGTCCCTCCACCAGGTTCATGATGAGAAATAATTCCAGGGAGACGAATTCCCCTTGTATCAATCCCATACTTTTTAAAATAATAATCACATAGTAATTCGCCTGCTGTTTTATTAATGCCATACATGGTTGCTGGCCGTTGAATGGTAACTTGAGGTGTGTTTTCTTTTGGAGTGGAATGACCAAATGCTGCAATAGAGCTTGGGGTAAAAAATTGGAGTTTCATTTCTCGAGCGATTTCTAATCCATTAAGCAAACCTGACATATTGATTTTCCATGACTTTATTGGAATTGATTCTGCCTTTGCTGATAGTATAGAAGCTAAATGGATGATTGTATCCACGTTATGCCTTTTAGCAATAGTCGAAAACTCTTTTCCATCGATTACATCCATCTTTTCAAATGGACCTTCCTCTCGTGCTACCGGAGAGTCTCGAATATCTGCCGCAATCACATTGGAAATCCCATAAATCATTCGTAATTGTTCTACAAGTTCGGAGCCGATTTGACCGAGCGCACCAGTAATTAAAATTCGCTTCATATTGGACCCTCCTTACTTTACAAAGATTCCTTAATCATTCCCATTTCCTTTCCGACCTTTTCGTATACTGCTAAAGTTTGATCAAGCATTTCTTTCGTATGTGCCGAAGTTGGCATGTTGCGAATTCTCCCTGTTCCTTTTGGTACGGTAGGAAAGACAATTGATTTAGCATAAACCCCTTCGTCGTATAGCCGCTTACTAAACTGCTGTGTTTCCTTTTCATCACCGATTATACAAGGTGTTATCGGTGTTTCACTTGTGCCTATGTTATAACCTAACTTCTCAAGTCCTTGTTTCAAGTAATTACCATTCTCGCAAAGCTTTTGGTTTAACTCCTTTGAGTCCATTAATAATTCAATCGCTTTTAAACTAGCTGCTATATCTGCTGGGGATAAAGCTGTCGAGAACAAAAACGGACGGGAGCATACTTTCAACCAATCAACTAAGGTTCTTTTGCCAGCGACGTATCCACCAACAACGCCAATCGCCTTGGAAAGTGTCCCTACTTGAAAGTCAATTTTATCCTCCAAACCAAATTGTTTTACAGTGCCATAGCCATTTCCTGTGACACCAGACCCATGTGCATCATCTACATAGGTTATTAAATCTAGCTCTTCAGCAATTTCTACCATATCAGGTAATTTCGCGATGTCTCCATCCATAGAAAAAACACCATCTGTAATGACCATCATTTTCTTATATTTTCCTGAAGAAATTGCATCGATCGCCTTTTTTCTTAAGTCATCCATATCGGAATGCCCATACCGGATAATTGTAGCCTTTGACAGTCGGCATCCATCAATGATAGATGCATGATTTAAAGCATCAGAAAAAATAACATCCTGTTTATCCATTACAGCAGAAATAGCTGCCATATTACAATTAAAACCTGATTGATAGGCAATCGCGGCTTCTGTCCCTTTAAATGCAGCTAACTTATTTTCTAATTTATCGTGAAGATCCAATGTACCATTAATTGTTCGTACAGAACCAGACCCAACCCCGTGGGAATCTATAGCTTCGTGGGCTACCTTTTTTAATCGAGCGTCTGTTGCAAGTCCTAAATAGTTATTAGATGATAAATTGATGAAGTTTTTACTACCAATGGTTATCATTGGGCCATTCGCTCCATGAACCGTTTCAATTTCATTATAAAGCCCATTTTCTTTCAAATGAGTCAAACCGTTTTCCAAAAATGACCTTAATGATTTAGTTGCCATTGTATTGCCTCCTTATTTCATTATATTCATGGAACGCTTACATTTTCATGAATGAAGGAAATTTATTTAAACAATTTAAAAGACTATTAAAATAGTGCCTAATGAAAAAATATATTAGAATATGAAAGATTTCCCTGTGGTTTATTCACTGCATTTCTATTATAATACATGTAGAACATTTGATGGAGGGCAACTAGAATGCGTAAGGTTTTATTCGGACTGTTTGTATTAGTTATATTGTCAGTCGGAACGTTTGGGGTTGTGAAGTCAACAGATGAACCAACAGAAATCATCGAAGAAAACGGCGTATCTACGGAAGTTCATTTTTAATAGTTTTATAGTAAACTCATTTATTCACAAGACCCTAGTGAATTGAAAAAAGAAGGAATATCACCTCCTGCCGGTGTATTCCTTCTTTTTCATTTAAGAAAAAAAAATAAATTCACTTTATTAAATCTTTTCTTAGCAACGGCCACGTCCAGCTCCAGTGCCCAACGACTAGCAGATATTTTTGGTGGGGCGAGCGTTAGCGCAGTCCCAAACTTCACACTCCTCCACTACGATAAAGAAGACTTGCCGATTGATAAAATCAGAGGCCTAGTCGCACTTATACCCTTGTGGTGAAAGTCAACATCGGCTCGAAATTTAAGGAAGGCCGACTAAGTACGGCCTTTGCGGCCAACGTCGGCATACCCCTATGAAGGGGCATGTTTCCTTTATCTCATTGCGGAGCGCTCCAGTTTGTACGTCGCTAAGCGGGCACTTGCGCTTTTGTTTATAATATAGTTATATTAAGAGTACGTGTTCCCCACTCTTTTGCTTTATCTAAATTAGGAATGAATACATCAATTCGATTCCCTTTAATAGCACTACCAATATCAGCTGCTACCGCTTGACCATAACCCTCTACATATACCTTTGAACCTAATGGGATAACATTTGGGTCTACAGCAATTACTTTTGCATCTGGATTACTATTCAAATCAACACCAGTATAGGTGATACCTGAACAACCTTCACATTTAGCAGTATATGCGGTTGCTTTTACAGTTATTGTTTTTCCTTCTGGCTTATCATTAGAGGCAGAAGCTTGTACAGTTTTTTCTTCCTTTTGTACTTCCTTTTTAACTTCTTTTTCAACTTTCTTTGATTCTACTTGTGCGTCCTTTTTATTAGATACTTCTTTAATATTAAGTTCTTGACCATTAATAATGACGTCGGACTTTAGATTATTCCATTCCTTTAAATCTTCTACCGTTACATCATATTGTTTGGCAATACTTATTAAAGAATCTCCACTTTCTACTATATAAGTTTCATTTAATAATAGAATCTGTTTCGGATGAATAACCGTTGTTTTTAAGTCATTTAAATCTATTAAATCATCAATCGATGTATTGTTTTCATTTGCTATATCCCAAAGACTATCTCCTGCTTGTACTTCATATTCCTCCGCTGATACGGTAGTTACAGTCGCTGCTAGCATGATGATTCCAGCAACAAGACCTGCTACTAACTTTCTCATATGGATTCCTCCTTTATTAGAAAACCTAACATTAGTATTAGGCTAGGCGATTTCTTTGTTGCACTTATAGGAAGAAAGTTTATTTTTTCCTAACTGCAAATCTAAGGTTAATCCTATCATAGCTTCATAGAGAAAACAGTAACAGTCCAATTAAGAGTTTATGACAAGCATTACGAATATCTAGCATTTTGTATCATTTGTAATACTTTTGATACATTAGTACTAGATTTTGTCTATTAATATTACAAAAGTAACAAGTTCTATTGGTTTGTAATTCAGTGCAATTTTCAGCCAATTAAGCGGACTATCCACATATCCCCTGTATTTCCATTACTCTTTTTTCAAATAAAAAAGGAAGCACAGCTAAAATATACTGTTCTTCCTTTTTATTAATCTTGTCGAATATTCCTAGGAAATTACAAACTCGCTTTGAAAATTTCAATAGAATCTTGTTTCGTTAACTTTTTAAAGTTACCAAATTGAGGACGAGCGATGACTGTTTTTTCCGCCATTAGCTCGACCGAAGATTCATCGATATTATAATCTGCTAGTCTAGATGGCGCATCGATGCTCTTCCAGAACTCGCTTAGTTTATCAATTCCTTCTAGAGCTACTTCCTTATCCGATTTTCCTGAAGGATTTACATGAAATACGTTTTCAGCTAATTGCTTAAAGCGCAGCACATTTTCATCATCTAATACATGTCTCATCCAGTGAGGGAAAAGAATGGCTAATCCTCCACCATGCGGTATATCATGCACAGCTGACACGGCATGCTCTAAGTTATGTGTTGCCCAATCACCCGCATATCCCATATTCAACATATTATTTAATGCTAATGTGCCAGCTAAAAGGATGGTTTCTCGATGTTCATAACTATTTAAGTCCGCTAAAAGTTTTGGTGCCGTTTCTATAACTGTTGTTAGGATGCCCTCACAAAATCGGTCTTGTATTGGTGTGTTTGGTGTTTGATGAAAATAATGCTCTAGTACATGCGACATCATATCTACCATTCCATAGATTGTTTGGTCACGAGGAACCGACATCGTATGTTCTGGATCCAAAATAGAAAATTTCGGAAATGTGTATGGTGATGCATTCCATCCGTGTTTTTCATTTGTCTCCCAATTTGTAATGACGGAACCAGCATTCATTTCAGAACCTGTTGCTGCTAATGTTAAAATGGTTCCAAAAGGTAACGCATCGTTAGCACGCGCCTTTTTCGTTACAATATCCCACATATCTATGTCGGTTTTTGCACCAACTGCAATCGCCTTCGTACAATCGATTGTACTTCCTCCACCAACCGCTAAGATGAAATCTATTCCTTCATTCTTACAGATTTCTACACCTTTTCTAACGGTAGTGATTCGCGGATTTGGCTCTACTCCCGGAAGTTCAAATACCTCTGCATTCATTTCCGATAATTTTTCAAGAACATTTTCATAAATTCCGTTACGTTTAATGCTTCCTCCACCATAAACTAACAAAACCTTCTTACCATAACGTTCTACTTCTTTTGGTAAAGCATCTAACTGTCCTTTCCCAAAAATTAACTTTGTTGGATTATAGTACTTAAAGTTTTTCATTAATCCCATCATCCTCCTTTTGAAACACGTATTATAAAGACTATTTAGTGTAAGCTACAACATCCATTTCTACTAAAACATCTTTAGGTAATCGACTAACCTCGACTGTTGCTCGTGCTGGATATGGTTTTTCTAGAAAGCTGCCATAAATTTCATTTACTGTTGCAAAATGATCCATATTTGCTACAAAGATGGTAAATTTCACTACTTGTGAAAAATCTGCCCCTGCTTCATTTAAAATAGCTTTTAAATTTTTTAATACTTGTTCTGTCTGCTTTTCGATTCCTTCCACCACTTCCCCAGTTTCTGGATTTATAGGAATTTGTCCAGAAACATAAACGAAGTCGCCTGCTTGGATCGCTTGTGAATACGGTCCTATTGCTGCTGGTGCGTTTTTTGTATGGATTTCTTTTACCATTTTACGTCCCCCTTAACTTGAGTTACTTTATATATTTATATTATCAGTTTCTTACACCTTATTCCAAAGCTAACCCTTCCTTATATTTCATAACGGATTGAACATAATAAATATCCCCATAACATGCATTATATTGCTTAGCTTCTTTCCTTAAGCATGAATAAATAGATTTGTCAGAAGCATTTTCATACATTTTTTGGGAAAAGTCGATAGCAATTTCTTCAGAATAGCTACCCGTTTCTTCTAATACATAATTAATAAACCCTCTGCCAAAATTATAGGACTGAATGGCTAATTTCAAGTCACCTTTAGCATCATTTAATACTTCGGAAAAATAATAGACTCCTTGTTTAATAGATTGTTCAGGGTCTTTTATACAGCCTACCTTTCCACAGAAGCTTTCAGAGGATTGCATAGGATCTTTTCCTCTTCCACCAGATTCTTGCATCATCACAGCAAGTAAAACATCTATATAAGGGGTCACTTCATACTCTTTCGCATACTTTTCCACAAGTGGACGGTAATTTTGAACCTCTTTTGTTATTTGTGGATAACCTTCTTGCATTTTACTTAAATTATCCACATTGCCCTTCATTGATAGAATCGATATAAAACTCATGGCGCCAAATAGCACGATACAGATGAAAAACACTTGTCCAATTAATCGTTTCGCTTTCTTTTTACGTTTCATACTTTTTCATTTCCCTCATTTTAAATACAATTTAATCCACAGCTATATCCACTTATGCACAAAAAGCAACTAGTTATCAACAATTTGTGTACAAGTGTGTGATTATTTACTCGTTTCAAACAATTCCTTTTTACGCCATTTTCCAAAACGGAAATACATAAAGGCAAATACACTACTTATTAGAAAACTTGACCCCATGCCGAGAGCGATACCTATTTCTCCAAAAAGTTTAGACAAAAGGGCGGTTAATGGAAATCGCAAAATCCAAAAGGAAATTATATTTAATACTAACACTTGATACATGGCACCTGCAGCACGAACAATCCCATTTAAAACGAAATTAATGCCTAAAAACGGATAACATAATGCAATAATTTGTAAGTACATTTCCCCGAATTGCACTGCTGTTTCATCGCGAATAAATAATTTCATCCCAAATTCTGCAAAAAACACAACAAGTACCCCGATAAATAACATAATGGCAAAATTATATAAAACACTATATTTAGCAATTTTACTTACCCTATCCCAATTCTTCACCCCGATATTTTGCCCTGCCATACTCGATACCGCCGCACTCAATGCATGAGCTGGAAGTAATAGCAAACTATCAAGTCTCTGTGCGGCACTAAATCCAGCTACTACACTGGAACCGAATGCTGTTACAACACTCATAATAGCAGCGGACCCAGCAGATATGACAGCCATTTGTAACCCAGATGGAATACCTAAATGTAATATTAACCGTACCTCTTTCCAAGAAGGAAGTTTGGGTAAGGTAAATGGCGCTAGTTTCCTCCTAAGGACATAAACTAATCCAATGAGAAAAGCAAAGCCTTGGGACGCGACAGTTGCAATTGCTGCACCTTCTACCCCCCAATTAAAAACAGAGATGAACAATGGGTCCAAAACCACATTTAATAACACTGCTATTGTCACAAAGTACATTGGGGTTTTACTATCCCCTATAGCACGAAGCACCGTACTTATGAAGTTATATCCAAACAGAAATAAAATTCCTAGAAAGTTTATACGTAAATAACTATTAGCCCCTTCCATCATTTCTTCAGGTGTACCTAATAGCGACAATAACCCATTTGTAAAAACAAAACCCAATATACCTAATACTAATGCTATCACTGTTAAAAGAACGACAAAAGCATTTAAATACCTTATCAATCCTTCTTCGCTATCACGGCCTTTCTGTTGTGAAAGAATGGTCAATGCCGCATTATTTAAACCAATAACAAAGGATAAGACTGTAAATATAATCGTACCGGAAACCGCAACAGCACCTAAAGCATTGGCTCCAAGTAAATTTCCGACCCATAAACTATCGATAAATTGATAAGATGTTTGCAATAAATTAGCAATAAGAATTGGGCCTGAGAAACCAATGAGTTGCTTTACAATATTGCCTTGTGTAAAATCATACTGCCTTTTCATTTTGAAATCCTCTTTCTTTTATATATAAAACGCTACGAATCTATTTACATACTACTATACCAAAATTACATTGTAGTGAAAGTTATTATGTCCGAATAGAAAAACCCAGCATTTTTAAATCAATGCTGGGTTTTCTATTTGATTCATATTAAGCATTTGCTACTTGTTTCTTATCTTTATTGTTATCTTTATTTTTATCCCTTGTCATAAATTGAATAACCACTAAGACAACAAAGACTCCTAAACCTATGATGTCTGTATTTCCTTCAGGATAAATTAACATTAAACCAGTAATGACCGCGATGATTCTCTCAACCCAATGAAGTTTACGGTACCAGTAGCCAATTAATCCGGCACCTATTGCAATCATACCAATGATGGCGGTGGTTAATGATATAACTACTCCCCAAACAGTTGCATCAATCATTAACAATACCGGATTTAATACGAACATATATGGAATGATATATGCTGCAATCGCCAGTTTCGAAGCATTTAATGCAGTTCGAATTGGTTCTCCACCAGAAATCCCTGTTGCAGCAAATGCAGCTAGAGCAACTGGAGGTGTAATATCCGCTACAATACCGAAATAGAACACAAACATATGTGCAGCTAATACAGGAATCATAACAGGTAATTGATCATTTAATGCAATAATTGCCGGTAATGCAATGGTTGAAGTAATAATATAGTTTGCAGTTGTTGGTGAACCCATCCCTAAAATAATGGATGTAATCATCGTGAATACCAATGTTAACATTAACTGGATTTCAACAGAATTCGCAAGTGTACCTGCTAGGTCAACTAAACCATTACCAAGTTTTAAACCTAATCCTGTTTTGGTTACTACACCAACAATAATACCCGCACAAGCTGTTGCAGCTGCAACACCTAAAGCTGTTCGTGCCCCATCCGTTAGCGCAGTAATAATCTTGCTGAAGGTGAATTTACCTTCATGTAGAAACATATTCGTTTCTTTACTTATCATACTTACAGCAATGGTAAACAGAATCCCATAAATCGCTGTTCTTTCAATACTAAAACCAGCAAATAAGAAATATACGATAGCGAAAATTGGTAGTAATAAGTATACTTTCTTAAAAACCTCTTTTCTATCCGGCATTTCCTCTTTGGAAAGTCCTGTTAATCCTAATCGTTTTGCTTCAAAGTGAGTCATAATCCAAATTCCCACAAAATAAAGTAAGGCGGGAATTACTGCAGCTTTTGCGATATCCCAGTATGGAACACCTGCAAATTCAATCATTAAAAAAGCAGCAGCACCCATAATCGGTGGCATAATCTGACCACCAGTTGATGATGCAGCTTCTACAGCACCAGCAAAGTTCGCACGATAGCCTAATCGTTTCATCATTGGAATCGTATAGGAACCAGTTGTTACCGTATTCGCAACGGAACTTCCGGAAATCGTACCATTTAATGCACTTGAGAAAATAGCTACCTTTGCGGGGCCACCAACACGACGCCCAGCTATTGCTATAGCTAAATCGTTAAAGTATAACCCTACACCACTTTGGACAAGGAATGCACCAAATAATAAGAATAAAAAGATGTATGTAGAAGATACTTGTAGTGGTGTACCCAAGATACCCTCTGTTGTAAAGAACATTGTATTAATTAATTGACTAAGATCAAGCCCTCTATGCGCCAGCATTCCCGGCATATAAGGTCCAAAATAAGCATAAATAAGAAAGATAAGTGCAATAATTGTTATAGGAAGACCCACTGCACGCCTTGTAGCCTCAAGAACGAGCAATATGGCTATTCCACCAATTACCATTTGGGTATTATCAATACCGCCAATTTGTTGGACTAACGTATCATAAAAGACAGGCCAATAACCTGTAACAATAATAGATAAAACAATGAAAATCCAATCATACCAAATAACTCCGTCTTTTTTCATTCCTCGTTTTGCTGGGAATAATAAGAAAATAAGTGATAAAGCAAAACCTAAGTGAATCGTTCGTTGTATATAAGCTGTATATACACCAAACGCCCCAGTATAAAGTTGAAATAATGAAAAGGCAATCAACCCGATGAATACAATCCAACCAGATATACCAGTCAAATTCCTCGTGTTTGATTCCGCGTCATATTTTTCAAGCAACTTCTGTTGTTCTTCCTCTGTTAATTGCTGATTCCCTTTATTTTCACTCATTAATCTTCACTCCTTTCATAATTTGCCATAGTGAAAGCCCCTCTACCTTAATCGTAAACCAAGCTCCAGGTTCAAAATAATCATTGAACCAAACCATATGTTGATTTTCATTTTCTTCCGTACCCCAAACCAGGCGATTTTCGGATACAGTTTTACCATTACGTACTTTTATTTCTGGAAATACATTATTTATATTCTTTATATAATACTTCCCATCTTCATATACAAAGGTTTCCCCTTCTTCAGCGTTAGAGGGCATACCAATCCCGAATTCTTCATACACAAATTCATACTGTTTTATTTCAAAGTTCTTAGTCACTCTATATTTTTCAACAACATCTGTTAAATGAATCGAGTGTTTAAAGATTATTTGGAAAGTATCTCCCTTTTTAATGGGCAAAAAGGCTTCGATATCTGTTGTGTTTTCTTTATAAAACACTAATGCGGTTCGAAAAGGAACAAATAAAACGGTGAGTAGGATGAGTAGAACTAAAAAGGAAAGAAGTATTCTTTTATATTTCATTAGACAGTCCACCTATTCGATCCAAAGAATGTAAAGTAGGCTGGCAGCAAACGCCTATTTTAATAGGATTGACAGCCAGCCACTTAACTTTTTACTTAATCTATGTCCAGCTCCAGCGCCCAACGACTAGCGAGACTTCCTTCACCTCCGTGCGATAAAGAAGACTTGCCGACTGGTGAAACCAGAGGCTTAGTCGCACTTATACCCTTGCGGTGAAAGTCAACATCGACTCCCTACGCTCGTCGTGTTTCCTTTATCTCCTGCGGCTCAGTCCAGTCCGTACGTCGCTAAACGGGCGCTTCCGCTTTTGGTTCACTACTCAAGTAATCCCGCTTCTTTAAAGTACTTTTCTGCACCTGGATGCAAGTCAATTCCAATACCATCTAAAGCAGATTCTTTCGTAATAAATTCACCTTTAGCGTGAGAAATTTGATCTACGTTCTCATAGATAGCTTTTGTAATGTCGTAAACTACATCTTCAGAAACTGAATCGGTAACCGCCAACATAGCAAGTACTGCCACTGTATTTACATCTTCTTCAAGTCCATATGTTCCTTCAGCAATCGTATCCGCCGCATAATATGGATATTTTTCAACTAATTCATCCACTTTTTCCTGTTCAATAGGAACGATACCAACGTCAGTAGTAGCTCCTAAACCTTCCACAGCACCAGTTGGGGTACCAGCTGTAATAAATGCTGCATCAATATTTCCATCTTGAATTCCACCTGTAGACTCACCGAAGTCTAAGTTTTGAGCTTCAATATCATCCATCGTTAATCCATGAATTTCTAGGATTTGCTCGGCATTAATATAAGTTCCTGACCCCGGCGCACCAACTGAAACAGTTTTACCTTTTAAATCCTCAACTGATTCGATACCTGATTTAGCATTTGTAACAATCTGAATTGTTTCTGGATACAAAGACCCCAATGCTAATACATTATCAACTGGGTTATCAACAAATGCGTTTATACCCTCTACTGCATTCGCAATAACATCTGTTTGCACAAATGCAAGTTCTGCTTCCCCTTCTTGTAGGGAAATTACATTATCTGCAGAAGCATTTGAAGATAAAGCATCTGTTTGAATTCCTGTTTCATCTGTAATTATTTTCGTCATCTCTCCACCTAGCGGGTAATATGTACCACTAGTACCACCAGTAAGCATGCTTAGGAATTTTGGCTTTTCAGCTCCTTCATCACTTCCCGAATCAGATTCTGAAGCGCTATCATTATTCCCCCCACCACATGCCGCTAAAAACATACTCAGTACTAATAGCATAGCAACTGACAAAAGTGTTTTCTTTTTCATAAAAAGGCCCCCTTCTAATTAGTAAAACATACTTGGGATTATTTTATTATATTTTAATGCATATTGTCAAATAATTCTCCATTCATGCACTCTTTGAAATTAGTCATTTCTTTTAATTTTCAATAGTCTTATTTGATAAAGTACCTTCTTGACAATATTATGAAAATTCAATACGATAGTAGCAATGAATTAGTAGTACTATTGATAATACAAATCTTTTATATTATGATGTTAAAAGAAATTTTTATAGCTATTCTACACCTTATGAATTCTTCCACCATAGTAAATCTATTAATAGTTAGAAAAGGAGTAATAAATGCTATGAACGTAAAAGTTGCTGTATTTGGAAGAGAAGAATCCATTATAAAACTAAGTGAGATAGCCAACAGAGAGAATACAATTGAGATTGTCCCATTTACATATAGAGTTGAAAGTGAAACGATCGAATTAATTGAAAGGGCTTTCATATGTGACGTCTACATTTTCACCGAAGCTCTTTCCTTTCTATTTGTAAAAGACAAGATTAAGAGAAAGCGACTCCCTGCCATTTTAGTACGACATGATGAACATATGACACTAACAAATTTATTCTTAAAAAGAGATGCAGGGCTTTCCCTAAATCGGTTCTCAATCGATATCGATAATGAAGATGTTGTAAATGAAGTGCTTCATGATTTAAAGATTAACAATGACGAAATCTATATCTATGATTATGGATTAAAAACAGAGCACTCCATTGATTCCATCGTGGATCATCATTCCAAGCTTTGGTTAGAAGGAAAGATTGATTATGTTATAACTTCGGTTAAGAGTGTTGTAGACAAGTTAAGAGTAATGGATATACCAGTTCACTCCATGATCACTCCGGAAGCTAACTTAAGAAAAGTAGTGGAACAGGCAAAATCCATCATTCGATTTGATTCGAACATCAGTGCACAAGTTGTAAGTGGACATATTCAAATTAAAGATCCAGATACTATTCCTAAACAAAAATTAAAAGAACTTATGGAAAAATTATTAGGGATTCTCGAGAAGTTCAGTAAGAAAACTGATGTATCTATTTACCAAGGTAATGATTATGAGTTTATTCTTTTCGGCACAAAGGCATTGATACATCATTTAACCAATCATTATCGTGATTTTCCTTTACTTAGGGAAATCAAAAGTGAACTAAAAGTACCTGTTAATATTGGGTATGGATTTGGGTTAACTGCGAAACAATCTAGCATAAACGTGGGCATTGCTCTTGAAACATGCAATGAAGCGGATGACACCAGTTGTTATATCGTAAATGAAAGACAAGAAATAATTGGGCCAATTGGTGTTAAAAAGGAATTTGATGCATCCAAACTATATCATGCACTAATACACAAAGCTCGACTTAATAACGAATTATCCTATAATTTTATTGATTTTATCCGTAATCGAAATAATGAACCATTCTCATCCAATGATATTGCTAATTATTATAAGGTAACAAAAAGAAGTGCGGAGAGAACGGTTAATAAACTGTTAAGTGGCGATGTCATCCGTGTATCTGGAGAAGAACGCCCATATCAAAAAGGAAGACCGAGGAAACTATTTACATTAAATCAGTAAGCTAAAGGCCAGATTCCTAATGAATCTGGCCTTTTTTTGTATAGAAAATATAAAAATTGAGCTTATTAAATTCTGTCTTAGGGAAAGTCACGTCCAGCTTCAGCGCTAAAGCCGTAGCGAGACTTCCTTCACCTCCGTGCGATAAAGAAGACTTGCCGACTGGTGAAACCAGAGGCTTAGTCGCACTTATACCCTTGCGGTGAAAGTCAACATCGACTCACAGACTAAGGTAGGCCAACTAAGTGCGGCCTTTGCGGTCAACGTCGGCATACCCCTATGAAGGGGCGTGTTTCCTTTTCGCATCCAGCATAACGGCCGCTTTCGCTTTTGTTTCCTATATACTTAACAATTCTCGAACGTCATCTTCACTTAGACTTGATAACATGGTTTCTCCTGGTTGGATGACTTGATCGATTAGTTCGCGTTTTTTCTGTTGTAATTCATAAATTTTTTCCTCAATTGTACCTT
The DNA here is from genome assembly GCF_001659985.1 of Oceanobacillus sp. Castelsardo. Classification (GTDB taxonomy): domain Bacteria; phylum Bacillota; class Bacilli; order Bacillales; family Amphibacillaceae; genus Oceanobacillus. The sequence continues at coordinate 176,766 of NZ_LYCS01000003.1, forward strand.
CTGTAACAAGTCTGATTACTTGCACAACGTTTTTTTGCCCAAATCGATGAGCCCTGCCAGTTGCTTGGTCCTCTACGGCAGGATTCCACCATAAATCGTATAAGATAACCGTATCCGCACCGGTAAGATTTAATCCCGTACCGCCGGCTTTTAAGGAGATTAGGAAAATACTCTTTTCTCCATTATTGAAACGTTCACTCATTTCTACTCTGTCTTTCGCATGGGTTTGACCACTTAGATAGAAATAATCAATATCTTCTTGATCCAATCTTTCCATAATAATCTCATGCATACTCGTGAATTGCGAAAAAATTAACATTCTGCTCCCATTCGAAATAGTAGTTTTTACCGTATCCATGAGCTGTTCTAATTTCCCGGATTGTCCTTCATAGTTTTCAATAAACATCGATGGATGGCAACAAATTTGCCTTAACCTTGTTAGACCCGCCAATATCTTCATACGGTTCTGATTAAAGCCACTTTCTTTCATCGTTTGAGCAGCTTCTTGCTGAACTTGCCTTAAATAACCAACATATAATTCTTTCTGGTCCCTGGTTAACTCAGAAACATGAACTGATTCAATTTTATCTGGTAGTTCTTTTAATACGTCTTTCTTCAAACGGCGAAGAATGAATGGTCTTGTAATCATTGCAATCTTTTCATTGGATAATTGCTTAAAGTTCTGTTGGCTAGGCATTAGCCCTGGTAGAATAACCTGGAATATAGCCCATAATTCATCAATGGAGTTCTCAATCGGAGTTCCACTTAGAGCAAATTTCCTAGTCGCCCGAACCTCACGTATTGCTTTTGACGTTTTCGTTGCGTAGTTTTTAATATACTGTGCTTCATCCAAAATGAGTGTTTGAAATGTCATTTCGCGATATTGTTCAATATCTTGCCTTATCGTAGCATAGGAAGTAATCCAAACATCCATTCCTTTTAGTTCTTTTATCTTTTCCTGCCGCTCCCCAGGTGTCCCCGTCATAATAGCAACATTCAAATCTGGAGCAAACTTTCCAAATTCATTTTTCCAATTATAAACAACAGAAGATGGGGCAACAATTAAGTGCGGGCCTTCGACTACTGGTTCGGAAGCTATATATGCTATGCTCTGCAACGTCTTACCTAACCCCATATCATCGGCTAGAATCCCACCTAGATGATATTGACTTAATGATTTAAACCATTGGAATCCCGTCATTTGATATTCTCTTAAGTTAGCATTAAGATTTTCCGGTAACTCATACACTTGTTCTTCAGGAGATTTAAGATGACTAAGTAATTTACGAAATGAAGAATCGTATCTTTTATCTGTTTGTATTAATTCATCTAATTGCATTCCCCGATAGACGGGTACTTGGATATTACCTTCATGGATATCTTGTTTCCTAATATCCATCTCATCTAGAATTTGTTTAATGGAAGTAAACTTTTCTCCTTCTAAAGAAAGTAATGCTCCATCGGGTAATTTATAATAACGTTTCTTCTCAATCACTGCGTCTAATATCTTGTTAATCTCTGAATTATCCACTCCATCAATGTCAAAACCGATTTCCAATAAGTTAGAGGAGGATTCTAATCTAACATTTGTACTAGGAATTGGATCTGTCTCCATTAACATATCGCGAATATTAGATGTTAAAAATAATTCCACGTTTTGATCTAAGAGCGGCATCACATAATAAAGAAAATCATACATATCCTCTTCATCTGCCGTATGAATATACAGTTCCTTCCCATTATAATGGAAATTAGCTTGCTCAATCAGTTGCATAATATCTTGCTCTTTTTCCACATCTCGAATGATGATTGCGTCACTTTGTTTTCGTCCATTAAACGGATCAATAAAATGTTCACCGTAATAATATTCTAATTTCCCTGTAATCATATCCTCATTCATTTCTAAAAACAATTTAGCTTTTAAAGGATATTGAATAATTTCAGAACGAACCTTTTCGGATGTTTCCACCTTCCCAACCTTTTTCAAGGACGGCAATACTTCCGAAACAAATGTATCTGCTTGCTCTTTCGTAATTGGTAGTTTTAAATCTTCCATCCCAAATCCAATCATTTCCTGCACAATCGGTATTTGTTCTTTTTTAGGGAAATAAAATGTCCCTTGAGCAAATAATACTTCATAGGAGCCAAAGTAAATGGCACCTTTTACATCTTCCATTGTTAGCATTAAGTCATCACGCGTATTTTTCGTTAAAGAAAATTCAAATGGCAATGCCTCTTCTTCCATCCTTATATTCGTATATTCTTCATTTCCGGATTGTACTATAAGATCCCGTTGACATAATTTCTCTAAAAGGTCCTTAAATAGAAATGGCGGAATAATTATATTTCGTAAATCATTCATATTTCCTTGGTAATGATAGAATCGGAATCCTTCATAGATTTCCTCGTTCTTTCGTATGGATTGTAGCATTTCAAAAATCTCTATATCCTGGTTATGGAAATAGTGTGTATCCGAACTATATGTGAATTTCTTCGTGAAAAAATGCTCCCTATCCTTTAAAACATCTGAGATAAATTTGTATGCATCTTTCACCACATAACGATGATTAGATCCTGCCTTTAATTCAATTAAAATTTGATTATCATAAGACCATTTACAAATATATTCTACATGCATTGGTATTTTCTCAGATAATATTTCTGAGTGAGTATTAGAATGAGCAACGGAAGTAATTCTCTCCATAAACCGTCCAGTTAATTGATAATCATAATTTTTTGTAGTTTTGGGATTACCTTTTTCTTTATTAGCAATCGTTAATAAAGTTGCTACGATATGTTTGCATGATCCAAAGGTATCGAATGCCGGGCAATCACAATACGTATTAACGAATCCTTTGTCTATTTCTTTCATATCTATTTCAACAAAGTAGTCCTCAGATCCGTGAACAGCTGCCGTCCAAACTTGATAATTAATATCATATAAGAGGTCACTTACTTTATTCTGTTTATAATACTGAAGCCCCCGTCGATAAATGACAGACGGAAATAATTTTTGGAGATTTATATCACTAAGTCTTTTCAAAACATTAGTAACCTACCTTCTATACTGACATCATTACTTTCATTTTATACGAGTCCATTGTTTTTTGAAACTTTTCCATCCTATAATCTTATTATCATTAGGATAGGAGAATCTAGTAAGAATTATACCTTTGTTAAGTAGAAAAAGTTGATAACTAATAAGCTATCAACCTTTCATTATATTTTTATATTATTTTATTGCTTTCCTATAAAGATAAATATATAAAATCATAGATAGGACGACTGAAAAGGCAGATGCTACATAAATCATTCCGTATCCAAATACAGCTATGGCACCGAAAATAATGGCACCACAACCAACCCCTAGATCAAAGAAAGAGAAAAATGTGGCGTTCGCCATTCCCTTTCTCCTAGCATTCGCCTTTTCAACTGCCCAAGCTTGGAGTGCCGGTTGAACTCCACCAAACCCTAATCCGTATAGGGAAGCAGCAAATAAAAGTATCATGGTGTTTGGAAGCCAAGCTAATAATAGCATTGCTAAAAAGATAAGGAATGTTCCAGGTAAAAACACATAAAGATGACCTTTTTTATCATAGAGTTTCCCTGCAAACGTACGGGAAATCATGAGAAATATAGCGAAGAAGAGAAAATAAAGTTCAATTCCTTTCACTCCATTTTCAATAGAATGTAAAGGTAAAAATGTAGCAATACCACCAAATGAAAAGGTAATGAAAAATAGGAGAATAGAAGGTTGGATGGCCGTCTTTTCAAAGATATCAAATTTTATCGTTGTCGTTTTATGCTCGGACTTTTCAACTTTTTTATAGTGAATTTTAGATGCTAATAATAAAGCAATGAACCCAAATGTACCACATAATAAAAATAGCTGTGTAAAGGATATTACTCCAACAAGGGTTAAACCTAAGGATGGTCCAAATGCTAAAGCTATATTTCCTGACAATCCAAAGTAGCCTAAACCTTCCCCACGTCTATTTGGTGGAATAAGATCTGTTGCCACCGTTCCACCTGCAGTGGTAGAGAACCCCCAACCAACACCCTGGATAACACGAAGAATAATTAATACGATTATACTTAGGGCAAAAGCAAATCCACCAACGGAAAACACAAAAATGGCTAATCCTAGTAAATATACAAAACCTCTACCTTTCGATTCTAGAATATGTCCAGCATATGGTCGGATTAATAATGCCGAAAATGTGAAGATCCCAACAATGATACCTACTAACTGGTCACCACCACCAAGTTCCTTCACAAATAACGGAATGGTAGGTAATGTCATTTGGAAGCCTAAAAAAACAAAAAAATTGGCCATGCAGACTAATACAAAGTCACGTGTCCAAATTTTCTCTTCCTTTTTTAATTCCGATTCTCTCGATAAAGGTTCCATACATGCCTCCCTCTTTAAAGACGTGGAAAGTTCATTTTCTTGTTCAAAAGCGCAAGCGCCCGTTTAACGAGTACGAAGGTGAAGTAAGTTTCGCTACAGCTTTAGTGCTGGAGCCGGACACAACCCTTATTAATACGGGTTTACAAAATTAAATCCTTTGCCATTAAAGAAAATAAACTGTCTTTAAATATATTCTGTTTCCGTATATATATTAGACACTAACCATCATTATACACGATTTAGCATGAACAATATAGTCTAATCATTATGAATAATCACCCAAATAAAAAACAGCGCCTTTTTAAGTAGCGCTGTTTTACTTTTACCCAGTTATTTAATTACTCCACATGCAATTCTATCTCCTGCATTTCCTGCCGGCTGGGAAACATAATCATCTGGATCAGAATGAATCACCAAAGATGTACCACCTTCTTTAAGTAAAGAGGTTTCTTTCCCCTTTTCTAACGTAACCATATCAGCTGTCACTTCGGTAGAAAGGTTGCCGTTTGCCCCTACATTAATATTATTTAAATCACCTGCATGTGGGCCCTCTGAATTATCAAATCCATGTTTTTTGCCTGTTGGATTAAAATGTGCCCCCGCTGATTCAAATGTAGGAGCAGTACATGAACCATTTTCATGAATATGAAAACCATGTCCACCAGAGGGTAAATTTTCCCCTTTAATCGAAATAGTTACACCACCAGATTTTGATTCTACAAGCGATGCATTAGCAACTATTTCTCCATCACTATTTTTCAAATCGACAATGACATTTTTATTAATCATTGAATTTACTTTTTCGTGGTTTGGCTCTTGTGAATCCAGGTTTTCTCCTTTTTCTTGTGTTGTCTGATTGCAAGCAATTAGTACAGTTGATATAAGAATCAACAAGCATACGAAACGTTTCATACTAAAATCCTCCATCTGTTTTAATACCATATTTGCCATGAAACATTTCTTTTAAAACAGAATAAGGGTTGATTAACTATTCTATATTTTCATATAACAGCGGCGGACCTGATTAAATAAATGAATACTATATGTAAATCAATGTTTTTTAGAAACATGTAATTTTATCACTAATTTAGAATAGACACCTGTTACTCAAGAACAGCAATTAAACTACCAAGATTATACATTCATTGGTCTAATGACTAACTATCCAAGATAAAAATGCCTGGTAATGGGCACCTTTAGATTGATGAGTGTCCGTTTCAGATGAAATTGCTTGTATACGGGCGCTCATTAGCTCGATGAGTGTCCGCTCATGTTGAATATGTACATACTTACGTTTGTTTAATACCAAATAATAAAATAACGCTTGAATAGAATTCCTATCCAAGCGCTTTGAAAATCCAGTTCTTCTTATGCAACCGCAACTTCTTCTTTTTTCACTTTATCTTTTCCGATTGGAGTATGCTCTTTGACGAATGGAATCACCCATCTATCTAAACCATAACGTCCTGCGTTAAATCCTGCTACAATTAAGAATACAGTGATTAATACCATTTGTGCGTTTGTGCTTACTGTTCCACTGAATAGAAAAGAGAAGTTCATCGTAATACCCATTAGCGCTGCGAAGTTAGTGAAAATACCTAAGATAAGTGCTGCACCCACTAATACTTCGCCCCACATAACTAGAAAGCTAAATAATCCTGCATTTGGTAGTGCTACTGCTTCTAAGAACGCTGCCCACCAACCCTGAACTGCTGGGTGATCTCCACCCGCACTCGCAATCGCACCTTGGATAAATCCACCAGCGTCAAATCCACCACTTGTTAGTTTACCTATCCCTGCTGTTAACCAAGCATAACCGATATAAACTCTTAATACTGCTAAAACCGCTGCTACTACTCTATTTTCACGAATAAATTCCATCATTATAAATCACTCCTCATTAAAAATTGTGTATTGCTTCACATAATTGGTTACTATGCTGCTACAAATTCTTTCTTCATTTTATCTCTTCCAACTTGTGTATGTTTTTTTATAAATGGAATAACCCACCTATCTAAACCATAACGTCCTGCGTTAAATCCTGCTACAATTAAGAATACAGTGATTAATACCATTTGTGCGTTTGTGCTTACTGTTCCACTGAATAGAAATGCGAAGTTCATCGTAATACCCATTAGCGCTGCGAAGTTAGTGAAAATACCTAAGATAAGTGCTGCACCTACTAATACTTCGCCCCACATAACTACAAAGCTAAATAATTCTGCATTTGGTAGTGCTACTGCTTCTAAGAACGCTGCCCACCAGCCTTGAACTGCCGGGTGATCTCCACCTGCACTTGCAATCGCACCTTGGATAAATCCACCTGCATCAAATCCACCACTTGTTAGTTTACCTATCCCTGCTGTTAACCAGGCATAACCGATATAAACTCTTAATACAGTTAAAATAGCAGCTACAATTTTATTATTACGAATGAAATCCATTACCATAATGATCCACTCCTTTATTTTAATGTTCAATGTTTCACAATATATTGTGTGCTTCCTTCTTACATTTTCATCATACACATGTTTAATACTTTTGAAAATACGTTTGTTCACCATTTCACAATTAAGACACAAATATTTGAATAAAATGTGAACACAAATTTCTATATTTTTTGAAACCTATCCATACTACCGTCCGTACTACTTAGCAGCGAACGTAAATAGAGAGGATGATGTAATGACATGGAGGTTATGTTAACGGTTGAAGGCCTAGAGAAGTCATTTAAGGACAAAAAGGTTTTAAAAGGCATTTCATTCGAAGTTCGTAAAGGCGAAATTATGGCAATCCTTGGTCCAAATGGAGCTGGGAAATCTACAACGATACGAAACATTATGGGTATTATGTATCCTGATAAAGGATCCGTTACATTTCACCAACATAATGGAAAAGGGATTCCAAGGAACAAAATTGGATATTTACCAGAGGAACGTGGACTTTATAAAAACGTCAATGTCATGGATATTTTACTTTACTTAGCCGATCTAAAAGACTACCCACTACATAAAGCAAAAGAACGAGCACTCATGTATTTGAAAAAATTTGATTTAGAAGGAAAGGAAAAAGTATCTGTTGAGGAATTATCGAAAGGTATGGGGCAGAAAGTTCAATTTATATCTTCTATCATTCACGAACCTGAGCTTCTCATATTGGATGAACCGTTCTCTGGACTTGATCCGGTTAGTCAGGAATTATTTAAAGAAGAGATTAGAAGTTTAGCAGATAATGGGACTGCTATCCTTTTATCCTCGCATCAAATGAATTTAGTGGAAGAAATGTGTGACCGTCTTTTTATGATTCAGCATGGTCAGAAAGTGATATACGGTACATTAAATGATGTAAAAACAGAGTATGCGAACTTCAAATGTACTATTAAAGGACAAAACAACCGACATGAATTAGAGCGCATCCCTCAAGTAGTTAGAGTAGAGCAAACTGGTGAGTCATCTATTTTATACCTTGAAAAGGATGTCGGGCCCGGGAACTGGCTAAAACAGTTACCAAACGAAATAAATATCCATGAATTAAACATCAATCGGATTTCCCTTCATGAAATTTTTATTGATATTGCAACGGATAAAAACCTAATGAAGGAAGGAAGTGATGTCCATGCGTAACTCGTTGAAAGTTGCTAAATGGGAAATTAAACGAAATATGAAAAATAAAACCTTCCTTATTGGATTATTTCTAACCCCTGTTCTCATTGTCGCCTTTATGTTTATAGGTAGCTTATTCGGCGATGACTCAGAAGATTTAGCTACCGAGGAAGTTACAGTACTAGTAAATGATCAACTGAATATTTTTAGTAGCTTAGAAGAAACCGTAAGCGAAACAGCTTTTAATATGAAATTAGAGAAAACAGATATATCCGAAAGCGAGGTTGAGGATGTTCTTAAAGACAAGGAAAATACGGCCTACATTTTTATGGATCAGAGAGCCGTGGAACAAGGAATGGTACCCGTTTATACGAGTGAAGAAATAAATCCATATTTCATGGATCAAATCCAAGTCTTCGAAACTCCTTTAAAATCAAATCAATTGGGAAATTTAGGCTTAACGGATGAGCAATTAGCGATAATTTCAAGCAATATTTCATTTGAAGAGGTCGTATCTAGTGCTAGTGATTCTAGTACAGATACTGATTTAGAGGCAAGTAGCCCACCATTCGAGAAGTTGATCCCAGGCATTTTTGCCGGCTTTGTTATGCTATCTATTGTTTTCACTGGAATGGCAATATTCCAAAGTGCTTCCCAGGAGAAAAAGGATAAAATTGCCGAAATTATATTATCTTCCTTAACTCCCGGGGAATTAATGAATGGAAAGATTATCGGCTACTTTGTTTTAGGACTAATTCAGACCGCCGTGTCGATAGCTATTTTACTTCCAGCAGCAATTTGGAAAATTGATTTCCCATTTATGGAATACCTATTTGTGCCTGAACTTGTGTTATACCTCTTTATCGCTATCTTAGGTTATCTACTTTTTGCAGCAATATTTGTTGGGGTTGGTGCAACAATGGCAGATATTTCAACTGCGGGAAACTTCCAAGGATTCGTCATGATGTTACCTTTTGCTACTTTTATTTTCATAGGGCCTGTTTTTAGCGATCCTAGTGGATTATGGGCACAGGTTGGTACTTATATTCCGTTCACATCGCCAGGAGTATTACTTTTAAGACTTACACTACTTGAGAACTGGCCTTGGTTGGAAGTCATCATAGCTATAGCGATTTTATTAGTATGTATCGGCTTATTTATGAAACTTGCAGGGAAAATCTTTAAGGTCGGTATTTTACTATACGGAAAAAATGCTTCACCGAAAGAAATTTGGAAATGGATTAGAGCTTAAGTATCATGTGAGCCTATTGTATTCCCCACTACCCTCCGCTATAATTTAGGAATATTGAATATATATAGAAATCGGAGGGATTTTTTTGGCTCAGGAAAATAGTCCAAAATCGATTGTATTACCTTTAACCATTTCTATTATCGCCATTTCCTTTTCTGCGATCTTCGTAAAATGGTCTGAATCCCCTGCTACCATTTCAAGTATGTATCGGATGTGGATTGCTGCATTATTTTTATTACCAATCGTTTGGAAAAAGAGAAATGAATTTAAAAAAATAACGAAAAAGGACTGGAACCTACTCCTTATCTCTGGAGCCTTTTTAGGTCTTCACTTTGCCCTATGGTTTGGTTCGTTAAAATTAACTACAGTAGCAAGTTCGACTATTATTCTTGCACTGCAACCAGTTGTTGCGGTTATTGGTGGTTTTATTCTTTATAAAGAGCGAACAAATAAGCAATCCTTATTAACGATGGGTATTGCAGTGATTGGTGTTGTTATGATTGGCTGGGGAGACTTAGCTTTAAGTTCAAATGCTATCATCGGTGATATTTTATCTTTCTTGAGTGTAGTCGCTGTTGTCGGTTATTTATTAATAGGCCAAAGTGTTGTCAAAAAAATATCACACTGGATTTATAGTTTTTTAGTCTTCACCTTTGCTGGAACCTTCCTTACCTTTTACAATGTTGGAACAGGAGTAAATCTAGGAGGTTATGAATCTAAAGAATGGGGAATATTCCTACTCCTTGCTATTGTACCAACTATTTCTCACGTTATTAATAACTGGTTGTTGAACTACGTCAATACAACTACAATATCCATGAGTATTTTAGGAGAACCGGTTGGGGCAAGTGCCTTAGCGTTCCTGTTATTAGGAGAACGCTTAACGAGTATGCAAATGATAGGTGGACTGATTGTTTTGGTTAGTGTCTTTTACTTTTTAACCCGTAAACAAAAATTAGAAACACAAAATCAAACGGCAGTAGATAGTGCATAAAGTGAAGCTTCAACCAGTGGGACTGGATAAAGTTTTATAATCTGGCAGACTGTAGGGGCTGAATATTTTTACATGTTTTTCATTCCCATTCATATACTCTAATAACGTTTATTTATATTTAGGAATTATTCTACAGAGAATATAGGAACCTAGCCTTTCTCTGTTATTACCTAAGCATCACAATCTACGCGGGGAGGATACTAAATGAAGGTAGTCGTTATTCATGGATCAACGCGAGAGAATGGAAATACGGAATATTTGACATATAAAGCTGTTCCCAAGGATAAAGGAACTCATATCTATTTACGAAATCATTTTATTCAACCAATTGTAGATGAACGTCACGAAAAAGATGGATTTAAACCTGTAAAGGATGAGCATAAAGGGCTTATTCAAAAAATGTTAGAACATGATATTATTGTCTTCTCAACCCCCATTTATTGGTATAGTATGTCGGGGCCGATGAAGATATTTATCGATCGATGGTCACAAATTTTACGCGATCCAGAAATCCCTCATTTTAGAGAGGAATTGAAGAATAAGAAAGTATACTTAATTGCTGTAGGCGGTGATAAGCCTACTATAAAGGGACTTCCACTTATTGAACAATTTAATTATATATGCCAATTCTATAGTATGTCATTTGAAGGATATGTCATTGGAAGAGCGAGTAAACCTGGGCAGATGGTTCATGATGAAGGGGCTATAAAAGCTGCGTCCTCTTTGCTAAAGATTTAAATAATTATGTAAAAAAAAGGATGATTAAATTCATCCTTTTTTTTACTTGTCTTATCCTCCGTTCCATAATAAGATTAATAGTAAATATTTCCAACAGACATTAAGGAGGTTATGATGAGGCCTTTACGACCAATCATCACAATCGGATTCATTTTATTATTACTACTTATCCCGATAACAGGATATGCCGAGAGTGGAAAAACTTATGAGGTGAGTACTGGTGTCCTAAACGTCAGAAGTGAACCTTCACTTCAAGCAGATATTTTAGGAATGCTCACAAAAGGAAATCAAGTGAACGTATTCAAGGAACAATACGGATGGGTTCAAACCTATTACCAAGGAAAAGAAGCTTGGATTGCCAAACACCATCTGATTGCATTAGATGAAACCCAAGTAAGCGAAGTAAAACAAACGGCAGTTTTATCTGCTGAAATGATTACTCTTACAGCAGATGGAGTAAATATTCGCTCTGGTCCAGGTGAAGAATACCGTGTTATCGGTACCGCTTCATCACATAAATCGTATGAACTAATACATACTGAAGGAGATTGGCATAAGATTTCTTTAACTGAAGGCAAAACGGCTTGGGTTGCCTCTTGGTTAACGAATAAAAGCATAGGAACCAAGAGTAGGAATAACGAGGAAACTAAAACAGAATCAAAAACTCTGTCCCCTACAAATCAAAGTGGATCCTTATCTGGCCGTCATATTGTACTTGATCCAGGACATGGTGGTCGTGATCCAGGGTCAATTGGACTTGGGGGAATTTATGAAAAGAGCCTAACATCGCCAATTACAAATAGGGTTGCAGACAGACTTAGAAATGCGGGTGCAAAAGTAACCATTACTCGTGAAGGCGATTATTATGTTTCTTTAGAACAAAGAGCAGCAATTAGTAACTCCCATCAAACGGATGCCTTTATAAGTTTACATTTTAATGCTTACCCAATTCTTTCTGCGCAAGGGATTAGCACATTTTACTTTTCCGAATCGGGGCAGCAATTGGCTAAAAATGTACAAGCATCCCTTTCTTCTAAAGTATCATTACATAACCGTGGCATTCATAGAGAGGGCTATCACGTGCTACGCAACACAAGTGCACCAGCTATTTTAATTGAACTCGGCTTTATAACTAACCCATATGATTTAAATATTATTCAAACGGTAGATTACGAGAAACAAGCTGCTGAAGCGATAACGAGTGGACTTATTGATTTTCTTAATTAACGAATGGTAAAGAGGCTGGGACAAAAGTATTTTAACCACAGCCTCTTTTTAACTATATTTTGAATGATGATGTTACTACTTTCCTTTTTCAGCTTTATCTTCCTTTAAGGTGAAATCGCCCCAATGCTTGGGTTATACTTAGAGATTTTTCGTTAATAATAAGATTATTGAAGGAGGATTTATATGAGGCAAAGTCGACAAGCTAATAAGAATTTGAAGTCTAGTATGAAACCTGGATTTGCTGGGACCGATGCTAAAAAGGTAAAACAGCAAATTCAACAAGATTTGAGCGAGGGACAGGGTGCAATGACTTCTCGGGAAGCAGGAGCAATGAGAGATTAATCCTTAGAACTCACTGGTTAAGTTAATTACTTTTCTATATGCAAATTAAAGGTGCTAATCTCTTATAGATTTGCACCTTTAATTACCATCTAATACATTTTTCCTAATGAAACCATTTTTCAGGTTCCATATCAATCGTTTTCTTATCAGACCTTTTTTCATTTAATTCTCTTACACCTTGCTGAAACTTTATGTAAATATATAACTCGCGCATAATTTCTTCTAAGGAAACATTTTCTGGTAGATCTTTAATTAGTTTTAGAACCTCTTCTTTCTCTGACAATGGAACCTCCCCCTTTTCATTACTTTCAGTATAGCACAGAGTTTCTCTTACCTTCCTATACTATGATTAGTGAAAGTGGTTAATGAGGAGGAGGTTTTACAATTTCCTTACAAATCATCAAATCCGTTTAAATCGCTCGTCTTCGTATACTGTCTGGACTTTTGTTCAAAGAAATCTGTTTTCGTTCCATCAATATTATCTGCATATGCACGGATCCATTTCATTGGATTCTCCGTGAACTCTGGATATATTTCACTTAATCCCATCATCCGTAGCATTTTATTAGCACGATATTTGATATATCCTTCCATCTCTTCTAAATCAAAACCGTCCACATCTTTAAGAACATAATGAGACCACTCTGTTTCTAATTCGACTGATTCTTTGAAATGGTCATATACCCAAGTTATAAAGGTTTCGTTGTTATACTCAGGGTTTTCAGCTAATGTGGCACGGAATAATTCAGATATAAATCGACCATGCTCCAGTTCATCACGATTAATATAACTAATCATCGTTGATGTACCTACCATTTTATTATCACGTGCTAAATGATAGAAAAAGGCAAATCCAGAATAGAAAAACATTCCTTCTAATAATGTTGTATATACTAACGTTTTTAATATATTTTCAATGGTTGGATTCTCTACAAACTCGTTATACTGTTCCATAATCGTATTATTTCGCTTTAATAACACCGTATCTTTTCTTCCATGTTCAAAAGATCGCTTTTGTTCTGCTAATGATACTACCGATGACAATACATAAGAATAACTTTCATTATGAACCGCCTCTTGTTGTGCAATCACTGCCATAATTGATTGAACAGAAGGATCTGTAGCATATAAACTGAGGAGTAAAGCTGTCCTTGTTTGAGGACCATCCAAAGTGGATAATAAACCAATAATTTTCAAATATGCTTCTTGTTCAGCAGGTGATAATTTTGGAAACTCCTTTACATCATTGGACATATTTATTTCGTCCGCCTGCCAATAGTTACCTAGTAATCGTTTATACATTTTATACCAATGCGGATAGGCAATATCATTCCAATTTAAAATACCACTTGACTTACCTCCAAATAGTCCAGTAGATTTATTTGGACTCACCGGTTCTAATGTTTTAGCTCTATTTAGTAACACATTTTGCATCATGTAACACTCCTTCTAACCACTCTCTAACCTTCTTCTCTTGACTTCCCCTTGGTGACTGTTCAATTGTTAATACAGGGTATGGACTATTGTAAAATTTAGCTAACTTTTTAGCTGCTAAACAAAATAAATTATCCCCACCAAATTGAGTATCCCCTGTGCCAAAAACAATCATATTGCATGGTTTATAGCCTATTTCTAAAACGAAATCCTTTACTTCATCTGGTGTACTTCCTCTTTCCCATGTAAATGTACCGAGGAATACATAGTCATACTGCTCTGGATTGATTGGCAAATCAATGCCAATTCGATGCAGATCAACCTCAACATCCTCATTTATTAATATTTCCGCAATTAACTCTGCTGTTTCGTTTGTATTACCGCTATAAGATAAATACGCGATTACTACTTTCAACTTTGACACCATTCACATTCTTCTACGTCATTGGAAGTAGATCTTACATAATACGTCGTTTTCAAACCTTCTCGCCATGCTTGAAGATGAAGTTCAAGCAAAATAGAAGCTCGAATGGTATTTGGTACATAAAGGTTAAAGGATATACTTTGATCAATATGTTTCTGTCTAGCTGCATTTTGCTTAATCGACCAGCGTTGATCCACGATGTAAGCAGAACGACGGTAAATATCGTACGTACGGTGGTCGATGTCAGGTGCAGTAACGGGAATTTTAAAGTCCTTCTTTTCTTCGTAATAAAAAGGCTTGAATATTGGATCAATACTTGCGGTCGATCCAGCAATCATCGCAGTCGTTGAATTTGGTGCTACAGCCATTAAATATGCATTGCGCATTCCATTTTCTTTTACCTCTTCCTTGAGTTTTAACCATGTATCATCTTGATAGCCTTTTTCCTCAAAGTAAACACCTGTACTCCATTTACTACCTTGGAATGCAGGGTAATGTCCTTTTTCTTTACTTAGTTCCATACTGCTCTTAATCGTTAAAAATGCAATTCTCTCGTACAAGCTATCTGCATATTGAACAGCTTCTTCTGATTCCCATTTGATACCCATTACCGCTAATAAATGATGCCAACCAAATGTCCCTAAACCAATAGCGCGGTACTTTTTATTCGTTAATTCAGCCTGTTTAATTGGTAATGTATTCATATCAATAACACCATCCAACATCCGAACTTGTATAGGGATAAGACGTTCTAATACCCCTTCTGGAACAGCTTTACCTAGATTTATAGAGCTTAAATTACAAACGACATAATCACCAGGTTTATACTTCTTAACGATTGTCTCATCTTTCTCGACATACTCTTCTAAAAACTCAGACGGAGATTGATTTTGCGTTATTTCCGTACATAAATTAGAGCAATAAATGACTCCTGCATGTGCATTACTATTCTTTCGATTCACTTCATCCCGGTAAAACATGAATGGCGTTCCCGATTCTAGTTGCGACCTCATAATCCGTTTCATGATATCGATTGCTGGTACTTTTCTTTTTGACTCAAGTGGTGCATCTATACATTGTTCGTATTTCTCCCGAAAGCTCCCACTTCCTTTTTCCTCATCATAATAGTCTTCTAATGAGAAACCCATCACCTGACGAACTTCATGCGGGTCAAATAAATACCAATCCTCTCTTTTGTCCACTTGTTCCATAAAATAATCTGGTAGACTGACTCCGGTAAAAATATCATGGGCACGCATTCGGTCGTCACCATTATTTAATTTAAGATCTAAAAACGCCTCAATATCCCGATGCCATACATCTAAATATACCGCAATTGCACCTTTCCTCGTTCCTAACTGATCCACACTTACAGCTGTATTATTCAACTGTTTAATCCATGGGACTACTCCACTGGACATTCCTTTAAAGCCTTTTATATCACTACCTCTCGAACGGATTTTCCCCATGTAAACTCCGATCCCGCCACCATTTTTGGATAGTCTAGCAATATCTGTATTACTATCATAAATGGACTGAAGGCTATCATCGACTGTATCAATGAAACAACTAGACAGTTGACCATGAGTCTTTCCGGCATTTGCTAATGTTGGCGTAGCTACTGTCATGTACAAATTGCTCAGTGCCCAATATGCCTCTTTCACTAATTTTGTCCGTTTTGATTTATCTTCATTTTGCATGACATGCATCGCAATGATCATCCAACGTTCCTGTGGTAACTCGTATGTGTTCTTCTCAAAGTCCGTAGCCAAGTATCTAGTAGCCAATGTATAAATCCCTAAATAAGTAAAATTCATATCTTTATCTGGCTCTATTAAATCCCCAAAATAATTAATTTCAGCTTCCGTGTACTTTCCCAGGAAATGAGGGGAATAAATCCCTTTATCCGTTAAAATCTTGATTAATTCAAGAAATGATCCGTATTTTTTATCTTTATCATCATAATTTCTGTTTTTAGCTGCTTTTTTATATAATTTTTGCAAATAAAGTCTTGCAGCAAAATAGGACCAATCTGGGTTCGCCTCATCTATTTCTTCTAGCGCTTTTTTTACTAGAAAATCCAAACCCTTTTCAAATTCTTGTTGATGATTAAGACCTGTATCCACTTTTTCTATAAATGAACTTACGTTTAGGGATAGACCATTTGCTGCCCTTTTCATCACTTTCTTTAATTCTCCATTTTCTTTAACCATTTCTACTATCATCCTAGCCCTCCTTGTATTTTTGACACAAAAAAACCGTTCACCAGAGCTTGAACGGTTAAAAACGACAGAAAGTATGTGCCAATCTATCGTTTCACCATCCCTCACCCCGGGGAAATGAAACTTAAGAGAAATGGCAGGTATCCTGACTTGTGCATCAAACCTACTAGAGTCCTTCCCATACCAGAGCCTTCTTGAGCCAGTTGATACAGTGGATTACTCTTTCGTACACACTTACAGTTGCGGGGACAGTTCTAGATTTACACTAGATTCCCTATTAAGACTACAGTCACCATTAATCTATTCGCTATATATAGTATTTAATTTTAATTCACACACAATATATTGATGAATCAAACATATCATAGAGTTTAATAGAAAGCAACATGAAAAGTGGGTAAATATGACAAAAAGCACAAGAAAATAAATGTTCTTGTGCTTCTCATCGATATAATATTAGTTTAATACAGCACGGTCACTACCAAACTGTTCGCCACGAATGCGTTGGAATTCGTGTAATAGATTTTCGATAGTTAGGCTTTGTTTTTCTTTCCCACGAACATCAAAAATAATCTGTCCTTTATCCATCATAATTAATCGATTTCCTAAATCTAATGCTTGTTGCATATTATGGGTAATCATTAGTGTTGTTAATCCTGATTCTTTGACAACCTTATCTGTCAAACTCGTAATCAACTCTGCACGCGATGGATCTAGAGCAGCTGTATGCTCATCTAAAAGCAAAATATCTGGTTGGGTAAAAGTGGACATTAGTAAGGATAATGCCTGTCTTTCCCCACCCGAAAGTAATCCAACCTTCGCCGTTAGTCTATTTTCTAGACCAAGGTTTAAAGTCTTCAAATAATCTTTAAACATCTCTTTTCGTTGTTTTGTTACCCCTAATTTAAGTTTTCTTTTTCTAATTCGAGAATATGCCATCGCTAAATTCTCTTCTATCGTCATGGATGGTGCAGTTCCAGCCATTGGGTCCTGAAAGACACGGCCAATATATTTAGAACGCTTATATTCAGGTAAATCTACAACCTGTTTTCCATTAATAAACACGTCGCCAACATCAGGGATTAGTACTCCAGAAATGATATTCATCAGTGTTGATTTACCAGCACCATTACTACCAATAACAGTAACAAAATCACCTTTTTCCAGTTCTAGATCGATATGTTGCAATGCTTTCTTTTCGTCCGGAGTGCCTTCATTAAACGTAATAGAAATATCTTGTAATTTAAGCATGGCCATCGCCCCCCGCCTTAAGTTGCTGACGTTTTATGATGCGTCTACTTTTTTCTTTTCTAGACTGAAGGATTTTCGGAGCAACGAGAGCAATAACAACAATTACCGCAGTAATCAACTTCATGTCTCCAGTTTCAAGGAAGTCAACACGTAAAGCTAGTGTGACGATAATGCGATAAATGACTGCACCCAGAATAACGGCTAATGTTGCTCGGACAATCGTCTTCGTACCAAATAACGCTTCCCCTATAATGATAGAGGCTAAACCGATAACAATAAGTCCTAGCCCCATATTAACATCGGAGAATCCACCTAGTTGAGCTATCAATCCGCCACTAAGTGCAACAAGAGCATTAGAGATACCTACTCCAACGATAATAAGTGAATCCGTATTTGCTGAAAGACTACGAATCATTTTCTTATTATCACCAATCGCTCGTAAGGCAAGACCGACTTCTGTCTTTAAAAAATAGTCCGTTAAAAGTTTGATAGCAATGGTCACGAGGATCATAACGATAACGATAGACCAAGTCTTAGGGAATCTTTCCATTCCCATCGCAGAAAGTAGGCCATTAAATACGGAATCCAGTCCAATCGCATTCCAAACGGATGTTAATTGTTGAAATAAAGTAGTTTCACTTAATAAAGATAGAGTTGGCTGATCCATAATTCTTAGATTAATAGAATAAAGTGCTGTCATCATTAAAATACCAGCCAATAATGAATTGATTTTTCCCTTCGTATGCAAGACACCTGTTACACAACCTGCTAAAAACCCAGCAATAGCCGCGAGTAACGTAGCAACTATTGGAGGTATCCCATTGATAATGGAAAAGGCTGCAACTGATGCACCAGTTACAAAACTTCCTTCCACCGTTAAATCCGGGAAGTCTAAGACACGAAAGGTTAAATAAACACCTAAGGCCATTATTGCATAGATAACTCCTGATTCTACAGCTCCAAATAATGATATAAACATAGTTTCATTCCTTTCGTGCAGTAATCATGACGAATCAATCCTAGGGATGTAAAGCACTATAGAGCCAGTTCATGCACTGGCTCTAACGTATTCATATGTCAGTAATTATTCTTCAGTTCCAATTATTTCTGCAGATTCATCCCAATCAGAGTTCCATTCAATTCCTTGTTCTTCAGCTGCATCTTTATTTATGAATAATTGAATTTCTGGTGGATATTCTGGTGTAACCTCACTTACCTTTTTCTCTCCACTTAGGATTTCAGCAGCCATCTCACCAGTACGATATCCTAATGTATAATAATCAATTCCAAATGTTGCAAAGCCACCTTTTGCTAATGAATCTGGCTCACCAACAATTAAAGGAATATCTTGATCATTCGCTACACCAACAACACTATCAAGAGCAGACACAACGGTGTTATCAGTAATAATATAAATCACATCAGCTTCTCCAACTAAAGTGGTTGTAGATTGTTGTACTTCAGCAGTATTCGCTACTGTACGCTCTACAATTTCTAGGCTTGTACCTTCAACAGCTTTCTTTACTTCCTCTACCTGTTTCACTGAGTTTTGTTCCCCTGCATTATAAACCATCCCTACTTTAGAATTAGGGAAATATTTGTCTATAAATTGAACTGTTTCACTAATTGCCTTTGGATGTAAATCTACATTACCAGTAATGTTTTCTCCCGCTTTGTCCATAGAAGGTACTAATCCAGCTTCTACTGCATCAGATACAGAAGTGAAAACAATTGGAATATCACTTGTTGCTTGTAGCGCCCCTAATGCACTTGGAGTGGAGTTAGCAAAAATTAAATCCACATCGTCTGCTACGAATGTATCAGAAATGGTTTTCACGTTATTTTGATCATTTTGTGCACTTTTAAAATCAAATTCAACGTTCAAACCAGCATCATTCAATGCCGCTTGAAAACCTTCATATGCTTTATCCAATGATGGATGCTCCAAGATCTGAGTTGCGCCAACAGTAAACGTTTCTCCACTATTAGAACTAGTATCCCCTTCTGTTTCACTAGAATTAGTTGCATCTTCATTCGATTCTGCCGCGTTATCATCTGAATCAGACCCGCATGCCGCAAGCATTGCGATAAGAGTGATAATAGCAAGTAATTGCAAGAACTTCCTCATCTCTTCTTCCCCCTCTTATATTATAAAATTTTCTAAATATTTAATCGTGATTATACCATACTATTTACCTAACTGCGAGAGGTTTTTTACGATTTTTCCTTTTATTGTGACTATTATAAATAAAAGAAACCGCCATTAATCTAAACGACTTGGCGGTTTATTTTTATGCGATTTTCTTTTAACTTCAGCGAAAATAGTTTCTTGTTGTTCCGGTTTGATTTTTGTAACCTCTATATTACTATCCATCTCTACATTTAATTGTTTCAATGTCTGTTCTAATAAGCTTTTTAATTGTTTAAATTCCCTTTTGGTTACGGGTTGAAAGTCTTCTTTTAACCTCACAGCTATTTGTCCACTTGGTTCAATCGTTGCCCATTCCACATCTTCTATTTTCTGAACATTTTGTTGACGTAAATTCATTTCTAACTGGTCTACCGTAAGTCTAACCTTTCTTAAATTTTTTTCTTCTAACTTACCATTTTCAATAAGCACCTTGGCCTTACCTGTTATCAAATTTTCTACAAAATCCAACTTTACTTGGAAAAGTTCCATTACAATTAAAGTTATAACTAAAATCAATCCAATTAGGAGTGTTGTCCAAATATTTTCACCAGCTATTGGTTGTATTAATAATGAACCTATCCCAATCATGATAACCGTTTGCGCAAGTGTCATTTGGGCAATTGACTTTCTCCCTGCAAAGCGTAGTAATATAGTGCCCCCAATTACAATAATCATAGCTTTCCATATTAAATGAAAATCCACATGCATGACCCCTCTCTTCTCTTTTAGTTTTACATATAGGCTGCATTTTATTCAGCAAATTATTAATTAACTATATAGCTATTCAATCAACAATCGCTTATAATCTTATTGTTATGAAGAAATAAGTTTATAGATACAGGGGGGAACAAAAGTGTTTGAGGAAAGTGATTTAAAGAATAGGTTAGTTCATCGTAAAGAAAACGTTTATTTTGTTATCACTTTATTGTTTAGTATTTTAGTTTATGTTGTTCTAGCTTTTTCGATTGTAGGAATTGCTATCATTTTAGGAATTATGCTCATTTCTTATTTTTTTCATGCCTTATCGATGGCATCCATTCGCCGAAATGGAGTTCGACTGAGTGAACAGCAATTTCCAGATATTTACCAAAAGGCGGTAAATCTTGCTAAGGATATGGAATTAGAGAAAGTACCCGCTATTTATATTATGGAATCAATGGGAGTACTAAATGCATTTGCAAGTCGTTTTTTTGGTAAGAACATGGTTGTTGTATATTCGGAGTTCTTTGACCTCGTTGAAAATAATCGTGAAAAAGAGTTGATGTTTGTACTAGCACATGAGTTTGCTCATCTTAAACGACGTCATGTGCTCGTTCATTTCCTGCTACTTCCGGCAATGTTTATTCCATTTCTCGGTGAAGCCTATTTACGAGCTTGCGAATACACCTGCGATCGTTACGCTACCTATTATGTAGGTAACCTCGATGCAGCGAAGGAAGCATTATCCATACTTGCTATTGGTAAGAAGCTTTCAGCAAAAATGAATAAAGAAGCTTATGTAGAACAAATAAGAGAAGAGTCTGGCTTCTTCACTTGGTTAAGCGAAAAACTGTCCAGTCATCCTGATTTACCAAAGCGAATAAATGCATTGGATCACTGGGCTCATCCAGACCAATATCCACTTCATCGTGAAAAGAAAACAACTATTATTTTAGGCGTAATTGTTTCTATTGTGTTCGTATCCATTTTAATAGGGGCAGCCGCATTCTATTTCGAAAATTCAACTGTGTTTTCTGATTCTTATTTATATGAGGATGATGAGTATGATGAGGATGGTTATGAAGAAGAAACGCTTGATTATCCACCTATTATGGAAGCATATATGGAAGATGACATGGAACTTCTTCAACAGCTTATCAGTGAAGGGGCGGATATAGATGAAAAAGATAGTGACGGTTTCACTCTCCTACAGTATGCAGTAACTTGGGGGGATATGGAGGCTACACAATGGTTCATCCAAAATGGAGCAGATGTGAATACAACGGATAACTGGGGATCAACTCCTTTAATAAATGCTGTCTATAATGCCGCTGGTGTTGAAATTGTCGAGCAATTATTAGAAAACGGAGCAGATAAATCATTAACAGACTCCGAGGGAAAAACCGCCTATGACTACGCTATCGAATACAGGGATGCTCAGCTTAGAGACCTATTAAAGTAATTATTATTGTAAATTTAACAATAAAAAATAGCCAAATAAGGCGTCTAACCCTTATTTGGCTATTTGTTCATACTAGAAAAGAAGTCCCCTAATGGATCGGATTCTTCCTCCCCCACTACTTGTTCGTCTTCATTATGAATTTCTAACATATCAATTTCAACATCATCTAACGTATTTTCTTCATCCATAGTCGGTAATTCATAAATTTGTTCTGGTTCCTGCTCATGATCTGATTCAACTTCCACTTTTTCTTCTTCAAAAGCAAATATTTCGTCCATGTTTACCGTGTTACTATTTAATGAAGATAAAAGAGATGTAGCACGCATTGGATCACTTAGTAAATGATATAAAATACTTCCTATCATTGCTTCAGAATGCTCGTGCTTAAGCCAACTTCTTTGCTCTTTCGTTAGTTTTTTAGGCAAAGGAACAGAAATGACTTCCCGTTCCTTTGAGGATGTTTCATTGACACCCTTTAAAACAAAACTAGCAATGGTACTTGAAAAATTTCTCCGTTCCGTTTCTTTTAAATTCGATAGCTTTTTAAGTAAATAATCAGGTGTATCTGACGGGACTCGAAATGTAATAGATTGTCCACGTTCTATACCTTTTTTCACCATTTAATCACCCTATTTTGATCCAGTGACAGTTGCTTTTTCTTCTTTTTTATTTTTGTTTAATGTGTCCTCTTTGTTTAATGTCCCTACAAATTGATTAATCAATTTATAATAAGCATTCGCCATCATCCAAATGCTTTCTTGTTCATTTTCAAAGAATTCTATATTAAATCCATCTAATTTATTATTAAGTGCTTTAATATAGTCTTTAAGAACAGCTGAACCCCCACCTACAAAATAGCAGATTTCAGATTGTGAGTTTTTCGCCCAGACATTTCTTAAGAAGCGGTATTCCTTTTTAGCTAGTTCTAACAGAATATGATCTGTTATATCATGGACATTTGTTCTACTACCTTTCACCATAATATGGTGGCGATCATTTTTACGAGTAATAATATCCACTACATCACGGCGACTATCTAATTCTACGCCATGACGAATAAGAATTTCTTCACGAATTTGTTCTAATGATTCAGATACTCCTAAGTTGTAACCTTGTGCTTTATCATCGTCCACATTACGGTTTTTAATGACAGCAATATCTGTTGATAATCCACCAATATCTTGGATTAAAATTTGTTTATCCAACAATTCTTTATTTGTTACTTTTAAATCATTGTCCATCACAAGATTTACATAAGCAGCAAAGCCTTCTGGGTAAATTTTAACTTCTTCAAACTTTAAATTCACTTTCTTACCTTGATGCTTTGGTGTAACTAAAAATTCAACTTGGTGTACAGAACCTATTAATTGAGAACGATAACCTACATCCTTACCTTCTTTTACTTCCCTTAATGGAAGCCCTGTTCCTAACATATAGCTTGTATCTATAACACCGTTTCTTTCTTGAAATTCATTTGATTCAACTGCATCTAATGCTAATGCAGCAAATAACATGACCAATGTTTGATCTTCTTCTGATTTACTACTTCCCGGATCAAGTTCTTGTGAATTGGTTGTTTTTGCAGCTAGATTCCCAACACGATAGATAACACTATTTTCTTCTAATGCTGGTGAATGAACACGAATATGTATGTTATCTAATACTTCCTTCGTATCTAGTTCTTCTATTCCAATAACAGGTCGATCTTCTAAATCAGGAGCAATAATATTTGGAATGTACAACTCGTTTTCTAGTTTTCCAAATAATCCTTTCAGCGCATCGTTACCTACATCCACTGCGGCGATTCTAGATTTTATCATAGTAAAACTCCCTTCAAAAACTACTTACTATAATAGAATAATAGTTTTTCACGGATTTGGCAATCCAACTTTTGAAGTATTCTTTTTTGCATACATGTATTCATTCGTGTAAACGCGAACAAACCAATATGTACACACATTTGAAAACTTGCATACATATACAGTTTACAAACCATCTAATTTTGTTTGCATGTTTACTAAAATGTATACACATAAAAATTTAATTGAATAGTGCTTTAAAACTCCCCTCCCCTGCTAATGAAGGGTGAGAAATTCTCATCAAATTTTACTTCTTTTCTATCACAAAATTTTTGTAGAGCAATTAGTACAACTATTGCTCTACAAAAATTGGTCTAGCACATGGTGCATTGGCAAGAAAATATATCCCATTATTTTTTCTAATACAAAGGATCATTGTGAATGGCATGAATTGGTTTTTAACGTTAATAAGCTTTTATTCTTTTGAACACATTATTTCTATGTATAGTACATTTTCTTAAATAACTTGGCATTGACATATCCTTTGAGCGAATGACTTTGTTGCACCTATGCAAATCTTTACAGTAGGGCGAGTAACAGGAGCCCTAGATGGGAAGGGTTTTATACTTTTCTTACTACCAAGAAGGACTAGGAAATACCTAAAGAATAAAAGAAGCTGGGACAAAAGTATTTTAATCAAGTAATGTCCGAACATGATTGGTATAAATACCATTTCAGAAATATACTTCGCTTAGACAATCCATCGTATATTTTTAAAGTTAAATACATTCATTATGTCTCCTCCTAAACAAACAGCTTTTTGACTTCTTCATTTGTTTAATTCCTAATCACCTGCATTATCAATCTACCCCATTATCTTTTTACAGACTCTCGTCACCATAAATCCTATATCCCTTTAGAGTTCAAGAAATTACTTGATGGAGTTTGTCTCACTATGGTGAAATTTCATCAAGATCATTGATTTCTTAAATCATTTTATATTCATATGTAATCAATGATTCTTCTATAGATCGTATTTAATAACAGACATTAATTCATAAAAACTTTTTTGCGCTTTCAATTTAGAGCGAATAATCGAATTAGGTATCAAAAGGAACGATTTCCTCCATATTATTTAACTTAAATGTTACTACCTTTTTTAAATAGTAAATAATTGTATATTACAGCCCAGTTTCTAAAGTATACTTTTGTGCATACACGCACACAAATAAGCAAACGCGGGTATATCAATATGTATACACTTTCGTTTACTTGTATTCATTAATTGTTTACAACCATAACAATTTTGTAAACATGTGTGCGTATTTGAAAACATTGCTGTTCACTCCCCTCCCCTACTAATATGAGGGTGCTTTTTTATCTATTAGTCCTACTTTTATTCAAACAAAAAAGTAAGCCGCGCTTTTATAAGCACGGCTTACTTTTTAAACTGCTTTTGACTTCTTCATTTGTTTACTTCTTAACTGTCCACACGCTGCATCTATATCAGCACCGTTTTCCCAACGTACGCCACAATGAATACCACGTTCCTTCAAAGTCTCAAAGAATTGCTGAATGGAATTAGAATCACTGCGTTGATATTGAATATGTTCGTCTACTGTATTGTAAGGAATTAAGTTAACATATGCTAAGTGACGGTGATCTTTTATTAAATTAGCAAGCTGTATAGCTTCTTCTTTATGATCATTGACGTCTTTAAGCATAATATATTCATAGGTAATACGACGATTTTTCTTCTCTAGATAGTACTTAATTGCAGGCATTAGTTTCTCTAACGGGAAAGCCTTATTAATCTTCATAATACTAGTGCGTAATTCGTTATTAGGTGCATGTAAGGATACAGCAAGATTTACTTGAATATCTGTATCCGCAAAATCATAGATCTTATGAGCTAAACCACTTGTAGAAACCGTAATATGTCTAGCACCAATATTTAATCCACGATCATCGTTCACGACATACAAGAAATTCATTAGGTTCTTATAGTTATCTAATGGCTCCCCTATTCCCATAACTACTATATGACTAACACGTTCTTCTTCACCTTGTTCATCCAAGTGCTTCTGTACATTCATGATTTGTTCCACAATTTCGCCACTAGTTAAGTCACGGCTTTTTCTTAATAGGCCACTTGCACAAAAAGAACAACCGATATTACAGCCAACCTGTGTCGTAACACAAACAGATAAACCATAGCTAAATCGCATTAGTACCGTTTCTATTAAATTTCCATCCGAAAGTCTAAACAAGAACTTTTTCGTACCATCTTTCGATTCCTGTCTAATTTCCTCATCTAACGTATGCAAAACAAAATTATCATCTAACAAATCTATCGTTTGTTTATTCACGTTTTTCATTTCATCAAACTGATTAACACGCTTTTTATATAACCAATCCCATACTTGATTAGCTCTAAACCGTTTCTCACCATGCTCCATTAGCCAATCTTCTAATTCATCAAAAGTTAGCCCATATATGGATGTTTTGTTCACGATAAACCCTCATTTCGATTCTTTAGATAAGTGTTCAAAAAGGAGGATAAAAAGGACCGAGAAGTTCGAGGCGGCGTAGCTTTGAGCACCGGAATGTACATCAAAAGGTACATGAGGAGCGAAAAAGCAAGCCAACGAAGAAATTCGAAGTGTCATTTTTACCGGACTTTTTGAACTTCCTCTTTAAATTCCTACCCTACATCATACTCCATGTGGTGTAAGGAAATCAAATTGAAAATAGTGGATATGATGGGAATTGTGTTGTATATTTTATTAGAAAACTTGGCATTCGCCAAGCTTTAGGGCGAATGTCATAGTTGCACTTATATAGTAAGAATGCTTTTAATAATGAAATACTTGAAGGAATAAAAGGTTTAATTCATAATTAAATAGAATATTAATAGATAAAGTAGGTATATGTAGTATGAGTAAAATAAGAAGAAATGATCCATGTCCCTGTGGAAGTGGAAAAAAGTATAAGAAATGTTGTGGTGCTTCTAATGTTATAGCATTTAGCCCTGACCTTTATAATCTAGAATTAGATAAATTACATACAGAACTTATAAACTTTACTAAATTTAGAAATCAAGACGCCTTTATTGAAGCAGTTAGCGATTACCATCAACCCTTCATAAAAGATAATGATGAACGATCAGATATTTATATAAAGGGAATTTCATTGTGGACTGTCTTTAATGTACCATTTTTAAAAAATAAGCAGACTGTTTTTAATGCTTTTTATGAAAAACAAAAATCTAATATAAAATACAAAAAGGTAGAAGAAACATTTTCAAAATGGACTCAATATGAACCTGGCGTTTTCGAAATCATGTCAAAAAACGAACAAGAAAACAAGATAACTTTAAGAAATGTGGTTTCTGATGAATTATTTCACATCGCCTATAGAAACGCAGAGATTCTAAATGAAGGTTATCTTGCTGTTGGTATACTAGTTCCATATATTCAAAAACATGAATTCTTCTCCACGATGGTTCTACTTGGAGATAGTAAAAAGAATCAAATTATTGATGTTACAAGCCAATATATAGAAAAATACGGTTCCCTAGTGCAACATTATCCTGATTTTCTGGCGGAGATTCTTACATTGGATGACCAAGAGGAAAATGAGATATTAGAGTGGTCTAATCCTTTACATGAACAAGTTGCACTAGAGTTCACGAACCACATGTTGAAGAAAAACATCGAAGAAAAATATACAGACATCGGAGAAAAACTTTGGAATGTCTATTGCAAAAACGAAAACCCTAATTTTAAAAAGGTATCAGGCTATGCCGCGGCTTTAGATTATCTCGTGCAAAATACGATTCTAGAAAATGAAGTTACCCAAAGCGAGATTGCGAAAGAATATGAAACGTCAGCTACAACTATATCATCTAATTTCAGAAAGCTTCAAACTGCTTTAGATGAGGAAATTCAACAAGTTATGAAAGAACTTAAATAAACAAAATCTACTTAAGAAACGGATTCGTGTCTTGGTGCAAAATGTATTATTCGCTTCCAAATTAGTAGTAAATATAGCTAAAAATTGAGGGCCTGATAAACATTGATTTATCAGGCTTTACTCTTCCTAGGCTAATAATTGGACTCTATCAAAGGAAATCTTTATCATTGCTTATTAAGAAAACACTTATCGAGGTGAATAGGATGAGCATACATGAGAAAGCAAGGAAGTTTAATGACATACCGTTATCTATTCTGGATTTAGCACCAATTGTAGAAGGCCGAACAGCGACTGATTCCTTCAAAGAGAGTGTAGAACTTGCACAGCATGCAGAAAAATGGGGGTATAACCGCTATTGGTTAGCAGAACATCATAACATGCCGGGTATTGCAAGCTCTGCTACTTCTATACTGATTGGTCATATTGCAGAAAAGACGAATTATATGCGTGTCGGTTCAGGTGGAATTATGCTTCCAAACCATGCAACAATCGTCGTAGCCGAACAATTTGGGACGTTAGAATCCTTATATCCAGGACGAATCGACCTAGGTTTGGGACGAGCACCAGGAACAGATCAAGCAACTGCTTATGCATTACGTAGAACGTTAAATATGGGGCCTGAAGAGTTTCCAATGCAAGTAAATGAATTACAAGATTACTTTAAAGAAGAACCAATTTCAAGGGTGAGAGCTATCCCTGGACAAGGCTTGGATATCCCTATTTGGCTACTTGGCTCTAGTGACTTTAGTGCTAGACTAGCAGCTGAAAAAGGGCTGTACTTCTCGTTTGCAAGTCATTTTGCACCAGCATATTTACTTCATGCACTTAAATTATATCGTGAAAACTTTAAACCGTCTGAGACGCTGGAGAAACCACATGCAATGATTGGCATTAACGTTATTGCAGCTGAAACTGATGAGAAAGCACAATATTTGGCATCCTCTCATCAAATACAATTTTTAAACATTCGTAAAGGAATTAGTTCCAAACTACAGCCACCAGTTAAGAATATGGATGAGATCTGGTCCCCGATGGAAAAAGCGGCTGTAGAAGAATCTCTTGATCCAAATACAACGATTATTGGTAGCCCTGAGACAGTAAGAAGAAAGCTTGAAAAGATCCAAGAAGTAACACAAGCTGATGAATTAATTATTAGTTCACAAATATATCATCTGGAAGATCGCTTACGTTCATATGAAATTATCTCAGAACTGATGGATTAAAAGTGAACCATGGCCAATAGTGGATGGCCATGGTTCACCTTTTTGTTATTGTTTTTTACATTTAGTCATACATCCAGGTTTGACGTATTTTGGATATGGATTCTATGAAACTGATTGATTCCCCATGGGTCTACCATTTTACTTAAACCATCCCTTTTCTTTAAAACGTGATATCGCCTCAATTCGATTGCTTACATTCAGTTTATCCAGTATAACTGAAATATAATTACGAACCGTTCCCGTTGTTAAGAACAGCTGATTGGCTATTTCTTTCGTGTTTTTCCCATCTGCAATTAACTTAATAACTTGCTCTTCTCTTTCGGTCAACGGATTTTCTTCCTCATAGGCCATATCCACTAACTCAGGTGCATATACCTTTCTTCCGCTCATGATAATCCGAATCGAGTTAGCTAGTTCCTCGCTGGGGCTGTCTTTTAATAAATAACCATTGATTTTCGCCTTTCTTGCACGGTCAAAGTAACCAGAGCGGGCAAATGTCGTTAGGATAATTACTTTACAAGGATCATCCACCAATTGTTCCGCTGCATCTAATCCGCTCATGACAGGCATTTCTATATCCATAATACAAATGTCCGGTTGATACTGTTTAACGAGTTCTAAAGCTTCTTTTCCATTTTTCGCCTTCCCAACTACTTCCATATCTTCTTCTAAATCAAGAAGAGCACCAAGGGCACCAAGGAGCATTCCTTGATCTTCAGCAATGACAATACGAATCACACTACCCCTCCTGTTTTGATTGGACCAGTTATTTTTGGCACTTGAA
The DNA here is from genome assembly GCF_001659985.1 of Oceanobacillus sp. Castelsardo. Taxonomy (GTDB): domain Bacteria; phylum Bacillota; class Bacilli; order Bacillales; family Amphibacillaceae; genus Oceanobacillus. Next base: position 206,796 of record NZ_LYCS01000003.1, read on the forward strand.
TCGTGATTAACGTTCCCTCAGATGCTTCCGCTTTCAAATTCCCGTTCACAAATTCTAATCGTTCACTCATTCCACGTAATCCATTTCCAACGGACCACTCAGGATTAGAAATTCCAATTCCATTATCCCATACTGTAATCGTAATTTCACTTTCCGATTGTAAAATAGATATTTTACAAACAGATGCTTTGCTATGTTTTACGACGTTTGTAATCGCCTCTTTTAAACACATACTTAGAACATTCTCGACTAATAAAGGTGTCGCTAAGAGGTGCGTATCTCCACTAATCATACAATCAATTTGGGCAGCTTTTAATACCTGTTGGATAGGTACAATCTCATCTTGTAGCTTAACAGCTCTCATTGTAGAAACAATATCTCTAACTTCCTTTAATGCTGTTCTGGCTGTTTGGTGAATATCATTTAATTCACTTCTCGCTTTATCTGGATGTTGCTGAATTAATTTTCCTGCAAGATCGCTTTTTAAGCCAATTAGAGAGAGCTTCTGCCCTAACGTATCATGTAGGTCTCGCGCAATACGTTGGCGCTCCTCCGCTACTAATAACTCGGAAATACGCTCATTTGCATTTTGTAATTCACTTTCTAACTTTTCTCTTTTGTTACGATTATACATATTAAACGGCAGTAAAATAACACCGATAATACTCACAATGATAAAGGGGAGTTGTGTTAGATACGTTGTGCTGTCCATGATGAATCCAAGGATAACAGCTACTAAAGTGGTCACTAAATGCACAACATACAAAGTGATAAAACCCGCCTTTTGTTGAATATTTCCGATAAAAAAGGCTAGAAATAAGGAAAAATATACATATCCAAAGTAAATAGCCATAACGATACTAATCGCCATTTGGATACCGACAGACACGTAAACGGTCCAACCTTTTTTAATAAATGCTAAACGATATGTGGTGAAAAATAAAACAACCATTAAAAGTCCGACTGAAATTTCCATCCACCTGAATGTCCGGAAAATAAAATAGAATGGTAGTACACAGAAAATAATCCAAGCGTATAAACTTAGTCCCGTATTTTTAGGAAAAAGATGATACCAATTTTGCATGATGTACCTCCATTCAAACTAATTAATCTCGTTTTTATGTAAGTATAGCAGATTATTGCCAAAAGAACCCTTTACACAAATTGAGTAAAGGGTTCTAATCATTATTCTTGCTGGAACTTTGCTCTGTTTACTTTTAAAGAAACACTTGAATTCTTCTGTTTTTCCATCGCTTTATACTCTTTAAAACTTACGAAAGTTCGACTTGCTTGGTCATAAAGACGGAACCGAATCGATTGTAGGCTTGTTTTTAAAGTTATCGTTGTTGCTTTTTGTAATGGCGGTGTAGATTCATGCGCTTTTTCAAGTTGGTAATTCGGAACTCTCGGACTCAAATGGTGCACATGGTGAAATCCGATATTCCCTGTTAACCATTGCAAGACTTTTGGTAGTTTATAATACGAGCTTCCATCAACAGCAGCTTTTACATAATCCCATTCTTCCTCATTCTCAAAATAGGAATCCTCAAATTGATGCTGCACGTAAAACAACCAAACACCTAGTGATCCGGCAACAAACATAATAGGCAATTGAACCATTAATAATGCTTGCCAGCCTATTAGCCAAATTAATAATGCATAAATAGCAACAAGAGAAACGTTGATTAAATAGGTATTCCAGCGTTCCTTACGTTTTGCCCCTTTACGATTAATACGATTGGAAATGAAGAATAGGTAAAAAGGACCTAATCCAAACATGATAAGTGGGTTACGATACAATCGGTAACCTAATCTCCCCCAAAAGGACGCTTCTGTATACTCGTCTACTGTCATTACCCAAACATCACCTGTACCACGTTTATCTAAGTTGCTGCTAGTAGCATGATGAATGGAATGATCTCGTTTCCACTTTTCGAAAGCAAAATGAGTAATAATTCCCGTTATCGTCCCCAATATACGGTTTGCTTTTCCACTTTTGAAAAAGGACATATGTGTACAGTCATGGAAAATGATAAAGATCCGGACAACAAATCCCGCTGCAACAATAGACAAAGGAAGACTTAGCCAAAACGAAATAGATAGGCTTTGATATGCTAAAAACCAAAGTAAGAAGAACGGTACAAATGAATTAATAATCTGGATAATACTAATCTTCGTATCAGATGTTGCAAATGGAGCAACACTTTTCCGTAATTGTGCTTGCTTTTGTTTGCTCATAGTTTCCTCCTAAGAACTAGTACTAATATAGTTACTATAAGTTTAAAAACAATGAGCAAAAAATATAAGTCATAAACGTCAAGTAAACCATATGACAAATGTCATATCGAGAGTAAAATGCGACCAGTCCCTTCAAAAGTAAAACGATAATAAGCCGTAACCCTATTGGATTACGACTATGATGTCTTAAGCTAACAATAATTGTTCTAAATCCAATGGAGGAATATACTCGCCATCTTTATAAACTCTCATATTTCCACCAGATATTTCATCTATTAAAATGATCTCGTTCGCTTTATTTCTACCGAATTCTAGTTTAATATCATAAAGTTCCATACCCTTTTTCCCTAATTCCTCTTTCACAACGTGTGAGATGTCTTTCGTTAGGCTTTTAAGAACTTCATATTCATCTTTCGTTAAAATACCGAGCATATCTAATGCATCTTTACTAATTGGTGGATCATGACGTTCGTCGTCTTTAATCGTAACCTCAACGAATGCATTTAGGGAATCCCCTTCTTCCACATATGCTCCATATCTTCTTAAAAAACTTCCAACAGCACGAAAACGGCAAATAACTTCTAATCCATTACCGAAAAAGGTAGCTGGGGCAACCTTCATTTCTTGTATTTCAATATCTGCATCGATATAATGAGTTGGAATATTTTTTTCCCTTAGCTTCTCAAAGAAAAATTGCGTTAATTTTAATCCTGCCTTACCAGCACCTTCAATGGATAACCCTACTGAATTCGCACCCGGGTCAAAAACACCATTTTCACCAGTAACATCATCTTTAAACTTTAATAAATAATTTCCATCTTCCAGTTCAAATACATCTTTTGTTTTACCAGTGTATACATGTTTCATTCGTGGCACCTCTTTGGTAGTAGATTTTTTAATCATATGGTTATTATGACATATCCTATAAAGTATGTCATTAAATCGGCAATATTTCTCCTTATTTCCTTAGAAAATACGACTATTAAATGGTTATTGTTTGGTTTTTAATCCCACCCTGTTTGTTGATTTAGAAGAACACTTAATTTAATTACTAATATTGCTACTTCAAAAAGATTAGATAAATCTAATTTAAATGAACAGAACAAAAAGAAAGATCATGTTTAAAAACTTATCAAAACATGATCTTTCTTTTATTTTTATAAAGACTATAATTGACTACGTAATTCTTTATGAATAGAATACATTTATTATTTATCCTTTTAGCGAACTACTACAGCCATCATCAACATGAAATATATACTCGTTACAAAAATACAACTAAATAGAAATGATACAATAAGTGATACCCTTTTATAAAACGATAATGCCATTAACCCCATCAATAAAATCGACAGGATAAAGAAGAGTACCGTATTTAAGTTTATAACGAACCCAATGGTACTACTTGCGTCGATAATCCCATTGTGAAACAGACGGAAAATAGGCGACACTGCATCACTCGTTAAATAGTTACCATGTGGTGGTGATTGCTGTGAAAATACAGCTGTAATCATAAAGATAACAAATAAAACAAGACTCTCTACTCGAACCCAAGGAACAGGATTAAATGCCGTATCTTTGGCTAGTTTATATTTCACAATAAAACCATTAATGAATGCATAAAAAACAAGTGGTAGTAAGAATAAATGTTTGATTAATAATCCTTGTCCATACGAAACCATCCAAGCATCTGTATATCCATCCACCAATACATCCGTTAATAGTAAACCACTAAGACCTGTTGCAACTAAACAGCTAAAAGCAACTTGTGAAAACCAACTTAAAAATGCAAGCCAATTATTATAATTAATCGAACACCAACCCACCATAAGTAAAATACCTACCCATAGGCTGACAGCTGTTAAATGAATAAAGTGACTTATGATCCCTGTGATTGGATTAATGGAGCCCGCATGACTAGACCACGCAACAGTAAGAATTAATCCAACTGTTAGAAGCATCCCTAAAAAAGCAAAAATACGCTTTTCGTTAGGCCTCGCAACAACAATTAAAAATACTAACATAGCTGAAACGAGAAGCGTAAAGTTCCACGCATTCCCTACTGAGTATGTGGTTAAAACAATTTTAATCGTTTCAAATAAACCTAAGCGTGGTGCAATCAAGAAGATAATATCAAGAACAGGAATAAAAGCGAAAATCGGTAGTGTTATGGCACTAAGAAATAACATACGCTTTCGAATAACTATTTCAGGACGGTAATTGCTTGGCACAAGAAATAATAAAAAACTCCCAAGTAAAACCGAAAAGCATACATATAAAAGTACCTGACTAATCATCACTACGATATCCATTCACTATTTCTTCCTTTTAATAAGAAAGATGAAACCGACAATAACAATAACTATTAAAATGACAATAAGAATGGTTGTCATAGAAGATGATTCTTCATCATCCGTTGTTTGTTCAGCTGTTTCCGTCGTATCTCCAATCTCTGTCTTTTCTGTTTCAACAGGGGCTTCGCTTACTTCTTCCTCCGATTCAGGAACTGCGGAATTGACGGTAAATGAGAATTCACCTTCTAATGGGTGACCATCTGCACTAATAATATTCCAATTTACTTGATATTCCCCATTTGTAAGCGGCTCTACAACCGTACCTGTCAATGTGCCTTCATCAATCATAAGTTCTTGGAGCTCGACATCTTTCCCGTCTGTAGTTGTCACATCCATAAAGCTACCTTGTTCAATAGCACCATCAAATTCAAGGACAATTTCACTTAATGGTTCTGTTATAATGTCACCATCTGCTGGATTTGACCCTGATAAATGTGAATGAGCAAACACAGTAGTTGAAATACACATCGCAAATAAAAATACTGCTACCGTGGTAAATATACGTTTCAAAATAATTCCTCCCTTATTGGTATAAGCAACTATATAAATCATTATTTCGTGATTCGAGTTACCTCAAACATTATAAAATAAAATTGTAATATGAAATAATCCCTCAAAAGAGTGATTTAAGAGGTAAATTGTTAATAAAGTTTGAATAAATGATAAAATAAAATACATCTTATTTTGCAAAAAGGCGGTGTAGACATGAAATATAAACAGATAAAATGGCTGATTTTAACGATACCAACTATCACCATTGCCTTGTGGGAATATATCCGTCATGAATTTTTACTTTCTTATATATCAATGGATATGGGGAATGTCCTTTCTCCTATATTAGTCTTTATCGTTACACTCGTCTTTTTACGTCACCTATTTTCGATTTTAGAAAAGATTCAAGAAGAACTAAGGCGAGAGAAGACTAAAAAGGCCGCACTAATTGAGAGAGAAAAGTTAGCAAGGGAACTCCATGATGGAATTGCCCAATCGTTGTTTCTATTGTCTGTAAAAATGAATAAATTTAGTAGGAATAATAATCTTGAATATGATCCAGACTTTCAAAAAATTAAACAAACATTACAACACGTTCATGAAGATACCCGTCAAGCGATTACGAATCTGAGATACATTCCAAATGAAGAAACATTTAGTTGGACAGAAACTATTTATCAGTACGTAACAGAATTAAAAAATCAACATGTAATAGATGTTCAGTTAGAATGGGAAATTAAAGAGAATACATTATCGTCAAAAGAGAAAGTAGAGCTATTTGCCTGTATAAAAGAAGCCATTGTAAATGTGATTAAACATGCAAAAACTAATAAAGTATGGATTCATGCAAAGGAAATAAATAATGGATGGGTTTGCCAAATTAAGGACCAAGGAATAGGATTCACAAATAAAACGATTCAATCAAAAAAAGGATATGGACTACAAATTATTAAAGATAGAGCCAGGGATATGGAATGGAAATTTTCTATGAAAAGAATCGATAATCAAACAATCATCGAATTTAAAAAGGAGAACTTATAGATAAACTGGTACCTGTAGATAAGACACTTTAAAAAAAGTGTTTAATCTATAGGTATTTTTTTATATACTTGAATTTCAAGATATGGGGAATAGGTGACAACATGAGTAAGATAACATTTTCAACTAAAGAGATAAAAACACTTCAAAAGAATCCAAATGTACAACGTGTTAGCGAGCGAGCTATTACATATACTGATGCATTTAAAAATAGATTTATGGATGAGTATTTAGCCGGAAAACTCCCGCGAAAGATTTTTACTGAGAACGGATTTGATGTCGATGTTATAGGAATGAAGCGAATTGAACAATCAGCCTATAGATGGAAAAAGGCTTATGAAAAGGATGGATTATTGGGGCTTACAGATACAAGAAAAACAAGTTCTGGCAGACCGTTAAAACGGGAACTTACTCCGTCCGAAATCATTGAAAGACAGGAAGCAAGGATTAATTTACTGGAGGGTCAAGTTGAACTATTAAAAAAGCTAGAAGTGACAGAAAGGAGGCTGCTAAACGCAAGCGAAAATCTAGACCCAAGTAAAGTATATCAGTTAATTTACGAGATTATTGAACAAAATCAATATAAGCGAATGACGAAGTATTTTTGTGACCTTTTGGAGGTCTCCCGTTCTGGATATTATAGCTATCTAAAGGCATCTACTTATAGAGAAGTAAGAGAGCGATTGGACTTAGAAGCGAAAGAAATRATTTTAAAGGCATTTAATCGACGGGGGTATAAGAAAGGATCACGTTCCATCAAAATGATATTGGAAAATGAATATAACATTGTCTTTAGTCGTAAAAAGATCCAAAGAATCATGAGGAAATATGGAATTGTCTGCCCTCATAGAAGACCAAATCCATACAAAAAAATCGCTAAAGCAACCAAGGAGCATCAGGTTGTTCCAAACAAGTTAAACAGAGAATTTAAGCAAGGTGTTCCAGGTAAAGTGTTATTAACTGACATTACTTATTTGCCATATAGTGGTAATTGTATGGCTTATTTGTCTACCGTAAAAGATGCTTCGTCAAATGAAATCCTAGCCTATCACGTTTCTGATCGAATTACTTTAGACATCGCAACTAAGACAATCCARAAATTAGTCAACAACAAGAAAATTACCCTACATGAAGATGCCTATATCCACTCGGATCAAGGAAGTCACTATACGAGTCCACAATACCAAAAGTTATTAAAAGAATATGGTCTAGGCCAATCTATGTCTAGGAAAGGCAATTGTTGGGACAATGCCCCTCAAGAATCCTTCTTTGGTCATTTAAAAGATGAGGTAAACTATCAATCTTGTAAAACACTAAAAGAACTAAAATCTAAAATTAATCATTATATGGTTTATTATAACAATTATCGTTATCAATGGAATCTAAAAAAGATGACCCCTATTCAATATAGGAATCATCTTCTAATTGCTTAATCTCTTTTTTTATAGTGTCCTTGACATGGGTACCAGTTTAAGATGCAACCCTTTCGAATATTAATTGTGGACGATCACTCTCACGCAAGAGAAGCTATTCGAGAAATCTTAGAGGAACACATCGACTTTGTTATTGTAGGAGAAGGAAAGAACGGAGAAGAAGCAATTAAACTAACCGAAGAATTAATGCCCGACATTATTCTCATGGATATTCAAATGCCTGTAATGGACGGTTTAGAAGCAACGAAAAGAATCAAGCTCAAATTCCCCTACGTAAAAATTGTCATAATTACCGTATCTGATGATATCACCGATTTGTTTGATGCATTAAAGAAAGGAGCTCAAGGTTATTTATTAAAAAATATCCAACCAGAAGCATGGAGTGAACATTTACGGGCTTTTGCCTTAGATGAGGTCCCTATGTCCAAAGAAATCGCCTTTCAAATTTTAAAGGAATTCCCTCAAAATAAAACCAAAAAAATAAAGAAAACACCTTTATCCACCCGAGAATTGGAAGTGCTACAATTAGTTGCCAAAGGGTTCTCCAACAGAGAAATTTCTAAGTTACTTTTTATTTCGGAGCATACAGTTAAAAGTCATTTAAAAAACATATTAAGTAAACTTCATTTAGATAATCGAGTTCAACTAACAAGCTATGCTTACCAACAAGGACTAATGAATTAGCCATTATGTTTGAAAATGGTAGGCCCCCTACTCTGTCATTTTACAGTATTTTCTGTATAATAGATTATAACTGATGGGATAGGGGGAGCGAGATGGATGTAAATGAAATTATACAAAAGCTTAGAAATAGGAAACCCTCTATATTGGGGGAAGAACAGTTTTTTAAGTCCGCTGTTCTACTTCCTCTTGTTGAAGTAAATCATGAATTACATATTTTATTCGAAGTACGATCGATGAATTTACGTAGGCAACCCGGTGATATTTGTTTTCCAGGCGGTAGAATTGATGAGGAAGACCAAACGCCTATGCACTGTGCCATTAGAGAGACAACAGAGGAATTAGGTATAAAGGATACGGATATAGTTGATATTTTTCCACTGGATTACGTTGTAGCCGATATGGGGCGAGTCATTTACCCATATGTTGGCCAAATTAAAAATCCTAAGGAAATTGTTCCCAATAAGGATGAGGTTGGAGAAGTATTTACGATTCCTTTAAATTATTTACTAGAGAACAAACCAGACGTATATAAAATACATTTTGAAGTGAAGCCAGCTGATGACTTCCCATTCGATTTAATTATTGGCGGAGAGAACTACCAATGGCAAATGCGGCATATGAACGAAATGTTTTATCAATATGATGGGAAAGTCGTTTGGGGGTTAACTGCAAAAATACTTTATCACTTTTTAAGTTTGATAAAGTAAGTAATCTAAGCGTGGCATCATTTATTTAAAAGTAGTTCACTTACCGAGAAGGGATTTCCCAAACGAATCATAAATGCTTCTTATTCGGCCACACCAATCCACTTGGATAGGAATTAGTTTTCTATCCAAGTGTTTTTTATTGTTTAAATATCGGACTGTTAAGCAATGTAGGATTTATTTAGCATGAATGCTTGTTATATTACTTTTCTAGCTTATCGCGGCACTTATCGGACCTATGAGTGACCGTTCGATTGCTTTTCTTCCTCATTGCGGCACTCATCGGGCTCATGAGTGACCGTTCGATTGCTTTTCTTCCTCATTGCGGCACTCATCGGGCTCATGAGTGACCTCACAACACTAACATTTCATTGTAGAAATTTAATTTCCACAGGTAACACTGCTTTAATTTCTTGTAAGTATTTCTCTTTTTCTTGTTCACTCATCCACATGTGGACAACACCACTATCCTTACTCGTACGAATTAACCTACCAATACCTTGGCGTAATCGTAGTAACATGTATGGTAAATCTACTTCTTTTTCAGGATCCATTGCATGTTTCCTTTTCGCTTTAAAGACAGGATCATTGGGTGGGAACGGAAGTGAAGAAATAATTACTTTTGTAAGTGATTTTCCAGGAACATCAAGACCCTCCCATAAATGATACGAACATAGTACAGCTGTTTCATCTGTTTGAAATCGTCTTACCATTTCACTAATTTCCTGCTCCCCCTCAAAAAGCATGGAGAAAGGTACATCTCTTTTATGGATAAAATGGCGGAATTCATCCATTTCCTCTTTGGAAGAAAACAATAATAATGAACTCCCGTTATTTTCAAGGATAGACGTACTTATTTCTTCCCACTTATCGTTACTATTCACAGACCCAGTAATCTCCATTTGCCTTTCATAATCAAATGGGGATGCCACGGAAAAGGAGTCAATGTTTTCGATTCCAAGGCTCTTCGCAATGTAAGAAAAATCACCTTGATAGGAAAGGGTTGCGGATGAAAATACAAATGGAATCTTTTGCGTGAAAACCTCTTTTTTAAGAACATCTTCAACTAGACGCGGCATAATAACAAGACTAGTCGTATCTTGACATTCCTCTAGCCAATAAATCCCCTCATCATCTTTCAAAATCGTACGTAATCCGTGGGAGAAAAATTCTAGGAACTCTTCAATAATCTTGATATAATAATCATCCATCGTAAATAATTCTGAATCAAAGACAAGCTCTTCTAATAATTGATTGACCTTGGAATAGAGCCTTTTAATTTCCTCAAGGATTTCATTCGTTAGCGTGATTTCCTGCCTATTAGAACCCTCTACAACACGGGCTGTGTCGGCTAACTTATCGAATAATAGATCATTATCCATTAAGATATCTTCCACTAATACTAAGGATTCTTCGCGTACATCTTGCCCCATGTATCCTGTCAGTACTTTTGTAATCGTGTCGAGATTGTATCGGTACGTTAATCCTTTTTGTGCCGCTAATTCTAATAAATGTCCTTCATCAAAAATAACAGAACTAGCATCAGGTAAAAGTGGCAACTGTCCTTCACGCTTCCTAGATTCCTTTGTCCAAATATGCTCCATATAGAAGTCATGGGAACATATGATAATATCGGTAGCGTGTCGGTAGTATTCTCTGTTCAACGTTTGACCGCTTCGATGTCTCCACTCACATGTAGAACACTGTTGTAGTGGGTCCCAGGCAATTTTATCCCAAGTCTCATCCGAAACCCAAGGATATTCCTTCCGATCTCCATATCGCTCAAAAGTTTTTACTTTGGACTTTGAATCAAAAACAAACTCAGGAATAGCATCGTAAACCTTCATAATATCCTCGTCGTCTGTATGGTCTATCAAAGCATCTAATTTGCGTACACAAACATATTGCTCCCTAGACTTTGCTAATCTCACATCAACATCGATTCCTAATGCTTTTTCCAGCTTTTCTATATCTCCGTCTTTTTTTACAAGTTGCTCAATCAATGTTTCATCCGCACAAGAGATGATTGCCGGTCTTCCAATATAACGTGCATAACATATCGCATAAATAAGATATACGAATGTTTTCCCTGTACCAACACCTGCTTCAGCAAAAATAGATTTCTTATTTTTAAAAGCCTGTTCTAACTGGAATGCCATATATATTTGTTCATCCCGAAGTTCATATCCTTGCTCTGGAAGAATATCGTAAAACACGTCCCCTACATAATCACCCAGTCGGTCAAAGAAATTCTCCGTTTTCGAAACAGTAAACGGTAGTGATTGATTTTTAGCCATTATATACTCCTTTATTTCAACATTGTTAACCTACTCATTGTAATAAATACGTTTAGAGATAGCAATTCCGAACAAAAGCGCAAGCGCCCTTACAGGCTAACTGCATCGGAGACATATCGACATGTTTTTAAAGACTGTAAAAAAAGAGGCTGATCCTCTCTCCCCCAAGAGAAAATCAGCCTCTTTTTAACGTATATTATAAATAAAACCCCTTTTAAATAATCATAAAACCCTATATTTGAGCTTTTAATGGCATCTTCATCGTTCCATGCTCTTTAAAGCTTACATGCCATGAGAATGCTTTTTCTAGCACATGTGGGGTCTGCCCTCCCCGTTCTAGCGCTTCATTGTAATATTCCCAAAGTTGTTCACGATACATAGGATGTGCACAATTCTCAATTATTAGTGGGACACGTTCTCTTGGTGCAAGTCCTCTTAAGTCTGCATATCCTTGTTCCGTAACAACGATATCCACATCATGTTCGGTATGATCGACATGAGAAACATAAGGCACAATACTAGATATATCGCCGCCCTTTGCGATTGATTTGGTTACGAAAATCCCCAATCTAGAATTTCTAGCAAAGTCTCCTGACCCACCGATACCATTCATCATTTTGGTACCACTAACATGCGTAGAGTTAACATTTCCATAAATATCAAATTCCAACGCCGTGTTAATGGCAATCAACCCAAGTCTACGGATAATTTCTGGATGATTGGAAATCTCCTGTGGACGTAAGATTAACTTCTCACGATAGTTCTCGAATTCCCCAAAGACTTGTTTCATTTTTTCCTCGGATAATGTTAAGGAACAAGCGGATGCAAAGTTTACTTTTCCTGCATCAATGAGATCGAATACCGCATCTTGTAGAACTTCAGAATAAACTATTAGATTTTGAAACTCTGAATCAATCATTCCATGAAGAACCGCATTCGCTACAGAGCCAATACCAGATTGTAATGGCATGAGACTTTCTGTTAGTCTTCCTGCTTTTACTTCTTCACGTAAAAACTCTAAGAGATGATTGGCAATCATTTGTGTTTCTTCATCTGGTGGAACGATAGTGGATGGTGAATCTAATTGATGTGTAAAAACAATTCCTTTCACCTTATCCATATCAAGTGGGATTCCAACCTCCCCAATTCGCTGATTAGGTTTAGTTAAAGGAATTGGTTCCCTTTCTCCTTGTTTACTCGGGCTATATAAGTCATGTGTTCCCTCTAGCTGTACGGGTTGTGCTGTATTAATTTCGATAATAATATTATCAGCAAACTCAGCAAATGCTTGGGAGTTTCCAATGGATGTACTTGGAATAAGAAATCCATCTTCCGTAACCATAATTGCTTCCAAAATTGCATAATCAATGGAATCAATCGCATCTGCCCTGAGTAATTCCGAAGTATGGGATAAATGTTGATCTACAAAGAAGTGCTCCCCGGAATTAATTTTACTTCTCATAACAGGCTCAGCCTGAAATGGTAAACGTTTGTTTACGATTCCAGCTTCAGCAAACATTTTATCAATATTAGATCCTAGTGAAGCCCCTGTATACACGTTGACTTTAAACCGCTCTCCCGCTTCTGCCCGATTCACGAGCGCAGTTGGTACTGCCTTAGCGTCACCCGCACGCGTAAAGCCACTTAACCCCAACGTCATTCCATCTTCAATCCAAGTTGCAGCCTCTTCCGCTGTTACAACTCGATTTATTAATTGCGGGGCTTTAATCCTTTCTACTTTCTCCTGCATCCTCATCCCCCCACATATTATGGTTAACATTATTATAAGCGCTTTCATACCGGTATTGGGGAAAACAGGATAAAACAAGAAATATGCGACTAAATCATTACATTGATGGAATAATCCAGCATTTTTTCGTTAAAGGGTATACGTTTTTCCTATTAAAAAAGGCCAAGCCCGACTCCAGCGACTTAGCTCTAATATTAAAATCCTAATAACTTTCTAAAGTAACTAGAGTAGGATTGACTTACCGGTATCTTGGCACCGTTATCCATTTCTAGAAAAAAGGTCGAATGGGTGTCCGGATAGATATGCTTAATATGATTTACGTTTACGATAAACGAACGGTGACAACGTATAAAGTGTTTGCGAGGCAAAAGATATTCAAATTCTTGTAACGTATTTGAATGCGTCCCCTCATATTCCCTTGAATGAATATGCGTTTTTCTATCTTTCGTTTCTATGTATTGGACTAATTCAAAGGGAATGGGTTTCCATCCGTCACTTGTTTTCATGGTTACGACAGATTTGCCTTCTGTGTAGGCAGGATAAATCGCTAATACACAACCACTCAACATCGTATCCTGATGAAAGGGAACCGCCATCCCATGATATGGAATCCCATAAATCTCTCTATCGATAAATTCAGATACCTTTTGTTTAGACGATATTGCTTTATAAGCAATCGTACCTTCTTTGATGGGATCACCCGGTTTTATTTTTAAATCAATGCGCTTACTTCTTCGGTAATAGATATATTCCTTCGTATTTGCTACTGCAATTGATATTTCATCCGAAAAAAGCTCCCCTATGACATCTAATAATGTAGGGAAATTTATCTTCTCCATAATAACCTCCTGAATAATGGAAAATACTACTATAAGTGCATGTTTATTTATCTATACATTCCTAGTATAGCATGACCTTGATTTATTAGGTAAATAGTCATTTTTTAATCCAGAAATAAAGTGACACTATATCAAAACTTTGATAATCTATACAATGGTACAATAGTGCGACAACAACATTGGGGGTAGGAAAATGAAAAGGTTAGTTATTTTAGGTGGAGGTTATGGTGGTATTAAAGTATTAAATGGCTTATTAGATTATCAACTACCAGTAGATTTACAAATTATTGTTGTGGATCGTAATCCATTTAGATCGCTAAAAACCGAATTCTATGCCATCGCTGCTGGTACCTCTGCTGAAACAGATGTACGTGTGAGTTTTCCAGAGGATGATCGTGTTACCTATCTTTTCCGTGAAATATCAAAAATTGATACAGAAAACCAGCAGATCATTTTTAATGATGAAGATGAAAATCTTCCATTTGATTATTTAGTCATCGGCTTAGGCTGTGAAGATAACTATCATGGAATTCCAGGAGCAAAGGAATTTACCAAAAGTGTCCAAACATTTGCGAATACATGTGAGGCTGGACTACAAGTTGCCAATTTAAAAGCTTATGGAAAAGTATCTGTCATCGGTGCTGGACTTAGTGGAATTGAAGTTGCATCAGAAATAAGAGAAAGTAGACCGGATTTAAATATTAGACTATTAGATCGTGGACCAACTGTACTAAAAGCTTTTGATTCTAAAATACAAGAATACGTTGAAAAATGGTTTATCGAAAACAATGTGGATGTGATTCATCACTCTAATGTGGAATATGTCGAAAAAGACGGTGTATGTAATAACGGGGTTTGTTACCTTAACGATGTAACGATTTGGACTGCAGGTGTGCGACCAAATTATTTAGTTAGAGAACTGCCTTTTGAAAAAGATAATCATGAAAAAATAAAGGCGAATGAGTTTTATCAAGTACCAACGCAGCCTAATGTATATGTACTGGGGGATTGTGTCAGTTCTGAACATTCACCAAGTGCACAATTAGCCATGCAACAAGGAGAACAAATTGCGGAAGTTTTACTTGCTGTTCTCCACAATAAAGAACCGAAGAAGCCAAAACGAATTAAATTAAAAGGAACTTTAGGATCACTTGGTAAATCAGATGGTTTTGGAAATATGATGACCTACCCAATGATTGGTTTCTTACCAAGATTAGCGAAATCTGGTGTACTTTGGTTGAGTAAAAGGCATTAAACTAGAAGGGCCACGCACTTGTTAAGGGTTCCGTTTTGAGGTGCATATTCATTAAATGACAGACAAAAATGACGTATGAATTTGGCATACGTCATTTTTGTCTGTCCGCCTTGTTATACTACTGCACCAGTTCGTTTAAAAGCGCTTCTTCACAATCAATTCAAATTTGAATAATCCTTGCAGTTATATAATAATTAATTCATTATGGTTTATTATAATTTGTTATTTCGATAATTATCGTAAGAAAGAAGGTATGACTATGAAAATTGATATCCCAAAAATCTCACCAGAGTTATCTGAAAAGAATTTCCATGATATTTTTTATGAAGAAGATCCAATCCTTGAAATGTGTGTAATCAATGACTCTGATTTTACAAATGAGACTATCGATAGAGTACGGCTATATAATGCAGTGATAAAGAATTGTACTTTCACTAATACCGATTTTTACAATATTGACATTACAGATGTTCGCTTTGAAAAATGTGATCTATCCAATGTAGACATGAGTAAATCATCCATTCATAGAGTAGAGTTTGTAAACTGTAAATTAGTTGGTTGTGAATTTCCAGAGTCCTCCATTGGTAACGTGAAATTTGAGAACTCTATATTGAACTTAGCTACATTCGGGAATTCAAAACTTGAGAAAGTTATATTTAAAGAATCTTCATTAGAAAATATAGATTTTTATGATTGCAATTTTAAAAAGGTTGAATTCGATTTATGTAATCTCAATAAAGCAAATTTTGAACAAACATCACTAAAAGGAATAGATATAAGTTCTTCAAATTTCGATTCACTTATGGTCTCGCTTGATGATATAAGAGGTTGCAAAGTATCGACATATCAAGCTATTCAATTAGCATCCCTAATGGGTTTGGTAATTAATGACTAATTAGTTGATAGCGAGTCTCATCACTAATCGTACAGGAATTGCAGGCCTTGCCATTTGATTGACATCCCCCACGAAAAACAAATCCGATGCAGGATAATAAAACGCAAATGACCCCGTTGACCCCGAATGACCCAATAATTCACCTTTTCCCATAAAAAGTGTCACAAGACCACCCAACGGAATTTTCATATATCCGGCACCGTAATGAATGGGGGACATGGCGGCTTGCAATTCGTTATTGACCTTCAGATCATGAAAAATAGTATTATTAAACAACCTTCCTCCAAAAAAAGCCTTGATAAATATCATTAATTCACGAGCCGTAGAAATACAACCGCCACTGGCGCGAATACCTCTAATCATTTTCGGTAGATAAAAGGAGGTGTCCTTGTAATATACATTGGGAACAAAATCATCCTCATCTATCGGAAGGTATGTATTTTTAAGTCCTAAAGGGTCGAAAATAAATTGCTTATAAACATCTTCTAATGTTGAATCAGTAACTATTTCAATTATTTTTCCTAGTATATCGAAGTTTACATTTGCATAATGGGCTCTTTTTCCCATACCCGGTTCAAAGTGTGGTTTCAATTGTTTCGTTTTCAGGATGGTTTCATCTATACTAATTTGCCTATCCTTATATCTAGCACGTTTTTTTGCCTTATTACTGCCTTCCTCTATGGCATCTGGCAATCCACTTGTATGAAATAATAAATGGGAAAGTGTAAGATCCATGGAATACTCTTTCCCCTTGTATATATGAAGGCCGCTCAACATATCTTCTCCAAAATATTTTGCTATTTTGTCGTCTAGTGACAGTTTTTCTCGCTCTCTCAAAATAAGAATACAAGAGGTTGTGAATAGCTTTGTAATACTTGCTGTTAGAATGAGGGAATCTATCTTCTTACCTCCGTACTCAAGATGGTATGAAAAGTCACCGCCTGAGTTTTCTATAAATAGCACGGATTCATGTATTTGTTTGTTTTTCGTCATTTTTTCGAAGACTTTTTTGATTTTTTGTTTTTGACTCTCCATATATTTCCCCCCTATCTTTTCCATTGCAATACAATTTTGACCGATGAAATTACTCCTTTATCTGGCCCATTTGCTGAACAAAGAATAATCTGGACTCGGTTCACAATATCATTTTGCTTTATATTATGTGTATCCAGCAAAAATAATGATATCGTTGTCATTATAAAAATAAAAGCCGTCTATTTAGACGACTTTTATTTTCGCATATTATTGGTCAACTTTGATATCATTTGAGTTGTATTTTTTGCAAAAGCACCCCGAAATGGAATCCTTTATACGACTTATACAGCTTAGCACTCCGCAATCAATGAGTGCCGGAATGCAAGGGAAATCCTAGCGCTCCGCTACTCATACGATCGATGAGTGCCGGAACGTTAGAGAAATTTCAGTGCTCCACTACTCATACGGCCGATGAGTGCCGGAATGCAAGGGGAATCCCAGCGCTCCGCTACTCATACGACCGATGAGTGCAGGAATGCAAGGGGAATCCCAGCGCTCCGCTACTCATACGACCGATGAGTGCCGGAACGTTAGAAATTTCAGTGCTCCACTACTCATACGGCCGATGAGTGCCGGAATGCAAGGGGAATCCCAGCGCTCCGCTACTCATACGACCGATGAGTGCAGGAACGTTAGAGAAATTTCAGTGCTCCACCACTCATACGGCCGATGAGTGCAGGAATGCAAGGGAAATCCCACCGCTCCGCTACTCATACGACCGATGAGTGCCGGAACGTTAGAGAAATTTCAGTGCTCCACTACTCATACGGCCGATGAGTGCCGGAATGCAAGGGGAATCCCAGCGCTCCGCTACTCATGAGTGCCGGAATGCAAGGGGAATCCCAGCGCTCCGCTACTCATACGACCGATGAGTGCAGGAACGTTAGAGAAATTTCAGTGCTCCACCACTCATACGGCCGATGAGTGCAGGAATGCAAGGGAAATCCCACCGCTCCGCTACTCATACGACCGATGAGTGCCGGAACGTTAGAGAAATTTCAGTGCTCCACTACTCATACGGCCGATGAGTGCCGGAATGCAAGGGGAATCCCAGCGCTCCGCTACTCATTCAACCTATGAGTGCGGAACGTTAGAGAAAACCGACTTATACGGCTCTTCTTGACTATTATAGTTGGATAATAGCTCCTTTATCCTCTATCCATTCATCATTTCCCTTAAGAAATACCGACGCCTTTTCGATTTGCTCTTCTACTCTGTTCTTTGCTGTTCCGCCTGCTACATTACGTGCGTTCACAACGGTTTCGGGTGTAAGCACATCGAAAATATCTGCTCCAATTAAATTAGAGAAGGATTGAAATTTTTCCAGAGATAAGTCTAGTAAAAATTGACCTTGATTGATACAGTGAAGCACCACTTGCCCAACAACTGCATGGGATTCTCTAAATGGCATCCCTTTTCCAACTAAGTAATCAGCCAGGTCTGTAGCATTGGAGAAGTCTTCTTTCACTGCTTGATACATGTTTTCCTTCTTCACTTGCATAGATTCTATCATTGGAGCAAATAAAGCTAGAGCACCTTTTAATGTTTCAACCGTATCAAACATACCTTCTTTATCCTCTTGCATGTCTTTATTGTATGCAAGTGGAAGTCCTTTTAAGGTTGTCAGCATTCCCATTAGGTGACCATAAACACGTCCTGTTTTCCCACGGACTAGCTCCGCTACATCTGGGTTTTTCTTTTGTGGCATCATGCTACTTCCTGTGGTGAATTCATCATCCAATTCGACAAAGTTAAACTCTGCGCTAGACCATTGAACCATTTCCTCACAAAGTCTAGACAGGTGCATAGAGATAAGGGATGCATTTGCTAAAAATTCCACAACAAAGTCACGATCACTAACTGCATCTAAACTATTTTCACAAATACCATCAAATCCTAATTTCTTCGCAACAAACTCTCGATCAATTGGGAAGGTTGTTCCAGCTAAAGCACCTGCGCCTAATGGAGATTTGTTTACACGCTTAAAACTATCCTGCAAACGTTCGACATCACGTTGGAACATAAATACATAGGCATTCATATGATGTCCGAATAAAACAGGTTGTGCACGCTGTAAATGGGTATACCCAGGCATGACGGTATCCAGATTTGCCTTTGCCTGCTTTAAAAGTGATACTTGTACTTTACCGAGAAGACTTGTTAAATCCACAAGTGCTTCTCTTAAGTACAAGCGCATATCTAACGCTACTTGGTCATTTCGGCTTCGTCCAGTATGTAGTTTTCCACCTACTGGACCTACTTCTTCGATTAAAAGCTTTTCTACATTCATATGAATATCTTCATTTTCAGCAGATAATTCTGCTTCTCCACTTTCAATCTTAGCAGCTACCTTTTTTAATCCTTCTGCGATCTTATCCGCATCTTCAGCCGGGATAATCTCACAAACCTTCAACATTTCCACATGGGCGAGACTACCTTGGATATCATACTTCGCTAATTTTTTATCAAAGTAAATCGATGCAGTATATTCATCTACCAATTCATTCGTTGGTTTTGTAAATCGTCCGCCCCATAGTTTCATGGTTTAACAGCTTCCTTTACTTCTAGTTTTACTTTTTCAGTGGAGTTAAATTTTGAACCCGCCTTGTTCACAGATGCATGAACTTTTGTTGGAAGTCCCCAAAGTTTAATGAATCCTAATGCGGCTTCATGATCAAATGAATCCTCTTTATTGTAAGTTGCAAGGTCAAAATCATATAAAGAATTAGCAGATTCACGACCAATTACTTGTGCTTGACCTTTATACAATTTAACTTTAACTGTACCTGATACAAATTCTTGAGTTTCTTTAATGAAAGCTTGCAATGCGGAAGTTAACGGCGAATACCATAATCCATAATATACCGCTTGAGCTAATTTTTGCTCTACAATTGGTTTGAATTCCGCAACTTCTCTTGGTAATGTTAAAGCTTCTAATTCTTGATGTGCAGCAATAAGTGTCATCGCTGCAGGTGCTTCATAAATTTCACGTGATTTAATTCCAACTAAACGGTTTTCTACATGATCAATACGGCCTACCCCATGTTTTCCTGCAATATCATTCAATTCCAAAATTAATTGGTCTAATGGTAAAGCTTTTCCGTCTAAAGAAACAGGTTTACCATTTTCAAAGGTAATTTGAACAACTTGCGGCTCATTTGGAGCATCCACTGGATCTTGTGTTAATTCAAAAGCTTCTTTCGGTGGCTCAGCCCACGGATCTTCTAACACTCCACATTCATTACTACGTCCCCATAGGTTTTGGTCAATACTAAATGGATTATCTAAATCAATTGGAATTGGAATATTATGTGCCTTTGCATATTCAATTTCTTCTTCACGGGACATCGACCAGTCACGTACAGGAGCAACAATTGTAAGTTCTGGATTTAGAGCTGTAAAGGAAACATCGAAACGAACTTGGTCATTCCCCTTACCTGTACAACCGTGCGCAACTGCTACTGCACCTTCTTCTTCAGCTATATCAACTAATATCTTAGCAATTAACGGACGAGATAATGCTGAGATTAATGGATATTTTCCTTCATATAATAAGTTAGCTTGCAAGGAAGGTAATACGTATTCTTCCGCGTATAGAGATTTTGCATCTATAACATAAGATTTTATCGCACCTACATCAATAGCCTTTTGCTTCGTAAACTCTAAATCTTTCCCTTCTCCTACGTCTAGAGCAACCGCAATGACATCATAGTTATATTTATCTTGTAACCATTTAATTGCTACAGAAGTATCAAGTCCACCTGAGTAAGCTAATACAATTTTATCCTTCATGAAAAATTTCCCCTCTCAATTATGTGCTATTAATGAATTATTATGCATCATAATGCATAATAATTCAAGTACTTTTTTGAAAATTTTTATTTATTTTTTGTTTCGGGTAAAGGATGGATTGACTATGAGATTGGAAGGTTGTCTATCATAATATTATTAAAAAACATATATTACCAAAAATTGGTATAATTTTACTATATTTAAAAGGGTATCAAATATCGGATATATTTATATGAAGTGGACTATTTTTCATACAAAAGTCTTAAAATTCCTCCAAATCTACGTTTCACTCCAGATTTGTGTGCATTTTTTCATAGGTAGAAACGCCGTTGTAATCATAAATTAGATTAGATATACTCACTTCCGTATGGTACAAAATCACCTAATATAGACACTTCTCCTATGACCCTCATCATATAAAATCGTGGAAACTATCAATCTAACATCTAGAGAAATAATCCTTTTATCATTTATAAATTATTCCTATATTTTATTTTAGTTTAATAGGTCTATCATGGTGACAAGATCAAGGGGAGGAATTTCATGTTAAAGAAAGCTTCATTGCTAGGTTTGTCATTTTTGCTAGCTTTCTATCCAACAGCTGCACTGGCGGCTGAATCAGGGGAACAGCAAAGCGATGAACAAACCGACACACAAGTAGATGCGATCACAAATAACGGAACAGAAACAGACAACCAAGAGTCTAGTGCTAAAACAAAAGAATCTACCAATGAGTTATCTAAGGATTTAGAGCTTGATTATGCTAGTTTTGGCAAAGACTATGAGATTAATGGTGTTAAGGTTTTTGGTGATGATTTCATTGAAAATAAATCAAACCACGTTAATAGTCATAATGTACCTTTATCTTTAGTTAGCGCTAATCCAGGTAATGTTCAAACTTACTCTGTTCCAAGTTATGCAGTAAAAAAATCTTTAAAATGGGCTATTAAAAATACTACAACTATCACAAATTATGTTGGTAAATACCTAGGAAGAGACGCAGCAGTTAAAGTTGGCAAATTTATGAATTCTCACGTTAAACCAGCTTTAAGAAAATTGGAAAAAGCGGAAAATCTAACTTATGGAAAAATGGAAACCGCGATTAGAGAAGCCCTTGACGGACCGCTTGGTAAAACCCCGGCTAGAATTGCGGCTAGTGTAATTGTAGAAGCTATCCAAATTCTTGCTCCAATTTAAAATAGTAATTAGTGAGGGATAATATGTCTGATGTTTCAAAATTAGAGGCTAGAGTACAACAAATAGAAGATAGTCTTCAACAAATTGATAGACTCGATCATGAAGTCTATAGCTTGACTCAAAAGCTTGAAAAGGCAACTAATCTATTAATCGACATTGTTGAAAAAAAGAAAAGCTTAGGAGTTCATGATTTAGAATATGTTTTATTAAAATTAAATATTGATGGTACTAAGTATCACGAATTACCCTTGTTAATTAGTAGGACGGAGAGAAAATTTAGAGAAACTGGTGAATTCCCAACTATCCAGGGATTCCATCAAATGGTAATTGAAATATTTTCTCTTACTGAAAATGATCAAAAAATCTTCACATTAGAAGTAACTAAAAAGGTGCTAGAAAAATTTATGAATGATGAAGATAATTTATTTCCAGTTTGCAAAAAGATCCTTTCAAGTTAATGGTATTTTCCACTATTCACGCATTTAATGGTCAATTCCTTAAAGTAGTTCAATTAAATGGTTCTGTAACTATAATTTAAAAAGCGAACAATCCTTTCAAAAGGACTGTTCGCTTTTTAATTTAGCTATAAACGTTTAAATGCCCCTTCAATCGTACTTTCCCCTGACATTAAACCAATTGTCTTTTTAAATGTATTTTCATTATCTAAAGATTGCACAACTGCTCTAGCTACATCTTCACGAGGAATAGAGCCCTTTTCAATGTCATTTCCAGCCTGCACTTTTCCAGTCCCTGGTTCATTTAACAAAAGTCCCGGTCCTAAAATAGTATAGTTTAGATTACTTTCCGTTAAAATATGATCTGCATAATGTTTGGCAACCATATACGGTTTTATCGGACTATCTTTCCACGATTCACGATCAAATGCACGGAATGCACTAACCATGACATACCGACTTGCACCAACTTTTTCTGCTGCTTCCATTGATTTTACTGCTCCATCAAGGTCAACAAGTAGTGTTTTATCCGGCCCTGTTTTTCCACCTGATCCAGCTGAGAATATTACTGCGTCACTACCTTGCATTGCTTCAGCTAATTCCTCTACGCTTCCCTCTAGGTTAGCAACAATGGCATCCACCCCAGATTCCTTAAGTGCCTCAGCTTGTTCTTCATTACGAACCATTGCTTTTAATGTATGTTGATTACTTTCTTGAAGTAGTTTTACGATATGTTTTCCAACTTGCCCATTTGATCCAATTAGAAATACGTTCATTAGCGATTTCCCCCTTCATTCTTGGATAGCTATATTGTTTCAAAGTATAAAGAGAATATCAAAAGAATTGCTTTGATCCTTAACGAAATTCAGTAGGTATCTCAAACAAATCTATTCCCCAAACAATTGGTAAATAAAAATAGACTACCAATATAATTAAAACGAGGGTGAAGTTATTTAGCCAAAATCCGTTTTTAACCATTTCCGTTATTTTTAGTCTTCCAGTACCATACATAATGGCGTTTGGCGGTGTCCCAACTGGTAGCATAAATGAACAGTTAGCCGCCATCGCACAAGGTACCATTAAAGCATATGGATGTATATTTAATGCAAGTGCCAATGAAGCTACTACAGGTATAATCATGGTTCCTGTAGCTGTATTAGAGGTAATCTCTGTAAGAAGTAAAATAACTAATGTTGAAATAAACATGACAAGTAAGATGTTCATACCCTCAAGTCCTGCTAATTGTAGTCCAATCCACTCTGAAAGCCCTGTTGACGTAAATCCCGCAGCAATAGCAAGGCCTCCACCGAACAGGATTAGAATACCCCATGGAATATCTTTAGAATCTTTCCATTCCATTATTTTACTTCCTTCCTCCCGTTTTGCAGGAATTAAGAAAAGCAAGACTGTAGCAATCATTGCGATGATTCCATCACTGATACCTGGAATTTCAACGATATTTTGCCAAATAAATGTTCGGGTAATCCACATAAATGCTGCAAAAACAAATACAACTGCAACTGCCTTTTCTTCATATGTAATTTTACCAAGGGAGTTTCTTTCTTTATTAATCTGTTCCTTTCCACCTGGTAGTTCACGAAAATTTATTTTATATACTACTTTAGTAAGAAAAAGCCATAATAGTGGAATTAAAATAACAACCATTGGTACCCCTATCATCATCCAACCAGCAAAAGATATCTCTGTATCAAACATAGTCCCTACTGTTGCTGCAAGAATACTGAGAGGTGGCGTTCCAATCAATGTCCCAAGTCCTCCGACGGTTGCTGCATAGCCGATACCAAATATAACAGATTTTTCGAATTTCGGAATATCACTTGCATATTTCCCTTTTTCTAAAGAACTGGATGCTTGATGAACGATGGCTAAGCCCATCGGAATCAGCATCATGGTAGCTGCCGTGTTCGAAACCCACATCGATAAAAAGGCCGTTGCAACCATGAATCCTAATACAATTCGTTGCGGGCTTGTACCAATTACAGAGATAATCGATAATGCCATTCGCTTATGAAGGTTCCATTTTTCCATCGCTGTTGCAATAAAAAATCCACCTAAGAATAAGAAAATAATATCATTTCCATACGATGAAACAACGGTACTTCCATCCAATGCTCCTGTCGTTGGTAGCAAAATAATAGGAATAAGCGAACTTACCGGAATTGGAATTGGCTCCGTAATCCACCAAGTAGCTACCCATAATGTCACAGCTAGAACAGATCTTGCCTCAGGACTTAACCCCTCTGGATGAAAAAACAATAACGTTAATAAGAATAATAGTGGTCCTAAAATCAATCCTACCTTTTGGGCTGGTTTATAAGCTGGTTTCTTATGATGTCCACTCTTATTTCCATTTCCAGAACTAGGTATATTTTTTTCTATTCGCTTCTTAGGGTTTTGTGAATCCTCGACATTTCTTAATTGAGAGAAAGTCAAAAAACGTTTTGTCTCCCCATGTAACTGCCAAAGCCATCCCCAAAGGGAAGCTATATTTTTTTGTACCATACTACATCCCCTTTCAATAAAAATGTTAGCGCTTGCATGTGAGTTTAAATTAAAATGAGGGAAATGTGTACCTTTTTAAATTATTCTAATAGTTTTTAAACTAAAAAAAGTAAATGGCAGAGGTTATTTTTCTTCCTCCACCATCAAAGTTTGAATCAGTTGGATTTTATCAGGTTTTAACTGATATTGATGTAACGGTCGCCCTGTTTCTTGATACCGTATCTCGACTTTCAAAATATCCTGTCCTGTCAAAAACTTTAAATACTTGCTAATCGACACACGAGAAATTCCTGTTTGATCGGATATTTCTGCGATAGTAAATAGATTACTTTCCCATTCGGAAATTTGCCTCACAATACGGGCCATCGTTGGTGCAGTCAGTCCTTTTGGTAGATTAATTGCACTTGATTCAGTATGATACTTATTTAAAAGGAAGACATCCAAATCTTCCTGTTGAACATGACGGCCATCTACCATTCTTTCAAATTTCTGTTGGTATTTCAGCAGTGCATCTTTAAATCGGTCAAAATCGTATGGCTTTATTAAATAGTCAAACGCACCGTATCGCAAAGCCCTTTGTATGGATTCATGATCATTTGCCGCTGTTATGACAATAACATCAACATTTAAACTAGCATTCCTTATCTTTGACAATAAATCAAGGCCATTACGATTAGCAATATAAATATCCAAAAGAACCAGATTCACATGGTGGTTATTTAAAAACTCCCACCCTGCCGAAATATCGTGAACGACACCAGTAGTTGTAAATCCTGTTACTTTTTCAACGTATATTTGATTGAACTTAGCAACCATCGGATCATCTTCAATAATTAATACATTTATCACACATTGTCACCCTCATATGGAATGATTAAATCAAATACCGTACCTTCGTCCTCTTCAGAGTAAATCTCAAGTGTACCGCCTAACTCATCCAAGGATTTTTTTACTAAATATAGTCCATATCCACGATTTCTCCCTTTAGTAGAAATTCCCTTTTTAAAAATAGTTTCCTTTTCAGATGGTGCTAAACCAGGTCCATTGTCTTGGATTGAAAAGTGAAAATTCCCGTCTATATAGTTAATCGTGATCTGAACATTTCGTTTAGATTGATATGCTACAGCTTCATTTGCATTATCAATCAGGTTTCCTATTATGGTTATGATCGCTTGGATTTTTTTGGTGTTTTTTAATACCGGCAATTGTCGGTACCCATTAAGTTCTACTTCAATCCCGCTTTCCCTGAATTGACTCAACTTATTATGTATATAACCAGCCAACACTGGATCTTTTACAAGACGGGAAACCTCTCCGATTTCCCTTTGAAAGCTAGTCGAAATTTGATCAATATATGTTTCTAGCTCTTTATATGATCTAGTATGAACCATTGCAGACATAACGTGTAGCCTGTTCATAAATTCATGCGTTTGCGCCCGAAGTGTATCTGCATAAGTTCTTGCCTCTGTTAATTGTTCTGCCAATAAGTCGAGCTCCGACCTTTCCCGGAATGTGGCAATGATGCCTACCATCATTTCCTGGACGTAAATTGGATTAGTATTAATAATGATATCAATATTATTCAAGCTTAACTCCTGATCATATTCAATATTTTGTTCCAACAATATTTTTGTCAAATCAGAATTAGGCAAGTAGGAATCCAATTGCTGACCGATAGGATTTCCCGTAAGTCCTGCACGATGAAATATATCCATAGCAGTATGGTTTGCAACAACAATTTCATTCTTTTCATTCATAGCGATTATACCTTCTCTGACAGAAGCAAGCATGGCATCTCTTTCTTTTAGTAGTTTTCCAATTTCCTGTGGTTCAAGCCCATGCAATGAACGACTTACCCGCCTCGACAAGAATACGGCTCCAATTGCACCGATTATTAGACCCGCTCCAGTCCCGACATAAATAATAATCTGGCTTCTAAAAACAGCTTCTTCCACGTTATCAAGTAAAATTCCAACCGCCACCACACCAACCTGCTCAGTCCCGTTGCTTATTGGAACAAACGCACGCATTGATTTCCCCAATGTTCCTTCTGCTGTCGATGTATAACGCTCACCCCGGAAGGCAGGCTCCTCATCATTACCGACAAAATATTCTCCAATTCTTTTTTCTACAGGATGTGACCGACGGATTCGATTACTATCCATAATTACGATATAATCTACATCCGTATCTTCCTGTACCGCCTTTGTATATGTTTGTATTTCTCTTGAATTGTCTAAATCCGTTAATGCATGAATAACAAGTTCAGTTTTACTAACAGCGATAGCGATATTCATCACTTTTTCTTTCTGACTTTCCCTAGCTCTATCAGCTGTTTCACTTGCAATCAGAAAACTAGTAACCGCTAAAGCAACGCATAAAACACCAATAATTAATAGTATAATCTTTGTCTGCAATCGAAACGTTTTTCTATTTCTAAGCCCCTTCATTAAATTCACCTTTGAATCTTTTTCGTATAACTTATATATAGTAGTATATCATGTATTCCACCAGTCACCGATAGGTATAAATTAATAACTTCGATTCTTATGTTATTAAAATGGCTTTGGTTGAATATGAAGAATGATATGATTTTTCCTTACCATGCGGCTGTATTTATTATAATGATTCCTTTATCTTCTTCATTGAGCCCGTTTACCGGGGTTCCCCAGGATTTGGAGTCCATAGAGCACTTCTATAAGACCATTTACCGGGATTCTCCACGATTCTGGGCTCATTAGACACTTCTATAAGACTTCTTACCTGAACTTTCACGATTTTGGGTCCATAGAACACTTCTATGAGACCTCCCACCTTTGTTCCCCTCCATTTTGGGCTCATTAAACACTTCTATGAGACCGTTTATCTGAATCCCCCCCGATTTTGGGCCCATAGAACACTTCTATAAGACCTCCCACCTTTGTTCCCCTCCATTTTGGGCTCATTAGAAGAACCACTCTGTGACCCTTCTATTAAACTTCTATTAAGAACGACAAGTCAGTTCTTGAAACTCACTATCTAAAAAACAAAAAACGCAGGGTCTTCATCAACCCTTACGTTTTTTCACAAAATCTATTTATTTCCTATTAAAATCAACCACTTCATTCTCGCCATTCAATGATAGCATCGTTTCACTTGGTTTTGTTTCAGCGATGATTTTACCATTACGTACCGAATAACGAACTTTTGCCTGCTTACGAATCGTATCATATTCGCTATTCGCATCTAGGACGATGAAGTTAGCTGGTTTACCCGCTTCTATACCATAGCTGTCTTGGATATTTAATGTCTTCGCACTATTTTTTGTAATTAGATCAATCGAATTTACTATTTGCTCATACCCCATTAATTGTGCTGCATGGATGCCCATATGAAGTACTTGTAGCATATTCCCTGTGCCAAGTGGGTACCACGGATCAAAAATATCATCATGGCCGAAGCATACATTCATTCCCGCTTCCAATAGTTCTTTTACTCTTGTTAATCCTCTTCGCTTCGGATACGTATCGAATCGTCCCTGAAGATGAATATTAACAAGTGGATTGGATACAAAGTTAATTTCGGACATTTTTAATATACGAAATAGCTTGGATGCATAGGCGCCATTGTAGGAGCCCATAGCTGTTGTATGACTTGCGGTAACACGAGAACCTAGTCCGCGTTCGTAGGCTTCTGTTGCTACTACTTCAACAAAACGAGATTGTTCATCATCAATTTCATCGCAATGAATATCCACTAATACATTGTATTTTTCTGCAAGATCAAAAGCTGTTTTCATCGACTGTACGCCATATTCACGCGTAAATTCATAATGAGGAATTCCGCCTACTACATCCGCCCCCATTTTTAGAGCTTCTTCCAATAACTCCGCTCCATTTGGAAAAGATGGGATACCTTCTTGAGGAAAGGCTACAAGTTGTAAATTAACATAATCCTTCAGTTCGTCTTTCACTTCAAGCATCGCTTCCAGTGCCGTTAACTTAGGGTCTGTCACATCAACGTGCGTACGTACATGTTGAATACCTTGTGCGATTTGCCATTTTATGGCTGTTGTTGCTCTTGTCTTAACATCCTCTTTCGTTAAAGACTGCTTTCTTTCTGACCATCTTTGAATTCCTTCAAATAACGTTCCACTAAGATTCCATTCTGGTTCCCCAGCTGTTAATGTTGTGTCTAAATGAATATGTGGCTCAATAAAAGGAGGAAGGGCCAATGATCCATTAACATCGATCACCTCTTGTTCCCCCACGTCCACTTGTGTAGAAACTTCTTCAATTTTTCTGTCTTTCACTACGATATGGTGTAGTTCATCTTTTCCTCTTAATTTCGCATTTTTTATAATCATGAATTAACCCACCTTTTCCACTTTCATTACTGTTTGTCTTTCAGCGACTAACATTGCAATCACATAGATCACCGCAGTTCCAACGATTCCGTTTATCGGAGGGATACCAGGTACTAAATTAGCTACAGCAACCCCACTAACCCAAGCAAGAATAGCGATCCAGTTGATTGATTTAAATTTCATAGTTTCATACTGTTCGTACTTTCCTTTTCTAACTAGGAAATAATCCGCTAAGATAATCGCACCTATTGATGGCAAAGTAGAACCTAATATTGTTAAGAATCCAATAAAGTTGTTGTATAGCCACATGGCAGCTATTGTACCAACTATTCCGTTAAAAATAACTAGTATATTTTTAGGGAGTTTTGTAATGTTTGAAAAACCTAATGAAGAAGCATATAACGCATTATCGTTTGTTGTCCATATATTCAGGCCTAATACAATAATTGCTGGGATAAGAAGCCCTTGTACATGCATCACTTCAGAGATATCGCCTAAACCAAATGCAAACGTGCCAATTGCTCCGAATAAGAACATGAGCGAATTACCGATAAAGAATGCGATCAACGTTGTACTTACTGCTGTACGTCCACTTTTTGCAAATCTTGTAAAGTCAGGAGTTAATGTCCCCGCACTAACGAAGGAACCGACACAAATAGTCAATGCCGCAGCAACTCCCAATGCATCAATCGGTTGATAATCCATTAATGCTTGAATTCCACCCGCTGTATTTGTTGCGCTTATAGCAGAATAGCCCCCTAGAATGGAGATTGCTGGGATTGCAATAATACTAATAATCGTTAAAGCCTTCATTCCCCAAAATGCTGTTCCTGTCATTAAAATTCCTGAAACAATAATCAACACGTACTCATTGATTCCAGTAAATAAGTGAACTGGTACAGCGAACATTGCTAAACCAACACCAAACCACCCAACTTGTGTGGCACCTAATAAAAATGATGGTAAGTAAGATCCCTTTTCTCCAAAAGCATAGCGAGCAAGTAAATGCGTGGATAGACCTGTTTTAGATGCAATAAAAGCTAAAGCTCCAGTATATAAGCCTAGGATTAAGTTTCCTGCTAGAACAATCCAAATAAACTCTTTAAACGTTAATCCTGCACCTAATTCTCCCCCAGATAACATACTAGCAGAGAAAAATGTTAAGCCCATCATCACTGCTAACATTCTCCAGAAGCCAGTTCTACTCCCTTGTGGAACAGCCTGTAATGAAAATTCCTTATCTACTTTTTGCATACCAATTCCTCCTTAAAGTGGACTGGCACCGAAGAATTGACTTTTGGAAGTAAAAAGAGGCTTCTCGCCATTTCTGACAAGAAGCCTCCATCAAAGGGCAGAGATGACATATATACGTCACCCCTACTCATTTCCGTTGTCCTTGTCAGCCTCTCTGGACTGATTTAAAGGTACCAGTATTAAATTAATTACATTATGACAAAGTATACATAAACTGTCAATGCTAAATATTGGAGTGACAACATAAACGTTAGGCTGTCTAGCTCCAGCGCAACTTGTTTATCCAAATCTACCCGATATATAGTCTTCCGTGCGTTTATCTGATGGATTGGCGAAAATTTTATTCGTGTCATCGAATTCTACAACCTCTCCATCCAAAAAGAAGGCTGTTCGATCGGAAATACGTGCTGCTTGTTGCATATTATGAGTAACCATAATAATAGAATAATCCTTTTTCAATTCTTGAGCTAACTCCTCTATTTTAAGCGTCGATTTAGGGTCAAGCGCCGAGGTTGGCTCATCCATTAAGATTACATCTGGTTGTATCGCTAATGCTCTAGCAATACATAATCGTTGCTGCTGACCACCTGATAATCCAAATGCATTTTCACTTAACCTATCTTTCAATTCATCCCAAATATAGGCTCCTCGTAAACTTGTTTCTACAATTTCATCTAGCAGTTTTTTATTACGGATGCCGTGTATTTTTGGACCATAGGCAATATTTTCATAGATAGATTTAGGAAATGGATTTGGTTTTTGAAATACCATTCCTACTTTTGTACGTAAATTTTCTACCTTCATCGTTCTATCTAAAATGTTAGTTCCCTTATAAGAAATCGTCCCCGTTGTACGTACACCTGGTACTAGTTCAACCATACGATTTAACGTTTTAATGTAGGTGGATTTTCCACAACCTGAAGGACCAATAATAGCTGTTACTTCCTTTTCATGTATTTCTAGATTAATATTTTTCAAGGCATGTGTCTGACCATACCAAAGGTTTAATTCCTTTGTGTCATAAACAATATCGTTTGTTTGTGTACTTGTTGTCATTTCTATACTTTCCTTTAGCTTTGTCTTTGGTTTCAATTGTATGCCCATTTTATTTGCAATAATGCTCATTTTCCCACTCCTTTATTAAGCCATCGTTCAGAATCTCTAAGCTATTAATATCATTAATATCTTTGCTGAAATTTATTTCGAATAAAGATTGCCACGGAATTTAGGAGAAATAATAAAGCAAGTAGAACAATAATGGTTGCGGCAGCTAAGTTTGCATATTCCGCAACTAACGATGAGTCTAAAGTCCAATAATAAATCTGCATTGGCAACGCTGTAAATGTGTCAAGCAGCCCTTCTGGAAATGGGATGAGTAACGCTGGAATTCCCAATACGGTTAGGGGGGCCGTCTCTCCAATTGCACGAGATAGGGATAAAATGGAGCCTGTCAAAATACTTGGTAAAGCAGCAGGCAATATGACTCTTCTAATCGTTTGCCATTTGGTAGCTCCCATCCCATACGATGCTTCCGATAAATGCCCCGGTACTGCTCTAAGTGCCTCCTGTGCGGATACAATTAAGATTGGTAGTACTAATAAGGATAAGGTTAAACCGCCGGCCAATACGACATTTCCAAAATCCATTAAACGAACAAAGACGGTTAAACCTAATAGCCCGTAAACAATCGATGGTACACCTGCTAGATTCGAAATATTCGTTTCGATAAATGACTTAAACTTTCCGTTCTTCGCATAAAGTTCTAAATAAATAGCTGTACCTACCCCAATGATTAAAGTGACCGGAATAACAACTAACATGACCCATACCGTTCCAAGCAGGGCCCCCATAATACCCGCTCGGTCTGGGTTTGTAGATAATCTACCTGTTAGGAAATCCATATTAAGGAAACCAAGCCCATCTATTGCTACTCTTATCATTAAAACGGCGAGGACAAATAAACCAAATAAAGTAGACAATAGAAAAATGAATTTCCAGATCCTATTATTTCTCACACGGGAGTTCATTCTATTTTTTAATTGGGTTTCGTCAAACTGCTTCATCATTAATATTCCTCCCTAAATTTACGAGAAATATATCTTGCAAGTAAATTCATCACTAGAGTAAATACGAATAAGGTGATTGCTACAGCATAAAGACTATAATATATCGTCGTACCAGCGGCAGCTTCACCGCCAGCGACTTCAACAATGTATGCAGTCATCGTCTGCATCGATTCGGTAATGTCAAAAGTAAAGTTTTTGGAACTCCCACTAGCAATCGTTACAATCATTGTTTCACCGATGGCCCGGGAAATCCCAAGAACGAATGATGCAATAATTCCAGAAAATGCAGCGGGAATGACTACCTTTATAGTCGTTTCCAATTTTGTTGCTCCCATCGCTAAGGAGCCTTCTCTCATTGCATTTGGAACAGACGTCATGGCATCCTCGGAAAGAGACGCAATCATAGGGATAATCATAACCCCCATGACTAAACCAGGACTAAGAATATTCGTAGCCCCTACCTCTGGAAAAATAGAACGAATAAGAGGTGTTACAAAGGTAAAAGCAAAAAATCCATAAACAATCGTAGGAATACCAGCTAAAATTTCTAATAACGGCTTTAATACCCTTCTAACTTTTTCAGACGCATACTCACTTAAATAAATAGCAGACATAAGGCCTATCGGACCTGCAACAAGCATTGCTATAATCGTGGAAATAAGTGTACCGTTTATAAGAGGCAATATACCAAATTCCGAATTCTGACTTAATGGTTTTAAGACAGTCCCAGTAAAGAACTCCCAGATTGGTACAGTTCTAAAAAATTGGATAGCTTGTGATAATAATGTGTATAGTATTCCTAAAGTTGTTAGGATGGTTATGGATGCAAGAAGGAATAAAATAGTAGGAATGACTTTTTCAAATAGGTTCGATACATTTTTCTTTTGTTTATTTTGAGCAATGATTTCACTAATACGAATAGCTTCATGCTTTACCTCGCTGCTTCTCTGCATTACATTGGGACTCCTTCCAAGAAACTGAGGCCGAGACAAAAGTATTTTAATCTAGTAAAATTCAAACAGGGCTGGAGCGAATAATCGCTCCGTATATTCCCTCCGCTTAGATAGCGAATTGTTCGTCTTTAAGGTTAATTACTTTAGTTATGTCCTAGCCTCATGAAGTTTTCAAGTTTACAAACGTTCATTTATTTAATAGCTTCTAGATCTTCAAGTTGAGCTTGCGCTTCTTCTTCCGGAATTGGTGCGAAACCAGTCTCTCCAGCAAAGTCATTCGTGCTTTCTAATACATAAGTTGCATAATCGAATACTTGTGCTTTTTCTTTCGCATGGTTTACATTTAAATAGGTGAATACTGGACGAGTATAGTTAGCATATGGGCCTTCTTCACCAATGGTATCTAGAGATGGAACGACAGCACCTTCACCAAAGTCAATTCCAACTGCACTTACTTTATCTTGGTTACTATCATAGTATCCAAACCCGAAGAACCCAATTGCATTAGCATCTTCAGCTACTAAAGTTACAAGGGTAGAATAATCTTGTTGAAGATTAATCGTTTCTACTAAATCTTGTTCTTCAAGAATATTTTCAAAGAAAAATTCGTACGTTCCATGGTTTTCATTTGGACCATATGTTTGAATTTCTTCTTCTGGCCATTCTGGATTGATTTCAGACCATTTTGTAACATTACCTAAGAAGATATCCTTCACCTGATCTTCTGTTAATTCAGTTGCAAAGTCATTTTCTGGGTTAACTACAATTGTTAAACCATCTAAAGCAACTTTTAATTCCATTACTTCAATGCCAAGCTCATCCGCTTTAGCTTGTTCTTCCTCTTTCATTTCTCGGGATGCATCGTTAAAGTCTGTTCCATCTTCAGCAAGGAACTTTTCAAAACCAGCACTCGTTCCAGCACGACTAACTTCAACAGATACATTAGGTTGTTCGTTAATCATATATTCTTCAGCTAATCTAGACATTAATGGGTAAACAGTACCAGATCCATCAATGACAACATTTCCTTCTAATTCATCAGTCGCTTCTTCACCGGAAGTATTTTCTTCTGATTCCGTTCCCTCTGCATTTGATTCTTCCTCTGCTGCTCCTCCGCAAGCTGCTAGAAATAGGACTAGTCCCGCAACAATAAGGAACATAAGATACTTCTTGAACTTCATTACTTTGTCCTCCCCGAATAAGTACTTTAAATTTTATTGGACGGGTTATTCCGCCTCTCAATTTCATAGTATAGTAGGTGAATGTAAAGAACGTATGATGTGAATGTAAATATTTTGTAAATTTGGGGAACTGGTTAGAGGAAATAAGATAGATTTTATGATTGTTCATAACCCATAACTTTTTCTTGTCTATTTTTTGATATACTAGTAGTTATTCTATTCGTATAGGAGTGGCTATTGTGGTTAAAGTCATGAAAATCACATTACATATCATTATCCTATGTCTACTATCGTCTTTAGGTAATTGGATACAACACACATTCCAGCTATTGATCCCAGGTAGTGTAATAGGAATGCTCATTCTCTTTGTTCTATTATTTTTTAACATAGTAAAACTCTCTTGGATTGATGAAGGCGCAAAGTTCATGGTTCGCCATTTAACTTTATTTTTTATTCCAGCAACAGTTGGAATTATCGACTATTTAGATTTATTTTTAGGAAAAGGTATACTATTATTTTTCATCGTGATTATTAGTACCATACTTGTCATGGTAAGTTCAGGATGGATTAGTCAGTGGCTAATGACGAGGAAGGAGCGAGGATGATGCAGTTATTCATTGGAATTACAGCTATCATAGGCACGATTATCATTTATTACGTAGCATTAAAAATTCATGATAAATATCATTATCCTTTTACTTTACCTATGTTAATAGCAACCATTATTATTGTTCTAATTCTACTTATCACCCCCATATCCTATGATTCATATATGATAGGTGGAGAATGGATTAATAAGTTACTTAGTCCAGCTGTTGTCGCATTGGCCTATCCGCTATACATGGAACGTAAGCTTTTGAAAAAATTAGTTGTTCCTATCCTTGTTGGAACGACTATAGGTGCATTGGTAGGAATTTCTACTGGGGTTCTTTTAGCAAAGTGGGCAGGATTCGGAGAGGAAATACTTCTTACGATTAGCTCCAAGTCTGTTACAACGCCCATTTCAATGGCCATCACAGAATCATTAGATGGGATTACTTCACTTGCAGCTGTCTTTGTTGTGATTGCCGGAGTAAGTGGGGCCGTATTACATTCGTATATTTATAAATTTACAAAGATCCATCATTATTTAGGAAAAGGAATTGGGTTGGGAAGCGCCTCGCATGGCATCGGAACAGCCGCTGCACTCGAAAACAGTCAATTAGAAGGATCTATTAGCTCTATCGCTATGTCCATCAGTGCCGTCATCGTTTCTGTTATTACTCCATGGATGATGGTGTTGTTGTTATGAGGGAAAGCTGTGCAGAAGTACAGGTAAGCAAAAAGGTGAACGGGACCCATTCGACTACTTATAAACGGATGAGTGACGCTAGAAGATAGAAATCTGGGAGAATGGGCACTCATTAGGCCGATGAGTGACGCTAGAAGATAGAAATCTAGGAGAACGGGCACTCATTAGACCGATGAGTGACACTATGTGATAGAAATCTGGGAGAACGGACACTCATTAGGCCGATGAGTGACACTATGTGATAGAAATCTGGGAGAACGGACACTCATTAGGCCGATGAGTGACACTATAAGATAGAAATCTGGGAGAACGGGCACTCATTAGGCCGATGAGTGACGCTAGAAGATAGAAGTCTAGGAGAACGGGCACTCATTAGGCCGATGAGTGACGGTATTTTAATTGTATTCAGCAACACATCGCCTTAGTTCCCTTCATTCCCTTGAAAGTGTTTAACTTAACAGAAGAACAATGTACGATGTAACGCTGACGTAGCGTTCTTGTCTCGCAGGAAGCTCAACAAGATAGACACTGCGAGACCTTTCCAAGCAAGAGAGGCCCCTATATTTGAAGTAAAAGGCTGCGGATACAAGTTTCTATAAAAAAAAATCAGTGCGATACTTATCGCACTGATCTTTTATTCCAACACTTCATTCCTATTGCTACTAGAATCATTTGTATCTTCTTTCGTCTCATCAACTTGATGCTCTTTCTTCCATATCACATCTGCCAATTCATCCTCTAACGTCGCATCCGTCATCTTCACACCGGATCTATATGCCGCTCGTGTTATTAAATGACCGGAAACAGGAGAGGTCAAAAAGACAAATACAATACCCATAATCAAGCGGACACTAAAAAATGATTCGGTCACCAAAAAGTAAATAAATACTCCAGATAAAGTAAGGGAAACTGCCAAGGTAGAGGACTTTGTGGCGGCGTGGGAGCGAGAATAAACATCTTGAAAACGAATAATACCAATTGCGCTAATTACCGCCATGATAGAACCTACCAAAATTAAGAGCGCAGCAATAAACTCAATCATCTCGTTTACGCTCAATGATAACGCCGCCCTTCTCAATAAATTTGGAGAAAGCGATTGTACTAATAAACGCCAAAACTCCTAAAATAAGGATAACTTCAAGGAAGGCCTTTGTGTTTAAAATCACGGATACAATCGCTATCGCTGTAATGAGATTAACCCCAATCATATCTAAAGCAATCACTCGATCAGGTAAACTTGGCCCAAAAACAATTCGGTACAATGCTATGACAATGGCTACACCAAATAATGTAAGGGATACCTGTAACATCGTTTCGACCATTATCTGGTCACCTCCATAATTGCCTCTTCAAATTTATCTAAAGATCTTATTAAATTTTCCTTGGATTCTTGAACATCAATTGCGTGAATATAAAACGCATCTCCTTCTGGTGTTACCTCAACTACAACAGAACCAGGAGTCGTAATTAAAAGTAGTGCTAGAAGTGGGACTTCCCATTCACCCCTTAATCTAGTCTCATATTTAAATATTCCCGGCCTTACCTTTATTTTCGGGCTAAGGATTTGCTTTAATACTTGATAGCTTGACTTTGTTAGTTCTGACAAATAAATAAAGATTAATTTTATAAAGGCAAAAAATCTACTTAAGTAAAAACGTTTCCCAAAAAAGCGATGCATTAAATATAGAATTCCAACACCGACTAAGTAGCCTGTAACAAATGTAGTAAGATAAAATTGATCCTCATCTTGGAAAAACATCCATAGGAATGCAATTGACAGATTCATAATAAACTGGGCGGGCATGGTAAATACCTCCTAATAACGTACATTAAGTGTGTGTTCAAAAAGAAGGATAAAAAGAGACGTAACTGGACCTAGTCGAAAATCCCTTGTATCGGTCTGTCATTTTTACCGTACTTTTTGAACATCCTCTTTCCATTTAAATCAATCTTGTGTTAATACCGCATCAATATAATCACTTGGGTTTAATAATGTATTTGCTGCATCACTAACATAAGGGAAAATAATTTCCGCTCCTAATCCAAGAACAATCGTAGCTATGGTTAGAATGGCACATGGAATAATCCAGCCTTTTTTCATTGGTACTTCATCTTCTGAACTGATAATCGTTTCTCCCCAAAAGCATTGAAGAAAAACACGAAGAAGCGAATATAAAACAAAGATACTTGAGATAAAAGCTAAGGCAAGTAGAATATAAGACTCTGCTTCAATTGCCCCTTGTCCTACCAGTACTTTCCCAATGAAACCACTAAGCGGTGGGATTCCAGCTAATGATAACATGACGATAAAGAACATCCATCCTAGAAGCGGATAATTTCGAATAAGTCCACTCATCTCATCAATTCTAGTCGTCCCTGTCACCGCAATCATCGTACCAGCTATTAAGAATAATAGTGCTTTTACAATCATATCGTGCATTAAATAATAGATCGAACCTTCTAATGCCTCAGGTGTCGCTACAGCCAGACCTACAAGAATAAACCCTACTGCTATTACGACATTGTAAGTGACAATTAAGCGGATATCTTTATACGCAACTGCCCCAATACTACCACCAATCAATGTTAAAGCTGCTAAAACGGTAATAAAGGTATGTGTGATAGAATGATCATGATAAAAGAATAGTGTAAACACACGAAACATTGCATAGATCCCAACCTTTGTTAACAACGCTCCAAACAATGCTGCTACTGCAGTTGGGGCAATACTATAGGAACCCGGGAGCCAGAAATAGAGCAATAATCCTGCTTTTAACGCAAAGACAGTTAAAAACACAATACTAATCACCGTCAATAAAGGCGTTTGACCTACTTCAGCTATACGCTCTGATATATGAGCCATACTTAATGTTCCGACAGAACCATAAAGGTATGCAATCGCAACAAGGAAAAACCAGGAAGACAAGACATTTATTAATACATACTTAATGGATTCTCTTAATTGTGCTTTCTCTCCGCCTAAAGCAATAAGAACATAGGATGCAAGCAACATGATTTCAAAACAAACGTATAAGTTAAACAAATCGCCCGTTAAAAACGAGCCATTCACACCTGCTACTAAAAAGTTCACAAATGAATAGAAATACATTTTTTCACGTTCTTCTCCAATGGAAGAAAACGCGTATACTAAGCAAATTGCTGCAACTAAACTTGTAATAAGAACCAGAATTAAAGAAAATGAATCCGCAACAAATGAAATACCAAATGGGGGCTTCCAACCACTGAAGTCAATACGTTGTATACCCTCTATTTGATTAAGATATAATAAATAAGCAGCAATTCCTATATTACCAACCATTACAATGAAACTAATCCATCTTTGTAACGTGATTTGGTAACGGAAGAAAACGAATAAAATACCTGCCAAAACAGGAATGACCATTGGTAAGACAACCAAATTATTCATCTTTAAAACCTCTCAATTCAAACAGATTATCTGTTCCCGTTTCACGGTACGTACGATAAGCTAACACTAACAGTATTGCTGTTACTGCAAAACTGATTACGATAGAAGTTAAAATAAGTGCTTGTGGCAGAGGATCAACGTATGATGATGCCCCATCCCTTAAAATAGGAACTTCACCGTTTTTAAGTCCCTTTCCCATCGACATAATCAATAAATGTGCCGCATGCGAAAGTACAGCTGTTCCCAATATTACTCTTAGCACACTTCTTGAAAGAATTAAATAGGTTGCTACCGATACCAAAACACCTGTTAGGATGGTGGTTAAAGTTTCCATAAATTACACATCCTCAACTATACTTAAAATAATGGTTACGACAACTCCGACAACAACTAACGCAACACCAGCTTCAAAAATGGTAACCGTCGTTAGTTCTGTTTTACCAAAAAAGGGGAGATCAAAATAAGCAAACGTTTGTGACAGAAATGGTTGGCCAAAAAGGAGCGAGCCAAAGCCTGTCATAACCGAAGTAAACGCTCCTAAAGCAGCAACCTTTTTAAAATCGAAGGGAATTGCGCTCCGTACCGTTTCAATATCAAAGGAAACA
Source organism: Oceanobacillus sp. Castelsardo (assembly GCF_001659985.1). GTDB lineage: Bacteria > Bacillota > Bacilli > Bacillales > Amphibacillaceae > Oceanobacillus. The sequence continues at coordinate 246,899 of NZ_LYCS01000003.1, forward strand.
AATAGCAATACCAAAGCCGCAGCCAATACTAGACCGCCAATAAACCCTCCACCAGGACTATGATGTCCAGCTAAAAACAAATAAACAGCTAAAGTTAATATGATATATACAACAAGCTTTACAACTGCTCGTAAAATAACATTATTTGTCTTCAAGGGGATTATCCCCCTTTCTTGCTTTAAGTTTAATGAATGTATAAACCCCTAGTCCTGCGATAAGAAGAACTACTACTTCTAGCATCGTATCGAAGGCCCTAAAGTCCCCAAGAATCGCATTGACAATATTATTTGCCCCAGCGAGTTCATAGGCATTTTCATAAAAACTAGAGACAGATTCAAATAGCTTTCCGCTTTGAACAGCTAAAGCAATCGTAGTAAATAGCACACCTACTGTAACAGAAATAATAGCATTGACAACCTTGGATCGCCTTTTACTATCCTCTTTCTTCCATTCCGGTAGAAAATAATACGCAGCAAGGAATAGAACAGTCGTTACTGTTTCAATAACTGTTTGGGTTAATGCTAAATCCGGCGCACGAAATATAACAAAGAAAATGGCAATTCCATATCCTAATACACTATTTAAAAGAATGGCGGTTAAACGGGATTTCGCTAATAACATAGCAATTGCTGCAATAATCATGCCAATCGTTATTAACCACTCAAATTCACTAATAGATGAATATTGTTCCAAATCAAATAAAAACGCTTTTGTATTTAGTAACGTTCCACCGACAGCAATGATAAAAAAGATGTAAATATAAACCATGTAATCTCTTAAATGACCCGTCATATATGAATTAGTAACAAACTTAGATAGATCCTCTACTTTTTCCAAGCTATTTCCATACAGCGAATTAAAAGATAACTTCTCTGGAAGAATCCAATTGTATATCCCCTTCCAATGTCGTAGGGATATAAATAGTAATGTTCCCAATACAATAACGCCAATCGTCATCTTTAATTCCGTATTAAAGCCATGCCATGCAGAAATATGCTGTCCTAAATCTTCAGCACCTAGCTGAGGGAAAATACTATACATAGCAGGTTTGATTACATAGTCTCCCAATACATTCGGGAAGAAGAATATGACTATTACAAGGAAACCAAGCACTACTGGAGAAAACAACATTCCAAACGGGGCCTCATGTCCAGGATGCTCCAATTTCTCTTCTTTATATTCTCCAAGAAAGGTTTTGATAACGAAAATCATACAATAGACAAATGTAAGGGTGCTTGCCACCCAGGCAATGACAGGTATCAAGCTCATCCATACTTCAGATGTGAACTGTAATTCACGAACACTTAATACAGCCGTAAAGAACATTTCTTTACTAAGAAATCCATTAAAAGGTGGTAATCCAGCCATGGAGAAACTTCCTATAATAGCAATCGTAAAGGTAATTGGCATTAATGTAGCTAGCCCACCAAGTCTCCGGATATCACGTGTACCTAATTCATGGTCGATGATACCTACAACCATAAATAGGGCCCCTTTAAATGTGGAGTGATTAATTAGGTGGAAAATGGCTGCAAATGCAGCTTGTGTATAAATGACAGTATTAACGGAATACCCTTGTCTAAGAGCGACGGAGCTTATTCCAATCATACTCATAATCATCCCGAGTTGACTAATAGTGGAATAAGCCAAAAGGGCTTTAAGATCCGTTTGTCTAATCGCGTTAAACGATCCCCAAAATAACGTGACTATCCCTACTATCGTAACAACCCAAAACCAGGTTAATTCTCCACCGAAAACAGGTGTAAACCGAGCAACTAAATAAATTCCCGCCTTTACCATCGTTGCCGAATGTAAATAAGCACTGACTGGGGTTGGTGCTTCCATCGCTGTTGGTAACCAAATGTGAAACGGATACTGAGCAGATTTAGTAAACGCACCTAGTAAAATTAATAACATGGCTGGGATAAATAGGGCATGATCATGAAAACTGGAAATCGTTGTAATAATTTCGCGGACACTCATCGATCCTGTCATAACATAAAGCATAATAAAACCGACAAGCATTCCAAAACCACCACTTACCGTAATAAGTAGTGATTTTTGAGCCCCATCCCTTGAACTTTTCCGATGATACCAGAACGCAATTAATAAGAAGGAGGAAATACTTGTTAATTCCCAAAAGACATATAAAACCATGATATTGTCAGAGAATACAACACCAAGCATCGCGCCCATGAAAAGCAATAAATAAGTATAAAAATGCGATAAATTCTCTTCACTTGATAAATAGTAAATAGAATAAATGGTTACAAGAGCACCTATGCCAGTAATTAATAAAGCAAAAATTAAACTTAAGCCATCTAAATATGTGGTGAAATTTATATTATAGGAAGGGATCCATTCCAATGTATATAAATACGTCTCTCCATTTGCAATATGTGGTATAAAACTAACAAGAAAGAGAAATAATGCGGTTGGAACAAGGAAAACAAACCAACCTATGTGAATCTTCTGTATCCTTTTATAGATAATCGGTACAATTATCGCAGCTAAAAAGGGAATCATAATAGCTAAATTAACAGTGTACAAATTGGAACCTCCATTTCAAAAATGTCTGATTTCTCTTTTCGCATAAAGTATAAAACTTATTCCCAGGGCTCCAAATGCTCTCCCCAACAAGAGGATGGACATAAGTGCAACTAAAGCATTTCCCAAAGGCCAAGTGAATGCCCATTTTCTTAAAAAAATTCGTCCATAACATCTGTGGACATCATGCATATATAATTATTAACGCTCATTAACATTATGATTTCTTTAATAAAGTGATTGTAAGTAAGGGGATCTTTTTAGTATCTATCGTGGAATTAATATGTGCGTGTGTACAAATTAATAATGATAGAAATAATAAGGAATTATTTGATAAATGACGATAATCTTATTTAAACCAATAATATTAATTATAACTTATCGAGCTAAACAATGCACTTCTGTTGTTTTGTCAATTTGATATTGTTTTTATGTTACAAATCACTTATGCTATATGAAACACTTATAGATATTATTTTCTCCTAATTTTTTTTATTTAATATGGAGGGTTCACGACAACTAAATATCATGTTAAAATATTATGGTTTTAGAGGTTGAACACAGAGTTTTAGTAAGAATATAATGGATTGAAATATAAGAGGTGAATTTGCCGTCATGAAAAAAATCAAAGGTCGGATGGACGAAAGTATTCTAGTTTGTGTGTACTACGGTCCTAATGGTGAGAGGTTAATAAGACGAGGACATAAATTGGCCAACATTATGGATTGTCCATTATATGTTCTAACGGTAGATCAAAAGCCATATGATGAATTCGATGCCGATAAGTCCGGGTATATTGACAATTGGAAAGAACTGTGTGACGAATTGGATGTAGACGAATTTATTATTCGTGATAATGAAAGTCGTCCTCTAGTAAAAGCTATAAAAGAAGTTGCCCATAACTATAACATAACGCAAATTATTATTGGCCAAAGCCCTCAAAATCGTTGGGAAGAAATTACAAAGGGATCTTTTGTAAATGTTCTTTTACGCCAACTAACATTTATCGATCTTCATATTGTATCTATTGATCGTACACTTAAAAGCGAAGAAGATACCATGTTTGAAAAAGGCGTCCGTGCGTTCTTAGAACAAGACGGGGAAACTTACCGATTACGATTTACAAGGTCTAAAGACAATCTTTATGAAGGAATTTTTTATAAAGAAATTGGAACGGATTTTAATAATGGAATATTTAAGTTTGTTAATAAACAAGGGAAAACATGCCAGGTACATGTCACAGAAGATATTTGTACTGGGAAAATGAGTGAACCTCCCAATCTAAAATAAAAAAACAGTGTAGCGCCAAAAGCTACACTGTTTATTCATGTTATAACTCTTTCCTACTTAAATATTCATTTGGTGTTTCCCCACCATGTGGATTAGAATTTTTAAATTGACTCTTTCTTCCATTTCTTGTCTCTCCACTGTTGCCTCTTTCTTTAAACTGTCTATTTCCACCTGCTTTATTGCTTCCCATAAAAATTCCTCCTATTGCTTTTAGAAAGCCTGTCATTAGCCAAGCTTTTTCAGCAAATGCATTATTGTACGGATGCATGCGTCAGGGCGAGTAATCAGCCCCAGGATAAGAAAGTTTATATTTCTTATCTGCCATTTAGTTTTCGAAGTAAATAAGAATTTATACAGGAACTGATTATACGTTAGGAAAATGCAAAAAAAAACGAACACATTCGCTAAAAGGTGAGCAAATGTGTTCGTTTTTTCTAAGATACTTGTGCTGCTTTTAATTCGTTAATGCGTACCATTCTTTCTAATTTGTCCAGTTCATCAAATAATTCAATTAAGCTATTCGCAATGGGAAATACGTAGGACCACTTTGTAAACTCAGACCCTTGGAGTTCGTCAATTAAGTTATTAATCGTAACATGCATTGCGGCCTTTGTTTCCCTTTGTAAATCCGAATCTAATTTCACCTTTTCTTCATACATAAGGAATATATTTTCACTGTAACCATTTAGTTCACTTATTAATTTCTTTATCAGATAACTTCTTGTACTCGAGTCTTCTATTTCCACTAAGTTTTTTTCCAAGTGAATAATCAATGTATACTGTCTTTCCAACACTCGAATCATATGTTTATAAATAATAATACTTCTTAAAAATTCCATTTTATTTTTTATAAATAAACGACTTCGTTCATCAGAGATAATCTCATAATAATCCTTCGCCTTTGAAATTAACTTCTCAATTTCACGGTCTTCTTCTTTTTGTTTTGGGATACTTAGTGTTTTATTTGGAATGACTCGTAATAGAAAATGTATCTTTTCACTAGTCTTTTTCACAAGGCTATATAAGTTCTTCTTGTGATCTGGAGGAAAAATAAAAGCATTCACTAAGAAAGCTGCAATAACACCGATTGCAATCAGTGATATTCGTTCAACAATATAGATAAAATTGATACTATCATTACTTGCGAGCATCATCGCCATGATGGTCAATGCAGTTAAACTTACTGTTTTATTTAATCCAAGCTTGATATTAACTGCTATAGATATAATGACAACAGCCCCAACGGATAGTGGATGAGTGCCAAGTAAAAAAGTTCCCAGCAATGAGAAAATGACAGCAACACCATTCCCAACCAGCACTTCCTTAATATACGCAACGGAGCGCATGATGGATTGTTGCATCGCTAGTACCGCTGCAATCGCCGCAATAATATCAAATTTTAAATTTAACATCCCAGTAACCAATAATGTTAGTGTCACAGCAAGCCCTGTTTTAAGCATCCTTGGACCAATATTAAATTCCATATTACGTCTTACACCTCTAATTTAATGATATTGTCATCTGCCATTTATATGTTTAAACTTCGAATCTTATTATATGCAATAACTAGAGGTCTGTCACTTGCTATTCGTTACCATTTTTTAAACCTTACTAACAGACAAAAAAATAGCTGGGGGTAATATCCCTCCAGCATTTTGTAAGACATGGGTACTATATATGTACCCTTTTCCATTACTTTTAAACACTTTTTCTGCCTTTAATTTCCCAGATGGTATATACATTCCTGTTTTATCCACTTGAACATCATCCTTCTTGAGGAATTTAGCATATTTCCCCTTTTAACTTGTGCTATTCTCCCATTTTGTACTCCGATTGCGATTATAGAAGTGAAAGATAATAGATAGGAGGAAGACAAGTGAAAAGAATATTTTTAGATCCAGGGCATGGCGGCTCAGATCCCGGTGCAGTAGGACATGGTCTGAAAGAAAAAGATGTTGTATTAGATATTGCGCTTCAAATTCGTTCCATATTGGAAAAAGGCTATGAAAATGTAAAAATTAAAATGAGTAGAACAACCGATAGTTCAAAAAGTTTACGCCAGCGAACAAATGAAGCAAATGCATGGGGTGCGCATTACTACATTTCTATCCACTGTAATGCTTTTAACGGGAAAGCAAATGGGTATGAGGATTTTATTTATAGTGGATTAAATGATGCTAGCCAAAGTGCCAAATATAGAAACTTCATGCATCGTGAAATAGCCAATGGAATCGCCTTAAATAATCGGGGAAAGAAAAAGGCAAACTTCCACGTCTTACGGGAAACAAGGATGCCAGCCTTTTTATCCGAAAACGGCTTTATTGACAATCATTCAGATGCAACACTTATGAAACAAGCTACATGGAGGAAGAAAATAGCCCAAGGTCATGCAAACGGAATTGCAAAGGCACTTCAACTAAAGAAAAAGACAAACGTTAACCAAAAGGGGGACTCTTTGTACAAAGTAATTGCTGGGTCCTTTCAATCAAAGAAAAAGGCAATTGACCGAGTATCTTTTCTAAAAGAACTTGGTATCGATGCATTTATAGAAACAATTACCTTATCTGGAGTGAAGTGGTATAGGGTTCAATCTGGTGCATTCTCTAACCGAAAAAACGCTGAAGATCAACTGAAAAGAATAGAAAAAAAAGGGATCGATGCTTTTATCCTTCATTAAACGGTTCCTTTCGTATAGAAAAAGGCCAGCTTTTACACATCAAAGTTGGCCTTTTTCTATTATCTTATACTCGCTATACCTCGAATAACTTCTGTCGTTTTCTCAGGGTTCTCCGCTACTAATAAATGGGTACAGTTCTCAAAAGGAATAATTTTTGCATTTGGAACCCCTGAAGCTAAAAATTTTGCAGTTTCCTTACTATATAATGTACTGTTTTCTCCGTAGACAATTTGGGTTAGCACAGTCATTTGAGGAAGAACATCCCGATAATCATTTACTCCCATCGCTATATAAAGAAGACTTGGTTTAGGTGGATTTTTAACTCCGCCTGAACCTTAGTCGCCCTTATTTTGAAGCTTGGCGGCACTTATCTCCCGCCTGTAAGGGGTGGGAGTTTTAGTAACGCCGCGTAGTTAAAATATATGATACTCTCTCTTCCAGAATAACTAGTCAACTTTTCTTATTGGGCAGTATAGCCCCCATCAAGTACAACAGCTTGGCCAGTTACACCTTTGGCTTTGTCACTAGCTAAGAATAGAGCATAATCTGCAACTTCTTGTACATCGATTAACCTTTTTTGCGGAACAAGAGGATATAGCACTTCCTCTTTCACCTTTTCAACAGGTACGTTACGAGTTTTTGCTAAATCTTCAAATTGTCCACGAACTAACGGTGTATCGATATATCCTGGACAAATGGCATTTACCGTAATCCCATTCTCAGCCGTTTCCAATGCCGCAACTTTTGTTAGTCCTATTAATCCATGCTTTGCACTATTATATGCAGCTTTACCAGCAAATCCAATTAACCCATTAATAGATGCCATATTTAAAATACGGCCAAATCCTTGCTTTTTCATAATAGGAAAGGCATGTTTCATAGCTATAAATGGAGCGATTTGCATGACCTTAATCATAAATTCAAATTTTTCTGTTGGGAATTCTTCAATTGGGGCAACATGCTGAAGCCCAGCATTATTAATTAAAATATCCAGTCTTCCATACCTTTCAACTGTTTGATGAATAGCGTTTTCTATATCTTCCTCTTTTGTCACATCTACCTTTACACCAATGCAATCAAAACCCTCATTTTGTAAATCCTTCGTTACCTCTTTCAGCTTTTCATCATTAATATCGGTTAAAACAACCTTTGCCCCATTTTTTAGAAATTCTACACCAACTTGGTACCCGATACCACTCGCTGCCCCAGTGATAAAAACTACTTTATTGTTAACCAATTTTCATTCCTCCCAAAGTCATGTACGTACGTTAGTTTTCCATTTCTACGATGCTGCTAATACCCATGCCACCGCCAACACAAAGGGTTGCTAAGCCATAGCGGCTATCTCTTCTTTTCATTTCATAAAGTAACGTAACTAGTATTCTTGCTCCACTTGCACCAATTGGGTGACCCAACGCAATAGCACCGCCATTTACATTAAGCTTTTCTTTAGGAATGTCTAAATCCCTTCCTACAGCTAATGATTGTGCTGCAAAGGCTTCATTTGCTTCAATTAAGTCGATATCGCTCAACGAAATCCCTGCCTTCTGAAGGGCTTTTTTCGTTGCCGGTACGGGACCAATACCCATCATTTTGGGGTCAACTCCGGCAGATGCATTACCACGTAACACAGCTAAAGGTTTTACTCCCAATTCTTCAGCTTTTTCCCGGCTCATTAATACGAATGCAGCTGCACCATCATTTATTCCAGATGCACTCCCAGCTGTAACCGTTCCGTCTTTTTTAAATGCAGGTCTTAATTTTGACAACTTCTCAGCCGTTACCCCTTCACGCGGGAATTCATCTTGAGCAAATGTGATCGGCTCGCCTTTTCGTCTAGGAATCACAACAGGTACTATTTCCTCTTCAAACTTACCATTCTTAATTGCTGCTTCCGTTTTTTGTTGACTCCAAGCGGCAAATTCATCCTGTTCTTCTCGTGTTAAACTATATTTTTCAGCGATATTTTCTGCTGTTACACCCATATGGTATTCATTAATCGCACATTGTAAACCATCGTTGATCATACTATCAACAACTTTGCCGTCCCCCATTCGGAAGCCTTCTCTTCCTTTAGGTAAAAGATATGGAGCTAAACTCATATTTTCCATACCACCAGCAACCACAATCTCTGCATCCCCTAGTTGAATCGATTGAGCAGCTAGGTGAACCGATTTCAGCCCCGAACCACATAGTTTATTAATGGTAGTTGCTGGTACTTCTTCAGGTATCCCTGCTTTTAGTGCGGATTGACGTGCTGGACCTTGCCCTAATCCTGCTTGAAGGACATTTCCCATGATGACTTCATCTACTTGATTTCCCTTAAGTCCCGCGCGAAGTAGTGCTTCTTTTATTACAATCGCACCTAATTCGGTTGCTGGCGTGTTGCTTAACGTCCCCATAAAACTCCCAATCGCTGTACGTACCGCGCTAACTATAACAACTTCTCTCATTTTTAATCCTCCAGTTTTCTTTTCCTCTATTCTAAAATAATAAAACAATTCTTTGTGAATAAAATATAATAATAGATATACTTATTATTTTACCTAAATACAAAATAGAATCCCAGCTTCTATGCTACATAATTTTTGGTTAATGATGGATATGGATTACATCGAAGGGAGTAATATGGCTTAAAAGTCTTCATAACGCGGTAAAAATGATACAATAAACGTAAGAACATTTAGGAGGATGTTGATGTGAAGTTAACAAAAAGGGAATGGTTGACCGTCCCAAACATTTTATCTTGCATCAGGATCTTGCTTATTCCTGTCTTTATCTATATCTACTTAAATGCAACGGAAACAAATGATTATTATATTGCAGCATTTATTATCTTTTTATCCGGATTAACCGATTTGTTAGACGGCTTTATAGCAAGGACATTCAATCAAATAACAGAGCTCGGAAAAACATTGGATCCTATTGCTGACAAACTTACCCAAGCTGCTATTGTCATTTGCCTTGTATTTCGTTACCCATATATGTGGATTTTAGTGTTGTTAGTCGTTCTCAAAGAGTTATTTATGGGTATCAATGGTCTTATTTTATTAAAAAGAGGAAAAAAGCTAGATGGTTCAAAATGGTTTGGAAAAGTATCAACCACGGTATTTTATATTGCTATGGGGCTTTTTATTGCCTTCCCAGAATTAGATCTACAAGTGGCAGCTATTTTAGCAATAACAACTGGGATTTTTCTTACTATTTCATTTGTTATGTACGCGCTTGAGTTTATTAATTTATACAGAGCGTAAATCGGGGAAAGCAGTTGTTGTGACCTGAAAGATGTCTGTTTTAAGGTGATTTTAGTTAAGATGGCTGAGACAAAAGTATTTTAACCACATGAAATCCGAAATTTGTTATTAAAATCAAAGGGATACACTCCAATCAAAGATGTAATTTAATCAAATTTTATCATTAATTCAATAGTCCTGTAAGTTAGTTTAAAGGTACTTCACAATATTTTTCAAAGGTACTTCACAATATTTTTCAAAGGTTAAATTTAACTAGTATCATTATAACAAAAACTCGTCTAAAATTAGACGAGTTTTTTGTCTGTCCATTAATTCCGTTGTCGTTTTAGGAGCACTCCAAAAGGAACCTTTTATTGTTATGCAATCTGCTTTTTTATCCATTCATACTACATCTGTATGTTTTATTTTGCTGTGGAAAAAATAATAATAATTACCTGAAGAATAGGATGGTTATGAAATGGATAAGAAAAGGGCAATAGAAATCATGAAATCCAATGAAATAATCCCTGTTAACTATAATGGTAGGTCTGTTGTTATGAATCAATATGATGAAGATCGTAACCTCGTTAAAGTATTTCCTCTTGATAACTTAAATAGTGAATTTAGTGTAGAGTTGAACGAATTGAACGAGTTCTTCAAATAAATGTCAAGGTGATTAAGATACAATTAATCTCATTCTTTCATATGAGTGACCTTGCTGTTGCGGTTAATTCTTATATCGGCGCTCAAACGTCTTATGAGTGCTGATTCTACCGCATTTTAATCTTGCGCCTAGTCTCATCACCTATATGAGTGACGGTATAAGGCGGAAATCTCTTGGTTCAGGCACTCATCACCTGTATGAGTGACGGTATGAGATGGAATTCTCTTGGTTCGGGCACTCATCACCTGTATGAGTGACGGAATGAAGATGAAATCTCTCGGTTCGGGCACTCATCACCTGTATGAGTGACAGTAGGAAGAGGAAATCTCTTGGTTCAGGCACTCATCATGCATATCAATCACCCTTCCTCTTATATTTCTTAAAAAGAATACAGAAGGAAGATTATAACAACAAAAAATAGAGTGCTAAAATCAGTGATTTAGCACTCTATTTAAATTAGCCTCTAACTGTTTGAAGAGCTTTACTCCAAGCGATTACTTGGTTAAACATTTCAGTTGCGTTTGCTTCATGGTAATCAGCTGGCTTGAACACGCTGAAGTTTTCAAAGTCAGCTAATAGTGAGAATGTTACTGCAGTACGAACGTCTGCTACTTGAAGTTCACCTAGGATTAGACGTAGGTTCTCATGAGCACGTGTTCCACCTAAACTTCCGTATCCAACGAAACCTGCAGCTTTGTTGTTTACTTCTGGGTTTAAGTAATCTAATGCGTTCTTCAACGCTCCACCAATTGCATGGTTGTATTCAGGAGCAATAATGATATATCCGTCAAAAGAAGCAATTTTTTCTGACCATGCTTTAATTGTTTGTTCAGCTTCAGCTTGCTGAGCTTCTGGAACCTCAGCACCTAAAAATGGAAGTTTGTAATCAGCAAGATCCACTAATTCGTATTCTACATCAGCATCGTTGCGTTTGTTAGCAAAATCAAGTGTCCAGTTTGCAACTGCTTCTCCATTACGTCCTTGGCGTACACTACCTAAAATGATTCCTATTTTTAACATAAACTTATATTCCTCCTGTATTTAAACTGTATACTTAATTACTTTTAATTAAACATACCTTAATTGATTATAATATACCATCATTTTTAACTTATTGCAAGATATTTAATTCCTTTTTATTATATGGTTACGAAAAGTAACAAATGATTTATTTAATCTACTTTTCTTACACTTGAATAGTTGTTGGTCTATTTTATATAAATCTGTAGCCTTTACCTATTCAGCTACTTTAAATATACATACGTTATAAGTATGGAAAGGAGGGTATTATATGGCTTACAGAAGAAGAAGAGCGAATAGAAAACACAATAACAATAACAATAACGTAAATGAAATTAACATTCGTGCTGATAGAGTTGTCGTGAGGGCAAATAAGGTTATTGTAGAAAATGATAATAACAATGATTGTGGTTGCGGACGTGAAGGTGGAGACTTCGACCGTAACAAACACCAACATGATGACGTAGGCGGAGACTTCGACCGTAACAAACACCAGCATGATGACGTAGGCGGAGACTTCGACCGTAACAAGCACCACCACGATGATGTAGGCGGAGACTTCAACCGTAAGAGAAATCAACATAATGATGTAGCTGGAGATTCCGACCGTAGAGATCCATGGTCAAAATTTCTCTTTTAAGAATTAAAATAAGATTCCCAATGGATTTTCCTATAGAAGAAAATGGATGATAGCAATTCGAATATTTCCTTTCCTCCTACAAAAAATATAAAACAAATGGGGGGTTCTTTCATCCTCCAAATATATTTCTACTGATCACTTACGCATTACAATATTAAGGAGGACATCATGGATAGTAAAACAGCACATGATATTTTGGAATCCATTGAGATGATTAATGTAAACTACCATGGCATTCCTGTATATATTCAAGCAGTAAATGAACAGGAAGGAACCGCAACTATTTTTCCTCTTGATGATATGAACCATGTACAAACAGTCGATTTAAGCGGCTTAAATCACGTAAATTTAATACAGTGAAACTTAACAAGCACCCATTAAATAAGATTAATGAGTGCTTGTTATTATTATATTCTATTCACATGATGCACTTTATCCTTTTCAATATAGACTCGTGGTACCCGTTTCCCAATTAAACAAACAATTTCATAATGGATGGTTTGTAACTGTTCAGCAACTTCATCCAATGGAATGAAACCTTCACTTGGTTCACCAAAAATAGTGACGATATCTTCCTTGCTAACATGAGGAATCTCCGTTATATCTATCATCGATTGGTCCATACAAATTCTTCCAACGATTGGGGCTCTTTTTCCCTTAACCGTCACATTGCCTTTATTCGATAGTGCCCTTGTAAACCCATCTGCATAACCGACTGGAATTGTAGCAATTTTCGAAAGCCTTTGTGGTGAAAATGTACAGCCATAACTAATCGGTTCGCCGGTATCCACATTTTTAATGAGAACCGGTTTCGTCTTAAAGCTCATAACTTGTATCAGTTTAATTTTTTCCTTTAAATGTTCACTCGGATATAACCCGTATAAACTTATACCAACCCGCACCATGTCCAGATGCATATTCGGATAAGCAATAGTTGCTGCACTATTGCAGCAATGTTTGATCGGTATGTGAATACCATTTTCCCCCAGGTAATTAATTACGGACATAAAATGATTAAATTGTTTATCTGTATATGTGGAATCTATATTATCCGCGTCAGCAAAGTGTGTAAAAATACCCTCTATTTGTACATGATCTGATTTTAGTAATGAAGCAAATTCCAATGCTTCTTCTTTTTTCCTAATTCCAATTCGATTCATACCGCTATCTATTTTAATATGAACTTTAGCAAGTTTTTTTAGTTGTTCAGCTGTTTTCACTATTTCTTCTGCCATTTCTTTCGTAAAAACAGTTAACGTTATATTTGAATTTATAGCATCTTTTATGGCCGCTTCTGTACTTATTCCTGTATAACCTAATACTAAGATAGGAGCGTTGATCTGGGCTTTTCGGATTTGGATTGCTTCATCTAAAAGGGCAACAGCTAAATAATCTGCCCCTTCCTTCAATGCTGCTTGTGCCACTTCCACTGCCCCATGACCATAGCCGTCCGCTTTTACTACAGCCATTAATTTTGTTTTTTGGCTTATATAATCCTTAAATGCCTTTACATTACTCTTTAAAGCATCTAATGATATTTCTACCCATGTATCTCGATAACTTCCTGCTGCCATGATTAACTTCCTCCAATTTTAAGCAAACTAATCGTAAATGATTTTATTCAGTGATATATTATAATTATTTCATTTTATAACAAATAAGCAAAGTAGCAAGATGTTTTATTTTGGAGGACGTCATGAAGAAGATTTTGAAATTAGCTAGTGCTTTTATTGGAATTATTGTTGGAGCAGGTTTTGCCTCCGGTCAGGAAATTCTGCAGTATTATACAAGCTTCGGCCTATTAGGTATTATTGGTGGAATTATAGCTACTGCTTTATTTACCTTTCTCGGAATGTTACTTATGTTAATTGGTAGTAAGACGAAAACGACCTCACATAAGGATGCGATTTATACCATCAGTGGTCCCTATCTCGGTGTAGTAATTGATATTATTCTGATACTTACTTTATTTGGTGTTGGAGTTGTGATGGTTGCTGGAGCTGGTTCAAACTTAAGCCAACAGTTTGGATTACCTTACTTTGTTGGGACAACTTTAATGGGGATTTTAATTCTGATTACTGGTATGTTAAATATTAACAAAGTTGTTTCCGTAATCGGGAGTATTACTCCATTCTTAATTTTATTCATTATCATTATTTGTATTTATTCCTTGGTTACATTAGATACATCCTTTACTAATCTAGATCCAATAGCAAGGGAAGTTTATACGCCACTACCTAACTGGTTTATTTCTACCATCAATTATGTATCCTTTAATATTGCGGTAGGTGCCTCGATGACATTAGTTATGGGGGGAGCGGAAAAAAATGTTAAGACAGCTACACTCGGTGGTCTTATCGGAGGATTAGGGCTTGGAATATTAATCATTTTAAGTAATTTAGCTATTTTCTCTAAAATTGATTCTGTAGCTGCAGACGATATGCCTATGCTTTCCATCGTGAATAGCATATCCCCTATACTTGGTAGTATGATGTCTATTATCCTTTTTGGGATGATATTTAATACTGCCATTAGTATGTTTTTCTCGTTTACCGCACGTTTTGCAGAAATTGGTACAAGGAAATTTAAAGTACTTCTTATCATTTTCCTCATTTTAGGATATATTTTAAGTTTTATTGGATTTACGGATTTAGTAAGCAAATTCTATCCATTCATTGGTTACTTAGGTCTAGTATTGATTGGTACATTGATTGTTGCATTTTTTCGGATCCAGTCTAAAAATAGAAGCCATGAATAAAAGACTGCCTCAAAGGACCTTTTCTTTGGGGCAGCTATTTAATGGAAAACGTTATTTATGTGATTTTTCCTTTTTCTGTGTCATAAAATTGGAATGAAGGGAACCCTTGGAGACTGCATTGACAACATACGTAGAGACTTTTTCCATTTTCTCTGCTAAATAATTTGTTCTTTCATACAAGATAGACCTGAAATGATCAAGTTGCCTTGTAATTTTCTCTGTTAGCGCCTCTTGATTATCTAGTCTTTTTTCTATATGTTCTCGATTCTTTTCATTCGTTATCACCGTATCATTCATTTGCTTTTGTAAATCCATCTGTTGTTCTATTTTTCCCTTCAACTCCATGTTTACTTTGTTGAATTCTTCTATTTTATGATTGAATCCTTGTTGCGTTGTGACAATATGTTTTAACTTATTCTGCATCTCCTGTTCCGATAATTTTCCTTCTCCTACTGTTATGTTTAATTTCTCATGTTCTGCCTCTAATGCTTTTAACTTCTCTATTACTTCCCGTTCCAAGACTTCATGCTGTTCGTTAACAATTTTTAAATCTTGAAGCTGTTTTCCCAATTCAGTCCATTTACTCGACTGCTCATCGTTTTGCCGTTCATATAATACTTTCAAGCTAGTAAAAGACTTGCTTAGTAATTCATTTACTTTTTTCTGTTCTTCTATCATTTCTACTGTATGATTTTTTATAAAGATTTTTTGATTTGGTTCCATAGGGTTTGAATTTGTTTGGTAAATATTACTTCGGTAGTTTGGGTTAATATATAATCCCATTCGTCTTCACCCCTTCTCCCTCTGTTGCTGTAATATTCTATGCGTTTATCCATGAACTGGAACAACAAAAGGGTGGAAGTATAGTTGATTATACTTCCACCCTTTAAGAATGAGGATAACTTGCAATATGCTTTTTACATGCTTGAACAAAATCTTCCGGCGATGACTTTACGTTGTAGGAATACACTCCACGAGATGTATGTAGATAGAGAAGGCCCCCATCCCCAATGAAGCGATAGGAGATATCCAGAACATCCTTTATTGGAAATTCGCGATGTTCCGTCACAATTCGATTATCATAGAGGTATATAGTGCGTCGATGTTCAATCCGTATCAGCTCAACACTTTTTATTTGCCTCTCAACCTTTACATAAGGTTGTTTAGCTATTACTTTCAATATGATCCCTCCAAACGGGTTTAACTAGTGAACATTACGCACTTTCGTAGTAGTTTTACCCTTCTGCAAATTGAACGTTATTCATTCGCCACTTCAACCATTGGTATTCTCTCGTTTTCCGTGGTAAAAATTGACGAATATCATCTTCATGATACCCTACTTGAAGTCGCTTTTCATCCATTATTATCGGACTTCGAAGTAACCTTGGATATTGGTGAATTAATTCAAGTAACTCTTGTAGCGGAATTGCATCCATATCTAGATTTAAGTCTTTATAAACTTTTGAACGAGTAGAAATAATCTCGTCTGTTCCATCTACTGTCATTCGTAAGATTCCTTGAAGCTCATTTACAGTTAATGGGTTCTTTAAAATATTCCTTTCTACAAATGAAATGTCCTGATCTTTAAACCATTGTCTCGCTTTCCTCGTCGATGAACAAGATGCACCAAATATTTTCACTGTCATGTATCATACCTCGTTTTCCAATATTTTTTATTATAGTGTTCAAAAAGGAGGATAAAGACTCCTTTTATAGTGTTCGTTGAATATGTTAGTTTTTATATAGTCCATTCTTTAATAAGTTCATTTCAATTGTAAAATGTTCAATTGCTTCATCATCAGATAACTCTTTTGAAAATTTCTCCACAAAATTTCGAAATACAACTGCTATGACAATCTGTAACATATGATAAATTTCCGTATCGTTTTCAGTATTTAAACGGTCTTTATTTATCATTTCAATTACTTCATTGAAAAATCCAGTGTCACGTTTCCCCTTAAAAGTAGCTGTAAAAGCATCCTCAATCTTATGTGTGACATTGAGCAGAGCATTTTTTAGGAAATCAAATTCTTTATCATCTGGGAGTTCAACTAAAAACTCATAATAAAATTCCGTCACAGCGTTTATAATATCGCCATCATGTCTCTCCAGCATTTGGAAAAATTTAACTCTATTATTATCTGTCTCCTCTTTAAGTAGATAAAAGTAAATATCCTCTTTGTCTTCAAAATATTGATAAAAGCTTCCTCGAGGAATACCGGCGGATTTTACTATATTAGCAATAGATGCTTCATGCAAAGGAACCCTTGCAAACTCTTCTTCTGCGGCATTAATTAAATTTTGCCTTTTTTTCTCGGGTAAATTAAAAAACGTTTGTTTCGGCAATGATCTTCCTCCAAATTCCCCATATGACGATGTGTCACTTTGTCTATAATTTTATTTTAAGTGACACATTGTCATTTGTCAACAATTGGATGTGACAACTTGTCATCAAATTCATATTACCCGGTAACTATAACGTATCATGTAATTGTGGCAGAATAGCGGAATAAAATATTAAAATATCCTCATAAATCTATACCCTATCTATTCAAAAGTATGTCCTTTTCTCTTAAAAAATATACCTTTGCTAGATTAATAGATAAATACGTAATGGCAGTAAGGTAGGGCGTATAAGAAGAAAAGCCCCTACTAAAAAAAGTAGAGGCTTGGCATTTATTTAACCATCACTTTACAAATGTCATTTGTAAAGTCTACTGGGTCTTGAATAGGTAGCCCTTCAATGAGAAGTGCTTGATTATATAATAGATTCGTGTATAGATTTAATTTGTCCTTATCGTGATCATACGCTTCTTTCAAGGATTCAAAAACATCATGATTGACGTTTATCTCTAACACTTTATCTGCCTGTATTTGTTGATTATCAGGCATAGCATTGATCACCTTTTCCATTTCGATGGAAATTTCTCCTTGAGCTGTTAAGCAAACAGGATGAGATTTTAGGCGATTGGACGCTTTCACTTCTTTTACCTTATCTGCTAAAATTTCCTTCATTGCGTTGAATAATTCTTTGTTTTCCTCTTCTAACTCTTTTGTTTCTTTATTATCTTCTTCAATTCCCAAATCACCGCTTGAGACAGAACGGAATTCTTTTTCATCATAATTCATGATCATTTTAATCGCGAACTCATCTATCTCATCTGTGAAGTATAAAATTTCATAGCCTTTTTCAGCTAGTCTTTCAGTTTGTGGAAGCTTTTCAATTCGCTCATTTGAATCACCTGTAGCATAATAAATATATTTTTGCTCTTCAGGCATTCTAGATACATATTCTTTTAATGTAACTAATTTCTTCTCTTTGGATGAGTAGAACAGTAATAAATCCTGTAATTCATCTTTATTCATGCCATAGTCACTATAAACGCCGAACTTCAACTGTTGACCAAAGGATGCAAAGAATTTCTCATATTGTTCACGGTCATCTCTTAGGATGCTCAATAATTGGTTCTTAATCTTCTTGTTAATATTTTTTGCAATAATTTTTAGTTGACGATCATGTTGAAGCATTTCTCTAGAAATATTTAAGGAAAGGTCTTCTGAGTCAACCATCCCTTTTACAAAACTAAAGTAATCAGGCAATAGGTCTGCACATTTTTCCATAATTAGTACACCATTTGAATACAACTCAAGGCCTTTTTCATATTCTTTGGAATAGTAGTTAAATGGCGCACTTTCCGGAATATATAGAATCGCGTGATAACGAACGGTTCCATCGATGTTCAGATGAATATGCTTTAATGGCTTATCAAAACCATAGTGCTTTTCTGCATAGAAGTTCTCGTAATCCTCATCGGTAAGTTCGCTTTTATTTTTCTTCCAGATTGGGACCATAGAATTAATCGTTTGTTCCTCTATCACATCTTCATACTCATCTTCGGTACCTTCTTTAAGTTTACTTTCCGTTACATCCATTTTAATTGGATAGCGAATAAAATCTGAGTATTTCTTTACGATTTGTTTAATCCGATATTCTTCTAAGTACTCATCATAATTTTCATCTTCTGTATTTTCTTTAATAGATAGGATTATTTCCGTACCGACATCTTTTCTGTCTGTAGCCTCAATAGTGTAGCCATCTGCTCCTTCAGATTCCCAAATGTATGCTTGGTCACTATCTAATGCCCTACTAATGACAGAAACTTTGTCAGCTACCATAAACGCAGCATAAAAGCCAACGCCAAATTGACCGATGATGTCATACCCATCTTTTAATTCATTTTCACTTTTAAAATTAAAAGAACCACTTCGAGCAATGGTTCCCAAATTCGACTCCAGCTCTTCCTTCGTCATTCCAATACCAGTATCTATTATTTTTAACGTACGATCGTCTTTGTTCGCGTCAATTTTTATAAAGTAATCACTTTGATTAAACGTGATATTTTCATCCGTTAGTGCGCGATAATAAATTTTATCAATCGCATCACTTGCATTGGATATAAGTTCTCTTAAAAATACCTCACGTTTAGAGTATATGGAATTAATCACCATATCCAATAATTTTTTGGACTCTGCCTTAAACTCTTGTTTTGCCATGGTTACATCTCCTTCATCATCTATTAGCACTCACTTACCTTGAGTGATAATCCCTATAAAGATGTAATAACACATTCATTATTTCATGTCAACGGAATTAATTGTTATAATAGAAATATCGAATGGTAATGGAGGGAATCATTTGCTTAGTAATTGGATTCAACAGGCAAAGAATATGGTTGTATTTACAGGAGCTGGTATGTCAACAGAAAGTGGCCTTCCAGATTTCCGCTCCTCTAATAACGGGCTTTGGCGCAAGAAAGACCCGAATAAAATCGCAAGCACTGAAGCCCTGAACAATAATGTGGATGAGTTCATTGAATTTTACAGAGAACGCGTATTAAAAGTAAAGGAATTCGGGCCACATAAGGGACATGATATTCTCGCAGATTGGGAGAAAAAGGGAAAGATCCAATCCATTATTACGCAAAATGTGGATGGTTTTCATCAACAGGCAGGCAGTAAACGTGTTGCTGAACTCCATGGGTCTTTACAAAAATTACGTTGCCAGTCCTGTGGGAAAGAATACGATAGTGAAGAATATATAAACAAAGAATATCACTGTAGCTGTGGTGGAATCTTACGCCCTAACATTGTACTTTTTGGTGAAATGTTACCACAAGATGCTTTCCAATTTGCTCAAGAAGAGGCTGTAAAGTCTGACTTATTTATCGTTTTAGGATCATCATTAAGCGTCACACCAGCCAATCAATTTCCTCTTATTGCAAAGGAACATGGGGCAAAACTAGTCATCG
Source organism: Oceanobacillus sp. Castelsardo (assembly GCF_001659985.1). Lineage (GTDB taxonomy): Bacteria > Bacillota > Bacilli > Bacillales > Amphibacillaceae > Oceanobacillus. Next base: position 267,037 of record NZ_LYCS01000003.1, read on the forward strand.
TTAACCAAGAAAAAACAGAAATGGACCGTTATGCAGATCAAGTGATACCAAATAAAAAAATTGGAGAATTACTTCGTGAGTTGGATATGGAGTTATTTTCTTAAAATGAAAAGGGCTATCCTCTAAATCTGAGGAATAGCCCTTGTTTATTATTGTACATCGCCTTCCCATGCCAACATACCGCCAGCCATGTTAGTCACATCAAACCCTTGTTCTTTAAGAAATTCCGTTGCTCGTCCGCTACGTCCACCAGATCTACAAATCATATAATAATGTTTATCCTTGTCTAGTTCGTCCGCCCGCTCTGGGATTTCACTTAGGCGAATATGTATAGCCCCAGGTATGATTCCTTGTGCTACTTCATCATCTTCACGAACATCTATTAAATTCAGGTTTTCACCCTTTTCCAATTTTTCCTGTAACTCTTTAGCAGATATTTCTTTCATTATAATCACTCCAATCTTATTTCATTCTATTTTAACCTATCTACTGTTTAAATTAAAATTAGCGAACCGCACATTCGCTCTAATGCTTAATCAATTGGCTAAGCTGCACAACATCTTGTGGTAATGCACCATATAGTTTTAGAAACCTTCCTTCTATTTATTTACTCTAACAAAAGAGAATGAAGCAAGTTTTTTTACTTAAGGTCTCCTTTAACTGTTCCAATTTATTTTAAAGATAAAGTAATCTGTATCAATAAAAAACACTCTCTAGAGTAGTCCAGAGAGTTGTTATACTTAATCAACTATTTATAAATATCTCCACGGTTTCCAACTGCTTGAATAAAGACCATATGCTCTTGGTGGTCAATATTAAAAATCACACGGAAACTTCCAATTCTTAACCTATACAAACCCTCATGTCCTTTAAGTCTTTTAATATCTCCTTCTGGTGGTATTGATAAAAATCCTTTTAACCCAGTTGCAATTCTTTCTTGAGAGGTTTTATCTAACTTAGCGATGAACTTAACTGCGGATTTATGGTAAATCAACTTGTAGTCCGAATTCACGCTTTGCATCCTCCCCTGAAATATATCCTTCTTCGCTTTCTAACTGCTTAATTTCTTCGTTGGTCAACGGCTCATTATCGCTTTCTAATTCATCAATCTTTTGCCACAAATTGGGCTTTTGTTTCTTTGAGCGTTCAATTAAAAACTCCATAAAGTCAAAGGCTGCTTTCTTATCCTCATTGCTTAAAGATTCCACCATTCTATATAAATCTTCCTTACGAATAGCCATTTCTTCCACCACCTTTGTCTCAAGCATACTTATATATATATTATAAACCATTTTCAATTAAAATTTAATAGTAAGACGTTTAGATAGGTTTTATTAACTAACCCGATCAAAGGTCCGTAATCCTGTGATGCAAAAGTTCCCGTTAGCTCAGGTAACTTATATGTAGTAACATTCCAATGCTTAGAATTTGTTCTTCACTTACCTATCATCCCCATTTTTTGTAATTCCTTCGCTACGAACATATTAAAAAAACCGTGACCTACCAATACTACATTTTTATGCTCTCTTGCGTATCCCACCAATATTTCGGCTGCCTTCTTAGCTCTAATCCTTGCATCACTTATAGACTCACAATCACTTGAATACCCCATAAACCACAAGCATCTTAATATTACAGTCCAAATACTCGGATTTAATTTTAATACTCCTAATTTCGGTAAGGAACTAGGTAATTCGGTTTCTCTAAACAGGGGGTCTGAAGTAAATTTTAAATTAGTATTTAACAACATTGCTGATTCAATCGACCTCTTCAAAAACGCCAACATTGTCATATTCTAAAACCCAATTATTAAACTCCTTACAGTTCATTTTATCGTTGTTAGTAAGCTCAGTTCGTCACTATACCTTCACTATTATCAAAAATGGCCCTGTTCTTGCACACATTGGATTGACGTACCATTTTATTGAATTAGTTAAAAACTGTTTTCTCACGTTCTAAAGACCATATGTATTAAAAATTTCAGGAAACGAAATGATTAACAACCATCCTATAATTACAGTTGCAAAAAAACAAATCCAGCTTATTATTTTTACCTTTTTATCAATTTCAGCTTTTTTCTCTAATTTTACTAATGTAATTTATTATTAACATGAAACAAACCCAGGGAATAACTCCTATATAGTTGAATCCTAAAAGAATAGATTTATCTACTGAAAACAAAACTACAACTAATAGAATCACTGCAATTGACATTTTATTTATTATGGTTTGAATAGAAATCCACTCCCAACATTTTTTCTTTAGCATTTCTTCCCATAACTTAATATAAGTTTGTTTCGGATATAAAATCATATTGCGGAATAGCATCCGATTCTGTGTTGCATTACAATAAATAAGCCGACTTTCTTATGAAAGAAATCGACTAGTATTGGTACTTTTATCAACCTGTTATCAATTTGTTTATGCTTCAATCTAGTCCGATTGCTGAACAAAGAGCAATCAGGAATCTTCCACAAAACTGCCCGTTACTTTAAGTACATCGTTTTTCAGAAAAGGTTGTTGATCCTCATAATCTCTCATTGTCAATAAATCGTAGCATTCCTTTTCCAACAGATATAACATCTTCCTGATTAAAAATAATACAAGCTGTTCCTCCAACATACTTTTCACATTCAAACTCACCAAGAACTGTCACATACCCCTTTTCAAAAAAATAAATGAGTTCCCCGTCATGTTCTTCAACAGCACTCAAGTCGTTATGCAAATATGCTTTAACCGGTTTATCGTATAGTCTCATGTAGATTATTGCACTCCCTTTACAATTAACAAAACATTAAAAGTAAATTGGTAAGAAAACTAAGAGTTTAATATATAAATCATTTTTTCATTTTGATCAACTTCAAAATAACTCTGTATGTTCCAACTCTTAGTCTTAATTATCCTTTTCTACCCTTTAACAGTTTTATATCACCTATAGGTGGTTGTATAGTCAGTCCTTTTAAAGCTGTACTTATTCTCAACTGTACAGATTTCTCTTGTTTTTTTAGAAATTTAATTGACTCACGACTTAGTGTCAGTAGGTATATTAAGCTCACTTATAACTTCCTCGCAAGAGACAAACTCAGAGTTACTCTTTAGTTGTTGTTCTTCCTCATCACTCAAAGGGGTTTCATCTGGTTCTAATTCCATAATTTCATCCCAGTTTGGACGGGTATGACTGATAGTTAAATATTTTAAATAATCATATGCTGGTTTTTTAGCAGATTGTGGTAGCCTTTTTACCATTTCAACTAATTCTTCATTACTTATAGCCATTATTCAACCTCCTTTATTTGATTTATCAACTAGTTTCATCTATTTATTACTGTATCATATACTCCTTAATTGTAGCATTAGTTTGTATAAGTTTATTTCCTCACAAACAGGTCATTAAAAGGCGAACCAATCCCTCTTAAAATTTATGTCTGTTATTTATTATCTTTAAGAAAAATACAAACCTTGGTTATTTAACTATCTACGTCCCTTCTACACCACTTCGAAACAATTCATAATAGAAACCTTTCCCGGCCATCAAGAAATTTAATGTTAAGTTATAATGTTCAGTGTCTTCATACGAAATCTCCTGAATTAAAGAATCATTTTGACAAAAACTAATTAAAATGGATTCTTTCTTCATTCATCAAGACGTTTATTTAAAGGTTGGCTATTTTTGTATTCTGTTCCTATACTAAAGTTCCCGTTAGCTTAATAATGAACCCAAAATAAATGGTGCAATAATTAGTATTATAGAAATGGAAATGAATAGAATGGAAACATTTTTCGGCAACTTCTTTCTACCCTTCCCCTTATACCAACCAGAGAATTGCAATTTGTTTCTGTATAACACAAAAAGTAAAACTAATATTGATAATGCACTGAGCCACGAATAAGTTTCAGTTACTCCGTTGATTGTATAAATGTTACCTATAATTGCCCAAGCTAAGCCCCCAAGTAGTACAAAAATAATTATTATGCGTAGTAGTTCTAATACAGTCCTCATTTCTAATCTCCCACCTCTTTTATAAAAGAACCTATTAGCTTAATAAGGATGTTTTATAACTAAAATAAGAATATTACTATTTGCTAAAACCTCTATTTAATTTTTGAATACCTACGTGTACTATTAAACCCAACATACTCCATATGTTTAATACAGCACTAACTATCAATAAAAATACTTCTATAAACTGTGGCAAAGAAGTAGTTAAAGCAATCGTTAACGTACTGCAACCAACCACTAAAATAATCAATAGAAACGGTAAATTTTTGACCATTTAATTCTCTCCTCATTCATTCCATTTAATTATTTCTATTTTATTCTTAAACAAATACCAACTAGTCTTCATACTGAAACAACTCTTCAACAGAAACCTTTAAAACTTTCGCAATGTCGAGGGCTAATTTTAAAGAAGGATTATATTTTCCATTCTCAATGTTTCCAATCGTTTCCCGTCTAACTCCTACTGCTTTGCAGATGAAGAGATTTGCCCCTAAATGTTAGTTCCATGTCTGCAAGCAATAAATCATTATCTATCTTCAGTTTTTTCACTATCTCCTGACACCTACCCATTTTTTCTCAATGATATTGGGCTTCTTACGACTTGTGTGAAGAACATATAATTCTCTATTAGGATCTTCCCGATGAATTTCTTGATACGCCCTCATCGCCTCTGGAGAATTGGAAAACTTTTTCAAAGGGGCAGTCTCTTCTAAGATACGCTCACTTTGCCCATTTGTATGCGCTTGAGTTGCTTCTATCAAAACCCACTGTTTAGGAAATGCTTGGCGTACATCTTCCCAGTTCATTTAAATAACCTCCAGAATATTTAGTTATATTATATCATGATATCCTACCATATTGTGATTGCACTCAATAAACAACTTAATACAATAACTATCGCTCCATACTTTTCTCTCCACTTTGCTAATTTTGAGGAACTATCATTACTCAAATTATCTTCTCCCCTTTTCTTACGCTAAGGCACCAGTTACTTTAAGTGTAACATTTCACATAACCTAATTTTATCTTACATGGCAAAATAAAAATCCCCTTTACCAGAGGACTTAGTTTATGGATATATTTAATTGTTGCAAGTCGATTGTTAGACCTACTTCCTTCATGAAATCATATCCAAGAATACCGTCAATCTCTAGACCATAATCCATTGACCCTAATTCAACATGGAAGTTTTGAACTTCTATTTCATCGTTAATAGAGATTTGATCTATATCTTTAGTATATACAAACTCAAGCCCACCGACTCCTTGAATTGTTTGAGTTACATCATTTGGTTCTGGTTTCACCTTTATTTCTTCGAGTTTATTAACATTAAAGATTGTTCCAGCAGATCCGGTATCAATTAAAACATTCTCTAATTTTAAGCTGCGACCTTGAAAAGTTACTATAACCTCTATAAATGGTAATTCCGACAATTCCTTTATCTTAATCATATTTTTCTAAGTCCTGTCCATTTTTTCTCATATATATTGAGATCCTCTCTAGATGTATGAAAGAAGTATAGTTCCCGATTAGGCTTTTGCTTGTGTAATTCATTATGGCGACGGAATGCGTCCATTGAATCATCAAAAGAATCTATTACAGCTATGTCGTCTACTATGCGATAATTACTATCTGAGTGAGCTTCAATTGCTTCAAATACAACCCACTTATCAGAATATGCTTTTCGAACTTCTTCCCATAACATACATACTCCCCCTTTGTGAAATAGAAATGTCTTATTATCATTTTATCAAAAATTTTATTAATTTTCCTCAAGTTTCATTATTAAAGATATGCCCCTATTTGTTTAAGAAGAGTGTTCTTTTAATTCCTCATAATGCTTTGTAGGGTTATCGATATTGTTTTCAATGAAATATTTTGCTTGGTGTTTAAACATATCAACGTAAGGGTCTTTGTCCATAGATAAATCTCCTAATTCATCAACACTTCCCTCAATTTGAAAAGTATCGTATTTTACATCTACAACCACAGTCATATATGTTTGCCCTTTATATGAGACCGTACCAATCACTTGTTTGCGTTCTAAATCTACAAGTGGAAACTTGTGTCTGAATCCCGTCGGCTTAAAGATTGTGTACCCAACATTAGATTTAACTGAGTATTTCTTTATTAGGTACGAACCAACAAGTGTTAAAAAAAGCACTAAAAATAAGTAAACTTTATTCCTCAATCATTTCACCTTCACTAATCAATTTTTTCTTTCTGATTATTATTTCATATTGTTGATTATTGTGCTAATCCTGTTTCAATAGCAAATAGGAGCTATCATTTTGACAACTCCTTTTTCAGCTATTGCACCAGTTACTTTAATAACTATAACGGTTTCCAATTAGGGTCTTTCACATCATTCTTATTTGGTTTCCTTACAAACTCAATACACCTTTCTTCACAAGCACCAAATAACATATAGTTTTTCTGTGCTTGTCTTAAAGAAGGGATATTCGCACCACCACCATAATCTGGGTCATCATATTGAACTCCATCATCTTCCCAAAAGCAGATGCTACATACGTCATATGTTCCAGGTGGTTCTTCATCTAAGGTTTTATAGCCACAACATGGACAAGTAAATTTCATCTAAATTACACCTCGTAATAACATTTTGCTTCTTTCACTATCCTGCCCTTTAGTTTAAGATCATTCCTTCACATACTTATAAAAACTTTTTAACATAAAATCTCAATACACATCGAAAAACCAGAAATGATAATTTGATATATATAAAATAAGGGCTGCAAAACGTTACGCGATTTGCAAACCCTTATTTTGTTTATTATTTAATGTTTTCTCGCCTATCACTGTACCCATACAAGGATCCGGTTATTATGCCATCCATTTGGGCGGGATGTTTTTATCCCAATACAAATCTCCTATTTCATGATGTTCATTAAACCCATCTTTACTTAAGTGGTAATGGAAATTAAAAAAGTAACCTTCTAATGGCCGATTATCCCTTCGAACATCGAATCTAGCAACATCTTGTCCTTTTCTATGATCATAGACATGAAAGATTTTTTCGCCGTAACCTTTGGATGGGGATTCTGTTATTTCATAATGAATATAATCATCTCCCGCGTCCTCTACTAAAGTTGCGAGAACGGACTCCATTGCTGGTAGTATTTGGTCTGTAAATTCATCTTCTACTTTATTGACCATTCTTGGGCCAAATTTAGCCATCGTTTGGTCTTTCGCTTGATTGATCATATCGTTTATAAAATATTCTTTATCATGTATTTTTTGATTACTTTGTATATCTATAGGTTCTTCTTGTTGAATGGAAACTGCTACGTTAGTGGAGTTTTCACTTAGGTTTTCCTTTGGGAGACTATCTTTCGGTTCATCTGCTTGAACTTCTAGTAATGCTGTTGGTGTGTACATTCCTAAGGTTGCAATCGTTGTCAGAACTACTAGTATTTTTTTAAACATTACCTTCACTATGTTTCACCTTCTCCAAAACCATTATATTAATTATTTTAACATGTGGAGGAATATTTGTATGTTTCAAAAATGTTAATAATAATATAAATTCAGCTCCATCATAAAAAAGTAGAAACGAATGGTGGGAAGACACCACCTCATTTCTACTTTTCCTATTATTCGTCGAACTTCTTAAATATAATTGTTGCATTATGCCCACCGAAACCTAGTGAATTAGATAGGACTACATCGAGATCCTTTTCTTTTGCAACGTTTGGTACATAGTCTAAATCCAGTCCTTCATCGGGGGTTTCGTAGTTAATCGTTGGTGGCATGATAGAGTCGCGAATGGCTAGAATAGAGAATATAGCCTCTACTCCTCCCGCTCCTCCTAATAGATGTCCTGTCATTGACTTCGTTGAGCTGACAGATAAATCGTAGGCATGCTCGCCAAATAATTGTTTGATTGCGATTGTTTCATATAAATCATTATAAGTAGTGGAAGTCCCATGAGCATTGATATAATCCACTTGATTAGGCGAGATTCCAGCATCTTTTATCGCTTCTTCCATCGCCCGCTTAGCACCTTCACCTTCAGGGGCTGGTGAGGTAATGTGGTAAGCATCCCCTGTTGCACCATATCCAACTAACTCAGCATAAATGTTTGCTCCACGAGATAAAGCATGTTCCAATTCCTCTAGCACGACAATTCCACATCCCTCAGCAATAACAAATCCATCTCTATTTTTGTCAAATGGACGACTAGCTGTGTTGGGATCAGGATTTTTACTAAGGGCAGTCATATTGGAAAAACCAGCAACCGTCATGTCCGTAATCGATGCTTCTGATCCCCCAGAAACCATGACATCTGCTTGGCCGTTTTGAATAACACGGAAGGCATCACCAATCGAGTTTGTCCCGGAGGCGCATGCCGTTACGGAACAGTTCACCATACCTTTTGTACCGAGCTCGATAGAAACTCTTCCAGCAGCCATATCCGGTATGAACATAGGGATAGTGAATGGACTTACTCGTCGCTGGCCTTTTTCCATGAACTTTTTGAAATTATCCTCAAATTCACCTAAACCACCTATCCCAGAGCCAATCCATACCCCAATTCTTTCCGGGCTAATGTCTTTCCCAACTATCATCCCAGCATCTTTCATCGCCATTTTACTTGAAGCAACAGCAAACTGACTAAAACGCCCCATTCTTCTTGCTTCTCTTTTATCCATATAGTCACTGGGGTTAAAATCCTTCACTTCTCCAGCAATCTTAACATCCACTTTCTCCTTATCTAATAAGGTAGATTCCGCGATTCCTGATTTGCCTGCCTTTATATTATCCCAAGTTGTAAAAGCATCATTTCCAAGTGGAGTCACCGCTCCAATTCCTGTAATTACGACTCTTTTCTTCACAAGGTTCTCTCCCATTTCCATTTAATCTTATTCTTATTTATATTATATCGACTGAACATTGAATTTAAAATCTTTAAGTTCGGATACTATAAACTGCCAAATGTTGCTAAAATAGGAATAAGAATAAAAACGAGGTGATATATATGGCAACATTTGATGATTTCCAAAAGTTAGATTTGCGAATTGGCACAATTGTTGAAGCTGAACCTTTCCCAGAGGCACGTAAGCCGGCTATTAAGTTAAAGATTGATTTTGGCGAAGAAATTGGTTTAAAAAACTCATCGGCACAAATAACCAAACGATATGAGGCAGAAAACTTAATCGGAAGACAGGTCGTTGGTGTAGTAAACTTTCCCCCGATGCGAATTGCAGGATTCAAATCCGAAGTTTTAGTTTTGGGTGGCGTTCCAGATGAAGGAGATGTTATACTTTTAAAACCGGACGAAACAGTTAAAAACGGAACACCAATTGCTTAAATGATGGAACACCTCTTACAGCAAAGGGGTGTTCCTTTTACCTTTACCATTTCAATCAGTTTAAAAAGGAAGGCCCTGATACATAATAAAATAAAGTAAAACTCATTCAATAGGGGGCTAATTGTAAAGCATACCGCAATGAGTAAGAGGAGATAGGATTTATGAAATATTTTATTGTTATCATTAGTTCATTTATTATTAGTTTTGCGTTTAACTTTTTTTTAGTTCCTCATGAAATATTAAGTAGTGGAATTAGCGGGGTTGCTATTTTAATTGGATTAATTACTCCGTTTGATATTGGATTATTAAACTTTCTACTAAACTTACCTATCCTAATTCTTGGTTATTACAAACTTGGCAAGGAAATTACTCTTAATACGCTTCTATGTGTTATTTCACTTTCCATCTTTTTGTATGTATTACCCGTTCACGCTTTAGCAGAGAACACCTTACTATCCGCTATTTTCGGTGGAGTCCTTGGTGGGGCTGGTGTAGGCCTCATTTTAAAATACTCTGGTACATCCGGTGGTTTAGATATTATTGCTATTATTATATCCAGAACTAGTAACGTAAGTGTTGGACTGTTATTAACCGCAATGAATGGCGTTATTGTTTTATTCTCTGGATTTATCTTCGGTTGGGATCTTGCGTTATATACATTAATCTCTATCTTTATAACAGGTAAAATAATTGACGCCGTTCACACGAATCATATTAAACTTACGATGCAAATTGTTACGACAAACGGGGAACAAATACGACAGGAACTATTACAATCCATTTATCGTGGGATTACAATCTCAGATGGTTATGGTGGATATACATTAGAAAAAAAACAAATCTTAATGATGATTGTTACCCGCTATGAAACCATCAAGGTAAAGGAAATTGTAAGGAAACACGATGCAAAGGCATTTATTAATATTTTCGAAACTGTAGAAGTAGACGGGGAATTTGCTAAAAACTAAAAATTAGATACGAAAAGTTAAAATCGATTAAGAAACAAAAAACAAAAGCACTCTTATAACGCAATGAAATAGGAAATATTCGGGTATTGGGCGCATTGAAGCACCCGATATAAACAGGATATACTTGAAAATCAACCAATATAAACAAATAGAAACACTTAGAAAACTTGGCATTCGCCAGGCTTTTGGGCGAGTGCCTTAGTTGCACTTATGCAGACAGGAAGGATTTTATACTTTCCTACCTGCCAAAAATAGTTCCGGCTAGCTAATAGCTAACCGGAACTATTTTTACTCTTGGCTAGTGTTCTGTCCTATACGATGATTATATAACGCGAACCGTAACCATACCGTCAATTTTTTCAACAGCTTCTAACAGGCTAGGAATAATATCTCCATTAACTTCTTCATCGATATCAATCATCGTATAGGCATAATCTCCACGGCTTCTGTTAACCATGTCAGCAATATTTAAGTCATGTTCAGAAATAACAGAAGTAATTCGGCCAACCATATTTTTCACGTTATGGTGGAATGCCGCAACACGACGTCTACCTGTATAAGGAAGCGTTGCGTTCGGGAAGTTAACAGAGTTCACAATATTACCTGTTTCTAAAAAGTCCTTCACTTGATGTGCTGCCATTACGGCACAGTTTTCTTCAGACTCACCAGTTGAAGCACCAAGGTGTGGGATAGAAATAACATTATTCATTTTCAGTACTGTTTCATTAGGAAAGTCCGTAATATATTTTCCTACTTTTCCGCTTTCTAGAGCAACTGCCATGTCTACCTCATTAACCAATTCTCCACGAGAGAAGTTTAAAATATGAACGCCATCCTTCATAATCTTAAATGTTTCTTTATTGAACATTCCTTTTGTATCATCGGTTAAAGGTACGTGAACGGTAATATAATCAGCATTCGCATATACTTCCTCTAAAGACATTGCACGTTGGACGTTGCGAGATAAATTCCATGCTGTATTAACAGAAATAAATGGGTCATATCCAATTACATCCATACCTAAATGTAGAACATCATTAGCTACAAGGGAACCAACAGAACCTAATCCAATAACCCCTAATGTTTTCCCTTTAATTTCATTACCAACAAATTGTTTCTTACCTGCTTCTACTAGTTTAGGTATCTGCTCACCTTCATTTTCTATCGTTTGTGCCCAAGCGATACCTTCAAATAGATTACGGGAAGATGCCATTAAAGAAGTAATAACAAGTTCTTTTACAGCATTCGCATTCGCACCTGGTGTGTTAAATACAACAATTCCTTTATCCGTACATGTATCGATTGGAATATTATTAACCCCAGCACCTGCACGTGCGATAGCTTTTAAATTATGATCAAATTCCATATCATGCATATTAAAACTACGAACTAAAATTGCATCTGGACTTTCGACATCATTGTTAACCGTATACTTTTCTTGTTCAAATTCTTTTAGACCTATTTCGGCAATTTGATTTAATGTTTTAATCGTTTTTTCTTTACTCATAGTTACAGTAGCCATTTATATTCCCGCCCTTTATTGATGTTTTTGTTCAAATTCTTTCATAAATTCTACTAACGCTTGAACCCCTTCAACCGGCATTGCATTATAAATACTAGCTCTCATGCCACCAACAGAACGATGACCTTTTAACGTTTCTAATCCTGCTTCTTTCGCTTCTTTCACGAATAAAGCATCTAATTCCTTTGAAGGTGTAACAAAAGGAATGTTCATAATAGATCTTGAACCTTTTTCAACAGGAGAAGTAAACAGGTTAGACTCTTCAATACAACGGTATAAAATGTCCGCTTTTTCACGGTTCATCTTTTCCATTTCTTTTAACCCGCCAAGTTCTTTGATCCACTCAAAAACTAATTTTGCCATGTAGATAGCAAAAGTTGGAGGTGTGTTGTACATAGAACCACTTTCACTATGTGTCGCAAAGTTTAACATGGTTGGACAGTTATCTTCCGCTTTGCCAATTAAGTCTTCACGGATAATGACAACCGTTAACCCTGCTGGACCGATATTCTTTTGTGCCCCAGCATAGATTAAACCAAATTTCGTAACGTCGATTTCTTCAGATAGGATATTAGAAGACATATCAGCTACTAACGGAACGCTTCCTGTATCCGGAATTTCGTGGAAGGCCGTACCTTCTATTGTATTGTTTGTAGTAATGTGAACGTAAGCTGCCTCAGGATCCACAATTTCTTTGTTTATAGCTGGTATATAGGTGAAATTTTTATCATCTGAAGAAGCAATGACACGGATGTCTCCAAATTTCTCCGCTTCTTTTATAGCCTTTTTCGACCATGAACCAGTATGAACGAAATCTGCCTTTTTGTTTTCACCAAATAAATTCATAGGAATAGCCGCAAACTGTTGAGACGCTCCTCCTTGTAGGAAAAGTACTTTATAGTTATCAGGAATCCCCATTAACTCTCTTAAAAGTTGTTCTGCTTCCGTGATAATATCCGTAAACCAACCTGAACGATGGCTTAACTCCATTACAGACATTCCAGAATTATTGTAATTGACTAGTTCTTTTTGAGCCTTTTCTAATACTTGTAATGGAAGCATAGAAGGACCTGCTGAGAAATTGTAGACTCTATTCATCGTTACCTTCACACCTTTATGTTTGATATAAATCTATTAAATGATATTTAATATTCAATTTGAATAATTTAGGTTTAAAATAAAACACTCTCTTATTTTACAATATTCTGTGCATTCTTTGTAGGCCAAATTTCCCTTCCTTGGAATTTCCCATTAAAAACATAAAGAGGCAAGGGTCTATCGTGAACGATTGATTCCCTTACCTCTGCCCAGGCGAACGGCTTATAAACTATGTGCTCCCTCGCGGTGATCCGCGTTCGCCAGTTACACATAGCTCTGTAAATTTAATTTCATCTTACCAAAACTTCTAATCTCATTCAACCCTTTTTTACTGGTAATGTAGGGACTCTTTGTACTTGTTATAGATTCATATGAAAAATCGGAAGAGCAAAAACAGTATGGTTTCAATACAGATTCTGGCTTTTCCTGTCTGTTTTTCTTATCAACTTTATGAGATTGATACAGGAAATTCCGAGCATATGTGATATATACCGAATATAAGCGATTATTATTATGTCTTAAGTAGTTCAATGTGACTTTTTTCAAAATTCACGTTATATACGCGATTTCTTGGCAATAAATCACGTTTGTTGATTCACAATGTTATTGTTACAATTAGTTGTAGCGCTGATTTTTTAAAAAGCAATGAAAAGCAGTCATTAAATTTTAATCTTATTACTATGTGAATAAATGAACAAGGGGGTTGTTTTATAATGGAAGCTTTTGATAAAAGTGAAAATGAAATCAGCACTAATAATGAAAAACAGTCAGGTGATGACTATTCATTAGGCCGCGTACCACGTAATGAAAGAAATATGGGGTGGCTTAGCATTACAAATATAACTTTCGGAATTGCTACCGCCATTTTTTATTTTCAAATGGGAAGCGTCATGGCCCTACAGTTTGGGGCAATTAATGCCATTATATCCGCCGTATATGCTATTATTGTCGCCGGAATTCTAGGGACATTCATCGCATATCTATCCGCAAAATCTGGAATGAATGTAAATTTACTATCTAGAGGTGGCGGTTTTGGATATATCGGTGCTTCTTTAACTTCATTTATTTATGCCACTAATTTCATCATGTATTGTGCACTCGAAGGAATGATCCTAGTCGCTGCAGTACACGAATTCTTACCCATCATTCCGCAGTGGGTGTTAATTGTTGTTTTTGGGACCATCGTTATTCCACTAAATTGGTTCGGAATTAAACAACTAGATAAACTTCAAAAGTGGTCACTACCTTTATTCTTCATATTCCTAATAGCAGCAATTATTATGGCCTTTCTGACACCATCGGTTTATGAAGGTAGCTTCTGGACTTACATGCCTGAAGGGGTTCAAGTCGGGGGTACAGCGTTATTATTATGTATCGGAATGCAACATGGAATTATGGGCTTAACACCACTACTCGCCTCAGACTATACACGATTTTTGAAGCCAAAGGACACGAAAATCGGAATCTTTGCCATTGGATTTATCCCGCAGATATTCTGTTTTGGTGTTATGGGTGGGTTAGGAATCTGGTTCGGTGTTAGATTAGGTGAAGCAAATCCTGGTGTTTATATCGTACTTCTACTCGGCTTCTGGGGAGCTTTATTCACCATGCTAACCCAAATTCGAATTAACATTACGAATATTTATAGTGGATCTCTATCTCTATCTTCTTTCTTTGAGAACATCTTTAAATTCACACCAGGCAGACGATTCTGGGTAGTTATTACAGGTATCTCCGCAATTGTTCTTATGCTTGGAGGTATCACAGACCACCTCGAATTAGCAATGACATTCCAAGGTGTTTTCCTATTGACTTGGGCAACCATTCTAGTGACCGATGCCATTATTGTTAAAAAAGTTATGAAAATCGGCCCAGGTTATTATGAAGCAAGACAGGAAAATCTGTATAGGTGGAATCCTGTTGGTGTGGTTTCCTTAATTATTGCGAGTGGTATAGGAACCATTGCTGCGCTAGGATTTATGGGGGAGTTCTTACAAAGTACTGCTGCATTCTTCGCATCTATACTAGCTGCTATCCTAACCGTTATTTTAGCAAAATATACAAATGGAAAATACTATGTTAAGAAAGAAGCAACTGACATTGAAAAAGAGGATTATATTCGTTAACGTTAACGTGCCCATTGATTGATGGAACCTCCAAAAGGTATTTTTGGAGGTTTTTTTGGCATTCGGGGGATAGAAACCTTGCTATTCGACACCGCACTTGCATTTCCTTCGCTTTCGGGAGCATAGAAACCTTCTATTCAACATCACGATTGGATTTCTCTTGCTTTCGGGAGCATAGGGCCTTGCTATTCGACACCGCACTTGCATTTCCTTCGCTTTCGGGAGCATAGAAACCTTCTATTCGACACCGCACTTGCATTTCCTTTGCTTTCAGGAGCATAGAAACCTTCTATTCGACACCGCACTTGCATTTCCTTCACTTTCGGGAGCATAGAAACCCTCTATTAGACCTCGAACTTGCATTTCCCTCGCTTTCGGGAGCATAGGGCCTTGCTATTCGACACCGCACTTGCATTTCCTTCGCTTTCGGGAGCATAGAAACCTTCTATTCGACACCGCACTTGCATTTCCTTTGCTTTCGGGAGCATAGAAACCTTCTATTCGACACCGCACTTGCATTTCCTTCGCTTTCAGGAGCATAGAACCTTGTTATTCGTTCTGATTCTCACTTTATTTATAAAAGACAACAAAAAATTTCAAATAATTAAATAAATATGTTACTATCATGCTAATAAACTAAAGGATGTGTATAAAAAAATGGAATATAAGTCCCGAAGTAAACCTAAGGAATTAATAGTCCTAGAGTATCTTAACAAAAGAATGAATTTATCTAATAATGATAAACAGCACTATTTCAATCTAAAAAGAGGATATGAGGGAGAGTTATTATTTGATTCATTTACCAAAAAACTACATTGTGATTGTTTGATATTAAATGACCTGCTACTAAAAGCGAATAATACTACCTTTCAAATTGACTCACTAATTATCACTCAAGAAAAAATCCTCCTTTATGAGATCAAAAACTTCACAGGCGACCACTACTATGAATTAGATAAACTCTATAAAATGCCTAAATTCGAACTAATTAATCCTTTGTACCAATTAGGAAGAACGGAATCTCTACTTCGTCAGTTACTACTTAGCCATGGGTTTGTAAATCCGATTGAAGCAGCAGTTGTTTTTATTAATCCAGAATTCACTTTATATCAGGCGCCTCTTCATAAGCCAATCATTTATGCTTCTCAATTACCTCGCTATTTTAGTAATTTAAACAGATTGCCTTCAAGATTAGCTGGAAAACATAGGATGTTAGCGGACAAACTGTTATCCCTTCATAGCCATGAATCTCCCTATAGCCAACTACCACCGTATTATTTCAATCAACTTCGTAAAGGAATCACCTGTTTAAGATGTGAATCATTTTCTGTTCATACAACCGGTAAAAAATACACTTGTAAAAAGTGTGAGCACGAAAATAACCTAAGTGAAGCAGTAATACGTAATATTAATGAATATACGCTTCTCTTTCCTTCCAAAAAACTAACGACAACAAACATTTATGAATGGAGCAATTTTATCTGTTCAAAGAAAGTTATACAAAGCATTCTTAGCAAAAACTATACAAAAGTTGGTGAATGGCGATGGACTTATTATAAGTAAAAAGAGCAGAAGCCCTGTATAGACCACTACTCTCTTACTTTTCTCTCCAACTCTGTTGCAACAAACTGCATATCCTCAAGAAATAATGGATATAAATTTGGCCTTCGTCGAACAGCGAGTGGATGATAGGCTGCTGTTGTTTGGTATCCTTCAACTTCATGCCAGTTTCCTCTTAACCCTTTTACATCCAACTCCAGATTACGGAAAAATGATTGTACTGCTACATTTCCTAAACATAGAATTAGGGATGGCTCTTGAATTTGAATTTGATTTTCTAAGTGATGAATGCAAATTGCCCTTGTTCTATCCTTCTCGTATGCACGAATCGGTTTTCTTTTCAGAATATAAGTAACATAGATCTCTTCTTTCGTTAATCCTGTTTCGAAAACAGCTTTTTGCAAGGTCTGTCTTGTTCCACATACAAAGGGACTTCCTTCACGGCTTTCTCTTGCTCCTGGATTATCTAATATAATCATAATAGGAGCCTTTGGATTTCCTTCACCCCAAATCATGCGTGAACCTTGCTCATACAACCCGCACTCTTTGCAATTCCTTTGTACTTCTGGAGTTCGGTCTTCTGGCCAAATCTCTGGGCAGAATGGTGACATATAACTCACTCCTTGTAAGTAATAAAAAAAACTATCCCAAAAATGTTTTTTCTTCCAAAGGCACTACTTTCCCCTTTTCATCTTTATAAACAACATGCTCCTCACTAAATTTTACCGGCGAGTCTAAGCCGGCAGCTGCGGCTATTCGAAACAGCCCTTTTCTCATCGAAATAACATAGTTTGCAGTTCGATGTTTCTTTTCATCAATTACAAGAGCCTTTTGTAAATCAGGGTCTGTTGTTGCAACACCTACTGGACAAGCATTAGATTGGCACCTTAGTGCTTGAATGCAACCGACTGTTATCATAAATCCTCTTGCAATATTAACTAAATCCGCTCCCATGGCAAGGGCAACAGCGATACGATCTGGAGAAATGAGTTTACCAGAGGCGATGATTTTCACCTTATCCCTTACACCATATTCCATTAATGCCTTGTGGACTAATGGTAATGCCGATTTAATAGGCAAACCAACACCGTCTGCTAATTCCTGGTAAGACGCACCTGTTCCGCCCTCGCCGCCATCAATCGTAATAAAGTCTGGGCCTTGTCCAGTTTCTTTTATTTGTTTTGCTAACTCCTCAGCTTCATGGAAACTACCAATAACAACCTTCATTCCGATAGGCTTTCCTGTCGCCTTTCGTACATTTTCCATGAAGGAAAATAAAGAGGATAAATCACTAAACTCTTTAAATCGATTTGGGCTATCAATCGACTTATAGGGTTCGACCATACGAATACTTGCTATTTCTTCCGTTACCTTTTCAGCATCAATATGGCCGCCCCGCGTTTTCGCCCCTTGTCCCAGTTTTAATTCAAATGCCTTAACTTGAGGGATTTTCGCCTTATCCTTCAATGCCTCCCAACTAAAGTTTCCTTCAGGGTCTCTTACACCGAAAAGGCCTGGGCCAATTTGCATTATAATATCGACATCACCTTTTAGATGATATTCTGAAATCCCACCTTCTCCTGTATTCATCCAACTCCCTTTTGCCATGCCTATCCCTTCAGAAAGTGCTGTAATGGCTCTTTTTCCTAATGAACCATAGCTCATTGCTGACATTCCAATTTGCCCTTTCACAACAAAAGGCTGCTCGCAATTCGTACCAATTACGATTGCATCTTCCTCTTTTAATAAATATGCAGGTGACTCATGGCTTTCTAGCTTTTCTTTTCTATGCATGAATAAAGGTTCATGAATTAGTAAGTATCTATTTGTTTTCACCTTTATACTGGTGTCCATATTAATTTCCTCTGTTAGTTTAGGAAACATCGAATTTCGAATATAGTAACCTGGCTTGTCAAAGTCTCTTAAAGACCCAAAGCCAACAACATCACGTTTGTATTTTGCTTTCTTCACAATATGCTGATACTCTACTCGGTTAAACGGCTTTCCTTCAAAGTCACTATTAAATAAATACTGTCTTAATTCAGGACCAATCTGCTCAAGAAAATACCTTGCACGTCCTAATACTGGATAATTTCGTAAAACTGGATGTTGTTTTTGATTCCGATCTACCAAAAATAAATATAACAATATAATAATCAAAGACGCCAAAAGGAAAGAAGTAAAGATGAATGCAATAATGGTCATCATATCTGCTATGTTCAAGTAAAATTCCTCCTTAACTAATAGCTAGTGTCCCCTATCATTTCATTTTTACAATTCCCTTTTATACTTAATTGTAGACTGCTAATTTTCCCACATGACAAAAAATCCACCTTGTTTTACAAGATGGATTTTATTCATATCTTCTAAAAATATTCCTAACCATACTAATAATTAAGCAAATAGAGCTTGTCTAAACTATATCCAATTTAGCCCTTCTTATCCAACAATCATAAGATAGATGAAGAATAGAACCATTATCACTAAACCAAAAGGTGCTCCGAACCTCGCCCATTCTTTACTTGTAATTCCTAATTTATTAGCCGAAATTATATTAGGGATATTTCCAGGTATTAGCATTCCACCACTAATAATAAGCCCTAATAATAAAAATCGAATCGTTCCCGTATCCATCGCAGGGCTAATTTCTGCAGCTGCTAGTGTAGCATTATCAAGAATAGCAGAGATCATATTGATCCAATACAATACTCCTGGCTGTAGATGAAGCAAGTACATATTTACAAGTGGTTCAAAACCAGCCCCAAGAAGGGTTAACCCCATAACAAATAGATAAATTTTAATGGAGCGAATGATAATCTCTGAATAACTCTCTGCCTCATTACTTCCATCTAAAGTACGGTCGCTTTTACTTGGCTTTAATGTAACAAATGCAATGATTCCAATGGCAACAACAGCAAAAATAACCTCAAAACCAATTAATTTAAATAAATAGAAAAACTCTTCATTTAATTTATTTGTAGCAATGGTTGATAACGGTTCACCAATTGGAGTTAATACCGCACCTAAACCAATAGAAAAACAAGCTAAAATAACGGCACGAATTTCTGTCTTCCTATCTAGCTTTAATGTACTTACAATAGAAACTAACACGATTGCAGCAATTATTGCCGTAATCACACTAGATAACAATCCTAAAATAATAATGATTAACGCCAAAAATAGTCGGATATTCATTTTCTGACTAATATTTAATATGGATTTTTCAATAGGACCCTTCATCCATTTAAATAGTAAACCAGCAATAAGAACAGCTAATGTAATGAATATTGGGTCCTCCATGGCCTCAAACCATAATTCCTTGTTAAGCACGCCACTTACAATTGCCGCTAGCAAACCCATAACAAATAAGAAAGGTTCTAAATTCTCCTCAACAGGTTTTACTAGAAATGGTAATAATAAAACTAATAATAATATGATTACCAGACCAATGACCATACTATATTCCCCCAATTTTAATGATATAAATTTTGCTAAAAACGGAACATCATTGGCAAAATCTAATTTGTGAAAAATTTCACATTAAGTGTTGATTAGGATATTTCTATGCTACTATTTTACCATAATTTTTTGGAAGTTTACTTTCCACTTTTAAAACTAGACAAAATTTTTCGCCAATACAGTGTTTCACCTAACAAATGAACGCACAGAAATTTATGAAACAATTACGCTCCCAACGCAGTAATCTATACAACTAGTTGGAACAAGCGGGAATGAATAGGAAAATCATAAATTATATTTTTCTATTTGTCGTAAATTATACATTATATCAAGCAGATAAAAACAAGCTGCTTCTCAAATCTATCAGGACTTTCATCGACAATTTCCATGGTTTTCCTTACTATTTTAAACTTACGACAAACTTCTCCAATTTATTTAAAGCATAAGATATTCCCTAGGAAATATCTTAACAATTAAGCTCGAATATTGTAAAAAGATGTCACTTTTACATGTCTATTTTACGTTTTATTGATGTTGTATGTAATGTTAGATTTTTATTTTCTTTCGTTAATAAAATGCTTGTTATCAAATAAATAACACTTAAACTAAACGGCAATATAGTATATACAAAATCCATAAAAATAAATCCAACAACCATTGCCATTAAAACTACTGCAATGGATTGAAATATATATCCCTTACTTTTATAAAGAACGCTAAATGGAAGAAAATGAGCACCAGTTAAGATAGCAATAAAAAATGGCAACCACTCTATTTTTTCTATATAAATCATAATTAAAATTGGAGCGAAAAGAATCTGCATCCCTCCAATAACGCCAGCAAAACCCGATAATTCATTACCTCTCGCAATAAAGTCAATCTTAAGTAGATTTGATACTAAAATACCTAATGGAAAAATCATTCCAATCCCTATTAAATAAATTAAGCCCAACAAGTTAATATGCATATCGAAAAAACCTAAAATCCCCATTAGAAACCAATAAATGGCCCCTACATAAAGCATTGCTACCCCTTTTTTTGTACGTTGCATTAAATCATTTTGTACTTCTCTCATATTCATAAAAAGTCCCCCAAATTATTATAACTTTGTCTTTAATAGTCTAACATAAGATTGCTAGGAATTATCATAATAATTAGTATTTAACTTCCCCCCTTTTCGATAAGTTCGACAAATTTGGCTGCTGCTGGTGAAAGTGAAACACTTTTTAAGTAGCATACCCCAATACTTCGCTTCGGTATTTCTTCTTTTAATTGCACTTCATATACTAAACCTCTATTTAAATAATCCAACGAAAACTCCCGGGTTACACAAGCTAGTCCTAGATTAATTTTTGCAAAGTCTAATAACAAATCATGAGACCCTAATTCAAATTCAGGTGACAATTTAAACCCTTTTGACAAAAGATAATCCTCCACATATTTCCTAGAATTAGAGCTAGGCTCAAGGAATATTAAAGGGAGCTTCTTTAAATCATCTAAATCTAAAGGTTTGGAAAGGATGCTCTTATACTTCTCGCCACAAACAAACGTATCATGAATATCAATATAAGGAATGACTTCAAACGATTGATCATCCACTGGGAGATTACAAACCGCAATATCTACTTCTCCAGACTTTAAAAACGATAATATTTCAAAGGTTGTTCCGTTTAGTATTTTAAATTTCACTTTAGGATAATTATTATGAAAGGTCTCTAAATAGGACAATAAAAAATGTCTGGAAATGGTATCGCCAACACCTATTTTCAATTCCCCTGCCCTTAAATTTTTTAGCTCTAAGATTTTCCGCTCACCTGTATCGATTAAATTAAGGGAGGAATGGACATACTCAAATAAAAGGCTCCCTTCATCGGTTAAAGAAACCCCTTTTGAAGTTCTATTAAATAAGCGTGTTCCTAATTCTCTTTCTAATTGCATGATAGACTGGCTTACAGCTGGTTGAGTAGCATATAGCCTTTTTGCTGCTTTGGAGAAGCTTTTTTCTTTTCCTACCGTCCAAAATACTTTATATAAATCTAATTTACTTACCATATAATTCCCCCTTATACCTACTATTACATATATTAATTTTACTTATACACATTAAAATTGTATAGTAGAAATAGACGTTATTAACTTAATTATTAAGGAGCGAGTCGTGTGGAAAGAGTAGTTGGAACTGTTGTTAGAGGTTTACGTTGCCCTATCATTAATGAAGGGGATCAAATAGAAGAGATTGTGGTAGAGAGTGTATTAAAAGCTTCTGAGGTAGAAGGTTTTTCTATTCAAGATAAAGATATCGTAACAATAACAGAATCCATTGTTGCCCGTTCTCAAGGTAACTACGCAACGATTGACCATATCGCTAAAGACGTGAAATCAAAATTTGGTGATGATACCATTGGGGTTATTTTCCCGATTTTAAGTCGTAACCGTTTTGCTACTAACCTTAGAGGAATTGCAAAAGGTGCGAAGAAAATCGTTATTATGTTGAGTTATCCATCTGATGAAGTGGGTAACCATTTAGTCGATATTGATCAACTTGATGAAAAGGGAGTAAATCCTTGGACAGATGTTTTAACAGAAAATCAATTCCGCGAGCTTTTTGGAGAAAACAAACACACTTTTACTGGTGTTGATTATATTGATTATTACAAATCCATTGTTGAAGAATATGGAATCGAATGTGAAGTCATTTTCTCTAATAATCCGAAATCTATATTGGAATATACGAAAAGCGTATTAGCATGTGACATTCATTCTAGATTAAGAACGAAAAGAATCCTGAAAGACAATGGTGCAGAAAAGATATATAGTCTTGATAATATTTTATCAGAGTCTGTCGATGGTAGTGGTTATAATGAGGAATATGGTTTACTTGGGTCTAATAAAGCGACGGAAGACCGTGTAAAACTTTTCCCACGTGATTGCCAACCGGTCGTTGATAAAATTCAACAACTCCTTCAAGAAAAAACGGGCAAAACGGTAGAAGTGATGGTTTACGGAGATGGAGCATTTAAAGATCCTGTCGGTAAAATATGGGAGTTGGCTGACCCGGTAGTTTCGCCAGCTTATACATCTGGACTTAACGGAACACCGAATGAAGTGAAACTAAAATATCTTGCTGACAATAACTTCTCTGACCTTAAAGGAGAAGAATTACAAAAGGCTATTTCTGAGTTTATTAATAATAAAGAGGAAGACCTTGTCGGTGCCATGGAATCACAAGGAACAACACCAAGAAAACTAACTGACCTAATCGGTTCCCTATCTGATTTAACTTCAGGAAGTGGAGATAAAGGCACACCTATTGTCTTTATCCAAGGATATTTTGATAATTATACGAAGTAAATATGGAAAGGGCTGTTAATTCTTCCAACAGTCCTTTCCACTATTCATTTCCTTCCCACCATATACTTCTTCAATTTCTTCATTTCTTACACTCAAGTCTTCATCCAATCCCCAATTATTTGACTACTATTAAAGACTAGTCTTCTATATCAAAAGAAAATACTGTCTGTTTTTCATAAGGTTCCCCTGGCTCTAAAATCACACTTGGAAAATCCTCCTCATGCAACGATGCAGGAGAACTTTGTGTTTCAAAACATACTCCTAAATATCTCTCCGATAGACCTTCTGCTAAACGAAGCCCTTCCGGTAGAGTCGTAGAAGTATACATGACAACTCCCGGTTGATTGGTTCGTACTGATAATATACGACCTGAATCAATATCTTTCATAACAATGTTGTTTTCTAATGCATTGTCAAAAAGAAAATAATGATCATATCCTTCATTTGCTATACTATTTTGTTTCGTATGCTCATTAAACCCTTCACCTAACCTACGACCATTCCTGAAATCAAATGATGTTCCTTCTACATTCACAAGTTTCCCAGTTGGAATAAGCGCTTCATCCAACTCTACAAACTTCCTACTATCTAAAACAACATGTTGTTGATGAACCGTATTTTTTAAATTTCCACTTAAATTAAAATAAGAATGGTTAGTCAAAGTTAGTGGTGTAGTTTTGTCGCTTTTTGCATAGTAATCAATAATGAATTGATTATAATTGGTTAACGTATAAGTAACCTCAATATCTACATTACCGGGAAATCCACCTTCTCCATCCATACTTCTGTAAATTAAATGAACCCCAATCTTATCTTCCGTTTGAAACGAAGTTGTTTCCCATAAAACATGATTGAAGCCAACTAAACCACCATGAAGGCAATTTTCCCCATCATTCGATTCCACTGAATAAGTATTCCCATTCAAATGAAAGGTGGCTCCCTTAATTCTCCCAGCAACTCTACCAATTAAAGCCCCAAGATAGAAAGGATTGGTTTTATAATCCTCTAAGTTTTCATAACCAAGGACAACATTTTCGATATTTCCTTTGTTATCAGGTACTAAAATCTTAGTTATGATTCCACCATAATCGAGAAATTCTGCTGTCACACCATTATCATTGGTTAATGTGAATTGTTTCCATGTCTCTCCACTCTCTACTTGTATTTTTTTAGTATCAATTTTCACTATAAAATCCCCCCAATTCATTCGCTACAAACAAGAGTTTGAATTATAAGTATTAGAAAAGCAGGATGCCATTATGATGCTCCTGCCTTTTATAAGACTTATATAGATTCTATTTTTCCATGATATACTTTGTTCGATCTTCTCCAACACGACCTTCATGTATTTCTTCTCTAATTTGCGGCATGAATTTTTCATAATTTAGTAGTAGTACTACAATAAACATAAGAACAATCATTACTAGTGGGAAGTAGATAAACATCGATTTAATCGCAAAGATAGCGCTATCAGGTTGAATAGCTGAATTGGCAACATATCCACCTAATTGTAGCGCCCAACCTACTAAAGCCGCTGTTAGACCTTGTCCAATTTTCATACCAGCACTAGTTAAGCTAAATACAGATCCTTGAACAGGAACACCTGACTCCCAATAAACGATATCTCCAACATCTGCTACAATCGCACTAAGCCCAGCTTGTAATAGAACTAGACCTAACGCATTAATAACTGTTGCAACAACCAATCCTGTTAAGTTTTCCGAAAAGAATATCATCATACCAGTTCCTAGTACAGAAACTAACAATCCAATATTTACACTCTTTCTTAAACCGTAAAGTCCGACAATCTGGGGTGCAAAGAACAGTCCAATGATTAGCGGCAATAAGGATGCTGTACTTAAAATCCCCATCACATTGGGATTATCAAAAATGTATGTTGCATAATAAATTCTTGCACCTGTTTCGGTTTGCCTTAAATACCAAAGAAGGTATAAAACAATGGCCAAATTAAAATATTTATTCGAAAATAACACTTTCATAATTGGAACAAAGGAAGTTTTTTGTTCTTTGTTTTTCTTTTCTGCTACGTTTCGTTCTTTTACAAACCATCCAGTAATCATTAATGGTACAGCACATAATAACCCGTATAGAGCAGCTGTCCATGTCCAACCTTGCTGTCCACCACCAAATGCATCTACTAACACAGTTGTAAATGTTGTAATAGATAGTACGGCAACATTAGCAAAGATAAAACGTATACTTCCTAGAGAAACACGGTCTTTTTCGTCCGTTGTCATAAAGGAAGTAAGGGAAGAATACGCTACATTGTTAGCAGTATAAAATATTACTGAAATGAGAAAGTATACAATAAATACATAAACAATCTTACCAGTCTGACCAAACATTCCTGGTACATTAAATAGCATGAACGTTAAAACACCCAAAATAGGAGCAGTCATGAACACCCATGGTTTTGCTTTCCCCCATCTTGTATTCGTATTATCAATGATGGTCCCCATAAATATATCACTAAAACCATCAAAAATACGAGCAAGTAAAATGATCGTACCAATAATACCTGCACTAATACCTACCGTGTCCGTCATATAAATAGTAATGAAGGAAGCGATAAAAGTCCAACTATAATTTGCTCCAAAATCCCCTAAACCGAATGTAAGCTTTTCAGTCATTTTTAATTTGGGAGCTTTACCTGGCCTTGTTGAATGCGGTTGATCTTGTTCCATTTCTTGAAAATCTTGTTTGGCGTTTTCCAAACCAAGCCCTCCTTACTTTTTAATCGCTTTCACAGTTAGGTGAAACGCTTACTATATATAGCCTTATTGTAGACCAGACAACCTAAGTTGCCTGATCTATCAGATCTGTTACATCCTAAAATTACCTAGCCGCAAATGTCGTTAATAGATATTGATTAATTATTGCTTTAATGCTTTCCAATTTACCAGATTCATTCTTAATTTCAGTTAAGCCTAACGCATATTCTTCTAACTTATGAAGGTCTGCTTTTCCTTCTACGATATCAAGACCGATTCCTTCTTTATAAGACTTGTAACGATCTTCTAACACATTCTCAAGTACTTTATCATCAATTAAACGTTGAGCTACTTTTAATCCTACTGCAAAGCTGTCCATTCCTGCAATATGGGCATGGAATAAATCTTCCGGTGTAAATGAACCACGGCGAACTTTTGCATCAAAGTTCAATCCTCCACGACCAAGTCCACCATTTTTCAGGATTTCATACATAGCTAATACAGTTGTATGAAGGTCTGTTGGGAATTCATCTGTATCCCATCCTAGTAATGGATGACCTTGGTTAGCATCCACAGATCCTAGCATGTTGTGAATACGTGCATAGTGTAATTCATGTTCAAACGTATGACCAGCAAGTGTTGCATGGTTTGCTTCGATGTTAAATTTGAGTACATCTTCAAGGCCATAGTGTTGTAAGAAAGCATAACCACTTGCTACATCAAAGTCATATTGATGAGAGGTTGGCTCTTTTGGTTTTGGCTCGATTAGGAATTGTGCGTCAAATCCAATTTCTTTTGCATAGTCATTTGCCATATGGAAGAAACGACCAAGGTTGTCCATTTCTAGTTTCATATCTGTATTTAGTAGTGTTTCATAACCTTCACGGCCACCCCAGAATACATAGTTTTCAGCACCTAATTCTTTTCCTACTTCTAATCCTTTTTTCACTTTAGCAGCTGCATAAGCAAAAACATCTGCATTACTTGATGAACCCGCACCATGAACAAAACGTGGATGGCTGAAATTATTAACAGTATTCCACAGTAATTTGGTCTTACTGTCTTTCATGTATTCTTTGATCATCGCAACAATCGTATCTAAATTCTTGTTGGATTCTGCCAATGTATCCCCTTCAGGTGCGATGTCCACATCATGAAATGCAAAGAAAGGAGCATTTATTTTTTCAAAGAACTCGAATGCTGCTTCGACACGTGCTTTGGCACAATCCATGCCTTGGTATTTATCCCAAGGGCGGATAGCGGTACCTGCACCAAATGGATCAGATAAATCTTCTGTAAATGTATGCCAGTATGCTACACCGAATCGAAGAATTTCTTCCATCGTTTTACCGCCGACTTTTTCTTCCGGATTATAAAATTTAAATGCCAATGGATTGTTTGATTTTGGTCCTTCATACTTGATATTGCTGATATTATTAAAATAAGTCATATTTATTCCTCCAAATAAGTCATGTAACTGTTTACAAATACATTATAACAACCCTATGTTAGTTTGTCCATCGAATGAACAAAGTTTTTATAAATTATTTTTTTAATTAAATAGAAAGGAAATAGAAAGGGTTCACTAAAAGTGAACCCTTTCATGTATTCCATCTATTATTTTAAATTAATCTGAACAGTATCTACTGTATAGTTGCCTACTTCTACACTAAGCTGGTATGTTCCCTTTTCCAGTGATTTCGTATTCCAATTGAACATATACTTACCCTTACCTAAAGAACGGAACAGGTTACCTTGATTTGCTTTTCCACTGGAAACGGCTTCTTCTTTAGGGCCTAATTTTCCATCAGCAGAAACCTCTGTTATATAAAGTTTCGCTTCTTCACCTGATACATCATTACCTTGCTCATCCACTAACTCCATTTTAACTGGAACTGTTCTTCCCTGTTTCATACTATTTAATTTACCTGACTTGATTGGTGAAAAGAAGGTACTAGATAAATCTCTTGGATCTACTAAGTCCATCATTGCATAATAAGCAGGTTTTACATTGTATTCGGAATCAAATACAAATGGTGCATCCTTACCCTTACCATCATCACTATGTTCTTGTGCACGATCATCTAACCAAGTGTGATTATCAGCAATTCCCCAAAATGTTACGTTGCTGATTTTATCATCCAATTCTTCATATAAATCAAATAGGTCCCTATATCGATCTGCTAGCTCTTCTAAAATACTATTCGGAATTTCATCTTCTGTATTATATTCACCGCTTGGTGGCCAACCATAAATACTAACATCCAATTCCGTAATCTGTACATCTAGCCCTAGATCCGCAAACATTTCAATGGATTCTCTAGTTTCCTCAATGGATGGCCAGCCCAGTTGAATATGTGATTGGAAGCCAACGCCATCAATTGGAACCCCTTCATCCACTAGTTCTTTTACTAGATCATAAAAGTCATCTCTTTTTACATCATCTACTTCGTTATTATAATCATTAATATAAAGCATTGCATCTTCACCGGCATATTCTCTTGCTGTCTCAAAAGCTACTTTAATAAAGTCTTTGCCAGTTATTTCATACCATGGAGATTCACGAAGTCCACCACCATCGTCAATAACTTCATTAACAACATCCCAAGCATCCACATCGTCTTTATAGCGTTCTACAATTGTTTTAATATGTGTCCTTTCTCGCTCTAATAGAAGCTGTTTATTCTTTTCACGTTTTTCTGGGTCTTGTTCATCCACCATTGGTTTTCCTTCTTCATCTAGAAAGAACCAATCCGGTACTTGACTATGCCAAACAAGGGTATGATAACGAAAATACATATCGTTCTCTTTAGCGAACTGAACAATTTTGTCGGCATCCTCCCAATAAAACTCTCCTTCTTTTGGTTGGATGTACATAGGCTTCATTGCATTCTCTGCCACAATACTATTATAATGGTGCTTCAGAACTTCAGCTGATTCACCCTCCAATTGATCAGGTTCAACCGCTGCACCAATTTTAAAAGAATCTTCATACCTTTGATCCATTGGAGCTACTTCAGTCGCATGGATTGCATCTGATTCTTCGGCAGAAACACTATTTACTCCCAATGGCAGCATTAATGTTAAAGCCATACCTGTAATCATCGGTTTCTTTAAAATTTTTAACATAATATATCTCCTTCTCCATTAATACTTTGTTCGTTTAATGATTGAACTAAGATGATTAAAAACTCGGATTCATATCACCTCATTTGTTAGTTTTTAGAATAGTTTAGATCTCACCCCTTTTTAAAACTAGTATTAATATCGTAAACTCTAAGATGAAAGCCCTATCATTTTTATTATACAGTAATAAACTTAGTATATCCATTAGTCGAATGAAGTTTCTGAAAATTAGTCCTCCATCCTAGTTAGATGCTTCCTTATCAACTAAAGATGGATTGCTTTCAATAATTCACTTACTGTTACCAACTCATAACCTTGTGATTTAAGTTCAGGAACTAGCACACTTACTGCTTCTATCGTTTGTGAACGATAGCCATATCCATCATGGAATATAAGGATGCTTCCATCTTTCACATGATTTCTTGATTTTGATAAAATAAAGTCAACTCCAGGCTGTTCCCAATCTAGGGCATCTGTATTCAGCGCACCAATCATTTGGTAACTCCTCTCCCTCAGCATTGAAATAGTTTTTTCATCATATGCAAGAAAAGGAGGGCGAAAGACAAGAGGCTTTGTTCCAGTAAATTTCTGGATTAAATTCTCATTACGTTTCACTTCATTCAAACACTCGAGTGGGCTTAATTCAGTTAAATTAACATGTGAATACGTATGATTTCCAATTTCATGTCCTTGTCTAACAACCTCCCTAGCGATATCGGGATAGTTATCTATTTGTTCACCAATCATAAAAAATGTTGCTTTTCCTTCCACTTTTGCAAAAATATCCAAAATCTTTGGTGTAAAAATAGGATTTGGTCCATCATCAAAGGTAATGGCTATCCTCTTTTGTGTATTCGGTACTTCATTAATCACTTTATTCAATCACTTCGCCCCCTTCATGATTCCTATCATTGTAAAAGGCAGGTTATCCCTGCCTTTTACACAACGACCATATCTTATTAATAAACACCACGAATATAATCTTTTACATTGTCATGATAGAAGGTTTTTAGTTGTTCCATTTCTTCTTGAGTATAATCTTTCACTTCAAGCGCACCCAAGTTATCTTCTACCTGTTTTACATTGCGGAAGCCGGGGATCACACTTGTTACTGCATCATGTTCTAAAATCCATTTCAACGCAGCTTTCGTCATATTTTCTCTTCCTTTTGCAATCCATTCTAGCTGTTTACTTAGCTCAACACCTTTTTTAAATTCAAGCCCGGCAAAAGTTTCTCCTACATTAAACGCTTCCCCATCTTGATTAAATCGACGATGGTCGTCTTCTTCAAATGTCGTATCCTTGCTAAATTTTCCTGTAAGTAATCCACTAGCTAATGGAACTCTTGCAAGAATTCCTATCCCATTTTTTACAGCTTGTGGGAACAATTCCTCCATTGGTTTTTGCCGGAATATATTAAAGATTACTTGTAAGGAACTCGCATTCGTATTCTCAATGCAATATAGCCCCTCGTCTACTGTTTCCACACTCACACCATAATAACGAATTTTTCCTTCTGCTTTTAATTTTTCAAGAACATCAAATACACTACCATCTTGTAAGATTTCTAATGGTGGACAATGAATTTGATACAAATCAATTGTTTCGCGGTTTAAACGCTTCAAGCTACTTTCACAATATGCCCTCACTCGTTCTTCTGAATAATTATTGGGATCATGAATATCACCAGCACGGCAAAACTTCGAGGCAATATGTATCTCTGATTCCTTTCCTTTTGTCGCTTTTGCCAGTAATTCTTCCGCATGTCCATCCCCATAAACATCTGCTGTATCAAAGAAGTTCACGCCTAAATCCATTGCACGCTGCAATCCTTTTAATGCCTCTGTATCATTTACCCTTCCCCATGAACCACCAACTGCCCAAGTTCCGAAGCTTAGCTCGCTAATTTTTAGATCTGTATTTCCAAGTTGTTTATAATTCAATTTTATCCTCCTATTCTTTACCATGACTTTTTAATGTTACTTTTGTCTACATAGATTTTCTATATCCTCACCCATTGTCTCGCCTCAGCTGACTTTTCAACAGCCAATAATATCTTTTAATTTTTTAAACCGTCTTCAAAATTTGGTGCTGGTTGGTAATCTTCAGCAATCCCATTTAAAAACTCATATAATAGATGAATAAATGTATGTTCATAACCAATAATATGTCCAGCTGGCCAATAAGCACCTGTATATGGATGAATTTCCTCCGTACAATTAATTAGACGAAACCCTTGTAATCCTGGTTCATCATCACCAAAATAAACCTCAAGATTATTCATATTTTCCATATCCCAACGAACGGAACCTTTTTCTCCATTAATTTCAAATTTATTTTTATTTCGGTTACCACCAGCGAATCGGGTTGCTTCAAAAGTCCCCATGGCTCCATTTTCAAATCTAGCTAAAAATGCTACCGCATCATCAACAGTTACTTCCCCCAATGAACTAGTATCATCAGATGTAGCACTAAGCCCACCAGACATTTCACCAATCGGTCTTTTTTTAACGAAAGTTTCCATCATGGAAACCACCTCTTTGAACTCACCAACTAAATAACGAGCTAAATCAATACTATGTGCACCAATATCACCTAGCGCTCCAGATCCAGAGACTTCCTTCTTTAAGCGCCAGACAAGTGGGAATTGTGGATCCATAATAAAATCTTGTAAATAATCGGCCCGAAAGTGATAGATCCTCCCTAATCTTCCTTCCTCAATCAGTTTTTTAGTAAACTGAACTGCAGGGGCAAAACGATAGTTATGACATATCATGTGGGTTACATTATTTTGTTGAACAGCGTCATACATTCGTTGTGCTTCTTCCAATGTTAGTGCTAGTGGTTTCTCCGTAATGATGTGTTTTCCCGCCTCAACAGCTGCGATTGCAATTTCAGCATGGGTATGATTTGGTGTCACAATATCTATAACGTCAATATCCTCACGTTCAATTAGACGACGCCAATCTATTTCATAAGATTCCCATCCCATTTTATCAGCCGCTTCCTTCACAGCCACTTCATTTCTACCAGAGATAGCTTTCAGTACTGGTTTTACTTTCATATCAAAATAAAACGGTAAATCACGATATGCATGGCTGTGCGCTTTCCCCATAAATTGGTAACCAACCATACCGATTCGAATTTCGTTTTGATTTATACCCAATACATTTCACCGACCCTTTCTATAATATTGTTAAAATTAGCTAAGTGGAATTGGGGTGGGTTGCTCACATGTACTAATTGGTTTATAATGTTTGTTTGTATCTGAGGCATCCTGGAAACCGTGCATGACATCTAATACATGAAAAGCAAGATACCCGTTTGCCCTTGGCTTTCTTCCTTCTATAATGGCTTGAGCCATGTCAGCAACACCAATACCTCTACTATTGTCTGTAAATCCATGTGTTAAAGGAATTTCAGACCAATCGGATTGATTGTGTCGTCTAACAAACACTGGTCCACCAAATGTATTTGGATCAGGCACAACTAAGCTTCCCTTTGTACCATATATCTCTATGTTTGGTAAATGGTGATGCCATGTATCAAAACTTGTAATAATAGATGCAATTGCTCCACTTTCAAAATCTAGTACACCATTGATTTGAGTTGGCGTATTTACTTGAATTTTCCCCCCATACTTTGGTTTGCTTGTTATGGTTCTTTCGGGGAAAGTTACTTTAGTTGATCCAGTTACTCGTTTTATAGGGCCCATTAACGAAATTAGTGCAGTAAGATAGTAAGGACCCATATCAAACATTGGTCCACCACCCTCTTGATAATAAAAGCTAGGGTTTGGATGCCAGTTTTCATGCCCACGATTCATCATGAATGCGGTTGCAGAAATAGGATCACCAATCCAACCATCATCAATTAACTTTCTACAAGTTTGAATACCACCTCCTAAAAACGTGTCAGGGGCACTTCCAACAAGTAGTCCCTTTGCTTTTGCAGTTTCTAATATTATCTTTCCCTCTTCACGGGTAACAGCTAACGGTTTTTCTCCGTAGACATGCTTCCCTGCTTCAAGCGTAGCTAAATCAATCTTAGCATGGGCTCGAGGTGTAGTAAGATTAATAACAAGATCAATTTCTTTGTCTGCTAACAACTCTTCTGTCGTATAGACTTTGTTAATTTCAAACACTTCTCCCCTTTGTTTTGCTAGATTACTATCCAAATCTGCACATGCTATAATATCAAAGGAATCAAACATCTTAGCATTTTTAAAGTAAACTTCACTTATATTACCGCAGCCTACTATACCCACTTTTACTTTTTCCATCAAATCATCCCATTCTATCTTGCTTCATTATTTAATATGACTTTCTATCTGCTTGCCCAAACGAATCCTTTCCGCACTAACTTGATAACTTCTGGCATTCTAACAATCTCTGCAATATGTCCTAATGAACAATAATAGACCTTTCCTTTTCCCCATTTTTTTGTCCAGACTACCGGCATATCTACCTCACCATTCACTTGATGTGGACCCTCCGCAATTGGAAATCTAGTTGTGGCATGCACCTTAACTGCAGGGTCTACATGCATATAATATTGTTCCGAAACAACAGTAAAATCTTCCATTCCTTCTGTGAGAGGGTGATCAGGGTCTAAAATATGCACTTGATAAGTCATACCATCATTACCTGGATGGGCAACCCACTGACCCCCAACCATAAATTGATATTCTGTTTCCATACGAAAAGAGTCTCCCATTCCCCCATGTAGTCCAGCTAAACCAGTACCCTTTGCTACAGCATCCATAAGTGCCTGTAATTGTTCTTTCATAATGGTACCTTGTGTCCAATTAGGAACTATTAGATCATAATTGCTTAAATCATCTTCTTCTAGCGTTATTAAAGTATCTGTGATTTTCACTTCGAAATTTTCCTTCCTTAAGATATCTGCTAATATTTTAGCTACATCTTTGGGTTCATGTCCTTCCCATCCCCCTTGGAAAATCAATGCCTTTTTCATAATAAAATATCTCCTTCATTATAGATTTCTTAAAAGTAAATCATATGAAAAAATAGGCTATCCCTATTTTTATGTTACTTACATTCTGAGATAGCCTTTTCTACTATTGCTTCCGATATTCCATTAATCTCTGGTTCAGTTCACTGGTTTCACTATAAACTGTTTTATAAATAGCAAATAATTCCTTATACTTTTCCACATTTTCTGGAATGGGTTGATATAATTTATCTTCTTTCAAAAATTCATCGGCACAATCTTTCAACGAATCAAACCATCCACAACCATATGCAGCTAGCATAGCTGCGCCCATTCCTGGTCCTTGCTCACTTTGCATTTTCACGATGTTAGCATTGAAAATATCTGCTTGCATTTGTAGCCAAGATTCATTTTTTGCTCCTCCACCGATAGAAATTACCGTATTAATGTTTTTACCATTCTCCCTGAAAATTTCTACTGATTCATTTAATGAAAAAGTGATCCCTTCTAACACCGCACGTGCAAAATGCTTTCTTTCATGAGAAGCATCCATTCCAATAAAGCTTCCACGAATATTAGCATCTACATGAGGAGTTCTTTCCCCAACAATATATGGTGTGAAGAGTAATCCATTTGATCCTACTGGAACAGTATCTACATCCGCTAGTAATTCATCGAAACTTATTTCCTTTGCAAATGTATCTTTAAACCAAGAAAGACTATATCCTGCAGCCAATGTTACTCCCATCGTATAAAATACATCAGATGCAGCATGATTAAAGTAGTGTACTTTTCCTCCAAAGTCCTTACCACCTTCTTCTTCATAAGATAAAACTACACCTGAAGTTCCAGTACTAGCTAATGTCTTTCCTTCTTCTAATATTCCAGATCCTATCGCACCACATGCGTTATCTGCACCACCGGCAAAAACACGTGTTGCCATACTTAAACCTGTTGACTCTGCAATCTCTGCAGTAATGGTTCCTACCTCATCATGAGAGTCAATAAGCGGTGGGCAAATTTCCGGATTGATGTCTAAAATATCACAGATTTCCTTACTCCACTCTTTCTCAGCTACATCCAATAATAATGTTCCAGCAGCGTCTGAGTATTCCATATGCAACTGACCCGTTAATCGATAACGTACATAATCCTTTGGTAGCACAAAGAACTGTGTTTTACGGAAGATTTCCGGTTCATTATTTTTTACCCAAAGAATTTTCGGTAAAGTAAATCCTTCTAAAGCAATATTTTTCGTAATATGAAGCAAGCGTTCTCTACCAACACGTTCATATATTTCTTCACATTCTTTTGTAGTACGTGTATCATTCCAAAGAATTGCATTGCGAAGTACTCCCTTGTTTTCATCAAGTAGAACCAATCCGTGCATTTGACCAGAAAAGCTCAATCCTTCAATATCTTCAGGATTTCCATCAAATGATGTTAATAGTTCAGAAATACCAACAATGGTCTGTTCCACCCAATCATTTGGATTCTGTTCACTATAACCTATTTTTTCTTGAAATAATGGATAAGGTTTAGAAATCTCGTTCGTTACTTCTCCATGTTGATTCACTAATAAAATCTTTACAGCACTTGTTCCTAAGTCTACTCCGATGACATATTTCATGTTAGTCACTCCTCAAGTTTTAAAGTGAAACACATACAGCAGGATTTCTACTGTATGTGAATTGTTTTATTAAAAATACCGATTATTCGCCAGCAAATGTTGTTAATAGATATTGATTAATCGTAGCTTTGATGCGTTCTAATTTACCAGATTCGTTTTTAATTTCAGTTAAGCCTAGGGCATGTTCTTCAAGTTTGTGGAAATCCGTGTTTCCTTCTACTATGTCAAGACCAACGCCTTCTTTGTAACTCGCATAACGATCTTCTATTACGTTCTCTAGTACTCTATCTTCTATTAAACGTTGGGCCACTTTTAATCCTACTGCGAAACTGTCCATTCCTGCGATGTGCGCATGGAATAAATCTTCTGGAGTAAAGGATCCACGGCGAACCTTCGCATCAAAATTCAAGCCACCACGTCCTAGTCCACCATTTTTCAAGATTTCATACATGGCTAGTGTTGTTGCATATAAATCAGTTGGGAATTCATCTGTATCCCATCCTAGTAATGGATGTCCTTGATTCGCATCTACTGAGCCTAACATATTATGAATACGTGCATAGTGTAATTCATGTTCAAATGTATGACCAGCTAGTGTCGCATGGTTTGCTTCAATATTAAATTTGAAGACATCTTCTAGGCCATAATTTTGTAGAAATGCGTAGCCACTCGCTACATCAAAATCATATTGATGCGATGTTGGTTCTTTTGGTTTTGGTTCGATTAGGAATTGCGCATCAAACCCAATTTCCTTCGCGTAATCATTTGCCATATGGAAGAGGCGGCCAAGATTATCCATTTCTAATTTCATATCCGTGTTTAATAAGGTTTCGTATCCTTCACGTCCACCCCAGAATACATAATTTTCTGCACCTAGTTCTTTCCCAACTTCTAAACCTTTTTTCACTTTCGCAGCTGCATAAGCGAAAACATCGGCATTACTGGATGAACCTGCCCCATGCACGAAACGTGGATGACTGAAATTATTTACTGTATTCCAAAGTAGTTTGGTTTTACTGTCTTGCATATAATCTTTCATCATAGCAACGATAACATCTAGATTTTCATTCGATTCTTTTAAACTATCCCCTTCTGGTGCGATGTCCACGTCATGGAAGCAGAAATACGGTACATTTAGTTTTTCAAAAAATTCAAATGCTGCTTCCACACGAGCTTTAGCTCGATCCATACCTTGATATTTATCCCATGGGCGGATGGCAGTACCTGTACCAAATGGATCTGATAAATCCTCTGTAAAGGTATGCCAGTATGCAACACCAAAACGAAGGATCTCTTCCATCGACTTTTCGCCTACTTTTTCTTCTGGATTATAAAATTTAAATGCAAATGGATTGGTTGATTTTGGTCCTTCATATTGAATTTTATTGATATAATTAAAGTAAGTCATTTTACATTACCTCCGATTCATTAATTATCTTACTACAAAGTTCATTCATTGAACAAACAAAGTTGTGTATACGTATTCAATTAAAGTATAATTGACATACTTATTAAATATTACTATTAGATAGACTTAGCATTATTACATGGAACTACATTAGGAGGAACTATTATGAATAGCACATACTCAGCGATTTATACCATATTAGAATGGATTACGAAATTTGCGTTTGTGAATCTATTATGGATTCTTTTCACCTTGGCTGGTGGGGTTATCTTTGGTTTTTACCCGTCTACCGTAGCCATGTTTGCCATTGTCAGAGATTGGCTGCGTGGCAATCCCGACTCCCCTGTATTCAATACATTCTGGAAATACTTTAAAAGGGACTTCACCAAGAGCAACATACTCGGAATATTGTTAGATTTAATTATTATATTAATTGGGTTAGATTTATTCTATATTAAATCTAACAATAATGATCTATTATCATATACCTACATTCCTTTATTTGCATTTATGCTTATTTTCTTATTATTTATCTTTTATTTGTTTCCAGCCTTTGTGCACTTTCAACTTAAGGTTCCAAAGTTAATAAAAAATTCCTTTTTAATTATGTTAATTAGTCCGCTCTACACCTTTTTAATGGTCATTTGCTTCGTTTCTATTTACTTTATCATGAGAGCAATTCCAGCCCTATTCTTCATTTTTGGGGGTATAACCTTTGCCTTTATTACAACATGGCTTTGTTTATATGCCTTTGATAGAATACAAGCAAAGCAAAAAAATTAGGAAGTAATCTGCACCTCATTACTTAAATGGTGAGGTGTTTTATTAACCTTTCACTGCACTCGCTGTAATACCTTCCATAATCTTATCACTAAAGAATAGGAAAGCAATGATGATAGGAAGTACACTGATAACTAAAGTTGCCCCGATGGCTCCCCAGTCAGTCATATACTGTCCGATAAAGTTTTGAATCCCCACTGTTAACGTTTTATATTTATCGGAGCTTATAAATGTATTAACAAATACGAACTCATTCCAGTTGTATATCATGTTAATGATAACTGTTGTAGACATAATTGGTGCCGATATTGGCAAAATAATTCGGAAAAACAGTCGATGAATCGAACTTCCGTCAATAATTGCAGCTTCTTCAATCTCACGTGGAATCGTAGTATAGAACCCAAGTAAGATCATGACAGTAATTGGTAAGTTATACGTAACATAGGTAATGACAATGGATAAAGGATTATCAATTAAATTTGCATTTAAAAACATGTTATATAATGGAATCAACGCAGAATGAATCGGAATCATGAGTCCAACCATAATTAACCCTAGCACTAAACCACTCAATTTCCATTTCATTCTAGTGATTGCGAATGTTGCCATACTTGCAACCAAAATCGTTAGGACTGTTGCAACAACGGTTATCCATATACTATTCCAGAAATATGTCCCAATACCTCCATCAAACACCTTTAGGTAATTCTCCCATTTTGGATCAGTAGGAAAGGCGAATGGATTACCCGCAAAGATTTCCTGATTTGTTTTTAAAGAGAACATGAATAACCATAAGATCGGAAATATTTGAAATAAAGCAACAAGACTCAAACAAACATAAAGTAAGATATATCCTATTCGACGCATAATCTAAACCACCTTTAATATTGAATTTCATCTTTGCTAGCAGTCAGTTTCTGAATAATCACTGTAACGATTAAAGTTATGATCAGTAATAAGAACCCTATTGCACTACCATAGCCAAAATTATAACTGGAGAATGCCAATTTATACATATAGGATGCCATTACTTCACTTGCACCATTTGGTCCGCCACTTGTCATAACATAAATTAGGTCAAAGTACTTCAAAGATCCAACTATAGATAAGACAATGGTCACTTTAAATACATTCATAATTAGAGGGACTTTAATTTTTAATGCGATTTGCAGTGGTGTTGCTCCATCAATTTTAGCTGCTTCAATTAATGATTCTGGAATATTCTTTAGTGCAGCATAGTAGATTAAGATATAAAATCCAGCATATTGCCAAATAATCGGAATAAAGATAGCATAAAGTACAATGCTTGGATCAGCTAACCATGCTGGAGGATTATCAATGCCAAACCACATTAAAATGCTATTCAGCATACCATTTGAAGGATTATAAATTTTAATCCATAGTTGCGCAATAGCAACAGAAGATAAAAGCATAGGTATCAAATATATTTTTCTCAAAAGGTTTGCGCCTTTAATTTTAGAAGCTAATATTAATGCAACTGCTAAATACCCTATTAAACTAATTGCAGAAAACAATGCTAACAAAAAGGAATGTAATGTACTTTCCCAAAACTTTGAATCCTGTAATGCAGCAATATAATTATTTAAACCAATAAATTCCATCGCTCCTATTCCATCCCAGTCCATTAATCCGAAATATCCGGATAGAATTAATGGAATAACAATAAGTACTACAATTAAAAGGAGGGCAGGAAAAGTATATAGAAAGATTATCCATTTATTGGACATTACTTTATTCATATCACACAACCCCATAACTTTATTAAGATTGGAAAAGGACTATCCATTATTTAATAAGGATACGTCCTTTTCTATTTCAATTAATTAAATGAATTACAAATCTAATCTATGAGTTTTATTACTCTGCTGCAAGTGCATCTTCTTGCGTCTTCGCAAATTCTTCTGGTGTTATTTCGCCACCAAATAGTGCTTGAATCATATCTAAGTGTACTTGGGCTACATCAGCACTCATTTGAACGTCAGCATATAAAGTAATATTCGTTGCTGAATTTAAATCATTCAAAACATCTACATACATTTGTGGAAGATCTAGAGAATCGACATTAACTTTTGTAGCAGGAATAATTCCTACATCTGTTACTGCTCTTTCTCCCCATTGTTGTACAAAGTAAGAAGTAAATGCTTTTGCTTCTTCTTTGACATCGGAATTTTCAGAAACAAATAATCCTACTCCAGGGCCACCTACATAGCTATTTGTATCTCCCATTCCATCCACAGATGGGAATTTGAAATAACCTACCGAGTCTCTAAATTCTTGTGGAATATCTTCGTTTGTTGTAAAGTTTGGAAGATCCCAAGTTGCGATTAAGTACATTGCTGCTTGTTCTCCCATAAACATACTTTTTGCTTCCTCATCAGCAAGACCATTAAATCCTTGGACAAAAGAATCTTCATTTACTAATTTTTGAACTTCATCAGCTGCTTGAACTAATGCCGGGTCCTCAAAAGATCCTTCACGCTCAATTGCTTTTGTCAATACATCTTCGTCTCCGCCAAGTCTATTAGCTAAATACATATACCACATGGAACCTGTCCATGCATCTCTATTACCAAGTGCAATTGGATTCACACCGTTTTCATTTAATGTAGTGACTATTTCTTTTAATTCATCTAATGTTTGTGGTTCTTCTAAACCATACTCATCAAATATTTTTTTGTTATAAAAAATGGTAGAAATATTTAGCTCTAATGGTAGCCCATAAGTTGTATCATCAACAGAAAATGCTTCTGTTGTTCCTGATACAAAGCTATCCGATAAATCGCTTTCAACTATGTCATCAAGTGGTGCATACATATTACCTTTTACATATGGTTCCATATATCCAGCTGCCCATGTCATACCAACGTCAGGTAATTCATCAGATGTAGAAAGAACTTTTATTTTATCTTTGTATTGCTCATTACTTAGGACTTCTAAGTCTATCTTAATATCCGGATTCTCTTTCTCGAAATCTGCTATGATTTCATTTACGACTTTATGGTGCTGAGCAGAACTACCTTCTGGCCATAAATGCATGAATTTCACAGTTTTAGCACCTGAAGCAGACTCACTTTCTTTATCTTCGTCGTCTCCACCACAAGCAGCTAGTATTACTACAGAAACTAGAAACACCACCATAATTGTAATCGCTTTCTTTAATTTCATAATAAACCCCCTCCAAGTTATTATTTTTCGCTTATGTTATATAAGCTTGTTTTTATAATAGCAAAATGAACATCGTTTGTCTAGTGGATGAACAAAGTTTGTTTTTATGTTATGATAGTGTCATGCTATACTATTTAAAAACTGGAGAAAGAGTTGAAAGTCAATGAAGCAGAAAAAAACGTGGAATCAACATGTTGTAAAAAAAGAAAACAAAGCATTAGTTCTAGAGAAAATAATAGAGAACTCCCCTATCTCAAGAGCAGATATAGCTAGCTCCACTGGCTTAAATAAAGGAACGGTCTCTTCTCTAGTAAATGAGTTACTAGAGGAACAATTAATATACGAATCAGGACCCGGTAAATCTAGTGGTGGTAGAAGACCAGTAATGTTACTTTTTAATCAAGTAGCTGGTTATTCCATTGGGATTGATTTAGGTGTTAATTATATTTTAGGCGTACTAACTGACTTAAAAGGTAATATATGTTCAGAGAAGAAAGTATCATTTAACAACTTAACGTATGAAGAAATACTTGATAAATTATTTAAAATCATTGACAGCCTTATCTCTTCTACCACATCTAGCCCATATGGAATTGTAGGAATTGGGATTGGTGTTCCTGGAGTTGTAGATAGTTACAAGAAAATCTTACTTGCTCCCAACCTAAATTGGAGAAATGTAGATTTAAAAGCAGTACTAGTAGAGAAGTATAATATCCCTGTCATAATAGAAAATGAAGCAAATGCTGGAGCGTATGGTGAGAAAAAATTTGGAGTTGGAAAAAACCATAATAATATTGTCTATGTAAGTGTTGGTATTGGGATTGGTGTTGGCCTTATTTTAAACGGAAACCTGTATAGTGGAAATAATGGCTTTTCTGGAGAATTGGGCCATATGACGATTGAAGTGAATGGAACAAAATGCAGCTGTGGAAATCAAGGTTGCTGGGAGTTATATGCTTCGGAAAAATCTTTATTACTAGATGCAAAACGGTCTGACTTACAAAATACAGAAGATTTCAGCCTAGAAACAATTATTGATCGTGCTAATTCTGGAGAATCTGACTCTATACACTTATTTGAAAAAACCGGAAAATATTTAGGTGTAGGTATTAACAATATAATTAATATATTTAACCCTGAACAGGTTATTATTGGTAATCGTATGGCAGAGGCCGAAAAATGGATAAGGAAACCATTAATTGATTGGATTAAAAATCAAACGTTATGGTTTAGCCAGAAAGATCTTAAAGTAGACTTTTCCAACCTATTAACTCACTCAACCGCATTAGGAGTTGCAGCCTTTTCTGCTGAGGACTTTTTATATCATAATATATACAATGATGACATTTCAGTAATTTAAATTGCTTCATAAATAGCATGATAGTATAGCATTGTAGTCTCTGGTCTATTTAAACCTAATAGACCTTCTATTTTTCACATTAAGTAAGGGTTTTCTTTAATACTAAAAAATTGACCGAGGTGAAGGTACATGTCAACAATACAAAATCCAATCTTAACA
This sequence comes from Oceanobacillus sp. Castelsardo, assembly GCF_001659985.1. GTDB lineage: Bacteria > Bacillota > Bacilli > Bacillales > Amphibacillaceae > Oceanobacillus. Next base: position 309,787 of record NZ_LYCS01000003.1, read on the forward strand.
GGGTTTAACCCAGATCCTAGCATTTGTCGTGCAGGTGAAGATTATTATATTGCGGTATCCACATTTGAATGGTTCCCAGGAGTAGGAATCTACCATTCTAAAGATTTAAAAAACTGGCGTTTAGTTTCTAGACCATTAAACCGTTTAAGTCAATTAAATATGATGGGAAACCCAGATTCTGGTGGTATTTGGGCTCCAGCGCTTTCCTATAGTGATGGTAAGTTCTGGCTCATTTATACAGATGTTAAAGTAACGGAAGGACAGTGGAAAGATAGCCATAATTACCTTGTTACTTGCGATACAATTGATGGTGAATGGTCCGAACCAATTCACATAAATAGCTCTGGGTTTGACCCTTCTCTATTCCACAATGATGATGGAAGAAAATATTTCCTAAATATGCTTTGGGATCATCGCATCGGCAATCATAATTTTTATGGTATTGTACTGCAAGAATATGATGCAGAAAAGCAAAAGCTTGTTGGTAAAAAAGAAGTTATTTTCAAAGGTACTGACATAAAATTAACGGAAGCACCGCATCTGTACAAATTGAATGGCTATTATTACCTGTTAACAGCAGAAGGTGGCACCAAGTATGATCACCAAGCAACCATTGCACGTTCCAAAGACCTTTTAGGGCCATACGAAGTACATCCTGATAACCCATTAATCTCATCTTTTGCACATCCAAGAAATCCATTGCAAAAAGCAGGGCATGCGTCTATTGTACAAACACACACAGACGAATGGTTCTTGGTTCATTTAACAGGCCGTCCATTACCAAAAGAAGGACAACCTTTACTAGACCCACGCGGATTTTGCCCACTTGGCCGCGAAACTGCGATTCAACGGTTAGAGTGGAAAAATGCTTGGCCTTATATCGTTGGTGGAAACCAGCCTTCCCTAGAAATAGAAGGTCCAACTATTGACGAAGTAAAATGGGAACCCGATTACAATGAAAAAGATGATTTTGATTCGGATAAACTAAATTTAAATTTCCAAACCTTACGAATTCCTTTAGGAGAGAACATTGTTTCATTAAAAGATAATCCAGGCCACTTACGACTATATGGTAGGGAATCTTTAACTTCTAAATTTACACAAGCTCATGTAGCAAGACGTTGGCAGCACTTCAACTTCACAGCAGAAACAAAAGTAGCATTCAAACCAGAATCCTTCCAGCAAGCTGCTGGGATCGTCAATTACTATAATACAGAAAACTGGACTGCCCTTCAGATTACTTGGAATGAAGAAAAGGGAAGAGTACTTGATCTAACAACATGTGATAACTTTACCTTTAATCAACCTCTTCAAGGTAATGAAATTGTGATACCTAAGGACGTGGAATATGTTTACCTTCGCGTCGATGTGAAAACGAACATTTATCAATATTCGTATTCCTTTGACGGTGACAATTGGGAAAGGATCCCTGTAGAATTCTACTCCTACAAACTATCTGATGATTATATCCGTGGCGGTGGATTCTTCACCGGCGCATTTGTTGGGATGCAGTGTCAAGATACTTCTGGTGAAGGAAAGGCTGCAGACTTTGATTATTTTGTTTACAAGCCTGAAGAAAAATAGGTTAAAAATACCCTAAGCATATCGGTATGCTTAGGGATTTTTAATTAAAATAGATTTAAAACAAAACAGAATAGTCCACCTAAAATAGCTGAAATTGGGAGGGTAATAACCCAAGTAATGACCATCCGCTTCGCTACTCCCCAGTTAACTCCTTTAACACGATGCGATGATCCCACACCTAGAATTGCTGAGGAAATAACATGGGTAGTACTTACAGGTAAATGAATTAAAGTTGCCCCAAAGATTACAGCAGCACCCGTCAAATCAGCCGCTACCCCATTCACTGGGCGTATTTTCATAATCTTTCCACCAACCGTTTTAATAATTCTCCAACCACCAACTGACGTTCCGAGCGCCATTGCTGTAGCACAAGATAATTGAACCCAGAAAGGTACATCTGTCGTATCGTGTAAACCGCCGACAATCAATGCCATCGTAATAATCCCCATTGACTTTTGAGCATCATTTGTCCCATGGGCATAGGATTGAACAGCTGCAGTTAATATTTGTACTCTACGGAAGCGTTTGTTTGTCTTGGCAAGATTAGCATTTTTGAAAAGAACTTTAATAATGGCGTATAGTAAGTAACCGACAACAAATGCAATAATCGGTGAAAGAAGAAGTCCTTCTAAAATGGATAAAAAACCACCGAAATGAACAGCTTGAAGGCCGGCTGCAACAATGACAGCACCAGTTATTGCTCCAATAATCGCATGGGATGAACTACTCGGAATTCCAAAATACCAAGTGATTAAATTCCAAGCAATTGCAGCAAATAAAGCCCCCAGGATAACAGTTAGGCCATTTTCCAATTCAAATGGATCGGCAATTCCACTTGTAATCGTCTGTGCAACACCTGTAAATGTTAACGCACCAACAAAGTTCATGATTGCGGCAAGTATAATTGCCTTTCTTGGCGATAAGGCCCTTGTTGATACAGATGTTGCAATGGCGTTAGCAGTATCATGAAAACCATTGATGAAATCAAAGACTAATGCAAATATGACAATTAATATGATAACTAATTCCATTGGTTATCCCTCATCACGCGTTTTTCATCATAATACTTTGAAGTGTACTTGCAACATCCTGACAACAATCAGAAATATCCTCCAACGTATCATATATTTCTTTATATTGAATGACCTTAATTGGGTCCTTTTCATTTTGGAAAAGGTCCTTCAACGAGTCATGATACAAGCCGTCACATTTACTCTCATAATCCTTAATCTGAATCGCATGGCTTTCCAAATCCTTCAATCGTCCATTTGCTAATAATTCTAAGGAGGTTACTATTTCCTTCGAACACTTATGAATATAATCTGTGAATCGATTCATAAATTCATTAGAGGATAGGATCTGGAAAATTTCCATATAAGCGGTAAATTCCTCCATCCCATCAACAATATCATCCAAATTCATTGTTAATTGGAGAATATCTTCCCTCTCAATAGGTGTAATAAATGTGTCATTTAAATCCTTGATGATGGTATGTACCTTATCATCTGCAATGGATTCGTATTCTTTAATTTTTTCTGCAAACTCCTTCAGTGTTTCAGCGTCTTTTACCTTGTACTCCACAAAGTACTCTACTGTTTTGTCTAGATGTGTAGCAAAGTCTACTAAGTAAAGTAGAAATTTATCAGGTTCTCTTTTGAACATGCTGTATCCTCCAATGTCTACATCCCTAATTCATGTTTATTTATCTTCCCCAATCAATTGGGTATTATGAATAAAAAGGAATTGTAAAATATATCTGAATGAAATTACCTAACAATATTACCATTACCATATAAAAAAATAAAAGGAAGAAGACTCCTGTTTATTACAGAAATCATCTTCCTTTTACTTTGTAACCATTATATAGGGTCCATACTCTGGAAAATTCAATCCCTTATTCGTTTTCATTCCAAGGAATAACTTTTTCAACGGTTTGGTTATCGTTGTATTTATTCGTTTTGACTAAATCACCTACAAGTTTTTGACCTTTACTACCGTAGGCTTCTTCTATTTCATTCCATTGCCAAAGTGGATCGAATTCGATAACAAAGTCCTTATCTTCAAGGTATTCATACTCCATTTTCAACTCAAAAGAACCATCAGGCTTAATTTGCGCTGTATCTCTATTGCTTCCAAATGACCCTTTAATTTCGGCTCCCTCAAGTAAATTACTTCTACCTTGCAAATAATAAAATTCCTTGTCTTCGGTAATTTCATCTACCTCAATCCATACACGTGGGTCACCATAGTCCTCAGGAAGTTCATTCCACTCTGGTACTGCAAAGGTTAAATCCGATTTATTACTCGGATCATAATGAACACTTACTTCAGCTTTTTTCAGAATATCGCCAAAGACTTCATGTTTATATATAATGGGCCCTTCTAATTTCTGGCCTTTATCGCCATAGTGTCTAAGTACTGGGTCATCTTGAACATTATCAAAGTCAAAGCGTACAACAATTTCAGCTTCCCCATATTGATGATGCTCTAGCTCCATCGTAAAACTTCCATCATCTTGAACCAATTCTGTCGTATCCGCAAATACTTCATCTTCGGAAACATACAATTCTCCTACAAGTCTTGACCCTGGTATGAGGTTACTTTGCCCTTCAATAACAAATTTACCGTCCTGTTCTATTACTTTTCCACCCAATTCAATTACAAAATCCCCTAAATCTTGGGATTTCCCCTTCTTATCGTTCTTTTCTTCAGCAGATACCTCTTTACTATCCTTATTATCCGCATTACTACTCGATTTATTTTCACTTGTGCCACATGCACCTAACACTAATAAACAAAGGAATAAACTAATGATTCCATACCATTTCTTATTCAAATCGGATCCCCCCCTATTATCTTAAATTTATAATAATTTCTACTCTTCGATTTTTTGCTTGTCCTTTTTCATTTTCATTTGACGAAATTGGCTTCGTCTCTCCATGACCAACCGTTGTCATGTTTGCTTCCGATAACTCGCCTTGATCCATTAAGTACGCTTTAACTTCCTCTGCCCGCTTTTCAGATAACTCTTGGTTATATTTGCTATCCCCTACATTATCCGTGTGGCCACTTATCTCAATTTCTATGTCCTTATCAAAGGTTTGCAATGTTTTTCCTATTTCTGCTAACAGGTTTTTAGACTCTTCCTTTAACTCAAACTCATCAAAATCGAATAATAGATGATCTGGTACAAGCATCGTTACCTCAGGACCATCAATCTTTAATTCCACATTATCTGGAACACTTATTTCGGTAGATTCTAGTTTTTCTTCTATGACAATAGATTGATTATCATTGTACTTATTCTTCTCTACTAAATTTCCTACTAGTTTTTGGCCTTTAGCTCCATATGTTTCTTCTATAATATTCCACTGACTCCAATGAGCAGGGTCAAATTCAATGACAAAACTAGCATCTTCTTTATATTCATATTCAAACATCATATCAAAGGAACCATCTGGTTTAACACTTGCTTCAGCATTGCTCCCAGCATATTTCCCTCTTAACTTACTTCCTTCTAATAAGTTACTTTTTCCGTGTAAATAAAAATACGCTTCATCATTATTGATTTCAAGCACTTCCATCCAGACTCTTGGATCACCCATATCCTCTGGAGTCGGATGCCAGTCTGGCTCTTTGAACTGTCTTACTGCTAGTTCTTCACCTGGTACAAATGTAGTCTCTACTTTTGCCATTTGATAAATATTTTGTGGCGAACCTCCACCAACTTCTCCTTCGTGTTTATAAATATAAGGACCTGTTAGCTCCTGCCCACGGTCACCGTAATGCCTTATAATCGCATCATCTTGATGACCATCAAAATGGAATTTCACTTCTACTTTTGTTTCTTTCTTAAGATCATGGTGAGGGATTTCCAAATAAAAGCTTCCATCTTCTTGTACTAACTCGGTTGAATCCGCAAAATATTCTTCTTCACCCACAGAAACTTCACCAATTACTCTGGCACCAGGGATTAGATTACTTTTCCCATGAATTTGGATGGCATCTTCTGTTTCTACCATTTCCCCACCTAAAACAATATGATAATCCCCTATCGATTGATCTATATCATTTTCGTTATCCTCTGTTTCATTCTCGGATTCTTTATCCATTTCCTTTTCAGGTTCTTTTGTCACTTTTTCTAAATTCTCATCTACTTCTTCCTTCTCTTTTTCAGGAAGTTCTTCTGTAGCATTTGTTTCTTCAGCTTCCACACTTTCCTTTTCTACTTCTTTTGACTCACGATCCCCACTAGTTTCCGTACCTTCAGAATTACAGCCAGTTAGGAATATGATTAACATAGTCAAAAAAAGGGTGATAAACACTTTGCCTTTCATCACCAATCCCCATCCCCTTTTTTCAAACGATAGTAAATTTTAATTAGAACTATTGATTCAGTTAGGTCGTTTTTATCCTAACAAAAATACCGAATCTTCAAAAGGGCATTTAATCATGAGGATATTTAATTATAAATAGGAACAAGCCTACTTATATTGGTAAATTATACCTAAATTATTCCGTTCCATTTTTCTATTTGTTTCGCATAATTGTATATAAATAACAATAGAATTTCCTAATAAGACAAAGTAAAATAAGAATTAGGGAATTATTTACACAAAGGAGTGAGTCTATATTGATTATCGTTACGACTGAAAATATAGCAAACCATAAAGTTACAGAAGTAATAGGGCCGGTATTTGGTTTGACTGTAAGAGCAAGAGGACTTGGAAAGGATATTGTTGCTTCTTTTAAAGGACTTGTAGGCGGAGAAATAAATCAATATACCGAAATGCTTGAAGATGCAAGAAAGCAGGCCATTGACCGAATGGTAAAAAATGCCCAAGCCATGGGGGCAGATGCGATTATTATGATGCGCTTCGACTCAGGAGAAGTTGGTCAAAACATGAGTGAAATCATCGCATATGGAACAGCTGTCAAGGTGGAAAGGGTATAACCGATGGCGTGGATTTTTGGTTTTTACGGTATTCAGCTCATTATATTGATTGTCCTCGTTATTGGATCGTGGTTTATATGGGATCGGCGTTTCAAATCAAAGCACGGACAAAAGGTACCAAAAGGATTTATTCAAACGAATGAGGTGTCCATTGATCCGACCACCCATAAGCGGTTAGTTGTTTATTTTAACCCTGAAACAGGTGAACGCTTTTATAAAGAAGAAGAGAACAAGCATTAAAAGAGCCAGGGGGACAGGTCCATCGTCTCAAAATCACTAATGCCGACCGGGACGAGGTACCTGTCCCTATGGCTCTTTTTCAATGTTCGTTATGTTGATGTTCCGTGTCATCCTTGGGTAGTTCAGTTGGTACTTGTGATTCTGTCCCAGGTTCTACAAGTAGAAATTGACCCATCATTCCTTCATCTTCATGTTTTAATAAATGGCAATGATACATAAGAGGGTAATTAAGGTCAGTATGGTTACCGAACTCTACAGCAAGTCTAACCTTTGCTCCAGCAGGGACAAACACGGTATCCTTTCTTCCTCTTTCGTAATCATTTGGCTCTTTATCATTTATGTCTAGTACTCGAAACGCAGCATCATGGATATGGAAATTATGTTCCGGCCCGAAATTGTGAATTTCCCATATTTCCTTAGCACCAGCGGGAACCACTTCATCTATTCGATACATATCCATCAATTTGTCATTAATCTCGTTCTCCATCGTCAATTTAAATTGACGCACCTTCGCATCTTCCGGTACCTCTATTGGTGGTACGCTAGAAAGCTGCTCACTTATTGGAGATGATTCTGTTAATTCAGAAGCTGCAACCACTTTTAACAAGTCGAATTCACCACTTTGAATACCAGCTCCACCGCTATAACTACGAAGAACTGTCTCCTCGCCCGGCTCAAATTCAACGACAATTTCTGCGCGTTCTCCCGGACTTAGCATGAAACGATCTAATGTAACAGGTTCATTTAGAAGGCCGGCATCATTTGCTACAAGTTGGAATGACCGACCATCTGTAAAGCCGAAATTATAGGCTCTCGCATTGGAACCATTAAGCAATCGAAAACGAACTTGACTAGCTGTGACTTCAAGAAAAGGGTCGTATGTTCCATTTACAAGAATTTCATCACCAAGGGTACCATAGGGTGTATCATCATCCTCTGAAAACTGCCCATCACTTGTAAACAATTTATCCTGTACGATGAGTGGGATGTCATCTACACCATAATTAGAAGGTAGTTTCTCGGAATCCTCATCATCGATAATAAACATACCTGCAAGTCCGCGATACACATGCTGTGCTGTTTTACCATGCAGGTGAGGATGGTACCAAGTCGTAGCAGACGGCTGGTCAATGGTCCAATGAGGTGACCATGTCTCTCCATCTTCAATCATCTGATGCGGACCACCATCCATCGCTGGAGGTAACATCATTCCATGCCAATGCAACGTGGATGTTTCTCCCAACTGATTAGCTACATCAAAGGAAACTTTATCACCACGTGAAACTCGAATTGTAGGGCCAAGATAAGAACCATTGATTCCCCAAGTATCTGTCTCCTTCCCTGGTAAAAACTCTGTCGTTCCTGGTTTCATCGCTAAGGTAAAATGTTTCGTACCGTCCGATTCAATGGTAGGCTCTAAAAGCTCTGGTATTTTTAACGCTTGTTCAAACTCTAGCTTACCTACATTTGTTACAGTTTCTTCGCTACTACATCCAGCCACTCCGAAAATAAGTAATAAACCGAGTAAGAATATTAATCTATGATATGATTTCAATGTTTTGCTTAACTTCCTTTCTATTCCATTAACAAAGTTACTAAAACTATTATACTATTATAGTAACACTTATTACTTTGACGGAAAATAACTAAAGGTCACTGCCATTAAAGTGAAGTGAGTTTCGTTTAAAGGTATATCTTAGTACTTGACATCTTGAATGGCATACGAATTGATATTAACATAGTACTCAGATAATATTATTGAACTTTTGCATAAAAAAAGACGTTCATTTTGAGATCGCCTCATTGTATTATTGAACCAAATAGTTCACTAAATTATTATGGTCCCGTGAATGCTTGTAAAAGGTAAGCAAAAGCCAAAACAAATCCATTGCCTAATATACCAATAATTAAAAAGATAAGGCGTTTAGATAGTAACCAAGAAAATATAGCAAATAAAACACCCAGAATGGATAAAATCACAAAAATAGTAATAATAAAATAAACGTCGGCACCAGGTCCTCTTTCGATATAGAAAAATATGATACTTATTATCACTGTTAATGTAGATGTAACACCTAAAATGCTTCCTGTTTTTCTCTTATTCAAAAAAATACCCCCTCTTAATTCAATAACCACCTTTTTAAAATCCTTCCACCATTTACTATTAAACCAATAAGTAACCAAATAAAAACACTTAAAATAGGCATTAATTGAAGAATATATGTTCCAAATAAACCATTCCCATAAAAGATAACCAGACAGCACAGGGTATCACTAAACTTTTTATTGAATGTAACCAATTAAATTCATTGTTATTTTTTCGTAGTATTCTATCGGTAATAATAAACAAAATTGCTGCAACCAAACTATAATAGAGTAATATAAGACCAAAAAAGAAGTGTAAAATACCCGATATAATTACTTCAGTTTTTTCATTATTAGCTTTTCCCGATATAAATTCCCCTATTTTATCACTAATAATGGAAGTCAGTACACCATAGATTAAAATTACTGGAAAGCTGTACATTAAATAAACTGGTGTTGCTATTATAAATGCGAATAAATAATCTGTTACTGAACTTATATCTTCTCCAAACGGATTTGGAACAATTAAACCCAGTAATATTGCAAATAATGACCCAGAAACTGATGCTGAAATAACTTTTCTTGATATAACCGTATTCACTTAAAACCACATCCTTTACTCCTTCTTAAAGTAACGAACCAGTTAATTCAAAAAAATGATTGAATTGAGATAAATATAGCAATAGCTATATACAGATATCCAAATCCTTTTTTTCCCTTATTGAATTCATCTAATCCCATCACTAATATAAGTAACCCCAAGAAAAAAATCATAAGGGGTTGTAATACAAAATTATCAGCTAACAATCCATAACCTGCCAACAATAGAATTATTACACTTAAAATGATTCGTATAATTTTTAATCCCTTTATTTCTTTATTTTGTTTATATTCTTCTCTTCGTTGTCCTTTACTTGATAAAAGAGAAATAACTACAATAATTACTATGAAAAAAACTAGTTGGAAAATTATATCTTCTATGTTTATTCTATCAATTGCTGTTAACAAATAAATAATAAATTCCTCCCTCGTCCTCTTAATGTACCAAAGAATCCAATACCTTTCTTCTAGTAAACTGTCGGTTAACTAATATTTTGTTTCCATACTAACATAGTATTAAAATAATATTATTGTTATTTTTAAAAGAAAAAGCCGACCGCCTTCAGACCGCCCTGTTGTACTATTGCACCAGTTAGTATGAAGTTTCTATGTCATTTGAAGATATTTTCGAATTACACCCAATAACAGAACCCTTTTCAATAATAGGCAGTGAACTATTCTCCCAATGACAGCGCTTGCAAAATAAAAGAAAAAGGAGTATGCTAGATTCATAGGCTAATTTGTCGAAAGTTCGATAAACCTGGCACTAAACATAACAATTTTAACTACATGGGGGAATATATAAATGATCTATGCAAATCCAAACACTGAAGGTGCTTTAGTAAACTTCAAAGAGCAATATGAAAACTTTATTGGTGGAGAGTGGGTTGCACCAGTAAAAGGGCAATACTTGGATGTAATTTCTCCAGTAACAGGTAAAGTTTTCACCAAAGTACCTCGTTCTTCTGCAGAAGATGTTGATTTAGCACTTGATGCAGCACATGCAGCTAAAGATGCTTGGGGGAAATCAACTGTAGCTTACCGCGCGCAAATTTTAAATAAAATTGCTGATCGTATTGAAGAAAACCTGGAATTGATTGCTGTTGCAGAAACTTGGGACAATGGTAAAGCAGTACGTGAAACATTAAATGCAGATATTCCTTTATTAGTTGATCACTTCCGTTATTTTGCAGGTGCTATTCGTGCACAAGAAGGAGGAATTAGTGAAATTGATGGTGATACAGTAGCTTATCACTTCAATGAGCCACTGGGCGTAGTTGGTCAAATTATTCCTTGGAACTTCCCACTTCTTATGGCTGCATGGAAAATCGCACCAGCTTTAGCAGCAGGGAACTGTATCGTTCTAAAACCTGCTGAACAGACACCTGCTTCTATCAGTGTATTTTTGGAAATTATCCAAGATATTTTACCAAAAGGTGTATTAAACATCGTTCAGGGTACAGGTTTGGAAGTAGGTAAGCCACTTGCAACGAACACACGTATCGCCAAAATTGCGTTTACTGGTTCAACAGCAGTGGGTCGCTCTATTATGCAATATGCTACAGAAAACATCATTCCAGTTACATTAGAGCTTGGTGGTAAATCACCTAATATCTTCTTCCCAGACGTTATGGATAAGGATGATGAATTTTTAGATAAAGCAATTGAAGGTTTCGTATTATTCGCACTTAACTCAGGCGAAGTTTGTACTTGTCCTTCACGTGCGTTAGTTCATGAATCCATTTATGATAAATTCATGGAAAAAGTGATGGAACGCATTAAGGCAATTAAAATAGGTAATCCATTAGACACAGAAGTAATGATGGGGGCACAAGCTTCTCAACAACAATTAGATAAGATCCTTTCTTATATCGAAATCGGCAAAGATGAAGGCGCAGAATTATTAATTGGAGGTTACCAAAACAAATTAGAAGGTGACCTAGAGGAAGGTTACTATGTTGCTCCTACAGTATTCAAAGGTGATAACAAAATGCGTATCTTCCAAGAAGAAATCTTTGGTCCAGTATTATCTGTAACAACTTTCAAAGATTTCGATGAAGCAATTGAAATTGCTAACGATACGTTATACGGCTTAGGTGCTGGTGTATGGTCTCGTAGTGGAGAAACTGCTTACCGTGCAGGTCGTGCCATCGAAGCGGGTCGTGTATGGACTAACACATACCACCAATATCCGGCTCACGCGGCATTCGGCGGTTACAAACAATCCGGTGTTGGTCGTGAAAACCATCAAATGATGCTTAGCCACTATCAACAAACTAAGTGTATTTTAGTTGGCTATAATAAAGGATCTATGGGATTCTTCTAAAATGAAGAAGGTCATAGCAACAGAAGCAGCTCAAGGCTTAATCAAACAATTGCAGGAACAGCACGGAAAACTTATATTTATTCATTCAGAAGGTTGTTGTGATGGAACTTCACCAATCTGTATGACAGAAGAAGACTTCTATCTTGGTAGCCGAGATGAACAAATTGGGGAAATTTTGGACGTGCCGTATTATATGCACACTTCCAATCAATCATATTGGCAGCATATGCAAATTGTCATTGATGTTGTAAATACACTTGGAAATTCCTTTTCATTAGAAAGCCAACATGATAAATCCTTTATTATTCGTTCTAGGAAATTGGATGGTTAACTATAATAGTACAATCCCCCTAATCGCTTCAATGGAGATTAGGGGGATTTCTTTAGTTACAGGCGTTTATCTTAAGCTGATAATTTTATATCCTTTTCTCTTTTTCTCTTAAATGAATATAGAGTAAATAATACAATAAACCATACAGGTGTTAGTAATAAGGCCGGGCGAGTTTCCTTGGCAAATAGCATAATGATAAGTACCATAGCAAACAATGTTAGTACTGCATAATTAACAAAAGGAGTTAACGGTGCTTTAAATGTTGATTTTGCTTGTAATTCAGGGCGCTCTTTCTTGTATCTTATATGACAAATTAAAATGATACCCCAAACCCAAATAAAACAAATAGCACTAATGGTTGTCACGATTCCAAATGCTTGTTCCGGAATTAGCTTACTCAAAAGAGCACCTACAGATACGACAATCGTCGAAATCCATAACGCATTACTTGGTACATGATTTTTATTTAATTTCGCCATTTTGCTAGGTGCCTGTCCATTACTACTTAAACTAAAAAGAATTCGGCTCGTTGAAAACATTCCACTATTACAAGCTGAGGCAGCAGAAGTTAATACAACAAAGTTAATAATCCCAGCTGCAAGCGGAATCCCAATTAAACTAAACGTTTTAACAAAAGGACTTTCTGATGCATTAAGCTCCGTCCACGGGTTAATTGATAAAAGAATAATAAGTGCACCAACGTAGAAAAAGAGTATTCGAAAAGGAATTTTATTAATTGCTGACGGAATATTTTTTTCCGGATTAGCTGTTTCCGCTGCCGATACACCGACTAGTTCCACACCAACATAGGCAAAGACAACCATTTGGAATGAAAGTAAGAAACCCGAAACTCCATTCGGAAATAGTCCCCCATGCTCCCACAGATTATTAACGGTAACTATTCCAGCATCTGTCTTGGAGCCCATCACCAGCATGAACACGCCAATGCCAATCAATGCAAGAATCGTAACAACCTTGATTAAGGCAAACCAAAACTCTAATTCTCCAAAAAGCTTCACAGTTAGTAGGTTCAGTCCTAATAAAATGAGCAAACATATAACAGCAGGTACCCATTGTGGAATATCAAACCAATACCTTACGTATACACCAACCGCAATAATATCTGCCATAGCCGTCATAATCCAACAAAACCAATACGTCCAACCAGTTACGAACGCTACCCGAGGTCCTAGATAGTCCTGGGCAATATCTGTAAGGGATTGATACCCTGCCTTAGACAATAGAAGTTCTCCAAGCGCCCTCATCACAAAAAAGAGCGCAATTCCTACGATTAAATAAGCAAATACAATGGAAGGCCCCGCAAGTTGGATGGCTTTACCCGACCCTAAAAACAATCCTGTACCAATCGTGCCACCAATCGCAATTAATTGTACATGCCGACTTGCTAAATCCTTCTTTAATCCTTGTTGTGCCAATATTATCTCCTCCTAAAGTTTTGCTTAGCCAGTAACAAGGAGCAGAAAAAAAGAGATTGGATGTCCTCCAATCTCTTAGTCATAAGAATAGCAAATATCATTTGTTACGCCAATGATGATTAGCTTAACAAATACATATTCATTACTCTTCTGTCCTTTTGCCTGAGATTGTGAACCCTTCGGCGCCGCTGAATCCAGCGGTCTCTCCAGAAGCTGCTCCCGCTATAGTGTGACCCATAGCATTCATAGCTTGCTTAATATTAAATTATCTTAAATAATAGTTGCGCTTATGCGTTAGAGGAAAGTTTATACTTTCTTCACTACCTAAAAATTGTTTCTGAATAATAGTAAATTATAAAACTGCTAAAAACATTTGTCAACAATAAAATTCTACTCAAATTCCCTAGTCGAGAAGTGCATTTACCTATGAGTTGCGGATTGACGATTATTTCTCCTCATACCGCAACTCATACACCCTATGGGTTGCGGTAGGGCGTTTTTTCTTCGCATTCCGCTACTCATACACCTTATGAGTTGCGGTAGGGCGTTTTTTTCTTCGCATTCAGCTACTCATACACCTTATGAATTGCGGAAGGGTGTTTTTTTCTTCGCACTCCGCCACTCATACACCTTATGAGTTGCGGTAGCACGTTTTTTCTACACATTCCGCAACTCATACACCTTATGAATTGCGGAAGGGTGTTTTTTTCTTCGCACTCCGCTACTCATACACCTTATGAGTTGCGGTAGCACGTTTTTTTCTACACATTCCGCAACTCATCCACCTTATGAATTGCGGAAGGGCGTTTTTTTCTTCGCACTCAAGCACTCAACCGACTTATGACTGGCGAAGAAAAACAAATCTAAATTTGTATTTCTTCGGAATGCTTTATGCTATAATCCTTTGCAAAATCTTTAAACAAATGTACGACTGGGCTTACATATCTGTTCTTTATGGATGCCATATAAATGACACGTTCATACGGTGGGTTTATAATCGATAACACCTTTACATCGAAATGCTTCAGCATCCAAATATTTGGCATCAAAGCGATTCCGTAATCCATTGAAACCAAGCCAACAGCTGCACTATCTTCCTCGACTTCATAAGCAATTTTAGGATAGATACGCGCCTCTTTAAATAAAAGATCAACGATACCACGAAGACCACTTTTTTTGTTAAAAGATACAAAAGGATATGGTTCCGTTTCTTTTAGGTCAATACTTGTGTAATCTGCTAAAGGATGGTTAGAAGGGACAACAAGGACCAATTCTTGTTTAAACAATGGTATAAAATCAACTTCTTGTTCTTGTTCAACATACGAACAAAATGCCAGATCATATTTATCTGATTTAAGGCCTTCGATTAAACTCTGAGTGGTTCCCTGGCTGAATGAAAATGAAATATCTTGATGTTTTTCGTGACGGAGGAAGTTCTTGACCATGATAGGTACAAATTTTGAACCGAGGGTATAGATAAAGGACAAATCAATTTTCCCTTTATTTGGACTTATCAAGTCATCCAGTGTTCGTTTCCCCTCCTCAAGCGTCTTTAGGGACTGATCGACATATTCCAAAAATATATATCCATACTTTGTTAGACGAATGTTCCGACCATTCCGTTCAAAAAGATAGACCCCAAGCTCCTTCTCTAATTCTGAAATGGCGTAGGTTAAGCTTGGTTGAGCTATCGACAACTGTTCTGCAGCCAATGTATAATGCTTCACCTCCGCCAATAGACGAAAATACTCAAGGTGTTTTAAGTTCATAGATCTCCACTCCTCCCTCTCATAGAATTTTTCTATAAAAATCATAGAATTTATTAGATTTATTTATTATTATATAACTGTTATAATAATTATCAAAAGTTTAAATAGTTGGAATTTTGTTAAGGGAGGGAAACAATTGAGTAGTAACGAGTTAAGAGAAATGAAAACGCAACCAGAGATAGCGGAGAAACAAACAAGTATAACAGAAGTAAAAGGAAATACTAATCATAAGAAAAGGAATAAGGTTCGATGGTTTATACTCTTTTTAATTTGCCTTGTCACGGCTATTAATTATATTGATCGTGCAATCATATCACTTGCTGCTCCAGCGATACAAGGCGACTTACGTATAGATCCTGCTATGATGGGAATTATTTTTTCCGCATTTGGTTGGAGTTACACGTTTGCCATGCTTTTTAGTGGGTATTTTTTAGATAAGTTTGGACCGAGAAAAGTATATACCGTATCCGTCATCATATGGTCTGCTTGTACATTTTTAATTGGGACAGCAAAGAATGTAACTTCATTAATTATTTATCGTTTAGGTCTTGGTGCAGGTGAATCACCCTCCATCCCTACAAATGCATGGTGTGTGGCCGAGTGGTTTCCTAAGAAAGAACGAGCAACTGCTGTAGGTGTTTATACTGGTACACAATATATTGGATTAGCCTTTTTAACCCCTGTCCTTACATGGATTATCGTCACTTTTGGTTGGCAAACTCTTTTCTATGGAGCAGGGATTATCGGGTTTATCATTGCAATTGCATGGCATACATTTTATCGTAATCCGAAAGAACATAAGACCGTTACACAAGAGGAGTTAGACTATATTGCTGCCGGCGGAGGAATGCTTGGTTCTGAGGAAAAACAGCCATTTTCCTGGAGAAGAATTGGTCAACTTTTGAAGCATCGTCAAATTTGGGGAATGTTTATCGGTCAATTTTCCATTATGACAACATTATTTTTCTTTATGACCTGGTTTCCGACCTATCTTATTGAGGAAAAAGGGCTGTCCATGTTAAACACTGGTCTCTATGCTGCCATTCCATACATGGTCGCTATTGTAGGAACTCTGATTGGAGGAAGATGTTCCGATTGGATGGTCTCACGTGGATATTCAACAGGCCTTGCACGGAAACTACCTATTATCGCTGGTTTATTACTATCTTGCGCTGTCATCGGCGGAAACTTTACCAATTCCCCTAATTTAGTGATTACCTTTATGTCCATTGCATTCTTAGGCCAAGGAATAGCGTCAACCGTTACAGGTGCACTATTGTCTGATATCGCTCCAAGAGGGATGGTAGGGATAACAGGTTCTTCCCTATATTTTGTTGCCAATATCGGTGGAACGCTGTCACCATTAATTATCGGGTTTATCGTTAGTGCTACAGGTTCTTTTACACCAGCATTGGCCTTTGTTTCTGTTGTTGCACTAATTGGTACTTTGTCTTATATCTTTGTAATAGGAAAAGTAAAACGGATTGAACTCCCAGAAAGTTAGATTGATCTATAGGCAGATTTCGGGTTGCTTTTTGGATATTTTCGAATGGACTCCTATCATTTTAAAATGGATCGTTTATGATAACAAATTAAAAAAAGGTGGGATTTTTTATGAAACTAAGTTTATGTACAACAGGATTTAAAGAGTGGGATATTGAGGAAATTGTTAAATGGTTAAGCTCTACACAAACGTATGTACAGGGTCTTGAATTATGGAGTAAGCATATTGAACGATTTCAAGAAAAACACGGCCCGCTAGATAAGTTGGCGTCCTTACTCGCATCACATGGGTTTCAGATCCCTTCTATTAGTGCCTATACTACTTTTTCTAAACTATGGAATCGAGAACAACACCTTAAAGAAATGGAACAGGCAAAGAATTTATTAGATATCGCTCGTCAGTTAAACTGCCCAAGAATTCGAACCTTTGCTGGACATATTGCATCAAGAAACGCATCTCCTGAACAATGGTCTGAAACCGTTACGGAATTTAAGAGGTTTGCCCAAGTTGCAGACCTTTACGACGTGGATGTAGCTATTGAAATTCACTATGATTCCTTTGCTGATACAGCCGAATCCATCAAAAAACTAATAGAGGATATTAATCATCCGCGGATTAAGTTGATCTACGACGCCGCTAACTTATACGTAGATCAAGAGGATCCAATTAAGGTTCTTGATTCCGTCTATTCTCATATTAGTCACGTACATTTGAAAAATTATAAATACAATTTAAAGGAGCGTTATAAAAATAAACCAGCTGCTATTTTTGATGGCGATGTTGATAATCATGCCATCCTTGGGGAATTAAGAAAAAGAAATTATGAAGGGTTTGTTTCACTAGAATACTTTGGTCAAGAAGGGTTTCCTTCCTTGCGTACTTCTTTAAATCAATGGAATCAGACGATGGCCGTTATTTAATGTATGTATGATTATTTCTAATGTCAGTCCCCCACTTCTCTATTACTTTAGTCAGTGAGGGGATGACATAATTATGAACTAAAACAATAATAAATGGCTTATGACATATTTGCGTTTGGAGCTCAAGCACTAGTCAAATGACATTTAAGAAAATAACGCATTGTAAAATAACTAACATTGCTTCAAAGGACTAACAAGAACCATCTCGGTGATGACCTTCATGTCCGGGATAGCCGCCATGTCCGGGGTAACCTCCATGTCCGGGATAACCGCCATGTCCGGGGTAACCTCCATGTCCGGGATAGCCTACATATCCTAGATAACCACCAAAAAATTGTCTTTCCACTATATATCTCCTCCTTGAAATTGCCTCAAAAGTAGTCTATGCGACCATTTTCAAAGAGGAATAGTTATTCGCCTATTTCAATAAAATTCTATTTTGCCAAATTGATTTTTTTATTAACGACATAAATAATGAATCCACCGATAGTCATCGATAATAGTTCACCAAGCCCAACCGTTAAATACGTTACCCAAAACGGTAAATCAAAAACAATATGCAATGTCCAGCAACAGTAAACATGGATAATGCAAAAACAATCGCCGTAGTAGCCAGTTTTGCTTTTAAGTTTTTCATATTTTTTGTTAAGGCTCTTGAAAGAATCAGAACAAGAAAGGTTGCAATCCCACCGACTGGGACATCGAGAAACCACATCGGTGACATGAAGTTAACGATGACTACCCCTAATGTAATCGCTACGATATAGCGCTTATGAAAGAGTGCAAGGTAGTTAAACATTTCCGATAGTCTTAGCTGGATTGCTCCAAAGCTAATAACGGATAAGATGAGGGTTACTGCAACATACAGTGCAGCAACGAGACCTATTTTGGTTAGGTCACGAGTTGAGGTAAGTGACGTTTCCTGATACGCCTGAGTATTCATTTCCATTTCTCCTTTGTAAAATAGCTTATTGCTATTTTAGTAATAACTATGGCCAAAGGATGAGAGCATATTCGCCCTGGCTAAGTGCCATAGTGCAAGCAAAAAAGCTTACTAGAGTAGTATAACAGAGGATAGAGGAAATGAATAGGCCTATTTCATTGTCCACCCTCCATCAATAGGAATAACCGCTCCATGTATATAATCCGCTGCTTCGCTTGCAATAAACAGCGTGAGGTTTGCAACTTCCTCCGGCTTGGCCCATCTTCCCGCAGGAGTTTCCTCTGCTACCCATTTGGCCATCTCCCCATCTCCTTGAAAATCTGCTTGATTCATCGGAGTTTCAATCGCCCCGGGAGCTAATGCATTCGCACGGATTCCTTCTCGACAGTAATCATAATCAAGCTGTTTTGTGTAACCAATAATGGCATGCTTGGAGGCTGTATACGCCGCTCCGCCGCCCCCTGCGACAAAACCTGCAATCGAAGCTATGTTTATGATGACACCCTTTTTTTGTTTTAGCATATGGACTAAGGCCGCATTCGTCACGTGATACATCCCTTTTACATTCGTATCCATCACACGATCCCATAATGCCTCGTCTGTTTCCAACGTCTTTGCGTAGCCATCCAAAATCCCCGCTGTATTTAGAAGGATATCCACTCGTCCATATTGCTCCATTGCTTTCTGAACAGCCGCTTCGACGTCACGTTTCTCACGTACACTCCCAAGGATATAGTCAAATTGGTCGCCAAATGTATGTTTTAATTCGATTAATTGTCCTTCCTTTATGTCCATTGCAAACACAGTTGCACCTTGCTTCAAAAAGGCTTCAGCCTGTGCGTATCCTATTCCAGAATCGGCACCTGTTACAAACACAACTTTTTCGTTGAACTCATTAAAATTCACTTTTTTCACCACCAATTAGAAAAACCCATGTCAAACATGGGCAATCTCTTCTTATTCAACAACTTTCCAATCATCTGCTAGTAAATCACAAACCGTTGGGGTAAACATCGTGTAGCCTTCCCCTTCCACATTAATCAAAAAATATGGATTCAGCCTCTCGCCATCTATTGTAGTCTCACCAACTAATTTCACATACAATTCTGCACCCGGCCAGCCTTCTCGAATAATCTTCTCTCCAGCCTTCAAACGAGGTAAAATCTCTTCAAATGTCACGATAAATCATCCCTTTATCTATTGATATGAAAAAGTATAAGCCAATCATGAAGGAATTACAATCTTAAGCCAGAGGGACAATCCAACGTCCCAATTCTGTTTCTTAGCGAGGTTACAATCTCTATAGTTTTCATTTATTGGGACGGGGTACCTGTCCCTCCGGTTTTTTGTCCCTCCGGTTTTAAATTGTAATAACTTGTTCATCTTCCATTCATATAAAAATTATATTCTAGGGTTGTCAATAAGAGATTGGAGGAATGAATGATGAACCTTGCGTGGAAAGAAATTAAGAAAAGTAAGGTAAGATTTTTAATATTAGGTTCTATTGTTTTTCTTGTTAGTTTACTAACTTTTATTATTTCAGGTTTAGCAAATGGATTATCTCAGGATAATGCTGCATTAATTAAAGATTTACCAAACGGACAATTTTACATGGATGCAGATGCGGATGAAACGTATAATCTGTCGAGAATAGATAATAGTACGATGGAAAAGTTACTAAATAATGAAAAGGATGCTACGGCACTATCCATTCAAATGGGCTTTTTAAATGATGAGAGTGACAAACAACAAAGTGTTGCATTTGTTACCTCAACTGATTCTAAATTGTTCCCTCATGTGAAAAGCGGAGAGGTAATATTAGATCGCTCCATGGAAGATAAAGGTATCAAAGTTGGAGATACGTTAACAAATAATCAGTTTAGCGGAGAGTTTATCGTAAAGGGTTTTGTTGACCAGACGAAATTCAGCCACGCACCGGTCGCTTTTATTAATATAAAAAATTACAAAGAGATTTATAGAGTAAATGAAATGCAATTAGTCTTCCTTCTGGGAGGGGATTCTTCCCAAGAATTTGCCGGACTACAATCATTTTCCAAACAGGATTTTCTTAATACGATCCCAAGTTATAGTGCAGAACAGATGTCTTTAAATATGATTGTTTGGTTTTTAGTTGTCATTAGTGGTCTGTTATTTGCAATCTTTTTCTATATGATGAATGTCCAAAAAATTGGATTATACGGTATTTTAAAAGCAATTGGGTTAAAAACTAGTAGGTTATTCAGAATCATGTGGGCACAAATGATTTTTATTACAGTACCCGCGCTTGCTTTATCTATTGTCCTTTGTCAGGTCTTTAATAGGATAGCACCAGAAGGAATGCCATTTAGTTTAACGATGGAAACAACAGCAACCTTATCTCTCGTGTTTCTAATTATCGGATTCATTGGAGCTACACTTTCAGGTATTCAAATTAAGAAAGTAGAACCATTACAAGCAATACAACAAGGGGAGATGTAATGATGTCCATATTTACAATTGATAAAGTTAAAAAGACGTTTACTAATGGAGAGGTAAAAGAGGAAGTACTAAAAGGTATTAATCTTTCTTTAGCGGAAGGTGAGATAACAGCATTAGTTGGTGCATCAGGTTCTGGTAAAAGCACACTACTCACCATAGCAGCGGGACTTCAGCCTGCATCTGATGGCCAGGTATTGTTTGAGGGGAAAAATATAAACGCTATGAACCAAGAACAAATCCGCCAAATACGGGCAAGTGAATTTGGCTTTGTCTTTCAATTTGCACATCTTGTTCCTTTTCTAACAGTCGAAGAACAACTCATGCTCATGCTAGATGTTTCTGATTCAACATTAAAGAAAACAGAACAAAAAAGGGAAGTTAATCGTGTTCTACAATTAGTTGGCATGGACCATCGAAAAAATGCTTATCCCCCTTCCTTGTCGGGTGGGGAGAAACAAAGGGTTGCCATTGCTCGTGCCATCATTCACCAACCTAAAGTTCTTTTCGCCGATGAACCGACAGCAAGTCTAGATTCCAAAAGGTCTAAAGATGTGATGGCATTAATACGGGAATTAACGAAAACCCTAAACATTACTACCCTTATCGTCACGCATGATGAAGAAATGCTTTCCTATGCGGATCATATTATTAAAATGAGTGATGGTCTCATTTTACAGAATGAAAACCCTGAACTTGTAGGAAGAGCTTAACATCACTTTAAATATTTAAAATACAGCCTTGCCATATTGCGCTAGGCTGCTTTTTTCTATACAGTTTTAGTAATGAAGGTATTTAGTTAAATTTTTAATTATTATAGGAGCTAACATGATGACAAATATTCTAGTTGTTGATGATGATATTCATATCTTAAAGCTTGTATCTATCCACTTATCGGAGCAAGGTTATAACGTATTCCAAGCGAAAGACGGTGTTGAAGCTTTAGAAGTACTTCATAAGACAGCATGCCATTTAGCGGTTGTTGATGTGATGATGCCTTTTATGAACGGTTTTGAGTTAACAAAAGAAATTCGTAATCAATATAATATTCCAGTCATCCTTTTAACAGCCAAAGATCAGATTGAGGACAAGGAACAAGGATTCCAAGCTGGTACAGACGATTATCTAGTGAAACCATTTGAGCCAAAAGAATTAAGCTTTCGTATTAAAGCTCTATTGCGGCGCTATGATAATCAACCAGATGAATCTGTTGTACGTATAGGAAATACAACGATAAACAAGAAAAGCTATGAAGTTCAAATCGGGGACCGGACCATCCTTTTACCTTTAAAAGAGTTTGAGCTTTTGTATTTTCTTATGTCCAAACCGATGCAGGTTTTTTCCAGAGATCATTTAATTGAACAAATCTGGGGCTTCGATTATGAAGGGGATGAACGTACAGTAGATGTTCATATCAAAAGATTAAGAGAGCGATTCTCAAAATTGACGGTCGACTTCCAAATTAAAACCGTGCGTGGGGTTGGATATTCATTGGAGGCAAAGCGACCATGAAAACCCTTTACGTGAAATTTGTTGTCATTACGATTGGAATCATGATATTAAGCAGTATTCTTGCTTTCTTAATATCCAATACGTATTATCAACAAAAATTAAAACCCTATAACGATGAAAAAATAACAGACTTTGCCCAATCCATCACTGCATATACAGCCGAGAACCCTACTATCGATTTGAAGGAATACTTAGAAAACATCTCTTCCATTGGATATCAAATTTATCTGATTGATGATTCTGGAGAGGAAGCCTTTTATGGCGCACCATTTAGAGACAATAGTCTTCCTATTGCAACAAAGGAACGTGTACTAGACGGAGACATTTATCATGGTATTCTTCATTTTCCACAAGAGACATTTGTAACAGGCTTTTTTGCTAATGAATTAAAGAATACCATTGGCGTTCCATTAACCTATAACGGAAAAAATTATGCTCTTTTCCTTAGACCGGATATTAAACTTCTTTTTAATGAGATGCATTATTTATTTGGGTGGTTACTTGTGTTTACGATTATTCTGAGTATTGTCATGGTTGCTTTTAGTACCAAATATTTAGTAAAGCCCATTTCCAAATTAACAACAGCTACAAAATCACTCTCTAGTGGCGATTTCAATGTGGAACTCGATATTACTCGTCACGATGAGTTAGGAGAACTTTCTCATAGTTTTTTACGAATGGCAAAACAATTAGAACAAATGGACGACGTTAGGAAAGAGTTCATCTCAAACATTTCCCATGACATTCAGTCTCCATTATCCAATATAAAAGGGTATACAAGCCTATTGGAAAACGAATCGATCAGTATAGAAGAAAGGGGGCATTACGTTTCCATTATTAACGATGAAATTGGCAGGCTATCAAGCTTAACCAAACAATTATTACTTCTGGCCTCACTAGATCGTAGTGATGATTTGATGAAAAAAAGACCCTTCAACGTTGGACAACAAATGAAAGAATTGATACGAAATTATCAATGGCAAGTAAGCGAAAAAGATATTATGCTGAGCTATTCTTTGCCAGATATCGAAATCATTGGTGATCCATCTTTACTCCATACGGTTTGGGATAATTTATTAACAAATGCCATTAAATACAATAAACCAAACGGAAGTATTGAAATAACGCTGGAGGAAAAAGGGGAATCGATCTTAGCAACCTTTAGTGATACAGGAATCGGATTAAATGATGCAGAAATGGAAAGGATTTTTGACCGCTTTTACCGGGCAGATACCGCACGTACACGGACTATCGAGGGGACTGGCCTTGGTTTATCCATCGTTTGGACCATTATCCAATTGCATGATGGTCATATTCATGTGAATAGTAAAGTAAAAGAAGGAACTACATTTATTGTTGAGTTACCTGTTCATTCGTAATACCTTGATAGTGAGTGTTCAAAAAGGAGGATGAAAATGACCGAGCAGTTCGAGGCGGCATAGCTTTGAGCAGCGGAAAAGCAAGCCAACGAAGAAATGCGAAGTGTCATTTTCACCGGACTTTTTGAACAACCTCTGATAGGTCATTCTTTCTCGATTGAATTCCCAATCGGAAAGGAGTGACTCTTTTTTTGTTTTTTATTCATCTTCCGTTCATATTCATCGAGTAAATTATAGAGGAACACGGGAAAAGAACTAAATTATGAAAAGTCGAGGGGGATTTTATGACGAATAAACATAGTAAAATACTGTTACGATTTGCAGGTATTTTCGGTTTAATAGGAGCACTGTTAGGGGCACATATGGCTGGTGCGGGGTCGTATGCATTCCGTCCCATTCATGCACATAGCCTAGTCGTTGGTTGGTTAACCCTTTTTGCATGGGCGGTTTATTATAAAGTTTTCCAAACAAGAGAGACTGTATTGACAAAAATACACGTTTGGAGTGCCATTATAGGTTCTGTAGGCTTAACCGTAGGCATGTGGTTATATATGGTTAAACCATTTAATCTTCCAGAAGGATTAACACTAACCTTTTATATTGGCGGAGGAGTTGCATTACTGATAAGCTTCATTGCCTTTTTCCTCATCACACTCTTTTACAGAGAGCCATAGGGACAGGTCCATCGTCCCACCCACTATTGGGACGATGGACCTGTCCCCCCGGCTCTCTTGTTTTATGTTATGATAATGTAGTTGGGCACCAAGGGAGGTCTAATAAATGAAATTAAATAAAGGTATTTTATTTGTATTATTAGGTGCTGGATGTTTTGGCTTTACACCGATATTCGCTAAATTGGGGTTTAGCTACGGTTACTCACTTGGAGAAATTACTATCGTTCAAATGATTATTTCCTCATTCTTATTATGGTCTTTTACTCTATTAAAACGCTCTAGTTTCAAAGGGCTTAATAAGAAGAACATTCTTCAAATTATGATTACTGGTTGTTTTGTCGGATTAACCAGTATTTTTTATTATGGCTCGATGCAATATCTACCGGCTTCTTTAGCCATCGTTCTCATGTTCCAATTCGTTTGGATAGGGATTATTCTAGAATGGATTTTCACTAAAATAAAACCATCACCTACAACATTATTGTCCATCATCTTAATTTTAATAGGGGTCTTTTTCGCTTCCAATATTGCAAATGGAGACATACAAGGATTGCCTGTTAAAGGATTTGTATTCGGTATTTTATCAGCATTCACTTATGCGGGTTTTATCTTTTTCAGTGGAAAGATCGCTGTCCATGTCGATGCCTGGACGCGGAGCTCCTTTATGGTCACAGGGTCAACCATCTTAGTACTTATTCTATTCATGCGTGACATCCCAACTGTACTACCATTAGAGAAAAACTTATTGACAACTGCCGTTGGGGTTTCGTTATTTGGAGCAGTCCTTCCACCATTATTTTACGCAGTAGGCGCACCTCTCGTTTCAGGAGGAATCGCCAATATATTAACATCTATCGAATTACCTATTGCCATCCTATCAGCGAGTCTCATTTTGTCAGAAACTGTAACACCGCTTCAGTGGTTGGGAACGGCTATTATACTAGCAGCTATCGCATTAAATGAACTTGGCACGAATTATTTTAAGTCTAAAAGAATGGTTAGGGATGAAGAAGAAATGAAACGGGCGTAAAATGGGATAGTTTAACCAAGGTTCGCCTTCCAACTTCTCTGAACCGAAACAAGACATTAACCTCTGGGTACCAATGTTTATTGGGACGAGGTACCTGTCCCTCTGGCTCTTTTTGTCGTATAATGGGGCTATCAACAGGAGATTGGAGAATTGGAATTGTATAAATTAATCGCAATTGATATGGACGGGACTCTTTTAAATGACCGTCATGAAGTACCAGAAGATGTAAAAAGCACATTAGCCGAGGCAAAAAGACAGGGGATAAAAATTGTCCTATGCTCTGGACGCCCAATTGGTGGCTTGCGTGGCTACATTAAAGCACTAAACCTAGATGAAGAGGGTGATTATGCCATCGCTTATAATGGTGCACTCGTACAAGACTCTCACACAGAAGGGGTTGTAGCTGAATTATCGCTTAGTCATGATGATTTGGTGAAGCTTCATGACCTTAGTGTTGAATTGAAATCGCCAATGCACTTCTTTGATGCAAAAGGAGTATATTCACCGAACGCCGATATTAGTGAATATACCGTGTTGGAAGCATATTTATGTCAAATCCCATTAGCTTATCGCCAAGTAAGCGACATACCAACCAATATATCGATACCCAAAATCATGTTCATTGATAATCCAGACAACTTAAATCGAACCATTCAAGCACTTCCAGAGAACCTAAAAGAACAGTATACGATTGTTCAAAGTTCCCCGTATTTCCTTGAATTTGTTCATCCTAGCGCAAGCAAAGGAAACGCAGTGAAAAAGCTAGCAAAACAGCTCGACATTAAACAAGAAGAAATCATGAGCTTTGGGGATAACGGAAATGATTTATCCATGATCGAGTATGCTGGGTGTGGCGTAGCAATGGGGAATGCTATCCCTGAAGTCAAAGCAGCCGCCGATTTCCAAACCCGAAGCAATAATGAAAGCGGAGTGGCGTATGCAATTAAAAAGCTTGTTTTGGATACTTTATAAGCCACGGGGACAGGTTCATCGTCCCACCCACCTCTCTTATAAAAAATTGGGATACTGGATTAGTTTCCAGTATCCCCATCAAATCTACTTATCCTACTTTCACATCTGATTCCTCATAGTTTCCAGCTGTTTTATGCTTAACAAGTTGCCTCACAAACCAAGCAAGTACAGCCAACCAAACTACCATTCCTAGAACGAGAGAAATACCATAGTCTAGATTAAAGCCTTCTGGTGCGTAAAAGAAATACGTACTTACCACTGCAGTCATGAATAACGCTGGGATGCTACAGATCCAATGGAACTTGTTATTTTTCATAAGGTACATCGCCCCTGTCCATAGCATTACTGCAGCAACTACCTGATTTGTCCCGCCAACATAGCGCCATAGGAAACTATAATCAATCGTAGTCAGATATAGCGTGGCGCCTGCTACCGGTACCATAAGTAAAGTCAATTTTCCTTTTCCATTAAAGTCTTTCTTTGTCAATTGTGTTAATAATTCTGCAAGCATCATTCTGGAAGACCGTAATGCCGTATCACCAGTCGTAATCGGAAGAACGACAATCCCCAATATCGCTATCATACCGCCAAATGCTCCTAGTGTCGTTAGACTGATTTCATTAACGACCCCGGCAGGACCGCCCGCTTCCAGTGCTGCATTCAATGCACCTGTACTACCGAAAAAGGTCATCCCTTCCGCTGCCCAAATCATAGCAATGATTCCTTCACCAATCATCGCTCCATAGAACACCTTTCTACCTTCACTTTCTTTTTTCAATGTTCGGGCCAAGATAGGACTTTGTGTACTATGAAATCCAGAGATAGCTCCACAAGATATGGTTACCATTAATAATGGCCAGATTGGTAGCTCTCCAGGGTGTAAGTTACTTAACGTTAGATTTGGGATTGGATTGTCAAAAAAGAACATCCCAATTCCGATTGATACAGCCATAAAGATTAATATTGCTCCAAATATAGGATATACTCTACCAATTACTTTATTAATTGGTAGGATTGCCGCAAGTAATAGATAAACAAATATAATAACAAGCCACGTCGTAAAGTTAAGTGGTGTGATTTGAGTTAGTAACTGAGCAGGTGCTGCAGTAAATGCTGCTGCCACTAAAACCATTAAAATGATTGAAACAATCGTCGTAACGAATTTCATGGCCCCACCCAAATATTTTCCAACAATGGTCGGAAATTGTGCTCCATTATGTCTAAGCGATACCATACCTGAAAAGTAATCATGTACTGCTCCAGCAAAAATACTACCAACTACAATCCATATAAATGCAACTGGGCCATAAAGCGCGCCCATGATTGCGCCAAAGATTGGGCCGGTTCCAGCGATATTTAGAAGCTGAATTAAACTCGCTTTCCACCAACTCATTGGCATGTAATCAAGACCATCGTTGCTCGTATAGGCAGGCGTTGGATTCTGATCATTAATGCCAAAAATTCGCTCAACCACCTTCCCGTAAACGATATATCCAACAATTAACAACAAGATGGATGCTAAAAAAGTAACCATCGCTGAAACCCCCTTTTTTCTAAAAATTTAAATATAATAATATACCGAATAGAAAGAAAAATCAATGACTTTTTTGACATTTCCTGTAATTTTTTTCACTATTTAAAATAGGCTGCCTTTAGGTGCTTTTCCACCCCCTTTGTAAATCAGCCGAAGTAAAAAGCCCTACAAGGTGATGAGTCACCTTGTAGGGCTTAACTTTAAACTTAGTTTTCTTCTATTTCTTTACGGTTTTTCTTAAATAACTTCGATAATAATTCATAAACGATAGGAACAATAATCAACGTTAATATGGTTGAACTTGTTAAACCACCGATTACAGTTATCGCAAGGCCTTTTGAAATCAAACCGCCACCACCGGCTCCAAACGCTAATGGGATTAATGCACCAATAGTCGCAATAGCTGTCATTAAAATTGGACGTAGGCGCGTTGTCCCTGCTTCAAGAATCGCTTCACGCAGGGTCATGCCGGCATGTTCCATACGAATAATCCGGTCTACAAGCACGATAGCATTCGTAACCACGATACCGATTAACATTAATAGACCCATCATGACAGAAACTGAGATCGTTTCTTTGGCTATTAGCAGCCCTACAAGTGATCCAATCACCGTAAACGGTAATGAGAATAGGATTGCAAATGGCGCGAGGCCTTCACCGAACGTTACAACCAGGATAAAGTAAACAATCAGAATTGCCGCTAACATTGCCACACCAAGCTGTGTAAATGTTTCCGTCATATCAGCAGCAACACCACCAACACCAACGGATACACCTTTAGGCAACTCTAATTCCTCAATTGCACGATCTACTTCAGAAGTCGCTTTTGAAATATCATCTTCTATAATCGTACCTGAAACCGTCGCGTAGTATTCTCCTCCACTACGAGCAAGTGTATTTAACGTTGTACCTTCTTCCACGGATACAAGTTCAGAAAGTTGCATTGTTTTACCAAGTGCTGTCGGTACTTCCGTCGCTAATAGTTCATCAATTGATTTAGGTTGATCAGCTTCTTCCTGTTGGACAATGACATCTAGTGTGTCTCCGTCTTTTTCAACAGTTGTGATCACTTCTTGCGTTGTAGTTGGGCTTAGCATCATAACGATTTGTCCCGTTGTTAACCCATACTGTAGTAACTCTTCTTGCGATACATTAAATGTGTACTCTACATACGCATCCTCTGTACTTGATGAAACATCTTCTAAACCATCATTTTCCTTCATCACGTCTTCTACCATTATCACAGATTCATTTAGCTTATTTAAATCTTCACTGTAGAAGGTATACTCGAGTTCATTGGTAGACATAGCCATACTAGAGAAGTCTTGGCTTTTCCATTCACCGGATTGATCAATGTTTGTCACATATTCTAAAACTTCGTCACGTGCTTCTGGGAAATCTTCCATATCTGGATCAAAGATGAGGAACATTAATGCACCGTTTCCTCCTCCGCCCATCATCGATGCCATTGGGTCGCCACTATCAGTTACAGATAATTGAACGATGTCAATGTCTTCACGTTTTAGCAGTTCTTCTTCTACCACTTCAATGTTATCTAATGTCTCATCCATTAGTTCGCCTGTTTCCGGGGTGTACGTGAGATACATCATTTTTTCTTCTTCACTACCCATGAAACTAAAACCAATTAATGGTGTTAAAGCCAAACTACCCACTAATAATATAATAGCTGCTAGTGAAGTAATAATCTTGTGGTTAAGCGTCCAGTTAAGGATACCTTTATACCAATTCGCTAATTTACCAGCCTCTTTATGGTTGCTTTCTGTTTTTTCACTATAAAGCTTCTTCTTAAATAAGAAATGAGAGAGTGCCGGAACAATGGTAATCGCAACAATTAACGACGCTACAAGTGCAAATGTCATTGTTAATGCAAATGGCATGAATAATTCCCCTACCATACCACCAACAAAGATAAGTGGTGCGAATACCGCAACTGTTACGAGTGTTGATGACAGGATTGGTTTGAACATTTGTAGGGTCGCTTCACGTATGAGCGCACGACCTGTCAATTCTTCACCTTTCAGATGCATTCGTCGGTAAATATTTTCTACTACAACGATGGAGTCATCAATAACACGTCCGATTGCAACTGTAATAGCACCTAGAGTCATAATATTTAATGTTATATCCAACCAGTTTAATAGTAATAAAGCCATCAAAATAGAAACCGGAATAGATACAATGGATATGATGGTAGATTTGAAATCACGTAAGAATAAGAGAATGATTAGGATGGCGATTAATCCACCGAATAACGCCTTTTCGACCATTGTAAATACTGATTCTTCAATCGGTTCTCCCTGGTCAAGCGAAATATCAATGACAAGACCATCAATTCTTTCTTGTTCTTCTTTCACTAACTCTTTTACATCATTAACAACGTCAACCGTGTTTGCTTGTTGACCTTTGACAATTTGAATTGCAATGGCGTCTTCCCCATTTGTTCGTGAAACCGATTGGACTTTTCCGACCTCTTTAATCGTAGCGATATCACTAAGCTTCACAAATGGTGATGGATTAGTTTCTGAAGGGGTTACTGGAATAAGCATTTCCTTTAACTCATCAGTTGTCATGAACTTGCCGTCCACCGCTACAGCTTGTTCCCCTTCCTCAAATTCATATAACCCTAGGGAAACAGCTAAATCACTTGCCTGAATGATTTGCTTGACGTCATCTTCAGTTAAATCATATTCAGCCATTTTTGCTTCGTTATACGTAAGCTCGACTTCTTCAATATGTTGACCTGTAATAGTCGCCGATCCAACACCATCGATTTTCTCGATTTTTGGAAGGAGAACGTCCTCCACTGTCGATGTTAATTCAACAATATCTTCTTCCTCACTACTTACACTTAATGCAACAACTGGCATCATACTCATGCTAATTGCAGTAATGGTTGGCTCCTCAGCGTCTTCTGGCAAGGATACCGAATCCAGCGCCGCTTCCAATTCACGCTTGGCCTCGTCCATATCTATCCCATAGTCATACTCAACTTGAATATTAGCCATGTTAGAATAAGAATTAGAATAGACAGACTTTACATTATCTAAATCTTCTACGGCCTTTTCTAATGGTATCGAAACATCTTCCATTACCTGTTCAGGAGTTGCACCAGGATATACATCCATTACCATTAAAAACGGAACCGATACATCTGGTATTGTCTCCATTTTCATACGTGTTCCTGAATAAATACCAGAGACCGTAATAATTATGGTAAGCAGCCAGACTGCTAATTTATTTTTTATAACAAAGTTTACTAAACCCTTCACAATTTCACCTACCTAAATTGACTTATAAAACCTAATTATTTATACTAATGACTAACCGGTCATTTGTCAACAATAAAAGCGGGTGAAGATAAAATGAGTAAAAAACAATTAATTATGGATAGCGCTTTAGATCTTTTTGCTAAGCAAGGTTTTGAAGCTACTTCCGTTCAACAAATAACAGATTATTGCGGCATTTCTAAAGGTGCTTTTTATTTGTCATTCAAGTCAAAAGACGAACTGATTATCGCTTTAATCGATCACTTTATGGAGGCGTTCATTTCTGACATTGACTACATAGTCAAAACAACGAATAACGAGGAACTTTTGTATTCCTTTTATTACACAAACTTACAATCCTTCCATAAACATTCAGATTTCGGCAAAATTTTTATTAAAGAGCAAACACATTCTTTGAATCAAGACCTTCTTGGAAGGATACGATATTACAACGCACTAATGGATTCTACGATTTTATTAATGGTTGAGCGATTATATGGGGAAGAGATCACACACATAAAGTATGATCTTATGTATTGTATTAAAAGCTTTGTAACGATGTATTCCGAGTTGTTTTTATTTAATAATGTTGTTTCATTGGATTTAGATTTAGACCTACTAGCTCATTCACTCGTTGAAAAAACAAATCTACTAGCAAAACATACAAGCATCCCTTTTCTTACAAAAGAGATTATCCAAGTTGTTAGTCAAACGACGGATGATAAAGTAAAACGGGAACAGCTCCTAGAATTGCTGGAGCAAAATATAAAGGAAATGGACGAACCTATTATAAAAGAATCATTAATACTTCTAAAACAACAGCTGCTTAACCCGAATTTAAGCCCAGCTATTGTAGCAGGATTACTTGAAAACATTCAAAAAAATCCACATTGTAAATGGGTCTCTTATCTGCTTCGCCATTATTTTCAAATATAAATGGTCTTTAAATCCTGAATAAAGGGAGAGGGAAGAGCGGGGCCATTATTAAAGGATTCCGGCGAGACTAGTACGTCAATAAATGCGGAAAATATAGTGGCTCGTTCGTTTTCTTATTGAAATTGGGCGGTGAGGAGAGTTTTATGCGACCGGATTGGCACGGCACCTCGTGATTTGGGAGTATAGAGGGATTCTATACGACTAGAATGGTGCGGCACCTCGTGATTTGGGGGCGTAGGGGGATTCTTTTCGCAAAAACAAAAACACAATAAAAATAGGAATACGTTCGGGGTTCCTCTTCATTTTCAAACGTTTCCCATTTTCACTTAAATCCTTTAAATAAAATTTTAGTACAATTTCTATGTTAAGTAGCTGCAACTGAGGTAGTGGCTGCTTGGTCAGCCTTCACACAATCAATGGCAATCACGAGTGCCATAATGGTGACTTCCATCTCCTCGTTTAAAATTTGGACCTTATAGCTATCTCCCCAAGTGAACCACTCCTTGCTCACTTTCCCAACGACTTCACCATGTCGTAATACTTGAAAATCCATGTCCCACCAATTACCATGTACCTCAACGCCTGCCGCATCAATCGTGTAGCGTGCTTTAAAGAAAGAAAACTCCTTCTTAATTGTCAACACCTCTCGCCCATTCACCTCAACCAAAAACTTCGGTAAAAAACTAAACGCCTTTTTGGCAATGAGTGCAACCTCTTCTGTTGCTGTATTCAAAATGGAGAAGGTCTTTGGGATTTTCAAAAAACTCCCTTCAACGTAATAAACATCTTCTTCCTCTTGATCCTTGACCGTAAATTTCTCGCTTAAACTGAATACCTTCTGTTTAATATAAAGATGCTTCATATAAACCCTCCTATGTCCTTCCTTTATATAACGGATACTTTGCTTTTTATTCCCTCACGAAACCAATTTCACTTGGACCTTCAACTAATCCAATTATACCATTTAAACAGTTAAATGAAGTGGAACGTTCATTCATACTATTGATGAATTTCTTTTCTTTCAAAACAAAAATTGAAACCCCTTAAACTTTTAGAAGTTCAAAGGGGTTTGTAATTTATTCATTGTTTTTCATAATTTAAAATAAAGGTAGCGATGAGAATGCAAAACGGAACTAACATCTAAAGTGTGCTTTATCACCTTTCCATGCGGTAATTCCCAAATCCAATAGGTCAGTCTCTCACCGCTTCAACGCCTTGTTCAGTGAAAGAAGTAACCTTTTATCCCGACTATACAACTTGGTTTTACCCTTTCATTTTATACTAGCGCTAAATGTACTCTTCATTCCTTGATGACTCTACTTACTTCCAATAATTATTTGCAGCAGCCACCGTTTGAAAATGTATCGCGATGACTTGCGATGTCATAATTAGACTATCCGCATTCTTGGCATACTTTGGGCGTAACTTTTTCCTGATATCTGCTGAAGGTTGTGTATACGCTACACCCTTCCTTGCCAACTCAATCGCTAATTCAAACCCCTTTTGTGGTGTTTCCGTCTTCAAACTTGCAAGCCAATCGTTCATAAGATTTCCCCCTTTATACAATCTTATAAGAGATAGATTAGAAAAATTCATAAAGAAGACTTGTTCAGGTGGAGTTTTAACTCCACCTGAAACTTAGTCGCTCTTATTTCGAAGCTTGGCGGCACTTATCTCCCGCTGTAGAGGCGGGAGTTTTAGTAACGCCGCGCAGGTAAAAAGCCAGGGGGGACAGTCCACCAAATCTCTAAGCACTAATTTTTATTGGGACGAGGTACCTGTCCCTCTGGCTCTTCACTATAATGTAGTGTAATCGGCTTGTTTTTTTCCATTGTTGCTTCATAAATCGTGATATTTCCTACTGTTGATTCAGAGGCATCAGAATGAACTTCAAAGTTTTCATTTAGCGATATCGTCCAAACGGCTTCGTTATTTTTCTTTAAAACGACAGCAAGTGTACCAAATTGTTGAATATCACTCCATTCAAATAATTCCGTTTTACCATCTTTAGTGACAGAAATACCTTCCGTGTCGCTTACTACATGAATGTTTTCACCTTGCCAGCGACCATGTATCTCAGCTCCAACATAATAATAAGACCTGCCACTACCTCGGTCACCATAAGTGCCAATAAATTGTTGAACGGTATTGTCTTTTGCTTCGTATGTAACGGCAGCAATATCATTCGCTAACCACTTCACTTGAAATTCTCCTTTTGTCTCAAAAGGCAACCTTTCCTTTGCGCGAGCCAGAATGCCGTAGTAGTCCCGATAATACATGGCCTCTCCACTCTCTACATGTTCTTTAATTGACAAAACATGCTTCCAATCAGGGGATATACTTGTAATGTTTTTGACCGCTTGATTACTGGTAACAAGCATGAATAGATGAACCCCAATAAAAATAACTACTAAACTTGCACCAATTACTTTCATCTTTTTCGTAAGTTTTATTTGAAACACAATCGCTAAGGTTAGAAGGAAAATACATAAAATATTGATGATGTAAAATAACCGATTATCAATGTACTCCACTTGATACTTTTCAGATATGAATAAATACCCCATCTGAAAAGAGAATAAGCCAAAAGAAATAACAAATAAAATCCAACCAATTATATTCAAATGATTCCTATTCTTTTTCATTCGGTTTCACCTCCATCTGAAATTCCCATGTTTGTCCATTATCGATCGAAATAAACTTCCCCTTTACTTCTCCACCTTTATAATCACCATTCGGACCTTGATTTACCAATATGGACAAATGGTCTTGCTCTTTTACAGGAGTTTCAGCCTGTACAAAAATCAGATTATACTCAGCTGGAATATTTATTGTTGCCTCGTTCCAAGTATGACCACCATCCTGTGTCACATAAAGATCCGGTTCCTCTGGATTAATCGTTCCAAAGGATAAAAATCCTGTTGATTCATCGACAAAGCCACCATCAGAAATTAATCTTGTTACTCCAGAGTTAGTTGTTTCCTGCCAACTTGCTCCACCATTATGTGTTAAAAAAACATGTGAAGATTCCTGTGACATCGTTCGACCACCGGAAATAATGATATATCCAAAATTTTCATTTAGAAATTCTACTTTTCGAAAACGCATGACAGAGAAGGGTTCTGTAACTAATATTTCCTCCCATGTCTTACCTTGATCCGTTGAATAGAGCAACAAAATCCTTTGATTATCCCAGCTCTCTCCCTCAGAATATAAGAATGCAGCTCGGTTTTCTGTAAGGATATAGCTATTTTCAATCAGTTCTTGCTTGTTCCCATTGTATTCACCACTAAACAATTGATCTATCTCAACTGGAACCGTAGTCCAATCCTTTCCCTTATTAAACGTGATGTTCAACTCATCATTTTGTAATGTATAGGTAACTTTCTCATCTGGATTGGTTGCTTGAAACTCCTCTTGGGACTGAGATTGTTCAGCTATATTTGGTGATTCTTGATTATCACGAAATGCATCCGGCTGTGATAATGGCGAATATGGCATTTCCTTTTGATCTTGATAATGGAATATGGAAGTAATCATTAAAACAAGCATGATAAGGCTTGATACACTTAATAACAAGTTTTTCACTAGAAATCCCCCTTCTTTTTAAAGCTATGGCTCCTTTATTAAACTATCCTCAACTTATCATGGGGATAGTTTTTCATTAAAAACTTTATAAGTCAACCTTAAATTTAATTGTAGTCAATTAGTATGTGAAGTGTTGCACTTAAACTAACTGGTGCTTATACCTTACTTTTATGGATGGGCAGGGGAAACAAGAGCCAAATTTTTTCTCGAGGCTAGGAAATGGGGCTTTATCATTTATTAATTGAGTCAATTTCATAATTGTTCTTTTTAAAAGTACATATATGGGGGTACATTAATAGAAAAGCCATGGCTCAAAAGCCACAAAAGCCATGGGGACAGGTCCACCGTCCCAGTTCCCCATCCCAAAACAAGTCTTCAATCTCTAAGTACTATTTTTTATTGGGACGAGGTACCCGTCCCCATGGCTCTGCCACTACTTATTGGCGGTATAAGGATAATCTTTTTTGTAAGCATTCTAAGACTTCTTTTGGCACTTCCCTGAACTTGATATCCTCACCTAGGAATAGGAGCCAATTTGTTATATCGGTCAATTCTTCGGGCATATTAACATTGATAAAAGCCTTTAGAATGGCTGTAGCTTGGTAGGGACTCGTATAGGAAATTGAAAATTTTAAAGGATGGTATTTTTTGAACTGCGCAATTGC
Organism: Oceanobacillus sp. Castelsardo; assembly: GCF_001659985.1. Lineage (GTDB taxonomy): Bacteria > Bacillota > Bacilli > Bacillales > Amphibacillaceae > Oceanobacillus. Next base: position 346,531 of record NZ_LYCS01000003.1, read on the forward strand.
CTTTGGGCCAAATTCGATGACAAGGTTGAATACTTCTTCCTGCTTACTTAGTTTTTCTAAAACCATTTTCTTATTTACTCTTTTTTTCGTGGGGTATGGTTTTACATTGGTAAGGTGGTCGACAGAAAAAATCCTCCTCTTTTCTTCTTTTAAGTCAAATCCTTCAATTTGCCATAAGCTTTTTTCACGATAAAGGTGCAAGAGATAAATTGGATAAGACTTTATTACCCTCCCTTCTTTGATGGTAATCAATAAATGACTGTCCAAAAGAAGGAGCTGGATGAGCTTTTCTAACATGGGATGAGGGAGGTCTGACAGATCAAGTAAATCAGGATTATTCGGATTGGTACCTTCGAAAAGCAAGATTTGATTTAATAAAACTAGGGTCTCTTGTTGGTTTTCTGGGATGAGGCCTAGTAATTTTTCAGCTAAAGACTGTCTACTTTTTAGATAGGGAAGTTGTTGATTTCTTGAGGCCATAAAGGCAATAAAAAGCGCTTTTACTTCATTATCGGTAAAGTGAATAGAAGGCAGGACAGAGTTGTTCATGACAGAATAACCTCCGTCCCTTCCAACTTCAGCTTCAAGTGGCATCCCCATAGCTTCAATTTCTCTGATATCCCTAATAGCAGTCGAACGAGAGATGTTAAATTCCTGCATAATTTCAGAAGTTGTAAAGTAGGAGCGGTTGTTGATATACCGCATGATTGTATTAATCCGTTCAACTTTTTTCATTGGGACCTCCTAAACAGTATCATTTTTTGACATGATTTAATGCTATTATAAACCCAGCAAGTAAGAAAACAAAGCTTTAATTTAATAGGAGGAATTTTGAAATGGCAAATTATACGTTAGAAGAGAAGGACAGCTTTACTGTTTTAGGTATTGGAACAGAGCTTAAGAGTGATTACACAGACTATGCTGGTATTAATAAGGAAAAGGCAGACTTTTGGCAAGCTGTCAATCAAGATGGAAGACTTGATAAACTAAAATCCGTCGCAATAAATGACTACATTTTTGTTGTAAACGAGGCAGTGAATAACAAGATGATGCATTATGCTGGCGTTATGACGGAGGAATCCTTACCAGAGGCAACTAGACTTATTGAATTTCCTAAAGGGGAATATATCGTTGTTAAAGGAGAAGCGAATACAGATGAAGAATTGAGTAACAAGCTTACTGGTATTGCCTTTGGCGAAGTCCTAATGGAAGTAACGGATGTATCCTATGTTGGTGGTCCAAATGCAGCAGTTCTGATGGGACAGCAAGACGGCTTAGTATATGGTGAAATGTGGATCCCTGTTGTTAGAAAATAACAGTTAAAAGTCGGGATGAAAATCCTCTACTAACTAAAAGGAAAGTTTACAATTGACATTATAAAACAGATCACGAATGGTCCCCGTTACCAATAAGTGATCTGTTTTGTATCTTTGGAATTCATAATCACCATTTATTAAATATGTTAGAAAATATATTCTTGTTGGTTAAATAAGTGTGATTGAAGAGGACAAGTTAAAGTGGATAGGATAATTAATAATGGGGGTGTAATTGTGCAAGGTTATTTTGCAATTATATCATTACTTTTAATGATCATAATGGTTATAATTCGTGCTAAACAGTTGAAAAAAAAGGGAATTAAAGCTTTTAGATTTGGTGAGCTAGATAAGAAAGATTTCTTTATTATTCCATTTGCATTACTGTTTTTTTATCTTATTTTCTCGAATGTTTTTGATTTGCCAGAACTAGGTACCAAACTATTTAGCAATGAAATCCTTAGCTGGATAGGTGTAGCTTTATGCATGATGGGTTTAGTATTATTCTCGTTAAGCATAATTTCATTTGGGAAAAGTTTTAGAGTTGGGATTGATGAAGAAAAACCAGGTGAACTTATAACAACAGGTGTTTTTGCAATTAGCCGTAATCCCATTTACACAGCTTTTGGATTTATTCTAATAGGGATATTTTTGATTTTACCAAACTGGATATTATTATTGTACGTAGTTGCTGGATTTTGGCTTTTTAATCGTCAGGTTCAACTGGAGGAAAAATCCTTGAAAAAGATTTACGGTGAAGAATACGAAGCATACTGTAAAAAGGTCCGTAAATACCTTTAGCATTAGTCTTTTGAGGAAAAGGGCACCTCTTTCATTCATATTAATATAGCCAAAAAAATTAAACACACGTGTGCATTACTGAAGGATGGATAATGCTTCATCATTATTCAACGGCCTCCGTAACCAATTCTGTGCCAGGGGGACGAGGTTGTCCCCCTATCTATCTCCCCTAAAAACCATGTATTAAAAATTTCCGGAAACGAATAGATAATTACAATCCATTCATTACAGTTACAAAAAACGAATCAGGCTAATTATTGGGAGACGTCCCGGATTCGTGCATAGGATAAATTAATAGAATGGAAATTTAATTTTGACAACAGTATAAAGGCTCCATTCAGATAAGTGGAAAGTGTGAAAAAAGGCCGATGCACCTGTACCCGTGTCTGTAATATGAACAACTCGCAGGCCGAGGTAGGGGCCGAACCATGAGCCATAGTGTGAGCCGAAGTGCGAGCACATTATATAAACAAAACGAAACGAATGAAAAGTAATACTATCTACTACGGATGCGCGACAATTTACAAACGGAATTCTGTGAGGGTAACTTTCTCATTCGACAAAATATGACAAAGACAATGAGAAAAAAGTATAAAAACTGCCTAACTTCAACTTTTTATACAAAAACGTCATTTTTGCATGAAAAACAGGGTAGAATCTCGTCGAATCATGGCGAACCATGTCGAAAATGCGAAGTTAGCGTACTTTACAAATTTCATCGGGTTGATTATGCTAGATTCGACAATAAGAATTACAGCATAGGAACAAAAGGGAAGATGTTGAATTGAAGGAAAACGATAGGTTTGAAGAAATTTTTAAACAGAATGAGAAACGTATTTATTATCACATGCATAAGCTTGGCATTCGCAATCCGTTTGGTGATTTTTATTCCGAAGGGTTGTACGCCATATGGATTGCCTACCAAAAATAAGAGCCAAACAAAGGACCCCTCGCGGCTTACTTCAACTACACCATTCGCAATCGCCCCATCGATCTTATCCGTAAGAAAACCAATGACGAAGAAAACTTTGTGGAAAGAGAAAGAGAAATCCTCACTTCCCATGACGGAAATCAATACGAAGATTCTAAAACGCCAATCATGGACACTAGTGGAATTCAGGTAGAGGAAATGGATTCCTGGGAGCACGAATTTTCGCTACTTATCGAGAAACAGCGGAAATGGGTGTATTATTTCATCATTTGCGATATGTGCTAAAAAAAATTGCAGAACAAGAATTTGCATCTGTGGAGGCGGTGTAAAGACTGGGGGGAAAAAGGCGTATAGGGCAGGCCATGAACCCGTTCGTGTCAGAAATTCAAGCAAACGGGCGGATAGAACCAGCCTATGAACCCTTTCGTGATGGAAATTCAGGCAAACGGGCGCATAGAGCCAGTTTATGAACCCGAATGAGATGGAATTCATGAAAACAGGCGTATAGAAGCGTGCTATGAAACCAAATGAGATGGAAACTGAAGAAAAAGGGCATATAGAAAGGGAGAGTACAATGAATTATATAAGAGAATTAAACGCTTTTTATGATTCGATGGAATATAATCCGCTAACAAGTTCGGCAATTACCTTATGGTATGCGCTCATGCATATCAATAACAAAACACGGTGGAAGAACGAATTTCGTGTTGCGGGAACGGTTTTAAGATTCAAGTCCGGTTTGACTGAATCTAGTTTTAAGCGAGCGAGAACAGAACTAAAAGAAAAAGGATACATTGCCTATGAACCTCAAAGCGGCAATCAAGCTCCAATTTATCGAATGATTAGTTTGATAGAAAGTAACAATGACGAGCAACAGATAGATGCGGATGATATTTCAATTGAGGCAGAATCAGCTGGGGAACCCACTACTAAACAAGAGGAAGGTGTAAAGGGACAAGCAGAAGCAGTAGGGGAAGCGGGAACGAAGCAAAAGTCTGAGGAAAAAGACGTATTTCAGTTCTATCGAGAAAACTTTAGTACCATAAGCCCATTCGTGACGAAATCATTAAATGATTGGATAGAGAATGTAGGAGAGACACTAGTACTGGAAGCGATGAAACGTGCATTAGAAAGAAATAAGACGAGTTGGGTGAATGTGAAAGGTATATTGCTAGCATGGGAAAAGAAAGGGATTCGAAATATGAATGCGGTGAGGGCCGATGATATGGAATTTCGAAATAGGAAAAAGCGACATTATCATTATATTCCTAATGGGAGGCGTGAAGTAATTCCTGATTGGTTTAAAGAACAAGAGGAGCAGAAAAATCGGTTGGAGAAAAAAAATCAAAGTATGGTAGTAGATCCGGAAGAGGCAGACGCCGTTCGGATGGAGATTCAGCGGTTGAAAAGAGAATTGGGGTATGGGTGATTGGGAAGCCAGGGGGACAGTCCACCGTTCCACTTTTCTGTTCCAAAATGAATCTTTGATCTATGAGTACTAATTTTTATTAGGACAACACTTGTCCCTCTGGCTCATCTTGAAAGACCTTTGACAACAGACTAGTTTCGATTAGAAACAAAAAAGAACTACAATTAGACAATACGCTAACTGTAATCCATTTATGATGGAGCCTAGCGGGATCGAACCGCTGACCTCCTGCGTGCAAGGCAGGCGCTCTCCCAGCTGAGCTAAGGCCCCGAGATATATTATATGTAAAATGGCTCCACAGGTAGGATTCGAACCTACGACCGATCGGTTAACAGCCGATTGCTCTACCACTGAGCTACTGTGGAATAATGAATATTTTTGCGGCGCCCTACATTCCTAGAGGTTTCAAACCTCTGACCCATAGCTTAGAATGCTGTGGCTCTATTCTGCTGAGCTAAGGGTACAATATCATAAATGTATGAGATTTCCAACCACTTATGAATCAAGTTTGTAATGGGCCTGAGTGGACTCGAACCACCGACCTCACGCTTATCAGGCGTGCGCTCTAACCAGCTGAGCTACAGGCCCACTATAAATAATGGAGCGGGTGAAGGGAATCGAACCCTCATCATCAGCTTGGAAGGCTGAGGTTTTACCACTAAACTACACCCGCATATTTTAAATGGAGGAGGTAGAGGGATTCGAACCCCCGCGCGGTTTGACCCGCCTGTCGGTTTTCAAGACCGATCCCTTCAGCCGGACTTGGGTATACCTCCATGTTTATAATAGCATCTAAGCTACTTCCATACTCTAGTATGTAAATGGCGCGCCCGAGAGGAGTCGAACCCCTAACCTTTTGATCCGTAGTCAAACGCTCTATCCAATTGAGCTACGGGCGCATTGGTGCCGAGGACCGGAATCGAACCGGTACGGTAGTCACCTACCGCAGGATTTTAAGTCCTGTGCGTCTGCCAGTTCCGCCACCCCGGCAATGGTCTGGAGCGGAAGACGGGATTCGAACCCGCGACCCCCACCTTGGCAAGGTGGTGTTCTACCACTGAACTACTTCCGCGTGACATTTTAGTTAAAAAAGATGGTGCGGGTGAAGGGAGTCGAACCCCCACATCCGAAGATACTAGATCCTAAGTCTAGCGCGTCTGCCAATTCCGCCACACCCGCAATATGATGAGCCATGAAGGATTCGAACCTTCGACCCTCTGATTAAAAGTCAGATGCTCTACCGACTGAGCTAATGGCTCGTATTAAATACTCTTAGCTACTAATTCAAGTTAATATGTTAATGACCCCTACATCTACTAGCTTATTCAAGGAAGCTAAATGCTTCGGGGTTACTCGAAGCAAATTCGGTAGAAGT
>NZ_LYCS01000030.1 GCF_001659985.1 Oceanobacillus sp. Castelsardo
CAGGACTTATACTTTAATACATAGGGTATAAGAGGCACACCCAGGGAACTGAAACATCTCAGTACCTGGAGGAAGAGAAAGCAAATGCGATTTCCCAAGTAGCGGCGAGCGAAACGGAAACAGCCCAAACCAGAGAGCTTGCTCTCTGGGGTTGTAGGACACTCCATTGGAGTTATAAAGAAATTCTTTAGATGAATCAACCTGGAAAGGTTAGCCAAAGAGGGTAACAGCCCTGTAATCGAAAAGGAATTTCCTCCGGAGTGTATCCTGAGTACGGCGGAACACGTGGAATTCCGTCGGAATCCGGGAGGACCATCTCCCAAGGCTAAATACTCCCTAGTGACCGATAGTGAACCAGTACCGTGAGGGAAAGGTGAAAAGCACCCCGGGAGGGGAGTGAAAGAGTACCTGAAACCGTGTGCCTACAAGTAGTCGAAGCGCGTTCATGCGTAACGGCGTACCTTTTGTAGAATGGACCGGCGAGTTATGATTGTATGCAAGGTTAAGTGGAAGACACGGAGCCGTAGCGAAAGCGAGTCTGAATAGGGCGATTTAGTATGCGGTCGTAGACCCGAAACCGTGTGATCTACCCATGTCCAGGGTGAAGGTCAGGTAACACTGACTGGAGGCCCGAACCCACGTATGTTGAAAAATGCGGGGATGAGGTGTGGGTAGGGGTGAAATGCCAATCGAACACGGAGATAGCTGGTTCTCTCCGAAATAGCTTTAGGGCTAGCCTCAAGAT
>NZ_LYCS01000033.1 GCF_001659985.1 Oceanobacillus sp. Castelsardo
ACATTCAATATCAGGCTACAGTAAAGCTCCACGGGGTCTTTCCGTCCTGTCGCGGGTAATGCGCATCTTCACGCATAGTATAATTTCACCGGGTCTCTCGTTGAGACAGTGCCCAAGTCGTTGCACCTTTCGTGCGGGTCGGAACTTACCCGACAAGGAATTTCGCTACCTTAGGACCGTTATAGTTACGGCCGCCGTTTACTGGGGCTTCGGTTCTAAGCTTCGGGCTAAAAGCCCTAACTCTTCCCCTTAACCTTCCAGCACCGGGCAGGTGTCAGCCCCTATACTTCGCCTTTCGGCTTCGCAGAGACCTGTGTTTTTGCTAAACAGTCGCTTGGGCCTATTCACTGCGGCTCTACTTGAGTAGAGCACCCCTTCTCCCTAAGTTACGGGGTCATTTTGCCGAGTTCCTTAACGAGAGTTCTCCCGCTCACCTTAGGATTCTCTCCTCGCCTACCTGTGTCGGTTTGCGGTACGGGCACCTGTGACCTTGCTAGAGGCTTTTCTCGGCAGTGTGAAATCAGGAACTTCGGCCAGAAGGCCTCCCCATCACAGCTTGAAATTGCCAGGCGGATTTGCCTACCTGACTTTCTCACTGCTTGGGCGCACACATCCATCCGTGCGCATTCCTTATCCTACTGCGTCCCCCCATCGCTCAAACGGTCACGAGGTGGTACAGGAATATCTGCCTGTTGTCCAT
>NZ_LYCS01000034.1 GCF_001659985.1 Oceanobacillus sp. Castelsardo
ACATTCAATATCAGGCTACAGTAAAGCTCCACGGGGTCTTTCCGTCCTGTCGCGGGTAATGCGCATCTTCACGCATAGTATAATTTCACCGGGTCTCTCGTTGAGACAGTGCCCAAGTCGTTGCACCTTTCGTGCGGGTCGGAACTTACCCGACAAGGAATTTCGCTACCTTAGGACCGTTATAGTTACGGCCGCCGTTTACTGGGGCTTCGGTTCTAAGCTTCGGGCTAAAAGCCCTAACTCTTCCCCTTAACCTTCCAGCACCGGGCAGGTGTCAGCCCCTATACTTCGCCTTTCGGCTTCGCAGAGACCTGTGTTTTTGCTAAACAGTCGCTTGGGCCTATTCACTGCGGCTCTACTCCGTAGAGCACCCCTTCTCCCTAAGTTACGGGGTCATTTTGCCGAGTTCCTTAACGAGAGTTCTCCCGCTCACCTTAGGATTCTCTCCTCGCCTACCTGTGTCGGTTTGCGGTACGGGCACCTGTGGCCTTGCTAGAGGCTTTTCTCGGCAGTGTGAAATCAGGAACTTCGGCCAGAAGGCCTCCCCATCACAGCTTGAAATTGCCAGGCGGATTTGCCTACCTGACTTTCTCACTGCTTGGGCGCACACATCCATCCGTGCGCATTCCTTATCCTACTGCGTCCCCCCATCGCTCAAACGGTCACGAGGTGGTACAGGAATATCTGCCTGTTGTCCAT
>NZ_LYCS01000035.1 GCF_001659985.1 Oceanobacillus sp. Castelsardo
AAACCGTGAGGTCAAGCAAATCCCATAAAACCATTCTCAGTTCGGATTGTAGGCTGCAACTCGCCTACATGAAGCCGGAATCGCTAGTAATCGCGGATCAGCATGCCGCGGTGAATACGTTCCCGGGTCTTGTACACACCGCCCGTCACACCACGAGAGTTGGTAACACCCGAAGTCGGTGAGGTAACCTTTTGGAGCCAGCCGCCGAAGGTGGGACCAATGATTGGGGTGAAGTCGTAACAAGGTAGCCGTATCGGAAGGTGCGGCTGGATCACCTCCTTTCTAAGGATTTTATTACGGAACATCCAGATTTGGATGAAGCATACTGTGTTGTTTGGTTCAGTTTTGAGAGAGTGAATCTCTCTAAAACTTTGTACCTTGAAAACTAAATAAGAGTAAACAAGACATCAAACTTAAAAGGCTGAAGCGACTGTTCAGTGACGTACGGACTGCGTCTGGCCATGCCAGTAAGCAAGTCTTCTTTATCGTACGAAGGTAAAGGAAGTACGCTAGTCACTAGGAGCTGAAGCTAGATTAATTAAAGCAAGGCTATTTAAATAGCACGCTTATTCATTGTAAACTTAGTTAAGTGAATAAGGGCGCACGGTGGATGCCTTGGCACTAGGAGCCGATGAAGGACGGGACTAACACCGATATGCCTCGGGGAGTTGTAAGTAAAC
>NZ_LYCS01000036.1 GCF_001659985.1 Oceanobacillus sp. Castelsardo
TTGCCGGGGTGGCGGAACTGGCAGACGCACAGGACTTAAAATCCTGCGGTAGGTGACTACCGTACCGGTTCGATTCCGGTCCTCGGCACCATATGCGCCCGTAGCTCAATTGGATAGAGCGTTTGACTACGGATCAAAAGGTTAGGGGTTCGACTCCTCTCGGGCGCGCCATATAAACGGGAAGTAGCTCAGCTTGGTAGAGCACATGGTTTGGGACCATGGGGTCGCAGGTTCGAATCCTGTCTTCCCGACCACTATTCAACGGGGCCTTAGCTCAGCTGGGAGAGCGCCTGCTTTGCACGCAGGAGGTCAGCGGTTCGATCCCGCTAGGCTCCACCAATTTGAAATTTGCTCTTTGAAAACTGAACAAAAACAACCAGTATGTCAAGAAAAAGAAAACTTGTTTTTCTTTTGAAGATAGAGGTATTTAACCTCTGAAAAGCTAAGAACTTCAAATTGATTGGTGTCAATTTGAACAAACTTTTTTGGAGAGTTTGATCTTGGCTCAGGACGAACGCTGGCGGCGTGCCTAATACATGCAAGTCGAGCGCTGGAAGCTACTTTCATCCCTTCGGGGATGAAAGTAGTGGAAAGAGCGGCGGACGGGTGAGTAACACGTGGGCAACCTACCTGTAAGACTGGGATAACTCGCGGAAACGTGAGCTAATACC
>NZ_LYCS01000037.1 GCF_001659985.1 Oceanobacillus sp. Castelsardo
TTGCCGGGGTGGCGGAACTGGCAGACGCACAGGACTTAAAATCCTGCGGTAGGTGACTACCGTACCGGTTCGATTCCGGTCCTCGGCACCATATGCGCCCGTAGCTCAATTGGATAGAGCGTTTGACTACGGATCAAAAGGTTAGGGGTTCGACTCCTCTCGGGCGCGCCATATAAACGGGAAGTAGCTCAGCTTGGTAGAGCACATGGTTTGGGACCATGGGGTCGCAGGTTCGAATCCTGTCTTCCCGACCACTATTCAACGGGGCCTTAGCTCAGCTGGGAGAGCGCCTGCTTTGCACGCAGGAGGTCAGCGGTTCGATCCCGCTAGGCTCCACAAATTTGAAATTTGCTCTTTGAAAACTGAACAAAAACAACCAGTATGTCAAGAAAAAGAAAACTTGTTTTTCTTTTGAAGATAGAGGTATTTAACCTCTGAAAAGCTAAGAACTTCAAATTGATTGGTGTCAATTTGAACAAACTTTTTTGGAGAGTTTGATCTTGGCTCAGGACGAACGCTGGCGGCGTGCCTAATACATGCAAGTCGAGCGCTGGAAGCTACTTTCATCCCTTCGGGGATGAAAGTAGTGGAAAGAGCGGCGGACGGGTGAGTAACACGTGGGCAACCTACCTGTAAGACTGGGATAACTCGCGGAAACGTGAGCTAATACC
>NZ_LYCS01000004.1 GCF_001659985.1 Oceanobacillus sp. Castelsardo
CTGAGCTACGCCGCCACTTTGGCTCCACAGGTAGGATTCGAACCTACGACCGATCGGTTAACAGCCGATTGCTCTACCACTGAGCTACTGTGGAATAGTGAAATGTTAATAATTAACAACGATATAAAATTTATCATGTTTTATATCATTTGTCAACTCGTTTTTTATAATCTCGACAAACAGAAAATAACGTATTTTATAATATCATCTTACAATTTATTTTGCAAACAAAAAGAGAAGGCTTTTATACCTCCTCTTTCAACTTAATTATTATGACCTAAAACATACTCTGCAATGTTCACAGCATGGTCACCTATACGTTCTAGATTACTTATAATATCAACAAATACAATACCAGCGGAACCACTACAAAGTCCCTCGTTCATACGAATAATATGTCGTTTACGATAATCTCTTTCCATTTTATCAATTTCTTCTTCTCGTTGTACAACTTCCAGAGCTTTCTCTCTATCTGACTCATTTAAAGCATCTACAGCTTGCTTAACAGTCGTAGTAGTTAAATCAAACATAGTATTTAATTCACCCATTGCTTTATCTGAAATTTGTACTTTATTAGAAATCTTGTAGTCCACTAACTCGATTAGATTTTCAAAATGATCTCCTATTCGTTCAATATCACGTACGGAGTCCATTAATGCTGTATGTTTTTCACTTTCTAGTTCTGATAAAGATCTCCCGGAAACGGTCACTAGATATTCCGTAATATTGCGATCTAGATTATTAATTGCACCCTCAATTTGCATGGCCATGTCAGAATGTTTTTGAGAACCTGTTGTTAAATATAAGTTGGATTCTTCTAGACCTTTACAAGCATATTCTCCCATTCTAACTATTTCCTTTTTCGCTTGATCTAACGCTAATGTAGAAGATCTCTCAATGAAAATTGGATCCAAGTATTGTGGTTTATATTCAATAATCGTGTCTTTTCCAGGGATAATTTTTGTTACTAGCCATGCCAAGCCAGCTATAAACGGAAATTGTATGATAGTATTCATAATATTAAAGCTTCCGTGCGCAAATGCAATCGTCATTTCTGGATTCAAATTTAATTTTGTCTGTAAGAATGATACATAAGCTGCAAATGGAATTAATAAAATTAGAAAAATAATAGTACCGATTAGGTTAAAAAATACATGGGTAAATGCAGCTCGCCTTGCAGCAACAGATGCACCGATTGCTGCTAACATAGCAGTAATTGTTGTCCCTATATTATCACCAAATAAGACTGGAATTGCTGCATTTAATGTTATTGCACCCTCGGAAAAAAGACCTTGTAAAATACCAACGGTTGCACTTGAGCTTTGTACGATCAAAGTAAAAACTGTCCCAATAACAACACCAAGAATTGGATTATCACTCATACTTACCGTTAATTCATGGAAAGCTTCTAGTGAGCGTAAAGGTTTCATACCACTGCTCATTAATTCTAATCCAAAGAACAATGCACCAAATCCAAAGACAGCTTGACCTAGAGCATTTATAATTGGCTTCTTAAAAAAGAATATTAGAAACGCTCCTGCTGCTAGAATAGGTAAAGCATACTCACCAATATCAATACCGATAATAAATGCGGTAACAGTCGTTCCAATATTCGCTCCCATAATAACACCGATTGCTTGTCTTAAAGTCATAAAACCAGCATTAACAAGACCAACTGTTAATACGGTAGTGCCCGAACTACTTTGAATAAGAACTGTTACTACGGCACCAGCAACTACTCCAAGCAATGGGTTACTAGTAAATCGATCAAGTATATCTCTTAATCGGTCACCTGCAGACTTTTGTAAACCATCCCCCATAAATTTAATACCTAAAAGGAAGATTCCCAGTCCACCAAAAAATTCAAAGAGCAGTGTCTGAATATCTACATCCAATGAAATTACATCCTTTCATCCAATTATCAAAATTAAAAAACCCTACTCTATATTAAGGTCAGGTTAATCCATTGTAAAGATATTTCGCCATAATTTTACATTAAATTTACAATCCTCTACAAAGCTCAAATATATTTAGTTATTACCCTGTTTTTAATTTAAGTATTCTCAAAAATAAGCAATAAAAAAGACTGTTCTTTGTTAAGTTTCCCAAATACTTTTATTTTAACTATTTAGGACTATTAACTTTTACAGTCTTCTATATTGACACTATTTAATTTTTTCAACTAATATTTTTGTTCCATCCACTTGTATCACTTGTATATGGGAATCTTTATCAATCCATTGCCCATTGGATACTGCGCTATAATCTTTTTTATTTACCTCAATTGTACCAACTGGTCGTAAATCTGTTTTAGTCATTCCAATTTGACCTAACAGCTTTTCATATTCTTTACTCATGGAATTATATCCTGCCTCACTTGTTAATTGATCCTTTAGAGCTATTTTTGTCCACATTTCCCGCTTATTAAAGACTTTTAAAAATAGTAAAGACCCCACAGTACCTAGAATCACTCCAAGAACCGAGTACAATCCTGAAGTAAATGAGGGTGCTGCTAATGCCACGGAAATTAACATAATAGCGACACCAATGGTTGCTAATGTCCCATCATTTAAAATTTTACCATCAATAATAATTAATATTAGTCCTAAAAAGTACAAAATAAGCATAAGAATAAAGGAACTTGTTTGCACAACATAAGCACCAAAATAAACTGTAATAAAGCCTATTCCTAATAAACCAAAAACTCCTCGAGCATTTACTAATACCTCACCAATTAAAAACAATGAGCCTAATCCTGTTAAGACAAAACCTATCCATACGAAATCAAAAATTTCCAACTACATCCCCCCTATATTAATTATACGAAATGATTTGATTTTAGTTTCATTTTAGAAAAACTTCTTTACCGAAAAGTTACTGGCGAAGGAAAAAGTTTTCTTTAACTTTTATAGTATAATAAGGAGCAAGTCATATGTCCTTTTCCAAACGATTTATTCTATATATATCCATTATACTGTTAATTGCAAGCATTTATAAAGATTTATCGTTAGCTAATAATAGTATAGAAAATTATCATTACACTAAACCTCTAACAACAGCCAACAGTCACTACTCCATAGTAAAGGTTAAAGTTGAATTCGGGGACACTGTAATATCGATTGTTGAAGACATAAACAAAGGTAATATGAAAATTTCTTTAGAACAAATAATGGATGACTTCCAGCATTTGAATCCAAATACTAATTCTCAATCTATTCAACCAAAAAATTATTATTATTTTCCTCTATATAAGTAAAAAATGGAGACTGAGTTATCAGTCTCCATTCTTTAAGCTAAACGAAAGGCAATATAAATACTGTTACTAAGATAGAAATTGCTCCAGCAGCGATTGCAATATTTCCTAACGTATCTGCACCACGGGCTCTGGAAACAAAACCTAAAATAATCCCTGCTGCACCTAAAACGATTGGCCATACGAAGAATGAAATAATCGATAGAGCTAGACCAATCCAGCCATACATACTATTGACATCACCATCAACGTCGTCTCTATCTCTTACAGCATAATCATCGGCTGTAAATTCTGCAGCAAATTCCTCATTCCTAGAACTATCTGGTTCAATTTCAACAAAATCCTGATTTTTAATTTCTTCACCGTGTTTTGGAGCATTTTCTATATCTTTATAATCCGCCATGGGTTTTGACCTCCTTTATTAGTCGAGGTGCATTTATAGTGTATGGAATAACGACATGTTTATAATGTTATTTTTTGGAAACACGCTAAAAAAGGCGGTATTTTTTAATAATACAAGTTTATTTTCCCTTTATAAATGCATATAGTACAACAGATTCTATTTAAAGGAGGTTCGCTAATGTCCATTATCATCAAAGAATTAGTGAGAAGGAAGCTTAAACAAACAAGTGATATCGAATTATTAGATTACTCTCAACAATACGGTTTTTCCATATCTAAGGAACAAGCTAAGCAGATATCTAACTTTTTAAAACATTATAATGGTGATCCTTTTAGACACGATAATCGGGAAACAATGTTTAGGGAATTAGCAAATATTACTGATTTACACACAGCAAAAGCGGCAAGAAAATTACTTAACGAACTTATTAAGTCCTATGGATTAGAATATTTATTTGAATAAAAATAGGGATAACCTTAGGTTACCCCTATTTTTATCTTAACTATTTTGTATTTTTTCCTTTAGATTTTCTTCAAAATGACCACTTTTAATCATTTCAATTTCAAATTGGTATGGCGCCTTTTTATTTTTCTTTTCCTCTCCAACGAAGGGGGTTTCTAATATTTTAGGCAATTCTTGTAACTGAGGATGATGGATAATGTAATGCAAAGCCTTAAATCCAATATGCCCAAAACCTATATTTTCATGGCGGTCTTTATGAGCCCCTCTTTCATTTTTACTATCATTTACATGAACAACCTTAATTCTTTCAACACCAATAATTTTGTCAAATTCATTTAAAACCCCATCAAAATCATTCACTATATCGTATCCTGCATCATGTATATGGCAAGTGTCCATGCAAACAGATAATTTTTCATTTAGCGTGACCCCGTCAATAATTTGGGCAATTTCATCGAAAGAACGTCCAATTTCAGTTCCTTTACCTGCCATGGTTTCTAATGCTATTTGCACATCATTATTTTTTTCAAGAACTTCATTTAAACCCTCAATGATTTTTTTAATTCCATTTTCAGCTCCAGCTCCAACATGTGCACCGGGGTGTAAAACAATTTGCTTTGCTCCAATAGCCTGTGTGCGTTCAATTTCACTTCTTAAGAAATTAACACCAAGTTCAAAAGTTTCTGGTTTTGTTGTATTTCCGATATTAATGATATAAGGGGCATGTACAACGATGTCAGTGAGACCATTTTTTTCCATATGTTCACGCCCAGCCTCAATATTTAACTCTTCAATTGGTTTCCTTCTCGTATTTTGAGGTGCACCTGTATAAATCATAAACGTATTTGCACCATACGAAATAGCATCTTCACTTGAACCTAATAACATTTTTTTACCACTCATTGATACATGCGATCCAATTTTTAACAATTTCGACGCACTCTCCCTCTTTATTCCATCTTTGTTCCATTTCTACTTTTTATGTTTAGAATTTTTTTGCAATTGATTTTTTATGGAGATTTGTTGTTTTTTAAGTTTTTTCTTATATCCGGGTTTTACTTTTTTAGCTTTTGGCACCCTTTTCCAAGCTTCTTTTTCAAGATCAGTATTTGTATTTTTTCTTAATTGACGGTCATTCCAAGATTTTGCTTTCGTCCATTCGCCATTTTTAATATCCACATATTGGAATGAAAGACCTTTTTCTTCAAGTTTTTGAATCAACTTTAAGTCGTCTTCAAGGTATAAACTTATTGCTGTACCTTCCATTCCTGCTCTTGCAGTTCTTCCAACCCGATGGATATAAAATTCTTCTTCTTTCGGTATATCTGCGTTAATGACGTGACTAACACCTTTAATATCGATTCCTCTTGCTGCAAGATCAGTTGCAACAATGTACTGGTACCGAAGAGTTTGGATATCTTTAAGTACTCGTTTTCTTTCTCTTGGTGTTAAACCACCATGAATAATCCCTACGTCCAAACCTTTTTCTTGCAATTCTGATGCAAGTTCATCAGCTTGCTTCTTACCATTTGTAAAAATAATGCTAATGTAAGGATTAATCGCTTTAGAGATTTGCAAAATAATATCCGCTTTTTCCCGATGTTTAACCGCGACTAATAAATGCTCCATTGTTTCTGGGGAAAAATGATCATTTATTTTTACGTAAATTGGGTTTTCTAAATATTTCTTAAAAAAATGCTGTAATCGTTCAGGGATTGTAGCCGAAAATACTAATAATTGGATATCCCTTCTTGTCCGTACTAACAGTTGATCTACATCATTAATAAAACCTAAATCAAGCATTAAATCCGCTTCATCTATAACAAAAGATTTTGCAGAATATATAGAAAGTGCTTCTTCTTTTACTAAATCCAAAATCCTTCCAGGCGTTCCAACAATAATATGAGGAGGTTCCTTTAATTTTTCCTTCATTTTTTGCTTGTCAGTTCCACCTACTAATAACTTAGCTACCCATTCACTTTCTTTATTCGAAAATTGGATAATTTTTTTTACCTCATCATAAATTTGCATTGCCAATTCTCTAGTAGGGGTTGTTATAACAAATTGCACTTCCCTTTTTGTACTATCCAAGTTATTAAATAGTGGAAGAAGAAAAGCATGGGTTTTTCCTGATCCAGTTCTTGATTGACCAATAACACTATTTTTATTTAAAATTTTGGGAATGATTTTCTCTTGAATTTCAGTAGGTTTCTTAAATTTTAGTTGACGAATGACCTCAAGTATAGAAGGTTTCAATTCTAATTGTTCAAATTGTTTTTCTGTCATATAATTATTGCTCCTTTTTAGAAAACTTGGTATTCCTTCTTTCTAAACAATAAACTGAAATGGATCAGTGTTTGTTTCAGACATAAGGATTTCTATGGAAGAATGATGTTTTAATTCATTCTTTAAATAATCTACTGTATATTTTTTCATGATTTTTTCAATATAATGACCAGCATCAATGACAGATAAACCCATTTGCCAAGCATCTTGTGCTGTATGGAAAGTCATATCTCCGGTAATATAAACATCGGCACCTTTTTGTTTTGCAGTTTGGATGTATTTTTCTCCACTTCCACCTAATATTGCCACTTTCTCAACTCTTTTCTCTAGATCTCCAATAACCTTTAAACCTGAGATATTAAGGGATTGTTTAATTTGTTTACATAACTCTTCAAGGGTTAATTTTTGAGGTAACACACCAACGCGACCAATTCCAAAACGTTTTACACTGTTTTTTAGAGGATATATATCATATGCTGGCTCTTCATATGGATGAGCCTTTAATATGGACGAAATGACCTTATTAACTTTCTCTTCTGGCACAATAGTTTCCATACGAACTTCATCTACAAACTCCAATTGGTCAGCTGTACCAATATAAGGATTTGTACCCTCTAACGGTTTAAATGTTCCTTGACCTTCTGTTTGGAAAGTACAATGACTATAGTTCCCAATATGTCCTGCGCCACTATCAGATAGGGCATTTCTAATTTCCTTTATATGTGTCTTTGGAACATATACAACTATCTTTAATAAACGTTGTGCACTAGTCTCTAATAAGTTATCTGTAGAATGTATTCCAATCGATTGACAAAGCATATCATTCACACCACCAACTGCAGCATCTAAGTTAGTGTGAGCCGCATAAACCGTAATTTGATGATTAATTAACTTTCTTATAATTCGTCCTTGAGGGGAGTCAAAGTTAATTTGCTTCATTGGTTTAAATAGTAAGGGATGGTGAGAAATGATTAAATTTACTTCTTTCCGGATTGCTTCATCAACAACCGATTCTAATACGTCTAATGTTACCATAATTTTATTCACGTTTTGATTATGTGAACCTACTTGTAATCCAACATTGTCCCAATCATATGCCAGATATTTTGGCGCCCATTTCTCCATTAACTGAAAAACGTGAGAATTATTAATTGGATGCTTTTTCATCTTTAAGTTCCCCCTCCATCCATACCAATTCTTTTTCAAACTGTATTATTTTTTCTTTGTCACGTACATTAGCATTTTTCATTTGTGCTACAACTTGTTGCATTTTTTCATATTCATGTTGCCATTTCTTATAAAATTCAATTGTTTTATTTCTTAATAATACGGGACCAAATAACAATTCTTTTTCACTAAGATTGTTTATTTGTTGTGACTTTGTTTGTTCCGCAACTATTATTTCATAAATATGACCATTTTCTTCTATAATGGATTCATTAATAATATTAAAATTATTATTTAAAAACCATCGTCGTACATTTCTTGCATCGATATTAGGCTGAGCTATGATACGCTCAACATTAGTAAGTTTTTTCTTTCCTTCTTCTAGAATGGTCTTAATTAAAGATCCACCCATTCCAGCAATAACAACGTGATTAATATTATCATCATGTTTTATGATTTCCAAACCATTTCCTAATCGCACTTCAATAACATCGTTAAGTTCAGTATCACTTACTGTCTTCTTCGCACTATTAAAAGGCCCCTCATTTATTTCACCAGCAATGGCACGAGCAGTGTTATCTTTTAAACATATATAACAAGGCAAATAAGCGTGATCTGAGCCGATATCTGCAAATTTTGCACCTTTACCTATAAAGTTCGCTACTTGAATTAATCGATTAGATAGATTTATTGTAATTGTCATGGTTCTCTCCTTCCATTAGCAAGTTCCAGTGTTACTAACATAATCATTATTATACTTTCCAAACAACCAAAAAGAAAAGCTTTCTGATTATAACAGAAAGCTTAACCTTTTTATTATTCCTTATTATTGTTTTTCACTAAGCCAATTAGCTAATAATTCTAATTCCTCCGGTGCTAGTGATCCACCAAAAGGGGGCATTCCTGCATCTGTACCATTTCGGATAATTTCTGTAATTTCATCAACACTGTGTGAAGAACCAATTTTCGTCAAATCTGGACCCGCTCCACCGGATAAATCTGCTCCGTGACACGCAGTACAGTTAGCTGAATAGATTGCCTCAGGATCAGTTGATACTTCCCCTTCTTCAGCGGTTTGTTCTCCGCCTTCCTCTGCTTGTTGAATCGCATCCCGTTGATTCACCCCAATAAATGAAATAATAATGATAGCTAGTACCCCTACTACGGCAATAATTGCGTATGGTATAACCGGGTTCTTTTTCATTACGTTTCCTCCTTATGTAATCCCCTTTTTCCTTTATGTTTTTATTAAGGCTATATATAGTTTACTCGAAAATCGTCTAAGTTTAAAGAAATTAGATAAGAAATTTTATAAAATAATAAAAGATGGCAAAAATCAGGCCAGTGATACTTGTATATTTTAAATACTTTAACTGTTTTATGTAACCTAAATAAAGCCAAAAAACAAAATTTAATATAATTGTAACATTGACAAAAAAACTACCACTTGATAATGTTTTAGCTAAATGAATACTGAATAAAAGTATAATAAATAAAGCAATTATAAGAGCTATATGAGCCATAATGTCTGTACGTTTTTTTAAAGATTTAAAACACCATAACGTGTAAATAAAAAAAAGAAATAAAATAGCGAGTTGCAAAAGAGCTTCAAATCTCGTAAAATAAATCACAAGAAAAGAAAACGGTAACAGCAATGTACATAGTACTAGTTGCAGAATAGGGATTACCTTTTGGAACGAGCTTGATTTAATGAAATCATCGCTCTCCCCCTTCGTATATAATGCCAAAAGATAATCACAATACGTCTCGGGTAGCATTTTATTTCTTTTCCAATAATTTATTTCATTAATAATAATATTGATGCGATTATCATCAGGCATATAGAGTCATCTCCTGAAAAACGAGATTAATTAGAAAACTTGACATTCGCCAAGCCGTTAGGCAAATGCCTTAGTTGCACTTATACAAAATAGAAAAAATTTTTCTACCAAAGAGAAGAGCCATTGAAAACTCTTTCGTTTTCAATGACTACAATCCTCAATTAATCCATGAAGTCTTTTAGTCGTTTACTACGACTAGGATGTCTAAGTTTACGTAAAGCTTTAGCTTCAATTTGACGGATACGTTCTCGAGTTACACCAAAAACTTTCCCTACCTCTTCAAGTGTTCGAGTACGTCCATCATCGAGACCAAAGCGAAGTCGTAAAACGTTCTCTTCTCTATCTGTTAACGTATCAAGAACATCTTCTAACTGTTCTTTAAGAAGTTCATATGCAGCATGATCTGATGGTGAAATAGCTTCCTGATCTTCAATAAAATCACCTAAATGGGAATCATCTTCTTCTCCAATAGGGGTCTCTAATGATACGGGCTCCTGAGCGATTTTTAAAATTTCTCGAACTTTATCAGGTGCTAATTCCATTTCTTCACCAATTTCTTCTGGCGTCGGTTCTCTACCAAGATCCTGCAAAAGTGAACGTTGCACTCGAATTAATTTATTAATTGTTTCAACCATGTGAACCGGAATACGGATGGTTCTAGCTTGATCCGCGATTGCCCTAGTAATTGCCTGACGTATCCACCATGTTGCATACGTACTAAATTTAAAGCCTTTTCGATAATCAAACTTTTCTACAGCTTTCATCAGACCCATGTTACCTTCTTGAATTAAGTCAAGAAATAACATTCCACGGCCAACATATCTTTTAGCTATACTTACAACCAATCTCAAGTTCGCTTCAGCTAGTCTTCTTTTTGCTTCCTCGTCGCCCTCTTCAATTCGGTTTGCAAGTTCGATCTCCTCCGCTGCGGAAAGTAGATTAACACGGCCAATTTCTTTCAAATACATCCTTACTGGATCATTGATTTTTATTCCAAGAGGCACACTTAAATCCTCTACATTAAATTCTTCTTCTTTGGCAATTTCCTTCATGTTAGGATCATCTTCAGATTCACCTATTACTTCAACACCTTGTTCTTCTAATTGTTCATAGAACTCATCCATTTGATCTGATTCAATCTCAAAGTTGGATAAACGGTCCGCAATTTCTTCATATGCTAAAGTTCCCCGTTTTTTCCCTAATTCCATTAAGCCTTCTTTAATTTGCTCAAGGGTTTCTGTTTCTTTAATTTGTTGTGATTGTTCCTTATCAGCCATGAGTCCCCCTCCTTCCAATTCCATAGAAAAAATTAATTTGTGCGTTTCAATTGCTTCTGAATTTCAATAATTTGCATTGCAATTTGGGCAGCTTTTAATGGATCACTTTGCTGTTCGGCTAATTTTTGTTGCTCTTTTAATGTTTGAATATGAACATAATCGTCGTTTTGAAATTTTATAGTTCGAATATAATCACTAATTTCTTGATCACTTATGTTATCTAATGTAGGATACATGGCTATCTCCGATGTTAGTTTCTGTAATTCAGGTTCATTCAATCTTTCTATAAACAAACTAACATTTGCTTCATTACCCTCTTCATAAAAAGCATATAAATAAGTCGCAATGATTTTATGCAAATCCAAATTAAATTTTGCCCCTAACTCTTGCTGAACTTTTTCAGCAATTAATTCATCTTGGAGCATGTAAGCTAATAACTTTCTTTCAGCATTTTGGTAAGCCGGTAATAGTTTCTTATTTTTTTGTTGAATATTTGCTCTTTTATTATGACTATATCTAAGCGAATTATCCTTATTTCGAGACTGGTCTTCATATTTTCTTCTTTGGTTTTCCACGTCCTCTGTAAGTGATTCCATGGAAATATTAAACTCATTATGAAGTTCCTTCAAATAATATTCTCTCTCGACCAAACTATTAAGGCTGGAAATTTCCCTTATCACTTTTTCTATATAGTCAATGCGATCTCCTTCCACACTAAGATTATAATCCTTCTTAAGATATCGCATATAAAAGCTTAAATAAGTTTCACTCGTATCCAACACTTTGTTTTTGAAGGCTTCTCCCCCATTTAGTTTTATATAACTATCAGGATCTAAGCCTTCCTTTAAATTAGCAATTTTGACTTGGCATCCTACATTTTGAAGTAATTGGACTGCTTTATATGTTGCTTCAAGTCCAGCGTTATCTCCGTCATAACAGACAACTACCGTTTCAACATATCGTTTTAATAACTTAGCTTGTGTTTCTGTTAATGCAGTACCTAAAGTAGCAATAACGTTTTTTATTCCTGCCTGATAGGAAGATATAACATCCAAATACCCTTCAAATAATATTACTTCACTTTCTTTACGAATATGTTTCTTTGCTAAATCAAAATTGTATAAAATTTTTCCTTTTTGGAATAGCTCACTTTCAGGACTGTTCAAATATTTAGGTCCACCTTCTGCAATTAACCTTCCTCCAAATGCAACGGTTTTACCTAAATGATTACGAATAGGAAATATAATTCTTCCTCTAAATCGGTCAGTTACACTATTGTCATTTTGTAAAGAAAGTAAACCTTCTTTCACCAATAAAGCTTGATTAAACCCCTTTTTCTTTAAAAATTCAGCGGTAAAACTTTTTGCTGTCGTAGCAAATCCTAACTGAAATTCATCAATAGCATGATCATTTATTCCTCTTTCAATTAAATAGTGATACCCTTCCTTACCATCCCTTGTATGTCTCAATAAATGATGATATAGTTTCGTTAACCAATCAAAAGCTGATAAGACATTCTGGCTTTCTTGGGATATAGTAAACTCACTTTGATTGCTATTAATGGGAAGATCTATTCCACTACGCTTAGCTAAATGAGTGATTGCTTCAATAAAAGAGTACTTCTCCATTTCCATCATAAATGTAACGACATTGCCACCCTTACCACATCCAAAACAATGAAAAATTTGCTTATCTTGAGTGACTGAAAAAGAAGGTGTATTTTCACCATGGAAAGGACAAAGTCCAAAAAAGTTTTTACCTTGTTTTTTTAATTGGACATACTCTCCTATAACATCCACAATATCATTAGACTTACGAACTTCCTCAATGATTTCCTCTGGTATTTGATAGGCCATTTGAACCACCATACTTTAATTATTCGATATAAACTAAAATAATCCTTCATGTTTCGACATTTTTTTCTTAAACTAGAAAAAAATTTCTACCCTAATGAGTGAATAATGGAAGGATAGTGAGTAATCTATAAGGTCGCCATTTAATAGGCTTAATGTATAATTCTACATAATATTGTAAGATTCCTTCTTTATCCTAGATGTTTTATTTTTCAGAATATGTCTAAGTTACTTCACTTTACTATATATATATCTTTACACAAATAATTATTATAATACAATATTAATAAAATTTCTATAAAAACGTTTTAAAATTTTCCAATCAGAAGAAAAACATTCTACAACAGTAACGTGTAGAATGTTTTATCCTTCTATTATATACCTTCATTACTTGTGAATCTTTTGTAAAATCACATTCGCAGTTTCTTCTACTGCTTTATTAGAAACGTCTATTACTTTACAACCTATTCTTTCCACTATTTTATTAAAATAGTCAAGCTCTTGAGAAATTCTATCAATATTTGCATATGTTGCTTGATTCCCCAAACCCAAAGCTTTTAAACGCTCTTTTCTAATTTCATTTAGTTTTTCTGGTCGAATACTTAAACCTATGCATTTAGCTGGATCCACCTCAAATAATTCTTCCGGTGGGTCAACTTCAGGTACAATTGGTACGTTGGCAACTTTTAATCGTTTATGAGCCAAGTATTGGGATAGCGGAGTTTTAGAAGTCCGTGAAACTCCAATCAGTATAATATCGGCTCGTGCAATCCCACGTGGATCTCTACCATCATCGTACTTCACAGCAAACTCTATTGCCTCTACTCGTTTAAAGTAATCTTCATCAAGCTTATGAACTAATCCAGCTTCTAATCTAGGTTCCTTTTTGAAAACACGTTCCATCGCACTAATCATAGGTCCCATAATATCAATAACTTCTATTTTTAACTTACTGGCTTGATCATTTAAATAGTTTCTTAATGTTGGATTAACCAAAGTAAAACCGATTAAACCATCGTTTTCGATAGCCAACTGCAACGTTTCATCAATGGTTTGTTGATCCTCCACATACGGAATCCGTGAAATTTTATAATCTTGACTATTAAATTGACTTAAGCCTGCTTTCACTACTAATTCTGCAGTTTCCCCAACGGAATCCGATATAACATAAACAAGTCGTTCGGAACTCATAGCCTACCTCTCCATTCTTACAAATTAAACATTCTTCGCTGAAGCCAGTTCTACAAAAACTCTAGTAATTGTTGTTTTCGTTACTCTTCCAACAACCGTTAAACCATTTTCAACATCTTTTACTACGGGCATTCCATCAATTTGTTTATTTATTAGTTTCTGCGCAACATCGATTAATGAATCATCTTTTCGACAAACCGTAATGTTAGGCATTCTTGTCATAATTATGTGGACAGCGATACTGTTAAGATCTTGTTGTCCAATGCTTGCACGTAATAAATCTTTACGTGACAAAACACCAGACAAACAACCCTTATCATTTAGTACAAATAGTGTTCCAACATCTTCAAGAAACATCGTTGAAATGGCATCATAAACGGATACGTCCTCTTTTACAACAATAGGTATTTGTTGGAATTCTGCTACTTTATATTTTTTTATTTTCTCTGATAACAATTCAAATCCAGTTTTACCCGTGTAGAAATATCCCACTCTGGGCCTTGCATCAAGAAATCCGGACATTGTTAAAATGGCTAAGTCTGGACGTAATGTTGCACGTGTTAAACTTAACTTTTCCGCAATATTTTCACCGGTTATCGGGCCGTTCTCTTTAACAATCTCAATAATCTCCTCTTGCCTTTTTGATAATTCCACCCTTTCACCACCTTACAAATGTAACACACTATTAAGAATAATTATATACTATTTATATTAGAAAGGGAATTTAGGTTAACATTCATATTTAACTTATTGAATTTTGTCTGAAGTATGGCCGCTTTCACTTTAGTTCATTGATGCTGTTTCCATTCAATTAATGTTAATTCGGCATATTTTTTAATCATATTTGCAATATTATTCACTAATGCCAAACGATTATTTCTCACATTTTCATCATCTGCCATAACCATATTGTTATCGAAGAAATCATGTATTGGCTTGGATAAATTACTTAGATGTAATAAAGCCTCTTCCGCATCAAAGTCTTCTAAAGCTTGACTATAATCTGCAGCAATATTTTGATATGTTTCATATAGAGCATTTTCAGACTCTGTTTCAAACCATTTTGCATCAATATTCATATTTTCCGTTTTATCAGCTAAGTTAAGTACTCGCACTAATGCTTCTTCAATCGATTTGAAATCTGGATCATTGCGTCTTTCAGATAATACTCTTGCTTTTTCCTCTGTAAATACATAAACACCTATGCCATTATTCGTAACAGCTTGAATGATATCTGATTCAATATTGCTCTCTTTTAATAAATAAGAAGCACGTTGTTGGAAAAATTCTTTTAATGCTTTTGTAACTTCTTCTTTATTGTCGATTTCAATTTCGGTATTTCTATAGATTGATTTTGCTATTTCTAAAAGAAATTCTAGAGAGATATTCCATTTATTCCCACTTAAAATCCGTAATATTCCTGCAGCTTGGCGACGTAAACCATAAGGATCTTGAGAACCAGTTGGTATTAAACCAATTGAAATACAGCCTACAATGGTATCTAATTTATCCGCTATGCTAACAATGGATCCTATTTGAGTTTCCGGTAAGTCTCCATTAGCCTGTTTTGGTAAATAATGTTCTCTTACCGCTTTAGCTATCTCTTCATCTTCACCAAAAATGATAGCGTATTTCTCTCCGATGATACCTTGAAGCTCCGTGAATTCGTCCACCATATTTGTCATTAAATCAAATTTACTAATTTCGGCTGCTCTAATTGCTTTATTCATCGTTACATCATCAAGTTGTAATTCTTTACAAATCTCTTTTGTAATAGAGATAACCCGATTGACTTTATCTGTATAAGTTCCTAATTTCACTTGGAAAACTACACGTTGTAATTTCTCTAAATAGAAATCGATGGAATGTTTTTGATCCTCTTCATAGAAAAATTCCGCATCTGACAACCTTGCACGTAATACTTTTTCATTCCCTTTAACCACGGTTGAAATGGAATAATCATCCCCATTTCGAACACCTATGAATTTTGCTAACAATTCCTGCTTATTAGACATAACCGGAAAATATCTCTGATGTTCTTTCATTGAAGTTATTAATACTTCAGACGGCAATTGTAAATATTCTTCCTCGAATGAGCCTAAAAATACAGTAGGATATTCTACTAAATTACGCACTTCATTTAAAAGGTCTTTATCAACGGGAATAATAACATTTTCTTTCTCTTCCAAATTTTTAATTTGTTCTACTATCATTTGTTCACGTTCATTTGAATCCACGATAACATATTCCTTACGAAGTAGTGATTCATATTGTTGGGCTTCTTGGATTGTTATTTCATTCCCTAAGAACCTGTGACCGAATGTTTGATTTCCAGTTTCGACTGTCGCCACTTCAAACCGAACAACTTCCTCACCAAAGAGCGCAACTAGCCATCGTATAGGACGAGCATATCGCATTGTTTGTGTAGACCATCGCATGTTCTTTCCAAACTGAATGGACTCTATTATTTTTTTAAATTCTGGTAATAGATCAAAGGTTTTTTGACCCTTAATATGTTTTTTCACATAGATATAAGAGGTTCCTTTAATCTCTTTAAGATATATATCATCTACTGTCTTCCCTTGACCTTTCGTAAAACCAATAGCCGCTTTTGTCCAATTACCATCCGCATCTTTTGCTATACTTTCGGATGGGCCTTTCACTTCTTCTTCAACACTTTCTTGTATTTCTCCCATGTTGCTAATTAGGACAGCCAATCTTCTAGGAGTAGAATATGTTTTAATATTGTCGAAGGAGATGCGCAATTCTGTTAACCATTTTGTTGTTTTATCTAATAATTGCTTTTCGGCATCATCAACAAACCGAGCAGGTAATTCCTCTAAACCAATTTCAAATAATGCATTTTTTGCCATTTATTTCTCCTCCTTATTTAACATAGGGTATCCAAGACGTTCGCGCTCAGCAACATACGCTTTTGCAATATTTCGTGCTAAATTACGAATCCGTGAAATATAACCTGTACGCTCCGTAACAGAAATAACTCCTTTTGCATCTAGTAAATTGAATGTATGGGAACATTTCAATACATAGTCATAGGCTGGAAATACAAGGCCTTTTTCCATTGTTGTTTTTGCTTCTTGCTCGTACATTGTGAACAACTCAAATAGCATTTCTGTATTGGACTCTTCAAACGTATATTTAGAATGTTCATACTCGGGCTGATAAAAAATATCACGAATCGTTACACCGTTGTTCCACTCCAAATCAAATACGTTTTCTTTATTTTGAATGTAGGAGGCTAAACGTTCTATACCGTAAGTTAGCTCTACAGCAACTGGGTTTGCTTCTAAACCACCGATTTGCTGGAAATAAGTAAACTGAGTAATTTCCATTCCATCTAACCATACTTCCCAACCTAAGCCGGCAGCGCCTAATGTAGGATTTTCCCAATTATCTTCAACGAAGCGAATATCATGTTCCAATGGGTTAACACCTAATTCTTTTAAAGAGTCTAAATATAACTCTTGTATATTATCGGGAGAAGGTTTCATAATTACTTGGAATTGGTGGTGTTGGTACAATCTATTTGGGTTTTCACCATAGCGACCATCATTGGGCCTTCTAGACGGTTCCACATAAGCTACGTTCCAAGGTTCCGGTCCTAAACTTCTTAGCAATGTCATTGGAGACATTGTTCCTGCACCTTTTTCAACATCATAAGCCTGCATTAAAATACAGTTCTGATTCGACCAGTATTTTTGAAGAGTTAATATCATTTCCTGGATATTCATATCAATTCATTCCTCCTAAAATTAGAAATAGGAAAAGCCGTCCCTATGTCTTATTCACACAAGACATAGGGACGGCTTTTACCGCGGTTCCACCCTACTTGCTCAAAGTTTTGAGCCACTTTATAAAACATGCTCCGGAGCGCCTTTCTCTGTATCCCTATTATCCAGCTTGCACCATCCTGGACTCGCTTAAAATAGGTATTACAGATACTCCTCTCCTTCTCTGCACAATCTATTTTTATCGAATTATGTACAAATCATACTGTAACATTAAAAACTTGTCAACTTTTACCTGGGGGTTAAGGGAATTTTCGCTACTTTATTTCAGTAAATCTATTTGGTTTAAAAATTTACGTGCCTTTATATAATATCCACCATAATGATCATAATAACTATCTAGAATTTGTCTAACTATATTTTTATTTTCATCTTTAACTGAGATATTGTTCACTCTTTCCAATCCAATTTCAGAAAAAATGTATAGTAGTTTAGGCAATGGGGTTGGTAAAAAGGTCGAATCTAAATCTACATGTCTACAACGAGAACATAAAATTCCACCTTCTTTTATCGAAAAGACAACAAGTTCCTCCTTTTTTCCGCAATTAACACAACTATCTACCTTTGGAGCAAATCCACCTATCTTATATAATTTCATTTCATACATGATAACAGGTATCTCACAATTCTCATTTCCTGCGATATAATCCATCGTATGTTGTAATTGTTCAAAAATATAGGCTTCACTATTACGGTCTTCCAATAATTTATCTGTTAGCTCCATTATATAAGCTGTATAGGCTGTCTTTATTATATCTTCACGAATTATACGATTAGAATTAATAATTTCCCCCTGCTGAATCGTACTTAACCCTTTGCTCATATAAATAAAAAATTGAGCAAAGATGAATGGCTGCGTCACCGCAGCCATTCTACTTTTCGGCTTTTTTGCACCTCGAGCCAATGCAGTAATCTTTCCAAACTTCTTACTAAATATAGTTACTATCTTATGTGTTTCTCCATAATCTCTGGATTTCATTACAATCCCATTAATTTTTTCAAGCATATCAATTCACCTTCTCCAAATAGATATGCCGAGAACGGGTCTAAAAACTAAGGTTACATTATTTTGATTCTAACGGTGATTCTTTCTCGATTTCCATTTGACCAAATTCAATAGAATTATGGTGGTCATTTTCTAGCTCCTTAAACAATAAATACGATTCAATACTTCCAGTTTCTTTAAAGAGTTTCCATGTAAGGTCGATCACGAAAAAACCCACCTTTCAGTAAATTTGTGATAATGTAACGTATCCTTAGGTTGACCCAGACTCAACCAATCATAAGTTAAAAAATTTACCAAGTATACCAATTAGTACTCATCACTACGGAATCCAAATTCATGTAATTGGCTTTGTTTATTTCTCCAATCCTTCTTAACCTTCACCCATAATTCAAGATATACTTTTGATCCTAATAAGGCTTCAATATCTTTTCTAGCTTTCTTCCCAATTTCTTTTAGCATGCTTCCTTGTTTACCTATAAGTATTCCTTTTTGTGTTTTTCTTTCAGTAACAATAGTTGCTTGTATAAAGACAGCATTCGATTCCCTTTTTTCTAGGTTTTCCATAACAACCGCAATGGAATGAGGTATTTCTTCTCTCGTTAATTCCAATACTTTTTCCCTTATTAATTCTGTTATAATAAATCTTTCCGGATGATCCGTAATTTGTTCTTCAGGGTAATATTGTGGCCCTTCAGGTAAATGGCTTTTTAATACATCTAGTAAGTGAGTAACGTTATTCCCTTGTAATGCCGAAATAGGAATGATTTCTTCAAAATCAACTTTATCCTTATATTCGTCAATTAAAGGAAATAAATCATCAGGATGGACTAAATCAATTTTATTGATAATTAAAAATACAGGAGTTTTTGCTTTTTGTAACAAGTCCATAATAAATTGATCGCCTCGTCCATACCCTTCTTTTGCATTAATCATAAAGATAACCGCATCGACTTCGTTTAAAGTATTCTCGGCTACTTGAACCATAAAGTCACCTAAACGATGTTTTGGTTTATGAATTCCAGGGGTATCAATAAAAATTATTTGTGAATCATTCGTAGTTAAAACCCCTTGAATTTTATTCCGTGTTGTTTGCGGTTTATCACTCATAATGGCAATTTTTTGTCCAATGACTCTATTTAAGAATGTTGATTTTCCAACATTTGGCCGGCCTATTATAGCAATAAACCCCGATTTGTAATTATTATTTTCCATGTTGCAACCTCCACGAACGTCAGATTTACACATATCATACTATAACTTTCCAGTCTTGCATACTTTACATATGGCGCCTTCTTCAGAATAGATATAGTTTTTAATGATTAAAAAATAAGCCCTAATGGAAAAGGGCTTATTACCATAATAACTTATATAAACTTGGAATAAAAATAATTGTACCAATGATCACAGCAATAATCGCAGAAATAAGGACTGCACCTGCAGCTGAATCTTTTATATATTTGGCTTGCGGATGATATTCCGGTTTTAAATAATCAATCATGGCTTCCATTACACTATTAATCATTTCAGTTACTAAAACTAAACCAATCGCAAAAAACACAAACATCCATTCTACCATTGAAATTTGAAATATAAATCCACAAATAATGACTATAAAAGTAGCCATCAAATGAATACGAAAATTGTATTCATGTTTTATGGTTTCTTTAATTCCATTCCATGCATGCGAAAAACCAATCTGTTTTTTCTTATCTTTCAAGACCAAATTCACCTAGAATTTCTTCTTGCCTAGCAAACATTTTCTTTTCATCTTCTTCATTCATATGGTCATATCCAAGTAAATGAAGAAGACCATGTACTGCAAGAAATCCTAATTCTCTTTCATAAGAATGATTATATTCTTCTGCTTGTTCTTTCGCTTTCTCAACAGAAATAATAATATCGCCTAACGTTTCTGGGATATCCATATCCTCAACAATTATTTCTAGTTCACCCTCAACGGATTCCTGCATTGCAAATGAAATAACATCTGTTGGAGCATCTTTATCACGATAATCTCGATTAATTTCTTGGATTTCTTTATTAGTTACAAAATTAATCGAAATTTCCGCTTCATCATTTATATTTTCCTTTTTTGCTGCAAATTGGAGTAAACGATCAAGTAAATCAATAATCTCTTTATTCACATCTTTGGTATTATCTTGAAAATCTATATTCATTATGTTGCCTCCTTAATTGGATATTGAATTCTAGAATGAAAAATTCCTTTTAAAGTATCGAATAACGTTTGTTGAATGATTTTTAGTTCCTTAAGCGAAAGTGGACTTTCATCCAGTTGCCCATCAGACATACGATCACGAACAATGGATGTAATAATGTTCTCTATTTTTTCTTCCGTTGGTTCTTTTAATGAACGAACCGCTGCCTCCACTGAATCACAAATATTGATTATTGCTGCTTCTTTTGTTTGTGGTTTTGGACCAGGATATCTAAAGTCCGTTTCTTTTACATGATTATTTTTTTCTTTCTCTTTAAAATAAAAGTATTTTAATAAAGAAGTTCCATGATGCTGTAACGCAATATCTATAATCTCTTTAGGCATTTTATATTTTTTTAAATAGTTTGCCCCATCATATGGATGACGAATTATGATTTCTGCACTTTGCTTTGGACTAATATAATCATGTGGATTTTGGATTGATAATTGGTTTTCTATAAAATAATGTGGTTTTACAGTTTTTCCAATATCATGATAATACGCCCCCACCCTTGCTAATAAACCATTCGCCCCTATAGCTTCACATGCTGTTTCACTTAAGTTAGCAACCATAACAGAATGATGATAGGTACCCGGTGCTTCCGTTAATAATTTTTTTAGTAAAGGTTGATTAGGATTGGACAATTGTAATAATTTTACATCAGATAGCATGTTTAAACCAGTTTCAAAGAATGGAAGTAGTCCAATCGTGAGTACTGCCGATAAGAATGCAGAAACAAAAGCGAATCCTGAATGAATAATTAAGTCTTGAATGGAATATTTTTCAAAAGATAAAAATATAAATAACAGTACAGTCATTATATTTACTACCATGATTCCTAAGCTAGACCTTAAAATCGTAGTTCTATCTTTCACATTCATCAAAAAGTATAAACTTGCGACCTGTGAAAATAATATGTAAAGACCTGCTTCCGCATTTAAAAATCCTGTAATTTTCCCGTTGAAGATAAAGCTTGCTAGAACCGCATAAATAACAGCCATTATAAACGCAAATCGTTCATTTATTAAAAGTTTTATTAATAAAGCACATGTCGCTATCGGTACGATGTAAAAAATTTCATTATACTCTTCAGAATAAAGACTTACTATTTTCATGAGAGTCATCCCTACAAAAGTAACGATAACGATTGTAATTATTTTATTATTATCCAATTTATGATTTCTTTTAAGTCGATACATTTCATAACCGATCACTGAGCAAATAAGAACAATTAATAGAAATATACCCAGTAGTGGGAATATATTCCTCTGACCGTCAAGAACACCAACTAATTCTAGATTCTCATATATTTGATTTGTAATAGTTTGTCCTTCACGCACAATAACTTCCCCAGCCCTAATCATGACTGGATCAACACTTCCTGCCGCTTCTTTCCTTGCCTCCATCGTTTGTTCTACATCAAAAAATGAATTTTCCACTACAAGGAATTTAGTAAGTTCCGTTAGTGGTTTTTTAATAGTATCATTTAAAGTAGAATATTTAATATTATCTTGAACATTCGTAATAGCGGTTTGTAAATTCTCCGTTCGTACTCCATCTTTCATTATTTCATGAAGTGATTTGCTTAATAAGACGAAACCTTGTTCACGTTCTTCATTAGAAGCCTCGATTAATTGTAAAAAAGTTTGATCCTTTACAGAAATAGAAATATCTTCTGATAACAATTGGTTTAATTTTTGAACCTTTTCTTGTCCTGTAATTGGCCTATTCTGATTATCTGTAACCCCTTCACCCTTTTCATTTAATGTATTAATGGCTTCTCTTATTTCCTCTACAAAATTAACTCTCTCTTTCGTTATTTCATCAGATACAAGATATCGATCGGAAACAGATTGAACCGTTTCTCTTGTTTTTCGTTCAGTTTCTTTTTCATCTTCTATCGTTATTGGAGAGCGAATGGTCTCGTTTGCTGTACTAAAACGATTAATATCATACGTTTTAGTATTTACATTTTCTAAAGTAATAAAAAAGAAGAAAACACCTAACAAAGCTACCGATGGAATAATGAATAGTGACGAGGTGTATTTTTTTAATAGTAAATGAAACCGATTCTTTCTCAACTATATCACCTCAAGATTTATTCATGATACAGAAATAAGACCCATGATCCTAGGGTCTTTAAATAACATTTATCTCTTATCATGACTCGCTTTTTTCATAAGCCTCTATTATTTTCTGTACCAAAGGATGTCTAACAACATCAGATTGATTTAAGTATACAAAGGAAATATCTTTCACATCCGTTAATAAATCTTTAGCAACTTGTAACCCGGATTTAGCTCCTTTAGGTAAATCAATTTGTGTAATATCTCCAGTTATAACCATTTTGGAACCAAACCCTAATCTAGTTAAAAACATCTTCATTTGAGCCGTTGTTGTATTCTGTGCTTCATCTAATATTACAAATGCATCATCCAACGTTCTTCCTCGCATATATGCTAATGGAGCAATTTCAATCGTTTCTCGTTCGATTAGTCGTAATGTATGCTCTGCTCCTAAAACATCATGAAGTGCATCGTATAAAGG
Source organism: Oceanobacillus sp. Castelsardo (assembly GCF_001659985.1). Lineage (GTDB taxonomy): Bacteria > Bacillota > Bacilli > Bacillales > Amphibacillaceae > Oceanobacillus. Next base: position 23,312 of record NZ_LYCS01000004.1, read on the forward strand.
ACGTAAATAAGGATCTACTTTTTCTTTTAAATCCCCTGGTAAAAAGCCAAGGCTTTCCCCTGCTTCAACTGCTGGCCGGGTCAGGATGATTCGTTTTACTTCTCCTTTTTTTAATGCATGTACAGCCATAACAACAGCTAAATAAGTTTTACCAGTTCCAGCTGGTCCAATTCCAAATACCAAATCTTTAGATTTAATTGCTGAAATATAATTCTTCTGACCTAATGTTTTAACTCTGATTGATTTACCTTTTACATTTTTTGTAATTTCATCTTCAAAAAGAGTTTCTAATTGATTGATTTTCCCTTCCTTAGCTAAATCGACAGCATAAACGATGTCACGTTCAGAGATGGTAATACCTTTTCTGACAACGGTTAAAAGGTTTGTTAAAATTTCTTGTACAAGCGTTATTGCATTATCATCACCCGAAACTCTAACAAGTTCCCCTCTTGATACAATGGAGACTTGTAGTTTCTTTTCTATTAATTTCAAATGTTTATCATTAGTTCCAAATAAAGCTAATGCTTCATTAGGATCTGCAACATGCAAATTAATTTCTGTTAAATGTTCAGCCATAGCTAATCTCCTTGATTTATCACGTTTTAACTGGCTGTATGACCCACACTTCAAGAATTCGAGTAAACAAAGAAATCTAATTGCGGGACAACAGCCAGTAGCGCCCTGATAAGTTCAACTAACATTCAGTGGGGGATAAGAAATCCCCACTGAATGAGTTTCACTTTATAGGTTGTACACGTGCAATATTTTCCTCAACTGTAAATATTATGTTCATTTTAACTTTACCATGCTCCATACGTTCATGCAAAACTTTTTCTGACAATATTTTGGCATCTTTTCCTAACTCTAACAATAATTCTGACTTAGCTTGTTCAATTCCTGTTTGAATTGCTTCTTCTTTTGTTCTTTTCCCTTTATAGTATACCTTCTCACTTAAAACCGTATCTACAATTTTTATCGGCAATTCCCATTTCAAAAAATTTATTGAATTCTCTTTCGTATCATAATGAATTTGTTCGTACGATGGATCTCCAAAACCCCAAATCGGAAATTTAAACTCACCAATTTGAATGTAATATTTAGTTTCTTTATTACCTGACAATTCTTCATAACTATATTCTAGAGGGGATGTAACTTTTACTTCATACCAAGTCTCAGCAGTAATTTCTCCTTCTGCAGCTACTAAATCAAAGTTTCGTTCTTTCTTCTCTTCCTCACTTTCTTCCTCCTGATCAGTCGTACCAATTTGGCCTGATACTAGTAAATCTCCTGGTTCGACATAATCATTGACTTGAACTATGGGAAGTCCTTTAGCTACATACATTTTTTTAATTATTCCCTTCTTTGTAGCTATAAGATTCCTAGGTCCGTGTTTCTCCTCTTCCTTAACGATTAGTTTTTCTACTCCTTCAAGAGAATAAGTTGTCCCTCTTCGATCCACACCAACCCATAGGAGTTCAGGAACATCCTCAACTAATTTTTGCTGAATTGTATTAGGTTGGTCTAAAGAAAATATCCAAGCACCCCGATGTATTCCATACTCATCTAGTTGTTTAACTATTTTTTCTTCAATATCTTTTGGTACACCGGTAATCTCCACTTTCCAAAGAATATTAGAAAGAAAGAGAGCTAATAAAACACTTAAAAATATTGCTACTAAGAGGGGTCTTTTCTTAATAAATCTATTGAAAATAAAAGGATAACCTTTCTTATTGGTAAAATTTAATTTATAGTGTGTCCCCCTAATAATAGTTCTTAGATGTTTTATATCTTTTAATCTAACATTTCCTTCACAAACGTCTTGATCAATTTTTCTTATATTCCATACGGTTATCCCTTTTTTTGTACATTCTTGAAAAAATAATTCAGGATAATTTCCTTTAATTAAAATTGTGACATATCCAGTAAAAAAAGTCCCCTGTACCTGTCTCATTTCCTCCTCCTATTACTATTAGATAAACTCGCATTCACTTTCCTTTGCGCATGTTAATTTTTCTTATACTTGGAACGTTAATATTTAAGCTATGTCGAAACCACTTCTTAGCTAAAATTTTATCTTCTAATGCACAATAAAATTAATTTGATAAGAATTTTATGTCTGTAATGGTACCTTCTAGTAGGATTTCTTCAGGTAGCATCATTTTTAAAACAAATGAATTGCCTTTAATCTGAACGTATCCTTTATTCACTTTTAATTTTAATTCCGTGTCAGAATATGTTACTAATCCTTGGTGGTTTTCAATATACACGTGAATCTGTCCAATTACTGTAATCCGAGGTAACTCGAGAATTACATCAGAAGGAAGTGCAAAAGAATTAATTAATAATGATTGGACACGTTGCCTGAATTTTTTCACGTATGCATCCCCCTCTCATATTTATCTTATGTATCTAATAAAAAGTTAAGAACTTAACAAATTCATATAATCAAGAAATTAAAAAAGCCACCAGCTTACATAACCTTTTCGCTGGCGGCATTCTTCATTATTTAAATTTCATTTTTCTTTCCTCTATAACCGTTTGGTAAGGTTTCTTTGAACGTGGTGAACCCAACACTTCGGACAAAATAACTCCTTGAACTAGGTCATTTCTTTTTAATCGCATATTAAAATCAGTTCTTTTCTCGATCTGCTTCGTTTTCAATATCTTAGAATTTGAAAAGCTTTGACTGAAATCTAATCCTTGTTCTATTGTTCGACCGATTTCTTTATTTGTATTAAATTTCTCGGCTAAACGTTCCATCTGAGCTTTTTGTTGTTCCTCAACAGAAAGTTGTTGTAGAGATTCTTGAATTGTATCTTCTATTTTGGAAGTGTATACAGGCCTTTTCTTTGTTGTTTCTGTGCTTCTTGCAGAAGGTTGAACGGTTTTCGGCTTAGTTTTCTGCTTACTAGGCGTTTTATTTTTCTTCTGGTCTTCAGTATTCTTTTTAAAAAAACTAAATATTCCTGAGAGGATAACTAGAATTAAAAAGAAGTTACTGAATATCGCTTCTAATATTGCTTCCACGTTATCCTTCCTTTCCCATTGAAATGATTAGTTATTTTCATGTTCGTCATCATTTTCTTGAGACAATTTACCAATTGAATCACGCATATCAGTATCAGCATTGATATTTTGGTAATTTAAATAGTCCATGACACCCATTTTCCCAGAGCGAAGTGCTTCTGCTAATGCTAGCGGTACATCTGCTTCCGCTTCTACCACTTTAGCGCGCATTTCTTGAACACGGGCTACCATTTCTTGTTCTTGAGCTACAGCCATTGCACGACGTTCCTCTGCTTTAGCTTGTGCAATATTTTTATCTGCTTCAGCCTGGTCTGTTTGTAAAATGGCCCCAATGTTTTTACCAATATCTACATCTGCAATATCAATGGATAAGATTTCAAAAGCTGTCCCAGCATCAAGCCCTTTTTCTAATACTGTATGAGAGATAGAGTCAGGATTTTCTAATACTTTTGCATGTGTTTCAGAACTACCAATTGTACTAACGACCCCTTCACCTACACGGGCAATAATAGTTTCTTCACCCGCACCACCGACTAAACGGTCTATATTTGCACGAACGGTTATTCTCGCTTTTGCTTTTACTTCAATACCATCTATAGCAATACCAGAAATAAAAGGAGTTTCAATTACTTCTGGGTTTACACTCATTTGTACAGCTTCAAGAACGTCACGACCAGCTAAATCGATTGCTGCTGCTCGCTCAAAGCTAAGCTCAATATTTGCTCGATGTGCTGCAATTAATGCATTAACAACACGGTCAACATTCCCGCCTGCTAAGTAATGACTTTCTAGTTGGTTAATCTTAACATCTAAACCTGCCTTATGAGCTTTTATTAATGGATTAATTACCCGGTTCGGTACTACACGACGTAATCGCATACCAACTAATGTAAATATACCAACCTTTACTCCTGCTGCTAATGCACTGATCCAGAGTGCTACTGGAATAAACGTAAATAAAATAACTACCGCAATGATGATAAGTGCGATGATAATAAGCGGCATTAAATCGTAAATCTCCATTTAAATTCCTCCTAATTGTTATTTACTTCCCTCACAACTACTCTAGCACCTTCTACTTTGACTACCTTTATTTGACTAGCTTTGTCAATAAAGGTCCCCTCTGAAACAACATCTACCCGCTCATCTCCAATATCAGCTATCCCTGAAGGTCTTAAGTTCGTAACGGCGACCCCTTTTTGACCAACAAGTTCTGATCGATTAGAGTTAGATACATAGCCTAACTCTGTTGATGTACTTTCTTTGAGAATGATATGTCTAAAAACTCCCTTATCCATTCCAATTCTTCTAAACAGTATGACACTTGCAATAACTGCTACTAAAAATGCAATACCAACACTTATTGACATTTGTCCAATATCATAACCAGACATGAATAAGGAAACAAGAATAGCTCCTACACCAATTATACCAAGTATACCACCAGGGACAAAAAATTCTGCAACAATAAGAGCAATACCTAATAACAATAATATAATTGCTTCCATTCCTGCTAATCCAGCAACGATATGTCCATAGAAAAAGAGAATTAAAGCAGTTAAGCCCATAATACCCGGAATACCAAAACCTGGCGAATATAATTCAACTATAAGTCCTAGACTTGCTACGGAAAGCAATATGGAGTATACAATAGGATTGGTTAAAAATCTTGCTACTTCTTCTGCTAATGTAGGTTGCGTTTCAATAATCGTAGCATTTTCCAAACCTAGCTCATGGAGTAATTCAACCCTATCGTCTACAATTCCTTCCGCATAACCAACTTTCAATGCATCCGTTGGGCCTAATGTTAAAAATGAGCCTTTCGCGGCACCATACTCTGGTAAGTCTATACTAGAATCAGCCATAGCCTCTGCATAAATTGGATCTCGTCCTTTGGATTCCGCAGCCGCCTTCATTCTTTCTTTCCAAGCTGACTGTGCTTTATCATCTGCAGCAGTTCCATCTCCATTTATTACTCCACTTGCTCCCATTGTAGCATGTGGTACAAAATAAATTTTATCTGTATTTAATGCAATGTAAGAACCTGCAGACAATGCTTCGTTAATAATGAAAGAAGTCGTAGGTAACTTTAAATTTTGTAGTAATGTACCAATTTGCCCAGCTGAATCAACTCTCCCCCCTGGTGTATCTATTTCAAAAATAATATGATCCGCACCAGATTCCATTGCTTCATTTGTTGTTCTTTTTAGGAAAGCTTCTAAACCACGTTCAACTTCACGTTCGATTGGAATGATGTAAACTGTTTGGCCACTTCCATCATTTTTCTCCGCATGAACTACTTTTTGTACATGGAGACAGGAAAAAGAAAATGCTAACCCTATCAGAACTATGTAAAATTTTATGAAGTTTTTTCGCAAATATTATCACCTCCTTTATTAAGTATATACGAGCACCGGGCAAAAAAGTTTCATAATAATAAAGCTTTTTTTCATAATATATTAGAATCCCCAGTATTCGCAATTAGGCTCGTGAATATTTAGGTTACACTTATACAGATAAGGTTATGTGTTCTTTTATCCTGCCAAAAAAGGTCCTTATCTTTAGATAAGGACCTTTTCCTTCTTAATTTAAATGTTTTAAAACAATATCTTTTATTTGGGATCCGTCAGCTTTGCCTTTCACTTTTGGCATTACTGCACTCATTACTTTACCCATATCTTTCTTAGTTGTTGCACTTACTTCCTGAATCGTTTGCTGAATTATTTCTGAGAGCTCTCCCTCAGAAAGTTGTTCAGGCATATATCTTTGAACGATAGAAATCTCTGTCTCAACTTTTTTAACAAGATCATCGCGTCCAGCAGATTTAAATTCTTGGAGGGAATCTTTTCTTTGTTTTACTTCTCTAGACAAGATGGTTAAATCTTCGTCTTCAGATAGTGTATCTTTTCCAAGTTTAATCGATTCATTCTGTATTGAAGCTTTTATCATGCGAATTACGCCTAGGGTTTCTTTATCTCTATTCTTCATCGCTTGCTTCATATCTTCATTTAATTTTTCGAGTAATGACATGAGTCCGCACCCTCTTTAGTATTTACGCTTTCTAGCAGCTTCAGACTTTTTCTTACGGCGAACGCTAGGTTTTTCATAGTATTCACGCTTACGATATTCTGATAGTGTACCACTTTTTGACACACTACGTTTAAAGCGACGAAGAGCATCTTCAAGAGACTCGTTTTTACGAACGCGAGTTGTATTTGACATGCTAATTTCCCTCCCTCCGAAGCAAAGAACCAAAAATTTAATGACATATGTTTTATTTCACATATGCCACTATAAAGTATAATATAATACTATTAATAGGTCAACTGATTATTTACATGTTGATGAATGTTATTTAAAGGAAGATGATGATTTTATTAATATCCATCCATTCCTTTATTCCCTTTCATTATCTCTACTCCAGCATTAGTATTAATGTGCGTTACACTAACTTCTATCAAACTTTTATAGTTCTTCAAAATGGTACGAAATCGCGGATAATGCATACAATGGTGCTGTCTCTGTTCGTAATATCCTTGGTCCTAATCGTATAGAATGAAAATCATTCGATTTTAATAAATTAGCCTCTTCATTTGAAAAACCACCTTCTGGACCTATACAGACTAATAATTTTTGATTCGGATTTAGTTGTTTCAGTATGGACCCAAATGTATGATAGTTATTTACTTTAGCTTCTTCCTCATAAGCAAATATTTTCAGATTGTATTCGGAACTTTCTTCGATTAGTTCTGTTATCGACATTGGATTACTTATAGTTGGCACATAAGATCGGTGGCTTTGTTCACTAGCTTCTTTTACAATTTTGCTAAAGCGTTGTAATTTTTTTTCCCATTTTTTCTTATCCCAAACGACTACGGATCTTTCCGATTGAAAAGGGATATACTTATATGCACCAAGTTCAGTACCTTTTTGTAAAACAAGTTCAAATTTGTCAGACTTTGGTATACCGTGGACAATTGTTACCTTAATTGGTAATTCATTATTTTCTTCCAACCAATTAAGAATGGTTACAACGACAAAGTCTTTATCTATTTCCACAATTTCACATTGGGCAGCTATTCCATTTTCATCATTACAAATGATTTTTTCTCCAACCGAAAAACGCATTACCCTAGAAATATGATGTACATCAGCACCAGTAATCATAATTCTATCGTCATCCCATGCTTTTTTCGGAACAAAATACCGTTGCATTTACACACCTACTTTAATTTAAAACTTTGGCATTTTTCCTATAGGTTCGGGCAAATGCCTTAGTTGTACTTTTCCAGATTAAAACAGTGGGGCGAATATTCGGAGCCCCAGGATAACACGTAATAAATCTTATCCGGGATACCTTTAAAAACTAACAATTCTTTTTAGCAACGATAGAAATCCAATCTTCCATTTCATTCATTGCGATAATTTCAAAACCTTGTTCCTTTAGTTTATCTTTAACAAGTTCTTTCTTATTTTGAATAATACCTGAGGTTATAAATAATCCACCCGGTTTTAAATTATTCCATGTCTCATCAACAAAACGAACAATAATTTCAGCTAAAATATTAGAGACAACCACATCAACTTTCATATCAACATGATCTAGTAAATTATTTTGTTTAGCTGTAATATTATTTTCTAATCTATTTAACTTCACATTTTCTTCTGTACTTTTAACCGCAACATCGTCTAAATCATATGCGAAAACTTCTTTTGCACCTAATAAAGAAGAGGCGATGCTTAATACGCCAGAACCACTACCAACATCTATTACAGTGTCACCTTCATTAATATACCGCTCTAAAGCTTGAATACTTAATACCGTTGTAGGATGGGTCCCTGTGCCGAAAGCCATACCAGGATCCAATTCAATAATGATTTCATCACTAGAAACTGGTGTATATTCTTCCCATGTAGGCTTAATGGTAATTTTTTGAGAGATTTTCACTGGATGATAATATTTTTTCCAGGCATGAGCCCAATCCTCTTCCTTAACCTCACTTATAGTTACTTCATTAATACCAAGGTCAATATCATACACTAATAAGTTGTTAATAGCCTGTTTAATTTCTTCGACCGTTTCTATAAAAAAACTAGTTAGAGGCAAATATGCTTTAATCCGTACACCTTCTTCAGGATAGTCATCTGGATTTAACTCATATACCTCACCAAAAGGGGCACTTCTAATTGCAACTAGATCCTCCGAGTCTTCAATAACTAGTCCACTAGCACCTGTTTCATGTAAAATATTAGAGATTGGTTCTATTGCTTCATTTGTTGTGTAAATACTTATTTCTGACCATTTCATACGGACCACTCACCCATTTCTATAAAGTGAAACTTATTCAGGAAAAGCCTTTCAACTTCTACTGAATACTAAAGTCTTATCAGGACTCTACTGGCTACCCTTTATCATTCGCAAAAACATTTGAGCAAATCGGTTTTCTAATTGGTTAGCCAGTAAAGACTTGAAAATGTATAATTAATTTTTAAAAGCATTTTTAAAACGTTTAAAAATGGAATTATCTTGTTCTTCTGTTGCACCGTTTCCACGTAATTCATTAAATTCTCTTATTAAGTCTTTTTGTTTTTCTGATAAATTTGTTGGGGTTACAACCCGAACCTTTAAAATTTGATCTCCTTGACCACGTCCGCGTACATTTGGTGCTCCCTTTCCTTTTAGGCGGAACATCTTTCCTGTCTGGGTTCCAGCAGGGACTTTTAATTTCACTTTTCCATGTACAGTTGGTACCTCTAACTCATCGCCTAACGCTGCTTGAGCAAAATTTATTGGCAATTCACAATGAATATTATCTCCTTCACGAACAAAGAATTCATGGTCTTTCACATGGATAACGACAAATAAGTCACCAGCAGGACCACCATTGACTCCTGGTTCCCCTTTTCCTGCTACACGTATTTGTTGTCCTTCATCTATACCTGCAGGAATATTGATATGGATTTTTTTATTTTTCTTCACTCTGCCGCTCCCACTACAAGAATTACATTTCTCTTTAATCATCTTTCCGGAACCATTACAATAATGACAAACTCTACGGTTTACAACCCTGCCAAAAGGAGTATTTTGTTCTTGGTTCAACTGACCACTACCATGACAGTGAGAACAAGTATCTACTTTTGTCCCGGGTTTTGCACCTGAGCCATGACACGTTTCACATGTTTCTTCTTTTGGAATACGTATATCCATTTCTTTCCCGAAAATCGCTTCCTCGAATTCTAACACCATGGTATACTGTAAATCATTTCCTTGTTGTGGAGCATTTGGATCTCGTCTTCTTCCACCACCAAAGAACATATCGAAAATATCACCGAAACCACCAAAGTCTTCAGCTCCTCCACCAAAGCCTCCAAAACCTTGACCATTAGTAGCTGCATGACCGAACTGATCATATTGGGCACGTTTATTTTCATCACTTAAGACTTCATACGCCTCTTTTGCTTCCTTAAATTTGTCTTCAGCATCTGCTTCTTTATTCACATCAGGGTGATATTTTCTAGCTAATTTTCGATAAGCCTTTTTTATTTCTTCTTTTGATGCACCTTTGTCAATTCCTAAAACTTCATAATAATCTCGCTTACTCACAGTAAATTCACTCTCCCGACACACTTTAAAAGGTTGTTCAAAAAGTCCGGTGAAAAAGACACTTCGCATTTCTTCGTTGGCTTGCTTTTCCGATACTCACGTATTAATTGCATACGTTCCGTTTCTCAAAGCGACACCGCCTCGAACTACTCGGTCCTTTTCATCCTCCTTTTTGAACACACACTTTAGCATAGATTTTATATTATCATCATTTTGCTTATGATGGCAAATATCCTTATTTATTAAAACTTTAAAGTCTAATAATGACAATGAGTAAAAAAGTCAAAGCCAAGATAGCCCTGACTTTGACTTATATTTAGAATAAACATATTATAAATTATTTATTGTCTTTATCATCATCAACTTCTTGATAGTCCGCATCTACAACATCATCTGCAGCGTCATTTGAAGTTTGTTCACCTTGAGCTGCTTGCGCTTGTGCTTGAGCTTGTTCATATAGTTTTACAGAGAGTTGTTGTACTTTCTCTTGTAACGCTTCTTTCTTCGCTTTAATTTGTTCTAAATCATTTCCTTCAAGAGCTTTTTTCAACTCTTCCTTAGCAGTTTCCGCTTCTTGTTTTTCACTATCGGAAACTTTGTCACCAAGGTCTTTTATCGTTTTATCTGTTGTAAATACAAGCTGATCAGCTTCATTACGTAAATCTACTTCTTCACGACGCTTTTGATCGGATTCAGCGTTTTCTTCTGCTTCTTTAACCATGCGATCAATTTCCTCATCAGAAAGACCAGAAGAAGATTTAATAGTAATGGATTGTTCTTTATTTGTTCCTAAATCTTTTGCACGTACATTTACGATACCATTAGCATCAATATCAAATGACACTTCAATTTGTGGTACTCCTCTAGGAGCTGGTGGAATATCTGTTAATTGGAAACGACCTAATGTTTTATTGTCTGCAGCCATTTGACGTTCACCTTGAAGCACATGAATGTCTACAGCAGTTTGATTATCAGCCGCAGTAGAGAATACTTGAGAATGGCTTGTTGGGATTGTTGTATTGCGCTCAATTAACTTGGTAAATACACTTCCCATCGTTTCGATACCTAATGAAAGTGGTGTGACATCAAGTAATAGTACATCTTTCACATCACCTTGAAGTACCCCACCTTGGATAGCTGCACCTAATGCTACAACTTCATCTGGATTAACACCTTTAGATGGGTCTTTCCCAATTTCACTCTTAATTGCTTCTTGTACTGCAGGGATACGAGTTGAACCACCAACAAGAATAACTTTATCAATATCATTATTTGAATAACTTGCATCAGATAAAGCCTTACGAACTGGAACCATTGTACGCTCTACTAATTCAGAAGATAGTTCTTCAAATTTTGCACGAGTAAGGTTCATTTCCAAGTGTAAAGGTCCAGCTTCTCCTGCTGTAATAAATGGCAATGAAATTTGTGTTTGGCTTACACCAGATAAATCTTTTTTGGCTTTTTCTGCAGCATCTTTTAGACGTTGAACAGCCATTTTATCTTGTGATAAGTCAATTCCATTTTCCTTCTTAAATTCTTGAACTAAATAATCAATGATAACTTGGTCAAAATCATCCCCACCTAAACGATTATCACCAGCTGTAGCAACAACCTCAAACGTTCCATCTCCAATATCAAGGATAGAAACATCAAAAGTACCACCACCAAGGTCAAACACTAAAATGGTTTGATCTTGATCATCTTTATCAATACCATATGCAAGAGCAGCTGCAGTTGGTTCATTAATAATACGTTCCACTTCAAGACCAGCAATTCTGCCGGCATCTTTAGTTGCTTGACGTTCGGAATCATTAAAGTACGCTGGTACAGTAATGACCGCTTTGTCTATTTTTTCACCAATATAATCTTCGGCATACGATTTAATATGTTGTAAGATAATAGCAGAAACCTCTTGTGGAGTATAATCTTTTCCTTCAATAGTTTCTTTGTAATCAGTACCCATATGACGTTTAATAGATTGAATTGTATTTGGGTTTGTAATTGATTGACGTTTCGCAACTTCCCCAACTTGTCTTTCTCCATTTTTAAACGCTACTACAGATGGAGTCGTACGGTTTCCCTCAGGGTTGGGAATAACTACCGCTTCTCCTCCTTCCATAACAGATACACATGAGTTTGTTGTTCCTAAATCGATTCCTATTATTTTGCTCATTGTAATATTTCCTCCTTGACTACTAGAAGTTGTTCAAAAAGTCCGGTAAAAATGACACTTCGAAATTCTTCGTTGGCTCGTTTTTCCGTTCCTCACGTATTAATTGCATACGTTCCGGTACTCAAAGCTTCGCCGCCTCGAACTTCCGACGCACAGGACGTGCTAGTGTCGGCGTTGCAACAGGACGTTGCGACTTTAGCCGACTCGGTCCTTTTTATCCTCCTTTTTGAACACGCATTACTAGAAGCTTATTTATTTATTTACTTTTACCATTGCAGGTCGAATAACTCGGTCTTTAATCATATAGCCCTTTTGCAATTCCTCTACAATTTTATCTGATTCAATAGAGTCATCTTCCACTTGCATGACTGCATGATGAAGATTCGGATCAAAGTCTTTTCCTTCCGTCTCTATTATTTCCACGCCTTGGGACTTTAATGCTTCTATGAGTTGCTTGTGTACCATTGTAATCCCATCAATCAAGCTTTTCGTTTCCTCAGTAGCTTCCACTTGTAATGCACGTTCAAAATTGTCAATTGCAGGTAATAGTTCTTGAACTAAATCTTGTGCTTTATATTTTCTATCTGCTTCACGTTCTTTAAGCGTGCGTTTTTTATAGTTTTCAAATTCAGCTTGCAATCTTAATAGACGATTATGTGTTTCTTCTTTTTCTGATTGTAGTAGATTAATTTTTTCTTCTAGTTCATTAGAAGATTCTTCATTAGTTGTTTCAACAGGTTCATCGTCAACTTGTTTATCTTGTTCTTCCACTAATTCTTCATCTAAAGCATTATTTTTTTCTTCCATTATTGCCACCTCCATTATTAAGATTCCATTAGCTGTTTTACATCCTATTTTTTATGTAAAACATTTTTTAATAAGTAAGTAACCACAAGGAATGTGGCAGGTAATACCCTACCACATTCTAAGCAAAAATCCTATTCAGAAGTCTTATACCATTTATAAAGAGCTTCGGATAATTCCTTAGATAAACTTGATAATAAAGATATAACCTTTTTATATTCCATTCGAGTAGGTCCTAATAGAGCAATAGTTCCCATTTGGTCTTTACCAAGTTGATAGGTTGCAGTTATTAAACTTAGGTCCTTTATCGCTTCAACTTTATTTTCATTACCAATAGAAATACCTATACCATCTTTTTTACTTTTTAATAAATTAGCTATTTCATTTTCATTTTCAATCATAGTATAAAATGATCTTATTTTATCTACATCATTAAATTCGGGTTGCATTAATATATTAGACTTTCCACCAATATATAATTTAACTGGATTATTTTGCGAAATAATGGCTTGTAAATAATGTTGGGTAGATCCAAAGTCATTTATATAACGTTTTAAAAGGCCAACTATTTCCTTTTGAAAAACTTTTTCCAATTGAATAATGGGAACACCTTTTAATCGATCATTTAAAATGTTAACCATCTTTTCTAGATCAGATAAATCAATTTTCTCTGGTACAGTAATTGAACGATGTTCTACATGTCCTGTATCTGTCACTAAAATAGCTACAGCTGTATGGTTGGATATAGGCAAAATTTCTAATTGTTTTAATTTCGTTTCACTTAATTCCGGACCTATAATAATTGAAGTATAGTTGGTTAATTCAGATAATACCTCCGCAGACATTTGAACAATTTGTTCAAATTCATAAATACCCTCTTTCATTATGTTTCGGATAATCTTTATGTTTTGACCACTCGATAAAGGAGCAATAAGATGATCTACATAATAACGGTACCCTTTTTCTGAAGGGATTCTCCCAGAGGATGAATGTGTTTTCTCTAAAAAACCCATATCCTCTAGATCTGCCATATCATTTCTAATTGTAGCAGCACTGTATGGAATACTTCCTTTTTTGGATAGGGCACGGGAGCCAACCGGATGGGCAGTTTCGATGAAATCATCAATAATTATTTGTAATACTAATAATTGCCTTTCTGTTAGCATTTGATCACCCCTGTTAGCACTCGTGTTATTTGAGTGCTAATACTAATAATAAATTAACAAATCCATTATTTTTTGTCAATAAATCCGTTGTAAATCAGAATCTTCTAACATGAATTCTTCAAACACTTTATTTGCAAGTAGTAAACCACTTTCCGTTAAATATAGTGTTTCATTGTTTACAAATAATAAATCCATCTTAGTAAGATTTTTTATTTGTTCTTTAAATAGAGTGTCTAGGGAGAATCCATATTTAGACTTGAAATGATTGTTATTTAATCCTTCCATTCTTCTTAAACCCAAAAATATTTCTTCTTCAATATTTTCTTTAAGTGTAATACGTTCCTCTTCCAAAATTGGGTGTCCATCTTTCATTGCTTTGTTAACATAAGCTGGCAGAGGACGTAAATTGGTAATTCTTCTTCCAGGCAAATACCCATGTGCACCGGCACCAAAGCCATAGTAATATCCATTACTCCAATAATTTAAATTATGTTTGCTTTCAAATCCAGGCTTCGCAAAATTACTAATCTCATATTGTTTAATTCCTTTTTCATTCATTGTACTCCTAAGGATTTGATACATTTCAATTTCAGCTTCTTCGGTCGGACGGTTGAGTTGTCCTTTTTTATGTTTTAAATAAAAAACCGTTTTTGGTTCAATTTGTAATCCATAAGTTGCGTAATGCGGTAAGTCAAATTGTAATGCCAAATCTAACGAATGTTGGAACTGTTCAACCGATTGATGAGGTAATGCATACATCAAATCTAGGCTTATATTACTAAAATGATATTGATGGAACAATTCAACGGTTTTATAGACATCTTTAACGCGGTGGACCCTACCAATTTCCTCTAGTAATTGATCATCCATGACTTGAACTCCAAATGAAATTCTGGAAATACCATATTCCTTTAATAATTCTGCCTTTTCTTGATCAATATCACCCGGATTCACTTCAATAGTAAATTCCTTACAAGAATCCAAGTCAAATTTTTCATTTAAAAACTCAAGTAAAAATTTCAATTGTTTATAATTAAGTGCGGTGGGTGTACCTCCGCCGATATACAACGTCCGTATAATATTATGTTTTCCTTTAATATTCGTATTTATTTCATTTATTAGTGCATGTATATATTCCGTTGCCAGCCTTTCATTATAGAAAAACTTAACAAAATCACAATAATGACAAATTTGCGTACAAAAAGGAATATGAATATATACAGATTGAACTTCCCGTTCCATTTTTATCCTCTCCTTTAGAACAAACGTAAAAAGGAAAACCTAGTCCCCTAAGTTTTCCCTTCATTGCATCTTAATCTTCGCCCATTTCAAGAACTGCCATAAACGCTTCTTGCGGTACTTCTACAGAACCGACCATTTTCATACGTTTCTTACCTTCTTTTTGTTTCTCCAATAATTTACGTTTACGTGAAATATCCCCACCGTACAGTTTAGCAGTTACATCTTTTCTTACTGCTTTTATTGTTGAACGTGCTATAATTTTGTTGCCGATAGCAGCTTGAACAGGAACTTCAAATTGCTGTCTTGGTATTAATTCTTTTAATTTATCCACTATTTGTTTACCACGAGTATAAGCAAAATCACGATGAACGATAAAGGAAAGAGCATCAATCGTATCACTATTGAGTAGAATGTCCATTTTAACTAGATTGGACGGTTGATATCCTATTAACTCATAATCAAAAGATGCGTATCCTTTTGTTTGTGATTTCAATTGGTCAAAGAAATCATATACAATTTCTGATAACGGAATATGATAAATAACATTTACACGAATATCATCTAAATACTGCATATCGATAAAGTTTCCGCGTTTTTTCTGGGAAATCTCCATCACTGCCCCAACGTAATCGTTAGGAACCATTATTGTAGCTTTAACATATGGTTCTCTAATTTCTTGTATCTTTTGTGGATCTGGCATTTTAGATGGATTATCTACAGAAATCGTTTCACCATCTGTTTTTTCTACTTCAAAAATAACACTTGGTGCAGTTGTAATAAGATTTATATTAAATTCTCTTTCAATCCGCTCTTGGAGAATTTCCATATGCAGTAGTCCCAAGAACCCACAACGGAAACCAAATCCTAATGCTTGTGACGTCTCAGGCTCATACTGGAGAGCTGAATCATTTAACTCTAGTCGCTCTAGTGCTTCTCTTAAATCGTTATAATCATTTGAATCAACAGGATAAAGGCCACAATATACCATCGGATTTAAACGACGATACCCTGGTAAAGCCTCCTCTGCAGGACGATTAGCGTTGGTAATCGTATCTCCAACATGAATATCCCCAACACTTTTAATCGAAGCCGTTATAAATCCTACATCCCCCACTGTAAGTTCATCACGTGAAGTAGCTTTCGGTGTAAAAACTCCAACCTCATTTACTTCATATTCCTTACCCGTTGCCATCATTTTTATTTTATCGCCAACTTTAATGGCCCCTTCTTTTATACAAACATAAGCAATAACACCACGGTAAGAGTCATATAAGGAATCAAATATAAGTGCTTTAAGAGGCTCTTCTTCATTGCCAGCCGGTTCAGGTACTACTTCAACAATTCTTTCTAAAATATCCTCAATACCGATATTAGCTTTTGCTGAAGCCAAGATAGCATCGTCACCATCAATACCAAGAACATCTTCTAATTCCTGTTTTACCCTATCAGGATCCGCACTTGGTAGGTCGATTTTATTAATGACAGGAATGATTTCTAGATCATTTTCCATTGCTAAATATACATTAGCTAGTGTTTGTGCTTCGATACCTTGTGCAGCATCGACTACAAGAATGGCACCTTCACAAGCTGCAAGGCTTCGAGATACTTCATAAGTAAAATCGACATGTCCAGGTGTATCAATTAAATGGAATATATATTCTTCTCCATTTTTACTAAGATATTTAAGTTGTACTGCGTTTAATTTAATGGTAATTCCACGCTCACGTTCCAAGTCCATCCCATCAAGAAGTTGTTCTTTCATTTCTCTTTTAGAAACGGTTTGCGTATTTTCTAAAATTCGATCAGCTAATGTAGATTTTCCATGATCGATATGCGCTATGATTGAAAAATTACGTACTTTTCTTTTATTACTCCCCATTCTATTGTTCACTCCTACAAATTCTATAGAGGTCCTTCATATAATTTTTAAAACACCAAACTCCAAAAATAATCGATAATGATGATTATAGCAATTGAATGAGGGATATTCAAACAAGAACATATTCATAATCCATACATTTTAGCTTTTTAAAAAAATATGTCAGCTACATGATACATAATTCCGACTACGACTTCATAAAATCCTTGCACACTTGTTTCTAAAAATGAAGCTGTTTTCTGGGTTAAGTGAAATTCGTTTTCCATCATCATAAGATCCTGATCTACTGTTGATGTAACACTTTCTTGATTTACTGTCTCAATATCTTTTTCTGTAATTATTTTTTCTTCTATTAATTTTTCTTCAATTTCATTACCATTTATTCCATTCTCATTCGATGCCATACTCATTTCGTTACCACTTCGATTGATTCCATACAACGTTCCAGATAGAAAAAATACAGCTAATAGTAAAAGCGTTATAACTGTACGAACCATTTATACTTCCCCCTTAGGAATTCCCTTCAACTGATTCGGCATCCCAATAATATTCACTAAACACTTCCGCAAATGCATCTGCTGTGCGATATAATTCATCCAAGTTATTTTCCGGCCCACCAAATTCAATTAATAGTGCATTTTCTGATAAATCCTGATTAAAAATACCATTCGTTCCAGCTCCACCTTTTCTTAGTACACCACGACTCAATCCCGGATATTTCTCCTCTACTAAATAATGCAATTTAGTAGCTAGCTGTAAATTCTTTTCAAATTTAGGGTGGTCTTCACCAACAACAAAAATAATTCTAGCATAGTCTTTTCCTTTGATTTCCTTTGTAGTGTGCTCTCTATTTAGTGAATCTCGATGTAAATCAAAAGAAAATTGTATATCGTTATTCGCTGCAAAAGCTTCTTGAACAACACCTCTTGAAGCTTCGTATGACTGCCAATACTTCATTCCTTTATCATCTAGTAGTTTTCCTATATCTGCTTCTTCTACTTCGGCACCTATTCCTTTCGCCTCTAAAGATTTAGCCATTCTGTCACTAACCATTGTAATGTTCACTTTGGAATGGTGTGCTAGATTAGGATCATTTACATCTGGTAAGTGCGGTAGAAACGACTCTCGGTTATGCGAGTTATAAATATAAACGACTTTTCTATTACCTGTTGATTGCGGATTCTCTTCCTCTTGAACATCTTCTTCGTCAGTCTCTACAATAGCCTCTCTATCTTTTAAAACCTCTTCTAATGGTGGAGAGGATTCATAAGGAAGATTCGTATAATCTGTTCCTTCACCCGCAATTAAGATTTGACTATCATAGATAGAGAAACCAGGAATTTCATTACCTAATAAGCTTCTCGGATCCTTTGGTTTAATACTTGTCGCTACTTGAAATAGCGAAGAAGACCAACTAGGTAAGGGGGTCTCTTCTGGAAAAGCTTGATTAAAAGCTCTATTTTCCATTCCAAGTAAATGTAAAAAAACAGAGCCATCTATATCATTTGTCCATTTTGTTATCGTATCTGAAGATATACGATAAGCTGGCTGTATTGTAGTTAATAATCCAATAAGCAAAAATAAAATGACAATACTAGTTAGGTATAACCCACCTTTTTTATAAAAACGAAACGGACGGTTCTTCTGGAATTTATTTTTGGAAATCATTCCTCCACCTCTTTCTAATGGCACTTCTAGTAAAATCTATGAAAGCCCATTAGAAAGTAGAACACTTTTCGTATCATTTCTATTAAAAATAATAGGGAGATAAGACGTCGTAAATTAAGTCAGTCCTATCCCCAACTGAATGCTAGGTAAACGAAGGGCCGTGTACCGGCTATTGATTTCCTTTCTATTTATTGTCACTTAAACCTACACCTGCGATAAACTATCTGGAGTATTGAGCAAAATTTGTTATATCAACTTTTTCATGTAATGCAGCATTAATTCCTTCTGCAATCAGATTGGCCATATCAATCATAAAACCATCTACTTCTTTCGGAGTAACCATAAGATTATGTCCAAGCGGAGTTAAAACTTCCTGGATTAATTTTCGTTTTTCATCTTCTGATAAAGTACCGACAATCCCCATAAAAGTTTGTCTCTTTTCTTCATTCGGAAGGTCCTCGTCAGTCAATTCCTTCCCTCCAAATGACATACCGGCTGGGGCCAAAGCTTTAGACGGTCTATCTTTTTCATTCCATTCTCTACCAAAGTGTTTTAAAATAAAATCTATCGTATCACTTGTTATGGTAACAGCATCTACTACTGTTGGTACTCCAACCGCTATCACTGGAACTCCGAGTGTATCTTTACTCAATTCCTTTCGTTTATTCCCAACACCTGAGCCGGGATGAATACCTGAATCTGAAAGCTGTATTGTCTCGTTAACTCTTTCAATCGATCTTGAGGCTAATGCATCAATAGCAATAACAAAATCAGGTTGAAATTTTTCAACAATACCATAAATGATGTCGCTTGTTTCTATACCAGTGACTCCCATTACCCCTGGTGTTACAGCAGCCACAGGACGATACCCGTCTGAAACCGATTCAAATTTAAGTTTAAATAAATGACTTGTAACTAAAGTTTTTTCTACAGCCATCGGTCCAAGTGCATCAGGTGTTACATTCCAGTTACCAAGTCCTACAATTAATCCTGTTCCATCCTTAGGGATTTCATTTTTTTCTACTAAATTTTCAAGCTCACGAGCGAGAACTTTCGCTGCAACTTCTTGACGTTTCGTATCCTGTCTTTTTACCCCATCAGCATATATAGTTACATAAGAACCGGGTTTCTTACCTACTAGTTTAGCTCCGTCTTTATCAATATCTACATAAGATATTTTAATACCTTCTTGATTTCTCTCCTTAAATGTTACACCTTTGATTTCACCCGTCTCTTTTGTTTGTTTTCTTTTTTGTTCTGATTCTACATACATATCCCTAGCTTCAACGGCTAAATCTGTTCTCACCTGGTATACTTGTTCTTGTTCATTGTTTTTTTCCATACGATGACATTCCTTTCCCATCTTCTTATTATTAGAATGAACAAATTCACAAAAACAATACGACATTCTAGTAAAGCATTTGGAATAAAAACGGATAAATTTTAACTCTTGGAAAGAAATTTATTGAAAAGAAGGAGCTCCTTTGGTAAAATATCATTTGTTAACTTGAAAGTTATAAATGGTAGACTATATAAACATAAATTTTGAAAAATGAAAGTCTTACCGTGTCCTGTTTAGGAGGTGAAATACATGGCAAATATTAAATCTGCAATTAAACGTGTTGATATTAACAATAAAAAACGTTCAGCTAACCAATCTCAAAAATCTGAAATGCGTACTGCTATTAAAAATGTTGAAAAATTAGTAGAAGCTAAAGATATTGAAGCTGCAAAAACAGCACTTACAGCTACTGTTAAACAAATTGACAAAGCTGTACAAAAAGGGATTATCCATAAAAATAATGGAAACCGTCAGAAATCACGCTTAATGAAAAGAGTAAGTAGTATTACTGCTTAATTAAAGCAAATAAAAAAAACGATCCATCAGGATCGTTTTTTTTATTTATGCAACACTTATTAAGTCGTATAAAAGAATTTCGAATGCAAGTTGCTTTTCCATATTTCCCCGTTTCATCGCCGCATCAGTATTCGCTAATTTATCCATAATAGTCTTTAATTTTTGAACTGAAAATTGTTTTTCTCTACTTAAGGCAATCTTAACAACATATGGATGAACCCCTAACTGCTTCTGCATTTGAAATTGCGTATAACCTTTTCGTTTTAACAGTTTCACTCGTAATATCGTTCTAAATTGAAATGCAAGTAATCCAATTAACGCAATAGGTTCTTCATTCATCTTCTCTAAATCCTTAAAAATAGCAATAGCTTTATGTAAATCTCTTTCAATTACTGCATCGACTAGCCTTAAAGAAGAGCTATTTGATGTATGGGAAATTAACTTATCTACCACCTCTTTTGTAACAACACCATTATCACCAACAAACGTAGAAAATTTCTTTAGTTCACTCTCTAATAATTGTAAATTGGCCGATAACTCACCTTCAATTATCTCTACTGCATCTTGATCAATAGTAATATGAAATTGATTCGCTAAAGAATGAATCCAACTTGATACATCTTTTTCTTTAATAGGTTCACAATTTACATATTTTGCATGTTTTTTTAGTTCTTTGCTAACTTTTTTTCTTTCATCTATTTTTTCATATGGAGCAATAATAACAAAAACGGAATAATCAACCGGATTTTCTAAGTAGCTTATCAGACTGTCCAAATTATGGTCAAAAGGAGTTTTGTCGGGTTTTGCTTTTAAAAAAGTCGGGTTTGAAGCAATAATTAATTTTCTTTCACCAAAAAATGGATATGTCTCAACATCACCTATAACTTCTTGGATTGGAACTTCTTCTAAATCATATGTAGATAAATTTTCTTTATCTTGTCCAAGTACACGACTGATAATTTCTTTTTTTATATTTTCCACAAAAAAATTTTCAGACCCATATAGCAAATAAACTGGGGCAATTTTATTCTTTTTTAGTTCTTTTAATACTTCTAAATATGACATTTATATACACCATTACTTTCCAAAACTGAACTTTTTTAGTTTTTATTTGATTACATATATGGTAAATTGTATATTAAGTAATATCAAGAAATAAATGGAGGGAAATTTTTGTCCCTTAAACAATAAATAATTTCCCCCCAGAATCTATATAAACATTTAACAAATAGCTCTAGAAACTAAATGTTAAACGATATTTGTTTTGTGTTCAAAAAGTACAATTAATCCTCCTTTTTGAATACGCACTTATAGCTTATGTTTTCTCAAGAAATATATAGATGTAAAGTCTTTCTAATTTAGTAATAAGGTATTAATTATGTTAAAATTGTAATATCTGGAAATTTTTATAATCATAAGTAGATTTTTTCATTTACTTATTTTATACTAATGATGGTAACAGGAGGGGTAAAAGTGAACGAATTCGAAAATAATCCACAATCAAAGCACAGTAATGATGTTGTAGATTCTATCAAGGGATTTGTTGGCTCATTTGTTTTCTTTGTAGCCATTTTTGCAATTGGAGTTATTATTAGTGTGGTAGCAGGTTAATAAACATTTTTTAGAAAAGAGACTAAATAATAGTCTCTTTTTTCTTTATTTTTCTTTATCTTTAAACTTCAAAATAATTGGATCACTGGATATCGCGCTCATTGCCTGTAAGGATATTTGCCCCTTTGTTCTTAATCAAGGCTCTAAGCCATTACTTATGATTATAGTATGGTAAGAAGCTAGAAAATGTTCCAGAATTTCCTTTAAAGTGATACTGAACGGCACCATGCTCATCCGTACGAAAAATAACGATATCATTATCCTTCATTCTTTGAATGACTTCCGGGGATGGGTGGCCATAGCGATTATTTTTTCCAACAGATATAAAAGCGAATTTGGGATTAATTTGCTTCAAAAGTTCCTCCCCTGTTGAGGTGTTACTACCGTGATGACCTACTTTTAATACATCTACTTTTAAATCAGGATATTTATTTATTATATATTTTTCTGTTTCTATACCTATATCCCCGGTAAATAACCATGTTAAACCACCAATTTTTGTATACACTACGACAGAATTCTCATTCGGATTATTGGAGTCTTTTAATGGTCCTAGCACATAAAACGGTTGACCTTTTATATTCAGCACATCCAACCCCTCAACCCTCTTGACTTTCTTAGGGTTCCATTGTTTATCTTCCTCTATATCATAATATGGATGTATATAAATACGCTCTACATTCATTTCTTCTATAATAAAAGGAACACTTCCAACATGATCTAGATCTTCATGAGATAAAATTAATGCGTCCACTTTTTGAATTCCTTGTGAATATAAATATGGCTTAATGATTCGTTTATAGGTATTTTCGCTGACTGTTCCATCCGAAAAAGAAAAGGTAGCTCCAGCGTCTATCATAATGACGCCTTTTCGATAAGGTAGTTCAATAATATAAGCGTCTCCTTGTCCAATATCTAACATCGTTACCTTTCCTTCAGGAGATAAATAAGGTCTTGCTACAAGAAAAAATAACATTAAACAGATTAATATCCCCAATTTAAATGCCTTTAATGATTGGTTTAATTCCATTTCCATCATCATTCTTAGAAAGAGAATAAAATATAAACAAGTTATACCTATAGAAAATGTCCCAATAACCCATGGTGTATCAGCGACTTTATCAATCAAGAAAATAAATTGTAAAACAAATTGATGAATGAACGTAAAAGCTTGATCTAAAAATTTAACAAAAGGAAAAGGTAATAATGTAAGAGGAAGTAATATATACATAAACGGAATCACAAAAACAGAAAAATAAGGAATAATGATAATATTCAACAGAATAGATAGCGGTTGAAAAAAGGAAAAATAAATGAATTGTAGGGGTAAAATAATCATTTGTGCAACAAAGCTAATTTTCAAAGCCTGCATAGTAGGATTTTTATTGACAGATAGCCATCTTTTGGAAAGTAAGATACTAAACGTAACCAAAAAAGAAAATTGAAACCCAACATGATAAATTAACAAAGGATCCCTGATAATTAATAATGTAAAAACGATAGCTAATACATCTGTCACACTATATTTCGCCTTTATTTTAAGAAGTAGAATAAATATAATAGCCATCATACTAGCGCGCCATATCGATGGTTCTCCTCCTGCTAAAATCGCATAAATAGGCATAAATATGACAACAAACCACTGAGCTTTTTCTTTCGTTAAGATAGATAATTTAATTAAAACGAAATACATAAAGGTAAGTAAGATTGCCACATGTGTGCCTGAAATAGCAATAATATGTGACAGGCCCCATTTTCGAAACAATTGTACCGATTCCTCATCTAAAGATGAATCATCCCCCAGAACTAGGGAATTTAGCCACGAGGCAGTAAACGGCGTCAATTCATTTTGAATGTCAATAAGAAGGTTAGAACGTACAGAGTATATTTTGTCGAGTGATTTAAATCCATCACAATGAATTTGATGAATGGAAGATAAAGTTATTTGTACATGAATTCCTTGTTTCTTTAAGAAATCTTGGTAATCAAATTCTCCAGGATTTCTGCGCCCATTCGGAATTTCTTTCTTCCCTTGAATAACACAGGATGCACCGTATTTTAAAAAATGAGTAGAGAACTCTTCTTTTTGATTAGGAAAATAAATTACAACTATCCTCTCTCCTGTAATGGTTTCTTTTAGGACAAATTCCACTTTCTTGTCATTTTTCTCAATGGAACTTATTATTTCTCCATATATTGGGCGTGGATTTATGTTGATCTCTTCTTCAGAGGGCGATGTACTTGTTTCTGGGAAATAAAGTAGAAAAAATATGAGGAAGGTTAAGGAAACAATCAAAGGAAGTTTCCTTAGCCTTTTCAAAGCATATAACATTCCGATCCAGATTATAAACACTATAATAAAAAGATAATGATGATAATGAATAAATAATATAGCACATATTGCAGCAATAGCAACTATATGCCAGTAACCTTTCATCTGCTCACCCTCTTCTATTTTTTCATAAACAGTTTTTCTGCTTCTTTTTTTAACAACGTTATTTCTTGCTTGTCCCCACCAGTAGCGTTTTCCAATTTATGGATCAATTCATAAACAAACTCATTCTTTTTCTGAAAATTAGTATCGACTAATAAATAGTCTAGTTCTACTTTCCTTGTCTTAACTCCTGCTTCTTTAAACAACGTAATGGCATATTCATTATTCCGATAATCTTCTGCGTAATAAACATTCTTAATACCACTTTGTATAATTTGCTTACAACATTGCAAACACGGAAAATGTGTTACATAAATATCTGCGTTATCCGTAGGTACCCCGAATTTAGCACATTGTAACAGCGCATTAGCTTCAGCATGAACGGTTCTTACGCAATGACCATCTATTACTAGACACCCTTCATCAATACAATGAACGCCTCCTGAAACACTACCATTGTAACCACCGGCTATAATACGTTTATCCCGTACAATAGTTGCGCCTACCATTAGTCTTGTACATGTACTTCTTAGTGAAAGAAGATGACTCTGAGCCATAAAATACTGATCCCAAGAAATTCTATCCATAAATATCCCCTCTATCTATAATGTTACATGTTAAGTTTACATTCCGTTATGAAATTCCGTCAACATTCAACAAAACCAAAACCATCCTACTAAATGAATTAAGGTAATTGAATGTTATCTTTCATGTTTTCTAACGTTTTTTCACCGATACCAGAGATATCAAGTAAATCCTCTACAGATTGAAATAAACCAAACTCTTCTCGATGTTGAATGATCGCTTGCGCTTTAGAAGGACCTATACCTGGTAGAGTCTCAATTTCATCCTGTGTTGCATAATTAATTCTAACTTTACCACTTATATTACCACTTACATTTTGCGCAGTCTGCCCCGAATCCATATTCAAATTTAGAAGTTCAGGTACAATTATAATCATTTCGTCATGCACTTTTTGCGCTAAATTAACTTGTGACTGATCCGCGTCCTTGGTTAATCCACCAGCTTTTTCGATAACATCCTTCACCCTATTTTCTTCCGTCATTTCATAGACACCTGGTTGTTCAACAGCACCTTTAACATCTACAAATAGAGTAATTTGCTGGGCTTTTTCACCATTTACTATTTCTTCTGTCATTGGAATTTGATTACCTTTCGTTGAGGCGAATGTCATTATTTCTTCATCTTCTTGTATACTCTTTTCTTTCGAGAAGAAAATAATAAAGATAATGACAATGGAAGTTAAAATAAAGAAAGAACTTTTTTTGAGAAGATTTAACAAGTGGAACCACATCCTCCTATTTGTATTATTAGAGGGAAAAAAGGATAGAATGTGGGATATATGTAAATCTATTCGACATTATAAGTGAATTTCCTTCAAAAAAACATGAGATTAATTTAAAATCTCATGTTTTTTCTGCAACAAAGAAAATCCTCTCTGATTGTTCATGTAATTGATCTCGCTCTAATGAAAAATCGGCATATACTTTAATGTTCGTAAATCCTACTTCTTTTAGTGTTTCTTTATAAAACGAAATAGGATATGTCCGCTCATGATGATATTCATCAAATCTTACATATTTATCTTTATCTAAGACAAAAAAAGTCAAGTCGTGAAACATTTCCCCGGTTTCCTCACCCTCAGAGCAAAACCAGATATAAGACATATCTTCTAATACATCGGCAAAGGTTTGGTTTTTATAATTTTGTTCAACTTGATAGAGTGAATGAACATCAAATATAAATATGCCATCTGGATTTAAACTGGTGTACGTTCGCCTGAATACCTCTTTAATTTGCGCTTTTTCCGTAATATAGTTCATTACATCGCAATAACTTACTGCTAAATCAATATTTTCTAAACCTTCCATTTCTGTCAAATCTTGATGTAACCAAGTGATAGATAATTTTTTTTCGTTTGCTTTATTTGCAGCATACGTTAACATATCTTCTGAATAATCTAATCCAATCGTTTCAAAACCTTGCTCTGCTAACCTAGTTGAAATTTCTCCAGTTCCACAACCTAAATCAGCAATTCGATTTATATGACGATTTCCTAGTACACTTAACGTGAAATGAACCCATTCATCATAAGGTGCATCTGCCATAAATTTATCGTAAACATACGCCATTTGTTTATAAACCATAACCTATCCTTCTAATTCAATCTCTAAAGGTAATCTTTCCGCATCTCCCCATAAACGTTCAAGGTTATAATAGCTCCGCTCATCTTTGTGGAATACATGACAAACAATATCTCCTATATCTACCAAAACCCATCTTGCTTGCTCGAATCCTTCCATCCGTTTTATATCAATGCCTAATTCATCCATGTTATCTTTAATTTCTCGTGCAATTGATTGTACTTGTCTTTCATTATTCCCATGACAAATAACAAAATAATCAGCAACAAGTGATACGTCCTTCATATCTAGAGCGATAATATCCTCTGCTCGTTTATCATCACATGCTACTGCAATCTTTTGTACAATTTCATTATTTTCCATATATTCCATTACCTCCGTTTGTACGTTTAGTTAAATCATTATATGCATAAAATGTATCAGGATATATTGTTGCATTTTTTTTCATTAAAAAAGAAATGGTATTTTTTGATGCCATCCAACAAGCTAGAACTAGATCATTCTTTGCAACCTCACGAACATCAACAACACCAGGAAAATCTCTACCAGGTTCTATATAATCAGCCAGAAAAATAATCATTTCTAACTTACTCATATTTGCCCTTCCAGTCGTATGTGAATAGATTGCTTGTTTAATTCCACCATCATCTATTCCATACTCTCGATCGATTACAATGGATGCTACAGGACCATGCCATAGCTCATGATGGAAATTTAATAAATCTTTTGGTAAAGAGGTCGTTTTAATAATCCTCTCCATTTCATCTAACGATCTATACTTACAATAATCATGAAAAACAGCTGCTAATTCCGCTTTTTCTATAGATTCATCGTATAATCTTGCCAAATCAATCGCCGTATCTTTAACCCTAAGTGTATGTTCGAATCTTTTCCGGGTTAAATGAGGCTCTACTATCCGTATTGCTTCATCAATTTTCATATAATTTATACTCCCTCATATAACGATAAACAGGATCAGGTACCATATATTTTACCGATCTCTCATTAAAAACTCTTTCTCGTATCATGGAAGATGAAATATCTACCATTGGTATGTCCACTACATTAATCGGATAGGAAGTTTCCAATTTATAACCGGATCTCTTCACACCTATAAACTCGATCAATTGAATTAATTCATCTATTTTATACCAATTCGGTAAATATTCCACCATATCTGCACCAATGATAAAGAAAAAATCATGGTCAGGATAGTCCGCCTTTAATGCCTTTATAGTTTGAAGGGTATAAGACTTACCTTTTCTTTCCAGTTCTATTGTATTTAGTTTAAAATATTCGTTGTCACGTATTGCTAAGTCCAACATATTTAAGCGATCCGATGCATCTATTTTAGTTTCAACTTTATGTGGTGGTGTATAAGTTGGAATAAACCAAATTTCTTCTAATTCCATAGCAATACGAACTTCCTCTGCAATCCATAAATGTCCTAAATGGGGAGGGTTAAATGTTCCACCTAAAAGTCCAATTCGTTTCATATTTAAGGTAACTCCAACCGTTTATTTTCCTTCGATTCTTTATATAAAACGATATTATTTCCAATGATCTGGACTAATTCAGAATCAGTTCCTTCTACCAACTGAGTGGCAACTGTATTTTTGTCTTCCATACAATTTTGTAAGATACTAACTTTTAATATTTCTCTCTTTTCTAAAGCTTCACTAATTTGCGCTATCATATTATCATTAACCCCATCTTTTCCAACTTGAAAAATAGGCTTTAAATGATGTGCTTCAGATCGTAAAAAACGTTTTTGTTTACCTGTTAACATATTATCTTCCTTCCAAAACTTGTTGTAATTTTTCATCCATATTTTTAATATCAATACTTAATCCTGTCCATATTTCGAATGCGTATAAGCCCTGGTATAGAAGCATCGTATGGCCAAAATGTATTCTTGCACCTAGTTCTTCAGCCTCCTTAAGGAATTTCGTCTTAATTGGCTGATATACAATGTCACTTACAATTACGTCTGGCTTTAAAGAGTTTAAACTAATAATTGTATTTTTTATATTAGGCTTCATACCAACAGAAGTTGTTTGAATAATGATATCGTATTTAGATAAATCACTTTCCACTTCTTTTAGTGTTAATATTTTTGTATTCGTTGATTCACTTCTTAGTTCTGCAATTTCTCTCGCCTTCTCTGTTGTTCTATTAGCTATATCGATATTAACATAACCAGCAAAATCTAAACCGCAATATATACCACGAGCTGCCCCGCCGGCTCCTAAAATTAAAACATGTTTAGACTTTCTTTCCTTTGTTAATTCTGGATATTTCGTTTCCAAGGCACGAACATAGCCAGTAGAATCCGTATTATAACCTATCCATTTTCCATCTTTATTTATTAAAACTGTGTTAACCGCCCCAAGTTTTTCAGCATGCTTATCTAACGAATCTAAATATGGTATGATTTTTTGTTTATATGGAACAGTAACATTAAACCCATTTAATTTTTTATTATTTTTCATTTCCATTATTCTATCTTCAAATGAATCTTGCAAATCTATTTCATTAATTTCATACGTACCTTGTAAATTAGCTTTACTTAAAAATCGCTCATGTATCCATGGGGATAATGAATGCTTTATTGGATAACCAATAAGTTGAAATTGTAAAGACATTTTTCTCCTCAACCCCTCTTTACATATATCTATATTAAAGATTTTCGTTTTGTAATTGCTACTCCCTTTGGACTATGCGCCCGAATAGTTGCACCCTCTCCAGACAGTGTCACCCAACCCAATCCCGGAAAGACGATATCAGTTTTTTCTCTATCTACTTTAAACGTACTTTCCGTTAGCTCAGGTAATATTTCAAGTGTTTTACTATTTGGCGGAGTTAATAAATCCCCTAAATGCTTGTTGTATAGGTTATCAGCGTTCTCGAGTTTTGTTCGATGAATTTCTAATAAATTGGAAAAATAACAGATAAATGATTGTCTTTCTCCCTTTATAAAATCCAAACGAGCTAATCCGCCAAAAAATAAAGTTTGTCCACTATTCAACTGATAGACCTTAGGTTTTATTTCATTTTTTGGTGTGATTATTTTCATATCTTCTTCTGAAATATAATGAGAAATTTGTTGCCTATTAACTATTCCCGGTGTATCCACTAGTGATGTTTTCTCGTCCAATGGAATTTCTATAAAACCTAATGTTGTTCCAGGAAAATAGGAGGTGGTAATGATATCGTTAGCTCCTGTTGATTGTTTTATCAAACGATTTATGAAAGTAGACTTTCCTACATTCGTCGTTCCAACAATGAAAACATCTTTGTTATTACGATAATGTTCGATTTGACCTGATAACTCTTCTATTCCATAGCCTTTTTTAGATGAAATTAAGAAAACATCTAATACTTTAATTCCAGCGTCTTTCGCTTGAGATCTTAACCATTGTATTAATTTTCGCTGATTCGTAGATTTAGGTAATAGATCTACTTTATTCCCGACTAAAATGATGGGGTTATCACCCGTTATTCGTGGCAAACTTTTAATTAAACTTCCATTAACATCAAAAATGTCAATGAGATGAACAACTAAACCATTCGCATTTCTGATAGAACTAACCATTTTTAGGAAGTCATCATCCGTTATCGAAACATCTTGTATTTCATTATAATGTTTTAAACGAAAACACCTTTTACATAGAATATCTTCTTTTCCTAACGATGATTTAGGAGTGTACCCTGGTTTGTCTGGACTGATTGTTTGAATTTGTGCCCCACAACCTTGACAAAATATTTCTTCCAATTCTATTCCTCCCAGCTAATTTTCCCTTGATTTCTTAACTTTTTCAATATAATACGTTCAATTTTTCTATTTATCCTTGTAATCTTACCATCTGTTTGGACAATTGGAACAACTAAAATTGTATACAGACCTGCACTATTTCCTCCAAGGACATCTGTTAAAACCTGATCGCCAATTACAACAATCTCTTCTTTTTTCAAGTTCAAATTTTTTTGGACTTTTTTAAATGCTCGCTTTAATGGCTTCCTTGCACTATAAATATATGGTGTATCCAATGGTTCTGAAAATACCTTTACTCGATTAACATTATTGTTAGAAATAATGGTTATTTTAATATCATGTTCCTTCATTAATTTAAACCACTCGATTACTTCAGGTGTCGCATGTTCAACATCCCAAGCTACCAATGTGTTATCTAAATCAGTAATAATACCCCTGATTCCCTTTTCTTTTAAAGTTTCAGGTTGGATATCGAATATACTTTTTACATATTCATTTGGTAAAAATCTACTTAGCACCTTATTTCTCCTTATCGTGTTTAAAATATTATTCCCTTAGTGACTTCAAGGACTTACACCCAGTAAGGACGTAATAAACTAATCCTACAATAATTTACCATAGAATAAAAGTTCTGCACCATTCCTTTTTATAAACCTGTGAGAAAACTTAGGCGAATGCCTTAGTTGCACTTACGCAGGATAAAGAAATTTCACAAATGAAGAAAATAGAAATTATATGATAAGTTTTATGAAAAATACCCAATTTTTCGATAAAAAAACAAGAAATCGTTCGACAAATTTCTACACATTCCGATTTGTGGATAACATTATCAACATTTTCAACAGCGTTCACACTCTGAAATATAAGGGAATATTCGTTATTACCCACAACTTATCTACAGCTCGTTGTAGATAAGTTGCGTCTTGTCCTAGTTTAAGAAACATGATAAATTATTATTAACTTAAGCTAGAAAGTATTTTTAGGAGGGCTGCGAATGGAACATTTATCTGATGAATTACTATTAGAATCTTACTATACAGCGAACGATTTAAATTTAAGCCCTGACTTCATTTCCTTAATTGAAGAAGAAATCCATAGAAGAAGTCTTTCACACAAGATTAAACGAATTAAATCTAGTTAATCCCTAACTACTTAGTTCTCATGTTTACTTTTCCTTCTATCCTACCTTATAAATAAGGTAGGCTTTTTTTTGTAGGAAGATATAAAATTTTCTACCATGGTCTTCGATTACTCCCCATACCGTAATGATTTGCATAAATGCTACTAAGACATTTGCCTAACCCAATAGAAATCGCCTAGTTTTCTAAACTTTTCTAATAAATAGATGATATATTAGGTTTGTTTCTCCCATCCCAATATATTATAATTAAATTTGGTTTGCCTGTAGTGTTTTTCAGTTTTTAACCAAATAGCTAATTTGTTCCCAATTCTTTGTATTACATTATCAGAAAGTAAATTTTTTTAAAATTAAACCTTAGATTGAATTAAATCTATAAAAAAAGGAGGAATAACTATAGATGATTTATTCAGTTTTTGCCCCCTTAATTTTCGCTTTATTTGTACCTTGGCTGAGTAAACATAAAGACAAAATACATACAGGAATTTTTGTGTTTTTTATACCATTCATTATTTTTCTCTATTTTATTCAATTTATTGGATCCGATTTTTCTCCCATACGAGAAACTATCAATTGGATACCCTCTATGAATATTAATTTAGATTTCTATCTTGATGGTTTAAGTTTACTATTCGTTCTACTTATTAGTGGAATAGGTGCACTTGTTGTTCTATATTCTATTTACTACCTAGATAAATCAGAAAAGTTAGGGAACTTTTATGTTTATCTTCTTATGTTCATGGCAGCAATGCTTGGTGTAGTACTATCTGATAATGTTTTCGTATTGTATACTTTTTGGGAATTAACCTCTATCTCTTCTTTCTTACTCATTGGATATTGGAATTTTAAAGACCGTTCAAGATATGGCGCTTTAAAATCGATGCTTATTACAGTATTTGGTGGGTTAAGTTTACTAGGGGGATTTGTTCTTCTAACAGTTATAACTGGTACTACTAGCATTCAAGGGATGATTGAACAAGTTGATATTATCCTATCTAGTCAATATCTACCACTTGCTTTAGCTTTTATTCTTTTAGGCGCCTTTACAAAATCAGCACAATTTCCATTCCATATTTGGTTACCAGATGCAATGGAGGCTCCGACCCCTGTAAGTGCTTATTTACACTCAGCTACGATGGTAAAAGCTGGAATATTTTTAGTTGCTAGATTTTCACCAATATTCGCTGGATTTGAAGGTTTCTTTATTACTGTTAGTCTAGTGGGTATTATTACCCTCTGTTGGGGTTCCTATATGGCAGTTCGGCAGACAGACCTTAAAGGTATTCTAGCCTTTTCTACTATAAGTCAATTAGGTATGATTATGGCGATGCTTGGATTTGGAACTGAAGCTGCCGTTTTTGCTGCCGTTTTCCATATCTTAAGTCACGCAACATTTAAAGGAAGCTTATTTATGATTGCGGGGATTATTGACCACGAAACAGGAACACGTGATATTAGAAAATTAGGCGGTTTATTTACGTTAATGCCAATATCAGCAACATTAGCTATATTTGGAACATTTTCTATGGCTGGGGTTCCATTACCTTTCTTAAACGGATTTTATAGTAAAGAGCTCTTCTTTGATGCAACGCTTAGTCTAGAAGGGGTGTCGTGGTTAAGTCAAGCCATTCCCTATTTAGCTGTTTTTGGAAGTATTTTTACTTTTGTCTATTCTATGTACTTCTTCTTTGGGGTATTTACTGGTCCAAAACGTTTCGATCGATTACCTAAAAAACCGCATGAAGCACCATTTGGTATGCTAATTTCTCCTATCATTCTCGTTCTAGGTGTTATCTTAATCGGTTTATTCGCAGATAAATTTAATCAGCCATTTTTACTTCATGCGGCCCAAGCAGTAAATAGTGGTGTAGAATATCATGAGGTATATTTCTGGCATGGTTTTATCACTCCATTTATTATGTCGTTGATCGTTATAGCTGTTGGAGCAATTCTATATTTAACACGAACGAAATGGAATAAAATATATACTATACTGCCAGGGCGTCTAAGTTTTAATAGAGTGTATGATGCTATAGTAGAGAAACTAGATACCTATTCCAAACGTCTAACCAATTCTTATATGACTGGTTCTGTTAGAACATATATGCTACTGATTTTAGGTACTACTATAGTTATTACAGCGGTTTATATGTATATTACAAATGGTTTTATAATTAATCTTCACGATACAGCAGAAGTTACGGGCCTTGAAGTTTCTATCGTAGTAATCATTATCATTGCTTCTATTGCAACATTATTTGCTAAAAATAATATTGCAGCAATCTTGATTACCGGTATTGTCGGATATGGTGTATCCATGTTATTCGTTATTTACCGAGCTCCGGACCTAGCATTAACACAGCTGGTTGTAGAAACAGTATCTATTGCATTGTTCTTACTTTGTTTCTACCATTTGCCGAAATTACGTAAAAGAGAAGAAAGTACTGGTACTAAGTTAATTAATTTGTTCATTTCCATAGGATTTGGATTATTGATTATAATGGTTGGTATTTCAGCACACAGTTCAAATTGGTTCGATTCTATATCCAGTTACTTTGTAGAGAATTCCTATAAACTTGGCGGTGGAGATAATATTGTTAACGTAATTCTTGTAGATTTCCGTGGCCTAGATACATTGTTTGAAATTGCGGTATTAGGAATTGCTGCATTGGCCGTCTTTTCCCTTATCCGATTAAAAAACAAAAAGGGGGCGAAGTAAATGGAGATATTAATTATTATATTGAGTGGAGTGCTGTTTACTACAGCTATATATAATCTGTTACAAAAACAATTACTCCGTATCATTATAGGAACTGTATTATTATCCCACGGTGCCCATCTTATGATCTTAACAATGGGGAAATTAAAAACCGGACTGCCTCCAGTTCTTACGGAGGGAGTTACCGACTATACTGACCCATTACCACAAGCACTAATATTAACTTCTATTGTTATTAGTTTCGGTATAACAGGTTTATTATTAGTACTTGCATACCGAACCACACAAGAGAATAATACAGATAATATGGAACAGTTAAGGGGTAAATCAAATGAGTAATTTAGCAGTCTTACCTATTATCTTGCCGTTAGCTTCAGCCATAATCTTGATTTTCTTTAATTCAAATGTAAAGGTTTCAAGATTTCTAACCAAGATTTTTACATTAATAGGAGTAATAGTAGCAGGCTATATAACGTCTGAAACCCTATTCAATGGTTCGATCATACTAGAAACCGGAAGTTGGGTGGCTCCTTTTGGAATCATATTAGTTGTTGATACACTTTCAGCAGTACTTGTTTTGACAACTAACATTATTGCAGTTGCATGTGCATTTTATGCCCCCTACTCTAACTTAGGAGAAAAAGAAAATTATTATTTCTATCCCTTTTTCTTCTTTCTAATAACAGGGGTGTCTGGTGCCTTTGTTACAGGGGACCTTTTTAACTTATTCGTGTTCTTCGAAGTATTATTGATGGCTTCCTATGCATTAATCGTATTAGGCGGAGACAAGGTCCAATTTAGAGAATCACTAAAATATTTATTAATTAATCTATTCTCATCTATGTTATTTGTAACTGCTGTCGCTTTTCTTTATGGTGTTGTTGGAACAGTCAATATGGCGCAAATAGCTGAAAGAATATCTGAAGTAGATCAGCAGGGAATATTAACAACTATCGCCTTTTTACTTTTCTTTGTATTTGGAACGAAAGCGGCTCTATTCCCACTGTATTACTGGCTACCAAATTCGTATATTGTTCCAAATCCTATCATTTCAGCTTTATTTGGCGCTCTCTTGACTAAAGTAGGTGTATATTCTATTATTCGAGTGTTTACATTAATGTTTGTACACCGACTTGAACTTACGCATGAATTCTTTATTTGGATAGCTGGACTTTCTATGATTTTCGGGGTAATAGGAGCCCTTTCAACTAATAACATTAAACTAATAGTGGCCTATAATATAATCCCAGCAATCGGGTATATGATAATGGGAATTGGAATTTTCAACCAAGAAGCTTTAAATGGTTCGATTTACTACCTTATTCAGGACATGATTGTGAAAGCGGCCTTGTTCCTACTAGTTGGAATCATTGCCTATGTAGCTGGAACATCTGATTTGCGAAAAATGGGTGGACTCATTCACCACTATCCGCTATTAGGTTGGTTATTATTTATATCAGCATTTGTCCTAGCTGGAATCCCACCATTTAGTGGTTTCATCGGTAAATTACTTTTACTTGATGGTGCTTTTCAAACTGATCGTATAATTATTTCTATTATCGCTCTTGGTACGAGTCTATTAATACTATATTCTATTATCAAAATCTTTATTAGAGGGTTTTGGGGCGAAAAAGATACGATGAAAAACCTAGATATAAAATCAACAAAAGGGATGATTGGTCCAGTAGTATTCCTGCTGTTATTCACTGTAATCTTAGGGGTTGGAGCAGAATATTTCTACCCTATCAGTAATTCTATAGCTGAATATTTGCTCGATCCTCAAGTTTATATTGATTCTGTACTAAAGGAGTAGATGATAAATGGCCTTTCAAATTTTCATTAATATAATCATCGCAATTATGTGGATGTTTTTAAGTGAATCATATACAGCTCCAAGCTTTATTGCAGGATATTTCTTTGGTATTCTATTTATATTTTTACTAAGAAGATTTATCCCAGGGGAGTTTTATTTTAAAAGGGTATTTAAAATATTAAAGCTAACAATTATATTTATAAAAGAACTAATCTTGTCGAATATTGATATGCTCAAATATGTTTATTCACCAAAACAAATTGCAGAACCAGGAATATTTGAACTTCCATTAGATGTGAAAACAAATTGGGAAATAACACTTTTAACATCTCTAATATCTTTAACGCCTGGTACTTTATCTGTAGCTTTATCAGACGATAATGAAAAATTATTTGTACATGCAATGGACATTGATGATGTTCATGAATCAATTGAGTCCATTAAAGGA
The DNA here is from genome assembly GCF_001659985.1 of Oceanobacillus sp. Castelsardo. Lineage (GTDB taxonomy): Bacteria > Bacillota > Bacilli > Bacillales > Amphibacillaceae > Oceanobacillus. The sequence goes on from NZ_LYCS01000004.1 coordinate 59,836, forward strand.
ACATTTGAAAAGCTTATTCTGGAGGTGACAAGATGAATGAAGTATTGGCATTAACAGATCATTTAGTAAAAATTAGTGTTTGGATTGGATTTTTAGTTATATCCATTTCGGTTATTTTATTAATGTATCAAACAATTGTCGGACCAGAAAATGTGGACAGAGCTGTTGCTTTAGATACGATTGCTGTTAATTTAATGGCAGTGGCTGGACTTTTGGCTATTTATCTTGTCACCGATAAATTAAATGATATCGTCCTATTAATTGGTGTTTTAGCCTTCTTAGGAACAGTAGGAATTGCTAAATATCTGGAAGAAGGTGTTATCATTGACAGAAATTGATATGTTAATTCAAATTATTTTCAATGTCATTATCATATTATCGATTTTAATAGGTTCATTCTTTATGCTGTCAGCCACAATTGGCATTATTCGCTTTCCTGATGTATATACCAAACTACATGCGGCAACAAAAGCAACTACCTTAGGAATAGCTGGTATCCTTATTGGCGGTTTTATCTTCCTTTATGTGCACTACAACATTGTTAGCGGAAAATTAATTCTAGCTATATTGTTTATGATGATTACAAATCCGGTTTCCGCTCATATGATATCTCGAGCAGCTCACAATAAAGGAATTAAGCCTGTATTAAAAAATCGACAAGATGCGTATGATCAATACAAATCAAAATTAACGAGTAAGTGACCCAAAGTTTTGGGTCACTTTATTTAGTTTAAGCTAACTAACCCTTCGTGTAATACAAGGCTTTACCTGCATAATCATAATTTTTTACAAAATAAAATCGTTAACCTTCTCTGAAAACGAACTGATTTATAAAGAAGACTCGGTTCAGGTGGAGTTTTAGTAACGCCGCGTAGATAAAGGAAATTCTTAATTTTATTTGTTTGGACAGACACGAAACAAGCCCTCTCCTCATAAAGATGTTATATAGGCAAATACCCAACCAAGATTGATTGGATTTACCACTTTAGGAGGTGCATGTGTTTGTCTGGAATATTAACCGTTCTTGCTCTTCTTGTTAAGGAAGTACTTTTTTTTGTATCCTATGTAAAAAATCATGCCTTTCCTCAACCTTTGCCACCAGATGAAGAATTAAAATATATTAAGGAAATGCAAGATGGCAGTGAAACAGCTCGAAATAAACTTATTGAGCACAATTTACGGTTAGTAGCTCATATAGTAAAGAAGTTTGAAAATACAGGCGAAGATATGGAGGATTTAATTTCTATCGGTACAATTGGGTTAATTAAAGGGGTAGAGAGTTTTTCTTTAGATAAAGGCACTAAACTAGCAACCTACGCGGCACGTTGTATAGAAAATGAAATTCTTATGCATTTGAGGGCATTAAAAAAGGTCAAAAAGGATGTCTCTCTTCATGACCCTATAGGCCAAGATAAGGAAGGTAACGAGATTAGTCTTATAGATATATTAGAGGCAGAAAACGAGAACATCATCGAGTATATCCAATTGAATATGGAAATCGAAAAAATGCAGGAATATTTTACTATTCTAGATAAACGTGAACGAGAAGTTATCATTTATAGATACGGATTAAATAATACGAAAGAAATGACTCAAAGAGAAATTGCTAAAAAGTTAAATATTTCTAGAAGTTATGTGTCTCGAATCGAAAAGAGGGCATTAATGAAAGTGTTTCACGAGTATTACCGAAAAGAAAGAGATAACCATTAAAACATAAAGTAAAACCCAAATAATGAGTGTTCTTCCATCCCCACTGAATAAATTAAAGCACTTAATCCATCTGGATAAGTGCTTTAGTTTAGATGTCCTTACATTTTCTTTATCATTAACATAATTAATTCTGCAGCATGTTTAGCAGCTTTATCAAGGAACTGGTCGAAAGAGACAGAGGATTCTTTTCCTGCAATATCTGAGAGCGCTCGGATGATAACAAAAGGTTTTTCATATTGGTAACATACCTGGGCAACTGCAGCAGCTTCCATTTCCGCTGCAATCATTGTTGGAAATTTCCCCCTTACAAATTCCACTCTTTTAGAATCGTCCATGAAAGAATCTCCTGTTGCAATAACCCCTTCTTCATAATTCAATCCGATTTCGCCAATAACCTCTATTGCTGATTGTACTAAATTTGGATTTGCTTCAAACATCGGTGGCTGACCAGGAACTTGTCCATATTCATAGTTAAACGCTGTAACATCCACATCGTGATGTACAACTTTATTGGAAATGACAACATCCCCAACCTCTAATCGTTCTGAAAATCCTCCCGCTGAACCAGTATTGATAACAGATGTTGGTGAAAATCTCTCATGCATAATTGTTGTAGCCATTGCTGCATTTACCTTACCGATTCCTGATTTTAATAATACAACTTCTTTCCCATGTAATTGACCTTCTACAAAGAAACAACCAGCAACGGTATGTTCACTTTTATTAGTCATACTTTCTTGTAATAAACTTATTTCTTCATCCATTGCTCCTATTATGCCGATTGTCATAAACATATTACCTCCATTTTATTTGTGATTACTGATATTTTTTCCAATCATTTTCTTTTAATAATTCAACTTTTGTAGGTTGCCAACCTTCCCCATCATTCCATGCCAAATATACACGATATACCTCTGACTGATTTGAATCCGAAACAGTAGCAATAACTTTTTGATCGCCACCATTCGCTACCCACCATTCACGATAATTACCTTCTACCAACCCTGTAGCCGTTTGAATAGCTACTGTCATCTCTTTTCGGTCTTGTGAACCTTCTGAGTAATTTACGGTATGTTGACCTTCTTGTTCTGTCCCGACTGCTTCCCAATTTCCTTCATAAGCTTTGACTACATTATCATCTGAAGGATCTACTTCTTCTGTCGTAATTTCTTGCTCTTCGTTTTCTTTTTCTTCGCCACCATTATCGTCTTTTACTATTGACTGATCCTCTTGTTCACTGTTAGTGGTAGTTCCTGTTTCATTTGATGTGTCATTTTGTGCTTGTTCAGTTTCTTCAACGAGGGTACTATCTCCGTCACCAAACAACCAAATACTAATTAAGGAAATAAAAAGGATAATACCAATAACGATAAAAAATGAAATTAACTTTGTGTTTTTACGACGTTTTTCGTATTTATTAATTCGCGAACCATTTTCTTTTGCAGCCAATAAAACTCCCTCCCTACCATATTCTACTATCTTATCATAATTGCAATGCTTTCTAATAATAAAGTATTCATGAAGTGAAACTTATGAGATAATAAAACTTCTTTACTAATATCTGCCCAAAAATAAAAGCAGGAGTAGACTTCTCCTGCTTCATTTGGCTATTCTACTTTTATAATTTTAACTTGTATATCTCCACCAGGGGTTGAAACAGTTACTTCTGAACCAATTTCTTTACCTATTAAGCTTTTCGCCATAGGAGAATCATTTGAGATTTTTCCTTCAAAAGGATCTGCCTCAGCACTTCCAACTATGGTATATGTTTCTTCTTCACCCTCAGGAAGTTCTACAAAAGTTACAGATTTTCCTAATGATACGATATTCGCATTTGCTTCATCATTTTCAATAATTACAGCATTACGGATCATCTTTTCAAGTTGTGTAATTCGTTGTTCAACAAAAGCTTGTTCATCCTTTGCCGCATCGTACTCAGAGTTCTCCGATAAATCGCCAAAATCGCGAGCTATTTTAATGCGTTCCACTACCTCTTGTCTTCTATCCGTTTTTAAAAATTCTAATTCCTTTTCAAGTTTCTCTTTTCCCTCAGTTGTCATGTAATAACTTTTCTCTACAGCCATTTAAAACACTCCTTTTCACACTAAACATATCAAATGAACGTTGTATTACATTCAAAATACTAATAGTTATAATTATGCTAATCATTACTATGGCAGAATTTCAACAAATAATCAAGAATTTTATTTGTTATTTTCATGCTTTTTTGATAATATATTTTCAATTTTAGAAGCCATTAAATCAATCGCTACATGGTTTTCTCCACCTTCTGGAATGATGATATCTGCATAACGTTTCGTTGGCTCTATAAACTGTAAATGAGATGGTCTTACCTCATTTAGATATTGTTCAATTACTGAATCCAAGGATCTACCTCGTTCTTTAATATCGCGACTAAGGCGTCTTATAATTCGAATATCAGAATCTGTATCCACGAATACTTTAATATCCATTAAATTAACTAAACGTGGATCCTCTAGAATCAGGATACCTTCAATAATGATGACATCCTTTGGCTCGATCAAAATAGTTTCGTTCGAACGAGTATGTAACTTATAATCATAAACTGGTTTGTTTATCGATTTATTGTCTAATAAATCATGTAAATGCTCAATAAGTAAATCATTATCAAATGCTAGAGGATGATCATAATTCGTCTTTAATCTATCTTCAAACGGAAGGTGACTTTGGTCTTTATAATAATAATCCTGTTCTATAACCAAAATGGTTTTATCGGAAAATTTATTACAAATAGATTTGGTCACGGAAGTTTTACCACTACCACTGCCACCAGTAACTCCAATAATAACTGGTTTTCTTTTCATAAATTTAACTCCTTTTTACTTGTAACTACTTAGAGCGACTCCATCTCCAATTGGTATAATTGACGTATTAAATTCAGGCTGATTCATAAGAAAATCATTATATTTTATTATTTTTTCAACCATTTTTTCATATCGCTTAGGGCTTACTTCAGGATTAGCTACATATCCTCTAAACAACACATTATCCGTAATAATTAATCCATCTGAATTCAACAACGGTAAAGAAAGTTCAAAAAACCGTTGATACTGCCCTTTTGCAGCATCAATAAATATTAAATCAAACTTTTCTTCTTTATCCATTAATTCTTCAAGCTTCTCTAAAGCATCTCCAAAAATAACATCGATATTCTTTTCTTTATTCAAATGTTTAATATTTTGAATAGCTTGTTTATAACGAACATCATCTCTTTCAATTGTCACAATCTGAGATTTTGGACATGCATCATGCATTCGTAGGGCCGAATAACCTATTGCTGTTCCTATTTCTAGAATTCTTTTTGGTTTTTTAATTTGAATAATTTGTGTTACAAAATGCATACTAACCTGATCCATAATGGGAATACTGTCTATTTTAGCTTGTTCCTCTATCTCTTTAATCCAAGTTTCCTTTTCCGGAAGTATATGTAGTAAATAGTTATTAATTAAATCATCCATCATAAGTACCTCTTTCATTATTAGAAAACTTAGCGTTCGCTTTTGTTTGGGCGAATGCCTTAATTGCACTTATGCAGGTGAAGAAAATTAATACTTTCTTCACCTGCAAAAATTAGAAGTGTGATCCTATGTCTCATTTTTTTATTATTTTAATTTAAATATTTTTTTATATTTTCACTATGTTCTTCATAGGTTTTCGCATAATGTATTTTTCCTTCATGGTCATGCAAGAAAAATACATAGTCGGAATTCTCAGGTTGCAATACGGCCTCTAAAGAACTTTTAGAAAAATTCGCAATTGGACCAATCGGTAAACCGTTGATTCGATAGGTATTATATGGTGATTCTACTTCTAAATGTTTATATAGGGTTGTCTCTAGGTGTTCTCCAAGCGCATATGCAACTGTAGGATCCGTTTCAAGTCGCATTCCTTTTTCTAATCGGTTATAAAATACACCCGCGATTTCTTTTCTTTGAACATTATTACTTGCCTCTTTTTCAACAAGTGAAGCAAAGGTTAACACTTCATGAAGACTAAATTTACTGTTTTCAATTTGATCCATATAAGGTGATACAACATCTTGTGTCTGAGAAACCATCCCTTCTATTATAGATCGGATGGAGGGCTTCTCTTCATAATATAAGTAAGTGGCAGCAAATAAATATCCTTCTAATGGAGAAATAATTTCATCCTGTAATATGTCTTTTGGTAAAATAGAATATTTTCTCATCAACTCAGATATAAAATCTCTATCGTTAACAACGTTTAAAAATTTTTCTTTTGAAAAATAAAAATCTTTTGCATAAATATCAGCTATTTGATCTATAGTTAGCCCTTCAGGAATCGTAACAGTATATAATGCTGTTGCTTTCCCCATTTGTAAGCTTTCCGTGATTTCATCTAGAGTCATGGATGGAGTGAACGTATAACTCCCCGGTTGTAAGTTGGATTCGTTATTTAATTTTATATATAATAGATAGATAATAGCATTTTTGATAACACCGTTTTCTTCTAAAATACTAGCTATTGAAGAAGAAGAAGAACCTAAAGGGATTTCTACGATAATTTCCTTATCACTACTAGGATCCACCGGTTTAAGTGCGGATTTCACGTAAAAATAGCCAGCAATTCCACTTAAACCTATTATTAAAACGATTGCTAGAATTACCAAAGATACTATCTTTCTGACCTTACTTGCTTCTTCATTCGTCGCAATGAGATTGTCCACAAACTTACCATTTGATTTCTTTTTGGACATTTGGTTTCCCCCTCTCATTCGACTTATTATACTAAAAAAGGGCAATATTATCCATGATTTTCACTAAAACCATAGGATGTTTGAATAGTTGGTATTCTCTATTCGATTACGGAATTCCATAGTTGCATTTCTGAGAATCTTTAATGTAGGGCGGGTTAGCGAAGTCCCGGACGCCTAATTTCTTAGGATCTAAGGGCGATTCTCTTTGGATTCACTCCCATGAAAAAACTGATACCAAAATAGGTATCAGTTCGGTTGCTTTCATAAAGAAGACTTGGTTCAGGCGGAGTTTTAACTTCACATGAAACTCAGTCGCCCTTATTTCGAAGCTTGGGGTAGATAAATTAAGAATCCAACTCTTCATCAGCAAGAGTATTCAACATTTCTTCAACCATTTCCCATTCCTCATCAGACTCAATTGGAAATAACGTTATATCCTCTTTTTCCGTTTCCTCATATCTAAAAGCGTAAACCTCTACTTCTTCATCATCAGCTTGTTCAACAGGTACTACCGCAATATATGAGTTTCCTGTTTGATCAACATCGAAAGTAAAAAGAACTTCAAATAAATGTTCTTCTCCATTCTCATCAGGAACAATAATACGTTCTTTTTTATCTAGTGACACACTCTCACCTCATTTTTGATCTAAGTATCCTTGTAATATCATGACTGCAGCCATTTTATCAATGACTTTTTTCCTTTTTTTTCGGCTAACATCAGCTTGTAACAAGATTCTCTCGGCCGCCATAGTTGTTAATCTTTCATCCCACATAACAGTTGGAATGTTAAAAGTTTCTTCAATATGTTCTGCAAATCGTTGGGATGCTTCTCCACGTTCACCAATCGTACCATTCATGTTTTTAGGAAGACCAACTATAGCCTTACTAATTTCATGTTCTTTTATTATTTTAGAAAGTTCTTCATCTGCTGATGTTATATTGGTTTCATCCCAATAAATTGTAGTTAATCCTTGTGCTGTCCACCCGAGTGCATCACTTATTGCGACTCCAATTGTTTTGGAGCCAACATCAAATCCTATTATTTTCATTTAATCCGCCTTTTTTTGTTCCAAATAAGATTTCACTAGTTCTTCTATTACTTCGTCACGTTCAACTTTTCTTATTAGATTTCTGGCATCATTATACCTTGGAATATATGCCGGATCACCTGATAATAAATATCCAACAATTTGATTAATTGGATTGTAACCCTTCTCTTTTAAAGAACCATGGACCGTGAAAAGAATTTCTTTTATGTCCTGTTCGTATGGTTCTTCGGAAAAGTTAAACTTCATTGTTTTATCAATTGAACTCATTTTGACACCCCGTTCTTAGAAAAACTATCATTTACTTAACTATTGGAAGCATACCATATGTTTATATAAAGTTAAACTTATTCAGTGGGTGTATTGTTCCAACTCCCACTGAATATTAATCGCCCTTATCAGGATTCTACTTTCTGACGGCCCCACTTACAATTCATGTTTTTAACTCAATTCCTCGAAATGCAGGCCTTCAATCATAAAAACGCGATAAAACATAAAATGTCGAATATTACTGTGTTCATTGTAACATGTAAGTAAATAAAGTGAAACATAGTAGGTGGAAAAATTTCCTTAATCCTTTTTATAGCATTTTACATTATTCTTTATTACTTATTTGGTTTTCTCCAGCACGTAATCTTTTGCAAATCGAACAGCTTCAGAGATTTTTGCGGGATCTTTTCCTCCTGCTTGAGCCATATCTGGGCGACCTCCTCCGCCACCTCCACAAATTTGTGCAGCTTGTTTAATTAATTTACCTGCATGGAAACCTTGCTCAACCAAATCCTTGGATACGCCAGAAGCAAGTTGAACTTTTCCATTATTCTCAGTTGCCAACAAAATAATACAAGAACCTAGTTTTTGTTTTAGATCGTCAATCATATTTCTTAACTGATTCATATCTTTCACATGAACTTGTTGTGCTAATAAATTGACACCCTCAATGCTTTCAACTTGTTCCAAAACCTGTGAACTTTCTGCATTTGCAATTTTGGCACTTAATGATTCGTTTTCTTTTTGCAATTGTTTTATTTCATGGAATAGATGATCAATGCGTTCTGGTAGATTTTCCTCTTTTGTTTTTAATAAACTTGCTGTGGAATGTAAAATATTTAATTTTTCATTTAAAAATTGATAAGCTTCTTTACTAGTTACAGCCTCAATCCTTCTTGTACCTGCACCTATTCCACTTTCTGAAACAAGTTTAAATAACCCGATGTCAGATGTGTTTCTAACATGGCATCCCCCACATAGCTCTAAACTATAGTCCCCCATTTGAACAACGCGAACAATATCTCCATATTTTTCACCAAATAGTGCCATAGCTCCCATTTCTTTTGCTTCTTGTAGTTTTTTAAGATTTATTTCTACCGGAATTGCTTCCCATACTTTCTCATTTACGATTTCTTCTATTTTCTTTAGCTCTTCATCAGATACCGGATTAAAATGAGAGAAGTCAAATCGTAATCTTTCTGGTGTAACTAAAGATCCTGCCTGATTCACATGGGAACCAAGTACATCTTTCAACGCTTGATGCAGTAAGTGTGTTGCAGAGTGGTTCTTAATGATTGATTGACGGAATTCAAAATCTACAACAGCTTTTACAGAATCATTTACGTTAAATTCTCCGTCTTTGACAACAATTCGATGGATATTTTGACCTTTTGGTGATTTTTGTACATCTTCAACAAACGCAGAGGACTTTTCAGTATAAATCCATCCCTTGTCAGCTACTTGTCCACCACTTTCTGCATAAAATGGAGTTTTATTTAGAAAAAGGAAAACTGTATCTCCTACTTTAGCAGTATTGATCATTTCATTTCCATCAAATAATGCTGCGACCTTGGTTTCTACCTCTACATTTTCATACCCAATAAATTCACTGTCAATTTTTATTTCACTTAATACCGTATCTTGAACCTGCATAGACTCTACCTTTTGTCTTGCGTTTCTTGCTCTACTACGTTGTTTTTCCATTTCTTGATTATAACCATCTTGATCAATGGAAAAACCATGCTCTTCTACATATTCCTCTGTTAATTCTTTAGGGAATCCATAGGTGTCATATAAACGAAATACTTCTTTCCCAGGGAATACCTTACTTCCATTTGCTTTCTCTTTTTCGATAATGGTCGTTAATATTTCTAATCCATCATTTAATGTTTCATGGAAACGTTCTTCCTCTACTTTTACAACAGATTCAATAAAGTCTCTTTGTTTTATTACCTCTGGGTAGAAATCCTTCATAATTTCCCCAACTGTTTCCACTAATTCATACATAAATGGCTTATTAATACCAATTTCTTTAGCAAATCTAACAGCTCTGCGTAGAAGTCTTCTTAATACATAACCTCTACCCTCATTAGAAGGTAGTGCACCATCACCAACAGCAAAACTAACGGTACGAATATGGTCAGCAATTACTTTAAATGCAGTGTCACTCTCTACTGATTTTCCATAATTCGTTGTCGCTAATTCTTCTGTCTTACGAATGATTGGTAAAAACAAGTCAGTTTCAAAGTTTGTAGGTGTATTTTGTATAACTGAAGTTACACGTTCCAATCCCATACCAGTATCTATATTTTTCTTAGGTAAAGGCGTATACGTATGATCCGAATTATGATTAAATTGAGAGAAAACTAAGTTCCAAATTTCTAAATAACGGCTGTTTTCTCCACCAGGATATAATTCCGGATCATTCGGGTCGTTCCCAAATTCTTCTCCTCTATCATAAAAGATCTCCGTGTTTGGACCACTTGGACCTTCACCAATGTCCCAGAAGTTCTCTTCTATACGAATAATTCTTTCTTTCGGCAATTTAATATCGTTTAACCAAAAATCATAAGCTTCATCATCTTCAGGATGAACCGTAACAGATAGTAATTCTGAATCTAAATTCAACCATTTTTCATCAGTTAAAAATTCCCAAGCCCATTCAATCGCTTCTTTTTTAAAATAATCGCCAATGGAAAAGTTACCTAACATTTCAAAAAATGTATGGTGGCGGGCTGTATATCCAACATTTTCGATATCATTTGTACGAATTGCTTTTTGAGCATTAACAATACGTGGATTTTCTGGTATCACTCGACCATCAAAATATTTTTTTAAAGTTGCTACCCCACTATTAATCCATAATAAAGTCGGATCATCTTTAGGTACTAAAGAAACACTAGGTTCTACACGATGACCTTTTTCTTTAAAAAAATCAATATACATTTGTCTAATTTCTGCTGATGTTAATTGTTTCATACATTAATCCTCCATTGTTGACATAATAATAACTAAAAAAATCTCCTCTCTGCATGAATGCAGGGACGAGATTTATTCGCGGTACCACCCTTTTTATGAACGAATTATTCAGTTCATCACTTATATCATCATAACGGTATGAGACCGACGAGTATTAATCGCACTCCAGTGTAGCTTTCCACGATAATGAACTAGGATTTTTTCCAGCCAATGAAAACCCTTCTCTGAGAGCCAAACTATCATGTACTTTTCACTTTCAACGTTTTTATTCATTTATTGATATAATTTTCCTTATTCCATTACTTTATACTTTAAGAAAATTAAGCTTTCCTAAAGTATAAAAAATATTGAAGTACTTGTCAATTACGAACAGGAACTGTAAAAATATGTTTCATAATGACTTTAATAATCGACAATACTGGAACTGCTAAAATCATTCCTATGACACCGAACAGTTGTCCACCTAATAAAAGTGCAAAAATAATCGCAACAGGATGAATTGCCACACTTCTACCAACTATGTATGGAGATAATAGATTCCCTTCTATTATTTGAATAATGAAAATACCAATAACGGCAAATAAAACTAATTTAACAGAATTTGTCGTTGTAAAAGCGATAATAACAACAGGTATTGCACCAATGATCGGTCCAAAATAAGGAATAATATTCATTACTCCCATAATAATGGCTAATATCAAGGAGTAATCAAAATTTAAAATCTTAAAAATAATAAATGCGGTTAAACCAACAAAGAAACAAACAATAAATTGTCCACGAATATAATCACCTAGACTATCATCTATCGCATGAATAATTCTAGTTGTTCGTGTTTCATACTTTATAGGAATAAATCGTTTTAAGAATTTTTTAATTTTGTCATAGTCCTTTAAAAAATAAAATACTAGTACTGGAATTACTGTAATAGTAATAACCATATCAAAAACTTTTGTAAAACCGCCAATTAATTTTGTTAATAATTGATCTAATGAACCTTCGATATTAATAAAAAACTCATCCATTTTATCATGTACCGTCTCTGGCATAAACGCGGTGTATTCATATAAACTATAAATCATCGTTTGATACGTTTTTGTCATTTCTGGTAAGTGATCAGCTAAATCCTGAATTTGATGAACTATCAATGGATAAAGTTTATACACTAAATATCCAACTCCACCAAAAAACAAAATATAAATCAGTAAAATCGCTATTCCCCTATGAATGTTATAACTACTAAGTTTTTCGATAATCGGATAAAGCAAATAAGCGATTAAGCAAGAAATTAAAAACGGGGTCAACAACTTCCATAAAAAGGAAAAGACTTTACCATAATAAGGAAAGGTTTTTATAAGTAAAAAAGCAAAAAGAATGAATAGTACTCCAATAATAAGCCAATATATAATTGATATTCTCTTTCCATCATCAAACATCATTTGACCCTCCTTAGCTTTATTTTTTTACAACTAAGGAGTTCTATTGTAATCTAAGTTCCTCATCGGAAAATAAATCATTTAATGAACTTAAACTACCATCCGCCTCTATTTGATGAACTGCTAACTCATTATTTACAACTGTCATTTCAATGAAACAAGACCAACAATAATAATTTTGTGCTCCAATTTTTCCAATGTCCTTGCTATTACAATTTGGGCAACGCAATACCATCTAAACACCTCTTTTTAAGATACGTTTTTTTAGAAAAACTCACATTCGTTCGTTCTTTAGCGAAGCAACTCCCTGGATTACTACTTGAATTTCTTCTTAAACATACTTCCTGTAGCTTTGCGAGGAGGACGCTTCCCTGAATAATCTTGCAACACAACGAGCACATTTGTGTTAGTTTTTCTTATACTTGGAACGTTAAAATTTTAACTACGTCGTAATGCTTCTTGCTAAAATTTTATAATTTCCTAACGTACAATGATAGGCTTGCCCATTTTTTTCTAAAATATACTTTTTACTCCATAAAATCATATGGAGATAGCTCTTCGTCGTTATTTCCTGTTTCGATGATTTTTATTTTTTCAATATCCAGTCTTTTGGAAAGTCGTTCTTTTAGTGAGGTAAATCTCCTATTTGTATCGATGGTTTGGATACCTTTTATAAAAGCCTTTCTTTCACCGCAGATAATTAAAGAATCCTTGCTCCTTGTAATGGCAGTATATAATAAGTTTTTTCTTAGCATTCTATGGTAGGTTGAAACTACCGGAAATACTACAATTGGAAATTCACTTCCTTGTGATTTATGGATAGAAATACAATATGCGTGTGTAAAGTTTACATAGTCTTTTCTTGGATATACTACTTCCCTATCGTCATAAGAAATGACTATTTGTTCTTCATTTTCCTTATTTTCGTCTGTCTTAAAGATAGCCACAATTTCGCCTATATCTCCGTTATAAACCCCATCTTCCGGTTGATTCACTAATTGAATGACTCTATCGCCAACACGATAAATAACGTCTTGGAATCTTACTTCTCTTTTTCCTTTTTTCTTTGGATTAATCAATTGCTGAAGATGTTCGTTTATAACTGTTATCCCCGCTTGGGAGCGATACATCGGTGCAAGAACTTGCATATCATTGTAATGAATACCTTTAACATTCGCCTTCTCAAAGATAGTTGTAATCGCCTGAATCATTTGATATTCATTACACGAAATAAAACTGAAATCCTTCGCGTTTTTTAAAGATTCAACTGTACAATTATTATTTTTAATTTCATGTGCCAGTTGTATAATCTTTGATCCTTCTTTTTGCCGGTAGACTTCCTTCAAGCTAACAGAAGGAATATATCCACTATTTAATAAGTCGGATAATACTTGTCCGGGGCCAACGGAAGGGAGTTGATCCTCATCACCAACTAATAATACTTGCATATCATCTGGTATAGCTTTAAATAAACTATTTGCTAACCAGATATCAACCATGGAAAACTCATCGACAATTAAAAATTTCCCGTCTAACTTCTCATTTTCTCCTTTATCAAATTCATTCATACCGTTCCAACCTAAAAGTCTATGAATCGTTGAAGCTGGAAGACCAGTGGATTCATTTAGTCGTTTTGCAGCCCTTCCAGTAGGAGCAACTAAAACAAATGGAAATTCAGCTTTATTTTTGTAGTCAGCAAGGTCTAATGAAAGGTTAAATATGGCAGCATATGCCTTAATAATCCCTTTAATTACCGTTGTTTTCCCAGTTCCCGGTCCACCTGTTAAGATCATTATTTTAGAATGAATTGCCTGATTAATTGCCTCAAATTGTTCTTTTCCATAACTTAACACTTCTTGTTCTTCTATTTCCCCAATAATTTTCATTAATTCAGCTACTGGAGTATGTTCATCATTTTCATTTTGGATTATTCTATTTAAGTGGGTTGCAAAGCCATCTTCCGCATAATACAAGGATGGCAAATAGACATTACCTTCCTGAATAATTACCTTCTTTTCTTGATTTAGTTCGTCTAGTCTATTTGCTATAAGGTTGTCTGTTAAATCAACACTTGAAGCAAGTAGATCCTTCACTTCACTTACACAGAAATCAAGCGGTATATATACATGGCCATCTTGTACACTTTTTTGCAAAACATAAATACATCCCGCACCTATTCGGTTAGGATGTGTTAACGAAAGTCCGTTCTGTTTTGCAATTGCATCCGCTGTTTGAAAACCAAATCCTTCAATATCAAATACAAACTGATAAGGATCCTCTTCCATGTTTTCAATCGTTGATTGTTTATAGGTAGCAAAAAGTTTTTGTGCCATCTTTAAACCGATTTGATATTTTGATAAATAAAGAACCACATGTTCAAATCCTTGATTTTCCTGAAGACTCTGTACTAAATGATCTCTAGTTTCTTTTTTCAAACCTTTGATATCATGAAGACTTTCTGGATCATCTAATATTTTTGAAATAGCATTCGAACCCAATTTTTTTACGATTCTTGATGCTAATCTTTTACCAATACCATGAAACAATTCGCTTGAAAGATACGCTATAAGTCCATCCTTTGAATTAGGTACAAAAGTTTGATAGGAGACAACATTATATTGTAATCCAAATTTGGGATGGCGTTCAAATTCCCCATAAAAATAGTAAGATGTTGCTTCTATCAAATTTGAAAAATACCCTTTTATGACAACATCTTTTTCTTTAAAATCTTCATTCGTCTCTATAACCTTTATTTTGGCTATGGAAAAATGTTCATGCTCATTGTGAAAAATCGTATATAATAATTCACCTTTAATATACTTTTTATCTTCCAAATTATGAACACTTTCCATAGTAAACCCCCACTATTCGTTGCTATTTTCTTCTAACAGGCTTTCCACATTCGTCTTTCCGTTCATTGCAAGTAGATGATCTGGTTGAATTCTTAGTGCTTTATTAAAGCAATCTAATGCATCTACCATATTTTCATTAAATAATTCGATGACTCCTAGATTATAGTAAGAGTCAGAATGATTTGGATTTAGTTTCAATACATCCAAAAACACTTGTTTTGCATCGTTTAGAATATTACTTTGCGCCAAGGCAAGCCCATACTGAAAAAGAATATCATCATCTTTACGGTTCAGCTCACTCGCCCTTAGTAAATATGGTAATGAAAGCTTGAACTGTTCTTGATTCATAAATGATAAACCCAACATAAAATATACATCAGCTTCATTCAGCCCTAACTGTTCAGCTTTTTGAAAGTTCGTTATGGCATGGTCAAATTGTGATTGTTCAAAGTAAAGATTACCAAGTCCATAAAAAGCTGTTGCACTATCATTATCCAATTCAAGTGCTTTATTAAAAAAACGCTCGGCACGTTCATATTCCTTTAAATGCAGCAATAGGTTACCAAAATTTATATAACCTAGTGGATCAGTTGGATTTTCCTCAATTACTTCATTAAATAGTCTTGCCGCTTCTTCATATTTTTGTTCTTGCATATAAGTAATGCCTTGTGTATTTTTATCCATATAAAAACCCCTCAACCTAACCTACATACGGAAGTGCTTCATTATTTTTTATAATCTCATCTATTGTTCCTCCGCCAAGGCATACATCCCCATCGTAAAAAACAACTGCTTGGCCAGGTGTAATGGCACGTTGATTCTCATGAAAATCAACTTTTACTTTACCATCATCCATTAATGTAACTGTAACCCCACTATCTTTTTGACGATAACGGAATTTGGCCGTACAAGTAAATGTTTTTTCTATATCATTAGGATTAATCCAGTTCACGTCAGTCGCAATTAGTGATTCGGAATACAATTTATCGTTGGAATATCCTTGTTCCACATAAAGCACATTTTCCTTTAGATTTTTACCTACCACAAACCAAGGATCTCCTGCACCACCAATACCAAGCCCTTGTCTTTGGCCAATAGTATAATACATTAACCCATCATGACGTCCTTTAACTTCCCCATCTAATGTTCTCATTTCTCCTGGTTGAGCTGGAAGATATTCACTTAAAAATTGCTTAAAGTTTCGTTCGCCAATAAAGCAAATTCCGGTAGAATCTTTTTTCGTTGCGGTAACTAATCCTGCCTCTTTCGCAATTTCACGTACTTTGGGCTTCGGTATTTCCCCTAGAGGAAACATCACTTTACTTAATACTTCTTCCGATAATTGATTTAGAAAATAAGTTTGATCCTTATTATCGTCAACACCTTTTAACATTTGTACCTGTCCATCTACTTCCCTTACACGAGCATAATGACCGGTTGCTAAATAGTCTGCCCCAAGAGATAAAGCATGGTCTAAAAATGCTTTAAATTTTATTTCCTTATTACACATCACATCTGGGTTTGGCGTTCTTCCAGCCTTATATTCATCTAGAAAATACGTAAATACTTTATTCCAGTATTCCTTTTCAAAGTTAACAGAGTAGTATGGGATGTCCAATTGATTACATACTCGAACAACATCATCAAAGTCTTCTGTTGCCGTACAAACACCAAATTCGTCCGTATCATCCCAGTTCTTCATGAAAATGCCAACTACATCATAGCCTTGTTCCTTTAATAGTAATGCAGCTACAGATGAGTCGACACCTCCACTCATACCTACTACAACACGTATATCTTTATTATCCTTCATTTATTTTCACTTTCCTTTTGTTAATCGATTTACTATTTTCGCAACACGCTTTGCTGCGTCTTTAACATTTTCATCTGTATTAAAGATTCCAAAACTAAATCGAATAGAATTAGTCGTGCAGGGGTTATCTTTTCCAAACATAGCAGAAAGTACATGTGAAGGGTCAACACTACCAGCTGTACAAGCACTTCCACTAGATGCGGCAATACCTTCTAAATCAAAATTAGTTAATAACTGCTCCACGTTCGTTCCAGGGAAACTAATATTCACAATAGAAGAAATCTGTGAATTATAATCTCCATTTATTTCGAATTCAACATCATTTTCATTAAGTTCGTTCAAGAATATTTTCTTATATGAATGATATAGTTCCCTTCTTTCTTCTTTCTTCTTCATCGCTATTTCAACCGCTTTTTGAAACCCAACTATACTTACTACATTTTCAGTTCCGGGGCGTCGTTTTCGCTCTTGTTCTCCACCAAAATGTAGCGTTTGAATAGCTATACCATCTTTTACATATAAAAAACCGACACCTTTAGGGCCATATATTTTATGGGAGGATACAGTTAATAAATCTATCCCTAATTCCTTCACATTAATATCTAATAGACCATAAGCTTGTACTGCATCTGTATGAAAATAAGCTTGATGATTCATTAAAAGTTTGCCAATTTCTATAACTGGTTGGATGATACCAGTTTCGTTATTTACATACATAACAGATACGATGATAGTATCGTCCCTTAAAGATTTCTTCAAATCTTCCACACGAATCTTACCATCCTCATAAACAGGTAAATACGTAACATCAAATCCACTTTCTTCTAGAAACTCTGCTGTGTGAAGCATTGCATGATGTTCTTGATTAGTCGTTATAATATGGTTCCCTTTATTTCGGTTAGCGAAAGCTGTTCCTATTAAAGCTAGATTATCTGCTTCCGTTCCCCCACTAGTAAAGATAATTTCCTTCTCATTCGCATGAATACTTTGAGCCATGACACGTCTCGCTTCATCTAACAATTGTCTTGCTTTTCTTCCAAATGAATGAACACTTGAAGGGTTACCGAATGTTTGTTGATAAATGGGAATCATTGCATCTATTACTTCTTGCTCCATTGGGGTCGTTGCAGCATGATCCAAATAAATTGGTTCCATTATCTTCTTTCCTTTCCTACATAACACTCACTGCTTACTATTCGTTTTAATATTCTATTAAATATAAAACATATAAGCTTGTTGTTTTTCACCGTCACCATAGTTTTTAAGGTCCTCTAGAGTTGTTTTATCTAATACATCTTTTATTGCATCGCGAATTCTCCCCCATAATTCCTGTTGGGCTGGTGGTTCATCTTCAATACCTTCGACAAGGGTAATAGGTCCCTCTAATACACGAACAACATCTCCTGCGGTTATATTTTTTGCATCTTTAGCTAATACATAACCCCCATAAGCACCACGAATACTTTTAATAAGTCCAGCGTTACGTAATGGAGAGGCTAACTGTTCTAAGTAGTGTTCTGATAAATCATTGTCTTTTGCTATAGATTTTAATGAAGTAGGGCCCTCTCCGTGCTTTTTAGCTAAATCAATCATAATAGTTAATCCGTATCTTCCCTTAGTAGATATTTTCATTATACGCACCTCAATTTTATAAAACTCTTTATTTGTTAGATTCTTTTTTTATTATTAGACAAACTTTACTTTTTTAGATTGCGAATATTCCTCGAACATAACCATTAAAAACACCATTGTAAACTAGTATGTCCGTATATACAATACTTGATATTATAGCATGAACACCATGCCTCTTGCATTTATGTCGAATTGGAATTAAGCTTTATACTAAAAATATCATAAAATAAGTGGCATCAAAAGGGATATATGATGGATGATCCACTTTGGCAAGGGGGAGCATTAAATGAATCACAAACCATTGGCCTATCGTATGCGCCCGACAGATATAGACGAAGTAATCGGTCAAAAACACCTAATCGGGGAAGGTAAAATTTTATATCGAATGGTTAAAGCTAATCTATTATCTTCTATGATTTTGTTCGGACCACCTGGAACAGGAAAAACCTCTATGGCAACAGCATTAGCTAGAACTTTAAGTCTTCCTGTAAAATTATTAAATGCTGTTACGGATAAAAAGAAAGATATGGAAATAGTTGTAGAAGAAGCAAAGATGCGGGGAAACATGGTTTTAATTCTTGATGAAGTTCATCGTCTTGATAAAGCGAAACAAGATTTTCTCTTACCACATTTGGAAAGTAATTTAGTTACCTTAATTGGTTGTACAACTAGTAATCCATATCATGCCATTAA
The DNA here is from genome assembly GCF_001659985.1 of Oceanobacillus sp. Castelsardo. Classification (GTDB taxonomy): domain Bacteria; phylum Bacillota; class Bacilli; order Bacillales; family Amphibacillaceae; genus Oceanobacillus. The sequence goes on from NZ_LYCS01000004.1 coordinate 79,023, forward strand.
TCCAGCAATAAGGAGTAGATGTCATTTATTTGAACTACATCCACTAACAATAGAAGATATTCGTACGGCTCTGACACGTGCCATACAACAAAATGAGAAAGGATTCGGATCAAAAGATATACATATTAGTGAAGAGGCACTAAATCATTTCTCGTTTGCTTCCGGAGGCGATTTACGTTCATCTTTAAATGGATTAGAGCTGGCAGTCCTTTCAACACCTGGTGATAAAAATAATAGAATTGAGATTACATTAGAAATAGCTGAGGAATGTATGCAGAAGAAAAGTTTCTCTCACGATAAAAATGGGGATGCTCATTACGATGTTATTTCAGCTTTTCAAAAGTCGATACGGGGCAGTGATGTGGATGCAGCTTTGCATTATTTAGGGCGCTTAATTGAAGCAGGTGATCTTGATAGTATTGCAAGAAGAATGATTGTTACTGCATATGAAGACATCGGTCTAGCCAATCCCCAGGCTGGACCAAGAGCAATAGCGGCTGTTCAAGCGGCAGAACGATTAGGTTTTCCGGAAGCACGAATCCCTTTAAGCGTTGCTATTATTGAACTTTGCCTTTCTCCAAAATCTAATACTGCTTATAAAGCATTGGATCATGCACTAGCTGATATTAGAGGCGGAAAAGCCGGTGAAATACCTGCACACCTTAAAGATACTCATTATGAAGGTGCAAAAAGTCTAGGAAGAGGTATAAATTATCTTTATCCACATAATTATGATAGCGGTTGGGTAGACCAACAATATTTGCCTGATTCTATAAAAAACAAACACTATTATCAACCTAAGAAATCTGGTAAATTTGAACAGGCCTTAAAACAAGTCTATGATAAAATTAATCAAGAAAAAAGAAATTAAAAAACTTGGCACAGCTATTGGACTGATGAATACCCAAGATGCATTAACCTTTATGGAGGGACGGGTAATCGGGGATCCAGAATAAGAAAGTTTATACTTTTCTAATAGCCAAGGTATAATTCCTATTTCTGGCGGCAAGAATAATAAAAACTTCACCTTGAGAAAATCTTTAAGAAATATTTAAACATGGTGAGATTAATATCCTATTAGACTAATGATTAAGTACAAGTAGTTATAACTGCAAAAGTACAAATCTATTGATTTATGTCGCTAGAAAAGGAGTTGTAGATAATGGCAAAAGTTAGACAAGATGCTTGGTCACATGAAGATGATTTGTTATTAGCGGAGACTGTATTACGTCATATTAGAGAAGGTAGTACACAATTAAACGCATTTGAAGAGGTTGGGGACAAATTAAATCGCACTTCTGCAGCTTGCGGTTTTCGTTGGAATGCAGAAGTTAGACAAAAATATGATAGCGCGATTGATTTAGCCAAGAGACAAAGAAAAGAGAAAAAACGTGCACTAGCAAAACGAACCGGGCACTTCCAACAACCAGTAATGGCGTTACCTTCTAACTTAGAAGAGATTACTAATGAAAACATCATCTATCAACCAGAAGAAAGCAGCAATGAAATACAGGTACCAACCATTAATTTGGACATGGTAATACAGTTTTTAAGAGAATTGAAAAAAGACTATCATGCTTCTAATCAATCAAAAGCATCATTAGAACAAACACAAAATGAAAACAACGTGTTAAAAACGCAAGTACAAGATTTAGAAAAACAATTAGAGCATACTGAAAATGAAATGAATTCGATTAAAGAGGATTATCAAGCTTTTATTCAAATAATGGAAAGAGCTAGAAAGATGACTGTTCTTGAGGATCAAGGAACGATAAAAGCCCCTACATTTAGAATGGACAAAAATGGTAATCTAGAGCAAGTCGCACAAGGATCTAATTAAACAAAAAAGCTGCCTTCCGATGAAGTCAGCTTTTTTTCTCTCGCTTATGTATATACCCAATCCCGATTATGCCGTCCATTTTATGTTTTGATCCCGCATTAAGCAGGTGGGTGCTCTATTTTATATTTATTATGGTTCCGACTCTTGTACGGCATCCACGCAATATAAAAACTTGAAGCTCCCTTTTAATTATGTTGTTCGGTCAAAATACGTTAAACGAACAAACATATCAGGATTAAGTATGTTTAAACTTTGTAAATTTATATTATCATACGAATATAATTTTTGCAATATTCTTTTTGTTCATAATTAACAAAATGATGGATTTTTTAATTTTTATCCCCAACAAATGGTTCGTTTAAATTAATTCCAAGTTCATTTAGCTGTGCGTTACTCACTTCACTTGGAGCTTCTGTCAATAAATCAGAAGCCGAAGAAGTTTTAGGGAATAGAATTGTATCACGCAAGTTAGACCTTCCTGCTAATAACATAATCATACGGTCTAACCCAAGTGCAACACCTCCATGTGGTGGCGCACCAAATTCTAATGCTTCTAGTAAGAATCCAAATTGCTCTTGCGCTTGCTCTTCTGTGAATCCTAAAGCTTTGAACATTTGGTTCTGTACTTCACGTTTATGAATACGAACGGACCCTCCACCAAGCTCATAGCCGTTTAAGACAATATCATATGCATTAGCACGAACATCTTGTGGTGCTGTTTCAAGTTTGTCTATATCACTTTCAACTGGTGAGGTGAATGGATGGTGAGCAGCCGTATATCTTCTTAACTCCTCATCATATTCAAGTAACGGCCAATCCGTTACCCATAAAAAGTTAAATTTAGATTCATCAATAAGATTTAATTCATGTCCTAATTTTAATCTTAATGCTCCTAAACTATCGTAAACAACGCTATTCTTATCTGCAACGAATAAAAGTAAATCCCCATTTTTTACATTAGCTTTTGCAATTATACCTGATTTTTCATCATCACTTAAGAATTTCACAATTGGACCTTTTAATTCATCTTCTTCTAGTTTAAGCCATGCTAATCCTTTTGCACCATATATTTTTACAAAGTCGGTTAATTTATCAATATCTTTTCTAGAATAATTGCTAGCCTCTCCTTGAACATTTAGTAGTGCAACTTTACCATCCGTTTCCACCGCTTGTTTAAATACTTTGAAGTTGGAATCAGCAACTACATCCGATACGTGAACTAATTCAAGTCCAAATCTAGTATCTGGTTTATCTGAACCAAATCGATCCATCGCTTCTAGATAAGGCATTCTTGGAAGTGGTAATTCGATGTCGACTTCTTTTACTTCCTTCATCACTTTTTGCATCATACGTTCTGTCATTTCCATAATTTCATCACTCGTTAGAAATGATGTTTCAATATCCACTTGAGTGAATTCGGGTTGGCGATCTGCTCTCAAGTCTTCATCACGGAAGCATCGAGCAATTTGATAATATTTTTCAAATCCACTCATCATAATCAATTGTTTAAATAATTGAGGAGATTGTGGTAATGCATAAAATTCACCTGGATGTACACGACTAGGAACGAGATAATCACGAGCTCCTTCAGGTGTACTTTTCGTCAAAATTGGTGTTTCCATTTCCAAGAATCCTTCATCATTAAGGAAATTACGTATTGCTTGTGTGGTATGATGACGTAATTTAAATGTATCCTGTAATGCACTTCTACGTAAGTCCATATAACGATATTTCAAACGTAAATCCTCGGATACATCTGTTTCATCTTGGATGGTAAATGGCGGTGTGTTTGATTTATTTAAAATGTCAATTTCATGAGCTATAACTTCTATCGTTCCTGTTTTGATAGCAGGATTATAAGTAGATTCATCACGCGCCACTACTTCCCCTTTAATTTCCACTACATATTCCGATCTAATTTTATCCGCAATTTCTAAAGCTTCTTTAGAAAAGTCTGGGTTAAAGACAACTTGGACGATACCAGAAACATCGCGGAGATCAATAAAAATTAATCCCCCTAAGTCACGTCTTCTTTGTACCCAACCTTTTAGTAGAACTTTTTGACTTATATGATCTTCTATTAATGAACCTGCTAAAAATCGTTTATCCATTTTGTTTGCCTCCTTGAAGCTTGTCCTTCATTACATCAATTAATTTTTCTATTGGAACTTCTGTTTGCTCACCAGATTCCATAGATTTGACATTTACGATGTTTTTTTCTAATTCATTTTCACCTAAAATTAAAACATATTTTGCGTTTAATCGATCGGCAGATTTGAACTGTCCTTTCATTTTTCGATCCTGGTAATCTTTATCTACCTGAATTCCATTCCATCTTAATTCATGAACTAAGCGTACTGCTTCATTAACCGATTGTTCTCCTACTGCAACAAAATAACAATCTAATTCTTCATCCAACGGAACCGTGATACTTTCGGCTTCTAATGCCATTAATAGTCTTTCTAATCCCATTCCAAAACCTATACCCGGTGTACTCGGTCCACCTAATTCCTCTATCAAACCATTATATCTTCCGCCACCAGCTAATGTCGTTATGGCACCGAAGCCTTTTGCATTACTCATAATTTCAAAGGCAGTGTGGTTGTAATAATCCAGTCCACGAACTAAATTAGGGTCTACTTCATATTCAATTCCCATACTGGTTAAATGTAATTTCACTTGTTCAAAATATTCGTTGGAAGATTCATTTAGATAGTCTAATATTGAAGGAGCAGTCTCCATAGCCGGATGTTCTCTATCCTTTTTACAATCTAATACGCGAAGTGGGTTCTGCTCTAATCTTAGCTGACAGTCTTCACAAAGTTCTTCTTTATGTGGTGTAAAATGGTTGATCAATGCATTTCTATGATTTGTTCTACTTTCTTTATCACCTAAAGAATTAATGACTAATTTCAATGATTTTAATCCAAGTTCCTTGTATACGGTCATAGCTAAATCAATAGCCTCCGCATCCACAGCCGGATCATCACTCCCAAGAACTTCCACTCCAAATTGGTTTAATTGACGCATTCTTCCTTTTTGTGGACGTTCATAACGGAACATTTGGGCAAAATAATATAATTTAACCGGTTGATTTGCTTCACCAAATAATTTATGTTCTACAAATGCACGGGAAACAGCGGCTGTTCCTTCTGGCCTAAGGGTTAAACTTCTCCCCCCACGGTCATTGAATGTATACATTTCCTTTTGAACAATATCAGTGGTATCCCCTACTCCGCGTGAGAATACTTCCGTATGTTCAAATAATGGCGTTCTAATTTCCTCATAATTAAATCTACTACATATATTCTTTATCTTTGATTCCACATATTGCCATTTTTTAGCATTTTTCGGCAAAATATCAACTGTACCTCTAGGCGCTTTCATATTCAATTGTTTTACCTCCCGAATTCCAATTATTTTTATGTATAAAAAAACCCTCATCCCCTATTTAATAGAAGGGACGAGAGTTTGCCCGCGTTGCCACCCTAGTTAATGCCTTTACGCATTCGCTTTTCACAGTTAACGCCTGCAAAACGTTCATACCTACTATATTTCGATACAAATCCTAAGGAATGTCTTTCATTAGTACGTTCTGCGAAGATGTTTTCAGCCAAGACATCTTTTCTCTTTTCAGCCGTTCCCTAATTACTCTTTCCCTCAATGGATGTAAGCTATTAAATCTAATCATGAATGAATATAATAATAATCTTTAATTTTTGTAATGTCAAGAGCGATTTAACTTTTTCTTTAACATTTTCACTTCACCAATAGAAATCCCGAATTCCTCTGCTATTTCCATATAATTAGCATGCCCTTCGAGGTCATTAAACCGATGTAAATCAACACCAAAAATATCCTTACTATTTCCTGCAGACCATTGTTTATCTTGTAATCTCAATTCGTCTCCTCCTTTAGTTATTATAGCTTTGCCTAAAGAAGTGAATTTTATTATACGAAGGGGAAATATTATATTGGATAATGATTCGATGGTTCAGGAGGATAAGTTATTTGCTTTATTTAAGTAAAATATTGAGTTTCTTAGTAGGCGTCTTTATTATATCAAATAAAGAAATAGCCAAAATTAAAAAGAAGGTTGTCTCAAAACTAAAAATAGCTCCATTAAGACAACCTTCTCTTATCATTTATCTTTAGTGTCTATAATAAAAGTTACCGGGCCTACATTCGTAAGAGCAACATCCATCATTGCTCCGAACTTTCCCGTTTGAACAGAGATTCCTTGTTCTCCTAGTTTTTCATTAAACTTTTCATACAACTCGTTGGCAAAATCCGGTTGTGCTGCTTTTGTAAAACTCGGCCTTCTTCCCTTTCTTGTATCACCATAAAGGGTGAATTGGGAAATGGATAATATGCTACCACCAATGTCTAAAAGAGAATCATTCATTTTCCCATTTTCATCCTCAAACACTCTTAAATGAATGATCTTCTTTACAAGATAGTCCATATCTTCCTCATTGTCTTCATGTGTTACACCTAAAAGAACAACAAATCCATTATCTATTTCCCCAATGATTTTTCCGTCTACTTTTACATTTGCATTTCGGGCACGTTGTATTACGGCTTTCATAAAAAATCATACCTTCTTTACAATAGATAATTAATGCAATACTCTTGTTACACTATATACATCTTTAATTTGTTTAATCCGTTCCACTATTTTTCTTAAATGTTGTGTATTATGAATTAGAATCGTTATTTGGATGGTTGCAATTCGATTTCGATCTGCTTTTCCATTTACATGAGTCATGTTCGTACGCATTTCATTCACCGCTTGTAAGACTTCATTTAAAAGACCTCTACGGTCGTAAGCAAATACTTCTAAATCTACATGATAGGTCTTATCAACCGTCTGTTCATTTGTCCAATCAACCTGCAGAAAACGTTGTTTAGCTTCTTCCGTTTGTACATTTGGACAGTCTGCACGATGAACGGATACTCCTCTTCCTTTCGTTATATATCCGGTAATTTCGTCACCCGGCACTGGACTGCAGCATTTAGCTAGTCGAACTAAAAGGTTATCAACACCCTCAACACGTACACCTGAGTCTTTTTTATTTAACTTCCAATCATTTACTCCTGATTTTGATTCATTTATTTTCTTTTCTAAATCTTGTTCTTTTTGTTGTGCTTCCCGTATCTTTTCCGTTAAACGGGTTGCAACTAAAGCGGCTGTAATCCCTTGATACCCTACTGCAGCATACATATCCTCTTCATTCACAAAATTAAAACGCTCTAATACTCGTTGCAAATTATCCGGGGTTAGTACATCTTTAGGTCGTATTCCTAATGCACGTATCTCTTTTTCAACCGCTTCTTTTCCTTTAAGTACATTTTCTTCTTTACGTTGTTTTTTGAAAAACGCTCTAATTTTACTTTTTGCTTGCGATGTTTGGGTTATCTTTAACCAATCATGTGAAGGACCATAAGAATGTTTAGATGTCATCACTTCAATAATATCGCCATTTTTCAATTTGTAATCCAATGGTTCCATCTTCCCATTAATCTTGGCTCCGACCGTTCTATTACCTATTTCCGTATGAATTTTATAAGCAAAATCAAGTGGAACGGAACCTGAAGGAAGTTCAATTACATCTCCCTTTGGTGTGAAAACATAAACCATATCAGAAAACAGATCAACTTTTAGTGATTCAATAAATTCTTCAGCATCATGTGCGTCACTTTGCCATTCAAGAATTTCTCTAAAGAGTGTTAGTTTCTCTTCAAATGATTTAGTGCCGTTCTTAACTTGTTTTCCTTCCTTGTAAGCCCAATGAGCTGCTATTCCATATTCGGCAATTTCATGCATTTCTTTTGTTCGTATTTGAACTTCTAAAGGATCTCCTTTTGGACCAATAACAGTTGTATGAAGTGATTGGTAAAGATTTTGCTTCGGCATGGCAATATAATCTTTAAATCTACCAGGCATTGGCTTCCAGTTCGTATGAATGATCCCAAGTGCTGCATAACAATCCTTGATACTATTTACAATGATTCGAACTGCTAACAAATCATATATCTCATTAAACTGTTTATTTTGTTTTGCCATTTTTTGATAGATGCTATATAAATGTTTCGGTCTACCTGATATCTCCGCTTCAATATTTACGTCTCGTAATTCCTTCGTCAATCCTTCAATTACTTCCTTAATATAAAACTCTCGCTCTTCTCTTTTTTGCTTCATTAAATGGACAATACGGTAATATTGTTGGGGATTTAAATAGCGTAATGCGGTATCTTCTAATTCCCATTTAATTGTTGAGATACCTAATCGATGAGCTAAAGGAGCAAATATTTCGATTGTTTCCTTTGCCTTGATACGTTGTTTTTCTGGAGGCAAATATTTTAACGTTCTCATGTTGTGTAAACGGTCAGCTAATTTTATTAAAATAACCCGAATATCTTTTGCCATCGCTACAAACATTTTTCGATGATTTTCTGCTTGCAAATCTTGTTTTGACTTATATTTAATTTTTCCTAATTTCGTAACACCATCAACTAGCATAGCAACTTCATGATTAAATTCTTTCTCGATATCGTCCAAAGTAATATCAGTGTCTTCTACCACATCATGAAGAAAGCCACCTACAATCGTTTCTGCATCCATTTCTAAATCGACTAAAATCCCTGCGACTTGAATAGGATGAATGATATAAGGCTCACCTGATTTTCTAAATTGCTCCTTATGTGCTTCTTTCGCATATTCGTATGCACGATTAATAAAAGCTATTTCTTCTTGATTAAGGTATTTGCTAGCTTTTTGAGTAATGTCTTCTATTGTATAGTTGCTGTCTTTTGGCATATAATCACCTTTATTGAATTTTAGAAAACGAAGGCATTCGCTAATAGGATGGCCGGATGCCTTTGTTGCATTTACGCAGGAAGAAAGTTTATATTTATCACCAAGGTGAAATCCTAATACTAAGAGAGTATAGGAAAAAACTCCCAATCGCTTGCTGTATCGAATCTGCTTCCTGCTATATTTTTAACTTTTCCTAACGTGTAAATATAATCATCATTATAGGACCTTTTTCTAACAGTGTCCACCATAAATTTTGAATAAGTATTTATATATGAAATTTAACAATAATTTAAAGAGGTCCGACGCAAGATATTTCCCGTCAGACCTCTTTTATTAATAACTCATAAGAGTTAATACGTCATAGTCTTTTAATTTATCCATTCCATTTAAGTAAGTTAGTTCTATTATAAATGCACAACCTACAACGATTCCGCCCAATTCTTCTACTAGCTTAATGGTTGCTTCGATTGTTCCACCTGTTGCTAACAAATCATCTGTAATTAAAACACGTTGTCCTGGTTTGATAGAATCTTTGTGAATGGTTAAGACATCTTTTCCATATTCTAACCCATAATCTACTTTTATTACCTCTCGTGGTAATTTACCTTCTTTTCGTACTGGTGCAAACCCAATACCTAGAGCATATGATACCGGGCAACCAATAATAAATCCTCTAGCTTCCGGACCAACTACAATATCTACTTCTTTTTCTTTTGCATAGTTAACAATTTCATTTATTGCAGACTTATAAGCATCTCCATCATTCATTAAAGGAGTAATATCCTTAAATTGAATTCCTTCTTTTGGGTAGTTCTCCACAATTTCTATATAGTTTTTATAGTCCATTGACAACTTCCTCCTTGGTGGTTTCCGACTGTTCTCTACAATTTGTAAACCAAGTCTTTAATTCCTCATAATTTGAATAGTATAACGTTTTTTCGACTTCTATTCTTTTCAGTCTATCTTTATATGATGCAGAATCGGTAAGATCACGTTTTTCTGGATTTGGATTTACTTTAACAATACCGTTCTCTATTTTAACAAAATCCAATTCGAAAAACACTTTTGACATAAAAATAATTCTTTCTTTATTCCAACCCTTTACATTCATAATTGCCTTTAATTCTCGTTTTAAATCCACCATCTTTCGTTTTTTTATGAGGGCATAATACCAAATAAATTCTTCTCTTTTTGGAAATGAAGTAAGATAAGCACTTTCTTCGACTGAATAACATGCATAAATTATTTTTGGTTTTGTAGCATTGACAACCCTCTTAAGGATTTCTAAATTCGGTGGTAAATCACATATATACAGCATATCTATTTCTTCTAAATTCATCATTTCTTGATACATTTTATGATAAATAGATGCGTCAACATTTAGCTGTCCGTTACTTACAGCCAAAATCCTTTGATCAGAGATTGGCTGAATTTGAATCTGTCTTCTCCCTCTTTGATCAAACAACTGCCAAGAGTCAATTTTCATGTCCTGGATCATAATTTGTGCTTTTTTATTTCCATTCCACTCATTGATCCCAAGATCCCCAACAACAGATATGGGAGTATTTGGCGATATAGAATGATATAAGTGACCAAGGCCAAATCCAATACTCTCTATTTGTGAAGAATCCTTATTAAATTGAAGCTTAAGATGATTTCTAGCACTTCCAATTTGGCGAACATCAGTAGGAATATCTTTTATTTCAAAAACAGGTTTCGGATTTTTCATTCCAAATGGTGCAAGACGGCCAATTTCATAAATTAAATCTACACTTATTCCAGAAATATCTAACGTACTGCTAATTTCAATTTCTTGTTTAAAATCTTCTTCCGTTAATTCTTCTAATATAAATGAATTTAATCTTTCGCTTATAAGTTCTATATTTCCTAGCGGGATTGTCATTCCAGCAGCCTGAGCATGTCCTCCAAAATGAGTAAACAGTTCCCTTACCTTCATACAATGAGTAAACAGATCAAATGCCGGTATACTCCTTGCAGATCCCTTTGCTGCTTGTAATTCAGGCTTAATTGTGAGAACAATAGCAGGTCGATCATATTTTCTAACTAATTTTGAAGCAACTATCCCTAATACTCCTTCATTCCAACCTTCTTTCGCAACTACAATGACTCCATTAATATCCTGAATTATTTCTTCAGCTTCTTTCACAATTTCATTTACAATTTTTTGCCTTTTTTCGTTCAGACCTTGGATTTCTCGAGCAATCTCCATTGCTTCTACTAGATTATCTGACATTAAAAGTTGTACAGCTAAGTCGGCATCCTGTAATCTTCCAACAGCGTTAAGTCTAGGTCCTATTGAAAAGCCAACATCCTCTTCCGTGACATTTCCCTCAATATTACTTACGCTTTTTAAAGCTTGGATTCCAACATTTTTTGATATTGTTAATGCATGCAATCCAAAATACGCAAAAATTCGATTTTCATCAACTAATGGTACTAAGTCTGCTATTGTTCCAATCGCAACAAATTCAAGCAAATGTTTAGGGAAATATCCTAATAAACTTTCCGCAAATTTAAAAGCTACCCCTACTCCTGCAAGTTCTTTAAAAGGGTAATTTGGAGAACATTTAGGATGGATAATTGCAAACGCTTCTGGTAATTCTTCTTGTATCTCATGGTGATCCGTAATAATTAAATCAATCCCTAATTCCTTGGCAACAAAGGCTTCATATACTGCAGCAATACCTGTATCTACAGTAATAATCACCGAGAATCCTTCTTCATGGGCTTTTACAAATGCATCTTCATTAGGCCCATAGCCTTCCGTAAATCGGTTTGGTATATAAAATTCACAATCAGCACCAAGTTCTTGCAACGTTTTTAACATAACAGTCGTTGAGCTAACACCGTCAGCATCATAATCACCAAAGACTAGTATTTTTTCCTTATTATGAATAGCATCATGAATTCGTTCGCTCGCTTTCCCTATCGAATCGAACCATTCTGCGCTATGTAGATTATTTAAATCAGGCGATAAAAATCGATTCACTTCATCTTCTGATGTTATTCCTCTTTGTACTAACATCTTTTTTAGAACTGGAGATAGGTCAGTGAATTCGTCCATGGACGCTACCGCATTATCTTCCACCTCTACATATTTCCACTTAGATCTATTCTGTAACATACATTCACCCCTGACCAACCTATTATACTAGAGTGTGGTAGGGGTAGCAAACTAGATTTTTTATGAATGTCCTATTTCAGTTTCTTCCAATCCAGAATCCTTATCTAGTAATTCATTTTCATTTAAGATTGTTTCCATACGAATCTTCTCTTTCTTTAATTGTTTCATTTGTTTTTGTAGTTTAAACATTTTTAATGCCCCAACTGCTGCTGTTATTAATCCCCCCATTAGTACCGAAAACAATATTACTAATATTAATGGGGAGGAACCCGACCAAAATAAGTAATTAACTTCTACTGGCTCAACATTCATAATGGCAAACACTGCTACAATAATAATAAAAATAATTGCTAAAAGAACATAAGATTGCCCCTTCATTTTTATTCCTCCTAACGTATTATAAAGGTTTCCACTTTAACTTACCCTTTTTTAAGAAATTAAACCCACATTGCAGTAGCAACATGGGTTTAATTGTATATATATTTATACTTGTGGACCATCAACACGTTTTTTCTTTCTAAAATCAAGTGGGCGAGTTTTAATTGATTTTCCACGCCACACTAACCATAATTGAGCTGCCAGGAATAGTGATGAATAGGTTCCCGCTAATAACCCTACTGCTAATGCGATTGCAAAAGTAGTAATGGATTGAGCTCCAAGAAATAGAAAGGCCAAAACAGCTATGAAAGTTGTTAAGAACGTATTGATACTTCTAGTAAAGGATTGAATAAAGCTTCTATTTACAATAGTAGCTAATTCTTTAAAAGATTTAACTTGTTTTCTTAATCGAATATTTTCTCGAATTCGATCAAAGATAACAATCGTGTTATTAATGGAATAACCTACAATCGTAAGTATAGCGGACACTATTGTTATATCAAATTCTATCTGTGTTATGCTAAATATCGCTAACATAATAAATACATCATGTAACAAAGCAATTAGAGCCGTTATTGCAAAGAAAAGCTCAAAACGGATTGTAACATAAAGAATAATAAAGATAGAAGCTAAAGTGACCGCAAAGATAGCATTTTTTACCAACTCTTGTCCAACAATAGGAGAAACTACACTTATTGTTGGTTCTTTTCCGTATTGTTCTGTGAAATAGCTTTGCACTTCTGATACTTCAGATTCTGATAATACATTTTCAAATCTTGATACTGCTATTTCTCCCTTATCACCTGATATTACTGTTGATTTTGGAATAAACCCAAGTTCTTCAAATCCTTGTTCAACTTCTTCTACATTTAAACTATTTTCCGATACAACTTCTATTCGAGAACCACTTGTAAAATCAATACCAGGATTTATTTGGAATACGATAAACGAGATTACTCCTATAATTAAAGTAATCGTTGAAAAGATAAAAAATTTCTTTCGGTGTTTAGCAACATTCACATTACGATTAAATAATTTTGGTTCCTCTTGGGAAGTGCTCGTTATATCACTAATTTCACTTTCTTTAACCGCCAGCCAAGTCTTACGTTTAGTTAAGAAACCACTGTCAACCCAAAATCCTAGTAGAAGTCTTGTACCAAAGACAGCAGTTAGAAAACTAACAAGAATACTAATAATTAACATTGTAGCAAACCCTTTTACAGAACTAGTTCCAAATATAAATAGGACTACTGCTGCAATTAGGGTTGTTAAATTGGCATCAAAAATAGTTACAAAAGAGTTTTTTGTTCCTGCTTTGAATGATGCTTTAACTGATTTCCCTAGACGCAATTCTTCCTTTATTCTTTCAAAGGTAATAACATTCGCATCAACTGCCATCCCGATACCTAGTATAAGAGCTGCAATACCAGAGAGGGTTAGTACCCCGTTCATTAGTTCAAACACAGCTAGCACAATAAATGTATAGATAAGCAGATTAATCGATGCTATTACACCGGTAAAACGATATACTACTATTAAAAACAAAATAATGATAGCTACCCCTATAATACCAGCATATACTGTTTCATTTAACGCCTGCGCGCCGAATTGGGCTCCAACCGAGTTAGAATAAATTTCTGTCATATGTACTGGTAAAGATCCCGAGTTAATAATGTCGGCCAATTGTTTTGCAGAGTCCACCGTAAAATTACCGCTAATCATGACATCAGTAGTATTTAGTGTTTCATTTACACTAGGTGCAGAAATATACTTAGTTTCTGTTTTTCCGAATTCATTACTAAACGAATCCCCTTCTCGATAATCCATCCAAATGACTAATAAATTATCAGGATATGGTGTTTCTGGATTATTCATATCCTTTATTTGGGTTGTTACCTGACCAAATTTTTGCGCATCTTTTAATTTTAATGTAACAATAGGAGCATTTGTATTTGGGTCGAAATCTTGCGACGCGCTGCCTTCTTTAATATCTGTTCCACCTAATAATTCATTATCATTTACATCACGAAAAGATAATTGAGCAGATGTCCCAATTAATTCCCTAGCCTGTTCTTGATTTTCCACACCAGCAAGCTGTACTCTTATTCGATTTTCCCCTTCTATATCAATGACTGATTCGCTGATTCCCAATCTATTCACTCGGTCATTTAGTGTTTGTACAGTTCCTTCTAACAAACTTCTTGTTACCTCTTGGGATTGATCTACTGGTTCGACTTCGTAAAGAATTTCAAAACCACCCTGGAGATCAAGTCCTAACTTAATATTTTTAGTTACTCCTGTAATCGTTGTTCCAATCGTTAATGCAAAGAGTAATACGATTAGAAAAAAGGCAACGATTCTGCCTCTCTTTTTCATGGATCTAGTGCCTCCTATAATTTCGTGTTCAAAAAGGAACGAAGTCGGCTAAATGCTAACGTCCTATTGCCAAAGAGCTTCCACAGGTTGTGATGACTTTTTGAACACCCTCTTAAATTACTTACTATTTTTCTTTAGTTGCCCCGGTTAAAGCGGCGATGGAAGCCATTAAATCATCATTTTCATATGATTTAACTGTCAAATAGCTTAAATATACATTTGATCCTAGATGAAAAATATCTTGTGTGATTTCATGCATACGTTTTTTGGGATTTCCCTTCCAAACCTTTGCTACTAAACAATTCCATACTTCTTCCGTTGTTACTTGTGAATAACCCATCGATTGAAATTCGAAAGCTTTACTCTCTAATATTGGTTTCATTTGTTCTTTCCATTCATTTACCGTATATAATACTCCCATTTTCCCCCTCCTGTTATTCGGAGATTATTTTAGTGTCATGCTTGACTACTGCTCTAGCATATACATTATTGTATATGAATTTTTATTTTTTGAGAAGGCAGGTCGACAAAAAATGACCAAACAATCATTTTTACAAGGTGCTCTTATATTAATTCTAGCTGGAATGATTACACGTTTCTTAGGATTCATCAACCGAATTGTAATGGCTAGGTTAATGGGTGAAGAAGGTATCGGTTTATATATGATGGCTTTACCTACTTTATTTTTAGTTATGACATTAACCCAATTAGGTCTACCTGTTGCAATTTCGAAACGTGTTGCAGAAGCAGATGCGGTCGGTGACCATAAAAAAGTAAAACGTATTTTAGTCGTATCCTTAGTAATAACCGGGGTTACAAGTATATTATTTACCATTGTTATGATTATCGGTGCACCTTTTATAGCTAAAACGTTACTAACGGACGAGCGTACCATGTTACCTTTAATTGCAATTAGTCCAATTGTCCCAATTACTGCTATTTCCGCTGTACTTAGAGGGTATTTTCAAGGAAAACAAAATATGAAACCACAAAGCTTTGCCCAAGTAATTGAGCAAATTGTTCGAATTACTTGTGTCGCTTTATTTATCAATCTTCTACTCCCTTTTGGCATAGAATATGCAGCAGCAGGAGCCATGTTTAGCGTAATCTTAGGTGAATTTATCTCCATGTTATACATGATTGGAAGTTTTAAACGTAGAAAAATAGTTAAAATTCGGACAAACTTCTTCTCATATTTAAAATCAAGTAAAGATACTTTAAAAGAATTGTTTTCAATTGCTCTTCCAAGTACAGGTAGTAGAATGATTGGTTCTATTTCTAACTTTCTTGAACCCATTTTAGTTGCCCAAAGCCTTGCTGTTGCGGGTGTAGCAACAACTTTAGCAACCAAACAATATGGGGAGCTAACAGGATATGTATTGCCTTTACTGTTTTTGCCAACTTTTATTACTCATTCATTAGCTATAGCTTTAGTACCGAATATATCGGAAGCAGAAGCGAGAAATAATAAAAAATTAATTCACTATCGTATCCATCAATCCATTCGTATCTCTTTTGCTTCTGGTGCCATCGCAACTGTCATCCTTACATTATTTTCTGTACAAATATTATCTTATATGTATGGTACTGCAAATGCTAGTGCATTTATCATGCTTATGGCTCCATTTTATATATTATTGTATATTCAGTCCCCATTACAAGCAGCATTACAAGCCTTAGACCTAGCTAAACCCGCGATGTGGAATAGTTTGATTGGTGCCACAGTTAAATTTGCTGTTTTACTAGTATTAGCTTCCAACCCTAATTTCGGAATAATGGGTGTTGCTATCGCAATGTGTGTTGGCGTAGTGTTAATCACACTATTACATCTGATTACATTACAGAAAGCGATAAACTATTATATTCCTTTTAAAGATATAAGTAAAATGATTCTATTAATGGTATTAACGTGGGTTGTTGGTGATTTCATGAAAAATATATACGAATCACTAAATCCAAATATTATCATCTTTATGGCTATTCTTATTATTCTCGTTCTAGTATACACCCTATTTTTATTCATTCTCCGCTTTCTAACTAAAGAAGAATT
This sequence comes from Oceanobacillus sp. Castelsardo, assembly GCF_001659985.1. Taxonomy (GTDB): domain Bacteria; phylum Bacillota; class Bacilli; order Bacillales; family Amphibacillaceae; genus Oceanobacillus. The sequence continues at coordinate 95,632 of NZ_LYCS01000004.1, forward strand.
AAAGCAAGTTCCTTTCATCCAAAAATGGTTATAGTGGTTTGGCAGTACATTTACAAAGTTTGTACTGCTTTTTTATTTTTTTATATAATTTTCTTCTAATTCTATATCAACATGAATAAGCTTACTATAGAAATGGACAAAGGTTAAGGAGGCGGATTCATGCGTAAACAATTATTTCACGCACTTTTATTTGGTTGGATTACAGTATTAGGTTTAATTCTTATATCCAGTGTTATTATTGCTTTTTTACTTAAAGTAACATCCTTAGATGAAAACTTACTATCCTGGATTGCTTTAGTAATTGGTATCCTTTCTCTATTTATAGGAGGGCTCATTACAGGTTTAAAAGGAAAAACAAAAGGTTGGATCATTGGTGCTATTACTGGGATTGGATTTACTATTTTTACGTTTCTAATCCAGTATTTAGGCTATCAACAAGGTTTTTCAATAGAACAATCCATACATCATATTGGATTCATTTTTGCCGCCGTGATCGGTGGTGTTATTGGGGTAAATATTATTGGGGATACAAGAGAATAAAATATAAAAAAGAAGCTGTCGTAAAAACTTTTACTGACAACTTCTTTTTTTATTGACATATGTAACATTCTACACTTATATCAAACTTAGCCTTGTTTAACTTCACGAATCGCTGAGCGATCGTACGTAAGTTTTGTACCATTTTCGGTGATTAAAACAACCGTCGCTTCATCTATAGCGTGCACCTTCGCATGAAAACCTCCAATTGTAACAACGTCTTCACCTTTTTGGATGTTATTTTGCATCTCTTGAACTTTCTTCTGCCTTTTTTGTTGTGGCCGAATCAATAGGAAGTAGAAAATAACAAACATTAAAATAATAGGTAATAACGAAACTAACATTTCCATGATACTATCCCTCCTTCATTACTATATTTTTAAAAGCTCTTTGCATCCGGTTTATTAAAACCATATTGTTCAAAGAATTCTTCTCTAAAATCGCCAAGTCGATCTTCGCTTATCGCAATTCGTACTTGCTCCATTAATTTTAACAGAAAATGGAGGTTATGATAAGTCGTAAGTCTGAAACCAAATGTTTCATTACATTTTACTAAATGACGAATATAAGCACGGGAATAATTTTTACATACATGGCAATCACAGTTTTCATCAATTGGCCCAAAATCCCTTGCATATTTTGCATTGCGAACCACTAATCTACCAGTTGAAGTCATACATGTTCCATTACGGGCAATTCTTGTTGGCAATACACAGTCAAACATATCTATTCCACGTATGGCTCCATCAATCAAAGAATCCGGAGACCCTACTCCCATTAGATAACGTGGTTTATTCGACGGTAATATCGGCGTTGTAAACTCTAAAACACGATTCATCACATCTTTTGGTTCACCAACTGATAAACCACCGATTGCATAACCAGGGAAATCTAAAGACATTAAATCATTAGCACTTTGCTTTCTTAAATCTTCAAATTCTCCACCTTGTACAATTCCAAATAATCCTTGTACATCTTTCCGGTTATGTGCTTCTAAACATCTTTCTGCCCATCTAGAAGTTCTCTCTACAGATGCTTTCATATATTCATAAGTGGCAGGGTATGGTGGACATTCATCAAAGGCCATCATAATATCTGACCCTAATGCGTTTTGAATTTCCATCGCTTTTTCGGGTGACAGGAATAATTTTTCTCCGTTCAAATGATTGCGAAAATGTACTCCTTCTTCTTTGATTTCCCTCATGTCACTAAGGCTAAATACTTGGAAACCACCAGAATCCGTTAAAATAGCTCCATCCCAGTTCATAAATTTATGAAGACCACCTGCTTCACGAATAATATCCTCACCAGGTCTTAACCATAAATGATACGTATTTGATAGTATGATATTTGCATTCATACTTTCCAATTCTTCTGGACTCATAGTTTTTACAGTCGCTAATGTCCCCACTGGCATAAATGTAGGAGTGTCAAACGACCCATGAGGTGTATGAACTCGTCCAAGTCTTGCCCCAGTTTGCTTATCTGTTTTAATTAATTCATATGTTATTGGTGTCAATTTCATACGTCCTTTTCTATATGGGATTGTTCAAAAAGTCCGGTGAAAATGACACTTCGCATTTCTTCGTTGGCTTGCTTTTCCGCTACTCACGTATTAACAGCATACGTTCCGTTGCTCTAAGCTGAACCGCCTCGAACTGCGACGCACAGGACGTGCTAGTGTCGGCTTGCAGCAGGAAGTTGCGCATTTAGCCGACATCGGTCCTTTTCATCCTACTTTTGAACACTATCTATAAGATTAACATTGCATCTCCAAAACTAAAGAAACGATACCGCTCTTCTACTGCTTCATTGTACACTTTTAAAATTGTATCCCTATCAACTAAAGAACTAACAAGCATAATAAGTGTTGATTTAGGTAAATGGAAATTCGTTATTAAACCATCAATTGCTTTAAATTCATATGGAGGATATATAAAAATATCAGTCCATCCACTTGCTTCAACAAATTTATCATGGTCCCTCCGTATCGTTTCCAAGGTCCTTGTTGAAGTAGTGCCAACGGAAATAATTCTCCCACCATTTTCTTTAACCTTATTTAACGTTTCTGCAGTTTCCTTTGTCATTTGATAAAATTCGGAATGCATTTCGTGTTCCTCTATATTATCAACATTAACAGGTCTAAATGTACCTAAACCAACATGCAACGTAATAAATGCGGTAGTAACTCCCATCGCTTTTATTTCATCTAATAATTCCGTAGTGAAATGTAAACCTGCTGTTGGAGCCGCAGCCGAGCCTTCTTCTTTTGCATATACCGTTTGATATCGATCCTTATCTTCCTCCGGTAATTGTTCTTTAATATATGGAGGTAAAGGCATTTCGCCAAGTTGATCCAGAACTTCATAAAAAATCCCATCATAACTAAATTCTAAAATTCTTCCGCCATGTTCCTTAAAGCCAACACAAGTTGCTTGAAGCAATCCATCACCAAAAACCAATACAGTACCTTTTTTTACTTTTTTGGCCGGTTTGGTAAGAACTTCCCATGTATTTTCTTCTTGTTGATGAAGTAATAAAACTTCGATTTTCGCCCCTGTATCTTCTTTTATACCGTATAATCTTGCTGGAAGCACTTTCGTATTATTAAGTACGAGACAATCTCCTGGTTTCAGATGTTCTTTAATATCTGAAAAATGTTGATGTGTCACATTCTTCGTTTGTCTATCTAATACTAATAGGCGCGATGAGGTTCGGTCTTTTAAAGGTGTCTGTGCAATTAACTCTTCTGGTAAATGATAATCAAAATCTTCTATGTTCATGCTAAATCTCCTTATTCTTGTTGGTTAAAATTCCTTATCGAAAGCGGCCTATTATTGAAAATATAATTGTTAAAATAATACTTATAACAATAGATGTGACGATTGGAAAATGAAAGGATACATTTCCTATTTTAAAATGAATATCGCCGGGCAATCTGCCAATGAAGGTCCAAATGACTCCAATAATTAGGAAAATAATTCCCAGTATAATAAAGAGCTTTCCCAAATTCACTTATCCTCATGCCCTTTCAAACCAAAATGTTCATAAGCTTTATCAGTCACTACTCTTCCCCTTGGAGTCCGTTGGATAAAACCAAGTTGCAATAAATATGGTTCATAAACATCTTCTATTGTCTGGGACTCTTCCCCAATCGTCGCTGCTATCGTGTCAAGTCCCACTGGTCCACCTCGAAATCCTTCTATAATCCCTTTTAATAATTTATGATCGGTATGATCTAAACCAACTTCATCCACTTGTAACATGTTTAATGCTTCATTCGTTGTTTCTAGACTTATTTCTTCTTCCCCTTTTACTTGGGAAATATCCCGAATCCGTTTGAGTAGTCGATTTGCAATTCTAGGAGTCCCCCTAGATCTTTTTGCAACTTCTAATGCCGCTTCTTTCGTTATTGATGTTTGAAAAATTTCCGCAGTTCGTTCTACAATAGATTGTAAATGATTTGCATCATAAAATTCTAATCTCGAAAGTACCCCAAACCTATCTCTTAACGGGGCTGAAAGTAGACCTGCCCTTGTAGTTGCACCTACTAATGTAAAGGGTGGTAAATCTATTCTTACTGATCTAGCACTAGGACCAGTTCCTATTACAATATCCAAAAAGAAATCCTCCATGGCAGGGTATAAAACCTCTTCGACCGTTCGCGGTAAACGATGAATCTCATCAATAAATAAAACATCTCCAGGCTCTAATGATGACAAGATAGCCGCTAAGTCCCCAGCTCTCTCAATAGCAGGCCCTGATGTGGAACGAAATTGAACCCCCATTTCATTTGCAATAATAGCAGCTAATGTTGTTTTTCCTAATCCAGGAGGTCCATAGAGCAGCACATGATCTAACGGTTCTTCACGCATTTTTGCAGCTTTGATAAAGATTTGTAGATTTTCTTTAACCTTATCTTGACCAATATATTGATTTAATCGTATCGGACGAAGACTTTGTTCTATAGAAAAATCATCATCCTGCATTTCACCAGCTACCATCCGTTCATTCACGTCGATTCCCTCCTGCTCTTAGTTCTTCATTAACAATGATAATGCTTTTCGTACAGCTTCATCTACGTTAAGCTTAGGTTCCTTCCTAATTTCTGGAAGAATTGTTCTTATCTCCTTATCTAAGTATCCAAGAGATTTAAGTACCTCTTGCACTTCATTAATAGTTTGATAATCTACCGTAGCGTGCTCTGATTCTTGTTCTTGATCCTTTCCAATAGAAAAGGCTATATTAAGTTTTCCTTTTAAGTCCAAAATCATTTGTCTCGCAGTTTTTTTACCAACACCGGGAAAAGTAGTTAAAAATTTATCATCCTCTTGTTCAATCGCACTTACGAACGCAGGTATATCTACCGTCCCTAAAATACTTAACGCACCTTTTGGCCCTATTCCTGACACAGAAATTAACTTAATAAATAAATATTTTTCATCTTCATTTTTAAAACCATATAGTATTTGGCTATCCTCACGAACATGATGATATGTATGAACCATTGTTTTCTCATTTATAGATGATTGAAATGAAAATGGATTTGCACAAATGATCTCATAACCAATTCCATTTACATCAATGATGATGGATTCCTCTTGTATTTTTACCAATTGACCTTTTATATAAGCTATCAATGACGTCCCCCCATGCCTTTCATTCTATCATGAATGAAATAATACAATGAACTTCTATTTCTAAATTAGAAATAGAAGTTCATTCACTCAGTCCGTTTCTTCTAAATTATGATGGATATCTTGAACATCCTCATTATCTTCTAGAGTTTCAATAAGAGTTTGCATTTTTTCAATATCATCTTCAGAAATACTATTATAGTTCTGAGGAATTAATGTAACTTCACTTTCCTCAAGGTGATACCCTGATTCCGTTAATCGATTTACAACATCTTGATAGGTTTCGGGTTCTGTAAATATTTCATAAGCATCGTCTTCTGTCTGAATATCCTCCGCTCCCGCCTCAAGTGCGTCAAGGGTCAACTCATCTTCATCAATCTTACCATCTTCATTTGAAATAACAATATACCCTTTTCTGTCAAACATAAAGGATACACTACCAGTTTCACCTAGGTTACCACCATTTTTCTTAAATGCATGTCTAACCTCGGAAGCAGTACGATTTTTATTATCTGTAAGTGCATGTACGATTACGGCAACTCCACCCGGGCCATATCCTTCATAAGTAATTTCTTCATAATTAGCACCATCTAAATCTCCAGTAGCTTTTTTAATATTTCGTTCAATATTATCATTCGGCATATTATCTGCTTTCGCTTTATCAATCGCAGTTCTTAAAGCCGCGTTAGTAGTTATATCCGCACCACCTTGCTTAGCGGCAGTGTATATATTTTTTGCGTGTCGCATAAAAACTTTACCTTTTTTGGCATCTTGTGCATTTTTTCTACTTTGAATATTTTTCCATTTAGAATGACCAGCCATGGGGCATTCTCCTCTCTTGAAATTTCCCTATATACTATACCAAAAAATGCTCATATATAAAAGTAAAACCTTTGCTAAAGCAAAGGTTATCAAGGTTGCCCACCTAAATTCGGGTGATTTATTCATTATTTTTTCTATCCTTCAATCTTGCATTATCATTTTTTCGTTTATCCCATTCAATATTATCTGTATAAACGACGATATCTTTTCTAGTATTTGGAACAATTTCTCTTACCATATTTTCTATATCATTTCCATTTGGTTTAGAATCATGGTTAAAATGTTGCTTTTTAAACATAACAGCAACGACGATACGATCTTTAGTGGAAGCTACTTGAGCTTGCATTATTTCTTCCCGCTTTATCAATTCATTATATATATAAACAGCTTCTTCATTTGTGTATGGATCCGTAAAACTATCTCCAGTATCCGGTTTTTCACTCAGCGGAGAAGTATTTTGTACTCGAGGTGATTCATTTGTTATGCCTTGTCTATCATTTTGCTCCTGTTTAGATTCATAACGAACCGGTGTTGTTCCGGTGTTAGTATCATCATTATTCGAATTATCTAATGCATTATTATCACTACATCCAAATAACATAAGCGTTAATACACCAAAGACGATGAAATTCTTTCTTTTATACATGAAATAACCTCCCTTATGAATAGTTTGTATCAGGGAGGTTATATTACACAGTAAAAGGTTGCCAATTTATCTTCTTTTAAATTGAGGTATTCCTACTCTCTTGTGTTCAGACCGCTTATGAAGCCTTTCAATAGTCTGCTTATCTTTTTCTGGTATTGATTCACCTCTTAAATAAGCATCAATACGATCATATGTCGTTCCCATTTCATTTTCATCCGTTTGATCTTCCCATAAGTCTGCACTCGGAGCTTTTGTTATGACTTCTTCTGGAACATTCAAATATTTCGCCATTTCACGAACCTCTGATTTTGTAAAATCAACAAGTGGATGTATATCTACCCCACCGTCACCATATTTGGTGAAATAACCTGTATACCATTCGGCTGCGTTATCCGTACCGACAACTAAATAATTGTAATTGGTTGCAACAGTATATAACGCACTCATCCGCAATCTTGCTCTTAAGTTTGCACCTGCAATTTGATCAGATGATTCATTAAATTCGTTTTTTTCGTCCAATTGACTTTTTATATGCGAATACATTACTTTGTGGGTTTCTGTTAAATCAATGGTCATAGAATTAATGCCACATGTTTCAATAACTTTAATACCATCAGTCATATGCTCTCGTTTCGTATAAATAGGGAGTAATACCCCCAAAGAATGTTCAGGTGCCGCTAATTTGATTAAGTTAGCAACTACGGCAGAGTCTATCCCACCACTAACACCTACTACGAAACCTTTTGCTCCCGTATCAATTAGTTTTTGCTTTAGCCAATCAACGATGTTCTCTACATGCTTTTCCATGCTTATCCCCCTTAAGGTAAGAAACAAGTCTGTCTCAATAGATAATTTTACCATTAAAACGACAATCTTCCAACGAACTTTTCTCATTCTTGAAAGTAATATGTGCAGACATATTAATAATTATACAAGTACAATAATTTTTCTTAACACAGGGAATATCATAACAAAAGTGAAGAGACGTTATACAATTAACGTCTCTTAAAATCGTTATTAATTATCATCGTCTTCTTCTCTTTGAAATGGGGAGAAATTTGGAAATGTTGGCGGAACTGGATATGAAGCGGTTGAATCTACATTAGGGTAAGGAGTTTCGTTTAACATATCCATGGTTAAATTTGGATTAGCATATAACATCGGTTGATTTGCATTAAAATCATATGTTGGATTATTTTCATATGTTGGCATCTCTGTCTTTGGTCCACCACATCCGCAATCATCTGTTGGTTGTTGATAAGCTGGTAAAGTGGTTGCAGGCATAAATGCTTCTGGCATCATCATTGGATAATGATGGCATGGTGGTGGTGGACATGGAATGTAATAGCAACATGGCATCATATGTGGCACTGGTTGGATTATAGGCTGTTGCATAATGGGTTGATGTATTGGCATTTGTGGTTGTACAGGAATTTGTGGTTGAACAGGTAATTGTGGTTGAACAGGCATTTCTACATGTTGCTCTTTAACTTCTTCTTTCACCTCTTTTTTAACTTTCTCCTTTTTTACTTCTTCCTTTGGTTTTGCCATTTCGGTAAAATTAAACTCAAAATCTTGATCTATTATCGGCATTTGTATATGCGGCTGCATTGGTAACTGGGGTTGTGTAGGCATTACAGGTTTTACATATTCTTTCTTTATCTTTTCATCTTCATGGATTACAGGCATTGGTTTGGGTGACATATCCTTAAATGGCATTTGCGTTTCTTTTGGCTTTTCTTTTACGAAAGTTTCTTTTTTAGTTTCTTTTTTTACCGCCTTCGTTTCACTAGGTATTTTAATTTTCATCCCCGGCATAATCATATCAGGACTTGCTAATTGAGAGTTTACCTTTTTTAATTCCTCAAAATCTACACCATACTTCTTTGATAGTTCCCACAACGTATCTCCCTTTTGAACAATGTGTATTTTCAAAACGGATCAAACTCCTTTCATTAATAACTGGGCTAATTACTATATCAACATATGCATCAAAGTATAAAATGTTGACCCAAACTATTAGAAAACTTGCAATTGCCCACGTCTTGGGCAATTGCCTTAGTTTTTCTTATATGGGAGGGAAAACCGTTAACAGCTAAAATAAAAACCGTCAACCAATGTTATTGGCCAACGGTAAGCATTATAATTCCATTTGATAAACAGGATAAGATCCTAATATATTCACTTGACAACCTAATGCTTCTACTTCCTCAATAACATTCGGAATGAGGATATCATTATCTGGTTGAACCACATCAATTACAAAGAAGTAGTTACCTAACCCTGTTTTGGTTGGACGTGATTCAATTTTGGATAAGTTCATTTTACGCCAAGCAAAAGCAGAAAGAATTTGATGTAAGGCACCCGGCAAATCATCAGGTAATGTAATGACAAGTGTCGTTTTTTCTCCCATTTTTTCATGTTTTAACTTCATTAATTGTTTGTTTTTTGTTAAAACAAAAAACCTTGTATGATTTTCTTTATAGTCATGAATACTTTCTTTTAAAATTTTTAAACCATATTCCTCAGCAGCAAGTCTATTAGCAATTGCGGCAATAGGCCTATTGTCTAGTTTACTAACAAATTCTGCTGCTCTTCCCGTAGACGAAGCATAGTTTATCGTTGCATTTGGCATACATTCATGAAGAAATTGATGACATTGAGCGATTGCTTGATTATGGGAATGAACTTCTTTAAGATCGGTAATGTCACCTTTAAAGTCTGGATGAACAAGTAAATGCTGTTGTATCGGAAGAACCACTTCTGCCTCTACCGGTAAATTTACTTGGTGAACTAAATAATCCAACGTTAATAAAACTGTACCTTCGATTGCATTCTCAATAGGTACTACAGCAATATCTACTTCATTTTTTTCAACAGCATCCATACATTGCGGAATAGTCTTATAACTAATTTTTTCTTCCCTATTAAACGCTAAATCAGTTACTAATTTTGTAAAGGTTCCCTTTGGACCTAAATAACCTATTGTAGTCAAAACCTCTTCCCCCTTGTTACTTACAAATCTCAAACCCCTATTTTTTAGAACTACTATTTATTCAATAAATTCAAATTCAAAATCTAATAGACGTATTGTGTCGCCATCTTTAGCACCACGTTTTCTAAGGGCATCATCTACCCCCATTGTTCGTAGTTGACGTGAAAAACGTTGAACTGCTTCATCTCTTGTAAAATCTGTCATCTTAAAGAGTTTTTCTATTTTTGCACCGGAAAGTACAAAAGCACCGTCATCATCCCTAGAAACTTGAAAAGGATCTTCCTCTTTTTGATATCGATAAACAACTTCTTTATCCGTCTCTTCCAACTCAGTTGAAACTTTAGGTATTGAATCCAATTGATCAGCAATTGCAAAAAGAATTTCTCGAAGTCCTTCTTTGGTCAATGCAGAAACTTCAAAAATCGGTATATCTTCCTTAAGCTTTTTCTTGAATTCAATTAAGTTTTCTTTAGCACTTGGCATGTCCATTTTGTTTGCCGCAATAATTTGCGGCCGTTTTAACAAACTAGGATCGTATTCATTAAGTTCGTTATTTATTTTCACATAATCTTCGTATGGATCTCTGCCTTCCATACTCGCCATGTCTATTACATGCACGATTAATCTCGTACGTTCTACATGACGAAGAAATTGATGTCCTAAACCAACACCCGCGTGCGCACCTTCAATGAGCCCAGGTAAATCCGCCATAACAAAGCTACGATGGTCTTCGGTGTCAACTACCCCTAAATTTGGTGATAAAGTTGTAAAATGATAATCTGCAATTTTAGGTTTTGCAGCACTTACTACAGAAATAAATGTTGACTTTCCAACACTTGGAAAACCAACAAGCCCAACATCCGCAATTACTTTTAACTCTACTTTTATGTTTCGTTCTTCCCCCGGCTCACCATTTTCTGCAAAATCTGGGGCTGGATTTCTTGGTGTAGCAAACCTTGAGTTTCCTCGACCACCACGGCCACCATGTACTATTATTGCTTGCTGGCCTTGTGTAGTAAGATCGGCAATTACTTCTTCCGTATCTTCATCCATAACAGTAGTACCTGGTGGAACAGGGATAACTAATGGCTCAGCATTTCTTCCATGTTGATTCTTACTCATACCATTTTCCCCACGTTTACCCTTGAAATGGCGATTATATCTAAAGTCCATCAATGTGTTAAGCCCTTCATCGACTTCGAATATAATGTCGGAACCATTCCCACCATCACCACCAGCCGGGCCACCTTTCGGAACATATTTTTCTCTACGGTAAGCAACAAGACCGTTACCCCCGTCACCAGCTTTTACATATACTCGTACCTGATCTACAAACATGCAGACTCACCTCACTATATCTTTGGAGTAATAAATCGGCTTACTATTCCATCTTCAGTTTCATACATATTTCCATTATTATTTTCTTCAGTAACATTCAAAGTATGAGACTTATTCACAAGTCCATCAATAAAAAAATTAATTTCAATACTTTGTCTATCTTCAGTTTCTTTTATCGTTAATTCTATTTCATATAGTTGATCCTTGCGCGATATTTCCACAGCCCATTGCAAAAATTCTTTACATTTCATTAATAAAATTTCATCAAGATGTTCAAGGTTTTGATTTTCAATATCAATTGTATATGTAATTCGAAAGTTTTCATATAAGTGGTTAAACTGAATAAGCCATAATGCAAACTTCGGTGTTTGCAATACTGTTAGTTTTCTTTCTTCATTTAAAAATGAAAATAACTCCTCCAACTTCTCTTCGACTTTATTTGTTTTCCCCATGGATAAGTAGCCTTGAACAAGTTGAAGTTTATTCAGTAAATCGTGTCGGTAATGCTGAAGTAGTTGTACAACTTCAAAATCTTTCATTTTCTCACCCTCCCCACCATGATGAAAGTATAGCAGAAAATGAAAAGAATTAACATTAAACGACTAATTTTATTGGAAACTTAACTTAGATTCCTTTTTAACTATCCTTAAGCAGTATACGTTAACTCTATTCAATAACAGTTATAGATAAGAATTAAAAAAACTCCAACCAACAATTTGGCTGGAGTTTTATTTTTTTACGCTTCTTGTGCAGCTGGATAAACACTAACTTTTTTGCGATCACGACCATAGCGTTCGAATTTTACAACACCATCAACTTTAGCAAAAAGTGTGTCATCCCCACCTCGGCCTACATTCTCACCTGGGTAAATTTTCGTACCGCGTTGACGGTATAAAATAGAACCACCAGTTACGAATTGACCATCAGCACGTTTTGCTCCAAGGCGTTTTGCTTCTGAGTCACGACCGTTCTTAGAACTACCAACACCTTTTTTCTGTGCGAAAAACTGTAAGTCTAAACGTAGCATTTATTCCACCTCCTCATTTATTCGAATAAAATCACCATATTCTTGCTCAATAGTCTTTAAGGAAATAAGCATTCCTTCGAAGAGAAGTTGTGCTTTGTTCATTATAGAAGTGTCAAGTCCATCTGGTATGGTTACATACAAATAACCACCTTCTGATCCCTGGTCAATTCCTAATTCCAATTCACACAATTCCATTACTGCATTAACAGCACCAAAAGAAACTGCTGATACTCCTGCGCACACTAGGTCAAATCCATACGGACCGCTGCCAGCATGTCCAGAAAGTTCAAATGCGTTAATTTGATTTTTCAGCCGATACACAGTAACTTGAATCATACACTTATATCCTTATGCGTTAATTTTTTCGATAACTAATTTAGTATATGGTTGACGATGACCTTGTTTACGATGATAGTTTTTCTTAGCCTTGAATTTAACTACTGAAATTTTCTTTTGACGACCATGTTTTTCAACTTTAGCCGTAACAGTAGCACCTTCAACAAAAGGAGCTCCGACTTTAACGTCATCTCCACCTACGAAAAGAACTTTTTCAAAAGTTACAGATTCATTTTCGCCTGCAGCAAGCTTTTCTACATAAATTGCTTGGCCTTCTTCAACTTTGAATTGTTTACCACCTGTTTCGATAATTGCGTACATAATTGCACCTCCTTAATTACTCAGACTCGCCATTTAGGTACTAACTAGAGGTTGTTCAAAAAGTCCGGTGAAAATGACACTTCGCATTTCTTCGTTGGCAAGACTCACCGCTCCTCACGTATTAATTGCATACGTTCCGGTGCTCAAAGCTACGCCGCCTCGAACTGCTCGGTCCTTTTCATCCTCCTATTTGAACACATAATAGTTTTAAAACCTATTCTGTGCGGTTGTAGCACTGGTGCTACGATAAATAACATATTGATGTTATCATCTATGGAACTCCTTGTCAAGAAGTAGTTATTTAAAAAGGCATAACTTTATTCTACGGCTAAGACGTGTTAAAGACTTCCCCTATTTGGCTGTTATGTTGTTTATCATTAAAATAAGAGTACAGACAGTCCGTTTCATCTACAACAATTCTATCATGATTTGCGAAGTTAATATAAATTGAATGTTTGATTTCTCTTCTAAATTGAGAAAATACATCCATCAATTTTAAATTGGATGTTACTTTTATAGGCTCAACCTTCGAAACATGGGAAGATCCTTCATAGCGATTTAATAAAAACCGTATAAACACATAGTATCTCTGTTTCCAGTCTTTCCAATTTTCCATTATTAAAAAGAGCATGATCATCACTGTACTTAAAGTAAATGAAAAAAGGCCGAGTTGTAAAATCAAGAAAATAAAACTTACTATGATAGATGATATAATAGTGATTTGATAAGCCTTCTTGTATGGTAAATATTTAGAGAGGATTAACATTAATAGTTTACCACCATCTAAAGGCCATATTGGTATTAGGTTAAACAATAGAATGATAGAATTATAATGAATTGCTATGTTAATAATATTTTCTGGTATCGGGGAAATAAAGGCTAAAAAAAACAAAAACAGGTGTATAATGACGTGTTGAAATGGTCCAGCTACCGTTACAAGTGCTTCTTCTTTTATCGAGCGATTCCCATGTTCATCAGTATCCAATACTCCTCCAAAAACCCACAACATCATTCCTCGAATTCTCCATTTAAAATGTCTTGCCATAAAAAAGTGACCAAGCTCATGAATAAATACGATAGATAAAATAATGAACAAGTCAATAAATGTTCCGGTAATAAAAGAAATGATAATGAAAATGATTAATATAGGATGTAGATGAATTTTAGGTAAGACATTAAGGCTTTTCATCAACCTGAATCACCTGGACCGGATCAATAAATTTATTATCTTTTTCAATTGAAAAATATACCATTTCATTATCACTAGAAGGTTGGAATGTTCCTAATGGTTGATTACTTACAACATATTGATATAAATGGACATCTATATCGCTTAAATGACCATAACTAGATGTAGTTCCATCTGCATGCTGTACAACCACGGTTTTTTTCGTTTCTTTATCTTTTCCAGCAAATATGACAATTCCATCACGTAATGCGGAGACTTCCGTTGTTTCTTCTGGAGCAATTTTTATTCCTTTTCCGTTCACATGAAATGACTCGGCTATATTCCCGTTTACTGGTAGAGCCATTGTTTCCGCAGTTTGTGCTTGTGCGGGTAATTCCGGCGAAAAAGCTAAAGGGCTTCCAAATGCATCACGATACCACTCACTTACTTGTGCAAAAGGAAATTCCTTTGTGAGAGCACTACTTGTCCATTGTTTAGGTGTATCAAGTGCTTCTGAATCTGTCTCATGAAGTAATGCTACACCTAAAAACAACATCACTGACAACATTCCCTTTAAAATAAAACCAGTCACTAAAGTTCCCTTTTTTTCTGATGGACTTACATCTTCTGAAAAGAAAGGATAATAACCATGTTTTTCCTCGTCTTGCGGAAATGCTGGGTAAATCTTTTTCATTTCATTTCCTTTTGAAATAGGACCTCTTAATTTCTTACGTTTTTCAATTGCCTTTCTTACCTTTTTTACTCCATTATCCATATGCCTCACTATCCTTCATCACATTTGTACAAGTATATGTGATATTTGTTAAACATATGAGTAGAAAAAACAAGAAGAGGCTGGGACAAAGATATTTTAACCACATGAAAACCGAACTTGATTGAGCGAATAATTGATCCGGAAATATACTTCGCTTTAATACTCATTGTTCGTCTTTAAGGTTAAACACTTTAGTTATGTCCCAGCCTCTTCTAGTTAGGCTCTTATTCCAAAAAACTTCTTCATTTTTTGAAACATACCTTTTTCATTTTCTAACGGTTGTAATGGAACCGTTTCTCCTAAAATTCTTCGCGCAATATTACGATAAGCGATAGATGCTTTTGTATTAGGGGTTAAAGCAACTGGTTCGCCTCTATTTGAAGCTTTAATCACTTCTTCATCATCTACAACAATACCAATTAAATCAATCGAAAGTAATTGGACTATATCATCAATATCGATCATGTCACCCGATTTCACCATGTGATTTCGAATACGATTGATAATAAGCCTTGGAGACTCCTCCATTTCCTCTTTTTCTAGTAAACCAATAATTCGGTCAGCATCTCTAACACTAGATTTTTCTGGTGTTGTGACAACTATTGCTCGATCAGCCCCTGCGATAGCATTTTGAAACCCTTGTTCTATTCCAGCAGGACAATCAATAATTATGTAGTCATACTCTTGTTTTAATTCCGCTATTATCTTTTTCATTCCTTCTTGAGTAACAGCTGACTTATCACTGGTTTGTGCAGCAGGAAGTAATGATAGATAATCAAAGCGCTTGTCCTTAATAAGTGCCTGCTTTAATTTACATCGTCCCTCAATAACATCTACAATATCATAGATGATGCGATTTTCTAATCCCATTATAACATCTAGATTTCTTAAGCCAATATCTGTATCTATTAAACATACTTTTTTCTCCATTAAAGCTAGAGCTGTTCCTATATTAGCCGATGTAGTGGTCTTACCAACACCGCCCTTACCAGAGGTAATAACGATTGCTTCACCCATTCTGTACTCTCCTTTCAAATCTGCTTAACTCTTTACTTTTATGTAAAAGAATTTGCAGCCTATCAATGATGATCTTGTTTTGTTCCCTATCCACAAGACCACACTCCATGTACACACCCTCGGATTCATAGTCAGGAGCCCGACTAATATAATCAGCTATTCTAAGCTGCGTCGGTTTCATATAAGAAGCTACGATGCAAGAATTACGATCGCCCTCCACACCTGCATGAGCAATTCCAAATAAATTCCCCATGATGTAGATATTTCCAGTCGAAATTACCTTCCCTCCAGGATTAACATCACCAATTAGGAGTAAATCCCCTTTTACTTCTAATTCTTGACCCGATCGAACGATTCGATTGATAACTTTTATTTTACTGTCATCTTTCCATTTTAAAGCATCTTCTTTTCTAATTACTTCGGATTCAATAGAATCAATCTGAAAACCGTTAGCCTCATTGATAATTTCATTAAGTTGCCTATCTTGATCGCCTTGTAAATAACGATTACCCAATTTAATTTTAACAGAAACAATGGGATCCTCTTTTTTGGGTTTATTTTTTGTTATTTTTTCATGAAGCTCTTTAATTGCTTCACTAAACGAACACGATTCGTCAATAAAAAGAGTTAACCCTTCCCTCGTTCCTTTTATTGTGATTAATTGTTTCTTATCTTGCACAATAAGTTCACCTCATTAATCCTACCCATTTGCCTATTTTTTTAGCAGTGGCTGGGACAAAAGCATTTCAATCTAGTAAAACCAAACATGATAGGAGCTAATAACTGCTTCGGAAATACCCTTCACTTAGATAGTACCTTGTCCGCCTTTATAGTTTAACACTTCAGTTTTGTCCGAGCCTCTACATAAGTACAATTAAAATACTAATCCCAGTTTAATTCACTTCCCCATTTAATGAACCTTTTTACTAGAAGGAAATACATAAGGAGAAAGAATATTATATTCAAAAATACAGTAGGGAGTAAACGGTTCAACCAGTAATGCTCCCAGCTTAAATGGATAACTCCAACTAAACTATAAATAAATGTAATTAATAAGTCACAAAGTACAAGCCCAAAAATACTAAATAAAAAAGTTACGAAAAAATTTCCATGAAGAAATCTTTTAGAAACATGAACTATATATATAACTATACCATAGGAAAACATGTATACACCTAAAATACCAGTATAGACAATGTCTATTAATAAACCAAATATGAATGCATATAAAATAGCATTATAAGACTGTCCTCTATCAAAAAACATCTCTACTAATATTAATACGATTAGAATCCAATGTGGCACAAACATTTGATCACCTAACAAAATACTAGGTGGTAGAAACTTTATAGCCACACCTTCTAAAATAAGAAACAGAAAGAGGAATAAAAGGATATATATTCGTTTCATTCCTCTTCCTCCTCTTCCGCTTCTAATTCTGTTGCATCGCGATCTAATACCATGACATGGTTAATATCATATAAATTAGCAGCTGGTTCCACTAACGCTGTTCTAGTTAATCCATATTGATCCGGTACTACGTCTTTCACTTTTCCAATAACAATACCCGCTGGAAATACTCCTCCCATTCCAGAGGATGCGACAAGTTCACCTTTTTTTAAGTCTTTATCTGATTCTTCAATAATTCGGAACATTAAAGTACCAGTCTCATTGTCAAATCCTTCAATCATTCCAAAAATATCTTTCCCTTTGTCACGGGAAATCATAGCAGAAATCCGGTTAAATTGGTCAAATCCCGTTAGTAACTGGACCTTTGATGTGTATTGCTGTACGGTTTGTATTTTTCCAACCATGCCTTCAGCAGTTCTAACAACCATGTTTTCTTTTACTCCATGTTGTTTTCCCCTATTGATTGTAACCTCATCCAACCAGCGTTCCGGCGATCTCGAAATAACAGTGGCCTGAATCGCACGAAAATCTCTTAACAAATCAGATTCTGTTAATTCAAGTGCATCTCTTAATTCCTTATTTTCTTCCTTTAACTCTTGAACCTCATAAATTAGACCTTTATATTGTCCCAATTGCTCTCTTAATATTTGGTTTTCACTATATGTGTTTTTAATGTCATCAATATTAGTAAAAATTCCAGTAAAAAATGTTACTGGTACATGAACTATATTTTGAACCCATCCTACAGTATCATTGATAAACTGTTCAGCAATCGTTACATTTTCTCTATCTCTTAACGAATATCCAATTAGTGCAACTAGCACAATAAATCCAATTAAAAAAATTAACAAACGTTTATTTCTGAAAAACGGCATTACTACACCTCTTAATTTGTAGAAGGACGAGAAGATACATTGGGATGGGTACGAAAATGTTTAATGTACTCTAATGATTTCCCTGTACCAATCGCCACACTATCTAAAGGATTTTCTGCAATAAATACGGGCATCTTAGTCTCATCACTTATTACTTTGTCTATATTTTTTAATAACGCTCCCCCACCAGATAATACTATTCCACGATCCATTATATCTGCAGCCAATTCGGGCGGAGTTTTCTCCAATGTTCCCTTCACTGCTTCAACAATAGAATCTACTGTATCTTTTAAGGATGTCGCAATTTCTTTTGAAGTAATTGTTATCGTTTTTGGTAATCCAGTTATTAAATCTCGTCCTCTTATATCTAGTTCGGCATTTTCTATCTGATTACTTGCAGATCCAATTTCCATTTTAATGGACTCAGCAGATCTCTCTCCTATTAATAAACTATATTGTTTACGTATATAATTAATAATTGCTTCGTCCATATCATCTCCAGCAATACGAATGGATTGACTAGTTACAATACCACCTAATGAAATAACTGCTACTTCAGTTGTTCCTCCACCAATATCAACAATCATACTACCAGTTGGTTCCCAAACAGGTAAACCAGAACCGATAGCGGCTGCAAAAGGTTCTGAAATTGGAAAGGCATCTTTTGCACCTGCTTGTTTTGTAGCATCTATTACAGCCCGTTCCTCAACCATCGTTATCCCCGAAGGTACGCAAACCATAACATTAGGTTTACTAGCAAATAACGAACGTTTTTTCATAGCTTTCTTTATGTAATATTTCATCATTACGGAAGTTATATCATAATCCGCAATAACACCATCTTTCATAGGGCGAATAACAGCAATATTTCCCGGTGTACGACCAATCATATTTCTAGCAGCAATTCCAACTGCCTCAACTTCGCCTGTTTCTTTATTCTTTGCAACAACAGATGGTTCTCTAACTACTATATCTTTTCCCTTTACAAAGACCAATGTATTGGCCGTACCTAAATCTATTCCGAAATCTTGTGAAAAGCTCAATTGTCCCAAATATATCTCCCTCTCCAGTTCCATCATCAACGTATAACAGGTTTACTATATCGATTAAATTTGGAAGATGCAAACATTCCTGTTTTTTCATGAAAAACCGTCATTACATCTTAAGTAGCGCCAAATTCAATAAGATATCGAAAAGGCGCTACATGTTTTAGTCTATATAATTATACGAAAAAAATTCTAAATTGGATAGCTATAAATATCCTTTTTCTTTTAAAGATATAAATTTTCTATCCCCAATAATTAAGTGATCTAAAAGTTCTATACCAATCATCTTTCCAGATTCAACTAGCCGTCTAGTAACATGAATGTCTTCTTTTGATGGTGAGGGATCGCCGGAGGGGTGATTATGAGCAACAATAATTGAGGCTGCTGATCTTTTTACCGCTTCTCTGAATAGTTCCCTTGGGTGAACTATTGAAGCATTAAGACTTCCTATAAATATAGTTTGTCTATGAATGACTTGGTTTTTTGTATCAAGAAATAGAGCAACAAAATGTTCCTGTTTCAGACTTCTCATTTCTTCCATAATATAATCCGCTCCGTCGTCTGGGGAACGAATAATATATTTATCATCTGGTTTATATTGATTCATTCTTTTCCCCAGCTCTATTGCAGCTAATAGTAGTACTCCTTTTGCATCACCTATTCCCTTTATTGCCGTCAATTCCTCGATAGTAGCATCTGTCAACAATTTTAACCCTTCAAAATGCATTAATACCCTATTGGATAATGTTATTACGGATTCTTCCTTCGTTCCACTTCCTAGTAAAATAGCAAGTAATTCTTGATTAGATAAATGTCCTGCACCATGCTTTAATAAACGTTCACGTGGTCGATCTTCTTTTGGTACATCTTTAATCATAATAGTCTGTCCCGACATTTTTAAACCCCTTTCCAATTATATACTACCCATGATACTTGACTCATAAAGATTCTTACAAGTAACCAAAAAGTATATTTTGAGGCTATAAAAATGATTAGAAACAAAAAAATACTTAAAGGTTTTTTTAATTCTTAAGCAATATATTAGCCAAAACAAAGAAACAGACAATCTTAATTAATTGTCTGTTTTATTTATTACTTTTTCATATTCGAACATTAAATTTAGTAAAAACTTTTGTCCTTCTAAGCCTGATCCAGATTCCAATTGTTTGATACTATTCGTTAGTGACTCCAACTTATCGGAATTAGTCTTTTTTGCTAATTCCTCCCAATTGGCTTTAGATATATTATCCGGCTGCTTCGCATTATCTTTCCATTTTTGTTGAAATTCCACTAACCATTCGTGCTCATCTTTAGTTAATCCAACATTTCCTTGTTTAGTTTCCCATTCTTTTATATATAAATCATAATTAATATCTAGTTGATTCACGATAGATTCTGCTTTTGCCTTTGATTCAGTAAGTCCTAATAACAGAAAATATTGATTATCCCGATTCCAAATCATAACTGGTAAACCACTATTCGAAAAGTTTTTTGCCCAATCTTCCGCATTCTTTAGCTCCGAAAAAACACCTGCTTGTAAAACAAAACCATGTAATGATTCTAAGGTAAAGGTTGATGTTTCTGCAGCATTCGCAGAATTATCTCCATTTGTTTTTTCTTTATCATTATCTGCTTGGTTCGCTGAAGGTATACTTAATGATTCTTGATTATTAAATCCGTCTTTTACGTCGATTAATACTTGGAACATAATCACACTTAAAATAGCACCGATAAAAATTGCAGCAATGATCGCAGTTAAAATTGGCTTTAATAAGGGATGTTTACTTGATTTCTTTGGTTTTGCTTCTGCTAAGATTGATTTCCTTTCAAACGTTGTTATCGGATTATCATCTGACTCGTGAAGGGTAGCAGCTGATTCACGCTTAGAAGAATTGATATCTTGTTTTGGGTATTGCTTAATTACTTTTCCGTTCTCTTTTATAATGATTTGCTTCTTCTTGTCCATTGAGTATCCCTTTCCTATACTAGAGTCGTTTATCCCAATCTAGCATAGCGCAATTAAAAAGTAAGACGAAAGTTGTCACCCTATTAAAAAATCGTATGTCATAACATGTGATTTCTCGACATATGAAAATAGGGAACAGAGTAAATCCTCCGTTCCCATTCTCATTAATTTTTTAATTCCTCAAGTCTAGCTTTTACTTTTGCTTGCTTGTCCAAATAATCTTGCTCTTTTCGTTTTTCTTCATCAACCACAGCTTGTGGTGCTTTATTTACAAATCCTTTATTAGCAAGTTTCTTTTGTACACGGTCTACTTCTTTATTCCATTTTTCGAGTTCTTTTTCTAATCGTTTTATTTCCTTATCGAAATCAATTAAACCTTCGAGTGGTAAATAAATCTCTGCTCCAGTAACTACCGCGGTCATTGCTTTTTCAGGTACATCAACATCTTTAGCAATAACCAATTCACTAGGATTACAAAAATGTTCTAAGTACATTCTGTTTTGTTCTAATTCTTTTACTACATTCCCATCCTCAGCTTCCACAAGCATCTTAATCGGTTTAGACATTGGCGTATCTACTTCAGCACGAATATTACGAACAGATTTAATAATGGAAACAAGTCGTTTCATCTCATTTGATGCTTGCTCATCATGAAATTCCTCTTTCGGTTCAGGCCATTTTGCTACGGTAATGGAATCCCCTTGATGAGGAAGTTTTTGCCAAATTTCCTCGGTAATAAATGGCATAAATGGATGAAGCATGCGCATCGTTTGATCTAATACATATGCCAACACAGAGCGTGTAGTATTTTTCTTCGCCTCATCATCCCCGTATAATGGAATTTTTGCCATTTCAATATACCAATCACATAGCTCATCCCAAATGAAGTTATATAAGTGACGTCCAGCTTCCCCAAATTCATATTTATCTGTATTTTTCGTTACGTGTTCGATTGTTTCATTCAATCTTGTTAAAATCCATTTATCTGCAAGTGATTTCTCACCAGATAAATCAATATCTTCGAATGTGAAACCTTCCATATTCATTAATGAGAATCTAGAAGCATTCCAAACTTTATTCGCGAAATTCCATGTAGATTCGACTTTTTCCCAATAGAATCGCAAATCTTGTCCTGGCGTCGAACCAGTTAATAAGAAATATCTTAATGAATCTGCGCCATATTTATCGATAACATCCATTGGATCAACCCCATTACCTAAGGACTTACTCATTTTACGTCCTTCTGCATCACGGATTAATCCATGTATTAAAACATCCTTAAATGGTCTTTCGTTCGTAAATTCTTTAGATTGGAATATCATTCGTGCTACCCAGAAGAAAATGATATCATAGCCCGTTACAAGAACATCTGTTGGGAAGTAACGTTTAAAGTCTTCCGATTCTTCATTAGGCCAACCCATGGTAGAAAATGGCCAAAGGGCAGATGAAAACCAGGTATCTAATACATCTTCATCTTGTTTCCAATTTTCAATATCCGCCGGTGCTTCTTTTCCAACATAGACTTCGCCTGTTTCTTTATGGTACCAAGCTGGAATTTGATGACCCCACCATAACTGACGAGAAATACACCAATCACGGATATTTTCCATCCAATTTAAGTAAGTTCGTTCAAATCGTTCCGGTACAAAGTTCACTTTTTTATCTTGATCTTTTTGCAATTCAATAACCGCGTCTGCTAATGGTTGCATTTTAACGAACCATTGAGTTGATAAGTAAGGCTCAACAACTGCACCGCTTCTTTCAGAGTGTCCAACTTGGTGGATACGTTCTTCGATATTAAATAATACTCCCATGTCCTGAAGATCTTTTACGATTTGTTTTCTACATTCAAAACGATCCAAACCTTTATATTTCCCAGCATTTTCATTCATCGAACCATCTTCATTCATCACGAGAATACGTTGTAAGTTATGTCGATTACCGATTTCAAAGTCATTCGGATCGTGTGCAGGGGTTATTTTAACTGCCCCAGAACCTAGCTCCATATCAACATATTCATCAGCTACTATTTCTATTTCTCTACCCACAATTGGCAGGATGACGGTTTTTCCAATTAAATGTTTGTATCTATCATCTTTAGGATGGACAGCAACAGCAGTATCCCCTAGCATTGTTTCAGGACGAGTAGTAGCAATTTCAATCGTCTCATCACTATCTTTTATCGGGTAATTCATATGATAGAATTTACCATGTACTTCTTCATAAATTACCTCTATATCAGATAGAGCTGTTTGCGTAGTTGGATCCCAGTTAATAATATATTCACCACGATAAATAAGCCCTTTTTCGTATAATTTCACAAAAACTTCTTTGACAGCATCTGATAATCCTTCATCTAATGTAAAGCGTTCTCGTGAATAATCTAAGCCAAGTCCAAGCTTTTCCCATTGAGAGCGGATAAAGTCTGCATACTCTTCTTTCCACTCCCATGCTTGTTCCAAGAATTTTCCTCTACCTAAATCATAGCGGCTTTTTCCTTGTTCTTTCAATTTAGCTTCAACTTTTGCTTGGGTAGCTATCCCTGCATGGTCCATTCCCGGTAACCACAATACATCAAATCCTTGCATACGTTTCATTCGGGATACCGTATCCTGCATCGTCGTATCCCAAGCATGTCCTAAATGCAGTTTTCCAGTCACATTGGGTGGTGGAATAACGATAGAATAAGGCTCTTTTTCTGGATCATTTGTGGCTTCAAAAAATTTCCCATCTAACCAAAATTGATAGCGTCCCTTTTCTACTTCCTGGGGATTATATTTTGGGGGAAGATTAGAATATTCATTTTCACTCATTACATTTACCTCCTAATATTTAACATCATAAAAACCCTTTTCATCCAAAAAGGACGAAAAGGGTTGATTTTCGCGGTACCACCTTTGTTTATTAATCAAAATAAAAATGATTAATACACTTCATTCACATAACGGCATTTTTACCGGCTTCTCCTACTACAAGTTCAAAGAAGCTGCATCATGGGCGACCTTCTAAAATAAATAATCCTAGGAAATTTTCAGCGCTAGATTTCCCTCTCTGAAAGTGTTTATTTTGTACTCTTCCCAATCACTGCATTTTATTGATACTATATTTAAACATATTTTATAGTTAACTTAGGATTTCGTCAAATTATTTATCCCTATTTTTTCACAAATATGGTGTAAGTATACATATTATATAGTAAATCTCCAATTAGTGGGAGTTAGTACTCTTAACTCGTAAAATGTTAATTAATTTACTGTGGAAAATGAGGTGATTATTATGGGTAGATATTATCGATATAAGTTACCACCGTGGGCAAGAAAATGTATTTTTATTATAGAAAAAGTGACATTACCTATTTTATTATTTCAACTCATTCGAACGATTTTCTTTCCATCTACTTTTGATTTAATATTATTAGGGATTTTAGTCGGGCTTTTAATATGTTTTTATTTACGATGGATTTAAAGAGGATGTTCAAAAAACTCCGGTAAAAATGACACATCGAATTTCTTCGTTGGCTTGCTATTCCGCTTCTCATGTACCGTTTAATGTACATTCCGGTACTCACAGCTACGCCATCTCGAATTTCCGACGCACAGGACGTGCTAGTGTCGGAGTTGCAGCAGGACGTTGCGTTCTTAGCCGACTCGGTCCTTTTTATCCTCCTTTTTGAACACAGATTTAAACTTCTAAATCATCTAAATCTAACGTTTCATATTCTTTTTCTATGAACGCTGACCATTTGATACCAAAGATAATTTTTCTGAATTCATGTTGAATGCTTTTTATATGCTGTATTTCTGATTTATTTTGGACGCCTCGCACATATTCATAAATAATTTGTATATAATTCGTTGGCGATAGTAAATATATGGAAAAATACTGAAGCTCTGATAAGGTTAATTCATTTGTATCTGTATATGAGGAAAAAGAATCAATATAAAGATTAGTAGAAGGATTAAAACGGCCAATTTCATTTTGGAAAAATAAGATTAAGTCCATAACTGGATGATCATAACGAGCAGATTCCCAGTTTATAAAATATGTTTGTTTAATATGTGAATAGTCTAATCGATAATGACATAATGAAGAGCTCCATGTTAACTTCTCTTCCTCAAACACATTTATAAAGCGATGGACACGCTTATCTACTTCAATAAATGCTTGATCAATGTCACGAAAATGAGTACAGACGAGCAGCTCAAATGGTGACATATACTGTTTTTTTTCGAATTGGTGAATAAATGTAAGTAATTGCTTTCTCATTTCTCTACAGTAGTTTTGAAACGAAACAAATTGATTGGAAATCGTTTCTATATCAATTTTATGAGTCCGTTTAGTATTCCAATGTAATTTTGCCAAAGTTTCATAGAAGTCGGAAACCCACTTAGAGTCCATTTTTTTATTTGTATCATTAATCCACGGTGATAAATAAAATATAGTTTGTTCTCGACGATAATATAAATTACCTTCTTTTGTTAAATATACAGGTAGCACTGCATCTATATTTTTGGAATTTGAATATCGGTAAATAGCTTCCCAATGTTTCACCATTTCTTCAGTTAAACTACTTCTCTTTAGTGCATATTCTCTATGATGATCTTTAATATAATAGAGTTGAGATGTTACTTTGTTGATCTTGAGTGGATCAATATTATATGCATTCAATACATTCGTAATATTATCTTCCATGAGTTCACCACCTTTTAAAACTTACGTTCGTCGGCTTTTTCGGCCGTTGCCTTAGTTATACTTATACCAATCATTATGCTTTCCAATCTGCTAAAATTAGATACCCCTTGAATAATTTCAAGGGGTATCTCCGTTTTCATTCATTAAACCTTACTTTTTAGAAGGTATATAAAGTAACTGTCCTTCTGCTACATCAAAATCATCCTCTAACTGATTTTGTTTTATGATTTGTAATGGACTTACTTTAAAGCGTTCAGAAATTGTTTCAATAGTATCGTCTTTCTGAACGATACAAAGCCTCATCTTTGTATATTCTTCTTCAGTAGAATTACGGAAAATATCAGATAAGTAAGTAATGTCCCCTTCACTTCGAGAATCAGGTTCATATTTTATTTCAGTAGATTCATCTTCTACTATTTCTTCATATTCCTCACTTTGCCCTTCAGATGATTCTGTAGTTGAATCTTGTTTATTATGGTTAAAGAATTCAGCTAAGGTTTGCGTCTGAGTCTTAAAAGACCATCTACCCTCTTCTACGGTGTTTTCCGAGCCCTCTGTTTCTTCCGTTTCTTCTGTCTCTTCCATTTGTTCCTCTTCATCCCTATTTTTTTCTAACGTAGGAGTTTCTGCTATATTTACTAATTCGGGTTCTTCTTGTTCCTCTTCTTCTCTATTTTCTTCTAAAGCAGAAGTTTCTGCTATACTTACAATTTCGGGTTCTTCTACTCGCTCCTCTTCATTTCTATTTTCTCCTAAAGTAGGAGTCTCCGCTATACTCGCAATTTCGGACTCTTCCTCTTGCTCTTCCTGCTTTTGTTTAATTTCAAATTCAAAAGTATCTTCCGTTTCTCTTTCCATTAAAACAGATTCTTCTTCCGCAACCTTTTCTGGAATACTTGAGACATCTTCTTGTACAGGCAATTCTTCTTGATGAACATCTTCCACACTATTATCTTCTACTCTACTAAATCCTGCTTCCTGATTAATACCATGTATGGCTATTGTGGAAAACATTTTTAGTTGAGTTTGCTCAGGTATTTCGTAATCAAATGCTTGCACACTTACTAATACATCGTCTAAACTACTTACACGATAAGTAGGGACAGATATTTCTACCGGAAAGCGATGTGTAAACTCTGCATTTTCTTCATCCATATCAGCTACATTTTCTATATATCTCTTCGCTTCATGATTAAATTCTTCCAAACTTTCTTCTAAAATAGTTGCTTTTTTATAATTTCCCGTTAATTCTATTACACCTCTAATGGAGATATAGTCTTCATTATTCTGTATAGTAATTTCAGGATCCAATGATATTCCACGTAATTCTTCCAATTCCTGTCCTTTTTCAAAATATAACGTTTCATTTAATTCAAAAGTAAATACCGATTGTTCAGCCGACAAACTGACTTCCTCCCTCCTAAGCATTTTCTAATATGCTTAATGTGTCTTAATCATGTATATGAGAGAGCGTTTTTAGTTATGCATGAAAAAGGCTATCCCCAGATTAATTGGGAATAGCCTTTAACTTATTTTAGCTTGGAAAACGCTTTTCGTACGGCTTCGATAGTTTTTTCGATATCAGCATCTGTGTGTTCAGTTGACAGGAATAAACCTTCAAATTGGGAAGGTGGTAAAAATACTCCTTCTTCAATCATTGCTTGATAATACTTAGAAAAATATTCTAGATTAGATGTTTTTGCAGCTTCGAAATTAATCACTTTCTCATTGGTAAAGAATACACCTAACATAGAACCAACCCTGTTAATATGGAGGGGAATTTCGTAATCTTCTGCCGCTTGTTTATATCCCTCTATTAACCGATCGGCCTTTTTATTTATTTCCTCATAAGACTCTTTGGTTAAAGCTGAAATTGTTTCAAAACCAGCTGTCATAGCTAATGGATTTCCTGATAATGTTCCCGCCTGATAAATAGGGCCAGCAGGGGCAATTTGCTCCATTATTTCACGTTTTCCGCCATACGCACCAACAGGCAAACCACCACCTATGACTTTCCCTAGGCAAGTTAAATCGGGATTAACATCAAAATATCCCTGTGCGGAATGGTATCCAACACGGAAACCAGTCATAACCTCATCAAAAATAAGTAAAGAACCATTTTCTTCTGTGATTTTTCTCATTTCTTGTAAAAAGGCTTTTTCTGGTGGTACTACTCCCATGTTGCCACAAACAGGCTCCATAATTACAGCAGCAATATTTTCACCATATTTTTCAAAAGCTAGTTTAACACTATCTAAATCATTAAATGGTACCGTAATTGTGTTACTAGCAACAGAACTAGGGACACCGGGACTATCTGGTAAACCTAATGTAGCAACACCAGAACCTGCCTTAATAAGTAAGGAATCCCCGTGACCATGATAACTGCCTTCAAATTTCATTATAAAATCTCTACCAGTGTATCCTCTAGCAAGCCTTATTGCACTCATCGTTGCTTCTGTACCTGAATTTACCATACGGACCATTTCAACGGATGGAACCCGTTCAATTACAAGTTTAGCTAATTTATTTTCTATTTCAGTATTTGCACCGAAGCTCGTCCCTTTTTCTACTACTTCTTTTAGCCTTCCGACTACCCGTTCATTTGCATGACCTAAAATAAGAGGTCCCCAACTAAGTACATAATCAATGTACTCGTTACCGTCTACATCATATATTTTTGATCCTTTTCCTGATTCCATTACAATCGGAGACATGTTTACTGATTTGAAAGCACGAACAGGTGAATTTACACCACCCGGTAGTAAATGAACAGCTTCTTCATATATTTCATGAGACTTTTCAAAATTTCCCACTGATTACACCTCCACTTATTTATCTTCTTTTAACCAAGTTGCAACGTCTTTAGCAAAATACGTTAAAATAATATCAGCACCTGCACGTTTCATAGAAGTTAACATTTCCATAACGATTTTTTCTTCATCAATCCAGCCATTTTGTGCAGCTGCTTTAATCATTGCATACTCACCACTAACATTATAAGCAACAACTGGCACATTTACATGATTGCGTACATCTCTAATAATATCTAAAAAGGATAAGGCAGGTTTTACCATAATAAAATCTGCACCTTCTTCAATATCAGATTCAGCCTCACGAATAGCTTCCAAACGATTTGCTGGATCCATTTGATATGTTTTACGATCACCAAATTGAGGTGCACTGTCAGCAGCGTCACGGAATGGTCCATAGAATGCAGATGCATACTTTACAGCATATGACATAATAGGAATACTTTCAAATCCCGCTTCATCTAGAGCTTGACGAATAGCCACAACAAAACCGTCCATCATATTAGATGGGGCAATAATATCCGCTCCGGCTTTTGCTTGAGAAACAGCCGTTTTAGCTAGAACTTTCAATGATTCATCATTATCCACATCATGATTGTGAATGACACCACAATGGCCGTGGTCGGTATATTCACAAAGACATGTATCTGCGACTACTAATAAATCTGGGTATTTTTCTTTTACTAAGCGTGTAGCTTTTTGAACAATTCCATCATCAATAAAAGCACCCGTTCCAATTTCATCTTTTGCAGTAACTACACCAAAGAACATAACTGCTTTAATTCCTAATTCATAAACTTCTTTTATTTCACCTAGTAATAAGTCCATTGAAACTTGGTAAACTCCCGGCATGGAAGGAACTTCATTACGAATATTATTCCCTTCTATTACAAACATGGGATATATAAAATCATCCACACGCAAATGGTTTTCTCGTACTAATGAACGCATGGAAGCGGATGAACGCAATTTTCTATGTCTTTTGAAATCCATTATATATGCTCCTTTTTATTTATATAATCAATCATAATATCAATCATTGCATCTACAGTAAAAACCTTTGGCGTTAATATGTTAGAAAATCCCTTCTCCTTTGCCTTGTTTTCTGTTGTTGTTCCAATACAGACACATGGTTTATCGACTAAATATCCTGATAACTCAAAATAAGCATCAATCGTGGATGGACTTGTGAATGTGATAAAATCAAATTCCGTTTGTAATGTGTCATTTAATAAATGTTTACTGTTGGAATTTAGAGTTGTCTTATAAACGTATAGGTTTTTAAATGGTATACTCGCTTTCGTCAATTCATTCGGAAGAACATCTCTAGAGAGGTTACCACGAATAAGTAGAACTTCTCCTGGTTTTTGATTTTCGGATAAGAATTCTTTGCTCAGTGTATCCGCATCATAAACAGAAGGCACAATATCTGCCGAATAACCATATTCCATTAATTTCTGATTCGTTTTTTCTCCAACTACTGCGATTTTTTTTGATTTTAATATTTCATGTGAAACTTGATGTTTATCAGCCAATCGAAAAAAACATTGTACACCATTAGCACTCGTGAAAATAAACCAATCAAAACGTTCCAATTGTTTTATGATCTGCTTATTCTCATCACAATCATGACAACCAACTTGCAACAAAGGAACTTCAATTGGTATACCACCGAATTGATTAATTTTATTGGAGAAGATTTTCCCCCCTGTATCCTCCCTTGTCACTATAATCCTTTTGTTTCTTAAAGGGGCAATCATTGATCAAGCTCCTCTTTAACTCTATCTACAATTTCCTTGGCACCTTGATTTATTAATAATGTAGCTGCCTCTTCACCAACCGCTTTTGGTTCAGTACCGCGAACAACTTCTTTTAAAATTGTTTTACCGTCTGGTGTGCCAACTAATGCAGTTAACACTATTTCATCCTTTTCTAAATAAGCATATCCACCAATAGGAACTTGGCATCCACCATCTAATAAATGAAGAAAAGTTCTTTCAGCTGTTACAGTTCTAGTTGTGTAACTATCATTAATCTTATTCAATATTTCCCGAATTTCCTGATCATCTTCTCTACATTCAATTGCTAAGGCGCCTTGTCCAACCGCGGGAACAACTACTTCAGGTTCTAAGTACTCCGTTACAATTCCATTATCATGTCCTGCACGTTTTAATCCAGAGGCTGCTAAAATAATAGCATCATAATCTTCTTCACGAAGTTTTCGAATTCTTGTCTCAATATTTCCACGAATCCACTTAATATTTATATCAGGTCTTACCTTTAAAATTTGCGCTGCACGACGCAAGCTACTTGTACCAACAATAGCTCCATCTGGTAAATCTTTTAAAGCGATATTATTTTTAGATACAAAGGCATCACGAGGGTCTTCTCTAACTGGTATAGATGAAATAACAAGCCCCTCTGGCATGACAGATGGCATATCTTTCATACTATGCACCGCAATATCTATTTCTTTATCATACATTGCCTGTTCAATTTCTTTAACAAATAGACCTTTTCCACCAACTTTAGATAACGTGACATCTAAAATACGATCCCCTTTTGTCACGATTTCTTTTATCTCAAATTCGTTTGAGACACCGGCCTCTTTAAGTTGGTTAATAACCCATTTCGTTTGTGTTAATGCTAAATTACTTCTTCTTGATCCTACGACGATTTTTCGCATGAATAAATCCTCCTGAGTCGTGTTACATTAATAAAGTTTAATGATAACACGTATATTTTAACTCTTTTACTACTATTTGAAAAATGATAAGATACGTGCAGGTAAAAACCAGAAAGCTTTAGGCCTTCTGGTTTTTAACAGAGAAAACAATGTATAAGGTTTTAGGCTTAATTGCACTTACGTTTTATTCCAGAACTTTATTAATTTACACCTGAAATTCTTTCAAAATGTGGAAATGAAATATATTCACTTTTTTGAAGAGACATTAACGTTTCGTCTTTTTTTGCCTGTTTTACAAATTCTTCCCTTACTTCTTTCTCAATACCAAAAATCTCAATAAAAAGTTCAAGGGCATGGTCTGCATGACTTCCTCCAGCCATTTCTTTCGCTTGTGTAATTGGCTCTTTCAACAATTGATTAATAATACTTTTCGTATGTTTATTTAATACCTTTTTCTCACGTTCCGTAAGATCTGGCATTTTTCGTTCTATACTTTTCATCGTTTCTTTCTGAATCGACTGAGCTTTATTTCGAAGAGCAGATATAACTGGTACAACTCCCAATGTTTTTATCCATTCTTTAAACATTACAATTTCTCGTTCAATAATTAGTTCGATTTGTTCAGCCGCTTCTTTTCTAGCTTCTAAATTATGATCGATAACTCCTTGTAAGTCATCAATATCATAAAGGTGAACATTATCCATACCACTTATGCTTGCATCAATATCACGTGGAACTGCAATATCTATTAAAACAATAGGTTTATTATTCCTCTTTGCTTGAATTTTTTCAATCATTTCCCTTGTTATAATAACAGATTTTGAACCAGTTGAACTAATCAGAATATCAATTTCTTCTAATACACTTTCTAGACTATCAAGGCCAACAGCATTAGCATCGAATACTTCAGCTAATTCTTTCGCTTTTTCAATGGTACGGTTGATTACTGTTATTTCTGTTACACCTGAACCTTGTAAATTTTTAGCTGCTAGTTCACCCATTTTTCCAGCGCCCAAGATAGCAACATGTTTCTCGCCTAGATTTCCAAAAATATTCTTCGCTAATTCAACTGCAGCATAACTTATAGAAACAGCGTGTTCTCCAATTCCTGTTTCTTTATGGGCGCGTTTTCCAAATGTAATGGCTTGTTTAAATAGTTCATTAAAAATGGTACCTGTTGTGCTTATCTTTTGCGCTTGAAGAAAAGCATCTTTTACTTGCCCTAATATTTGAGTTTCTCCTAATACCATTGAATCTAATCCAGCTGAGACACGGAATAAATGTTCTATTGCACCATCATTTTCTACTATTTGTAGATAAGGAGAAAACAACTCTTTTTCTACCCCAAACCAATCAGCTAAAAACTTTTTAATATAATATCGACCAGTATGAAGTTGGTCAACAACAGCAAAAATTTCCGTACGATTACATGTAGAAATAATAACATTTTCCAAAATACTCTTTTGTTTTTTAAGTTCGTTCGTTGCCTCTTCAAGGGTGCTCTCTGGAAAAGTAAGTTTCTCCCTTATTTCTACAGGGGCTGTTTTATAATTAAGTCCTACTTTAAGAATGTGCACATTGACGACCCCCAAAAAATACTTTATCTTTTACGAAATGACATATATTTACATTGTAACATAGTTTTATAACATCAAATTCTGCAAATGTGAAAAGAATTTGAATCAATTTTTATATAAGAACCCTTATTATTTTAACTCGAAAGTACTTTATCATACAATATATTTATAAGCAAGGAATCGAACTGTAGAAGGGATTCGTTAAAAATGAAGAAAAATAATTCATTACTAGCATATATATTAATCATAATTGGGATATTCTTTTTACTTAAACAATTAAAAATTCCTCTTATTACTAATTTTTATTCATGGCAAACTGTCTTAATCGTTACCGGTATCATATTCTTATTTTATAGTTATGTACAAAAAAAGGATCAGCATTTATTTAGCGGAACAATTATATTAGGACTAGGAATTCACTTCTATGGTTTAGAACATTATCATTTCTGGAGCCATCACTGGGGAATGTATACTATAATTATAGGAATTGCCTTTATAATTAGAGCAACCAAAACAAAAAAAGGATATATTTTAGGTTTATTATTTGTCGGATTTAGTATTTTCATGATTTTTTCATCCACAGTACCTGCTTATTTTTATTGGATAAATGATGTTACTCGAATTATTACGTATTACTGGCCCATTATTCTAATTTTAATAGGGTTGTATTTATTAAAGAAAAAGAAATAACCTCAACATTGGTTATTTCTTTTTCCATTCCATTATTTATTTTATGAAGCTTCGTAAAATGGCCCATGCCTCATCTTTACCTTCTCCTGTTTCCGATGAAAAAGGTAACACAACATCATCAGAATCAAATTGTAAGGCTTGTTTCGTTCGTTTAATGTGCTGTGCACGTTTACTCTTAGGAACTTTATCTAACTTCGTTGCAATTACGATAACCGGAAGCTCAAAGTACTTAAGGAATTCATACATTTGTATATCATCACTAGTAGGCTCGTGACGAACATCCGTAATTAAAAGAACTGCTTTTAATGTTTCACGAGTTTGAAAATATTCTTCCATCATCGTTCCCCATTTTTCCCTTTCCTTTTTGGAAACTTTCGCATAACCATAGCCCGGAACATCTACAAAATAAAAAGCTTCATTTATTTTATAAAAATTTAAAGTTTGGGTTTTACCGGGTTTAGATGACGTTCTTGCCAAATTTTTTCTGTTAATTAATTTATTGATAAAAGAAGATTTCCCAACATTTGATCTACCTGCTAAAGCTATTTCTGGAAGTCCTTCATTTGGGTATTGCTTTTTACTTACGGCACTAATTACTATTTCTGCATCTGTTACTTTCATTTTATTCCTCCACTAATGCATGTTTTAATACTTCATCTAAATGCTTTACAGGTATAAACGTTAATCCTTCTTTTACACTTTCCGGGATATTTTCTATGTCTTTTTTATTATCTTCTGGAATGATAATCGTTGTTAAACCAGCACGGTGAGCACCGAGAGATTTTTCTTTTAGTCCACCTATAGGTAATACCCTGCCTCTAAGGGTTATTTCCCCAGTCATACCAACCTCTTTTTTGACAGCACGGCCTGATAAAGCGGAAACAAGAGCCGTAGCCATCGTTATGCCTGCAGAAGGGCCATCTTTTGGAGTTGCACCTTCTGGGACATGTATATGAATATCATATTTTTCATGAAATTCCGGATCAATATTCAGTTCTTTTGCTCGGGAACGAATATAACTAAATGCAGCTTGAGCCGACTCTTGCATTACTTCTCCTAACTTTCCAGTCAAAGTAAGTTTTCCTTTTCCAGGATAATGACTAACTTCAATAGATAAAATATCTCCACCTACTGTTGTGTATGCAAGTCCTGTTGCAGTTCCTATCTGGTTTTCCTGTTCCATTAAACCATACCGAAAAATTGGTTTACCAAGAAGCTCTTCTATACTCTTTTCAGTAATAATAACACGCTTTTTCTCTTCCGATGTAATGATCTTGGCAGTTTTTCTACAAAGTTTAGCGATTTGTCTCTCTAGACCACGCACCCCTGCTTCACGAGTATAAGTTCGGATTAGTTTCATTAAAGCATCATCACGGATTTGCAAATTCCCTTTCGTCAAACCATTTTCCTTTATTTGCTTAGGTATCAGATGTTCTTTTGCAATATGCATTTTCTCGACTTCCGTATATCCCGCGAGTGAAATCAGTTCCATACGGTCTAATAGGGGACCAGGAATAGAATTCACGTTATTTGCTGTAGCAATAAATAAAACATTTGATAAATCATAATTTTCTTCAATAAAATGATCACTAAAGGTACTATTTTGTTCTGGATCAAGAACCTCTAACATTGCAGATGCTGGATCACCTCGAAAATCATTGGACATCTTATCAATTTCATCGAGTAGAAAAACAGGATTAATCGTCCCTGCTTTTTTCATACCTTGCATAATTCTACCTGGCATTGCACCGATATACGTTCTTCTATGACCTCTAATTTCTGCTTCGTCACGAACCCCGCCTAATGAAATTCGAACAAAGTTACGGTTAACAGATGAAGCGATTGATTTAGCTAGAGATGTCTTCCCGACTCCCGGTGGGCCAACTAGACATAATATTGGTCCTTTTATTGTATTCGTTAGTTTTTGAACAGCTAAATACTCTAAAATTCTTTCTTTTACTTTTTCCAATCCATAGTGCTCACTGTTTAAAACCTTTTCTGCCTTTTTAATATTTATGGTGTCTTTTGTTTTATTCGTCCAAGGAAGAACTAACAGCCATTCTAGATAATTACGTATAACTGAGCTCTCTCCAGAACTTTGGGGGACCTTTTCATATCGACCTAATTCTTTTAAAGCAACTTCCATAATATGCTCAGGCATATCTGATCCTTCAATCTTTTCTCTAAGGCTATCCACTTCGCCCGTTTTACCATCTTTATCCCCAAGTTCTTTCTGTATCGCTTTTAATTGTTCACGAAGATAGTATTCTTTTTGGGTTTTTTCCATAGATGATTTTACACGTTGCCCAATTTTCTTCTCTAAATCTAAAACCTTTTTTTCATTTGATATATAATGTATTAATTTCTTTATTCTTTGTTTAACATCTTGAATCTCAAGAATCTCTTGTTTTTCTTTCACTTTTAAAGATAAATGAGAAGCAATGATATCCGCTAACCTGCCTGGCTCTTCAATATCAATAACGGTTGCTAACGTATCTTCCGTAACTTTTCTAGAAACTTTTATGTATTGTTCAAATTGATTTAAGAGCGACCTCATGAGGGCCTCTTCCTCATAATTGTCACCATGAATATCTTCCAATTTTTCTATTTCTACTACAAACTCATTTTCTGTATCAATAAAACGCACTATTTCCCCACGATATAATCCCTCTACTAATACACGCATAGTACCATTAGGAAGCTTTAATGTTTGTTTCACTTTCACCAATGTACCGATTTGATAAATATCATTCGTTTCTGGTTCATCAAGACTTACTTTCTTTTGAGCTGCTAAAAATATAGTCTGATCATCCATCATTGCTTTTTCTAAAGCTTGAACAGATTTATCTCTACCTACATCCAAATGCATAACCATAGTTGGAAATACAAGTAAACCGCGTAGTGGAAGGAGGGGAACTTGAATTAAATCTTTCGTCATGAATTGTAACCTCCAAATATGTGACTTGCCTAACGTTAAGTTCTAAAAGTTCACCGGTCCTTTTGAACAACCTCTAAAATTTTAAAGTTAATCCATTTGTTTGTAAACTAAAACAAACTTCAAATTTATTATTTACGTATCTTATTATACTAAACATTTATAAGAACATAAATTATTTAAAGTCTTTCATCGGTTTTAGAATGTATGTCTTTGTTGCACTTATGCCAAATCTTTACGATAGGGTGAGTAATCGTAGCCATAAAGAAATATTTTTATACCTTCTTGTCAAAAAAGAGACTAACTTAAGCCAACAGCCCCAAAGATGAGGGCCGTGTTGCTATGTAGTCTCTTTTTGCATAATTCCATTTTATCTTAATTTTAATTGTACTTGTTTATGCACTCTCTTTTGGATGTTTTTTAATTCCCTCTTGTACCGTTCCATCGTTAAATACCAATGTCGGACTTCCATTTTCACTTAGAATAGTATCCTTTGTAATAATACATTTATCAATATCTTCTCTAGATGGTAATTCAAACATAACGTCAAGAACGATTTCTTCTATAATAGAACGTAATCCTCGCGCACCAGTTTTTCTTTCAATTGCTTTTTTGGCAATTTCAATAAGCGCTTCTTGTTCTATTTCTAATTCAACGTTATCCATTTCGAATAGCTTTTTGTATTGTTTAACTAATGCGTTTTTAGGTTTAGTTAGAATTTCAACTAGCGCACTCTCATCAAGTGGTTGAAGCGCCCCAATTACTGGGATTCTACCGATAAACTCAGGAATTAAACCGTAACGCAATAAATCTTCTGGTAATACCTGTTGAAGTAATTGACCCATATCTAAATCTTCTTGTTTAGAATTTGAACCAAAACCAATTACCTTTTTACCTAAGCGGCGTTTTATAACTTGATCAATACCATCAAAAGCTCCACCTAAGATAAATAAAATGTTCGTTGTATCAATTTGTATAAACTCTTGATGAGGATGTTTACGTCCACCTTGTGGCGGTACACTTGCAACAGTTCCTTCTAAGATTTTTAATAGTGCTTGTTGTACGCCTTCCCCAGAAACATCACGAGTGATAGACGGATTTTCTGATTTACGAGCCACCTTATCAATCTCATCAATATAGATAATTCCTTTTTCTGCTTTTTCAACATCATAATCAGCAGCTTGTATTAGTTTTAATAATATGTTTTCAACATCTTCCCCAACATAACCCGCTTCCGTAAGCGAGGTTGCATCAGCCATTGCAAAAGGAACATTAATAATTCTTGCTAAT
The DNA here is from genome assembly GCF_001659985.1 of Oceanobacillus sp. Castelsardo. Taxonomy (GTDB): domain Bacteria; phylum Bacillota; class Bacilli; order Bacillales; family Amphibacillaceae; genus Oceanobacillus. Next base: position 133,231 of record NZ_LYCS01000004.1, read on the forward strand.
GTTTGTGCAAGTAATGTTTTACCACTACCCGTTGGTCCAATCATCGCAATATTACTTTTAGCCAATTCAACATCATCATTACTTTTCGGAGAGTTAATACGTTTGTAATGATTGTATACTGCTACAGATAAGTTCTTTTTAGCTTTTTCTTGTCCAATTACATAATCATCAAGAATCTCGCAAATTTCTTTTGGTTTTGGAATTTCTTTTAATTCCATTTCTTCGTCCGTACCAAGCTCTTCTTCCACAATTTCCGTACATAACTCTATACATTCGTCACATATATAAACGCCCGGTCCGGCAACTAATTTGCGTACTTGATCTTGGCTTTTACCACAAAATGAACATTTTAATTGTCCTTTTTCTTCATTAAATTTAAACATACATTTTCACCCCTAAATATCCTAAAATCTAGGTTTCAGTTTATAGACATCATATCAGAAGACTTTCAAAAAACAAAATAAAAACCTCTGATTTTTCTTAAAGAAATTAAAAATAGTTTTTTTATTATTTTTATTATTATTGGTGTTTTAAATATTTCTTATACTATATGAGTGAGCTTTCAATTTAAGTCGTCTTTACTATAAATAATACAAAACAAGGTGCGATTATACTTTCGCACCTTGTTGCATTTATCCCGCATTATGTGATTTAAAAATGTTCTAGTACGTTATAATTTTTTAAACAGCTTTACTATTCTCTGCTAAGAAATCAATTGCTTTTCTCATCAACAAATCATTTTCAATTACTTCAGTATTTCCACCTAAAAGCGGAACTATTTGTTTAGCATCCATGCCATACATGCTTGCCATTTTTTCTAGTTCTTCGTTAATATCTTCTTCAGCAACTTCAAGATTTTCCGCTTTAGCAATTGCTTCTAAAGTTAAGTTAGTTCGAACGCGTTTTGCTGCATCTTCTTTCATTTGTTCTTTTAATGCAGCTTCATCCTGACCAGAGAATTGTGAATACATTTCCATTGTTAAACCTTGCATTTGCAAGTTTTGTTCGAATTCGCGAACCATTTGGTCTAATTCAGTTTCTACCATAGCATCAGGAATATCAACTTCTACATTTTCAGAAGCTTTTTCAATTAATTGTTGACGTTTTTCATTTTCAGCGTTTTGTTTACGTTCTTCCTCAAGCTGTTCTCTTTTCTTTTGTTTTAATTCATCAAGAGTTTCTACTTCATCATCAACATCTTTAGCAAACTCATCATCTAATTCAGGAAGTTCTTTGGATTTTACTTCGTGTATTTTCACTTTGAAAGTAGCTTCTTTTCCAGCTAATTCCTCAGCATGGTAATCTTCTGGGAAAGTTACTTTAACTTCTGTATCTTCACCTGATTTTTTACCAATTAGTTGTTCTTCAAATCCAGGTATGAATTGACCAGAGCCAATTTCTAATGAGTGGTTTTCACCTTTACCACCTTCAAATGCTTCCTCACCTAAGAAACCTTCAAAGTCGATAACCGCTGTATCACCTTCTTGAATTTCTTCCTCTTCTTTCACCACTAATTCTGCATGGCGGTCACGAATACGGTTGATTTCAGCATCTACGTCTTCTTCAGTTACTTCTACAGATTGTTCTTCTACTTCAAGACCTTTATATTCACCAAGTTTTACCTCAGGTTTAACTTCAACATTCGCTGTAAAAATAAGATCTTTCCCTCTTTCGATCTGCTCAATATCGATTTCAGGTTGTGCAATTGGGAATATATCTGTTTCTTCAACAGCTTTTCCATAGGCTCCTGGTAATACAATATCTACTGCGTCTTGATATAAAGCTTCCACACCAAAACGTTTTTCAAAAAGCCCACGTGGAACTTTACCTTTACGGAATCCAGGCATTTGAACATCTTTAACAACCTTTTTGAAGGCTTGATCTAACGCTTTTTCAAATTCATCTGCTGGTACTTCAAATGTTAGTACCCCTTTATTACCTTCTTGTTTTTCCCATTTAGCTGACATATTTATTTCCCTCCAAAAACTATTATATCCATTTCATAATTATGTAAATTACGATAATTACTTTTTACTCTACTAAGTATTTTGCAACCACTATATTATAACATAATTCGTTCTGCTTTCAAGCATTTATCACATATCTCTTCTTACCCATCAATAATGCTTTGATAAAGCGATTCACTGAATTTTATTTTATCTATGTATTCATCTAGTTTTTCCGTATATTCCCGAGTTTGATTAGATGTAATTCCTAAAAATTCTTTCCCAATCAATTCTAAAGCCTCAGCAATATAGATATAATCATCTTTTGGCGGCTTTATCGGATACATGACATAAGTATAATCATATAATAGTTTAGTAATCAAATGGTATAACGATGGGTTATCTTGCTCTATTTCCCTTAGTAATACTTTAGTTGCTCTTATAGGTTCACTTTCTTTCACCCATTCTAATTCTTCTGGAATTACATTAAGAGTTACATTAAATTTACTAACCTCTACTTCATTCATCCATTCCATTCCTTTTAACCACTCTATTATCGCTGTTTTTGCAAGAGGATGAACGTGATCATCTACTAGAAGTTCAATTATTTGATTAGAGGGATTTGCATTAAGTGATTTCAATTTCTCTACTTGTCGCCATTGTTCATCAAAATTATTTTCCTCTACGGCTTTAAACAAATCTTCAAAAAGGATAGCCTCTTTCTCCAAATTCATATCTATATTCATTTTTTCGCTTATTTCATATAATTGTTTAAATTGCTCTCTTTGTAAACTAGGTATATCCTTTTTTTGAAATTCATATACAACCTGATCCATTAATAAGTTATATTGGTTCGTTTGAAATAAGATAGTTAAATATATATGTACATAATGATAATAATGTTCATCTTCTAGTTTTAATAAATCCTCACATAAATTCTGGGCTTCATTAAATTCACCTAACTCCATAAGACAAATTAACTTTCCGGTTATAATTTCATGATTGTCAACATGATAGTTAATTAACTCATCTAATTTAATTAAAGCTTCATCATATTTTTTTTCTTTAAGAGCGACTAAGCTTTCTTTTTCCAATTCTTTCTTCCATTTAGGAAAAAGGATTATTTTATCATCGCGTTGTATGCGCATTCATTCACCTTCTTTCATGAAATTATTCTTTTTTATTACATATAAATTCCCTATAAGTTTAAAATTAAACATAAAAAGAGAAACCAATCAGTTGGTTTCTCTCTAGTAGTTGATTCAAACGTCCCAGGAGAGATTCGAACTCCCGACCCACAGCTTAGAAGGCTGTTGCTCTATCCAACTGAGCTACTGGGACATAACTGGAGCGGGTGATGGGAATCGAACCCACGACATCAGCTTGGAAGGCTGAGGTTATACCATTTAACTACACCCGCATTATTAATATAATAGTACTTTTAATTCAGTCTCGATCAACATGCCTCTCCATCTACTAGCATATTCAAGGAAGAGAATGCTTCGAGGCAACTCGTAGATTATTCGGGAGAAGTATTGCTCGTGGCTGAGGTTATACCATTTAACTACACCCGCATATCTAATTCTATATCTATAATATTATTTCAACGACAAATTTTATTATAGTTAAATTGACATTCTTTGTCAACACTTTTATATAAAATATTTAGGGAGGGAAATTAGAATAATCCCTAACTAATTTCCCTCAAGGATTCTATTTAAAAGAAGCCGTATAAATTAATTCTTTAACTTCAGAACCGTCTAGCGAGTAGAATTGAACGTTAATCTGATCAGTAGATTCCCATTTTAAAATGGCATATGTTTTTTCGTGTCTATTTCGTGGTAAACGAATACTTCCGGGATTAATAAATAACTGTTCTTCAATCTGTTCGGCCCCAGCAATATGAGAATGACCAAAACAAATAACGTTTGCACCAATTTCCTTGGCTCTATATGATAGCTTCAAAAGAGTTGATTTCACCTGAAACAAATGTCCATGTGTGACAAAAAAAGTTAAACCACCAATTGAAATAATTTCTTCTACCGGATATCTTGAGTCAAAGTCGCAGTTTCCACGAACCTTATACATTCCATAAAGTTCTGAGGAAGGATATTCCAATTCAGAATCACCACAGTGAATCATCTTAATATTTGGGTGCCGATTTTTTATTTCTGTGATTTCTTCTTTTAGTCCATGACTATCACTTATAACTAAAACTTCATACATAAACGACGACAGCCCCTTTGTTAAATAAATAAAGTATCTATCAAGTCCTCTAATTTATCCATTGCACGGCTTCGATGGCTTATCCGATTCTTTTCTTCTGACTCTAACTCTGCCATTGTCTGTTGATAACCATCAGGAATAAAAACCGGATCATAACCGAATCCATTTTCACCAGATGGAGATAAGGTAATTCTCCCTTCACATTCCCCTCTAACTAATTTCGTTTCCCCATTAGGTCTTGCTATAGCCAATACACAAACAAATCGTGCATTTCTTTGACCTTCTGAGATATCTTTTAATTCATGAAGAACCTTTTGTATATTTTGTTCATCGTTCTTTTGTTCCCCAGCATATCTAGCTGAATAGATACCTGGTCTACCATCAAGAGCATCGATAACTAGCCCGGAATCATCAGATAAGACAGCTCTATTTAAAATACGGCTAATCTCTTCCGCCTTTAATGATGCATTTTCTTCAAAGGTATTCCCGGTTTCCTCTACATCTGGAAGTTGTTCCTTGATGTCTAATAAAGAAAGGGCCTCTATATTTCTTTGAGAAAAAAACTCCCTAAACTCTTTTGCTTTCCCACGATTCTTAGTGGCAATAATAATTTGATTCATAAAAAAGCTCCTTATTTTTTGGTTTCCCCAATTCGTTCGGATAAAGTGCCAATGGTCTCTTTTTGAATCTTTATAATTTCCTCTAATCCTTCACTAGCAAGTTTCAACATCATTTTCAGCTGATTTATATCAAATGTCGCTTCTTCGCCCGTTCCTTGAATTTCCACAAATTCTCCTGAACCTGTCATGACGATATTCATATCGACATCCGCTTCAGAGTCTTCTTCATAATTCAAATCCAAAATTTCCATCCCGTCTTTTAAAATACCTACAGAAATTGCAGCTAAATAATCTGTTACAGGCATTTCTTTAATTGCTTTATTTTTTAGAAGTTCACCAAAAGCTAATACAACGGCAACAAATGCACCTGTAATGGATGCGGTTCTTGTTCCTCCATCGGCTTGAATAACGTCACAATCTACCCATACCGTTCTTTCACCTATTTTTTCTAAATCAACAACAGACCTTAATGCTCTGCCAATTAGTCGTTGAATTTCCATCGTTCTCCCACTAACTTTTCCTTTAGTAGACTCTCTAATATTTCTTTGGGTAGTAGCACGAGGGAGCATCGAATATTCAGCTGTAATCCACCCTTTCCCTTGTCCTCGCATAAACGGGGGAACCCTGTCTTCAATACTCGCGTTACAAATTACTTTTGTATTACCTACAGCAATAAGGACAGAACCTTCTGGGTGTGTTATATAATTTGGAATAATTTCTATAGGTCTTAATTGGTTATGTTCACGATTGTCATTTCTCATATGTAACTCCTCCTTATTTCCTTCATTAGCTTATCATATTTTGCTCAAAAGAAACACGAGAATTCATTAGATCATTTTAGAAACTCGGCATTCGCTGTTATGTTAGACGAATACTTTAGATGTATGTATGCAGATAGGCAGGTAAAGTTTTTATACTTTTCTCCCTATAATTAAAAGAAAAGAGGTTCAAAATTCGAACCCCTTTCAAATTACAGTTTTTCTGTTTTGGTAAATGTATCCTTTGTTACCGGCTCCTCGTATGATTCTCCGTTTTCATTTACAAGTTGGTCGACATTTTCTACCTTCACCTCAACAGCTTCTACGCCAGCTTGCTCAGTTAAAGTTCTAACTAATGTTTCCATTACCTCATCCGAAATAACAGATTTATCTTTATCTTTCAAAATACCTTCATTAAAACTTAATTTAAGAACCCCATCTTCCATTACTGGATCACTACTTAATTTAGTACCTACATTAAACACATGTACGATATTGGAGTTGTAACCAGGTCCTTGAATTAAAGAATCTACAACTGCTTCATAGATTTCCACATCTTCTTTTGAATCAACATACTGCGTAACAGGAACATAATACCTGTTTTCATTATGTTCTGACGGATAAAACATCGTTACAGGTGTAGCAGTTAATAAATCATTCGAATTAGATTCCACAACATTAATTCCATTTGTTCTTGCATATCCGTCTCCAATTGGAGTTCCATTAACCGGCATTTCCTCCTGAGGATGTCCATTTATCCACAATTGTACTTTTTTAACATTTTCGAATTGCGTTAAAGTGTATGTCATTGACTCTAAGATTTGAACTTCCTCATTTTCCTCATAGTTTTTAAATTCTTCGGACACATCTACAATCATCGTACCGTCTTCCTTTAAGTTAAGCCCTAATATTTCTGTTCCCTCTGGTAAGACTGCTTGAAACCCATTCGGTAATAGAGTAGTTACCGGTCCACCTTTTACAAGATGTTCCATAAGTTGCTTCCCGACTTCTGATGTTCCGGGTAATTCTATTGTTTGAGCAGAAACCATCCCATTTTTATCCACTAGGTATAATTCCCTAGGAACCATTTCTACGGTCGTTTCATCTGTTTCAGATCCCTTTTCCTCGGAATCAGCTGAATCTGTGGATTCTACATTCTCTTTTTCTTTCGCTTTCTCATTCATATTCTCAGAAGTCGAATCTTCTAAGCTATTTACAGCTTCCGCATCTTGTGGTGGATCCATTTCCTGTTCCAATGACTGTTCCCCTTGAAAACACCCAGATAAAATAAGCGAAAGCGAAACCGCGCCAACGATTAGAGCACCTTTCTTTTTCATGCTAATACCTCCTACGATAGTTTGTACTATAATGTATACGAGCTATCTCAAAAAAATAGACCTATCATAGGAAACTTCTAATGTAAAAATAAATTAAGACTTATTCAGCGTGAGATTTCTTACCCTCACTGGACCATGCCACAAACCCAAAAAAATCAGGAGTTTAAACCTCCTGATTTTTTCGCAAGCTAGCTCTCTTTATTTCTAACAAACTAAAATTAGAGTCTTTAAAGATCTTTCTAAATATATCAATAAACAGATCCAACTCACCAGTAGTATAAAATTGATGAATAGGTTCATCTATTTTACTACTCAATAATCCATGAACATCTAATATGGTACTTGTTTCTCTTGCAGTTTCTTCACTAGAAGAAATAATGGTTACATTGCCCCCTATAACTTCTTGTATCGTGTCTTTTAACAATGGATAGTGGGTACATCCTAATATCAATGTATCCATATCTTTATTATGTTTCAATGGACGGATAGATTCTTCTACTACCGATTTTGCTCCTATTCCTGTTAGTATTCCCTTTTCAACCATTGGAGCTAATAAAGGACAGGCTAATCCATAAACATGAATATCTGTATTTATTTTTTCTAATGCGCTCGTATAAGCACTACTACGAATCGTACCTTCCGTCCCGATTACACCAACATGATTATTTTTTGTGCATTTTATCGCAGCACGAGCACCAGGCTGTATTACTCCAACAACCGGAATATCTAATGACTGCTGTAATTCCTTTAGTGTAAAAGCAGTAGCCGTATTACAAGCGACAACTAACATTTTAATATTTTTCTCTAATAAAAAACGAACCATTTCCCACGTAAATAATTTTACTTCTTCAGCAGGTCTAGGACCATAAGGGCATCTAGCTGTATCTCCTAAATAAATTAATTTTTCCTTCGGTAATTGACGCATCAACTCTTGAACAACTGTTAAGCCACCAACACCGGAATCAATAACTCCAATTGCTCTGTCCAATAAAAATCGCCTCTTCTGTGCTGTATTTTTTTAGGTTAATTATTCAAATTTTATTCCATTATATTTTTAATTATACAAGCAACAGTTTATCATAACATCATATTCTGTGTATATACGTAAAAATAAAGAAGACTTGGTTCAGGTGGAGTTTTAACTCCACCTAAAATTTAGTCGCTCTTATTTCGAAGCTTGGCGGCACTTATCTCCCGCCTGTAGGGGCGGGAGTTTTAGTAACGCCGCGTAAATAAATAGTAATAAGTCCTTACTTCCCCATAATATGTAGTCAACTATTCCTATGTTACATTTACATTTTTAAATTTATCACGTCTTACAGCTAGTAAGCCTTGATAAGTAAACTTATTCACTTAAGTCTTAACAACAGTATTAATAATTTAAAATTTTACTTTTCACGCATGAAAACACTCACTAATTTTGAACGTTCTCATAAGCTATAGTGACTAGATAATTTCCCTTCAACATGCAGCTCTATAAGAGCAAGGAGGGGTTAACACTTGAAGGACAACGAGTATAAACCGAAGCAGTTATTAACCAAGCGAGAAAAAGAAGTATTCGAACTGTTAGTACAAGACAAAACAACAAAAGAAATTGCCCAGGAATTGTTTATATCAGAGAAAACTGTCCGTAACCACATTTCAAATGCTATGCAAAAATTAGGGGTTAAGGGGCGATCACAAGCTGTAGTTGAACTTCTTCGTATGGGAGAATTGAAACTTTAAAATATTAGGTTTTATCCCAATAGAAAGATCTGAACTACATGTGATTCATTATCTTATGAACCATTTACTTGAATTCATCAGTAAATGTCAAAAACCGACTTCCATAAAGAAGTCGGTTTTTGTTTTATACCTACATTAATGTGCATTGTCACTTCCAAAGAAATTCTTAAACGCTTGGATGTTAGTTGCACGGTTCATTGCAGCAATTGAAGTTGTTAATGGTATACCTTTTGGACAAACTTGTACACAGTTTTGTGCGTTTCCACAACCGCTAACTCCTCCTTCTTGCATCAACCCATCTAAACGTTCACTCTTATTCATTTCTCCTGTTGGATGAGCATTAAAGAGACGAGCTTGAGATAATGCTGCTGGCCCAATAAAGTTAGACTTATCATTAACGTTAGGGCAAGATTCTAAACATACACCACATGTCATGCACTTCGATAATTCATATGCCCATTGTCGTTTCTTTTCTGGCATACGTGGCCCTGGACCAAGATCGTGTGTACCATCGATAGGAATCCACGCTTTAACTTGCTTCAACGCATCAAACATTCGCTCACGATCAATAATCAAGTCACGAACAACGGGGAATGTTGACATCGGAGCTAGACGAACTGGCGTTTCTAATTCATCCACTAACGCAGCACAAGATTGTCTTGGTACACCATTAATGACCATAGAACAAGCACCACATACTTCCTCTAAACAGTTCATATCCCACTGAACTGGTGTCGTTTTTTCCCCTTTAGCATTAACAGGATTTTTACGTATTTCCATTAACCCAGAAATAACATTCATATTCTTCCGATAAGGTACTTCAAAAGTTTCCTCATAAGGAGCAGAATCTGGGCCGTCTTGCCGAGTTATTATAAATGTAATCGTCTTTTGTTCAGCCATTTAACTTCTCTCCCCCAATTAATGTTTTGTAGTGTAATCACGTTCACGTGGTGCTATTAATGATATATCCACGTCTTCATAACTTAATTTAGGCGCCTGATTTTTTACATCAAATTCAGCAATAGTAGTTTTCAAGAACTCCTCATCATTACGATTTGGGAATTCTGGTTTGTAATGAGCACCACGACTTTCATTTCGATTATATGCACCTAATGTAATTACCCTTGCAAGGTGAAGCATACTCTCCAACTGTCGAGTAAACATAACACCTTGGTTAGACCAACTAGATGTGTCGTTAATATTAATATTTTCAAAGCGCTCAAGTAACTCTTGAATTTTTTCATCCGTTTTTAGTAGTCTTGCATTTTCACGTACTACCGTAACATTATCTGTCATCCATTCCCCTAGTTCTTGGTGAATTTGATATGCATTTTCGTTACCATCCATGCTCATTAATTCTTTAAATTTCTCTTCCTCTTCTCTAACCCTAGAATCAAATAGCTCAGAAGAAATATCTTCAGCATGTTTATCAAGACCATCAATATATTCAATAGCCTTAGGTCCTGCAACTGAACCACCAAATACTGCAGACAGTAATGAGTTAGCACCTAGACGGTTTGCACCGTGCTGTGAGTAGTCACATTCCCCAGCAGCAAATATTCCAGGTATATTTGTCATTTGATTAATATCAACCCACATTCCACCCATAGAATAATGAACGGCAGGGAAGATTTTCATTGGTACTTTACGCGGATCTTCGCCAACGAATTTTTCATAGATTTCTATAATACCACCAAGTTTAATATCTAATTCCTTAGGATCTTTATGAGAAAGATCTAGATACACCATGTTTTCCCCATTAATTCCTAGTTTTTCATTTACACAAACATCAAAAATTTCACGTGTAGCAATGTCACGAGGAACTAGGTTACCATATGCCGGGTATCTTTCTTCAAGGAAGTACCATGGTTCACCATCTTTATAAGTCCATACACGACCACCTTCACCACGAGCAGATTCACTCATTAAGCGAAGTTTATCGTCTCCAGGAATTGCAGTTGGATGAATTTGAATAAATTCACCATTTGCATATTTAACACCTTGTTGATATAGGATACTTGCAGCAGATCCTGTATTAATCATAGAATTCGTTGATTTACCAAAGATGATTCCAGGTCCACCTGTTGCAAAGATAGTTGCATCAGAACGGAACGCTTTAATTTCATGTGACTTAATATCTTGAGCAACAATTCCTCTAGCAATCCCTTCCTCATCTAAAATAGCACCAACAAATTCCCAACCTTCATATTTCGTTACTAATCCTTCTACTTCATAACGTCGAACTTGTTCGTCTAATGCGTACAACAATTGTTGCCCAGTTGTAGCTCCTGCATATGCAGTGCGGTGATGTTGCGTTCCCCCAAATCGACGAAAGTCTAATAACCCTTCTGGTGTGCGGTTAAACATAACACCCATACGGTCAAACATATGTATAATGCCAGGTGCTGCATCACACATTGCTTTAACTTGAGGTTGATTCGCAAGGAAATCCCCGCCATAAACAGTATCATCAAAGTGAATCCAAGGTGAATCTCCTTCACCTTTCGTATTTACCGCTCCATTAATACCACCTTGAGCACATACTGAGTGAGAACGCTTAACCGGTACAATTGAGAATAAATCAACGTTGACGCCTGCTTCAGCAGCTTTTATTGTAGCCATCAGACCAGCAAGCCCTCCGCCAACAACAGCTATTTTGCGATTACCCATAATAACTCACTCCTTTTTCTCTATCTCTATACTCCATAAGCAAATGCGATTAGTGATCTTACTCCGATATAACTAAGCACAAGAAAGACTACTACGACACCATATGTAGTGATTTTTTGTGATTTAGGAGATTGTGTAATCCCCCATGTAACCATGAAGCCCCAAAGACCGTTTGAAAAATGGAAAACGGTTGAAATTACGCCAACTACGTAGAACCAGAACATAAATGGACTAGATAGAATACTTTCCATCAAACTGTAGTTAACTTCTACTACTCCTAGAGCCTTTTGAACACGGGTCTCCCAAACATGCCATACAATAAAAATTAATGTTACTATACCTGTGATACGTTGTAGAGCAAACATCCAATTACGGAAAAAGCTATAATTTTTCAAATTGTAGTTTGCTGTAAATGCAATGTATACACCTAGTACCGCATGAAATAAGATTGGTAGATAAATAACAAAAATCTCTAATAAGATCAAAAATGGAAGATTTCCCATAAAACCCGCTGCCCTATTAAACTCTTCTTCTCCATAAACAGCAAAATGGTTTACTACTAAATGTGTCACCAAATAAAGTCCAATTGGTACTACCCCAAGTAATGAATGTAATCTTCTGTTAAACAACTCCCTATGTACTGCCATTTTTATCCCCCCTTAGTAGATTAATAGAATGTGTAGTACATTTTAAAAATAAAGCGCTTTAATACAAATTTCGCCTCTTTTTAAAAATTGTACAATCTTTTATCAAGTTTATTGTACTTCTAACTATTGTAAGCGTCAAGAAAACGAAACAGTAAATTTATCGAATATAGGAATAATTGAGTAATAAAAGTTCATAATCGTAGCTTGATTAATCGCGGAATAAAATAGATAATATGATTTAGTAATCATTTTAACCGTCTATATGTACGTGTCCAAAATGAAGGATACCGGACTTTTGAACAACCTCTATAGGATGATAGTTTATAGGAACACCTAAAAAGAAATAGTATAGCTTACGAGAAGAATAGAAAGGATGACTTCCATGTCTAAAAAAGCCGATAAACTAACGATTTCACAACTAGAAAAATTACACACGAATGGTGCCGGCTACGATGCTCTAAGATATATAGGCTTACCGGAAGTGCTTGGTAAGGAAGCAAATTCCTTATTATATTTCATAGGAAAAAATTTAGCACGTAAAATAGAAATTGATTCATTAGAAACACTTATACTCATTTTTGAGACATTTGGATGGGGAAAACTTGAATTAATAAAAGAAAAGAAAAACGAATTAATCTTCCATTTAATGGACGATTCGGTAGTATTAAAGCTAAACGCTCCTTTTCATGCAGATTTTCGATTAGAGTCGGGATTTTTAGCTGAGGCAATTCAACAAATTGAAGGTAGAGAATGTGAATGTATAGAGGAGATAAATAAACGCATATATACGATCAAATTTGCTATATTCTTTACGGATAAATAAAAAGGGAAGGTAGTTACTATTAAAACTACCTCTCCTCCTCTTTACCTTTGTTTAAAAAATTAATAATTTCTTTTGCAGTGTTACTCGGTATCCCTAGTTTTGTAATTTCCTTCAAATCCGCGTTCTTTATACCATCTATTGACTTAAAATGTTGGAGTAGTAGCTTTCTACGCTTTTCTCCGACTCCAGGAATATTATCCAACTCAGATTGAAATAAGCTTTTTCCACGTAATTCTCGATGAAACGATATCGCAAAACGATGAACCTCATCTTGTATTCGTTGGACAAGATAGAATTCTTGAGATTTTCTTGACAAAGAAACTACTGCTGGAGGATCCCCATACAATAGTTCGCTCGTCCTATGCCGATCATCTTTAGCTAATCCACATAAAGGTATATCTAGACCCAGTTCATTTTCTAAAACATCAAGAGCTGCACTCATTTGCCCTTTACCACCATCTACAACAATCAAATCAGGCAATGGCAGACCTTCTTTCAAAACCCGAGTATATCGCCTACGTATGACTTCACGCATTGTCTCGTAATCGTCTGGACCTTTCACATCTTTAATTTTGTATTTTCGATAATCTTTTTTACTTGGTTTTCCATCCACAAATACAATCATCGCTGACACTGGATTTGTACCTTGGATATTTGAATTATCAAAGGCCTCAATACGATGTGGCGTTGCTATATTTAGTTCTTCGCCTAATTTTTCAACAGCAAGTATAGTCCTTTCCTCGTCCCTCTCAATTAAAGAAAACTTCTCTTTTAAAGCAATTTTTGCATTTTCAGAAGCTAACTCAACTAATTCTTTCTTTTTTCCTCTATAAGGGGTATAAACCTCTACTTCTAATAATTCATTCAACATGTCCGTTTGTGTTCCAATAGGTACTAATATTTGCTTAGGTTTAATATGTTGTTTGTGCAAATAAAACCTTCCAATAAAACTTAAGAATGTTTCCTCCGGAGAATCAAAAAATGGAAATAATGATACATCTCTTTCAATTAATTTTCCTTGTCTTACAAAAAACACTTGAACACACATCCAGCTTTTATCGTAACTATACCCAAAAATATCACGATTTACATTATCGTTAAGGGTCATTTTTTGCTGTTCCATAACCGATTCGATATGCTGAATTTGATCTCTGTATTCCTTTGCCCGTTCAAAATTAAGTTGTTCACTTGCTTCAAGCATTTTTTCTTTTAAATTCCGTTTAATATCTTTAAATCCACCTTGAAGAAAAGAAGTTATTTCTTGAATAATCGCTTGATATTCGGCGGTTGAAAGTGGATTATCCCCACACGCTCGGCACTGATTCATGTGATAATATAAGCAAGGTCGTCCAGATGGATTATTGCACTTTCGGAGCGGATATAATCGGTCTAATAATTTTTTAGTTTCCTTAGCTGCTATAACGTTTGGATATGGCCCAAAATATTTTCCTTTATCCTTTTTTAATTTCCTTGTAATTAAAAGTCGAGGATGTCTCTCTGAGGTTATTTTTAAATACGGATAAGATTTATCATCCTTCAGCATTATATTGTATTTTGGATCGTATTTTTTTATTAAATTCATTTCCAATATTAATGCTTCCATCTCTGTAGATGTAACAACATATTCAAAGTCAACTATCTCTTGAACTAAACGTTGTGTTTTTTGGTCATGTGCCCCTGTAAAATAGGAACGAACCCTATTTTTTAATGTTTTTGATTTTCCAACATAAATGACAGTTCCATGCCTATCTTTCATCAAATAACATCCAGGCTTAGCCGGTAATACAGCTAATTTTTCACTTATCGTTCGATTCATCATTTCAAATCCTTTTATAAAATAAATATCTAATAAAACCTTCTTTGAGAAAATCCCTTGTTACTTCATGTAACAAGGGATTTAATCGTGGTTATTCATTAAGCATGTTTATTAATTAAATCAACTAGAGCTTCTTTTGGTTGGTAACCAATTACTTGATCCACTACGTTTCCGTCTTTAAATAATAATAAAGTTGGAATACTCATTACACCAAATTTGCTAGCTGTTTCTTGGTTTTCATCCACGTCTAATTTGACGATTTGTACTTTCTCGCTCATTTCTCCATCAATTTCTTCTAGAACTGGAGCAATCATTTTACATGGACCACACCATGGAGCCCAAAAGTCTGCTAATACTAAACCTTTTGATGTTTGTTCAGCAAAATTTTTATCTGTAACATTTTCAATAGCCATCGTAATTCCTCCTTTTTGTAACTTTAACCACGTAGATTGAGTATACCATTGTTCGTATTGTACTTCCTAATACTTTGCTTATTCCCATTTAACAAAAGTTATAACTATGTCATATCAATTTTCTCTCGACTTTACCAGAGCAAATAAAACAAATGAGCCCTCTTCCTTTTATAGAATAGGCCCATTGTTATAAGTATAATTAACTTACTGCTACATTTTTAAATTCTTCGATTAACATTGGGATAACCTCGAATAAATCCCCAACGATACCATAGTCAGCAATATTAAAAATATTAGCTTCAGGATCTTTATTAATTGCTACGATTACTTTTGAATTAGACATTCCTGCAAGATGTTGGATTGCTCCTGAAATTCCAACAGCAATATATAAATCTGGAGTAACTACTTTACCAGTTTGTCCGATTTGTAGTGAATAATCGCAATAGTCCGCATCACACGCTCCACGAGAAGCCCCAACCGCTGCACCGAGAACTTCAGCAAGTTCATACAATGGTTTAAAGCCATCCGCGCTTTTAACCCCACGACCACCAGCTACGATTACTTTTGCTTCTGATAAATCTACACCCTCCGAAGCTTTGCGAACCACTTCTTTTACAATTGTACGTAAATCTTTAATAGCCACATCTACATTACTAATGTTTCCTGAACGGGAATCATCACGATCTAATGCAGCAATATTATTTGGTCTAATTGTAATGAAAGGCGTTCCAGATGTAATCACTTTTTTCTCAAAAGCTTTACCAGAGTAAATTGGTCTAATAAATACGGCTTGATCACCGCCTATTTCAATATCAATTGTATCTGAGATCAAACCCGAATCTAATTTACTAGCTAACTTCGGAGATAGATCTTTTCCGATTGACGTATGTCCCATGATAATTCCATCTGGTGATTCTTGTTCCACTACAGCCAATACCGCTTGTCCAAACGCTTCAGATGTATACGATTTCAAATTATCGTTTTTAACTGTTATTGCACGATCTGCACCATAATAAATAAGCTCTTGTGCTAAATTTTCCAAATCATCATTCGAACAAACTAAACCAACAACTTCCCCATCTGGTTTTATTTTTTTCGCAGCCGCTATGGCCTCAAATGATACATTACGAATTTCCCCTTCTTTTGTTTCTGCGATAACTAAAATTTTTTCACTCATGTCTGGCTCTCCCTTCTTTTGTCCCCTATTTAAATTACTTTCGCTTCATTTTTAAGTAGTGAAACTAGTTCTTTCACTTGTTCTTGTAATTCACCTTCTAAAACTTTTCCAGCTTCTTTTTCAGCCGGCAAGAAAATATCAATCGTTTTTGTTTTAGCCTCAACATCGTCCTCGTCAATGTCTAAATCATCTAATTCCAACTCTTCAAGTGGTTTCTTTTTCGCTTTCATTATCCCTGGTAAAGAAGGATAACGTGGTTCATTTAAACCTTGCTGACATGTAACGAGTAGTGGTAATGAAGTTTCAATCACTTCAACGTCACCTTCCACATCCTTTTCAATATTAACCGTCTCACCATCAATTGAAAGCTTAGTGATTGTTGTAACATATGGCATACCAAGTAGTTCAGCAACTCGAGGTCCTACCTGTCCACTAGCTTCGTCAATAGCAACGTTACCAGCTAGGATTAAATCCACTTCTTTATCTTCAAAAAACGCTTCCAAAATTTTAGCTGAAGTAAATTGATCTCCTTCTTCAAGATCTTCTTCCGTATTAATCAGAACAGCTTTATCTGCACCCATTGCTAATGCTGTTCGTAATTGTTTTTCAGATTCTTCATCTCCAATTGTGACTACTGTTACTTCACCACCATGTTCATCACGTTGCTTTATCGCTTCTTCTACTGCATATTCGTCATAAGGGTTGATAATAAATTCTGCCCCATCTTCTTCAATTACACCATTTGATACTACAATCTTTTCTTCTGTATCAAATGTTCTTTTTAATAATACATAAATATTCATTTAATATTCCTCCTTCATCTCTTATCCATTATTTATCCTGAAAATTAGGTTTACGTTTTTCTAAAAAGGCTTGCACTCCTTCTTTAGCATCGGCATTCGTAAATACTTTGCTGAATGCAATTGCCTCTTCCTGTACCCCTTTTTCAAACAACTCAGATTTAGAAAAGTTAACAAGATGCATAATTTGATTAATCACAGGTTTACTCATCGAGGCAATTTTTTCCGCTAATTTGGTTGCTTCTGAAATTAATTCTTGTTCTTTCACAACCTTATTAACTAATCCAAATGTAAAAGCTTCAGTTCCTGAAATCGGTTCACCGGTTAGCATCATTTCATAAGCTTTAGCATTACCAACAAACCTTGGTAAACGTTGAGTCCCTGCATATCCAGGAATAATACCTAAAGTTATTTCAGGTAATCCTAGTTTAGTATTTTCAGTGACGATTCGAATATGGCAAGCCATAGCTAATTCCAATCCTCCACCAAATGCACCACCGTGAATTGCCGAAATAATTGGTATAGAGAAGTTCTCTATACGATTAAAAAGTTCCTGCCCTTTATTTGAAAAAGTTTGACTATCACTAGAGTTTTGCATAGATGTAAATTCTTTAATATCTGCTCCAGCCGAGAAGAACTTTCCATCCCCTTTAATTACTACCGCTTTCACAGATTGTTCTTCTTCAATGCCATTTAATTTCCCTTCTAATTCAGATAGAAGAGTACTAGATAATGCATTTGCCGGTGGGCTTTGAATGGTAAGTTGCGCAATATTTTTATCTATTTCTAACTGAATATATTCCAAAAGTATCCCCCCTTTTTCTTCCATTGTATACGAGTTTATTAAAATTTTAAACTATTTTATCTATTCGACAAATACCGCCAAGTAATAATTGGTGAACTTGTTCAGTCTCAGCAGTTAGGTCGTACTTGCAATCTTTCATCACCCAATTCGTGACTATCTCATCAAGCGTTCCAAATATCATCTGCCTTACTAAAGGTATTTTCAAATCATCCCGAAATAGATTATCTTTTATTCCTTCCATAAGAATAGTATCGATTACTGTTAAGTAAGGTTTTAGTACACTATTTATTTCAAGACGTAATTGATAATTAGATTGCCTTAGCTCTAATTGTGTTACTATAGCCAAATTACGATCTTCTGAAAGTTGGGTGAAATGCATTTCAATTAATGCGAATAATTTTTCGTTTGCGTCTTTCTTTTTATTAATTTGAGTAACGGTTCTCTCAATAAATTGGCCCATTTTTTCTTTAAACATAGTAATTAATATATCTTCTTTGTTTTTAAAATATAGATAAATGGTTCCATCAGCTACACCTGCTGCCTTTGCTATTTTAGAAACCTGGGAACCATGGAATCCATTCTCTGCAATGACTTTAACTGCCGCTTCTATAATTTGATAATACTTTGGTCGATTATTTTTCATTTTTAACTCCTTACAATTCATTAGAAGACTTGCTATTAAGATAGGAAATACCTAGTTGTATTGAAGCAGGATAGGAACTTCAGAATGAATGAATAATCATTCATATTTTCATAGTAATAAAAATAGTTTAAAAAGTCAATTCAATAACATGTCCAATTAACCTGTAAAAAAAAATTATACCTTCTCTTTTTCTATATCCTCTTCTACTAATTTTCTTCTTAAAATCTTCCCTACAGCAGTTTTCGGTAATTCATCTCGAAACTCATATATTTTAGGAACTTTATAGACTGCAAGATTTTTCTTCATAAATTCATCTAATTCTTCCTCAGTTATTTGATACCCCTTCTTTAACACAATATATGCTTTTACTGTTTCGCCACGGTAAGAGTCGGGTACACCGGCCACAACTGCTTCTTGAATCGCATTATGTTCATAGAGGACTTCTTCCACTTCTCTCGGATAAATATTATAACCACTTGCAATAATCATATCTTTTTTACGATCTACAATATAGAAATAACCATCCTCATTCATATATCCTAAATCGCCAGTAAATAACCAATCATCCTTTAATACTTTCTCTGTCTCTTCTGGATTATTCCAATATCCTTTCATAATCTGAGGACCCTTTACAGCAATTTCACCAATTTCACCCAAATCCACTTCTTCTAAATCGGAGTCTACACGAAAGATTTTCGCATCTGTATCTGGCCACGGTACACCTATACTTCCATTTACCCGTTTTTCCCAAACAAAATTAGCATGAGTAACAGGCGAAGATTCCGTCAATCCATACCCTTCAACAAGTCTTCCTCCGGTTATCTCTTCAAATTTTTCTTGGACTTCAACAGGAAGAGCAGCAGATCCACTTAAACAAGCCTCAATAGAGGATAAATCATACTTATGCAGATCTGGATGGTTTAAAAGGGCAATATAAATAGTCGGCGCACCAGGAAATAAAGTAGGTCTTTGCCTTGATATCGCTTTCAGTACATCGTTAGGATTAAATTTTGGCATTAATATCATTTTAGATCCTTGCATCACTGAAAAGTTCATAACAGTTGTCATTCCGTACACGTGGAAAAACGGGAGAACTGCTAATACCGTTTGACGCTTATTTTTTGATTTGTATAACCAATGATCACACATTTGGACGTTAGCAACTAAATTATAATGAGTAAGCATCACACCTTTTGGATTACCAGTAGTTCCGCCAGTATACTGAAGAAGGGCTAAATCTTCTTTTGGAGTAATATCGACTTCTAAATATTCACTACTTGCCATATCCAACATATCTTTCCATACATGGGTATCATGTGTTTGTTCAACCTTAACGACTATGTTATATTCACGTTTTTGTATAAATGGGTAAATGACATTTTTGGGAAAGGGAAGATAATCTTTAATTCCAGTAACAATAGTATGATGAAGATTTGTTTTATTACGCACATTCTTTACTTTAGGCAACAAGATATCTAAACAAACAATAAATTTAGATTCTGAATCTATTAACTGATACTCAAGTTCTCTTTCTGTATACAATGGATTTGTTTGAACAACAATACCTCCTGCCATGAGTGTAGCGTAATAACTAATTACGGATTGCGGGGTGTTTGGAAGCATGATGGCTACTTTATCACCTTTCGCTAAACCTAGCGCTTGAAGATAACTAGCCATTTTTTTAGATTGTAAATAAAGTTCCGCGAATGTCATTTCTTTTCCCATAAAATGTAGCGCAGAATCTCCACTATACCGTTCAGCACTTTCACGTAAAAACATGTGTAATGACTTTTCATCATAAGTTATGCTTTTTGGTATTTCACTTGGATAATGATCATGCCACTTTTTATGTTCCACTTACATACCTCCTTTTTACTTATTATGACCATTATACAGATAAAATGCCATTTTTTGAATATTTATATAAAATAAACAACTCCACAAATCATAAAAATAACAGCTACAACAATTAATATTTTAGCTAATCTTTCAAATACCATCGTTTTCCACCTCGCGATTTATTTCAAAGAATATTTGCACCTATAACAAAAGATAACCCTATGGATATCATCATGGATATAAATCCGACCGCATGATTTCCTTTCCCTATCTCCTCATCCACTTTTATAGTTGGTGTAAGAAACTCAAAGATAAAATAGCCTAGAAGTAATAAAAGAAAACCTAACGCTCCCCAACCTATACTTTGTAGAATTGTATCATTATGTTCAATCGAATAACGAAAAATAGTAGCTATTCCAAAGAGCTTTCCCCCTGTTGCCATTGCGACAGCGAAATTTCCATTTTTGATTTCTTGCCAATTTTTATATGAAGTAACCAATTCAAAAATTGCTAGGAAAATCATGGTACATAGTACAACAACACTATATCTTGCAGCAGTTATCACTATAACATTTTCCCAAAACATTTCCATGAAAGATCTCCTTTCTATGTAATTCCAAGCTTATCATAACATGTTTTTCAAATTTCTTCTCGTACGATTATTTATGTAGAAGTTAAAATAGCCAAGTCCTATTCAATGTTGTATAAGACATGGCTATTTATTTTATATTAACGAAATTCGATAATAGTAACTCCACTTCCGCCTTCACCATTTGCTCCGGGTCTTGCTGAAGCAATATTTGGATGTTTTTTCACAAAATCCTGCACGCCTTTACGTAAAGCTCCAGTTCCTTTTCCATGAATAATAGATACTCTCGGATAACCGGCTAACAAGCTATCATCAATATATTTTTCCAATTTAAATAGAGCATCCTCATAACGCTCACCCCTTAAATCTAAATCTGTTTTAACATGGTAATTAGAACCTTTAATTGTTGTAACAGGTTTTTCATAATTTTGTTTCGGTTTACCTAATAACTGTAAATCTTTGCGTTTCATCTTTACTTTCATTATCCCAACTTGTACTAAGTATTCATTATCACTAATTTTTTCTAACACTTCACCTTTTTGATTTACCGTTAACAGTTTGATTTCATCTCCTGGATGAAGTTCGTTCGAGTCTTTTGATGAAACTTCTTGAGTTGTTGCATTTTTTCTTGATGATAAATTTGGTTTTGCCTCTTCTAGCATCTTTTTGGCCTCAATCCACTCGTGTTCTTTTATCTCCACATTGGATTTCATATTTTTAATTTCATTTACAATGATTTGTGCTTCTTCACGAGCTTTTATTAGGGCCTTTTCCGCTTTTTCTTCTGCTTTTTTAAATAATTGTTCACGTTTATCCAAAAATTGTTTATACTCTTTTTCTAGTTGACTACGGATTTCTTCGCTTTCTAATAATACATTATGAGCTTTTTCATAATCCTTTTCAGCTGAAATTTGAGACTTCTCTAACGAAGCAATCATGTTTTCTACATTTTTAGAGTCTATCCCCACTAATCCTTTTGCTCTTTCAATAATTTGAGAATTTAACCCTAATCGACTTGATATTTCAAATGCATTACTTCTTCCAGGTATACCCAGTAATAATCGATACGTCGGTTGTAATGTTTCCACATCAAATTCAACAGAGGCATTGATTACATTTTCACGATTATAGCCATATGCTTTCAATTCTGGATAATGGGTCGTTGCAATAACCCGTGCATCTCTAGAAATAACTTCATCTAATATTGCCATTGCTAGTGCTGCGCCTTCACCTGGATCTGTTCCCGAACCTAATTCATCAAATAATACTAATGAGCGCTGGTCCACATATTCAATAATGTCCACAATATTTGTCATATGCGATGAAAAAGTACTTAAATTTTGTTCAATCGATTGTTCATCTCCAATATCAGCAAACACCTCATGGAAGACTGCAAGTTCACAACCGTCTAATGCTGGTACTTGTAATCCCGACTGGGCCATTAAAGTACATAATCCGACCATTTTTAATGTAACCGTCTTACCGCCCGTATTTGGTCCGGTAATAACAATAGATGAATAAGATTCACCTATTTCAATATCATTTGGAACAACTTCATCTGCGGATATTAGTGGATGGCGTGCTTGCTTCATCTTAATAATTCCTTGATCATTTATTTTTGGTTTTGCAGCTTTCATTTGATTTCCTAATAAAGCTCTAGCATGAATAAAATCAATTATCCCTAATATAGATACGTTCTGATGTAGAGTTTCACTATGTTCTGCAATTAGTCCACTTAATTCCTTTAAAATCCGATCTATCTCTTGTTTTTCTTTCATATAAGCCGCTTGTAGATGATTATTTAATTCCACAACTGCTCTAGGTTCCATAAATAAAGTTTGGCCGGATGATGACTGATCATGAACTATACCACCAATTGCCGCACGATACTCTTGTTTTACTGGTATAACGTAACGATCGTTCCTTATGGTCACAATCGAGTCGGATAACATTTTACTATTTGACCTTGTGTAACCTTCTAATTTTTCCCTTACTTTAGACTCGTAAGAACGAATGGATGAACGAATACCACGTAACGTCTGAGATGCGCTATCCATTACATGACCATGATCATCAATACAATTTTTTATTTCTCGCTCTAGTTCCCCTAGTGATATAATTTCTTCTACCATTTCTTTTAATATCGGTAAATTCTCTTCTAAACCTCCAATAAAATTCTTTACTTTTCTTCCTCCGTATATGGTATCTGCTACGTTTAAACATTCTTCAGTAGTTAAGGTACCACCTATCTCACTCCGTTTGACACTCATCCGAATATCTGTAATTCCACCTAGCGGAATAGATTGATTTAGCCTTATAATTTGTGCCGCTTCATCCGTTTCATCTTGCATCCGATTTACCTTCTCTATTTCAGAGGAAGGTTTCATATTGGAAGCATAGTCTTTACCAATGGATGTTGCTGCCTGGTTAATTAGTTGCTCTGTAATCTTCTGAAATTCTAATGTTCGAAGTACTCGATCGTTCATACTAGTAAACTCCTTTTATTACTACTTATTCCTGTTAAAAAATTTCATAAGTTTATCTTGATCCCATGTATTAATGACAGTATCTTTACAAATCCAACCTTTCCTTGCTGTTCCAACTCCATACTTCATATGTTCAAGCATATGGTAACTATGCGCATCTGTATTTATTGCTAGAAGAACTCCTGCCTCCTGAGCCTGCCTCGCCCACTTAGCCGATAAATCTAAACGGTTTGGATTTGCATTTATTTCTAAAGCTGTATTTGTCTCTTTCGCTTTTTCAATTAATCTATTTACATCTACTTTATAGCCATTTCTTCTACCAATTAGTCTCCCTGTAGGATGGGCAATTAATGAAACATATGGATTCTCCAATGCTGCAAATAACCTGTCCATGATTTGTTCCTCTGACTGATTGAAACTAGAATGAATCGCACCAATAACGAAATCCATTTCTTTTAAGAAGTCATCTGAAAAGTCCAAACTACCGTCTGGTAAAATATCCATTTCCACTCCTGCAAATATATGAATATCATCATATTTCTCATTTAACTTACTAATTTCTTCTCGCTGTTTTCTTAATCGATTTTCATCTAAGCCATTTGCAACACGAAGATACTTAGAATGATCTGTAATCGCTATATAGGAATACCCCTTATTTCGTACTTGATTAACCATCTCTTCCAATGATTGCGCACCATCACTGTACGTTGTGTGCATGTGTAGGTCGCCTTTTATATCATCCAGTTTTAAAAGTGGATAATCTTTTTCAAAAGACTCAACTTCCCCGGTATTTTCACGTATTTCCGGAGGAACATACGTGAAACCGAAATGATGGAAAAATTCTTCCTCACTTTTAAAAGTTAGAACTTCTTTTGTCTCCTCAATTTCCACTCCATACTCACTAATCTTTTCACCTCGAGACTTTGCTAATTGCCTCATAGCAACATTATGGTCTTTTGAACCGGTAAAATGATGTAAGGTCGTTGCAAATTCCTCTTCTGTAACAATCCTGAAGTCCACATTTATATCATAAACATCATCATAAATGACAGATACCTTCGTGTCCCCTTTCGCAACAACATCCTTTATACCAGGCATATCTAAAAGTTGATTTTTAATAGACCGAGGATTTTTTGTTGAAATAATAAAATCAATATCCTTTACTGTCTCCTTCATTCGCCTTAAACTTCCTGCCAATGAAAATAAATCAACATCTTTCATCGATTTTATGTAAGTCTCTATTTTTTCCGCAATAGGAATAACATTTGCAATCGGTAAACGTTCTGGACGAGTCCCCGCTTCTTCAATTGCTGCTAAAATTTTCTCAGCTGTTTTTTTACCGAAACCAGCAAGTGTTTCAACTTTACCATTCTTACATGCCGCTTTTAACGATTCCGCATCAGTTATGTTTAACTCCTGATAAAGCTTCGATAACTTTTTGCCACCTAGCCCTGGTAAATTAAGTAATGGAATTAAACCATTTGGAACTTCTTCCTCCAGTTGTTTAAGTGTCTCTGAAGTCCCATTTTCTATATACTCCACTATAACGGTATTCGTCCCCTTACCAATTCCCTTAATCTTAGTAAAATCATCAATTTCAGCAAGCGAACGTTCGTCTTTTTCTAATGCTTGTGCTGCTTTTCTGTATGCCGATATTTTAAAGGAATTCTCACCCTTTAGTTCTAAATATATTGCAATACTCTCGAGTAATTTTATAATATCTTTTTTATTTATTGTCATTATTATTTTCACCTTTTCATTTTAAAAATTACCTAACATAAAGGAGACTTATTTCGAAGCTTGGCGGCACTTAAAGGCTGGGACAAAATTTTTTTAACCAGACGAAATCCGAACATGTTTGAGCGAATAATCGCTCCGGAAATATACTTCGCTTAAATAGTGCAATGTCCGTCTTTTAGGTGAAACACTTTAGTTATGTCCCAGCCTCTTTAGTAACGCCGCGTAGATAAAATTAAAAGACTAATCCTTCTTATGTTAATACTATTGTACATGACATACAAATGTATAACTAATAAGATGAATCAGTCTAAATGTTATTTAATAGGAAAAATCCAATTCTACTTATCCTCCATAAAAGAGAACCATAAATCTAGGATTTTATCCGAGAAGTAAGGTGTCTGTTCAAGAATAAATAGAGCAATTGGTGACCCATTTATCCATCCTTGCACTGTCTCAACTGGTGTTAATGCTAGAATATATAAAATAATAAAAGCAATCAAGTATACCTCTATAAATCCAAATACTGCACCAAGCAATTTATTGATTGAATTAATAACAGGGATAGAAGCAACAAAATCAAGCATAGAAGCTATAATCTGCATAACTATTTTCACAGCAATAAAAATGAGTACAAAGGCTACCGCATTATAAAATCCATTTTCCAATGGTAATGTTTGAAGAAATGAAGCCCAGGTACTGTCAGGTAATTCAGGATATGGTATCCACAGTGCTAGTTTTGGACCCAAATCGTCATAATACATTGCTGCCACGATAAAAGCAACAATAAAACCTACTAAATGTAATATTTGTAAAATAAGTCCCCTTTTAAGCCCCATAAAAAAACCAAAGAATAAAAACAATAATAATACAAGATTAAACATATTTTACTAATCCTCTTTCCTTTTCAATGAACCTACTAATCTTGCGTAATCTTCTTTTAATTTTAAGTAATCATTCATCGTATTTAAAGCAGTTAGGACAGCAAGACTTTCGGTATCAAGATTTCTATTAGCATTTTGCAAATCCTTCATTTTTTGATTGACAAGAGTTGCAACTAAACGTACATGACTTGCAGATTCTTCGTCAGCAACTACAGTATAAGGTCTATTTTTTATTTCCACGGTAACCCGTTCTTTTTTCACATCTGTCACAAGAAAAGCCTCCCTGCCATAGAATTCTACACTTTATATTAACATGAACCCGTTATTTTAAAAAGATTATTTCCTTATCGCACGTAGTTTGCTATAGTCAATATATATTGTTAAATGGTAAATTAAATTCCTATGTTAAGGAAATATTTAAAGGAGAGATATCTTGGGACAGATTGTAACTGAATTATCAATGGAAGTTATCCTAGAAATGAAACAGTACTATCAACATGGCCTTACCCCCACACCACAAGGAGCGGTATTTCGGGCCAAGACAGACAATGCTGTTATTACTACATACAAATCAGGTAAAGTACTATTCCAAGGGAAGTCTCCTGAAGTGGAAGCAAATAAATGGGGAATACATACGAAACAACCTATTTTACCCAATACAAATACTAAAACAAATAAAAGACATAGCTATTCACCAGAACGAACATTATTTTCTACTAGTCATATCGGATCTGATGAAGCTGGAACTGGAGATTATTTCGGACCTATTACAGTGGGAGCGGTCTATGTAAAAAAAGAGCAAATCGGTTTATTAAAGGAATTAGGAATTAGAGACTCCAAAAATTTAACAGATCCTATAATTAGAGATTTATCTAAAGAAATTGTGAAATTAAAGATTCCTTACTCGCTTGTAATTTTACATAATGAAAAATATAATCGATTACAAAAAAAAGGGTGGTCTCAAGGGAAAATGAAAGCAATGTTACATCATTCAGCCCTAAATCATCTTAGAAAAAAAATAGGTGAAGAGGCATTGTATGAAGGTATATTAATTGATCAGTTTTGTGAACCTGGCGTATATATCAATTATTTAAAATCAGAAAATCAAAAGTTACAAGATAAAACCTTCTTTATGACCAAAGCGGAGAGTTATTCCATTGCAGTGGCAGCGGGTTCCATTGTTGCTAGAACTAGTTTTGTAAAGGAGATGGAAAAACTCTCAAGTAAAATTGGTATCGAATTACCAAAAGGAGCCTCTAGTAAAGTGGATCAAGTTATTGCAAAAATATTAAAAACAAAAGGGGAAAGTGCCTTGGATTCTTTGGCAAAAGTTCACTTTGCAAATACGAAGAAAGCAAAAAAATACTTAAATTAAAATATTAAATTTAAAGGAAGTCGCTTATGCATGCATAAACGACTTCCTTTATTTTCGGTAAAATTAGTTAACAATAGTTACCTTAACATTGCGTCTACCCCAATTATACGCTTGTTCTTTTGTAGGTACATGAATATCGATTTTATTTCCTTGAATTGCTCCACCTGTATCCGAAGCGGTTGCATAACCATATCCTTCTACATGCACTTTGGTCCCTAAAGGAATAACATTTGGATCTACTGCAATTACTTTCGCACTCGGGTTTGCTTTTAAATTCACTCCTGTTGCTGTTATACCAGAACACCCTGAACAATATGCGGTATATGCCGTGGCTTCTACGGAAATGGTTTTCCCTTGTGGTTTTGAATCATTACTAGAACTATCTATTTTCGTTTCCTCTTCTTTCTTGGATGAACTTACTTTAACATTAGATGTAGACTTTGATTCCACCGCAGGAACATTACCATTTAAAGCTAGTTTCTGACCTTCATAAATCATATGAGATGAAAGGTTATTCATTGTCTTTAACTGTGTAACGGTTATTCCATTAGCACTACCAATTTTACCTAGTGTATCCCCTTTTTTAACAATATAATACCCGCCTTGATTACTTCTTTGCTTTTCCTGTTTTACTTCCTGATCACCTTTTATTTGTAAAATTTGTTTTGGATATATCGTAGTTCCTTTTAAATTATTCACTTCCATTAATGAATCTACTGTTGTATTATTTGATACGGCGATCTCCCAAAGTGTATCCCCTTTTTGCACTTCATGTTGTGCAGATGCTACAGTTATTCCAACAAAGCTTGCCAAGATCAATCCCAAAAATACGGCTACTAAATTTTTCATTATGTAGTCCCCCTTTTATTATTGATTAAAGCCTCCGTTGCCTTTTGCAGATTTTTCGCTGGGGGGAGTAATCGCAGCCCCAGGAAGAAATTATAATAGCTTTCCTATCTGCCAAGCTTATCGTAACATGGTTAACACCTTAGTGCGGTTACACTCCATTTAAGAGTATATTTCATACATTACAACTACTATATATTTTGTTTAATAGGTTCTATTCTCTATAAGACAAACATAACTATAATAATTTTGGCTTGTACTCCTACAATCTTTTATTAGAAAAATTCGCATACAATATTAGACTGGTAGGTTTCTAGTTATAAATGATAAGAAAAAACACATAGAATCTCCCCTTTCGGAAAAAATTCTATGTGTTTACTTTACAAACTTTTATGAGCGTATATAAGATTTGAATTTATTATTTACTGCTTCCACAATATTCTCAAATGACGCTTCAACTTCATCATCAAGCAACGTTTTATTCGGATCTTGGTAAAGCAAGCTATAAGCTATTGATTTCTTACCATCCGGAACATTGTCACCTTCGTACACGTCAAAAATACTTACCTGTTTGACAAGTGGTGCGCCCACTTCTTCTATTACATTTTTAACATCACCTGCAAATACATCTTTATCTAGAATAAAGGCAATGTCTCTAGCAACAGATGGATATTTAGAAATCTCTTCAAAAGAAGGTTCACTATCGTATACACCTAGGATTTCTTTAACATTTAAATCAAATACATAAGTGTCCTTTAAATCTAAGTCTTTCTGTAGGCTAGGGTGTAATTGTCCAACAAATCCAATCGTCTTATCTTGAATTTTGACTACTGCTGTTCTACCTGGATGCATATTTTCTATTTTCACTTGATGGAATTTCATTGGTACTTCTAAGTAATCTGATAAACCTTCTATGATTCCTTTAACAACAAAGAAATCTACCTCTTTTTCCTCTTGTTGCCATGTTTGTTCCAGCCATTTTCCAGTCATCGCACCAGCGATTCTTAATATTTCATTTGGCTGTTTGTTTATCTTTTGTTCATTAGAAATGAATACGGAACCCATTTCGAAATAAGCAAGATTACTTTGATTTCTAGCTAAATTGTATGTTAATGTACTAAGCATTTCAGGTAATAAACTTAATCTTAAATATTTATGGTCTTCACTCATAGGCATGGCAAGGTTAATTGGCGTTGGTTTCTGCTCTAATATTTCCGGACTTACTAGTCGGTTTATATTTTTCTCGTTTGTAAGTGAATACGTTAATATTTCAGTTAGACCAGCTGATTGCAAATATTGTTTCACTTTACGTTTTAATAATTGTTTTTCAGTTAAGCGCCCAGCTTGATTTGACCCTTCAGGTAAGGTATATGGTAACTTATCGTATCCATAAATTCTTGCCACTTCTTCTAACATATCCTCAAATATTGTAATGTCTCCGCGACGAGTAGGAACTTGAACTGTAAATGCCTCACCATCTTGTGTGAACGGGAATTGCAATCTGTTTAAAATTTCTATAATTTCTTCATTCGTAATTTCTGTTCCTAATCTTGCATTGATAACAGAAGTCTCGACAACTACCATTTTTTCTGACTTGTCTAACTCATTGAATTCTACTACACCAGATAACACTTTCCCATTAGCATATTTTTGTAAAAGATAACTTGCACGCATTCCTGCTTTTTTCACACGATTTGGATCAACGCCTTTTTCAAATCGTGTACTTGATTCACTTCGTAAACCAGTTGCTTTAACCGTTTTACGGACAGTCCCTCCATCGAAATAGGCCGCTTCAAGTAAAACATTTTTTGTTTCTGGTGTTACTTCGGTGTTAGCCCCTCCCATAACTCCAGCTAGAGCAGTTGGTACATTTCCATTAGTAATAAGTAACTGGTCTGTCGTTAGTGTTCTTTCTTGTTCATCTAGAGTAACTATCGTTTCCTCTTGATTAGCACGGCGAACAACGATTTTCTCTGAAGAAAAACGATCATAATCAAACGCATGTAAAGGTTGACCGTATTCCATTAATACATAGTTTGTGATATCTACAACATTATTAATTGGACGAACACCTGCAGCCATTAAATAGTTTCGCATCCATAATGGAGAGGCCTTTATTTCAACATCCTGAATGATAAATGCACCATAATATGGATTTAATTCCGGTGCTTCTACTTCAACGGCTATATAATCTTCCGCTTTCTCATCCGTAGTAGAATATTCTTCTTCCGGGAGTTTCACTTCTTTATTAAGAATCGCCGCTACTTCATACGCTATTCCAAGCATACTTAATGCATCCGCTCTGTTAGCTAATACATCTAGTTCTAAGATAGCATCATTTAGGTTTAAAAGGGATACTACACTTTCGCCTACTTCAGCATCCTCTGGAAATACAAATATCCCGTCTGCAATATCTGTCGGAATATATTTTTCATCTACTCCTAGTTCCTGTAAAGAGCAAATCATTCCATTTGATTCAACGCCACGTAATTTTACCTTCTTAATTTTAAATCCACCCGGAAGTTTTGCTCCAGGTTTTGCTACTGCTACTTTTTGCCCCTCGGCAACATTTGGTGCACCACAAACGATTTGTAGTGTTTCATCCCCAACATCTACTTGACATAGATTTAATTTATCTGCGTTCGGATGTTTGTCGCATGATGCAACATAACCAACCACTACATTCGTACTTTCTTCTGCAAAATACTCAACGCCTTCTACTTCAATACCAGATTTTGTAATTTTTTCTGCAAGTTCTTCTGGAGTAATATCTCCTAAATCAACATAATTTTTTAGCCAATTGAATGAAACTAACATACGTATACCCTCCTTTAAGCTTTATGATATTGTTTCAAGAAACGAACATCATTCGTGTAAAACCCGCGAATGTCACTGACACCGTATTTCAGCATGGCAATTCTTTCTGGCCCCATGCCAAATGCAAATCCAGAATAAACTTCAGGATCATAGCCTGCCATAGATAAAACTTTTGGATGAACCATTCCGCCGCCCAAAATTTCAATCCAACCAGTCTTTTTACAAACATTACATCCTTCCCCATTACAGACTTTACAAGAAATATCCATCTCAACAGACGGTTCTGTAAATGGGAAAAAACTTGGACGTAGACGAATTTTGCGCTCTTCGCCAAACATCTTTTTAGCAAATTTATCTAATGTACCTTTTAAATCACTCATTCTTACATTTTTATCTACATATAATCCTTCGATTTGTGTAAATTGATGAGAATGTGTCGCATCATCTGTATCACGTCGATACACTTTACCAGGACAAATCATTTTCACTGGCTGATTCCCTTCATACTCCTGCATCGTACGTGCTTGTACGGGGGAAGTATGCGTACGTAACAAAAGTTCATTTGTTATATAAAATGAATCTTGCATGTCTCTTGCTGGATGGTTTTTAGGTAAGTTAAGGGCTTCGAAGTTAAAATAATCTGTCTCCACTTCTGGACCTTCCTTTACTTCATATCCCATGCCAATAAATAAATCTTCAATTTCTTCAACAATACTTGTTAGTAAATGAGGACCACCGATATTAACAGGTCTTCCAGGTAATGTGACATCAATAGATTCTTCTTCTAGTCTTTTCTCTAATGCTTCTTGCTCTAAATTCATCGTTTTTTCTTCAATAGAACTTGCAATCGCATCACGTACCGTATTAGCGATTTGCCCTATAATTGGGCGTTCTTCACTAGATAGTTTCCCCATCCCTTTTAACACTTTAGTAATAGATCCTTTTTTCCCTAAGTAACTTACACGTATATCTTGTAATTCCTTTAGATCTGTAGCTTGGATTACTTTTTCTAAAGCCTCTTTTTGAATTGCTTCTAATTGATCTTGCATTTTTTAGCCTCCCTTTTTGAGTTTTTCAATTTTGAATGAAAAAAAAGCCCTCTTTCCCTAAAAGGGACGAGGACTTGAATTCGCGGTACCACCCTTGTTGGCACGATAATGGTGCCCAACTCAATACTTGATAACGGATAAATCCGGAACACCTTTCCTTAAACAAAATAAACGTACTCCTATTATTTCGTTTACCTCCAAGTGTCAGCTCCAGAGTGAAGTGATAACATTCCATACGATGGAAATGCTCACAGTCTTAGGCATTTCCTCCCTGTATCGCTCATTAATGTTATCTAGCTCTTTCAACGCGTTTATGTATTTCATTCATTAATTTCATATATTATTACATTATAGTTAATTTTTTTACTTGTTGCAACTATCCTTTGACATAATACATTAAAATTCCCGCGGCAATACTGACATTTAAAGATTCAGCTTGTCCATATATTGGAATTTTCACAATTTTATCAGCTTCGTTTATGATTTCTTTATCGACCCCTGCTCCCTCATTTCCTAATACAATAGCGACTTTCGTGTCTATGGACACCCCATTATATAATGTTGCCCCTTCTAATGCTGTAGCCCATACGGAAAACCCATCAGCTTTTAATTCAGGAATTACTTCTTGTAAATCCTTTTGAAATATCGGAATATGAAAAACAGATCCTTGCGTTGCACGTATAACTTTATCATTGTATAAATCTACTGTACCATCACCAAGAATTACCCCATCAAAACCAGCAGCATCCGCAGTTCGTATAATCGTTCCTAAATTTCCGGGATCTTGTATCGAATCAATTAATAAGATATGTTCTCCTACTACCTTTTCCATTTTTTTCATTTCGATTATAGCAGCAATACCTTGTGGACTTCTCGTCTCAGAAATATATTCGAATACATTATTACTTACTTTAGTAATTTCAAAATCACCACCCCAAGACGGTAGCTCTACCCCTTCTTGTGCGATAATTTCCTTTATGTGCCAATTACTATTTTTCGCCTCTTGTAATAAATGGTACCCTTCAACAAGAAACGTTTGAGTATTGGTCCGTTCTTTTCGCTTTTGTAATTTTTTCCACGCTTTAACTTTCTCATTTTTTACGGAAGTAATCATCTCGTTCATCCTTCATCGATATTCTCCATATTATCATACATATTTTAACTTCAATTGGTCAAACTATCCATAGTTTAATTAAGAAAAAACAAAGGAGTTGTCATTATGGATTTAAATATTCGTAAAGCCATCTTGCATAATATCTCTAATAACGATCAAAATCAATTGGAAGCAACAATAGTAGATGCAATACAAGCTGGCGAAGAAAAAATGTTACCAGGTCTTGGTGTATTATTTGAACTTATTTGGCAGCAATCGAGCACGGAAGATAAGCAAGAAATGGTGCAAGCATTAGAACAAGGTGTTAAGCAAGCAACGAATTAAATACTTCTCATAAGAAATAGGTGTTTGATGACATCTATTTCTTTTTACTTCTATTTTAAGATCCCCTATTACTGTCTACGATACAAATTTAGATATTGCCAATTTCAACAATTAAACGTAAAATAATAAATAGATGAAAGGGGAATACCGAATGGAAATCAGAGACTTACAACAATTTATTCAACTTCAAGCAATTGCAAATATGACTTCTCACTTAAACTCTTCTGTACAAAGTTCCCCTATGGTAGAACTTGCTTTTAAGTATATATTACAAGATAAACTAAATGAAGCAGTAGTGAATGAAAATATAAAGGTAAAACAACCTTCTACTTTACCAAACCTACCATATAAAATGGAGAAAGCACACATACCTACCGCTTCATATAATACAGAAATTACAGAAATGGCACAAAAGTATAATATAGACGAGAAACTGATTCACTCCGTTATTAAACAAGAATCAAACTATAACCCGTATGCTAAGAGCTCTGCAGGTGCGCAAGGATTAATGCAGTTAATGCCAGCTACTGCAAAAGGGCTAGGTGTTAAAAATCCATATGATGTTAAGCAAAATATTGAAGGGGGCACAAAATATTTATCCCAAATGTTAGCCCGCTATAATGGAAATACAGAGTTAGCATTAGCAGCTTATAATGCGGGCCCTGGAAATGTAGATAAATACCGAGGAATCCCGCCATTTAAAGAAACACAAAATTACGTTCGGAAGATAATGAATCATTACTTAACCTAAACATATTACCTCAAGCACAAGCTGCTGGAGGTTTTTAAGTTACTAAAATACATCAAATTAAATTAGTATTTTTT
The DNA here is from genome assembly GCF_001659985.1 of Oceanobacillus sp. Castelsardo. GTDB lineage: Bacteria > Bacillota > Bacilli > Bacillales > Amphibacillaceae > Oceanobacillus. The sequence continues at coordinate 167,522 of NZ_LYCS01000004.1, forward strand.
AAAACAGTGACATTAATGTAGTCTTTTTTCATACTATATTCTGGAGGTGAAAAAATGACAAGAGTAGCTTACCGAAGCGCAGACGTTGACTTAATGGCGAGAATGATGAGAGCTGAAGCTGAAGGCGAAGGAAAACAAGGAATGCTATATGTAGGGAATGTAATCGTCAACCGTGCTGTAGCAGATTGTACGGACTTTAGGGATTTGAGAACCATTGAAGATGTTATTTTTCAAGTACAGGGAGGAAATTACTCATTCGAAGCTGTTCAAAAAGGAAATGTATTTTATCAAAGAGCAAGAGATTCTGAAAGAAGATTGGCCGAACAGAATTTGAAATATTGGAGAGAACACCCAGCGAAATATGCTCTTTGGTACTTTAATCCATATGCTCCATGCCCTCCAACATGGTATAACCAACCTTTTACTGGTCAATATAAACAACATTGTTTTTACGAACCGGCGGCAGGAACATGCGAAAGTGTATATATGGGATAATATTGAGAAGCTAACTTAAAAGTAATTTTTTCAGTGACTCACATCGTGTAAAAACAAGGCTTAGAGAAACGTTCAGTTTTCCTTTAGCCTTGTTTTTTTACTCTTAAGCAAATATTAAGTTTTTTACCATCTCCGTATCTAGTTTCTTTATTACTTCTACAATTAACTTCACCGCATTTTCAAAATCATCTCGGTGTAGTATACCAGCATGAGAATGAATATAACGTGTTGCAATAGTGATAGAAAGCGATGGAACACCATTTGCGGTTAGATGAATCGAACCCGAATCCGTACCACCACCTGATAGAGCTGCATACTGGAATGGAATATTTTTTTCTTCTGCTGTTTCAACAACTAAGTCACGAAGTCCTTTGTGAGAAACCATGGAAGCGTCATATAGCATGATTTGCGGTCCTTCTCCAAGCTTACTGTCCGCTTCAGACGGTTTAATCCCCGGAGTATCTCCAGCAATTCCTACATCTACACCAAAGCCTATGTCAGGCTGTATTTTATTAGCAGCTGTTTTGGCCCCCCTAAGACCAACTTCCTCTTGCACATCGCCAACACCATAGACAACATTTGGGTGGTTAACATCTTTCAGTTGTTTTAAAACTTCAATAGCGATTGCTAATCCAATACGATTATCCCAAGCTTTAGCTAAAAGCATTTTTTCATTTTTCAAAGGTGTAAATTCAAAGTAAGGTACAATAGATTGTCCAGGTTTTACACCAAATTCTTCGGCTTCTTTCTTACTAGAAGCACCAATATCAATAAACATGTCCTTAATTTCATAAGGTTTTTTCCGTGCATCTGGCGGAAGAATATGAGGAGGTTTTGAACCAATCACCCCTGTTATATCCCCTTTCGCTCCTAGTATGGTTACTCGTTGCGCCAACATAACTTGACTCCACCAACCACCAACTGTTTGGAAATAGACATAACCCTTCTCATCAATTCGTGTAACCATAAAACCAACTTCATCCAAATGCCCAGCAATCATAATTTTTGGGCCGTTCGAATCTCCAACTTTTTTGGCAATGGTACTCCCTAAATTATCATGTTCGATTTCATCCGCATAGGCTGAAATATATTTTTCAAAAACTTCACGTACTTCTTTCTCATTACCCGGAATCCCTCTTGCATCCGTTAAATCCTTAAGCATAGTTAAAGTTTCATCTAATTTAGTCATATGTATTGCCTCCTATCATTAATAACCTTTATTTTGCCTTTCAAAGTTTATTTCATTCTTCTTATAATAAGCAAATTGAATGTCAGATTCACTAAAACCTAGTGCTTCTCCAAGTTGTAAGAAGTTCTCAAACAGCAGATTATAATTTTCCTTTGACACATTTTTATAAAAATCTGTACAGGATTCAAATACTTTATTAAATTGTTCCGTTTCAGTTCGTGTAAATTCACCAAGATTTCTACTACAATATCGATATCCTTTTTCTAAACCAAGTGATAGAATGAAGTGAAGACCGTCCACGTATTCTTCCAGGATAATAGCATTTTCATTTCGTGGTTTGTTGCTCCAAAATTTAAAACATCTCGTTTCATTGGCAAGTTCACCAAGTTCAACTAATAAAGCTAAATATTTTTTTTGGAATAAATCTTGTTTTTTTAATTGGTGATTTTCTTCAATATGGTTGTCTAAACTTTGTTGCATGGAATATAATTCTTCCCAGTTCATAAATGTATATCCTCACTCTCTCTTTACTTTCTCTTATTTATGATTGTACCATGAATTTTTAGTATTCGTGAAACTATTGTATCAAGTAATACGTATGAAGATTAACGATTAAAATAGGGAGTCGATCAGAATGATAGTTATTTTATTTCGTATACTTATCCTCATCACAATAGCCTTTCTTATTTATACATGGATCGGATACACTAGAAATCCAGAGAGACAATTACAAATCGCAAAACAATCCAACCATTTTTATATGAATGATGAAGTAAATAACAGCAAAAGGAACTTGAAATTTGTGTATAAAGGTTGTGTCTTTGATGGTGAAAAATATATAGGAGTAGCTGGTGAATCGTTTGAGGTAGTGGATATCGATATTAGTATTCGTGACCCATTCGATTTGAAAGGTTTTACTCGCGAAGATCTGTATTTTTTAGAAAATGAAATACTTATTAGATACCCATATGCAAAAATCAAATGGAAACACCCTATAAATGAAATACTTATTACAAAAATGGAATAAAAAAGTAATTTCTTCAAAACATTTAAAGCCGAAAAATCCGTCTAACCCGGAATTTTCGGCTTTATCCATTAAGTACTCATTTGGAAAAAGTCTTGCCATTTTATAATTATTTCTTTACTTCTAACTAAATAAATAAGTGGTAGTAAACCTATTAAAAATATGAAAATATGAAATGGAGATAAGTTCGCAATCCATCCTCCCAAACATGTATAAACGATGGCTAACGGAATATTAGATAATAAAGATGATTTCGTGTATTGCTTCATCCCGGATGATATTTCCATGATACATATGGATAATAAGTGGAAGTGAATAAAAGGCACAAGTCTAAGTAAAGCAATTTGAGATGTATTTAATGCGGTAAATCTCCCTAGTAACTTTTGTTTTAATTGGATTAGTCTATCTAGTTTTTTTGGCATTCGATTAGCTAATCCATAAAATATAACGCTTGATAAAGTAATTCCTATAATGGAATAAATAGTGCCTGCTATTGGCCCGTATAAGATTCCACCTGTGACACATACAAATACTACCGGGAGAAAAAATAATGGCCTAATTAAATGAAAACAGATAAATAATAGCGGTGAAAGTAATCCTCCCATTTCGATAAATGCCATTACATAGTTCCCGACGTACTCCATAACTTTCCTCCTTTTGCTAACTTCTAGCTGTTCTTCATGAGAAAAGTATCTAAAACACTTCATACTTTTTCTTTCTTTTTTCATTTATATGACTTAAGATGAATACTTATGACAAGTAGAAAAATAAGAAGATGTTTAATAAAATGAAGATTGGCATTCCAATTGTAAATGATTTATGTTTTGTTTTATGTCGATATCGTTTCATCCCGAAATAAGTTCCTAAAGCCCCACCTAATAAGGCAATAATCCAAAATGTTCGTTCTGGTATACGGTATTTTTGCTTTATTGCTTTTTGCTTATCTACCCCCATTAAAATAAACCCAATAATATTTACCCCTAAAATATAATAGATGATGGAATCCATTTTTTTACCTCCAGCAAATAAAAAGCCGAACCCATGTCTAGGATGGATTCGGCTAGTTTCAAATTATTTTAAAGCACCTTTTGCTTGTTCTACTAACTGAGCAAATGCTTTTTCATCGTTAACAGCTAATTCTGATAACATTTTACGGTTAATATCAATTCCAGCTACTTTCAAACCGTGCATTAATTTGCTGTAAGAAATGCCGTTTAGACGAGCAGCTGCATTAATACGTGCAATCCATAATTTACGGAAGTCACGTTTTCTTTGTCTACGGTCACGGTAAGCATATTGACCAGATTTAATTACTTGTTGTTTTGCAGTTTTGAATAGAGTTCTCTTCGAACCATAATAACCTTTAGCTAATTTTAATACGCGTTTACGACGTTGGCGTGTTACTGTTCCACCTTTTACACGTGGCATATTAATTCCCTCCTAATACATTTCCGAATCTATATTTATCTTTAATAGTCTAATTATTTAGGTAGCATTGTTTTGATACGTCTGTAGTCCCCAGCAGATACAACAGCACTTTTACGTAGTTTACGTTTTTGCTTTTGAGATTTGTTAGCAAATAAGTGACTAGTGTATGCATGAGATCTTTTTAGTTTTCCGCTACCAGTTCTTTTGAAACGTTTTTGAGTCCCTTTATGAGTTTTCATTTTAGGCATAATTTATTTCCTCCTCGTAATGTTGCATCTATTAGTTCTTTTCATTAATCGGAGCGAGCATCATAAACATATTACGACCTTCCATTTTCGGTCTGGATTCAATTGTCGCAATATCTTTAAGTTCTTCAGCCAGACGGTTTAAAACATCTTGCCCAAGTTCTTTATGTGTGATTGCACGTCCACGGAAACGAACGGATGCTTTTAATTTATCTCCCTTTTCAAGGAATTTTTTTGCGTTCTTAAGCTTCGTTTCGAAGTCATGATCGCCAATACCTGGTGTAAACCGTACTTCTTTTATATTAATAACCTTTTGTTTTTTACGAGCTTCTTTTTCTTTCTTTTGTTGCTCATAACGATATTTCCCATAGTCCATAATACGACATACAGGCGGTTTTGCATTTGGAGCAACTAAAACTAAGTCTAAGTTTCTAGTTTGCGCAATCTCCAATGCTTCTTGACGTGTTTTCACACCTAGTTGATCCCCATTTGAATCGATAAGTCGCACTTCTCTTGCACGAATCTTTTCATTGACGTTCATATCTTTGCTAATAGTCAGACACCTCCAAAGTTTTTTCGATACTGATCTATTTGACAAGTCTTCATACATGAAAAAAAGTGTCGGTACATACACCCACACATTCCAATTACACATAATAAATTTGGAACCAGTCAACTACATGCTTCATGTGTCGAACAGGTGAGAAGCGGGTGCTTCTACTTGTCTACGAGATCATTTAATTTTCAACTTTTAAAGTATAACATCATTAAGAAATCTTGTCAAATACTTTCTCAATTCCAATTTACATAAGCTATTTTATCATACTTTATGACATTGGCCAAGTATTCGTAAATACTTGGCCTTCTACTTATTCTTATTTTTTACGTAATACACGTTCCGATATTTCTTTTTCAATAAGATTTTCAAAATCCTCAAAGGAAAGTGTTTCTGATTTTTGTTCTCCGTAACGACGAACATTTACTGCATTATTTTCAATTTCTTTATCACCTAAAACGAGCATGAATGGGATTTTTTGAGTTTGAGCTTCACGGATCTTATATCCAATTTTCTCATCTCTTTCATCCACTTCTATACGTATACCTTGTCTTCTTAATTTATCAGCAACTTCCTTTGCATATTCCAGATGCACTTGAGGTGATACTGGAATTACCTTCACTTGTACAGGAGCAAGCCAAGTTGGAAATGCACCTTTATATTCTTCAATTAAGAATGCGACAAAACGTTCCATTGTAGAAACCACCCCACGGTGAATAACAACTGGACGATGTTCCTTTCCATCCTCACCGATATAGGTTAAATCAAATCGTTCAGGTAATAGCACGTCTAATTGCACAGTTGATAATGTTTCATCCTTACCTAAGGCAGTTTTAACTTGTACATCTAATTTCGGACCGTAGAATGCCGCTTCCCCTTCCGCTTCCACATAATCCAATTTTAAATCTTCCATTGTCTGTTTTAAAGTAGACTGTGTTTTTTCCCACATTTCATCATTATCGATATATTTTTCTTTATCTTCAGGATCACGATAAGATAGACGGAAATAATAATCCTCAATGCCAAAATCTTTATAGACATGTTGAATTAACTCGATTACACGAACAAATTCTTCTTTTAATTGATCAGGTCTAGCAAAAATATGTGCATCATTTAGTGTCATTGCACGCACACGTTGTAGCCCTGCTAATGCACCACTCATTTCATATCGATGCATGGTCCCTAGTTCTGCTATTCTTACCGGTAGTTGACGGTAACTCCACAATTGATTTTTAAATACCATCATATGATGCGGGCAGTTCATTGGACGCAACACTAATGTTTCATTATCCATTTCCATCGGAGGAAACATATCTTCCTGATAGTGATCCCAGTGTCCACTTGTCTCATATAATTCCTTACTACCAAGTACAGGTGTATAAACGTGGTCATATCCTAAACGTTCTTCCAAATCAACGATATAACGTTCAATGTTACGACGGATTGTAGCACCTTTTGGTAGCCATAATGGTAATCCTTGTCCAACTTTTTGGGAAACAGTAAAAATACCTAGTTCTTTACCTAATTTACGATGATCACGTTCTTTACGTTCTTCTAAAATATGAAGATACTCTTCTAATTGATTTTGTTTTTCAAACGCTGTTCCATAAATACGTTGAAGCTGTTTATTATTACTATCTCCACGCCAATAAGCCCCAGAAATACTTAAAAGTTTGAATGCTTTGATTTTACTAGTGGAAGGGACATGAATTCCTCGACATAGATCAAAGTATTCACCTTGTTCATAAATAGTAACTTGTTCCCCTTCTGGAATAGCATCGATTAATTCAAGTTTCAATTCATCACTAATTTCACGGAATCGTTCCTTCGCCTCTTCGCGAGAAACTTCTATCCGTTTAATTTCAAGATTCTCATCAACAATACGTTTCATTTCTTTTTCAATCTTTGGAAGATCCTCTGGAGTGATTTTATGTTCCATGTCTAAATCATAATAAAATCCTTCCTCAATTACAGGACCGACACCAAATTGAACATTTTTATATAATCGTTTAATCGCTTGAGCCATTAAATGCGCTGTGGAATGACGCATTATATCAATAGATTCAGCATTTTTATATGTTAGGATTTCTATTTTTCCACCATGATCAAGCTCACGTCTCAAATCTACTTGTTCCCCATCTAATTTAATCGCAATTGCTTGTTTCTTTAATCCTGGGGAAATAGATGCTGCAATCTCCTCACCTGTTGTTCCTATTGGAAACCCTTTTTCATTACCGTCTGGAAATATTATTTTAATTTCTTCTGCCATGTTGATTGCTCCTTTCTTTCTGCTAACCAAATATAAAATTAAAAAACGCCCATCCCAATTGCATGAAGCAAAAGGGACGAGCGTTGGATATACTTTCGTGGTTCCACCCTAGTTTCCGCTAAATAAAGCGGCTCTAGATCTTTAACGCAGATGATACGCCATTCCTTACTGAAAAAATTTTCGGGAAAGGAGTTCAAAGGTGGTAATTATTAAGGTCTATAGAGGAAGCTTTCAGCCAAATGACTTCCCTCTCTAAACTATAATTCCAAAATAATCATGTCCTTATCAATACTTTTAATTTTGATAACGAATCTAAATTGTATTATAGCCCTATCAAATTATAATTGCAAGTTTATTTTATTGGTTTTTATGAATATAAAAAGGAAACTCTCGAGTAGATTGAAACTCCACTTTTTCTTGAAAAACATTAATGACAGTTAATGTTTTCGGTTCAGCGGGGTCATCTCCATAGATTTTCACTTTCTCTGGTGCCATCGCAATTAGCGGTGATAAATTCAGTTCACTTTCATCTAAGCCGAAAAGATATAAAGGTTCCTTCTGCATTAAAGCTTGTAAATCCACTTTTGAAAGATTTTTTCCATCTTCTAAAAAAAATGAAAATGTACTACCTTGTAAAATATGAATGACTGGAATTCCTGGATCCTTTTTACTAATGTAGGTGCGCAGAGAGTTAATAAACTCTTGATGCTCTTCTTCTCTCTTGTATTCGTCTATAGCCAGCCCTATATAATTAATCATTTCATCCCTAAATTCTTTTAATCCAAATTTCACTATAGAGTCATAATGGATTGTGTTTGTATTTTTTATATTATTTAGGAACAAATTTTCTAATAAATTCTCCGGGAAATCCCTTTTTATTCTCTCCGTTTGCAGAAGACTTACTGCATTATTTCCAGACAATATCCCATTTGTTATTTCATGAATCCTTTTAATTTCTTCACAATCTGAAAAATAATAGTTTTTTTTAATAATGTTTTTAACAATAGTTCCGAAGCGATGTGCAATGAATACTTCAGCCATCAATTTCGCAATAAATTCTATGAAGTCGGAGTCTTGTATTTCTGATTCAATTTGGAGAAGAATCCCCCATTCTTTTTGGTGTTTCCAATGTAATTCAATATTTTTATCAAGATAAAATAATTTTTCACAAAACATTAGTACTTCTTTTTCTGATTCAAAATATACCCTAAGCAATCACCATCACCCTCACCCACAATCAAACTGTTACAATTATATGGACAAAGGTGCGAAAAAATGATTAAACCACAGAAACTAGTATATTTCCTAACTATAAAAAGTAAAAACTAGCACTATTCCATGCTAGTTTACGTTAATTTCTTCTATTTTCGCCATAAATCGGCACTTCTTTACTTACTTGTCTTATTCGTTCGATAATTCTACCCGCTTTAACTTCTTCAACGCCATCTCTAGTCGAAGCTAATATACCTTGTAACTGTTCTAAACTATAGTTACTTGTAAAACAAACAGGTAACTGTTCCATCATTCGATATTGTAAAACAGAACCTAAAATCTCATCGCGAAACCATGATGACTGCATTTCTGCACCAATATCATCTAACATTAATACATCTGCTTTTTTAAAGTATTCTATTTTTTCATTTGTTGTATCATTTTTAAAAGACGACTTTATTTCACGGACAAACTCTGGCATATAAATAATCATAGATGAGATATTCATTTTCTTTAGTTCATTTGCTAATGCACCAAGAAAATAAGTTTTACCAACGCCAAATGGTCCATAGAAATAAATTCCCTTACGAGGCAATTTACCATTTGCCTCACGCAAAAAGTTAAACATTTCCATAACACCATTATTTCGACTATTATCATCTTCAATATTATTTATCGATGCTTGTAAAATTTCCTTAGGTACATGGACGCTTTGTACAAGTTTTTGTTGTGATTGCTCTTTTTCATACATAACACGGCTATGACACTTTTCATAGGCTAGATGAATTTCTCCATTTTCTACTTGTAAAATAGGCGAATATCCTTGTAGCATATTTTTACATTCATTAAGAGAGCTACATTGATCACATTGCTTGGATTGAGTCTTATACTCATACAACTTGACTAAACTTTTATTTAGTTCCCTGTTTGATATTTCTGGATGTAAAGATAAAAATTCCTTAATTTCAGGGTCGTTTAAAACTTCACTCTTTATTTTAATGAAATTTTCCTGAAAATTTTTATTCTCTTTCATCCACTTTGATAAAGAGTTCTGAATAGGTTCCATTTAAACCATCCTTGAGATCAATTATTTTTCTGATTTAACAAAGCTTGTAATTTTTCTTTTTCTTTTTCTAAGTTTATTAATGGTTGCTTCGGATTTATTTCTGGCTTTTCTATTTGAATTTCTTTGCGATTACCGTTTCTTTCCTTAAACCAATCCGGAATAATTTCCTTAGAGTTCTTTCTTGTATAGGTCGGATTTTGTTTTTTATAATTCGTTTTCTGAAATTTATCTCTTTCTTTTTTAGCAAATTCCATTGCCTCTTTTGCTGTCTTAATTTTTGCTCGTGACCAGTGACTTGCAATCTTTTCCAAATAAGCCTTTGATAATTTCATATTCGATTGTAATAATACGTAATGTATAAGAACATTCATGACTGGTGATGGTAATCCTTGAGAAGTCATTACATCTCGTATAATCCTCATATCTTGTTCAGAAGCTTGATGTCCACCAGACAAGTCTTCTAACAACTGTTTTGGTGTAATAGTTTCTAATTTATGAATTAACATTTCCTCTTTCGTTTTCGGCTTTGTTTGTTCCTTTTGTTTCGGAAAAGCAATTCTTTCCGTTAATTTTATAGTTGAATTATTATGTTTTGATTTAAATAAATCATGACAGGCATTTTTGAATTCATCACTATCTAAAAGATTTTCCTCGTTTAATGCCCATAGAATCGATTTTTCAACCTCATAATTATCCAAATCATACAGTTCCATCATTTGTGAAATTAATTTCCGATTTTCAAGTGTTAAGACTTGCCCAACAGGGATCATTCTTTGTTTTAACATTTGTTCCATCCATCGCAAGTCAACGGAAATCGATATATCATTTAAATCATTACTAGATACAGGTTTTACAACTTCTAATGTTGGGGTAATAGTTTTAAATACGTCGTTAAAGGATGCGGTAATATTTTCCCCTAAATCCTCATGAGTAATCTCTTTATATCTGTTTTTAAGCATAGAAAACTTCTCATCACCCAACTGATGAAATAGCAATTGAGAAAGCATCGCATCATGAAAGAAATCACTAGGCGAAAAAGGACATTGTATTTCATAAGTAAAAATTGTAGCCTGCTCTAATTGTTTTTTATAAGTCTTTAATAAGCCAATTCCTTCTAAATTTAATCTTGCTTTATATATTTCATCCAAAGGAATGTTTAAGTAATTCATTAGCGTATGATGTGTTTGTGGTGAATCACTTTTCTGAAATTCTAACTCGTGTAAAAGAGTTTGATACAGCATAGCTGCTTGCATTCCTATTAACGGTTGATACAGATGAGTTAATGATGTTGTATAATCAGCGGTTAATTGGCCCTTTAATAATACATAGTACCCATCAACTGGTAATACTCGTCCAATAAAGTTCAAATTTCCTCACCCTTATCTAATGTAGTACTCTTTATTCACTTTTCCTGTCAACGTTAATAAGGTCTTTTAATTCATCTAAAAATACAGTAATATCTTTAAATTGACGATAAACAGATGCAAAACGGACGTAAGCCACTTCATCGATTTCCGCCAAGCGGTCCATCACTTTTTCGCCAACATCCTTGCTATCTACTTCAGAATAACCAGCGTTTCTTAATTCTTTTTCAACTTCTAAAGCGATTAATTCAATTTTCTCTAATGGTACAGGTCGCTTTTCACAAGCCCTTATTAATCCCCTTATTAATTTATCCCTTGAGAATTCTTGTCTGACACCATCTTTTTTCACAACAATTAAAGGTGGCTCCTCCATTCGCTCAAAGGTAGTAAAACGATAATTACATTTTTCACATTCTCGGCGTCTACGTATAGATCTTCCTTCGTCAGTGGGACGTGAATCAAAAACTTTTGTGTTTTTATATTGACAGTTGGGACACCTCATTCTTACAACCCCATTCATTGTTACCAAACTTCATATAATTAAAGTTGTGGTAACTCTTTATTTAACTTATCATACAATCGATTAATTAACTTAGTAATATATCCAAAATTCAATGGAATCGCGGAGTCTAATGAAACCGAAAAATCAACAGCTGTTTTATTTGGACTTACCATAATGACTGTTATAACAATAAAGGCTTTTTTTCCTTTTTTCGTAATAACACTCATCTCACCACGTTCTTTTGATAAAGAATTTATTTCAAATTCAGAACTGGCTTGAAATAAATCTTCAAGTGTGTGAAAAACTTTATCTTTCATCGCTTTATAATAACGTGTTTTTAATGACTCATCTAAACGGTCTTCACCTGTTTCTAAATGGTTACCAAAATATTTACGTAATGTGCTACTAATAGACATCTCCATTCTCCCCGTCCTATTGTTTACCCTATATTGTAACACGTTTCACCTATTTCCTCCATCAAAAAACGGAAGCTTTAAATCACATAATTAAAGGGCTGACGTGGAAAGTCAGCCCTTTTATTCGTATTTAAAATCGTATTTATGATTAACTTATTTTTTATTTATTAATATACTTTTTCGAAATTCTTTAGTTTTATCGGACCCATTCCCCGTGGTAATTCCACACGATCGTAAGATTTACATTCTAGTACATCAGCAATATAATCTGCTGCAATATTTGGGTCTATAATATCTCCACAAGTATATACATCAATACTTGCATAACCATGTTCTGGAAAACTATGAATCGTTAAGTGAGATTCTGAAATGATTACTACACCACTAACACCTTGTGGCGCAAATTTATGAAAAGCAACTTCACGAATTTCTGCCCCAGCTTTTAAGGCAGCGTCGACAAAAATACGTTCAATTAACCCCATATCATTTAATTTATCTACATTACATTCCCATAGTTCAGCTATCACGTGTCTTCCCATTGTATCCATTACTGCATTCCCCCTCAACACTAGTATTGGTAACTTTTTTCATTTTATTTTCTGCCACGGGGGAAAGTTAGTACGGATGAGGCCCTAACCCTTTAAGCAGAAAACATCATTCAGTTTTCAAATCGTAACATGAGAAGTATATAACGTTTTTCCTTCATTTGCAATACAAAATCGCATTTTAAATATTGCAATTCACCGAAGAATAAAAAACCATCTATTTCCTGTTAAATAGATGGTTTAAGCGTATTATATTTTAGCGTATTCCTTTAAACTCCTACCGACTAATTTTGTTAAATCAAGAACTCGATTCGAATAACCCCATTCGTTGTCATACCAAGCCAATATCTTTATTTTATTTCCTTCCATTACCATTGTAGATAACCCATCAATGATAGATGAAAATTCGGTTGTCGTATAATCTATCGATACAAGGGGTTCTTCGCTGTAGTGAACAATGCCATTCAATTCATGTTTAGAAGAATGTTTAAATGCGTTATTCACTTCTTCCATTGTTACACTTTTTTCCACGTCTACAACTAGGTCAACTAATGAAACATTTGGTGTAGGAACTCTCAAAGCCATTCCATGCAATTTACCATTTAAGTGTGGTAAAACCTCCCCTAATGCTTTTGCAGCCCCGGTTGATGTTGGAATAATGGATTGGCCACAACTTCTTGCACGTCTTAAGTCTTTATGGGGATTATCTAAATTATTTTGATCGTTAGTATACGCATGAACAGTAGTCATTAATCCATTTTTAATTGTAAAATGATCATCTAACACTTTCACTACCGGTGCTAAACAATTCGTTGTACAGGAAGCATTAGAAATCACATGATCCAATTCAGGTTGATAAGTGTGTTCATTTACCCCCATTACGATTGTCTTATCCACTTTTTTACCCGGCGCTGTGATTACGACTTTTTTTGCTCCTGCTTGGATATGTAATCCAGCACTTTCTTTCGTATTAAATTTTCCTGTAGCTTCAATTACTACATCTATATTTAGTTCTTTCCATGGTAATTTATTTGGTTCTCTTGAATTTACAACTTCAATTATTTTGTTATTTACTTTAATAGCCGATTCAAGCGCATTAACCTCTTCATTAAAAACACCATGAATACTGTCATATTTAATTAAGTGTGCAAGCGTTTCAGTAGGATATCTAGCATTAATCGCAACAACTTCCATATCTTCATCCACAATAGCCTGCCTAAAAACCATCCTTCCAATTCTCCCAAAACCATTAATCGCAACACGTGTCTTCCCCATTAGAATCATATCCCCCTATTTATGTTATACTTATTTCCCTTTTATAATAAATAGTATAACATATATTAGTTAAGTGTGATTCATTTTTTATAGAAATATTCAAAATTAGGTTAATGATATAGCATTAAAACAAAAAATAAGCCTAGACTGTTATGTCCAGGCTTATTATTAGATAACATCCCATTTTCTTAATATATCTTCAAGCTGTTCAAATGAAGCTGTTTTCGAATTATTATTATTTATGACTTCATCTGCTAATTTCGCTTTTTCTCTTACAGGCATTTGAGATTTAATACGTTTTAATGCTTCACTTTCCGTAAACTCGTCTCGTTCCATTAATCTTCGTAACTGAATGTTCTCATCCACATAGACAACGATTGTTTTATCAACATAATTTGTTAATTTACTTTCAAACAATAATGGAATATCTAATACGACACATGAAGCACCATCTTGAACAAATCCATCTCGTTTTTCTATAATCCTTTTCCGTATTGCCGGATGAACGATTTGATTTAAAGCTTTTAATTTTTCTTGATCATTAAATACAATATCTCCAAGTTTTTGTCGATTCAATGTTTTATCATCTCGTAATATATGGATTCCAAATGTCTCTATAATTTTGTTATACGCTTCTTCGCCTGGATATACTACCTCTCTGGCTATTTTATCGGCATCCACTACTGGAATTTGAAATTCATCAAACATTAAACTAACCGTACTCTTTCCACTTGCAATACTACCTGTTAGACCAATAATTAATGCCATCTCATAATCCCCCTATTCTTTTTGGCAATCAGGACAAATATGTGTACCTCGTCCAGCAACCTTTGTTTTATAAATTAGTTTTCCGCATCGTTTGCATTCTTTATTTTCTTGTCCATAAACAAATAACTCTTGCTGAAACATCCCCATTTCACCTTGGCCATTAACATAAGAACGGATGGTTGTTCCGCCTTGTTCAACTGCATCGGATAACGTAAGGATGGATTCATCATGAATTCGTTCAACTTCTTTTTTTGTTAATTGGTTCGCCTTCTTACTAGGGTGTATTTGTGCACGAAATAATGTCTCATCGACGTAAATATTTCCGAGGCCTGTTACAACCGTTTGATCTAATAATGCTGCCTTAATAGGACGTACAGTCTTTTTCAACTTCTCGTATAAATAATCTAACGTAAAATTCTCGTCAAATGGCTCAGGCCCTAATTTTTTTAACGGTTCGCTTTCGAATTCCTGACCAATAGGATAAACATGCATTGTACCGAATTTACGTACATCATTGTAACGAAGGTCTTCACCATTAGTAAATTTGAAAATAACATGAGTATGTTTCTCTTTTTGTTCAGTTGAAGGAACGACACGATATTTCCCTTCCATCCTTAAATGGGAGATTAAAACGACATCATCGAAATAGAATAATAAAAATTTTCCTCTTCGTCCCATTCTTTGAATCGTTTGCCCTTCTAATAACAATTTAAAATTCTCCACATCATCAGGGACTTTCACTATTTTGGGCCAGTATACTTCTATTTTATCTATTGTTTTATCAGTGACTAGTGGAATAAGCGTTTTTCTAATTGTCTCCACTTCAGGTAATTCTGGCATAACTACTTCTCCTTACTTTGCATCGAACCAACTATCCCCAAAGGCATAATCCACTTTAAGAGGGACCTTTAATTCTACAGTACTTTCCATCATTTCGGGTACGATTTTCTTTAATTGTTCCACTTCTTCCTTTGGAGCTTCAAGAATTAATTCATCATGTACTTGAAGTAACATACGCGCTTGCATTTTCTCTTCAATCAATTTCGTATGCAAATCAATCATAGCTTTTTTAATGATATCTGCAGCACTTCCTTGAATAGGAGAATTCATCGCTGTCCGTTCAGCAAAACTTCGCACATTGAAGTTTCTACTGTTTATTTCCGGTAAATACCTTCTGCGATTCATAATTGTCGTTACATACCCATTTAATTTAGCTTCTTGCACAATTTCTTCCATATAATTTTGTACACCTGTATAAATATCAAAATAACGTTCAATAAATTGTTTTGCTTCTTTTCTAGAAATTTTTAAGTTTTGCGATAAACCAAAATCACTAATCCCATAAACAATGCCAAAGTTTACAGCTTTCGCTTGCCTACGCATGTTCGCTGTCACTTCGTCCGCTTCGACATGAAAAACGTCCATAGCAGTTTGTGTATGAATATCTAAGTCATTTTGGAATGCCTGAATTAGTTTTTCATCATTTGAGATATGGGCTAATACACGTAATTCAATTTGAGAATAATCCGCAGCAAACATGATCCAATCTTTTTTCGACGGTACAAATGCTGTACGGATTTTTCTACCTTCTTCTAATCGGATTGGAATATTTTGTAAGTTAGGATCAACAGAACTCAATCTTCCGGTTTGTGTTAATGCTTGATTATAGCGAGTATGAACTTTATTCGTTTCCTTATTGATTACCTTTAATAATCCTTCAATATAAGTCGATTGGAGTTTACCCAATTGTCTGTAAAGCAATAATTTCGGAATGATTTCATGTTCATCTACTAATTGTTCCAAAACATCTGCAGCAGTGGAATAACCTGTTTTTGTTTTCTTAATAACCGGAAGTTCTAACTTTTCGAATAAAATGGGTCCTAATTGCTTTGGAGAATTAAGGTTGAACGTCTCCCCCGCCAGTTCATGAACCTCTTTCTCGAGATTGTCGAGTCTTGCTTTTAAATCTTCGCCCATTTCTTTAATTACATTTGTATCAACAAGTACTCCCCGATGTTCCATTTCTCCTAAAATAAGGGCAAGGGGCATTTCCAATTCATTTAATAATGTGAATTGCTCATTTTCTTTTAATTTCTCTTCCATTTTTTCTTTTAAATTAAACAATGTGTTTGCCTTACGCACAATATGCTCAGCTAGTTTTTCTTGTTCAGGAAGCTTCCACTTTGCGCCTTTTCCATATACTTCTTCATCAAATAAGACATCCTTAAATCCCATTCGACTTGCAATGGCGGGTATATCATGATTATTTTCTGAAGGGTTCAACAAGTATGACGCCAATAACATATCAAATTGAATTCCTTTAATATGAATTTCTTTTCGTAATAAAGTTACTAACGTTTTTTTAGCATCAAAAACATGTTTTTCCTTTGTTTCATCTTCTGCCCATTTTTTAAATTCATCTGAATTTAAAGCAACATCAACCGGTACAAAAGTTTTAAAATTTTCATTTACAACACTAAACCCCAAAATATCATCAGAATGATAATTCTCCCCAGCCAATTCTACGATAAACGCATCGTGATTAGTAAATAATTCTTCATTTACCTCATCAACAATCGTAAATTCAATCTCTGTTAATTCTGTAGGGGCATCACTATCGCTTGTTTCTGTAGAAACTTTATTTAAAAGGGATAAAAACCCTAATTCTTTAAACTTAGTACTCACTTCATTTTCTGGATAACCTTCATATGCAATATCGTCTATTTTTATTTCAACAGGAGAGTTCCGATTGATAGTTGCTAATTCTTTACTCATAAATGCGTCATCTTTATGTGTAACCAATTTTTCTTTTAGTTTTTTTCCGCTGACATCCTCAATATGCTCATAAATTTCCTCTAAAGTAGGGTGTTGTTTAAGTAGTTTTGTAGCCGTTTTTTGCCCTACTCCGGGTACACCCGGAATATTATCCGAACTATCTCCCATTAAGGCTTTCAAATCTATAATTTGTTCTGGTCTAACTTCCAATTTTTCCATTAAAAATTCTGGTGTGTATTGATCCACTTCACTTATCCCTTTTTTCGTAACACTTACGGTAACTTTATCTGAAACGAGTTGCAGCATATCCTTGTCACCTGATATGACTGTTACGTCATAGTCACTTTCTTTCCCTTGCAAAGAAAGTGTTCCAATAATATCATCGGCCTCATATTGATCTAATTGGTAATGCTTAATTTGAAAGGCATCCAATAATTCCTTCAAAACAGGAAATTGTTCAGAAAGTTCTGGTGGAGTTTTTTGACGGCCTCCCTTATATTCTTTATACGTTTCATGCCTAAAGGTTGTTTTTCCCGCATCAAATGCTACTAATAAATGGGTAGGTTTTTCATCTTGTAATATCTTTAATAACATCGTTGTAAAACCATAAACAGCATTTGTATAAACCCCTTTATCATTATTCAATAACGGGAGCGCAAAGAATGCACGATAAATAATACTATTTCCATCAATTAAGACTAGTTTTTTTGTTGTCATGTATAATCCTCCAATTATCATTACACTTAAAGATTATTTTATCATTTAAAGCAGAGGAAAGAAAAACAAACACCTACTTTGTAAGTAGATGTTATTTCCTAGGTAGATAAATATGGATAGTCGTTCCTTTATTTATTTCACTATCAATTTCTATTTTACCATCATGGACATCCACAATGTGTTTAACGATTGCAAGACCTAACCCTGTCCCACCAGTGTTCCTACTTCGCGCTTTGTCGACCCGATAAAATCTTTCAAAGACACGTGGTAAAACAGCCTTATCAATCCCCATACCAGTATCAGAAACTTTAATATGTATGTATTCCTTAGTAGAAGTAATGGTTAAAGAGACTTTCCCTTGTTCTTGTGTGTAGTGGATTGCATTATCTAATAGATTAATAATAATTTGTTTAACTTTTTCCTTATCCGCTTTAAATTTTACATTTTCTTCCACAGAAAAAGCAATACTTATCTTTTTCTTCATTGCCTTCATTTGATACGCCGGAATGATGACCTTTAATAACTCTTCCGCCTCAATTTCATTCACAACAAGCTGAAAATTCTCCTGCTCTAAACGAGACAATGTAAGTAAATCTTCAATTAATAATTGCATTCGATCACTTTCGTTATAAATAATAGTTAAGAATTCTGTCGCAACTTCTCTATTTTTTAAATTATCTTCTAATAACGTCTCAGCAAAACCGCGAATAGAAGTAATTGGAGTTCTTAATTCATGAGAAACATTAGCAACGAAGTCTTTTCGCATTAATTCTAACTTTTTCAATTCTGTTATATCATGAATGACGAGCACAGCACCTTTTAAGCGATTTTTTTCGTTAAAAATGGGAACTCCAATGATTTGGTAATATACTTTTTCCGTTCCTACATCATGTGTAAATTCATTTTTAACATTTACTTCATATAAGAAGGCGTTTTGAATGGTTTTATGAAACACTTCTTCTTTCAACACTTCATAATAAAGATAACCTATATAATCCTTCATCGTTTTCCCATAAATCGTTAAAAATTTCCGATTCACTAAATGAATATATCCTTTTTCATCGATTAACACTATCCCATTTTCTGTGTTTTCAATAATGGTCGTTAATTGTTCCCGTTGCATTTTCTCTTGAATGGAATATTCACTCATATTTCTTGCTAAAGAGTTTATTTCTTTGCTTAACGCGCCAATAATATTGTCATTGGAAAAGTGAAACCTTACCCGATAATTGCCTTGATTGATTTCAGAGAGAGTATGAACTGCTTTCCTCAACGGCTTCATATGATTTACGATAAAGAACTGCAGAAATAATGTTAAAATAAAAAAATTAATAATAAGGATAGCAATAAGCATGATTAAATTATCTACTATAGGAAATAAAAGAATTCCAGTAATTACATTAAGGATAAAAAATACAACCACATAATTTGCAAATGGTTTTTTTAAAAGACTTTTCATACTATAGGTTCCTCCAGCTTATAACCAAGACCACGTACTGTCTTAATATAAACTGGCTTTTTTGAATTCGGTTCAATTTTCTCACGTAAATGACTTATATGTACATCAACGATTCGAGTATCCCCAACAAAATCATAATCCCAAACCCCACTTAATAACTGATCCCTTGAAATGACCTTTCCTTTATTAGTTGCCAAAAAGTATAGGAGTTCAAATTCTTTCCTAGTAAATGTAATCATATTTGAATTCATTTCTGCTTCATATCTTTCAGGATATATGATTAATTCTCCTATACGAATTGTAGAAAATTGTGTGGTCGGAGTCATATTAGACCTACGCAGAATTGCTTTAATACGTGCAATGACTTCTTTTGGGCTAAAAGGCTTCGTTAAATAATCATCAGCTCCTAGCTCTAAACCAAGTACTTTGTCAAATTCATCGTCTTTAGCTGTCAACATTAAAATTGGTGTATCGTTTTTATTACTGCGCAAATGTTTGCAAACTTCCATCCCATCTATTTCCGGAAGCATTAAATCTAAAACTACTAAATTATAATCATTATTTTGTTCTATTTTTTGAATTGCCTCTTTCCCATCAAATGCTGTATCAGTTACATAGCCAGCTTTCTCTAAGTTATAATTTAATAATGTTACAATTGATTTTTCATCGTCAACAATTAGAATTTTTTGCGCCATTTAAAATACCCCCTATAGAAGTAAAGTTTTCTTTAAAACAATATTACCATTGAATAATGACAAATAGGGAACCGTTCAGTAAATTTTACACTGTCTTTACATTAAGAGTCCCTATTTATTAAAAATTATTTAGTTTTATACAAAAAACAAAAACTTCTACTTAAATATTAAGTAGAAGTTTATATGACCTCTTATTCTAAAACATTAAGTACCTTTTTTACTGATTCGGCTGATTTATCAAGGGCTGCTTTCTCTTCTTTCGTTAGGTCTAATTCAATAATCTCTTCAATTCCATTACCACCTAATATGGTTGGAACACCTAAGTATATATCATTGTATCCATATTCGCCTTCTAAGTATGCAATAGATGGAAGAATTCGTCGTTGATCTTTAAGTATAGCTTCTGCCATTACCGTTAGGGACGCAGCTGGAGCATAATATGCGCTTCCATTTCCAAGTAAGTTAACAATCTCACCTCCACCAGTACGAGTACGTTGAACAATTGCATCAAGACGATCTTTAGGAATTAATTTTTCTAAAGGAATACCACCAGCATACGAATAGCGAATGAGTGGGACCATATCGTCACCATGTCCTCCAAGAACAAAGCCAGTTACGTCTTTTACGGATACATTAAGTTCTTCCGCAACAAATGTTCTAAATCTTGCTGTATCCAAAACACCAGATTGACCAATAACACGTTCTTTAGGGAAGCCAGATTCCTTATAAACGGTATAAGTCATAGCATCAACCGGATTCGTCAAAACAACAATCGTAGTTTTGGGTGAATACTTAACGATTTCTTGCGTAACAGATTTCATAATTTTTGCATTTGTATTTACTAAGTCATCACGGCTCATTCCTGGCTTACGGGCAATACCTGCAGTAATGATAACTAGATCAGAATCTTTTGTATCTGCATAATTAGCTGTTCCTATTACCCTTGCATCATACCCTTGGACAGGAGCGGCTTCCGCCATATCTAGCGCTTTACCTTTAGTGGAATTTTCCATATTCGGAATATCTACTAAAACAACATCCCCTAATTCTTTCTGTGCAATCATTAAAGCGGTAGTTGCTCCAGTAAATCCAGAACCGATAACAGAAATTTTATTACGTTTTAATCCCATAAAAAATTACCCCCTTTTAGCCTTTAATACTAGTTAATTTCCTTTTAATAGAAAGGAAGGGTTCACCACAGATTACGTGGTGATACCCAATACTTTACCAGATTAGATTTATCCTAGATTTTTAATTAACTCATCAGCGAATTCAGAACATTTCACTTCTGTAGCGTTCTCCATTAGACGCGCGAAGTCATAAGTAACAACTTTGGATGCAATTGTTTTATCCATAGAATTCATAATTAATTGTGAAGCCTCTCTCCAACCTAAATGATCCAGCATTAAGCAAGCGGATAAGATAACTGAAGATGGGTTTACTTTATCAAGTCCAGCATATTTAGGTGCTGTTCCATGAGTTGCTTCAAAAATAGCATGTCCTGTGTTGTAGTTAATATTAGCTCCAGGTGCAATACCAATTCCACCCACTTGAGCAGCTAATGCATCGGAAATATAATCACCATTCAAGTTCATTGTTGCTACTACATCAAACTCTCTTGGACGTGTCAGAATTTGCTGTAAGAAAATATCTGCAATAGCATCTTTAACTAAGATTTTACCTTGAGCTAATGCTTCATCTTGTGCTTTATCGGCAGCATCTTTTCCATCTTTCTCAACGATTCGATCGTACTCTGCCCATGTAAATACTTTATCACCGAACTCTTCTTCAGCAACTTCATAGCCCCATTGCTTAAATGCACCTTCCGTAAATTTCATAATGTTACCTTTATGTACTAATGTAACACTCTTACGATTCTCATCTAAAGCATATTGGATTGCAGAACGTACTAGACGTTTCGTACCTTCAGCAGAGACAGGTTTAATTCCAATTCCAGATGTTTCTGGGAATCGAATTTTATTAACGCCCATTTCAGTCTTTAAAAATTCAATTACTTTCTTAACTTCATCAGAACCTTCTTGCCATTCAATACCAGCATAGATATCTTCTGTATTTTCACGGAAGATTGCCATATTTACATCTTCTGGACGTTTAACTGGGGATGGTACACCATTAAAATAACGAACCGGACGAAGACATGTATATAAATCAAGTTCTTGTCTTAGCGCAACGTTTAACGAGCGGAACCCACCACCGATTGGAGTTGTTAAAGGCCCTTTAATTGCAATTTTATACTCATCAATTTTATCTAATGTATCCTGTGGTAGCCATTCACCAAATTTATTAAATGCTTTTTCACCAGCATAAACTTCTAGCCAATCAATTTTCTTAGAACCATCATATGCTTTTTCCACTGCGGCTTCAATAACTCTTTTCGCAGCTGCCCAAATATCAGGACCAGTTCCATCTCCTTCAATAAATGGAATGATGGGATTATTCGGTACATTCATTTGTCCATTCTCTACTAAAATTTTTTCTCCTTGTGTCATGAAAATTACCTCCTAGTATTATACAAACTGAATAGTAGGGATAACTTTAACCTACTATTCAATATTCTAATAGATTCATAAGTAATGGTAAAATAATAACTATTTTATTAATATTTAGACTACGAACGTTGAGTTATAGGTACATATTTCTGTTTTTGCGGGCCAATATACTCAGCTCTCGGACGAATTAAACGATTATCCTCATACTGCTCTAATATATGAGCTAGCCAACCTGAAGTACGGCTCACTGCAAAAATTGGTGTAAATAAATCATAATCTATGCCTAAGCTATGATAGACAGAGGCACTATAGAAGTCAACGTTTGCAGGTAATCCTTTATTTTTCTTAATATAATCTTCTATTTTAACAGACATGTTATACCATTTTTCTTGCCCTGTTAATTTAGTTAATTGTTTAGACATCTCTTGCAAATGTTTAGCACGCGGATCACCAGTCCGGTACACACGGTGGCCCATACCCATTACTTTTTCCTTATTTGCAAGTTTTTTCTCAATGTATGGGATTGCATTTTCCTCTTCGCCAATTTCCAATAACATTTTCATAACTGCTTCGTTAGCTCCGCCATGCAACGGCCCTTTTAATGCACCAATTGCTGCAGTAATACCAGAATATATATCTGATAATGTTGCCACACACACCCTTGCAGTAAATGTAGAAGCATTTAATTCATGATCCGCATGTAAAACTAACGCTTTTTCAATTGCTTCTACTTCAATAGAATTTGATTCTTTTCCGTTCAACATATATAAGAAATTTTCTGAATAGCTTAAGTCCTTTTTAGGTTTAACAGGTTCTTGCCCTTTACGAATTCTAGCAAATGCTGTTACAATTGCAGCAATTTTAGCTTGAATACGAATTGCTTTCCGCTTGTTTGCATCCGCTTCCATAACATCAGCTTCTTCATCGTATAATGCAAGCATCGATACAGCAGTTCTTAAAGCAGCCATCGGATGTACTTTTGACGTGTCATAAGATTTTAAATGCTCATAAATCTCATTCGGAACTTCCATATTTTCGGCAAGCTCTTTTTTAATAGCATCTAGTTCTTTTTGATTAGGCAATTTTTTATTCCACAATAAAAAAACTACTTCTTCAAAACTAGCATTTTCAGCTAAATCATCAATAGTATATCCAACATACGTAAGTTGGTCATCTATTATCGAACTAATTTGGGTTCTTGATGCTACTACCCCTTCAAGCCCTTTCGTAGTTGTTGTCATATGAAACATCTCCTTTTCTATATATATATTACTTATAACTTTCAGACAATATTTATATTATTTAGTATATCATTAATTCAATTTTTAGGAAATATTCATTTATTTGGTTATAAATATTGTCTCCCCCAAAATCAATTATAAAGTAAAATGAACAGAATGTGAATTGAAACCGTTTAACTTTTTAAATTTAACGAAAAATATCTATTAAATAATACAAATTAGTACGGTAAATTCTATGTCTATTTTTCTTGTATATAGCATAAGTAAAGTAAAAGAAAGATTGTAGTTGCAGTTCATTGGGAGGTCATTATGTATAAACAATATGGGATGCAATTTTTACGATTTTCACTTTTAATAGTTTTATTAGTGACTGGATATTTTATCCTTATTCTTTCATTTCCTTATGTATATCCAATCATTATTGCATTATTATTCGCTTACCTTATGAACCCATTTGTAAACTTCTTACAAAGATCATTACATTTCCCAAGGGCTCTTTCTGTCGTAATTAGTATTTGTATCATTTTTTTAAGTTTGTTTGGCTTTCTACTTATAGTTATCTTTGAAATTTATCAAGGGACATTATTTCTGGCGGATAAATTACCAATCTATTTCCAAGAATTCGTCATTTATATGAAGGATTTTATTAATACTACTATTTTGCCAATTCAACAAAAAATATTATCTTTTTTCTTAGCGCTTGACACCACACAACAAACTACTATAAAAAATAGCTTAGAAGAAATAATGAACCATATTGGAACAACAGGGTCAACCTTTTTACAGGACTTTCTTATCTTTATTCCAAATTTTCTAGGTTTGCTTCCTAATTCAATAGCTATTTTTATCTTTATTATTATTGGAACATTTATCATTTCCAATGAATGGTATTCATTAAAAAAAAGAGTAATAAAGCTCATTCCTAAAAAAGTTAATTCTATCTCAAAAGAACTAAGCATTCATTTTAAAAAAGGGATAGGGGGATTTATGAGGGCACAATTTATGTTAATTAGTATCTCTGGAATAACCATTTTTATCGGGCTTCTCATTCTTAATGTTGACCAAGCCTTAACAATTGCGATATTCAGTGCACTTGTTGATTTAATCCCTTTTGTTGGTATTGGTATTATATTTATTCCTTGGATTATTTATTTGTTTGTAAGTGGAAACTACGCTCTTACTATTGGTTTGTCCATCCTTTATATGATAGTTATAATTAGTAGACAAATTTTGGAACCGAAAATTTTATCATCTAATATGGGGATCCATTCGCTTTTCGCTTTAATTGGTTACTTTATTGGGTTTAAAATTTGGGGGTTTTTTGGATTGATTATTACCCCACTTATTCTCATTCTAATTAATGTATGTTATCAGACTGGTGTATTTAAATTACTTAAGACATTTGTAAAAGGATGAACGATTTACCATCTACGGAAAATAAAAGTTCCGTTATCCATTTTACTTTTTATTAGGTTGTATAAAATCTTTTTTATTGGCTTCCTCATGATTGGGAGAACAAGAGAAAGGCCGATGGCATCCGTAATAAAACCTGGAGATAATAAAAATACTGCACCAATTAAGATACAAATTCCATCCATGATTTGTTCTGTTGGGATTTTCCCACTATTCATGGATAACCTTGCTTTTTGTATAGTCTGGGTACCTTGCATCTTGGCAATCGTTATACCTATTACTCCTGTAAATAGTATTAGAAATACTACCCACAATGGCCCGATTTTTCCTCCAATCCACACAAAAACACCTATTTCACAGGCAGGAAGAATTAATAAAGCTAATAATAACCATCGCAATCGCATTTACTTAATCCACCTTATTATAACAATAAAAATCGGCAAAATAGCCGATTTTTATTGTTTGTATTATTTGAACATCCAATTAAAGAACCTTTCAAAAAGGAGGATGAAAAGGACCAAGCAATTCAAGGCGGCGTAGCTTTGAGCAGCGAAACGTATACTATTAATACGTGAGCAGCGGAAAAGCAAGGCAACGAAGAAATGCGAAGTGTCTTTTTCATCAGACTCTTTTGAATATCCTATTATAGAACCTTGGCATGGCCTTTATAAATATCACCTTTGGTCCCATCAATAGTAAGTTCTTGACCATCTTCAATAACTTCAAATGCGTTGTCAACACCTACAATTACTGGAATCCCAAGATTTAAGCCAACAACAGCAGCATGTGATGTTAAGCCACCCTCAACCGTAATAATTCCGCTCGCTTTTTCTAAAGCTTGCATCATATCACGGTCCGTACCATAGGCAACTATAATATCACCATGTCCAACTTTTGCAATAGCCTCGTCTGCATTTTTTACTTTCACTACCTTTCCATAGGCAGTTCGCTTACCAATTCCTTGGCCTTTAGCTATAACATCACCAATGACATGGACTTTAATTAGGTTAGTTGTTCCACTTTCCCCAACCGGAACCCCTGCTGCTATAATGACACGGTTTCCTCTTTGACATAGTCCTGATTCAAGACCACTGTCAATAGCAACATCTAACATTTCGTCTGTAGAAGTGGTTTCTCTTCCCATCACTGCATGAACACCCCATACAAGCGAAAGTTGACGATTAACTTTTTCATTGAATGTCACAGCTAATATACTTGCTTTCGGACGATATTTGGAAATCATACTAGGAGTATGTCCACTTTCTGTCGGAGCAATGATTGTATCAATACTGAGATTCATTGCAGTATGAGAAACAGATTGCGTAATTGCTTCTGCAATATTCATATCCACTTCTTTAGAACGTTCTTCTAAAATAGCATGATGATCTAGTGCTGATTCTGCTTTTAAAGCAATATTATTCATTGTTTGAACCGATTCTACTGGATAATTACCTGCCGCTGTTTCACCAGATAACATAATAGCATCTGTACCATCAAAAATAGCATTAGCAACGTCTGAAGCCTCTGCTCTTGTAGGACGTGGGTTACGCTGCATAGAATCTAACATTTGTGTAGCTGTTATAACTGGCTTCCCTGCATTATTACATTTTTTAATTAGATCTTTTTGTACTAGCGGAACATCTTCGGCTGGAATTTCAACACCTAAGTCTCCTCTAGCAACCATTAATCCATCACTAACTTGTAAAATGCGATCGATGTTATCAATCCCCTCTTGATTCTCAATCTTAGGGATGATTTTGATATGGGCTGCATTATTATTCTCTAATACCTCTCTAATTTCCAACACATCGGATGCACGACGAACAAATGAAGCAGCGATAAAATCAACATCTTGTTCAATCCCAAACTCAATATCTTTTTTATCTTTTTCGGTTAAACCAGGAAGTTTTACAGAAACATTCGGTACGTTTACACCTTTTTTATTTTTAATGGTGCCGCTATTTAATGCGGTTGTTCTAATTTCATTAGTATGTTTATCTATAGCAGTTACTTCTAATTCAATCAATCCGTCATCAAGAAGAATTTTAGAGCCTTCATGAACATCATCAATTAAACCTGGGTATGTAACTGAAAAACGTTCTGCTGTTCCTTCTATTTCATTCATGGAAATATATACTGTTTTACCAGCAATGATTTCATCTTGTCCATTTACAAAATTACCTGTTCTTATCTCAGGACCTTTTGTATCTAAAAGGATTGCTACTGTTTTCTTTTTATTTTCTGCTGCTTTACGAATATTTATTATTCTTGCGCTATGTTCATCAAAATCCCCATGCGAAAAATTTAATCGAGCCACATTCATTCCAGCCTCGATTAGCTTTTCCAATGTTTCAATAGACTCAGAAGCCGGTCCAATTGTACAAACAATTTTAGTATTTCTCATTATTGAATTCCTCCTCAGCGGTAATTAAATCGATAACTCTTTGGATAAATTATACATCCCCTTATTAAGATGGTGTTTACCTGACAGAATATCATTGATGTCATTATCCACTATTTCATTTTGTTGTATTCCTACCATTCGGTCGGATTTATTCTCGATTAAAAGTTCAACAGCTCTGGCACCAAGACGACTTGCTAACACTCTATCTTGAGCAGTTGGAGAACCTCCGCGTTGAATATATCCTAATACAGTAACCCTTGTTTCTATACCTGTTTCCTTCTTAATTCGGTCACCGTATTCGAAACCATTTCCAACGCCTTCTGCTAAAACAATTATACTATGTTTTTTACCTCTCTCACGACTGCGCTCCAACCTATGACAAATATCTGCAAACTCTTCATCCATCTCGGGAATAATTATACTTTCTGCACCACCAGCTAATCCAGCCCATAAAGCTAAATCACCTGCGTCTCTACCCATCGTCTCAATAATATATGTACGCTCATGAGATGTAGCTGTATCACGAACTTTGTCAATTGCTTCTACGACTGTATTTAGAGACGTATCGAAACCAATGGTAAAATCTGTTCCAGGTATATCATTATCAATCGTCCCTGGCACCCCAATGCACGGAAATCCTTTACTTGTTAATTTTTGTGCACCACGGAAGCTACCATCTCCACCGATAACAACAAGGCCTTCAATTCCCCATTTATTTAGTTGTTCGATAGCCCTCTGTTGTC
Organism: Oceanobacillus sp. Castelsardo; assembly: GCF_001659985.1. GTDB lineage: Bacteria > Bacillota > Bacilli > Bacillales > Amphibacillaceae > Oceanobacillus. The sequence continues at coordinate 195,833 of NZ_LYCS01000004.1, forward strand.
CTTCTTCTGTTTTGAATTCCTGACTTCTAGCTGAAGCTAGGATAGTACCTCCACGATGAATAATATCACCAACAGAACCGATATCCATTCTTTTTATGTTACCCTCCATCAATCCTTGGTAACCATATTTAATTCCGTATACTTCAACATCGTGGTATATTGCTTTTCTAACTACAGCACGAATTGCTGCATTCATACCAGGTGCATCTCCACCACTTGTTAACACACCAATTTTCTTAACCATTTTTCCACCTCAGTAGACTTAAATTTTATTTATAAGAGCTGTACTAACTCATTTTAAACAACTGTTTCATAATAATCTATATATGTTTAAGATAAATTAAAACTCTACAAATATCAACAAATATCCTTGAAAATAGTCGAAAAATAAATTTTTGAAATAAAGAGAAAAATGAAAGACTGACAAATATCTTATCAGTCTTTCATCAGTTTTGATTATAACAGTTTATAATCACCTATATTTTTATATTTTTCCCATCTTTTTTCTAATAATTCCGATGTTGACAAATTATTTAATTCCTTTAGCGAGTTCTCTAGAGATAAATCAATATTTTTAACTTGTTCTTGTATGTTTTGATGTGCGCCACCTTTTGGTTCCGGAATAACTTGATCAATGACATTTAGTTCTTTCAAATCATTAGCGGTGATTCTCATAGATTCCGCTGCTTTTTTAGCTAAAGTAGCATCTTTCCACAAAATGGAAGCTGCTCCTTCTGGCGAAATGACAGAATATGTAGAGTTCTCTAACATATGAATATGATCACCAATACCCAAACCTAAAGCTCCGCCACTACCACCTTCACCTATAACAATACATACAATAGGAACAGTAAATCCAGCCATTTCCATAAGGTTTTTGGCAATGGCCTCACTCTGACCACGTTCTTCAGCTGCTCTTCCGGGATATGCACCTTTAGTATCAATAAATGTAATAATTGGGCGATTGAACTTTTGAGCCTGTACCATATGACGTAAAGCTTTACGGTACCCCTCTGGATGTGGCATACCAAAATTTCGTTTAATATTTTCTTTCGTATCTTTTCCTCGTTGGTGACCTATAACTGTTACAGGATTGTCCTTATAATATGCAATACCCGCCACAATAGCATGATCATCACCAAAACGACGATCCCCGTGAAATTCAATAAAGTTAGTAAATAGATGTTGGACATAATCAAGCGTAGTTGGTCTTTCAGAATGCCTTGCCATTTGAACACGGTCCCATGGTTTTAAATTGCCATAGATATCATCTTCTAACTGTTCCAACCTATTTTCCAATGTTTGTATTTCTTCAGTTAAGTCAATCTCACTATCTGCTGTAAACTTTTTCAATTCGGCAATTTTTTCTTTCAAATTAATAATCGGTTTTTCAAACTCGAGGATTTGCTTCACGTCAATCAACCTCCTTTTGATGCATCTCTAGAATCGTCGTAAGAAGGTCTTTCATTTCGTGTCTGTGAATAATTTTATCTAACTGCCCATGTTCCATTAAGAATTCCGACGTTTGAAAATCCTTAGGGAGCTTTTCACGGATGGTCTGTTCAATTACTTTTCTACCAGCAAATCCTATTAATGCTCCCGGCTCTGCAAAGTTATAATCCCCAATCGATGCAAAGCTAGCTGAGACTCCACCAGTTGTTGGATGGGTCATAATAGAGATCATTAAACCACCATCATTACTAAACCTCTTAATTGCTATAGAGGTTTTTGCCATTTGCATTAAACTAAGAATTCCTTCTTGCATTCTGGCTCCACCTGAAGCTGTAAAAATGATGAAAGGGAGAGATTCTTTCCTAGCATTTTCTATTGCTCTAGCAATTTTTTCTCCGACAACAGAACCCATGCTCCCCATTCTAAAGTATGAATCCATTACAGCGAAAGCAGTTTTTTGTCCATTAATCATCCCTTTACCTGTTACTACCCCTTCATTTAGTCCAGTTTTTTCACGGTCTTTTAATACCTTTTCTTCATATCCTGGAAAATTTAAAGGGTTTGACGAGGTTATATTGGCATCCCATTCTTTAAAGGTATTATCGTCAAATAAAATATCAACGCGTTCCCAAGCTGAAAGCGGATGATGATATCCACAATTGGGACAAACGTTTAAAGACTTTTCCATTTCTTTACGGTAATATATTTTGTTACAATTTTTGCATTTTTGCATTAATCCACGTGGTACATCAATCTTACTATTTTCATTTGGAATTGTTGCATATTTCTTTCTTTTTGTAAAAATTTCTTTAAGCTGCAAAATGTTTCCTCCTTTGCTCTGCACATCTCTACCTTTTCATTAGAAATATTTGACCATTGCTAAGATAACAAAGATCTGTCAATGATAGACTTTCCTGAAGTATAACAAAAGGCATTTAAAAATATTGTCATAATTACGGGAATAAGAATATATTTAACTGAATAACTGTTTCATGAATAAATTTTCAATTAGTGAATAATCTTCTTTAGTATAGAGATGAACTAATTGTTGATAGAATTGAGATTCATATAATTCATTATCAAACGTTTGGGAGAACTCCATCATCAGTTGCCAGATTATCAACAATAGTTCATTCTCTGTTTTATTTAAAAGAAGAGAGAAAAAATCGATGTGCATTTGCTTTGGATTATTATTTAAGTCATGAATTATTTTTTTAAATTGTATAATATCTTTATCTTCTAATTTTCCAATTGCTAGTTTTGCTGCTTCTTTTTCTATTAATTTGCGTGTTGCAATAATATCATCTTTCGTACTATTATTACCTAAAATAAAGGATGCTAATATTTCAACTGTTTGAAAAGGACGGTAGGAACCTAAAAAAGTCCCTTCCCCTTTCCTAGTTTCGATAATTCCTAATAATTCAAGTGCACGAAGCGCCTCACGTACGGAAGACCTTCCCATACCTAAAGTTTCTGCAAGTTCTCTTTCAGATGGGAGTTTATCACCTGGTTTTAAAAGGTTTTTATGAATAAAAATACGAATTTGCTCTAGTACACCATGGTAAGCTTTCTGATTTGGTATCCTTGACACAATCAGTATCTTCTCCTTTAAAGGATTGACCGGAATTTTATTTTTTTGTTAGTTTTCTTGTTTTTTCAGCAATTTCTTCTGGATCCAGTGTAATTCTTGCCACTCCTGTTTTCATCGCAGCTCTTGCGACACTTGCTGCAACAGCAGGAGCAACACGTTCATCAAAAGGAGCAGGAATCACATAATCATCATGAAGTTCTTTTTCTGTAATAAGGGAAGCTATAGCCTCCGCAGCAGCAATTTTCATTTCCTCATTAATTCTTGTAGCACGAACATCTAAAGCACCACGGAATATTCCTGGAAATGCCAAAACGTTATTTACTTGGTTTGGAAAATCAGAACGTCCTGTACCGATAACTTTAGCTCCCGCTTCCTTTGCCACTTCAGGCATTACTTCAGGCTCTGGGTTTGCCATCGCAAAGATAATAGGGTTATCATTCATTTTTGAAATCATTTCTTTAGTTAGTGCCCCACCAACAGAAACCCCAATAAAAACATCGGCTCCTTCTAATACTTCGTTTAAACTACCTTCGATTTTGTTTCTATTTGTATATTTTGCTACCTCTTCTTTCACACTGTTCATTCCATACGTTCTACCTTCAAATATAGCACCTTTAGAGTCACACATAATCACATCATGCACTCCAAAATGTTTAAGCAGCTTAATAATAGCAATACCAGCAGCTCCAGCACCATTAGCCACTACACGTATATTTGAAAAAGATTTTTCAACAAGTTTTAATGCATTAATTAATCCAGCTACCGTTACAATTGCAGTACCATGCTGATCATCATGGAATATAGGAATATTTGTTTCATTTTTAAGTCGTTCTTCAATAATAAAGCAATTAGGAGCGGCAATATCTTCTAAATTAACACCACCAAAAGTTGGTTCCATTAATTTAACAGTTTCCACAATTTTATCTACATCATGCGTATCTAAACAGATAGGAAATGAGTCCACACCCGCAAATGCTTTAAATAATACAGATTTACCTTCCATGACAGGAAGAGCTGCCTCAGGACCAATATTTCCAAGACCTAATACCGCTGAACCATCACTAACTACAGCAACCATATTCCCTTTCATTGTATAATCATATACTGTTTCTTTGCGATCATGTATTTCTTTACAAGGCTCTGCCACACCTGGTGAATATGCTAAACTTAGATCTTTTGAATTTCTAACTGGAACTTTAGATTCAATAGTTAATTTTCCTTTATTTACCTTATGCATGTGTAGTGCTTCTTCTTTTAGACTTGCCATTTTTATTATTCGCCCCTTTGATTTATAAATAAATATAATAACAATTGCCCCTAGTGGTCTGACCACTTATAATCCTACATTATATCAGATGGATGAATCATGTAAAGTAACGCCTTTTTTATTTATCGAAAAAACTTGCGCTTTCCAGAATGCACTATAATACTTCAATTATTTTTTTAATACTACATTTACATCACCAAAAAAATGTTTTAATGCTTTTAAACTTTCATAATTAGCATGAATATTATAACCTTGAGAAAGTTGATAAGTTTGTTTCGTTTCCTCGTGATAAATAATGATAGATGTACTCCCAGGATATTTATTAGCGATTTGCTGAATAGTTTGTAAAGCATCATGTTTTTTATTCGGCAGAACTTTAACAAACATTTTTTTATTTGAATTTTGATCTAAATCATTTGCTCTAAATGGTTGAACATCCTCCAAGACCCACTGTAATTTGTTATTTCTATATTCTACTTTTCCTTTAATAGTGATCATTAGCTCCTCTTTCAGCCATCGGTTAATGTTACGATAAAGTTCTGGGAATACAACAGCATCCACCTCACCCGTCTCATCACCAACTACAAGAAATGCCATCGAATCTCCACGCTTCGTTCTAATTTCTCTAAGTGATTGAATAAGTACAACGGAAGAAATATGACGCTTACCAATAAATCTTTGTACTTCCCGCAAAGCGAGATAGCCATTTCCTCTGAGGTCTGGACGGAATTCCTTTAACGGGTGACTTGAAACGAATGTCCCTATCAACTCTTTCTCATCGGCTAATTTTTTTGCTATACTAAAATCTTCAATTTGCACATAATCCATTTCGAATAAAAGTTCATTTCGAAAGAAACTAGATTGACCTGAAAATTCACTAAATAATTCACCTTGTTCTCTCGCTTGATCCAAGGATGCTAATAAACTTGCGCGATTTGAATAACTATCGTCAAACACGCCGGCCATAATTAAATTTTCCATCGTTTGTCGATTAACAAGTTTTAAATCTACTCGTAAACAAAAATCATATAAATGTTTAAAGGCACCGTTTTTCCTAACATTTAGTATTTCTTTAATCGCTTGATTACCCACACCTTTAATTGCTGCAAGTCCGATTCGAATTTGTCCTTTTTCAACGGAATACCTACCATAGCTTTTATTTATGGAAGGTGGAAGAATGTTCATATTCATTTCTCTTATTTCTTTCAAGTAAAGATTCCATTTTTCCTGCTGATTTCCAAAAGAATTTAATAATTCGGCAAAAAAATTAGCTGGATAATGTGCTTTTAAGTAACCCAAATGATACGAAATCTTACTATATGCCACTGCATGACTTCTAGGAAAACCATAATTAGAAAATCTAACAATCCAACTAAATATTTCGTTTGCTACCCTTTTTTCATACCCGTTCTTCATACAACCTTCTATGAAGGCCTCTTTTTGTTCTTCCATCACTTGATGATTCTTTTTACTAACAGCCCTTCTTAAAATATCAGCTTCCCCTAAACTAAATCCAGCAATTTTATTAGCGATTTGCATAATTTGTTCTTGGTACACTAATACACCATATGTCGGTTTCAAGATAGGTTCCAAGTCTGGATGTGGATATTGAATGGATTCACGTTTCTCTTTACGAGCAATATATACCGGAATAAAATCCATTGGACCGGGACGAAACAGCGCATTTACCGCTACAATATCTTCAAAGGAATCTGGCTTTAATTGAGTTAATACGCTTTTCATTCCTTGAGATTCAAGTTGAAAAATCCCATTCGTTTTCCCGCTTCGTAATAAAAAATATGTTTTTTGATCATATTCTGGAATTTGATCAAGAGTTACTCTTTTATAATCTGTAAACTGGATTGATTTTAATATTTTTTCTATAAAGGATAAATTACGTAATCCTAAAAAATCCATTTTTAACAAACCTAATGACTCTAGATCATTCATCGTAAATTGCGTTAATTGTGTTTCATTCGTTCCAATAGTGAGAGGTATATGGTCTAATAATGGATTATTACTAATAACAACACCAGCCGCATGAGTTGATATATGTCTTGGAATTCCTTCTAGTTTTATTGCCGCAGTAAATAGCATTTTTAATTTAGTAGAAGAAGTAATATATGCCCTCAATTCTTCTGACTCTTTTAAAATTACGGTCAGACTCTTTGATGACTGTTGTGGTAATTTATTTAAGATAAAATACATGTCTTGTTGTTCCACATTCAATGTTTTCATAAGTTCCCTAAGTAATGATCGTGCCGCAAACGTACCAAAAGTAATAATTTGCGCAACATGTTCAACACCATATTTGTTCCGTACATATTCAATCACTTCATCACGACGTTCATCCGAAAAATCCACATCTATATCTGGCATTGTTTTTCTTTCAGGATTTAAAAAACGTTCAAATAAAAGATTATATTTAATTGGATCGACATTCGTAATACCTAAGAGATAGGCAACAAGGGAACCTGCAGATGATCCTCTTCCCGGTCCAACCAATATATTTTTTTCTTTCGCATACTGTATAAAATCTGCAACAATTAGGAAGTAATCACTAAATTTCATCTTTTGTATTGTTTCTAATTCGTATTCCAATCTTTTGGAAATAACATCCGTAACAGTAGTATATTTTTTCTTCACATTTTCCCAACAAACCTTTTCTAAGTGCTGATCTGCACTTATATTATCAGGAAGAGGAAATGAAGGTAATAACTTCTTATTAAAGTCAAAAGCTACATTACATTTATTTTTTATAATCTCGGTCTCTTCTAACACTTCAGGCCACTCACTTTGGAAAATATGTTCCATTTCCAATGTCGACCTTAAATGTTTACGTTTTACGCTTGGTGAGGACAATTTCATATCCCATTGTTTTCCCTTTTTCATGGACTGCAAAATATCAAAAGCTACATCATCTTTTTCATCTAAATAACGTACATCACATAAAGGAACGACGGAGATTCCTGACATATCTTGAAATGATTTTAATGATAGAAAGAGTCTTTGTTCATCCGGTTGAATCCCTAAATAAAAATCACCTACTAGGAATAACTCCAGCCAATCCCCTAGGAAATGTTGCATTTCCCCATGTGGTTGATGAATCAACAAATTCTCTATTACAGGATTATTTGTTGGTAATATTCCGATTACATCATTAGTAAATTCCGATAACATCTTCCTTGAAATAACATGTTGTTGATTTAACTGTATGTGCGAGCTTAATTGAGTAAGACTTTGATAGCCATTATTATTTTTAGCTAAAAGAACCAGCTCGAACATATTCTCATTCTGTTCGACAAAAACAGTCATACCTATAATGGGCTTTATACCATTTTTTACACATGCCTTGTAAAATGGAATAACCCCATAAAGAACATGTTCATCAGTTAAGGCTAGTCCATTAAATTGCAGCTTTTTAGCCTTTTCTATTAATTTATCAATCGTTATTGTACTATCCATTAAACTGTAGCCACTTCTAACATGTAAATGTGTAAAAGCCATTTTAAATCACGCCTTCTTTCTATATCCTATTATACCAATTATAAAAGAACATGCATCCGGTAAGATTCCGTTTAGATCCATACAGAATATCATAACTCGTCCATCGATTTCATAAGATGTGTTAGAACCTTGAACAAAAGCGCAAGCGCTCGTTTAGCGACGTACGGACTGCGCCTGGCCATGCCAGGTGGTCCGATGTTGCCGCGCAAAGCGGCGGTCTTAATCGGACATTCCCTGTCGTAGGAGATTAGATAAACTTGATTTTACGAATGTAAAATCATAGTGAATCTTATGCTGGATGCGAAAAGGAAACACGCCCCTTCATAGGGGTGTGCCGACGTTGGCCGCAAAGGCCGTTCTTAGTCGGCCTTCCTTCTTCTGTGAGTCGATGTTGACTTTCACCGCAAGGGTATAAGTGCAACTAAGCCTCTGGTTTCACCAATCGGCAAGTCTTCTTTATCGTACGGAGGTGAAGGAAGTCTCGCTAGTCGCTGAGCGCTGGAGCTGGACGTGGCCTTCCCAATAAAAAGATTTAATAGGCTAATTTTTTACACTTTCTTATTTGTCCATAAAGGAGGTAAAAATATGGAAGAGCGTTTTTTTGATACTTTTATCCACTGTTACTTCATTGCGTTTGGGTTAATTATAGGTGGTTCTATAATAGGAAGTATCGCAGCATTTGCAATTGGGGAGGCACCAGTTAGTTCCATTACTCGAATTGCAAATAATTTACGAATATGGGCTATTGTTGCGGCCATTGGAGGAACATTTGACGCAATAGAAAACTTTCAGAAGGGCTTGCTTGATGGATCAACATTAGATTTATTTAAACAAGTTCTTTTAATACTCTCCGCAATGGGAGGAGTTAAAACAGCAACTTTACTACTTGAATGGCTTATCCAAGGAGAAATTTCATAATGCATATTCCACCTTACTATAAAAAACCTTCATGGCAACGTTTTTTTGTCGGAGCAGTTTTAGGTGGGATCATTGCATATGTCATACTTTTGTATATGCACGGATCGATGTATGAATCGTTATTAGAAGAAAACCAACAATTAAAGTCTAAAATTAGTGAACTAACGTTACAAAACGAAGCATTAACAAAAAGTAATGAAGATTTGAATGAAAAAACAAATAAATCTCCTATCGTTGAGAGTATTGAAATAAACATTGACAACTGGGAAAAATATAAGTTGGACCGATTAACCGTATATGAACTGGAAGAATTGGTTAAAGATGAAATTAATCATTTAGTTGGAGAAAAAGTTTCCATCGTCGCTGAAAGTGATTTCCTTTTAGAACGGGCTATTGAAAACAAAAGTTATAAATTGAATGACGTTACTTATTATTTTAATACTTCTAAAATGATTATTTCTGAAACGTTAAAATTAACATTAGAAGCAAAATTAACGGAATAAAGGGAGATGGAATTCCACCTCCTTTTAATCATTTTTACAAGCCTTATCTAAATCACTAATCACAGCCTCCGCTTCATCCCATGAATAAATTGTTGCACCGGATGCTAATGGATGACCTCCTCCATTATATTTTTCTGCAATGGTATTAATGATAGGCCCTTTCGAACGCAATCTAACACGGATTTGTTCTTCTTCCTCAATAAAAAACACCCATGCCCGTATCCCTTCCACATCACTGATTACATTAACCATTTGTCCAGTTTCAGAAGGTGTAACACCAAATTTGGCCAAAATTTCCTTTGTTAACTTAATAACACATAGACCTGATGAGTATAGGTTAAATTGTTGTAGTATATACCCTTTTAATCTAGAAATATTATCCTTTACACTATATAAATCTGTAAATAGTTTCGTTCTATTAAAATCATATGTAATTAGTTCAGAAGCATATTGAAATGTTTTTTCAGTAGTATTGGGAAACATAAATCTCCCTGTATCCCCAACTATCCCAGCAAATAATAATCTTGCAGCTTCAGAATTTAGTTTTAAACTATATTCCTTACCTAATTTATAAAATTCATAAATCATTTCACTAACTGAACTTGCTTCCGTATTTTCCCAACGAATATCACCATATTCATCTACAATTGGATGGTGATCAATCTTGATTAGCTTTTTCCCCATATTATATCGTTGGTCATCAATACGAGGCGAGTTTGCTGTATCACAAACAATTACTAAGGCATTTTCATAATAAGAATCTTGTACTTCATCCATTCGTATTAAAAACGTTAAATCGGGATCATCTTCACCAACTACATAAACTTGTTTTTCTGGAAAGGATGCTTTTATTATTTCTTTTAATCCACCTTGAGAACCTAATGCATCAGGATCTGGACGAACATGACGATGAATAATGATGGTTTCATAGGATTGGATGGAATCAATTATTTTATCGATAGACATGTAAAAACTCCTCTTTTCAGTAATTTCATTGTTAATATCTAGCAACCCTGCTTAAAAAAAGATACAATAGGATTGTATTTCATTTTACCTAGGAGAGATAATATGATTATTTTACCAATTCTTATTGTTTTATCACTTGTACTCTATGTATATTATAAAGTTGCTATCCTTAAGAGTAAAGATGGCCTTACTCAACATTATTTTAATGCGAGATCAAAAATCTGTCTTGGTAGTTTTGTTTTTTGTTTCGGGATTAATCAATACTTTTTCTATCTAACTCGTATTTCTTTATTTATCGGAATTATTTTCGTATTACTCGGAATGTATCAAATGTACGATGGATTCAAACAAAATAAACATTACCGTAACGAGTGGAAAAGATTGAATCCTTATAACTAAACCATGAATAAACCAAGCTGAACGATTCAGCTTGGTTTTTTCTTTTTTAACAAACGTCATTTAACGATGGATTAGTTGAGCCATGATTAATCCTTTTCCTACTAATTTATTTTCGCTAAATACTTCTACATCTATCTTTGCGTATAATCTCCCTACACCTAGGACAGTTGGTTTGATTGTTAATATACTTTCAATTTGCACAGGCTTATTAAAATAAACCGTTATATTTTCAATTGCGATATCCGCTTTTCTATCTTTTTGCAATAATCTTGAACTAGCTTCTGTCATAAGTGCTGTGAAAACCCCATTCGACAATGTCCCCAACTGGTTTGTCATTTGCGGAATTACTTCTGTCGTATATACTTCTTCATCCTCTAAAAATTGCAAGTTACGCGAAACAATATCATCAATCGTTTCTCCTACTTGCGGTTGTCTTTGTACATACTGAAGTGCCTTTAGCACATCTTGTCTGGAAACAACCCCTTTTAAAATTCCGGAACTGTCAACTACTGGAACCACTTCTATCCCTTCCCAAACCATCGTATGGGAAACGGAAGCAAGAGATGTTTTTGATTGTACAACTAGGGGTTTCTTACTCATCACCCGGTCAATAATAATATTTTTATCTTTTCCTACAATATCTTTAGAAGAAACCATTCCTATCACACGTAATTTTTCATCAACTATCGGAAAACGAGAATGCCCTGATTTTTCATTAAGTTCATACCATTTTCCAATCGTATCCTTTGTTTTTATATAACTCGTTTCCTCCAAAGTAGTGGCAATGTCACCAACAAAAATAATTTCCTTCTTAATTAATTGGTCATATATTGCCCGGTTAATCATAGCCGCCACAGTGAACGTATCATAACTTGTGGATATAATTGGCAACTCTTTGTCATCTGCTAATTTTTTAATATGTCCCTCTGTATCAAATCCACCAGTAATTAAAACAGCGGCTCCTTCATTTAAAGCTAACTCATGCGCTTTAATTCGGTTCCCTACAATAAGTAAAGAGCCCGCCTCGGTATAACGCATCATCGCTTCAAGTTGCATCGCACCTATAACAAATTTACTTAACGTTTTATGAAGACCATTACTACCACCTAATACTTGTCCATCGATAATATTAACAACTTCAGCAAAGGTTAACTTTTCAAAGTTCTCTTTCTTCTTACGCTCAATACGAATCGTTCCTACACGCTCTATCGTACTAACGAGTCCTTGATTTTCAGCATCTTTAATCGCTCGATATGCAGTTCCATCACTCACATTTAATTGTTTGGCAATTTGCCGTACAGAAATTTTATGGCCAACATCTAATGAAATGATATGTTGAATGATTTGTTCATGTTTTGTTGTCACCATTAACATCACCAGCTTTCAACTGTACTATCTCATCTTTTAAATAATATTATACAGTTGAAACTGTAGAATCTCAATGCATATCTACCTGCCTTGCAGTTAGCTCCTTCTGTTCCATTACAGGTGGTTTAGTCATTTGTAAAAGCGTGGCTAAATTCGCTCCTATCACAAGGAATAGAAATACTAGCCAACTCCCCCAAAATAGTTTTTCTACAGTCGTTGCAGCATACGGAAAATACGGCCATGCTACATAAAGGAAAAACGCAGCTAATAGTAAACGTAAAATTGCGTAGTTTTTCATAAAATCCCCCTTTCTATCTATAAATATGAAAACCAGAACCCTTTAGAACTTATTATTTTAGACAAGATGATCATTGTAAGAGTTGTAAGGAAAGAGTTATTATTCGGGCAAAAAAAATAAGCCTGCTTTGGCAAGCTTTATCCTCTTTGTTCTTGAAGAATAGAGATGTCCGCTTTTGCTTCTAATAATTCGTTGGAAAGGAGTGTTACTTTCTTGTCCACTTTTCGAATATCTTGCTTAAGTTCCGTTCTCATTTCTTTTACTTCATTTTCTAGATTAGAAACTCGTCCTTCTAAATTGGTTAATCTTTTTTTACACTTCCTAATCTAACATTAATTTCTTTAACCGTATTAGCCACTTCTTGTATCGCCATAAATAAATCATTATTTGAAACTTCCGCCAATTCGATTCCCTCCTTCTTCTATGGTGCTCAAATATTAGCATGTGATACTTATTTCAACAACAACCAAAAAGACAAAACAAACGACATTTGGAATTCAAAAATATAGTTTCACTCTAGGTAAAAATCGTTTTCGAACATGTATGCATACCTATTTTTAAAAAACAAACTAAGATTATTAGTAATCTTCCACCACCAACGCTGTACAGCAGTGGGGATTGACAGTAGATTAAAATAGCCCCCTTCCTAAGAAAGAGCTATCCTTTATAAAATATGGTAACCGTTAATGTAAGATAAACATCTGTATCCGTTTGTTCTATATTTACCGTATCAATTCTCATAAGCCTATCACTTGTAATGACTTTATCCATAAAAGAGTTTATATCTTTTAAATTTCTACCTTCTACGTCTAATGCATAAGACCTTTCCTGCAAATTTGTATCTTCTTCGTCATGATCGCCTTCTAATTCTGATGAAGAAGCGATATTGTCTATATTGACATTTGCAGAACTAGCAATATTGTTTATATTTATTAACATACTGTCTGGGGAAGGTTCATTTGGAACAAAATCGGCAACCCGTAAAAGTTCGTCATCTAAATCTTCGGTTGTTTGATTTTGTAATTTATCTAATTGGTTTTCATACATAGAAACCTCTGTAGCTAGTGCCTCTTTATCTACTTTAAGCGGCTTTATTATTGTAAAGTACGAAATACCATAAATGGCAAATACAGCAGCAATTACCGCTACTAATATATATGTTCGCTTTTTCGGCCAATTTTTAATCATCTGTACTAAACTCCTTTAACAAAGCAGCCTGATCAATAGTTAAAGTTAACGTAGCTTCATATGTGGATTCTTGTTTACCAATATTGGTTAATTCCGTTTCTCTTACATAATCTAGATTGGATAAAGATGAAATATTTTTAGCAGCATCATCCAGTGAAGTGAATTCTGCTCGAATCACAACTGTATCTTCCCCAGAAAAATCATAGTTCAATAGATCGTCCGAATTGATGATGTTTAATAAATCATGATAAAGAGGAACAGTAGGAATTGTTTCACTTTGTAAGACCTGAATATCTTTTTGAAGCTGCTTAAGTTCCCTTTTTCCAGTATATTCCTTTTGTATTTCTAAGATAGATGCTTCGATTTGCTCCTTCTGATTATTCAAGGAAGCCATTTCTGTTGTATATTGATTTTTTTGATAAAGTAACATACCAACTACCACGAGTAAAAGGATTATAAATGCTATTCCCCACCAAAGGAAAGCTGAATATTTATTTGTCTTTTTTTCAATAAAATTTATCTCTGTATTCATCGCTTTCCTTACACATCCTTCTTCAAAGCTAAACCTAGCACATCCACATAGGTTGCTTTCAGTTCATCTCTTTCAAAGTTCTCTATTGGTATTTCCACCATCTCGAATAATAACTGTTTTATTTTTGCCAAATACAGAAAATCACCAGATAAAATCAATTGGTTAATCTGGTATTCACCTTTTGTAATAGAATAACGATAGAAATCAATTATTCGATTAATTTCAATAAGGTAATCATTAACATACTGCATCAACGATTCTTCCTCTAAATCCGTACTGATATCGTTCACTTTTATATGTCGGGTAAAGACAGCCTTATGTTCCTGAATAATGGTCAAACTTAATGAATCATTATTCCAATGGATGAGCAGAACATGCTTTTTGTCATCAGATTTATTTTTATAATAGTATCGATATATAGATAGAGAAGTTAAGTCCGCAGCCGTTGGATTTAATCCTGCATTTTGAAAGGCATCTATGTATTCTGTTAATTTTTCTTTTGGATAAGCATATAAAAGTACATGGTGTTTACCTTCCTCTGTATCCAATAATTCGATATCGATAACTGGATTAGAAAAAGGTAAATAAATTTGATTTCCAATTTGTGTATAGATATAACTTTTTGCTTCATCCTTCGTTAAGGAAGCAGGTATTTGAATTTGTCTTATCACAACCGTATCATCCGGCATAGCAATAAAAAGATTTTTACGTTTCCATTTATGTTGATGGACTAACTGATTGACAACTTCTGTAAATACGGCCTTATTTATTAATCTTCCATCTTGGATGGTACCCTGTGGTATTTCAATCTGTCCATGTTCCATTAATCCGTTCATCGTATTTGATTTGTGAAAAGCATAACGCAAAACATGATTCGTTATAGCAATATTGACCCTACCTTTATTTAAAAAACTCATGCTGTCACCTCTTATAGCAAGTTTATATACCAGTTTAATAATGTATCACCGTAAAAATACGCAATAAGTGATCCAAAAACAATATATGGTCCAAATGGGACTGGCTGTTTTCTTCCTACTATTTTAGTTAATAGTAAAAAAACGCCAATAATAGCACCGATCATACAAGATAAGAAAAAGGCCAATAAAACCTTTTGTACACCAAGCACAATGCCTAACACACCAAAAAGTTTCATATCTCCAGCACCCATTCCACCACGACTTAAAATAATAATAATAGCCAAAAGTACTACCCCAATGATAGCACCTATAATCGGTGACCACCATGGTTCAAGCGGAACTAGGACTCGCATCAAAATAAAAAATGGCAGAAAGAAAAGTAAAACTTTATTAGGGATTAGCATATATTTGATATCTGAAACAAATATAATCATGAGCATGGATACAAGTAATAGGGCTGTGATCAATTCGAATTTAAAACCAATGATTGAAAAACTCAATGCAAATAGAACACCTGTGAATAGTTCTATAGTTGGATAGATATATGAGATTTTCCCCTTACAATGTCTACATTTCCCACGTTGAATCAGGAAGGAAAAGAGCGGAATATTTTCGTACCATGTCAGTTGATGATTGCAATATGGACAAGCGGAACGGTCATTTGCGAAGGGTATATTTTTTGGAAGACGTAAACCGACGACGTTGAAGAATGAGCCGAAAACGAGGCCTATGAGGAAGAAAAGTAATATATTGATAAAAATCATTATTTTGCTCCTTCGTATTGTTAATTAAAGAAAACGCCCTAGAGTTAGGGCTAGGGCGTAAATTATTAATTAAAAAAAACCTATATTTTTATAAAAAACATAACTACAATAATCTATCTAAAAGGGTTAATAAAAAATTTCTATAATCAACCTAGGACTAACCTTGTCCATCCTAACCGTTAGAACCTTTAGTAAACTTGAATACCCCGTCACTCTTGGAAACAGATCCAGAATACGCATTATCTGTTGTAGGATCAATTGGAACTTCTTCTAGATATCCTAATTCATGTAATTTATCAACTGTCATTCCTTCTGTAAACTCACCACTGACGTCTGCCAACCTTGCTGCGTTTTCTATTAATTCTATGTTAGCTTCATCTGCATCATCTTTTGACTTACTTACTATGTTCCCAACTGCTGGAATAGCAATGGCCAAAATAATCGCCAAAATCGCAATAACTGCTAGTAACTCAACTAGCGTAAATCCTTTCTCTTTCTTTACCATCTTTTTAATGCGTTGTAACATTAAAATCGACTCCTCTCTTTTTTAAAAATCTAAAATGTATGAAGTCGGCCGGTTGCACTACTTGCTCCAGATTACCAAAGTGCCCAAATAACAGTAATCTATCATCACTTCCTACTTATTACCTACTTAAATTATATATGAATCTATTAAAAATAACCATACATAATATGACAAATTTATTAAAAAAACACTAAAATGTTTCAAACATACTAAACATCGGAATAACCATTGCAAGAACAATTCCGCCAACTAATAAACTAAGAATAACAACCATAATTGGCTCGATTAACGTTTTAATTCTATCAGATAATTGATTCACTTCTTCTTCATAAAATTCAGCAGCCTTCCTTAACATGTGATCCAATGTACCGGTTCTCTCTCCGATTTGGATCATTTGTACAATGAGTGGTGGAAATGCCCAGTGTCCTTTCATTGCCCTTGCTATGGATTCCCCGGAAGTTAGTTGCTCCCTAGCCTGTCCAATGACATCCCGGATGACACGATTTCCAACTACTCTTTCGGTAATTTCCATAGACTGTAAAATTGGAACAGAACTGTTTACCAAAGTGCTAAGGGTTTGGGTCATTCTAACTAATGCCCCTTTATGTGCTAAAACACCTAATAGAGGAAATCTCATTTTAATCACATCTACTTGATAAGCGAAACGATCAAATTGTATGAAATATTTATACAAAACAGCAGCAAGAATTACAACAGCAAATAGAATCCACCAATATTTTCCAACCCAATCACTTAAATTCAGTACAAATTGTGTATAAGCGGGAACCTCCTCCCCCATCGAACCAAACATATTAACAAAAGTTGGTACGATAAATACGAGAAGAAAGATACTTAATAATATCGTAATGACCCCAACCACACTCGGGTACATAAGTGCTGAAACAACTTTCTGCTTATTACGATAATCTTTCTCATAATAATCAGCCATTTCATTTAAAATATCATCCAGTTTACCGCTCGCTTCTCCTGCATGAATCATATTAACTAGTAATGAGGGGAATACTTTTGGATGCCTCTCTGCTGCCTTTGATAGTGCTACCCCACGACCTAATTGTTTATCAATGTCAGTTAATGCAGTTTTTAATGCGTAGTTCTCCGTTTGCTCTATCATCGTTTTAGTTGAATCGGAAATAGAAATCCCAGCTCGTATTAATGTAGCATACTGCCTTAAAAATACGACAAAGTCTTTTACTTTAACTTTTTTATTTAAAATAATATCCTTATTCCAAGGTTTTGTTTCTTCAATATTTAAAATGATAAGACCACTAGATTCTAATTCACGCAAAGCTTGTGCCTTAGAATCTGCATCAATTTTCCCTTTTATTTTCTGACCAGATATTCGTTTTCCGCTATACTGAAAATTCATAACTAATATTCCTTTCATTTAAAAAAGGTGCGGCAGTTTCAAATGTAATTTGGTCTTCTTGGACTAAACGTTTCAAATCCATTTCCAATGTATGCATCCCTTGTTCCCGTGAAGTTTGTAAAACATTCTGCACTTGGTGTAATTTTTCATTACGGATTAAATTTTTAACAGCAGACGTGTTCAATAAAACTTCCGTTGCCACCCTACGTCCAGTCTGATCTTTGGTAATTAATAATCGTTGAGAAATAACAGCTCTAAGAATAGTAGACAGTTGAATACGAATCTGTGTTTGTTGTTCTGCAGGAAAAACATCTATAATCCTTTCAATTGTAGAAACGGCATCTGTCGTATGTAAGGTAGCCAGCACTAAGTGCCCAGTTTCTGCAGCTGTTATCGCAGTTGAAATCGTATCTAAGTCACGCATTTCTCCTACTAAGATGACATCAGGATCCTGTCGTAAACATGCTCGTAATCCTTGAGAAAATGATTTTGTGTCAAATCCGATTTCCCGCTGATCGATAATCGACTTCTGATGTTTATGCATATACTCTATCGGATCCTCCAGGGTTATAATATGATTCTCCATTCCCTGATTCATGTAATTTATCATCGAAGCTAGAGTTGTACTTTTCCCGCTTCCTGTAGGACCAGTGACCAATACTAATCCTTGGGGATAATGCATGATATCTTTTGCAATTTGCGGCAAATATAATTCTTCGATAGATGGTATCCTTGTCGGAATCGTACGAACAGCAAGAGATAGCTCTCCACGCTGATAAAAAACATTCATACGAAAACGAGATAAACCTTCAATTCCATAAGAAAAATCAAGCTCCCGTTTATCTTCTAATTTTTTATATAAATCATCTGACAATATTGCCTTCACAATATCTCTTGTATGGGAAGGGATTAAAACAGATTCACTAGTTTGTTCTACTAAACTACCATTAATTCGAAAGATAGGGGCCTTGCCAACGGTTAAATGTACGTCAGATGCATTTACCTCACATGCTTCTTTTAGCCAATTATCAAATATCTGTTTCATATATATCCCCCTATTCAGAAATAGAAACTTGGATAATTTCATCCATTGTTGTTAATCCCGCTTTTACTTTTTCTAACCCATCTTGCATGAGAAATGACATACCATTCATTTTGGTATGTTCTTTAATATCTGCCATAGAAGCATGATTTAAAAGCAATCTTTTTACTTCATCATCTAAATCTAACACTTCATGTACAGCTAACCTACCTCGATATCCTTTTTGGTGACATGCACTGCATCCCTTACCATAAAAGACTTTGTCTATTTCTACACCATTCTTTTTAAAAATTTCTTTTTCCATTTCTGTTAAATCTCTTTCCGTTCTACAATCCCGGCAAATCCTTCTTACTAACCGTTGTGCAACGACACCGGATAAAGAAGAAACTACTAAATATGGTTCAATCCCCATATCAAATAAGCGCGGGATTGTTTCGATTGCATTATTTGTATGCAACGTACTAAACACTAAATGTCCTGTTAAGGAAGCACGAATAGCAATTTCAGCGGTTTCTTGATCACGTATTTCTCCCACCATGATAATATTGGGGTCTTGTCGTAAAATGGAGCGTAACCCTTCAGCAAATGTCAGTCCCACTCTACCATTTACCTGAACCTGGTTAATCCCTTCTAGTTGATATTCCACAGGATCTTCAACGGTAATGATATTAACATTTTCTTTATTTAATTGGTTAATAGCTGCATATAACGTTGTTGATTTACCAGATCCGGTTGGTCCTGTTAACAGAACAAGGCCAGATGGTTGAGCGAGGAATTTTTTAAACTTTTGTTCATTCTCATTAGAAAAATCTAGTTCACTTAAGTCTAATAAAGTATTGGTTAAATCTAATATACGAATAACTACTTTTTCTCCATATACGGTTGGTAATGTTGAAATACGTAAATCAACAGGTGTAACACCAACAGTTGTTTTTATCCTTCCATCCTGAGGCAAACGAGTTCTCGTAATATCTAAATCAGCTAAAATTTTAATTCTAGCAATTAAAGAGTTTTGCAACTGTTTAGAAACAATTTTTTCCGTTTGTAATTGTCCATCAATACGATATCTTACGTAAACACTTGCTTCATGCGGGTCAATATGAATATCGCTAGCTTTTAATTGGACTCCTGTTGTTAGCAGTTGGTCCAACAACTTAATAACTGGAGATTCATCCCCTTCGTTTTCATTAATTGCTAAAGCTTCTGCTTCATTTTTATAATAATATTTATTTATCGCATATAAAATATCATCTCTTGCCGCAATAACAGGTGAAATACTAATACCTGTGGATAATTCTAAATCATCAATAACGAAATAATCCATCGGGTCTTTCATGGCAACCAATAGTTCATTATCTTGAATCCGTAATGGCATAATATAATGTTCTTGTGCCATTTCTTTAGAAATAAGTCCGAGTACATTTTCATCTATTGGGTAACGATATAATGATACATGCGGAATACCTAATTGATATTCAAGCACTTCAATTAATTGTTGTTCTGTTATATAACCTAAATCAAGCAAGGCGTCACCGAGCTTTTGATTTTCATTTTTATTTTCTAAAGCTTCTCTAACTTGATCCTCTGTTACCAGACTAGCTTCTTGAAGTAAATCCCCCAGGCGTTTACGAACTAACATGTTCTATTCCTCACTCTCTGACTGCAATTGAAGTACTATTTGTCCATCTACTGATTTAGATTTTCGATATGCCTTTCCGCCACTTTTACTAGTAAACTTAATCGTTATTTCATTATTATCTTCATCATATTTGGGATTTTCTTTCAACTCTATTTCGAACCATCGTTGTTGACCATCTACAGGAATCTTAAGCTCGGATTTATTAATAATGTCTATAATTTCATCTTCTAAACTACCTAAATTATTACTATTATCATTTGCGATCATTTGTAATTCCTCTTGATGTCCTTCTATTTTTTTTTGAAAATAGGTGATCCCCATCTCAGCAACTAATTGAGCATCCATTTGCTGTTCCATTGTTGAAACTTGTCTAGTTGTATTTGTTATTTGTGTAAATAAGCCTAATATAAAAATAGATATTAATGTAATAATAAAAAGACTATATATCAAAGCTATCCCTTGCTCATTCTGTAATTTCATCATTTTGATCACCTGAAATATAAGTAAAGGACTTACTGATTGGTTCTCCTTTACTATTATAAATGATAATTTCGGTTCGGTATAAATCAACATCTTCTCTGCATGCTTTTAATTCAGCACTGAAGAGACTATTTTTTGTAGGATAAGAAACCATGGTTGTATAATTCTCATTATCACATGTTTTCTTATTTACTTTAGATCCGAAAAGACTATCAGCTTCTTTTTCTTGAATTTCATAAGCTACTTGACTTAATAAATTACTTGCAATTAATTCATCTTCTGTATTTTGATTCCAACTCATCATTTGTGGAAAAAATGGCATAAGTACTAGAACGATTATACTTAATATCGTAATTGATGCTATAATTTCAATTAGGGTGAATCCTTTACTATTTATTTTTTTAAATTTAAGATACACTAGAATTCACTCCATTTATCATACTTTTATCCTATTATATCATTTTATAAGGTGTGTAAATATGAAAAATCGACATTTTTTTAACCAAAAGGGGTTGACTTTAGTAGAGTTGCTTGCAGCACTTGGTTTGTTTGCTGTTGTTATCGCACTATCAGCTACGGTCATTGTTCAATTTATTGGAAGTAATGAAAAGACTAGCGGGCAAATTTCGTTACAACAAGAAGCGAATATAGCTATTAATGAACTCCGAAATCAATATATTCAAGGGCAAGATAAACTCTGTATAAGTCAGTCAGAAATTGACTTCACATTTGAAAATGTCAAAAATGGAAATGCAATCAATGAATGTATAGAAGTAACTGGAAATCCACTTAGCTTCTCCTTGGGGGCAACTAGCCACTCTGATGATTCTATAATTCTACAAACCACGTTTAATAATAAAAAAGAGGAATTAGTTATACCTTTACCTATTAAAAATAATGATGAAGGTACGGAAACACCTAAACCACCTGAGGATTTTGATAATGAAGATAATATGAATAAGTGTACTTTTCCAAATGATGTTCAATTTAACAAATACGTCTACATTGCAAACGGAAACAGTACTAAACGGTGTCCAGATGGATACTTATTCAAAAAGAATGCAGCCTTTACGAACGGTTTTTATATTCACAACCATAATAAAGTAACTGTAGAAGGTAATTTGTACGTATTAAGTGAATTTTATATTAGTAATCATGTAGATGTTGTTGTTTTAGGTAATTTGTATGTAGAGGATAGAACCGTAATAAAACCGAATGGAAGTTTAGATGTTAAGGGGAAAATTTGTCAGGTCAATGACATTAATAATATAGAAGAGATTGATGGTTGTGAAAAAGAAATCGAACTTTAATCGAAATTAACAGTATGTAATTTGCATAACTAAGAAAAACACGCATTGTTTGAATTTCACCACAATGCGTGTTTTTAATTCTATTCGCTTAAGAAGATAGCAGTTACATTTTTTACAACTCTATTCCTTCCCCTACCTTCAACACTCTACCTTCCCCAGTCCTCACCTTACTTACAAAATCATCCGGATCCTGCTCAATAACTGGGAACGTATTATAATGTACAGGAACAACAATCTTCGCATTAATCCAATCCGCAGCCACTAACGCATCGTCAGGTCCCATTGTAAAATTATCACCTATTGGAATAAAGGCAACATCAATATCATTCATTTCACCGTACATTTTCAGATCTGTAAATAATGCCGTGTCTCCAACATGATAAATCGTCTTACCTTCTACCGTTAGTAGAATCCCTCCCGGCATACCGCCATATACGACATTGCCATCTTCTTCTGTATAAGAGGAGCCGTGAAATGCTTGTGTGAATTTAACTTTTCCAAAATCAAATTCACGTGAACCACCAATATGCATTGGATGCGCATTTAAGCCTTTAGAAGACAGATAATTAGCTAATTCATTTGGAGCAACTACTAATGCATCATTACGTTTTGCTATTTCAAAGGTGTCTCCAACATGATCGTTATGTGCATGTGTTAATAAGATAACATCAGCCTTAACAGTACTTGCATCCAAATCACATGCTTCATTGCCAGATATAAACGGGTCAAATAAAATCGTATGATTCGTTGTTTCAACTTTTACAACAGAATGTCCATGATAAGATACTTTCATGTTTGTTCAACTCCCTTTAAGAATGTATATTTTTCATTCTACTAGAAGATTATTAATTCTTCCAATGTTTAATAGTTTTGCCATGATTTCTCATAAATACCAATTAAATGCGGATCAATTAAGGTATTTGGCTTGAGCTTAATCTTTTCTCCTTTTTTTGATTCAATCTGTTTATCTTCATCTTTTCCAAAATAGGTCAAACTAGGTAATATATCAGTTGTCAAAAATTTAGTTGGAGCATGAATGTCGATACGATTTACATCTATTTTCTGCCTAGAGGCCATGACAAAGCCCCAATTACCAAAGCTTGGTATATCCACATGGAAATTCTCCACTTGTAATCCTGTTGATGCAACGGTTTCTGATATCGTCCAGTATACTTCTGTTGCAAATACGGGACTTGTACCTTGAATCATTGTTGCTCCATCTGGGGATAAATGATTCCTTACTAATGAATAAAACTCCCATGTATACAACTTATTTAAACTTTCATCATTTGGATCTGGTAAATCCACAATAATGACATCATATATTTCATCACTATTTTCGAGAAATTGAAAAGCATCCGTGTTGATTACCTCAACCTTTTCATTTTTTAGTGAACTCTCATTTAATTCTAGAACTAGACGATTGTTATTGGCTAATTCAACAACTGCAGGGTCTAAGTCTACGAGGGTAATCTTTTCCACATCATCGTATTTTAGTATTTCTTTCGTGGCAATTCCATCTCCCCCGCCGAGAATAAGAATATTTCTTGGATGTTCCACATAAGACATCGGCGGATGAACTAATACCTCATGATATCGATGTTCATCAGCGGAACTAAATTGCAAGGAACCGTTTAAATAAAGCCGTACATCATTTGTGTGATAATCTTGGGTAAGAATAATTTTTTGATAACTACTTTCCTCCATATGTATCATGGGATCCTTATATAATTTTTGTTCAAAATGAAAGGCCGCTTCTTCCCCAAAGAATATACCAATAATGAGAGCAATTAATATTGCTATCCCAAGGAAGGCATGTATACCAAACCTCTTAATTTCATAACGGAACAGCCATAGAACTGTAAGTGCAATAATTACATTAACGCAACCAACGAAAAAGGCAGATTTAACTAAACCGAACTGTGGACGAAGTAAAAAGACGAAGAGCAAACCTCCAATTAACCCACCTGCGTAATCGGAAAATAACACCCTTGCCGTACTACGATTTAACTGCACCCCAATATCATTAGCTTTACGAATGAGAATTGGCAATTCGAATCCTGTTAATGCACCGATAATAATAGTAATAGCGTATAAGAAAAAGGCATCCGTTCCCTCTGGTGCAAATGCGGTTATTCCGAACATCATAAAACTAGAAAAACCACCAATTAAGCCTACAGAAAATTCTACCCACACAAATGCTAAAATTAAATTTTTCATTACCTTTTCACTAAGACTAGCCCCAATTCCCATCCCAGTTAAAAATAAGGAAATGGTTAAGGTATATTGTTTTACCCCATCACCTAAAATATAAGAACCTAACGCACCAAATAACACTTCAAAAACAATTCCACAAATAGAAACAATCCCACTAGACCAATAAATAATATTACTTTTTCGTATTGCCTCATGATTCATCTTTTACTTCACTCCGAAACCAAAATACATGCTAAATAAACAACGAATAAAGAAGACCAAGCATTTGCCTGGCCATTAACTAAAGAATTTTTATTATGTAATTGATGCTCCCACTACGAAACCAAGACCAATCGAAACACTCATAGACAATATACCAACCGCAATATTATTGTTTTTTAACTGTTCTTCAATCGAAAATGTTCGTGTCAATAGTTCCACAATAACATAGGCAACCATTTGTAACACAACCCCAACAAGTCCCCAAATGATCGTGTCGTAAATGTGGGCACTATTATAAATCGCAAAAGCAAGAATTAAACAAATTCCTATTATTTTTCCTGATACAGATAAGGAAACTGCAACATTACCATTTTTAATTTCTTCATAATCTTTATACTTTCGGGTAATATTTTCAAAAATAAACAATCCAATTAGGACAATTACTATTGATATAAAGAAATACACTATTGTTCCTATAAATGCATTCATTTATAAACCTCCTCTTATTTACCAGCTCCTGGTCCACCACCACGATAAGTCGAGTTCCCACGATTAGGTGTTCCAGACATAGAACCGCCATAATATCCCCCAGTGTAACCACCATAACAACCATGATTCACACATTCTTGGGATCTTCTTGAACTCCAATTATTGCCAAATAAACTGTCTAGCATTCGTATCGTAAAATATGTACTTAAAAAACTAGGCGAATAATTCCTCTTAACGAATGTTTCGCTCGCCACTTCAATTAATAAGACATCACGATCGGCTTCACTTAGTTTTAAAGTGACAAAGTAATCTGGATAAATAAACATTTGTGAATCATCTACAACTTCACTTACCTCATTGGGTTGCACTTTTTCAGTTAATAAAGTACTCAATTCATTTAATTGAAATTGTGTTGTAGCATAAATTTCCGCCATACTATCATCTTCCATCACAACATCTACCTGAGGAAAATTAGAAGCAATAATCGCATCAATTTGATTACTAGGACTTTCTTTTAAGTTATTCAAAATAGTTTCTTTCGGCGATTGTTCAGGAATATCTTCGGCCATAATCTCCATGTTTTCTTCCATTCCACGGTTCGAACTATCTGGCATAGGGGATGAACATGCTGTAATAAGTAATAAAAATAAAATAAGCCCAGTCCAAACTATCCACTTTTTATACAAAGTAATCCCCCCTTCAACTATCTTCTGAAAATAAAAGGAGCAGCAATAACTGCTCCACTTCTATTTATTTCCCTAGTTTTTCTTTAAGGGCTGCCAATTCATCATCAATATCATTTGTTTCTAATTCTTTAAATTCATCATCAAGGGAACGACTTTCTCTTGATAAATCTTCACTTGTTTCAGCTTCTGCTTCATATCGTAACACTTTCTCTTCCATACGTTCAAACCCTTGTTTGGACTCATCATTTCCAATCGATGACATGGTACGGTTGATTTTCGTTCTTGTTTTTGCGGATTCTGCACGAGCTTTCAAGGAATCTTTCTTCAATTTCATTTCATTATATTCTTTTTTCATTTCATCTAATTTATCACGAAGCATGTCTGCATCTTGCTTTGCTTGCTCCCAAGATTCATTTAAACTTTGAGCAGTTGACTCATGATCTTTTTTATCTTGTAATGCTCGACGTGCTAATTCGTCATTCCCGGCTTCAATAGCTTTTACAGCTTGTTCCTGTCTCTTTTCTACCATGGCATTTGCATCGTTCGCTTTACGCTTCAGCATTTTTTCATTTGCAATTTGTTTTGCGACCGCAGCTTCTACTTCGCGAATATCCTCTGCCATATCACGCATGTATTGATCAAGCATTTTTACTGGATCTTCCGCCTTTTCTAGTACTGAATTCAACTCTGAACTAACAACTGTTTTAACGCGTTTGAAAAAATTAAACATATATTTTCCTCCTTAAAATGATCCTGCTATAATTTTTAATTCATAGGCTTCAATAGAATAACCAAGGCTAACTTCAACCTCAGTACCCCATGACTCAACACTTAAATAACCTTCCTCATTCTTATCAACATAGTCCGCATAGTGAGTTTCCATTCCTTGAAGATTAGAACCTCTTCCTTCGCCGAGCACGCGTGCAGTTCCTTCTTCCTCTTTAAAATATGTTTTATTTTCATATGTTATCTGTTTAGGATATGGTTTAGATACTGGAACTTGAACTCTTTTATATATGCCTAGTTCTAATTCATCATCCATTTCTGCGGATAGCCAAATCGTCTGATGTCCACCCTCTTCCAGCAATTGATAGCTTAACCACTCATACCCACCATCACGATATGTGATTTTTCCTACTACTTCATAATCTCGAAGATCGTAGGTAATAATATCACCAATTTGTATGTTCAAAGCATTTCTCTCTTTTGGTTCAACTTTATCTGCTTTTTTACTAGAAAAAAGTTTTGAAAATAATCCCACAAATTCACCTCAATTCACTCATTTATCATCTTTAATTAGTAATACGGTTCTAGTTTAAAAAGGTTTCAAAAAACATTTCATAAATTTTATTTTTTCATCTTTTATTTTATCATATGTAGGGAGATGTATGGCAAGTGGGGTAGCATTTTATTTTACTACGAGATTGATCTTTTCGAGGTTTTAAAATTCATATTATCGCGGTCTTTACAATTAAAGCCCAATAAAAAAGGAAACCTTAAGGCTTCCTTTTTTATATTACGCTTTTCGATTATTAAAATGATGGATTCCAATATTATTTTGTAATTCATCTTCCACCACACCACTTTGATAACTTTCCATCAGTTGATTCTGTACAGCTTGAATCCCATCTTTATCTTCAATAAATTCTCGCTTCACATTGTTGATCATTTGTGAATCCACATTATTTTTATTAACTTTCGTCACCACAATCACCTCCGTAAAATTAGTATGTCCTAAAATGTTGTACTAATGTTGTAACATTCTTTCCAAAAATTAGATTGTAGCGCTTACAAATTGGGTATATAATGAAAGTGAAAGGGGAGATCCAGATGGAATATAAAAATATTGTAGTTGCTGTAGATGGTTCAGAAGCTGCGGAAAAAGCTTTTAAGAAATCGATTGAAATAGCTAAACGAAATGACGCTCGACTAATTCTTGCTCATGTCGTAGATTCACGCACTTTTGCTACTGCTGAAACGTATGACCGATCTTTAGCTGAACGTGCCGAAGAATACGCTAAAGAATTATTAAATAATTACGTGAATAAGGCTAAAGATGCTGGAGTTACTGATGTAATACGATGTATTGAATATGGTTCCCCGAAAGTAAAAATTTCAAAATCAATTGCGAAAAATTTTAATGCGGATTTAATTATTTGCGGTGCAACTGGCTTAAACGCAGTTGAACGTTTTATTATTGGTAGTGTATCAGAAAGTATAACAAGACATTCATCGTGTGATGTTTTAGTAGTTCGTTAATTATTAAAAAAGGTTTTGTTAAGTTAACAAAACCTTTTTTACTCAAAAATAAGAAATTATAATAATTTAGTTGATCCTACATATTCGCTAAACGCACTGTATCTCTTGCAATCATTACTTCCTCGTTTGTTGGAATGACGATGACTTTTACTGGTGAGTGTGGATAGTTGATAAACTGTTCTTTACCTCTTATATTATTACGTTTTGGATCCCAATACACACCCATAAATTCTAATCCGGTGAGAATCTTTTCACGCATTGTTATACTGTTTTCCCCAACACCTGCTGTGAAGACAATTGCATCAACACCTGACATTTTAGCAGCATAAGATCCAATATACTTATGAATTCTTCCAGCGAATACATCTAATGCTAGTTGCGCACGTTCATTTGTTTCTGCTTCCGCTTCAATATCACGAAGGTCACTTGAAAAGCCAGATAAAGCAAGTAGTCCACTTCTCTTATTCAAGACATTGACAACTTCTTCTGCTGTTTTTCCTGTCTTTTCCATAATGTATGGAATTAATGCAGGGTCAATGTTACCTGAACGGGTTCCCATAGTTACACCAGCAAGTGGTGTGAATCCCATCGAAGTATCAATAGACTTTCCACCTCGTACCGCTGTAATACTTGCCCCGTTTCCAATATGACAGGATAATAAACGTAGGTTTTCTAAAGGAACTCCCATCAATTCTGACGCGCGTTGTGTAACATATTTATGAGATGTACCGTGGAAACCATATTTACGAATGCCATATTTTTCATAGTATTCATAAGGCAAACTATACAAGTAAGATGATGACGGCATCGTTTGATGGAATGCTGTATCAAATACTGCTACCATCGGAACATTTGGTAATATTTCTTTAAATGCATGAATCCCTGTTAGGTTTGCTGGGTTGTGTAATGGTGCAAGTTCTGAAACCTTCTCAATGTTCTGGATTACTTCATCTGTAATTAATACTGAGTCATTAAAATACTCACCACCATGTACGACACGATGTCCGACAGCATCAATTTCATCAAATGATTTCACTACCCCAGTAGATATTAGAGATTCTAATAGCATTTTAACTGCTATTCCGTGATCTGGAATATCTCCAACTTTTTCTTCTTTCTTACCATTTGCTTCGATAGAAAAAACAGAATCATTTAAGCCAATTCTTTCTACTAAACCAATTGCAGCCACTGATTCCTCAGGCATTTGAATCAATTGGAACTTTAAAGACGAACTCCCTGCGTTTACTGCTAATATGTTACTCATTGATGTCACTCCTACTATTCATTTCATTATTAGTATGATACTTTTTGAACCATGCATTCATTTGGCCTAAAATATCCGCCATCGCATTTGCATTTTTAAAAGAGGGTAATTGTACGAGTAAAGGTTGTTTAATTTCCTTCGTGTCATTACCTTTCTTTTGTAAAATTAAAATACTTTTTGCATTATTTTTTGACTTGAAGGCAGTTTCTGGCAAACGTATAACTCCAATAATATGAGCATGTTTATGAAGAAATTGATTAAGCTTGTCTGACTGATCACTATCAAACAAGAATTCAGGTATTACTAAAATTAAATATCCTGCTTCCTTCGTATACATTAAGCTTTGCTCTATAAATAAGTGATGCGCGTATGAATGTCCATTATTAGCTTTCAATTCATATTTGCTCGCTTGTAAATCATCAGGATAATATCCTACTGGTAAATCAGATATAACTAAATCTACAGGATCTAACAAAAATGGACGTAAACTATCCTGTTGAAAAAACTCAATCTGCTTCTTTTGCAGGTTTGAATTGGAAACGGCTAAATGAATTAATGTTGGATCCACTTCACTAGCATAAGCATCTACATTTTGTTTTAATTGCTCAAGTACAGTTGTCAACAAGTTAGCTGTTCCACCTGCTGGGTCAAATAAACGGATATGTTCCTTTTTTTCCATTAACTTGTCTGATAAGTATCCAATAATCATAGATACTGTCTCAGGTGTTATTAAATGCTGTTGTTGTGTAGTGTCTTTCATACCTTTTAATATAGCTAATTGCACAGCTTTTCTAATTTCAATCGTTGAAAAAGTTGAAAGATCTATATCATTTAAAGCATTTTGCAATGTATTTGTTATATGTTGATCCATATCTTCATGTACTTCTTGATAAAATAATAAGTCCAATGTATCAGCCAAACTATCAAGATATGGTTCATTCAAATGTTGTTGAATTGCCACCGCTGTTTGGTCTAACCAGCTAAAAAGTTTTTCAACATTTACTTTTTCCATGACAAAATCCTCCAATCGCTTCCTCTACAACTAACTTATTGTAACAATAAAGTACAATTATGTAAAAGATTTCATTATGATTTAAATAATTACTCAAAAAAAATTAGGGAATACGAGAGAGGTATGAACATGAGAATGGCCTCCCAACAAAATGGGGGGCCATCATTAGTTATTTTGCACTTTTAGCAGCTTCTATTGCAGCTTCATAATCCGGGTGATCAGTAACTTCTGGAACATATTCAACATAAGTAACTTCATTATTTGAATCTACTACAAAAATAGATCTTGCTAATAAACGATTTTCTTTCATTAGCACACCATAATTTTCACCAAAAGATGCATCTTTATGATCTGATAACGTATCTAAGTTCTTGATTCCTTCCGCTGCACACCAACGTGCTTGTGCAAAAGGTAAATCCATACTAATTGTTAATACTTGTACATTTTCCAATTTAGCCGCTTCTTCATTAAAACGTCTAGTTTCAGCAGCACATACTCCTGTATCCACTGAAGGAACTGCTGCAATTAACTTAACTTTTCCATTATAGTTATCCAATGTTACTTCCTTAAGCCCATTAGATAAAACAGTAAAATTAGGAGCCTTATCCCCAACCTGTACCTCGTTTCCTACTAAAGTTACTGGTTCTTGCGAGAATGTTACATTTGCCATATGATAACCCCTCTCTAATAATTTCTACAATCTTATTATGAATATAACTCTTGATTGTGTCCAATGAAAAGATTACGGATTCGCAAAATCTTCACGGGGTCATATTATATATCATAATTTATATTTTCATCTTTTTTTTCTTTCTTATCTTCAGATACTGTTTCTTCACCCGGTTCCTTTTTATTTTCACTCTTTGGCTTTTCTTGTTGATTCTCTTTTTGTCCCTTTTGTTTCGGTAAACTTAGACCAGATTCCTTTAACATCTCTTGGATTTTCTGAAATACTTGTGGGGCATTATTTAATAACTTCTCATACAGGTGCGTTTGTTGGTCCAAATGAACCATTTTGATACCATTTTTCCCCAATACTAAAAATGCGATTGGTGTAATAGAAACACCACCACCACTACCACCACCGAAAGGCAGTTGAGAATCCTCACCACCACTTGAGTTAAATTCACTTCCACCTGCCGCAAAACCGAATCCCACTTTTGAAACAGGTATTATAATACTTCCATCTGGTGATTCTACTGGATCCCCTACAATAGTATTGGCCTCAACCATGTCCTTTAAGTTTTCCATTGCTGTTGTCATTAAACCTTGTATTGGATGTTCTTCCATTAGTAATATCCTCCTATCAACTTGTTTTGTATATGCGTGTAAGTTTAATAATTCCTTGTATAGCTTTTCCTATTCTAATGGAAACCATGCAATTCAAGTTTGTTTCAAAAAGTTCATGTTGAAACTTTGGATGAACTTGAATATCTGGATTACACATTAGAATAAGCTTTTCAACAAAATATCCTATGACAGTTCCTTTTATCGACCAGAGCACACCACTAACTAAGCCTGTAGTACTTGCGTCCCCTGTACCTATATTCGTTGACCAATTCAGCTGATGAAGCCTTGTATTATGTAAAATAGATTGTACAGCCTCTATTCCTTTACGAATTGCTTTTAAAATCGAATCTATTTTTGAGTTATCTAACATAGAGTCAATATCTTTTGCAATTGGCGACTTTTCTATATCGTCAAAGGTCAGAGCTTTATTTAATAACTTAATTTTGGCTAACGATAAAGATATATGGAGTAGTTGTTCTTCTCCTTCATAAGAATAATGAATGCTGATATAAACTCTTAAAAACCAAATAATTAAGAATAACAACATGAATAGGACTAGCATAATTCCAGCTATAAGCAACAACATGAAATGCACCTCTACATAAATTTGCCTTTCTTTATGCGGTAAGAAAGTCTACGCCCAGTTCCAGCATCCAGCGACAAACGAGACTTCCATCACCTCCATACATCACTATCTGAGCATTTACACTATTGTTCTTATTTTGCTACTCTTTTCCAGTTTTTACTCATGATTTTTCATGATTTGGGACAAGCTTATAGAAGCATGATAAAATAAACGTATAGTAAAACTTTTTAGAAAACTTGGTATTTGCCAAGCCTTTGGCAAATACCTTAGTTGCACTTATGCAGATGGAAAGTTTACTTTCTTATCTGCCCATTAACAAATTGGAGGATGAAAAAAATGACAGAGAGAAATAATATTCATTTCTACTATCATAAAGACAAAGAGATTGTTAATAAATTGGATCCTTTATTTGATTTAGTTAAAAAAAATAATTTTAATATTGTAGATGACCACAACAATGCCAATGTAATTATAAGTATCGGTGGAGACGGTGTATTTTTAGAAGCAGTTCGTAAGACTGGGTTTAAGCAAGATGCAATTTATGCCGGATTTTCCCTAGGCGATTTATCAAGTTTGTATTGTGACTTTAGTTTAGATAATTTTAGTGATTTACTAGAAACCATTTCACGTGAAGAGATGGAAGTACGAAAATTCCCTGTTATAAAGGCACAGGTAAATGGTTTACGGCCTTTTTATTGTTTAAATGAATTGACGATTCGATCCACCATCGTTAAAACAATTGTGCTTGATGTATTTATTGATGAGGGACATTTTGAAACATTTCGTGGGGATGGAATGGTGATAGCAACACCGACTGGTAGTACTGCTTATAACAAATCCAATAAAGGAGCAGTTATTGATCCACTTATTCCTTGTTATCAAGTGTCGGAAATTTCTTCGATGAATAATAATAATTACCGTACATTGGGATCGTCTTTTGTTTTGGATAAAAACCGTAAATTAACATTAAAAGAAATTGAAGACGGAAACGATCATCCGATTATAAGTTTTGATAATGAAGCATTTCCAATTCGAAAGATAGATAAGATTGAAGTTACCATGGATGATACCGTTGTAAAAACAGTTCGATTAAAAAATAATTCTTATTGGGATCGAGTAAAAAGGATGTTTTTGTAATCAAAATTAAGGGCTATCCAAATGGATAGCCCTTGCCATATATATTAAGTTTTTATATTATTCACCAAAATGGCCATTCATTTGTTGTTGAGCCATTGAAACTAGGCGTTTTGTAATTTCTCCACCTACAGATCCGTTTGCACGTGAAGTTGTGTCTGCACCTAAGTTTACGCCGAATTCTTGAGCAATCTCAACTTTCATTTGCTCTAGTGCTTGTTCTGCACCAGGTACTAATAATTGGTTTGAATTGTTACTATTGTTATTTGCCATTTTTGTTTTGCCTCCTTTGGTTTTTGCAAAGATGCGGCTAATTATTTAATTTGACCGCCGAATTGTTGTTCAGCCATTGAAACTAAACGTTTCGTAATCTCTCCACCAACAGAACCGTTAGCGCGAGAAGTAGTATCTGCACCAAGTTGAACTCCAAATTCCTGAGCAATCTCAACTTTCATTTGTTCTAGCGCTTGCTCTGCACCAGGAACTAACAATTGGTTTGAGTTGTTGCTGTTGTTATTTGCCATGTTGTTGTTCACCTCCTTGGTACTTGTAATTTGTGCACAATTCGGTGAAAACATTCATTTTTTTTACTGGCAAATCCTGGGAAAAACCAATGAGGTAACAAACAAATTTCCGTTATTCCTTTAAAAAGGATTACAATAAATCACTAAAACTGTCTAAAGTCTTATCTGTTATTTTCGTTGTTTCTATACCTTCTAAAGCTTCTTGAATAGAAGGGCTAAAATCATATGTTGATTCATAATAATTCACTTTATCGCGTTTTGGTTTCGTTTTTGGTGATTTTGGTACAAAAATAGTACAACAATCTTCATATGGAAGGATGGACGTTTCATATGTTCCAATATCATGAGATATATTAATTACCTCTTGCTTATCCATTGTAACAAGTGGTCTAATAATCGGATAATTGGTCACTTCATTAATCGTATGCATACTATCCATTGTCTGACTAGCAACCTGACCAAGGTTTTCACCTGTTGTAAGGGAAAGAATTCCTTCCTTTTTACAAACTTCCTCACTTATTCTAAACATCATTCTACGCATAATTGTCATAGCATATGCATCGGGCATTTCCCTAAAAATTTCTTGTTGTAACTTCGTAAAAGGTACAATGTGAACTTTTATCGATTTACCAAATTTAGTAAGCTGTTTTGCTAAATCAAGAACTTTTTGTTTTGCACGTTCACTCGTATATGGTGGAGAATGAAAGTGAATAGCCTCAATTTCCACTCCGCGCTTCATTGCAAGAAATCCTGCAACTGGGCTATCTATACCACCGGACAATAATAATAGCGACTTTCCAGAAGTACCTACCGGAAGACCACCTAAACCACGGGTAACACCCGAAGTAATGTAAGTAGCTTCTTTACGGATTTCTACTTTTACCTCTACGTCCGGATTATGCACATCGACCGTAATTCCTTCTGTTTTTGATAATAAATGTCCACCTAATACTTGATTCATCTCTTGTGAACGTACAGGAAAGTCTTTATTGATACGTTTCACACTAACCTTAAAGGTGTTTACACTTTCTTCTTGTTTCAAAGCATAAAGTGCTGCTTCCTTTACCTTTTCCACTTCATTATCAACTTTAATAGCTAAACTTAAACTCTGAATCCCAAATATCTTTTTACATTTTTCCATAATTGGTTCTGGTTCGTTCCCATTTAATAAAACAAACATTCTACCTTGTGTGCGTTTCACTTTTACATTGGGAAAATCTTTCACTTTTTGCTGTACATTTTGTTGTAGTTGATTAATAAATTGCTTAATATTTTTACCCTTTAGGGCCATTTCTCCATAACGAATTAATATATGATCAAATTCCATTGTTATCTACTCCAGTGCTTGTTTAAATTCATTTATTGCCCATTTTAATTCAGTAATAAATGTTTTGATTTCTTCCATTGTATTATCGTAGGAAAGGCTTATTCTTAATGCCGAAGTTGACCTATCCGCCTTAAAACCACATGCAGCAAGAACTTTACTTTCATCTTTTAATTTAGATGAGCACGCAGATTTAGTGGAAATAAATATATCTTTTTCTCCTAACATATGAATAATTACTTCTGGTTTAACCCCGGGTACAGAAATATTAACTATATGAGGTGCTGCCTTTTCCGGAGTATTTACTGCAACACAATCGATTTTTTTAACCTCTTGTATAATATACTGTTGTAGTTCATACATTTTAGATACTTCGTTTTTTTCTTTTTCTTTAATTAACCGTAGAGCCTTCACCATTGCCACGATACCAGCTAGATTTTCGGTACCAGAACGTAAATTTAATTCCTGACTACCCCCATGAAATAATGGAAATAGTTTAATTCTTCTATTAACATACAACATTCCCGTTCCTTTTAAACCATGTATTTTATGACCAGAATACGTACATAAATCAATTCCATGTTTTTTAAGATTTAACGGAACTTTTCCTAATCCTTGTACATCATCCACATGAAAAAAGAGTTTCGGATGTTGTTTTGCAATTTCTCCAATTGCTTCAATCGGTTGTATGGATCCTACCTCATTATTCACATGCATAATACTGATTAAAATAGTATCTTCTCGAATAGCATTTTTTAAATCCTGCAAAGAAATAATTCCTTGTTCATTAACAGGTAAGTAAGTAATTTCAAAGCCTAATTTTTTCAATCCTTCACAAGCTTCGTAAATAGAAGGATGTTCAATTTCTGTAGTAATAATATGTTTCCCACGATTTTGATGCTCTAGTGCTATCCCTTTTATTGCTATATTATTACCTTCCGTACCACCAGACGTAAAAATAATTTCTTCTTTATCTACGTGTAATAAATCAGCTGCTTGCGTTTTTGCGGATATAAGTAATTTTTCTGCTAAACCTCCAAACTGATGGATAGAAGAAGGATTACCGTAATATTGTGTAGTAACTTGATTAAAACTTTCCAAAACAGATGGGTCTGGTCTAGTTGTTGCACTGTTATCTAAATAAATCATTGTAAAACCCCTTATATTAAAAATAAAGTGTAAGGTGAAAAAAATTAAGAGCTTATCGATAAGTAAAAATCCCTATACTTATCGTAAGCCCTTAAAGATGATGTTCAAAAAGTCCGGTAAAAATGACACATCGAATTTCTTCGTTAGCTCGCTTTTCCGGTACTCACGTATTAATTGCATACGTTCTGTTCCTCAAAGCTACGCCGACTCGGTCCTTTTCATCCTCCTTTTTGAACTCGAACTTAAATTTAAACAGAAATGACAGCCTGTGTTTCTTCGATTTTTTTGAGTGCACCAGGTTCAATTTCTTCTATGGCCTTTGCAGCAGTCTCTAAAGCTAATTCATATTCATAAGATCTAAATAGTCGCTCTGATTCAGCTAATTTTGCAGCTAATAATGGATACTTACTGCGATATCTATTCGCATATTGAATGACCTGCTCTGTTAAATATGCTTGGTCAAGCATTAGGTCTGTATCTTCTATTGTTTGATCTAATGTTGTTTTAGCTTCTGATAACGCTTCTTGGACTGCCGTCATATCTAGCGGTGTCTTCTCTAACGCTGTTATTACTTGATTATTCTTAAACGCCGTATTCTCAATACGATTCCAAATAAACGTAGGGACTCCAGGGATATTGCTTTTCTTCAGTTTTCTATTTAGATTGTATAGCTGTGCTCGCATTTCTGCAAGTCTATCCCTAGCTTCGAGTTCATCCTTACGCAGATTTTTAATACTTTCTTTAAATTCCTCAAGATTTTCTTCTAATTCTTCCAGTTTTAGAAATCCATCTTCCAGTCTTTCCCTTAATTCGGAATGCCCCATTTCTTTTTTATCCATATTGATAGATAATTGTTCCAACTGATCTTCCATGGAGGAAACCAATTTTCCGAGGCTTAAATATTTTTCCATATCTGCATCTTCAAAATAATAAGCTTTTTTTAATTCCTCAACTTCATCTTGTGTAATTTGAAACTTGTTTCTAGCATTCTCAAAAGCTTCCCTAAAACTCGGAATTTTTGATTCTGTAAAGCTTTTAGCTATTGCTTCTCTTTCTAATAATTGGTACATTTCATTAATTCGTTCCTCAGTATCTACTAAGAATTGCTCTGCACCTTCTGTCTCACCTTTTTCGAGTTTTTGTACTAAGTCTTTCAGCTTCCCATGATATGTATGAATTTCTTTTTCAAATCCTAAGTGCTCAACTCGATAACCATCTTCTCTCATCTCTTTAATACCAGCTAAAAGATTATCTAATTGTGATGGTATATCATTTTTACACTTTTTAAAGGTAACAGGAAAATGATTAATTACTTTTTCTAGTTCTTCTTTTTCCAGTTTAATTTTCATCACAAGTTCTTTAGCTTCAAAATAATTACCATCATCCACTAGCTCATAATACTGTTTAAAGAAGTCCTCAAGCTTATCAATTTCTTTTTCAAAGAACAACTCTGCTTTTCCATATTGATATCGATTTTTTGAGAGAATTCTTCTTAAGCCTTTTATACTAGGTTCTAGTTCTTCTACTTCTTTTCTGCTAACCTCTTCAGATTCTAACAGTTCATCTAGACCATTTAATATTTCATCAATTTCTTTTTCGATGGATTGTAGAACTTCCTCTGCCTTTAGAAGAACTCTTTTCGCTTTTGGTATAAAAAATCGATCAGCGGCTTCTTCAGCATCCATTAAACATTCTTCGATATTAGGTAATTCTTTTGTAACGATAAGTTCCCATCGTTCTTTCCACTCTTCAAATCTCTCCAAAGTTTCACCAGAAAGATTTAAACCTTTTATACGACTTAATTGTCCTGCTACTTCTCTCTCCATAACATCCAATTTCCAAGTTTCCAGGCGGTCAACTGTGTCGTAAATCCTTTTTCTTAAGATCAACCCTATTATTAATAATACAATGACGACTAGTAATAAACTAATGAATAATGCCATAAAAAGCCTCCCAACCAATTCCAACAAAGAGGATACTCTATAAGAAATAAATGTAGTTCAATAGGTTATTTTATCAATTAAAACCTGATAAATATTAATCCTAATAGAACGAACACATTTGTTATTTAATCCACATGAATGAAAATTTAAAAATTATATAACTATGATATCATGGAATTGATATTTTTGGCTAAAATTATACAAATAATTTCATCTTTCGTCACGTTTTTTTAATATACTGCTTTTCTTTTTATTCCTTCACCACTCATTACAGTGAAATCTAGCCAATCTTTTATTACTCTTACATACTTTTTAACAAACAGTTGATGTGAATAATCACCGACCACTTGGTTTTTCCAATCATTGTGTAAAATATATGGTGTAATAAGCATCCCTTTTAATTGCATGAATAGATATTGTTTATAGTCATTTTTTAACCGTTCACCTAATAATTCAAAAAAAATATTTTTTAAATAAAAGTTCTCTTTTGCTAGATAGGTAACTGTCATTTCACGAACAAATACCGAATCTAGCGATAACTCCCTTTGTATAAAGCATGTTAATTGATAGTTGTTTTGTTTATATTGTATAATTGTCGAAATTAATGAATGTAATTTATCTATAGGAGTCAATAAATTAGTCTCATTAAACGTTTTTTCAATGGTAAATAAATAATTTTCATAATAATTTGTTACAGCGTATTCCAAAAGACCTTGTTTACTATTAAAATAATAGCTAATGGAAGACACGTTAACAGAAGCTCTTTCTGCAATATCACGAACCGAAGTGCCATGAAAGCCTTTTTGAAAAAATAAGGTAGAAGCAGCTTTAATTACTTTTTGTTTTGAAGGATTCTGTTTCATTTCGACTCAACTCCTTATTAGTTGAATACGACATTTTATCAATATATCCTTCATTTTTCACTCGACAAATACCGCCTTCGCTGTCGAAGTTTAGTATGATTAAAAAGGAGAGATTGCAAAGTATGTTCCAAGCAAGCCTGTATTCTGGAGATAAAACAAAAGACTATGAATTAACAATCAAACAATTAGAAGCTTTAATGAAGGATGAATCCGATAATATTGCGAATTTATCCAATGCATCAGCATTATTAAACCAGTTTTTAACAGATATTAATTGGGTAGGATTTTATATATGGAAAGGACAGGAGTTAGTTCTTGGACCATTCCAAGGACTTCCTGCATGTGTTAGAATAGCGTTTGGAAAAGGGGTTTGCGGTACAGCAGTGGAAGAAAGAAAAACTCAAAGAGTAGCAGATGTACTTGCTTTTCCAGGACATATCGCATGTGATAGTGCAAGTAGATCAGAAATCGTTATCCCTATTATAAAAAATGATCAAGTTTTCGGGGTTTTAGACATTGATAGTCCAAATACGAATCGTTTTGACGAAACCGATCAAATTTATTTAGAAAAATTTGTTAAAGTTTTAGAGAAATACTTAAATTAGAATATTCGACATTCATTATTTTGCAGAAAACACCTAAGTTGCACTTATAAAAAACTATAAATTAGAGATATTATTCTAATTCCTTATGATAAAGTTGACATTCATATTTTAAAATATTATACTAGTCTTTGTGTAAAATAATAGGTAGCCTAAGTGAACCGACGCTTGAACCCATTTCGTTCCTTGTAAATCAAGGTGTATCGTGTAACTCTCTGCTGCCAGAGCGATGGTACATGAAAATGAAATGGACAACGTAAGGAACACGCTCTTTTTATTTTATGCAAATAAAATAAATAAAAGGAGGACATTCTATATGTCTCGTTATACTGGATCGGTATGGAAAAAATCCCGTCGTCTTGGAATCTCTTTAACTGGAACTGGTAAGGAATTAGATAAACGCCCTTACGCTCCTGGTCAACATGGACCAAACCAACGTAAAAAAATATCTGAATATGGCTTGCAAATGCAAGAGAAGCAAAAATTACGCTTCATGTACGGATTAAACGAACGTCAATTCCGTAACTTATTTGCTAAAGCTGGTAAAATGAAAGGTATTCACGGTGAAAACTTCATGATTTTACTTGAATCTCGCCTAGATAACTTAGTTTACCGTTTAGGTTTAGCTCGTACTCGCAGACAAGCTCGTCAGCTAGTTAACCATGGTCACGTTTTAGTTGATGGAAAACGTTTGGATATTCCATCTTATAGCGTAAAACCTGGTCAAACAATTAGTTTACGTGAAAAATCTCAAAACCTAGAAATCGTTAAAGAAGCTTTAGAAGTTAACACATTCGTTCCTGAATTTTTAACTTTCGATGCAGATAAATTAGTAGGAACATTCTCTCGTTACCCTGAGCGTTCTGAACTACCAGCTGAAATTAACGAAGCACTTATCGTTGAGTTCTACTCTCGTTAATATTTGCATTAAGCATTTTAATGCAAATAAAACCCTTGAAATGTTGTTAAATCAACGTTTCAGGGGTTTTTTTGTTTTTATTTATTATGCAAAATAATGCACTAATTTGGGGCTACTGGGCCCAAATTGGGGCCAAAAAAATAATAGCATGGGTGAAGGAATGGAAAGAAAGAACACATCACTAGCAATTAGAAATCGTTGTAAATAAAAAGCAATCATTGTAACAACAAAATCTTTGGACACAATGATTGCTTTACTTCTCTATAATATTTCATATTTATATTATTAGCTTTTTTTTGCTCATATTCCCGATATACGTACTCAGCCCAATATTCCTCATCATAGTGATGAACATAAATTGGATCCTCCGAAAGTCGTTTTAGTAAACTCGATTTTGCCAGTACTGATGGGGCTTCATCTTTATAATATCTTTCAAGTACTATCTGAACATATCCTAAAAACTGAATATCTAGTTCATCAAACTGAAACTTTGAATAATTCAATTCAACTTACC
Source organism: Oceanobacillus sp. Castelsardo (assembly GCF_001659985.1). Taxonomy (GTDB): domain Bacteria; phylum Bacillota; class Bacilli; order Bacillales; family Amphibacillaceae; genus Oceanobacillus. Next base: position 236,863 of record NZ_LYCS01000004.1, read on the forward strand.
CCCATTTTAAATACAATCTAATACTTTAAATTATATATAAGGATAACTATTTCAACGTATTAATACGTCGAACAAAAAATATTTATAGGAGTTTTCTTAACCTTATAAGTTGAGAGTGATTACTGCCTTTTGCTTGTGAAACTAAAGCACCATAGAGTGTTGAAGATGATAAAGAGACTTTTATTAAACAATGACACCCTCTTGATGAACATTAGTTTTTACTTTATTTCAGCTTTCGGAAGCAACTTATCTCCTATCAAGTAACCGATTAAGGCTGCTATTGCACCAATAATTATTGATATAAAAGAGTTTATAACAGGAAAAAAATTCCTTAACAAAAATAATAATTCCTACAAATACGCCTGTAAATAGAGCTTTATCAATATTTCTTATCTTCATAATCACCCTCCTTTGCAATATGGACCAATCCAGAAGGTCTTCGATTATTCCATTTTCGCACCAGTTAGTGGAATCTTCTACTTGTTGTAAATGTCTAAAAACAAAAGAGAGCTTTTTTATCTAAGGCTCTCTTTAGCTATTTCTATTCATTTCAAGTCGCATTAAGTCTAGTGTAAATTCAGCCTGCAATAACAAATCTAATCCAAGTAACCCATTAATATCTTCGTATCCAAAATCATTGAAATCTATTTCAATTTTATCAACTACAAAATCACCAATTTGAATTTGGTCTATTTGTTTTCTAAAGGGCATGTTCTTTTCCACCTACACCAAAATAGGTTACAATTTTATCGTGAAAATCAACTCGAAGATCAATATCTTCAACAACATCTTGGGAAATTAGTGTTCTAGCAGCTCCTGTATCTACTACCATATTTTCTATTACTTTACTATTTCCATTAAACGTTAATGTAATATCAACCAAAAGTAATCCGTATTTATACTTGATTTTCATGATAGTCGAATCTCCTTAATCCTACATCTTGACGGACTTCAAGCACAATATTTTCGTTAGCAGTATGATAAACTAACTCGTCACCTTTCGAATTTAGTAATTCCTTTGTTGCTCTTTTTTCGGTAACAGGTTTAATAACCGCCATATCTTCAATGAGTTCCTGACTATCCTCAATGTGAGATGATAACACTTTTAATTTAACAAATTGATTCGGGTATATTTCTCTAACCTCCGACCATTTCATACCTCTCACCACCCCTTCTTTTAATACCATTATTATAACACCGTTTTATACTTCAACCCTATAAATTGCTAATACTTTTTCCAGAAAATAATGAGAAATGAAAAGTCCCTCATTGTACATCATTTATACCGATTCTTGCGGAACTCTATTGCTTTCTTATGAGCATCCTCAATAGAAAGAAGATAATAATATGGTTCTTCGGATTGCTTTGTTTTAGTCACTGAATATATAGAATCCGAATTTTTGTTCCATTTCATAATTTAGATGACGAATGCTTTCCCATACCCTTTCTTCATATGGTCTATCCCCTGGAAACGGTACAGGGTGGTATCCTCTATAGGATTCAAGATATACCTTCTCATAATTGCTCTTATCATTGTCGAACCTTTTTACGGTATAAGTCTTTCCCCCATTGAATTGTATAATGTCACCAATACCAATCACATCAAATTTTTCCTTTTTTTGTAAGCTATTTTTAAACTTACGAAACACATTACCTCTCCTTTTTTATTCTGTTTTTGTTGTTAAACTCTACTGCCATTTAGTTAAAAAGACCGCCATATTGACGATCTTCTTGTTGTGTTAAAGCACCCGTTAGTTTAAGTGAAAATTTTCACAAATTCAAAGGAACAAAAGGAGTTTCCTAATAATTTTGGAAACTCTCTTACACAAGATCATTTATTAAAACATTAATTTTTGTACGAACATCTTCTAAAACTTCAGGTTTAACTTGGCCAAATCTTTTTATAACTATATTTTTTGAAAGTGTGTAAATTTTATCCGCTCTTATAGTAGAAGTTATTTTAAGAATTCCTTCTGTTAGGTCCTCTGAATCAATCATTACTGAATAATCAAGTTCTTTTAATTTTGAAGTAATAGCCACAACTATAAGATCTTCTCGCTTAACGTTGTAACTATTATTTGAAATAATTAAAACTGGACGTTGTTTTCTACTTGTTAAATCAGTAAATGGGACTGGAATTAAAACAATATCACCTTGTTTATACATTATTCCAGACCTCATCATCTATATCGTTATCCCAGAAATCCAAACTACTTTCACTAGCCTTAGATAAATCCTCATATAACTTATCTTCTTTCTTAGCCTTTATTTGCTCAGCAAAGTCTAAAATTTTTCTAATTTCATTTTCAGGTACTTCATCAATAATTTTCATTAAACGCTCTTTGGCTGTATTCATGTTGTGTATTCACCTCCATGAATATTTTATTCTATTATATCACTTTATTTTCCTTTTTGTTATTTAGGCATGTCTAAAAAGTTGTACAATATAAGGGATATTTATTATACAAAACGCCTCCCTTGAAGAACAGAAACAAAAATTATTAAGTTTAGTCAACTCTTTCAGCTATGTTGAACATATCAATAAATTCGATTTCAGTTGTTTTCTTATTACGGGAAAAAGCTGGAGGTAACACTTTTAATTTCATATGGGCTTGACCATCAGTAATCTTATCTTCATTATTCTTGAATTTATATATTACCGATACGATAATCTCAAACCACCTAGGGTCAAGTTGTTCGTGTACTAGCTTTAAATCAACAATCTCCTTATCTCTATAATTCCAGCGAACAAAATTTTCTCCATATTTTTCCCTCAAAATTTGCTCAACATCTGGCTTAATTATGTTTAGAATAATATCTTCTGCGGTAGCGTAAGACTCTAAAAACTCATCCTCATTTTCAGCATGGATTTCATTTGGTTTAAGACTTAAAAATAATAGCAAGCAAATGCTGATTAAAATAAACTTTTTCATATAATTCACCTCAACATTAGCTTTTCTAAATAATATTCTACTATGCAGCTATTCTACCTCCATAAAAAATTAACGACTGCTGCATATTCAGCAATCGCAACCGATAGCAAAAAATAGTATTGCTTTGTTCAATTTTATATTATTCTTTGTAAGAACAATGCTTTTTTAACTGTTCGGGTGATATATTTTCAGTACGATTAACATCAGTAACAGTTATCTTATCAGGAGTATCAATAAGTTTAATTCTGAACAAATCATGCGGTGGCATATGAGCCTTTTCAAACGTTACTACTTCTATGACTACTTCATGATCACGATTTCCGCCAAGTCTTTTTATATTAGTAATTCGTTCACACATAAATAATTTATCTGTCACTTCTAAAATGTATGGAAGATATCTTACAATTAGTGCTTCTTCTAATAATTCTTCTCTTTTGGGTTCCTTTTGAGCATGGACATTAGTTGTTGTTAAAAGTAAAAGTGTAATACTGAATATTAAAATTAAAGGTTTTCTCATGGCAATCACCTTCCACTGTTTTCTTAATGGAATAGCTTAACCATTTTCAATTTCCTTTATTAAACTCTACTGCCCGTTAGTTTAAGATCAATCCTTCACAAACACCTTATTACTCTTATTACTTACTTGTATATAAAGTAATTAAAAATTATTCCGTTAAATAGCCCTATTGCAGCAATAATTTACGTCAATCGCACCCCGATTATAGTATAGTTTTTATTTATCTCTTATGTCTTCTAAAACTTCTATAATACGGTCGTTTTGATTTTTTATATTTTTTAATTTTCTCTATTTCTTTTGTTCTATCTCCACTTCCTTCAGGATAGAGTTCCTCATTTTCATTGAAATTAAAACTCTTAAAATAGAAACACTTCTTTCAACGCCCCATTTGATCCAATCCGATTACAATAAAAATCATAATCCCATCAATAAGGGCTAGGATTGCAGAGATTTTCCCAACCACAGCTCCAAACCATATGGTAAATATAGCTGTTAAAATGGCAAGAACACCCAAAATGATAAAAAGAATACCAATCCTGTTGCCCAGTTTTTCGCTATTAACTGGTTCCCACGTTATCCAGAAGCCGGCTAGTAAGGAATATATCCCTTTTGTCCGAACAATATAGCCAACCCAAATTAAAAATACACCGATAATAAGACCGATTCCCGTTTCAATTCCCATTTTTGTCCTCGTCTCCTGTTATGCTATTTTCAATTGGAAGTAACGGATATTCCCAATGCTTTTTGAGGGAAAAACCATTGAATCACTTCCTTCTCTATTAAACAATCTGGCCCGATTCCTGAAGACTTAAAATGCTATAGTTAAGAAATCTTTTTCCCGAAGATAACCAAATCTCTCTTAATGCCGTCTAATTTAGCTACTTCCGGTAAATGAGCCCACTTTTCAAAACCAAAACTTGAGAATAGTTTAATACTTGGCTCATTATGTGCAAAAATAAATCCAAGTAAAGTATCAATCTTCAACTTGGGACATTCCTCTATTACCTTGTTTAAAGTCCTATTCCCAAGTCCTTTACCTCTTCGACAGTCTCATTATAGGCTGGTCTTCCGTAGAATGATTCGAAACTTATCCAACCACAAATTTCACCTTCATACTCAACAACCCATAAAGGTCTTTTTTTAGGGTTATGTTCCTTAAACCAATCTAGTCTATCGTTTACAGATATGAATTCAGTATCAGCGGTCGCCATTCTGCCCGGAATAGCTGAATTATAAATATCCACTATGATTGGTAAATCTTCAATGCCTGCATCTCTATATGTAATATTGTCCAATAAGAAAACTACTTTACCATATTCAATTAAATGGTCCTTTTGCAGAACTAAAAAACAACAAATTGCATTACTAAAATAACTTTTTGCACATATTAAGTACCCGCTCAAGATCATGGTTATGTAACTTGCCAATATGACGCTTCAATTCAGAACCGTGAATAGAAGTGATTTTTGAAGTACGTGCGACAGACGGTTTTAATAATCCTGCTTCCTCCCAATATTCCAAAACAACATCAAATGGATTTCTAGCCATTTGGTTTGTGACCGGTGCAATAATGACATCTACATCCAAAGCTAATTCATTTCCAACAATAATAACAGGGCGCTGTTTAGTTTGACGTGCTCCTTTAAAAAGAACATCTGCCACCCAAACATCACCCTGCTTCATTTTACTGCTCATTGTATATGTCATCCTCCTCATTATCCCACCAAGAGTAATTTTCGCCTACCACAAGAATATCCGTAGCCATATATTTTTCTTTAATTTTGTCGAGTACTTTTTTTCTATCTTGTTCACTCAGCATGTCAATTTCCTTTATAATTCTTTCGGGGATGGACATATAACACACCTCCATTAAGCTTTACTCTTATTATAACTTATATGTTCAGTAACATAAATGTTAAAATTAATTCTAGGTTAAGGAATGTATGCTAAAAATACTTGCTATAAAAGTCGTGTCTTAATTTCCCACTTCCCCCCTATCCTCCGACAATATGACCAAATTTCGCCACTGTGTTATTGGGTTATCGCGCCCGATTGGTGAACAAAAGCTATCTTATTCTTCGATATTTATTAATTCCGCTTTAACTATTTGATATTTCGTTAATTCAACCGTTTGACCATCTTCATTTTCTACAGGAATAAAATCCGTTGTAATACCTGAATATCTACTGCTAATTGACCCTTCGATTCGTACATTTTTAAACTGCTCTCCAGTTGATACTGTAATGTTGTATACGTGTATCTTTTTCGCCATAATATCCTCTTCTCATTTTAAAGTCTTTTGCCCCTTAATCTAATTTAGATTTAGTATCAACTCCTCAACAATCTTGGCCCGATTGCCGTATATTATTTAGAATTGGTTAAGGCTTTTAAAGAGCCTTAATAAAAACATTAGTCAATAAACAAAGAAAAGATTTTGTCTATGACGTAGTTTGCTCACTACGCCACACATGACTACTAGAATAATACCTAACACATAGCCTGTATGTTCAAAAATGTTATAGGCGTTTAATATATACAAAGCAATTACTGCAACAACAACGCCTATTAATTTACGCTAGTCATTTCTTCTTATTTTTCCTTTTTTACTTTCAAAGTCATCTTTGTTGTCATTTTTATTCGCCATAAAACCACCTTATATATATGATGTTCAGTTCCATAATCATGGCCGGATTGAGGCACAACCTTCTTTCACAAAGATGTTCGTTCTTTACTTAATTTGTAAAATTGATTTTAAAGGCTTTTTTCCAAAAAGGAATCAATAAAACCAACAACAAAATGGAACCGCCTGCCGCAAGTAATTTAGCAGCAATTGCCGTTTGTTCAAAAAACGTATATATTCCGTAAAGAAACATTAGGGTAAGTATGGTGCCTCCAACGAAAAATCCTATATTTGGATTACTTGTATTTGAGTTATTTTGTTGCATTAGGATCACCTCTCTCTAACTAAAGTTTAACATAGCGTTATTCAACATAAGTAATGTTATCTACAGTATCACCGACAAAAAGATTGATAGAATGCACCTTTTTATCATTGTGTGTATGTATGCCAAGATAAGTGGTTAAGGACTTGACGTGGAGACTCTTTGGGTACGATTTGTCTTGAAAGGCTGAAGCAGTTGTTTCATTGGCAACCGAGCCTATCATACCCACCCCTCCACAAAGATAGAGAGTAGCCATTTTTATTACTGGTTTAAACGTTGATATATCAAGGGTTAAGAGATTCGTTGAGTTCTACTCTCGTTAATATTAGCATTAAGCATTTTAATGCAAATAAAACCCCTGAAATGTTGTTAAATCAACGTTTCAGGGGTTTTTCCGTTTTTATTTACTTTGCAAAATAAAGCATGATAATGCACTAACTAATTCAGAGCAAAAAATTATTAGCATGGGTGAAGGAATGGAAGGTAAAATCATTTTCTTGAGTGAAATTTTAATTTAGTAAGCTCAGATCAATGACTTTCCTAATATTTATTATTTAGGATTTCTGCAAGTTCTGGTAATATTATATTTTTCACCAATAATTCATATCCAAGATTCCAGCACAAACATTGTACGACAAGCTTAGGTTTAAATTTTAACTATTTCGGAACATAAAAATACCCCGAAAGTTAGATTTCTTACTCTAACTTTATGGGGTATTAATTCGGTTCAACATGTACATGAACATTATATATATCATTTACCTCTTTTAGTTTCCTTTCTACCTTTGAAGAGATATCATGGGCATCCTTAATATCTAATGTAGAGTTAACTAGAATCACAGCATCAACTACTACGTTATTTCCGTAATTTCTTGCCTTTAAATCCTTTACTCCCTTAACACCTTGAACTTGTAGAATAGTCTTTTTATAAGAATTAAGTAAGTTCTGATCAAAACCATCTGTTAACTGATGGGAAGCCCCTTTAAAAATATCCCAAGCGGTTTTACAAATAAGAATTGCAACAACGATTGCAGTTAAAGGGTCAAGCCAAGGTATGTTAAACTGAGAACCGAGAATTCCAATGGCTGTACCTACACTCACCCATGAATCCGAAAGATTATCTTTTGCCGCTGCCATTACTGAGTGACTTTTTATTTTTTTTGCTAGGTTTTTGTTATATCGATAAACAAAGAACATAACTACTGCCGAAAATACACCTACCCATGCAGATAAGATGTCAGGAGGTTCATGCCCACCTTGATATATTAAAGTGATAGCGCCAATCATTACTTGAATTCCTACAACCATCATAATAAATGATGCTATCATTGAAGCTACCATTTCTGCTTTCCAATGCCCATAAGGGTGATCCTCGTCTGCAGGTTTCTGTGATAATTTTAATCCTATTAACACTGCGATTGATGCTAGTATATCCGTTATATTGTTCAAGCCGTCTGCTTTTAATGCCTCCGAATTACTTACATTACCTATATAAAGTTTCAACACTGATAAACCTATGTATGAAATGATACTTACTATTGCACCACGCTCACCCATTTTAAGTTTTCGATATTTTTGTTCATCCATAGTAATTCCCTCCATAGACCACTTGAACATTATATCAAGTCAAATTCGTGTGGGTCTATAGAAATCTTATTAGGGTTGGTAATATTATTAAGAAATAACCAAAAAAGTTGCTCACAGGAAATATCATAAAAGTTAAAGAACGTCCTTGAATACATAAAATGTATGTAAATTGTTCGTTTTAAATCTATAACTATAAAAAAATATCAATTACGATAGTAAGATACCACTATTCGTAATTGATATTAATTTAACATTTAACATCTATTTTTTATATAAGATTAAGTGGGGATTTTAACTTTTACCAGTTAAATCAACTCAATATGAAGAACTGTCTTCTCGTCAACCGCTTCTTCTTTTACAGCCCAATTTTTAGAGAGAAGTTTTTTTATTTGATCACGTTCCTCTGTGTCAAGATCTAAACCTTTAATACCTTTTTCCACCGTTTGATAATCGATTCCTTCGATTCTATTAAATTTTAATTTTAATAAGTTTTTTAATCCATTAAAAGTAACGAATTTCACTTGATATCCATCATTAACAATGGTTTGAAAGGCATCGGGGTCTTTCTTCCTTAAGCTTATCAAATCACCAAAATCAAAAGTGTCATGCAGATCATTCCAAACTTCAATGTCCTTTTGTTCTACTAACTCTTGATTCGTGACCCCCTTACTTCTTAATGTTTCTATCATATATGCATCCATTAAAGAAATCTTTTGTAGCTCCATACAATTTCCCCTTTCATTGGCGGATAAACTCTTCTTGTTTGTTTTCCATCGGATAGAAGCATGACACATAATGGTCTGCTTCATTGTTTTCATCCAATGTAGGTACATTTCCTTTACAAAATTCTGTAGCAAATGGACATCTCGTGTGAAAAACACATCCACTTGGAGGATTAGATGGGGATGGTAGCTCCCCTTTTAACACAATTCGTTCACGTTTCTTTTCCTTCAAAGGATATGGTAAAGGAATAGCGGAAAGTAATGCATTTGTATAGGGATGACGGGCATTCTTATACAATGATTCACTATCAGACATCTCCATCATCTTACCTAAATACATCACACCCACTCTATCAGAAATATGTCTAATAACTGATAAGTCATGAGCAATAAATAGATAGGTTAGACCTAATTCTTCTTGTAAATCTTCCAATAAATTAATTACTTGAGCCTGAACGGAAACATCCAACGCACTTACTGGTTCATCTAATATAATTAATTTTGGATTTAGTGCAAGGGCACGTGCAATACCAATTCGTTGACGTTGTCCTCCAGAAAATTGATGTGGCAACTTCTTATAATCATCCGCTTTTAAACCTACTAACTCCATTAATTCCAGTACACGTTTTCTTAAATGATCTCTTTGGTTGTACGCTTTTAATGGTGCGGCAATAATATCTCCCGCCCTCATTCTTGGATTAAGGCTTGTGTAAGGATCCTGATAGACCATTTGTACATCTCGCCTTAGTTGGTGTAATTCTTTTGAATGATATTGTAAAATACTTTCTCCTTCAAATAAAATATCTCCGGAAGTTGGTTTTAATAAGCCAACGATGGTACGAGCAAGAGTACTTTTCCCACATCCAGATTCACCAACAATCCCTAAGGTTTCTCCCTTATTTAAAGTAAAACTTACGCCATTTACCGCTTTAACATAGTTTGTCGTTTTTTGAAATACTCCTTGTTTCAATGGAAAATGCATGTTCAAATCTCGTATTTCCAATAAAGGTTCAGACATGATTCAAATCCCCTTCCCGTTCTACATTTTCCATACGTTTCTTCGCTTCTTTAAACTCCATTTCGGATAAAATGCAAGCTACATAATGCTCAGGCGATCTTTTCGTTAATTCAGGATCAACCATCTTACATTGTTCCGAAGCAAATGGGCAGCGAGGATGAAAATTACACCCACTTGGTGGATGAATTAAATTTGGGGGATGCCCTTCTATATTAAGTAGACGATTACGAGATTCGGAATCAATACGGGGTAAGGACCTTAGCAACGACCATGTATAAGGCATGGAAGTACGATAAAAGATATCTTCCACGTCCCCCTTCTCTACAATTCTTCCTGAATACATGACAAGAACTTTCTCTGCCATTTGAGCAATGACACCCAAATCATGGGAAATAATAATGATAGCCGTACCATATTTTTCTTGAATATTTTTCATTAGTTCCAGGATTTGTGCTTGTATCGTAACATCAAGTGCTGTGGTTGGTTCATCCGCAATCAAAATCTTCGGATTACAAGCGAGTGCAATAGCAATAAGGACCCGCTGACGCATACCTCCTGAAAATTGATGTGGATATGCATTCATTCTTTTTTCCGGGTCAGGGATACCTACATCTGTTAATAATTCAATTGCTCTCTGTTTTGCTTTACTTTTCGGCAAATGATGGTGCGTCAATATCGCTTCCATCAATTGATCTCCGATTTTAAATACAGGATTTAGACTCGACATAGGATCTTGGAAAATCATCGCTATCTCTTTACCACGTATTTTCCGAAGTTCCTTATCTTGTAATTGGAGCAAATCTTTTCCTTCAAATATAATTTCTCCTTGCGGGTAGAATGTAGGGGGCTTCGGGTTAAGCTGCATGATAGAATGAGCTAGAACACTCTTCCCACTTCCCGATTCACCCACTATTCCGACTGTTTCACCAGGTTTAATAGTAAAGGACACTCCATCAACCGCTCTTACCACCCCATCTGTTGTATCAATATGAGCTTTCAAATTCTTTACTTCTAGCACCGTCTATCCCTCCCACTATAATCATGAAGCATATTGTTTTTTATGTTTGAACATTCGTTTTTTAGCTTTCTTCTTCCCCTTCGCATAAGGATCAAAGGCATCTCTGAGCCCGTCCCCTAATATATTTAATGCCAGGACAGTAATAACAATAAAAATACCAGGAAAAATGGAAAACCAAGGAGCCATCGTAATATAAATCTGCGCTTCTTGTAACATGTTCCCCCATGTTGGTATAGACGGCTCAACCCCAACACCTAAGAAACTTAGTGCTGCTTCTGCTAATATAGATTTAGCAAAAATAAACGTTCCTTGCACAATAATAGGAGATAAAACATTAGGAAGAATGTATCTAGACAAAATTACAGGATCTTTAATCCCCGAAGTTTTGGCAGCTTCAACATATTGAATATTTTTTACTTGAAGAACACTTGAGCGTACAACTCGTGTCATGACAGGCCAAAAAGAAAAGGTTAATGCGATAATAATATTCGTTACACTTCCACCTAAAGCTGCTACAAGGGCAAGCGCCAATAATAGTGAAGGAAAAGCTAACATCCCATCAATAATTCGCATAATAATAGAGTCTAATTTTTTATAATATCCTGCAATAAGACCGGTTATTGTTCCCAATATCGTTGAAAGCAAGGCAACCGTAAAGCCGACTAATAAGGAAACCCTCGCAGCTATTATGGTTTGACCAAATATATCTCGCCCAAAGTGGTCCGTACCAAACCAATATTCTGCGGAAGGCGCCATTAATCGTAGACTTGAATCCATAAAGCTTGGGGATACAGGAAGCCACCATGTAGCTGTTAATGTTGCTAATAGTAATAAAATTAAAAAGATGAAAGGAATAAGATTTCTTTTTCTTCTTAACACGTGAGCACCTCCTCTTTGACTTTATCAATCATAACGAATTCTCGGATCTAAAAAGGCATATAAAAGATCGACAATTAGATTAATGAGTACATAAACAAAGGCAATAACTAATACTACACCTTGTATTACTGGATAATCCCTGCGATGAATCGAATCGATTAATAACTGACCAACTCCTGGGATAGTAAATATCGTTTCAATAATTACGGTCCCTCCTAGTAGACCAGCAATTGTTACACCGATAACGGTTGTTGTTGGAATAAGTGCATTGGAAAACACATGCTTCATTAAAACTGTACTTTCTTTTACACCTTTTCCTCTTGCTGTTTTTGTATAATCCTGGTTCACCGATTCAAGCATACTATCTCGTAGCATACGAGCAATTAATCCGATTTCCACAGCAGCTAGAACTATACCTGGTAAAATTAAATGATGTAACCAGTCCATCAAACTTTCCGAAATGGATATATAACCAGCTACCGGAAAAATAGGTATGGTGACACCAAAAACAAGAACTAGCAGTAACGCTAACCAAAACTCTGGAATGGAAGTTCCTAGTAAAGAACCTGATAAAAATAATGGATCCAACATTGTATTACGTTTCCATACAATAAATATAGCAGTTGGTATTGCAACGAGCAGGGTTAGTAACATTGATATAACCATAAGACTAAATGTCGGACCAATTCGTTCTGAAATGATTTGTGTTACTGGTTCCTCAGAATAGATTGACTGTCCTAGATCACCTGTAAAAATACTTCCTAACCAATCAAAATATTGGGCAACTTTCGGTTTATCAAGTCCTAATTGTTGTTCTAATTGTTCAATTGCTTCCGGTGAACTATCTTCCCCTAAAATAAGATAAGCCGGATTACCTGGAGTTAGATGAACAATCATAAATACAATAATACTAACAATTAATAAAACGGGAATGATAGCTAAAAGTCTTCGTAACGTGTAACGTAACACTTTTGTCCCTCCTTTATATGAATCTATGAAAAGCACAAAGGCGAAAGCGGCCGTTAGCAACGTACAAACTGGAGCACTTCGCAATGAGATAAAGGAAACATGCCCCTTAATAGGGGTATGCCGACGTTGGCCGCAAAGGCCGTACTTAGTCGGCCTTCCTTTAGTACCTCAAACCGATGTTGACTTATCGTAGTGTAGAAGTGTGAAGTTTGTACGTTGCTGGGCGCTGGAGCCGGACGTGGCTATTCCTTAAAAAGAAATTTTCCACTTCTCACCATTTTATAGTTTCCTAAATAAAACAAGGGAGCCAGTGTCATGGAAAACCGACAGTGACTCCCTTTAGACTTATTTATTCTTATAAGTATTCCAGAATCGTGGACCAATCCAAGCATCATAATCTTGAATTTCGTCACTCATTATATCTAATGTCGTTTCATTCGCAACTTTTAAGAAAGGAAGTTCGTCATATACCGTTTGGTTCATTTCTGCTAATATTTCTTGTCTTTCCTCAGAAGAAGCTGCTAACCCCCATTGATCCATTAATTCTGACCAACGCTCACTGTTGTACCAACCACTACTACCCGTATCTTGAACAAGGAACCCTAACTCGTTTGGTGAAAATCTAGTAGAATATCCAATAACAACGATGTCCCAATTACTAGGGTCTTGCCATCTCTCAAGATACGTCGCCCATTCATATGGATCAAGCTTAACAGTAAACCCTACCTCTTCAAGTTGTTGTTGTATCATTTGGGCAATACGTTTATATGTTTCCGTGTTATTAGCATACATAATTGTGATAGGTTCACCATTATAATCGGACTCTTCTAGTAATTCTTTTGCTTTATCCGGATTATGCACCAAATAAGCATCTATCCCTTCACCCGAATATAATTCTGTTTGGGTTGGATCAAAAAGTGCCCCATCCATCGCGTAAAACTCTTCATTCCCATATGTTGATTGAGCGATTGCCTCTTTATCCACTGCCTGGTTTAATGCTTGACGTACTTTTAAATCATCAAATGGCGCTTCTGATTTATCAGGTATAATCATTGAATAACCATTAATGTACGTTACTGGATTGGTATTTGGTGTTGTTTCAATGACTTCGTATAAATCTGTTGGTATGGCTTGGGCATAATCATATAAATCTGTTTTTAACCCATTCAATTTCACTTGTGGATCTTTTACAATTAAAAAGTTTAGTTGATCAAGGGTTGCTTCCTTCTTGCCTGTAAGTCCTCCCCAATCGGTTTCTACACGCTGTGAATATTCGTCAAACTTAGATAGAACAATTTCATTGCCACGTTCCCATTTTTCAAATTGGTATGGTCCTGTCCCAATAAGCTGTTCTGGAACTAGTGGTTTTTCCCCTGCTTCTTCAGCAATTGCTTTTGGAATAATTGCTAACCCTGTTTTCGGTGCTGCCATATCGTCAAGAAAACCGTTATACACTTCATTCAATGTAATTTCTACCGTTAATTCATCGACTTCTTTCACGTCTTCGATATATTCACTGGCAACTTTTCCTACTGAAGATACGAGTCTCCATCTTTCAATGGATGCTACTACATCTTCTGCTGAAACAGTTGTACCATCATGAAAATTCACATCTTCTCTAATGGTTATTGTGTAAACCTTTTGATCATCTGAAATGCTATACTCCTCTGCAATCATTGGCTTAACAGCAAAATCTTTATCAAGAGCTACTAATGTTTCAAATATATGCCAAGCAATGTCCCTAGTCGGACTTGAAGCATTTTGCATAATATCTAATGTATCTGGCTCATTAGCATAGGCAATATCAAGTGTTCCACCAGTTTGTTTTTCTTCAACTTCCGTATTTCCATCTCCCGTTTCTTCACTTGAACTTTCATTACTACATGCCACTAAAACCAGTGCCAATATGAATATAGTAAAAAGTTTTAAAGTATGTTTTATATGCACGCTGATCTCCCCTAGTAATTAGTCAACTAAATAGTGTGAAATAATTTTAATAAATGCCTTTTCAATATTAAGTAAAGCCCTCTCATCTATATCAAATTTCGGATGATGGTGAGGGTAGTGAGTGCTTTCGCTTTCATTTCTAGATCCTACTCTGAAATACGTTCCAGGTTTTTCTTTTAAAAAGTAAGCAAAATCCTCCGCTCCCATTGTTGGTTCCAATGCAACAATTTCTTCTTCATTAAATACTCCTTTTAAAATACGATCTACAGTTGCTGTCTCTTCAGGATGATTAAATAAAGATGGATAACCACGTAAAAAGTCAATTTCACAGTTTGCTTGATTAGCGTTTGCAATTCCCTTTACGATAGAACGAATTTCCTTTTCAACTAAATCACGCACATCCTCATCGAAGGTTCTAACTGTTCCCTCAATTTTAGCTTCATCTGGAATAACATTAAATGCAGCACCAGATTGGAATACCCCCAACGTAACAACGGCAGATTTCAACGGATCCACTCTACGGCTTACAATTTTTTGCAAGGATTGAACAATTTCACTGCCAATAACAATTGGGTCAATCGCTTCATGCGGTCTAGCACCGTGTCCCCCATGCCCTTTCACAGTTATCTCAAACTTATCTACTGCAGCCATTTGATACCCATCACCAACAGCAACTTGACCTAGCGGGAGCTCTGAAGCAAGATGAGCAGCAAATACATAATCCACTTCATCAAGTATCCCTTCCTCAATCATAAATTTTGCACCACCTGGCGGCTTCTCCTCAGCTGGTTGGAAAACGAAGAGAACTTTTCCCTTTATTCGATTTTTATATTTACTTAGTGCTTGTGCCGTCCCTAGAAGTGCTGCTGTATGACCATCATGTCCACAAGCATGCATGACACCCGGATTTTCGGATGCATACGGAGTGTTATTTTCTTCATGTATAGGTAAAGCATCGAAATCCGCACGTATAGCGATTGTTTTCCCCGGCTCTTCCCCTTCTAATTCCGCAACAATCCCATGGCCACCTATTTCCGTTTTCACAGGTAATCCAAAGCTTCTCAATCTTTCTTCTATAAATGAGGCAGTATTTTTTTCTTCAAATGATAACTCTGGATGTTTATGTAAATGTCTTCGCCAATTCTGAACGTCCGAAAATTGACCATCAACTTCATCAAAAATGGATGAAAATTCTTTAACTTTACTCAAATAAATCCCCCCACACTCTATTTTGATTATTATTTTTTTAAATTTATAAATAATAATAACCACATTATTCCTAGTTGTCAACTAGGTTTAGGGTATTTTTTATAGAAAAAAGTTAAATTTTTACTATCTTTATATAATACCTTGGATACATTTATCCCCTAGCAATTTTCTCAATAAAAAAAATACACTGACCATGTATAAGTCAATGTATTTTTGATTAGATCCCCCCCCAATTAATTAAAGGAGATTAAGAAATATTTTTTCTTCCCACGACGGATAATAGTGAATTTCTCTTCAATACGGTCTTCAGCAGTCACAGTATATTGAATATCTTGCTGACGTTCACCATTAATGGAAACTGCCCCATTAGAAATGTCTTCCCTTGCTTGACGCTTGGATGAAGAAATTTTTGCATTTACTAATAGATCAACTAGACCTATATCTTCTTTTGCCATTTCAAAAGTTGGTACATCTTTAAAACCTTGTTCAATGTCATTGGCAGATAATTGTTTTAATTCTCCACTAAACAATGCTTCTGTAATTTTTTGCGCTTGTGTTAAAGCCTCTTCACTGTGAACTAATTTAGTCATTTCTTCTGCAAGGCGTCTTTGAGCTACACGATTTTCCGGATGATTAGCGACTTCACTTTCCAATTGAGAAATTTCTTCTTCATTTAAAAATGTAAAATACTTAATAAACTTAATAACATCACGATCATCTGTATTAATCCAGAATTGATAGAATTCATACGGAGTGGTCTTTTCCGGATCAAGCCATATTGCTCCACCAGCTGTTTTACCAAATTTAGTTCCATCCGCTTTTGTTATTAATGGAACAGTTAAACCATATACTTTTATTTCATCATCTTGATTTTCCCTTGCACGGCGAATCAATTCCATTCCAGCGGTAATATTCCCCCACTGATCACTTCCACCTATTTGTAATGTTACATTTTCTTCTTCATATAATTTCATATAATCTAAAGACTGTAAGAGCATATAACTGAACTCAGTAAATGAAAGCCCGTGTTCGATACGCGTAGAAACGGATTCCTTGGCTAACATATAATTAATACTAAAATGTTTACCCACATCTCTTAATACATCAATAAAAGTTAATTTTCCTAACCAATCATGATTATTTCGTACTTTCACAGAACTTTCATTGTTCTCCACTTTTAAAATTTTATTTATTTGCTTTTTTAATGAATCTGCGTAATGTTGTACTGTTTCAGGTGTATTTAATGATCTTTCCGTGGAACGTCCACTTGGGTCACCTATCATCCCAGTTCCACCACCAACTAGAGCAATGGGATTATGACCAGCTAATTGGAATCGCTTCAGCATAATTAATGGTACTAAGTGACCAATATGTAAACTGTCTGCAGTAGGGTCAAAACCACAATACAAACTTACCTGGTTAGTTTCTAAATGTTTGATTAAACCTTCTTGATCGGTAGTTTGTTGAATTAGTCCACGCTTTTCTAAATCTTTTATAATATCCACTTCATGCACTCTCCTTTTTTTATTAGAAAACTTGGCATTCGTCAAGCCTTTCGGCGAATGCCTTAGTTGCACTTATGCAATTCTTTACGGTGGGGCGAGTAATCGGAGCCCCAGACGGGAAAGATTTTATACTTTCCTTACTGCTTAAATAAAAAAACTCATCCCTTTACTATAATAAAGGGACGAGTTTTCGAACACGCGTTACCACCCTTGTTGCACAGTTGTGCCACTCGGTCTTTGTTATCGATGTTTCCACCGTTTCTTTCATTTAAGAAAAAAATTGCTCCAGAACGTAATTCGCTTTACAAATATATACTAGTTTCCACCGACCACTAGCTCTCTTTGATAGGGATCTGTAAAACTACTTCATTCTTTCTTAGCTACATACATATATATAGAATGTTATTAATAATCTTTATCATATTCATTATTAAAATGCAACTAAATGCATCTATCTCGAAAAATATACTTATGTTATAATTATAAAAGAATTTTAGGGGGTTTTGCAAATGAAACTGAAAGAAATGTTTCATCAATTAAAAACGAAAACTAATTCAGCATGGAATACCTTTAAAAACTATGAATCTATCAATAAAGTAATAACAATATGGAAAACTGGTAAAATCCAGAAAACTTCACGTATTACATATGATGTTGTTTGGAATATCATATTATTCTTTTTAATTATAGGTTTTATAGGTGCATTCTTTGTTGGAGGGTTAGGTGCAGGTTACTTTGCCTCCCTTGTAAAAGATGAGTCCATTCGTAGCTATGAGGATATGAAGAAAGATATCTATAATTATGAAGAAACATCGAAATTATATTTTGCTAATAATGTTTATATAGGAGATGTACGAGCAGAACTTTATCGAGAAGAAACGACCCTTGATAAAATATCTCCTACATTAGTTCAAGCCGTTATTGCAACGGAGGATGAATATTTTGAAGAACATCAAGGTATTGTGCCAAAAGCTATTTTTCGTGCCTTATATCAAGAAGTATCCAATGCAAGTATGCAAAGTGGTGGTAGTACACTCACTCAGCAATTAATAAAAAACCAAATTCTTACAAATGAAGTATCTTTTGAACGTAAAGCAAAGGAAATGCTTTTAGCATTACGTTTGGAACGTTTATTTGAAAAAGATGAAATATTAGAGGCGTATTTAAACATTGTTCCATACGGACGTAATTCATCTGGTGGAAATATAGCGGGCATCCAGACAGCTGCACAAGGTATTTTTGGTATTAATGCTGATGAAGTAAATCTTGCTCAGGCTGCATATTTAGCAGGACTGCCACAAAGTCCGTCCTACTATACTCCATTTAAAAATAGTGGTGGTTTAAAAGAAGAGGAAGGAATCAATCCTGGACTAAATCGGATGAAAATTGTATTAAACCGGATGCTTGATATGGAATATATTACAAATGAGGAATACGAAGAAGCAATAAACTATGATATTGTTGCCGATTTTAAAGAAGAGGAAAAATCGCCGCATGAAAAATATCCAATCTTAACTAGAGAAATTCAATCAAGGGCAACGGATATTATCATGTACCACTTAGCCGAAAAAGATGGATATTCTAAAAAAGACCTTGAAAAAGATGATAAGAAGTTAGAAAAAGAATACAAAGAATTAGCAGCTAGAGCAATCCAATCAGATGGATATAAGATTCATTCAACCATTGATAAAGGGATTTATGATGCATTCCAAGAAGTTGCAGCTAATTATCAGTATTATGGAGATGATCGGTATACAACTGTCGATGGAAAAAAAATACTTCAATCCATTCAAGCTGCAGCTGTGCTTTTTGACAATAAAAGTGGAAGAATTATAAGCTTTCTCGGTAATCGTGATTATAGTGAAGATAATCAAACAAACTACGCAACATCTAAAAGACAGATTGGTAGTACATCGAAACCAACAGTAGTTTATGGGCCAGCATTAGAATTCGGAGTAGTTCAACCTAGTACAACCATAGTGGATGAACCGAGAAGTTGGGGTAAGTACTCACCTAAAAACTATGGTGGCGGAAATTACGGCACGGTCACTGTAAGAAAGGCTTTAGCTAGTTCTTACAATATCCCCGCGGTAATTACCTATGATAAAATACTCTCAAAAGACCCTGCTAGTTATTTAGAAAAAATGGGTGTTACTTCTTTAGTAGAAGAAGACCATTATAACCTATCATTTGCACTCGGGGCCTCTAAATACGGTGTACCTGTTGAAGAAAACATTAATGCTTATACCACATTTGGTAATAACGGGAAATTTGCAGACGGCTATATGATAGAAAAGATTACAACAGCAGATGGCGATCTAGTATATGAACATGAGACGGAACTTGTTGATGTTTTTTCACCGCAAACAACATATCTAACATTGGATATGATGCGTGATGTATTATCAAGTGGTACGGGAACTTATGTAAAATCTAGATTAAAATATGGTGGTGTTGATTGGGCTGGTAAAACAGGGACATCACAAGATTATAAGGATGCATGGTTTATTGCCACCAATCCGAACGTAACGTTTGGAACGTGGCTCGGTTATGAATATCCAGCTTCGATTTATAGTAGCTCTACTTCTTTAAGTTACAGCCAGCGCACTCAAAATTTGTGGGCTCAATTAATAAATGCAGCTTCTGATATCAATCCCGTACTTATAGCACCTTCTGAGAAATTTAAACAGCCAGATGGTATTGTATCAAGAAGCTACTGCAGCATTTCAGGTAACCTCGCTTCTGATTTGTGTCAAAAAGCTGGATTAGTGAAATCGGACATCTATAATTCCCAATATGTTCCAACGAAAGTTGATGACAGCTTAATTGCTGGTTCACAAATCGTTCTCGGTGGAAAAGCTGTTGCAGCAGGTTCTAATACTCCTCAAGAATTTGTATTAGGAAATGGCCTGATGTTTAACCCTGAATGGTTAGAACGTAACGGAATTAAAAGTGTAAGTAAACTAATCCCTCGAAACGAAACAGATAAATGGCAACGAATAGGTGCTCCTAGAGGTCAAATAGCATCATATAAGATTGAAAATGACGGTAAAGCTCCAGTAGCACCAACGTCTGTAAACTATTCGGATAATAAGCTTAAATGGAGTAGACCCGACTCGGGTGACATAGTAGGGTACCGTGTTTATCGCAAATCAAAACCTGACGGAAACTTTGAACTTGTTGGAAACACTTCAAGCACCGAATTCTCTGTTGAAACTGACGACGGGACTTATCAAGTAAAAGCAGTTGATTATTTCGGCTTAGAGTCGGAGCCCTCTAATGAAGTTGTAATTGGCAAAACTTCTGAATCAACTGAAGAAACAAAGCCGGAAAAAGTAAAAGAAGACAAGGAACAAAAAAAGAAAGAAAAGCAAGAGTAGTAGTCCCAATCAGAAAGCTATCTCATACTAAAGAAGATACTCGTTATGGAGTATCTTCTTTTTTTCTAATACATTCATTAGAAAACTAGACATTCGCCAAGCCTTTGGGCGAATGACTAAGTTGCACTTATGCAAATCTTTACGGTGGGACGAGTAATCGGAGTCCCAGACGGGAAAGATTTAATACTTCCCTACCTGCGAACACAAATTAAAAATCATTTACGAAAATGTTATAAAAGACTAAAAAAATTTTGAATTATCTTGTATACTATAGATAATACGGATGACCTGAAATTAGGTGGTGAAAACATGGAACACATCAAGAACTATTATAAGATGCAACGCGAGACCTCAACAGATACTATAGTGATTGAGGGTCCACTCACTACAACTGAATTACAGCAATATCATTTTCATGATAAATTAACTGCATTCAGACCAGCCCATAAACAATTTGAGGCTATCCAAAAAATTGCTGACTTTCCAGAGGGCAGAATAATAGTAGCTCGTACACAGGATACTATAATCGGTTATGTTACTTACGTCTATCCCGATCCACTCGAAAGATGGTCAGAATTTAATATGCAGGACTTGATTGAATTAGGAGCAATAGAAATTATACCGCAATTTCGTGGTGAAAAAGTTGCTTCAAACCTTCTAGAGATTTCGATGCGTGATGAATTTATGGAAAATTATATAATAATTTCTACGGAATATTATTGGCATTGGGATTTAGAAGGAACCAACTTAAGTATATGGAATTATCGGAAAATTATGGAAAAAGTGATGGCAGCTGGCGGATTATTACCCGCTCCAACAGACGATCCGGAAATTATCTCTCATCCTGCGAATTGTTTAATGGTCCGTATCGGAAAAAATGTTCCGGAAGAATCTGTAAAGAAGTTCGATGAATTACGATTCCTATCCAAAAATAAGAATCGTTCTTTTAGGGAGGGTTTATAGATGTTAGTCGAGGAAATCATGAAAACAGAGGTGATTACTTTACCACCAAATGCAACGATAGCTAGCGCCTTACAATTATTACAAGAACATCGTATTCGCCATATACCAATCGTCAATAGAAACAACGAAGTAATTGGTATTGTTTCTGATCGTGACGTAAGGGATGCTAGCCCCTCTGTCTTCATAAAAAATGAAAGTACCGAACATAGTGAATTAGATAATGAAATAAAAATGATTATGAGTACACCTGTTATTACCATTCATCCGCTTGATTTTGTAGAAGAAATTGCGCGTGTATTTTACGATAAGGAAATTGCTTGTTTACCAGTTGTGAATGAAAATAAATTAGTCGGTATTGTAACAGAAAAAGACATGTTATATACTTTAATTCAATTAACAGGAATTACTGTACAAAGTTCCGTTATTGAGGTAAAAGTTCCAGATATACCAGGAATTATTCCAAAGGTTGCAACTGTTTTTGGAAAACGTAAAATAAATATTGCATCCGTATTAGTATACCCATATAAAAACGATCCAAATTTTAAAATACTTGTTTTTCGTATCCAAACTATGAATCCGCTTCCAATAATTCAGGACTTGCGAAATGCTGGCTACAGATTACTTTGGCCTAATAATATTCCGGAGCCAAAAGCATGAAAAAGAACGCAGCTTTTATATTTTCTAATAAATTTTTAAATTACCACTTTCATGAAAAGCACCCATTTAATCAAAAACGACTTCAATTAACAAAGGAATTATTGGAACAATCGAATGCATTAACTTCTGAAGATTTAGTTTTACCAAGAGAAGCCTCAGATAAAGAAATAGCATTATTTCATGATGAGGACTATATAGAAGCCGTTAAAAGGGCAAGTTTTGGCCAATTAAGTGATGATGAAAAAAGTGAATTCGGTCTTGGTACGGAAGACACTCCCATTTTTGAAGGTATGCATGAAGCATCTGCCTTACTAGTCGGAGGTTCATTAACAGCCGTAGATGAGGTACTAAATAGACGTGTCAACCATTCTTTGAATTTGGGCGGTGGACTACATCATGGATTTAAGCGCAAAGCCTCTGGATTTTGTATTTATAATGATGGAGCTATTGCCATTAGATATATAAGAAAGAATTATAATTTAAGGGTATTGTATGTTGATACGGATGCCCATCATGGTGATGGTGTGCAAAGCGCTTTTTATGATGACCCTGATGTGTGTACATTTTCTATTCATGAAACAGGTAGATATTTATTCCCGGGCACAGGAAATGTGGACGAACGAGGAATTAAAAAAGGATTTGGTTATACATTTAATCTTCCCATTGATGCTTTTACTCAAGATGAATCCTTTTTGGAAGTTTATGAAGCTGCGATAAGAAAAATTGCGAAATTCTTTAAACCCGATATTATAGTTACACAAAATGGAGCAGATGCACATACATACGACCCCCTAACCCACCTTTGTACTTCTATGAAAATATATGAACGTATTCCTGAAATTTCCCATGAATTAGCCCATGAATACTGTGGAGGTAGATGGATTGCCCTTGGAGGTGGAGGCTACGATATTTGGCGAGTTGTTCCTAGAGCATGGGCGCAAATTTGGAATGTCATGAAGATGGATACAATCAACACAGGTCCTCTCCCACGTACATGGATTGAAAAATGGCAAAGAGAATCAACTGTAAGTATTCCTAATCATTGGCATGACACAAACATAGAAGCATTCCCCTACATCCCTAGAAAATTAGAAATTAGTGAAAAAAATAGTAAACTACTAAATCAACTATTGAAATATACTTTCCATGTCCAGTAATAGGAGTAGCACCGTTTCAAATCAAACTTTTTATTAAAAAGAGCAAGATGCTAATCTATTCAGCCTCTTGCTCTTTATATTCCATGATTACAATTTCTACTCTCCTATTTTGACTCCAGTTTTTTTCAGAGTCGTTTGGAGCTATTGGTCTTGTATCAGCATAACCAACAGATGAAAATCTTTTATCATCTAAATCATATTCACTAGTTAAATAGCGAATGACGCTACCAGCACGTGCAGCTGATAATTCCCAGTTCGATGGATACCTATAGCTTATTATCGGCCTTGAATCTGTATGTCCTTCTATACGCACTTTATTAGGTACATCTTTTAAGAAAAGTCCTATCTTATCTAAAAAGGATTGAGCTGAATCTAAAACAGTCGCCTCTCCGGTTTCAAATAGGATACTTTCCTGTAAAACTAATACAACACCTTCATCAGAACGATTAGCCGAAATTACGCCATTTAAATTATTTTCATCAAGAAAAGACTCTACCTCACTTACTAGGTTGTCAAGGGAATCTTCCTCTGTCGCAGGATTTTGCTCATTTGAATTACTTTTTAATTCATCAAACTCACTATCATTATCCCCAGTTTGATTATCTTCTTTATCATGTTTAGATTGATCAGTAGGATTATCTAACGGAACCATCGACGGATAAAAGTCAAAAAGCATTCTATTCTGGAATGATTCCTGGACCGCTTCAAATCGGGCTTCATCAAGGTTTGACATAGCAAATAATAAAATAAAGAAAACTAAAACTAATGTTACCATATCCGAATAGGTAGTCATCCACTTTGGTGCACCTGTTTGTTTATTTGACTTCCTATTTCTCCTACGCTTCATTGACGCTTTCTCCTACGAGATTAGAAGTTTCGCTCATCTTTTGCTTCTCTAGATCCTCACTCGAAAGAAAAGCATTTAATTTTTCCTCAAGGATACGTGGATTCTGCCCGGATTGTACACCAATAATTCCCTCAATTATAATTTGCTTATAAAAAGTTTCTTCTTCCGTTTTCCCCTCTAACTTATTTGCCATCGGCGTGAAAACAAGATTAGCTAACACTGTTCCATACAATGTTGTCAGTAAGGCCACAGCCATAGCTGGTCCTAAAGTTGATGGATCAGTTAATTTATTTAGCATCAATACAAGTCCAATTAACGTACCTATCATTCCCCATGAAGGTGCGTATTCAGCTGCCTTTTCAAATAAAGACCTACCTTTTGCATGTCTTTCTTCCAATGCTATAATTTCTGCTTCTAGAATGTCATTAATCACTTCAGGTTCGACACCATCTACAACAAGTAATATACCTTTTCGTATAAACGGATCATCAATTTCATCTAAATGATTTTCTAAAGCTAATATGCCCTCTCTTCTTGCCCTTTCAGCTAATCGAGAAAAAAGATCAATAAGATCAGGTAACTGCATACTATTTTGAAGTGAAGTTGCTTTAAACAATTTGAAAATTAATTTGAGTTGTTCCATTTTAAAAGTAATTAACATGGAGGCAATTAAGCCACCGATTACAATTAAAATACTTGATAGATCAACAAATGATATAATACCTTCTGTACCGCCACTTGAAAGTATGGCTAGCATAATTACTATAAAACCAAATGTAATGCCGATAGGAGTTAATATATCTTTTTTACTCATTTTCTAAATCTCCCCAACTATCTAAAAGTATAGATGAATGTAATTTACATCCATCTATATCTTTTATCGGCATCATTTTTCTAAAGTTGAATTTCTTATCTCAATTCTATGGGGTAATATAACATTTTTTTCTGTAACTTCTTCTTTGTTCATAAATTTTGTCAATAAACGCATAGCAACTGCACCGATATCATACATCGGTTGTACCACTGTTGACAGTGTTGGACGTACCATAGTGGCAAGTCTAGTATTGTCAAACCCAAAAATTTCTACATCATTTGGAACATTATACCCCATATCTTGAACACCATGGATAACACCTAATGCCATTTCATCAGAAGCGACAAAAACAGCCTCTGGTTTATCCTCCAAAGCAGCTAATTGTTTAGCTGCTTCAAGTCCAGATTCATAAGAATAATCACCTTGTACAATGAATTCTTCCTTCATCGTAACATTCGCTTCGGTTAATGCACGTTCATAACCAGCAAATTTATGTTTACTGATACTTGAATCTTCCCCGCCACCTACATATGCCGGGTTTTTGCCTTTATCAACAAAATGTTTAGTTGCTTCATAAGCAGCTTCTTTATAATCAATATTAACGGATGCCAATTCCTTTGTATCATCATAAGTTGCTGCTAGCACAATCGGAACATTTGAAGTATTAAATTGTTGCAAATGTTCTTCTGTAATGGTTCCACCCATAAATAATATTCCATCTACTTGTTTTTCTAACATTGTATTTATTAATGCTAACTCTTTATCTTTATTTTGGTCTGAGTTACTTAAAATAACATTATATTTATACATTGTTGCAATATCTTCTATTCCACGAGCCAATTCTGAAAAGAAAATACTGGATATATCTGGAATGATTGCCCCTACAGTAGTTGTCTTTTTGCTAGCTAATCCTCTAGCTACTGCGTTTGGTCGATAACCTAAACGTTCTATTGTTGCCAAAACCTTTTTACGTGTTGTCGGCTTTACATTGGGATTTCCATTAACTACTCTCGAAACCGTAGCCATAGATACATTAGCTTCTCTTGCTACATCATAAATTGTTACAGTCATTACTGTGTTACCTCCTATATTCCTAAATCCAGTTCTTTTGTTTATATCATACTCTAACATGATAAAAAAAACAAAAATAACTTCTTTTATTATTAAATTCTTAAAAAAGAAATAAAGACTAATCAATAATGATTAGCCTTTTCTAAACATCTTACTTTAAACGATTTTCTAGGTCTGTTAATTCTTCATAGAAACGATCGAATGTTGGAATGTCCATTTGTTGCGCTGAATCGGATAACGCTACAGCAGGATCTGGATGAACCTCTGCCATAATTCCATCTGCTCCGATAGCAAGAGCCGCTCTTGCCGTTGGAAGTAATAAGTCACGGCGACCAGTTGAGTGTGTTACGTCAACCATTACTGGTAAGTGTGTTTCTTGTTTTAAAATTGGAACAGCAGAAATATCTAATGTATTTCTTGTTGCTTTTTCATAAGTTCTAATACCTCGTTCACAAAGAATAACATTACGATTACCACTAGATACAATGTATTCAGCAGCGTTAATATATTCAGATATTGTAGCAGAAAGGCCACGTTTTAATAAAACTGGTTTATCAATTTGACCTGCAGCCTTTAACAATTCGAAGTTTTGCATATTTCTCGCACCAATCTGGATGACATCAATATACTCGACTGCTTTTTCTAAATCTGTTGGTGTAACAATCTCACTAATCGTAGCTAAATCATATTCATCTGCAATGCGTTTTAAGATTTGTAACCCTTCTAGTCCTAGACCTTGGAAATCATATGGTGATGTTCTAGGCTTAAAGGCGCCCCCACGTATCAATTTAAGTCCTTTACTTTTAATGGATTCAGCAACTTGTGCTACTTGGTCATAACTTTCAACTGCACATGGACCAAACACATGGTTAATATTGCCATTCCCTATTTTAACGCCTTTAATATCTATAACTGTGTTTTCCGGCTGTCTCTTACGGGATACAAGTAGCGCTTTTTGATGATCCTCTTCTTGCAATTCGAGTCCAGCCTTAAAAATTTCTTTAAATATATGAACAATGGTTGAGTTTTCAAATGGTCCAGTATTTTTTTCAGAAATAAGATCTAACATTTCACGTTCTCTAACAGGATCAAACTCTTTTCTAATACTTTGCTTTGTTTTTATTTGTCCAATTTCTTGAACTAGCGATGCGCGTTTGTTGATTAATTCAAGTATTTCTAAATTTACTTCGTCTAATTGATTTCTTAATTGCTCAAATTGATTCGTCATTTTATGCGCCCCCAGAAATATATTAACATTTATAATTAGTGACAATTATAGCTAATATTCTTTCATTTGTCACCATTAGTTTTACGATTTATGATATTTTTTCATTATTTCTTAAAATTAAAAAAGAAAAACTACAACCCTTTAAGGATTGTAGTTTAAGAAATAACTTTTTACTTGTCGGAATCTACTGCTTCAACTAAAGACTTTTCTTCATTATCTGTACCATTTTTAAACTTAGTGGATAACGTATTAGTTAAGTCTTGTGTTTTTTTACCTAGATCCTGAGTTTTTTGAGAAACGTTTTTCGTTAGGTTTGATGTAGTATCCATTGCTCGTTTTTTAAATTCAACGCTTGTAGTAAAAGCTTTATCTTTCCAGTCACTGCCCTTTTCCTGTGCAATTTCTTTCCAATCTCCTGCACGGTCTTTCACCTGTTGAGCACCTTGATTAATATCATCTCTTAACTCTCTTCCTGATTTAGGTGCAAAAATCAAAGCAACAGATGCCCCAACTATCGTGCCAACTAATGTCCCAATTACAAAATCCTTCGTGTTAATGTTGTTTTCACTCATATTTTTACCCCCTATTTAGTCTTGTTCTTCCTTCCATTTACAAAATCTACTATTGCAGCACCCCATTTAACAGCTTGGGCAGCTTTTTCTTGGTCAACCCTGGAAGCAATAGAAATACTATTTGATATCTCATTTAGAGATTGACTAAAATCTTTCATGGAATCCCCTATTCCCTTTGCGCCTTCAAATAAAGTATCTAATTTTCCGGTCTTTTCATTCATATCTTCAGCTAATTTATTAGTTTTAGATAATAACTGAGTCGTTTCTGTTGTAACGCCTTGCATCTGTTTTTCGATACCTTGAATTGTGACTGAAACATCGTTTAAGGTCTCTTTTGTAGCCTTTAATGCAATCACTACATAAATAACTAGAATAACAAACGCTAAAGCCGCAATAAACGCAGATATGTATAATAAAAATTCCATATCTCTTTCATCTCCTTATGTATAATAACTTATGTATGGCTTGACAACTATTCACTTTTAATAATTCCCTAATTGTCAATACCTAAACCTATCTTTAAATAAAATTCTAAAGCAGGTCTAGCTCTAGTATATAACTTTCTAATAATTAATTCGACAATAAACAGGTAAAACCTTTTTTGTCATAAAAAAAATTAGAATGTATGAGTTAAATTTTTTTCGTGGCCAAAAGAAAAAAGCCTGAAAACAATCAGACTTATTATTTTTTAATGAATATTAATTTAATGTTGTATTGCATTGTTTGCACTTTCATATGCTTCTTGGAATTTTTGAATATCTCCCGCACCCATAAAGATAAGTACACTGTCTTGATATTCAGCTAGAACTTCTGTTTGATCCAGTTCTAATATTTCGCTATCTGCAATTAAATTTTGTAGATCTTCAATCGTTAGTTTTCCTGAATCCTCTCTAGCAGAACCAAAAATATCACATAAATAAACTTGATCAGCATCACTTAAACTGTCAGCAAATTCTTGTAAAAATGTTTTTGTCCTAGTAAATGTATGAGGTTGAAAAATAGCAATAATTTTTTTATTTGGATATTTCTTTTTTGCTGAGTCAATTGTTGCAGTTATTTCTTTAGGATGATGTGCATAATCGTCAATTAAAACTTGATTTCCTAGTTTCTTTTCAGAAAACCGTCTTTTGACCCCTTGGAATGAAGAAATATTCTTAATGTCTTCTGCCTTTATATCTTCATAATGACACATCGCAATAACCGCCAATGCATTTAATACACTGTGATCTCCAAATAATGGTGTTGTAAAAGTATCATAGTAAGTATTTCTCACAAAGACATCAAAGGTCGTACCTTCTTCTGATTCATGAACATTTTGCGCTTGAAAATCATTTGTATCGCCAAATCCATAGTACACAACTGGGACTTTAGCCTGAATTTGTTGTAGTTGTTCATCATCCCCACAAGCAATAATCCCTTTTTTCACTTGATCTGCCATGGATTGAAAAGCATTAAATACATCATTAAGACTAGTAAAATAATCCGGGTGATCAAAATCAATGTTTGTCATTATTGCGTAATCTGGTTCATAGTTTAAAAAATGACGTCGATATTCACATGCTTCAAAAACAAAATATTCACTATCAACATGTCCCTTACCGGTTCCATCCCCTATTAAATAAGAAATCGGGAATGTTTCATCTAAAACGTGGGACATTAAACCGGTTGTTGACGTTTTACCATGTGCTCCAGTGATTGCAATACTTGTATATTGTTTTAGCCATTCTCCCAGAAACTCATGATAACGATAAAATGTACATCCTAATCGTTTTGCTTCTTTAATTTCTACATGTTCATCCGAAAAGGCATTTCCTGCAATTATCGTATAATCTTCTTTAATATTTTTTTCCGAAAAGGGAAGGATAGGAATGTTTTTCTCCTCTAAAGCAACCTGTGTAAAGAATCGTTTATCCACATCCGAGCCTTGCACGTTTTCCCCTGAATCGTGAAGTATCTGTGCTAGTGCACTCATTCCTGTTCCCTTTATACCAATAAAATGGTAAGTTGTCATAGAACGAACCTCCATTGTTCATCAAATACAAATAGCTTCTTAAAAATAAAATACACAATACTGAACTATTATATCAAAAAACGGATTAGATTTAAATGTAATATAATCTATTCATCAAAGTTCAAATATTCTACTCTTTCCAGACGTGGATTCGGACGGTATCTTCTTCCCTCTTTTGCTTCAGGTTCTCCGTTCAATAAAACATTATCCCCTGTAAACCCTATATTTAGGGTTAGGAGACTTCTTCCTACCCCATAAATATCTACCGGTACATTCTTTGACTCAAATTCTAAAATGCGCTTTTCATTAAATCCACCTGAAACCATAATTCTTACATGGTTATATCCTTCATCATCTAACGCTTTTCTTAAAGCGAAGATAAGTTCTGGATTAACTCCCCTTGGATCAAATGAACCCATTAAATGATGATTTCTTAAGAAATATTTATCAACTAGTGTTCGTGAAGTATCTAATCGAACAGAAGCTAATGTATCCCCAAATTCTCTAGCCACTTTTAGTGAATCAGTAATAACATCGTTGTTATAATCAACTAAAGCTGCTAATTCGTCATTTGGATAAATTTCATGATAAGCTTTAGTCGCTGCTACGACATCCCCGCGGAACATTTGAATTAATGCATGAGGCATTGTTCCCATTCCTTCTTTACCCCACCATTCATTCATCGCATGTGTTGCTTGAGCAGTAGAGCCTCCGATATAAGCCGCATATCCATCCCCAGCTTGAGTTGTATAGTGGTCATCTCTATCTCCCATAAAGATAACTGGTTTTTGTTTACCAGAGGACTTCGCAGCTTTTACCACATTGTATACATTTGTAGCTACTGATGTTCTTCTTGCAAGAATCCCATCAATAATTCCTTCTAAATAACCAAAATCTTGATATCTTCCGGAAATGGTTAGAACTGTTTCAAAAGGTTCAATTTTATCTCCGTCTTTTAATGAATGGATTTCTAAATCTTGCGGGTTTTCAGCAAATGTATGGACTAAAGCTATTGCTTCATCTGTACCACATAAAACCGCATTTTCTTTTTGGAAAAACTGCATCGTAACATGATTGTTCGAGACTTTTTCTTCCACAATCTTTTTCGTCTTCAGAAAATAAACAGCTGAAAACCAACCCTCTTTAATACGTTCATCAAATTTAAATGTTCTATTCGTTAATCTTTTAATTTCGCCATTTAGTTTTAATGTAATTTCTTTCATGTCTGCTACTCCTTCAGAAAATCATGAATATAAGCTATTAATTTGCATTTAACCTTCATGATGATGTGACTTTTTCAATAATCTTAACATAAATTTTACATATCTTCCTGTTTTTGTCTAATTAATACTTCTCTAGGTTTGCTGCCATTTTGCCCAGAAATGATTCCCTTATACTCTAATGTGTCCATGAGTCTTGCAGCACGATTATATCCGATTTTAAAACGGCGTTGAATCATGGAAGTACTTGCGCTATTTTGACTTAATACAAAATCAATAACTTCATGGAGAAGTTCATCTTCTTCCTCATCCACATGGATTTGTTCTAACAAATCTTCTTGATCGAATAAATAATTTGGTTCCGCTATACTTCTTGCATAGCTTGTAATCCGCTCAATCTCTTCATCTGATACAAATGGACCTTGAAGACGAACGCTCTTTCCTGCTCCATTTTCTACAAACAACATATCCCCTCTTCCAAGTAATTTTTCCGCCCCACTAACATCAATAATAGTGCGTGAGTCTACTTGAGAAGATACACTAAATGCAATACGGGTAGGGATATTCGCCTTAATTAAGCCAGTAATAACATCAACGGAAGGTCTTTGCGTTGCCAAAATAAGATGAATTCCACATGCTCTTGCTTTTTGTGCAATTCGACTTATCGAGTCTTCTACATCCTGTGGTGACGTCATCATTAAATCTGCTAATTCATCAATTACAATGACGATAAACGGCATTTTTTCGTCCATTCTATTTTGTTGTCTTATTTTTTTATTATAAGCTGCAATATTCCTAACACCTTCATGGACAAATCTTTCATAACGGTCTTCCATTTCCGTTACTGCCCATTTCAAACTTTGTGTTGCAGCTTTCACATCTGTAATGACAGGTGTCACTAAATGGGGAATCCCATTATATGGTGCAAGTTCCACCATTTTAGGATCGATTAACAATATTTTCACATCTTCATGACTCGCTTTATATAGGAGACTTACAAGCATTGTGTTAATACAAACACTTTTACCTGACCCCGTTGCACCTGCAATTAACCCATGGGGCATTTTTTGAATATCAGTAATTTTGGGGTCCCCTTCAATACTTAACCCTAATGCAACTGTTAACGGTGATTCACTTTCTTTAAAAGCTTCCGTCTCAAATATTTCTTGAAGTCCAACCATTTGAGATTTTTGATTGGGTATTTCAATCCCAACCGTATTTTTCCCTGGAATCGGCGCTTCAATTCGAATATCTCTTGCTGCCATATTTAATTTCAAATCATCACTTAAATTTTTGATTTTACTTACTTTTACTCCAAGTTCTGGGTGTACTTCAAATCGAGTAACAGATGGACCTTGGGTTGCCTTTACCACTTTTGCCCTTACATTGAAATGTTTTAACGTTTCTTCAAGTAAACGTTGCTGTTCTTCCACCCAAACACCATCTGAATCACTTCTTTCAACCCGATCGTTTAGTAAATGATTCGGGATTAAGATTTCATTTCCACCACTTGCTTGATTTAATGGATTCATTTCAATTTGTTGAGTTTTTTCATTTGGTTGAAATTGATTTTTACTTTCATTTGGTTTATCCTCATTAAAAGTTGTTTTCATCTTTTCCATTTTTCTTCTATGCAAGTTCCGTTTGTCACTTGGTGTCATAATTACATTAAATGGGATGACTGAGGTCCTTTCGTTATCTTTTATCTTTGTAGAATTATTATCAGATTCTGTATTCGTACTTATGGATTCTTCCTGTTTGTCAACTTCTGACGTTTTTTCTTCTACTGTAGCTGCAACTTCCTCTTCATCCTCAATTACTTGTATATTTTGTATTTGTAGATTATCCTTTTCTTTCTCAACTACCTCTATACGCTCATCTATATATTCTTCTCCGTTGCTCTTAGAATTATCTATTTCTCGTATTTCCTGTTCATTCGAAGATTCTTCTATTACATCGATTTCATTTTCCTTTAATTCATTCTTCTTTTCCATTCCTATTGAAGAGGTAGTATCAGTTATATTATCTTCATCATTATTATTGTTTTGATTTTCTACTTCCCTAGAATAAAAATCCTGTGGTCTGCCTTTTTGTTCAATTTCAATTTCCTTTTGTTTATTATCTTGACTTATGTAAGTTGGAATATCGGATGTCTGTTCTTCTTTTCTTTCCCTTTTTTGAAATCCATATATTGGCGATGGAATCTCGGATACTTTAAATGGCTCATCTGTTTTTTTATATATTTTTTTATTATTTGAATTAGGTGGATTACTGTGAACATTGGGCTCTGTATGAACCGATCTAATTTGTTCATTTCTAATACGTTTATTCATATCCGTTTTTATTTTATTTTGTTTGACTACAGTTTTTTCCTCTTCAAAACTTCTTACGTTAGTATTTTCCTTTTTTTCATCTGGAATAACAGGAAAACGAAACGGTTTCTCCTTTGGATAACGATACGTAACTCTCGCCTTTAAATCTTGTTGAACTTCCTGGTTATACCCAGATTTAATTTCATGATGTTGATTTTCTTCAGGATCACTTTCGTTAAATAGTTCTCTTATTTTACTTTTCCATTTTTCAAACATAAAACTCACTCATTTCTATTTCCATCAAATTTCTTGGTGTCTATTCTTGGTGTATAATCATTACTTAATAAGTTCTATTGTAGCATGTTTTACATTGATTAAAAGGAAAATTGTACCTAAATAGCACTCATGGTTAGATAGGTAAAAGGCTTTAGTTAATGAACAAAAGCAAAAGCAACCCTTAAAAGAACATTGGGTTGCTTTTGCTTTTAAAATGTAAATTCCTCACCTATTTGGTTTGAATCATCCAATACATAAATTCCTTTTTCAGTTGGCGCATTTGGCATTCCCAATTCTTTTTGAGAACAGATCATGCCATTCGATGCTACACCACGTAATTCGGTAGGTTTAATTTTCAATCCACTCGGCATTGTTGCACCTACCTTAGCAACTACTACTTTTTGACCTTTGTCTATATTTGGTGCACCACATACGATTTGAAGCGGTTCTTCCTCACCAACATCTACTTGACATATACTTAATTTATCGGCATTTTCATGCTGTTCTTTACTCATCACATAACCTACAACAAACTTAGGACTTAAATCAAAATCCAAACTATCTTCTACTCCGTTTTCGACAAATAAATTCTTAATTTGGCCTAATAATTCTTCAGTTAATTTGACTTTTCCTGTTTGATTTAATGGAAAATGACTTTTCGCATTGTAAATATTATATCCAAGTACTTTACCGTTACTTGTTAAAATCCTTGTAATGTCGGCTATTTTTTCAAATTTAATATCATAACGTTCTCCATCCTCAATAGGAATGATTAGTACGTCACCTATACCTTTTGGATTATAAAATACATCCATCCTAAACTTCCTCTCTTAAAGGCTGTTCGAAAAAGTCCGAAGAAAATGACACTTCGCATTTCTTCGTTGGCTATAGGGGAATTTCTACTAAGACCGCCCACGTCCTGTGGGCAACGTAGAAGTCAGCACCTCCCGTGCAAGTCCGATACTCACGTATTCCCCTATACGTTCCGTTACTCAAAGCTACGCCGCCTCGAACTGCTACGCACAGGACGTGCTAGTGTCGGCGTTGCAATAGGACGTTGCGCATTTAGCCGACCTTGGTCCTTTTCATCCTCCTTTTTGAACACGCACTCTTACTATTTCTGTGGTCTATTTTTCGCAAGTATGAAAATGGGTTCTAATTTTTTGTTTTCATATATAAACGGAAGGGACGTAATCGGAATTCTTCCTTCTGCAAAAAACTTCATTGTCATTTGCGCTAAAATATCGTAACCAGTACTATTTTGAATATCCCCAATAATTAGTACATCTTGATGAGGGACAGCCACTGCAACCTCACCTTTTGCATTAACTTTCATTTCTTCTAAAAAAGCTTCGTTAAGAATTCGGCTTGCATCGTAACCATCTTGTGTAGCTATGAAGTAAAAGTCATTATCTGCTACTCTATCTTTTTTAGGCTCTACAGAAAGAGAACGGACGTTAAAAGAAGCAACTTCATCAATATGCTCTTTAACCCATCCTTCTTTTTCCAGCAATTCTTCATCTAATAGTTGATAGGATCTGCCTAAGTCTAGAGCATAGAAGATTCTTGTTTCCGCAGTATGCTCCTTCGTAAGCAGCTTTTTTCCTTTCTTCGTTTCTGTCGGAAAAGAAGTAGATCTTATTACTGGAAAAATATTTTTTTCCATACCAGAAAGTTCTGGTGTTTGGTTCATGATTCTTAAAGCCTCTCTAATATGAGATTCAAGATCATCGATTGCTTCCTCACCGCGCTGATTATACTTGCCAATCACATTTGGCAAGGAAATAGTCATACCTTGTTTTGTATCTTTCCATTCCACTCGGAACGCGTCTTTATCACGATCAAAGGACGTTCTCCAATTTTCGTTCTTTAAGCGCTCATCTAATTTCTTTTTCATTTGTAAACTAGTCATCTTCAAAATAAGTCCCTCCTTTCCTTAAACTGATAAGCGTCATGGAAGCTGATTTATTTAAGCTGGTAAACCTTTTATAAATTCCATGATTTCTTCTTTTGTTTTACGATCTTTACTAACAAATCTACCTACTTCTTTACCATTTCGATATGCAAGAAAACTTGGAATTCCTAAAATATCATTTTCTTGACAGATTTCAATAAATTGATCACGATCAATTTTAATAAATGTATATTCAGGAAATGCTTCCTCAACTTCGGGTAGTTCTGGTTCAATAAAACGGCAATCTACACACCAATCTGCAGAAAATACCATAATTACATTACTATCTTTTACAAGCTCCTTATATTCTGTTACAGATTCTAATTGTTTCATTCATAATCACTCCTTCTTTGATTACTATAACGTTGATTCTAATATGTTTCAATTAACAAACATTATATTCAACATATTTGAAAGGAAACTAATTTTATGCAATTTCTTGGAAAATATGTAAAAATTCATATAATATTAAAATCAAGATGAATAGGGAGGAAGAAAACATGGAACTTATTGTATATTTAGCTGGACAAATTCACGACAATTGGAGAGATGAGGTAGAGCAAATAGCACAAACAAAACAACTACCACTTACATTCGTATCTCCCCAAACGAATCATGACCGTTCTGATGATATTGGAGAAGCCATTCTAGGGGAACAGCCTGGTGATCTATATAAAGACGATGCTGCGTCAGATGTTAATAATTTCAGAACACAAGTATTAATGCAAAAAGCGGATATTGTTATTGCTTTATTTGGAGAAAAATATAAACAATGGAATACTGCAATGGATGCAAGCACCGCAATTGCTATGAATAAACCGACTATACTTGTTCGACCTACATCATTGATTCATCCTCTTAAGGAACTTTCTAATAAAGCGAATGTTACAGTTGAAACGGTAGAACAAGCTCTAGAAGTAATTGCATATATATATGAATAATAATAAAAATAGGAACTAGAATGACCACGGCATTCTAGTTCCTATTTTTATTTTCATATTCCCACTGGCCACGCAACAGTTTTACTACATGACTGAACATTTCTTTTCGCGATATCAAATCATTAGTAAAAATTCCAATTGCACCTTCATTATTTCTTACTTCTTTTCGCATAGAATAATTATCCATAATGTTACCCAATTCCATGCCTTCTTGTAACTTTAAGTCTATTTCTTTCGGTAAAAGAATACGAGCACCACTTGCAGTAAATGTTTGGTTTGCTGTCATAAGTGCTCCCCAATTACATAAATAAAGCTCACTTCCTACGTACATTACTCCACCTTCAAGGCCAATCCCGATTACATTTGCGGATGAATCCTGACAATACTTAGCACGATTAATCGCACCTTTTCTTGTTTCCTCATCGGAAAAGGGTTGTGCGGATACATCAGAAGATACATTTAGTGGAGTCACTTTAGCTTCGGGAAATATTTCTTCTACTGCTTTAATCTTTGTTGGGTTTTTAGAACCTACTATAATATTCAATTTAAAGCCACCTTACTGCTGTTCATTTAACAGCAGTTACCTTTGTTATTTTCCACGTATTAATTCAACTGTGTTTTGGTCTGTTGCTTTTACTAATTTAATTAGTAACTCTTTTGCTGCTGCATAATCATCTACATGAATTAAAGAAGCAGATGTATGAATATAACGTGAACATATTCCTACTACTGCCGTTGGTACTCCTTCATTAGAAAGATGAATACTACCTGCATCTGTACCACCTTGAGAAACAAAATATTGGTATGGAATATCATTTGACTCGGCAGTATCTAGGATAAACTCTCTCATACTTGGACTAGTAATCATAGTACGATCAAAAATTCTTAACAGTGCTCCTTTTCCTAATTGGCCAAAGGCTGTTTTATCCCCAGAAGCATCGTTAGCAGGAGAGGCATCTAATACATATGAAATATCAGGCTTTATCATATTTGACGCTACTTTCGCACCTCTTAATCCAACTTCCTCTTGTACAGTTGCCCCCGAATATAATTTATTTGGTAAATTCTCATTTTGTAGCTCTTTTAATAATTCAATGGACAATCCACATCCATAACGATTATCCCAAGCTTTTGCTAATATTTTTTTGGGGTTAGCCATTGGTTGAAACGGCGTTACTGGTACAATCGAATCTCCAGGTCTAACTCCCATTTTTTTAACATCCTCTTTATCATCAGCACCAATATCCAATAACATATTTTTAATTTCCATCGGCTTCTTACGTTGTGCTTCAGACAATAAATGTGGAGGAATAGATCCGATTACTCCTATTACTGGTCCAGTTTTAGTTAGAACTTGCATACGTTGCGCTAGTAATACCTGATCCCACCATCCTCCTAGCGGCTGAAAGCGAATCATTCCATTATCTGTAATTTGTGTCACCATGAACCCAACTTCATCCATATGGCCTGCAACCATCACCTTTGGTCCATTCCCATGTTTTACTCCAAACAAGCCGCCCAAATTATCTTGAACGATTTCATCAGAATACTTTTCTAATTCTTTTTTCATAAAAGCGCGAACTGCATGTTCATTGCCAGACGCACCCGGAAGCTCTGTTAATGTTTTAAATAGATCAAGTGTTTCTTGATTCATTTCATCCCCTCCAATATTAATATATGTATGTCTTAAGTGTGAACAACCTCTTTTAAGTATAACGGAAATAGTATATTTTATTCCAATCATGCTCTTCATTTCCATTTAGAAATAGATAATGTATACTAATTTATAGAAAGCACAACACTACAATGAACGGTCCAGGAGGTTTAGTTATGAAAAAGAGAAATATTTTTTTAGCTGCGGCAATTGGTTTTACTTTCGGATATATAACAAATCAACAAGTACAATTACGCCAAAAAGTAAGTCCTGAAACAGCATTAAAAAACGCAAAAGAACTTTTTAAAAAATCAGGTCCAATTATTGGCTCTTGGATTTATATGAAACCTGAATCCGTTGTGAAGAATGGTCTTCCATATCAAGCTTACCGCGGCGGTATAACACGAAATATTAACGGAGAAAACGTCCAATACGAATTCTATGTTGATATTGAAACTGGTGGAATCATTTCTTCCGACAAAACCGAATAAGAAATTGGCAATCGCCAATTTCTTATTCATTATCAATATTCATAACGCTCACGCTTTACTTCATCTACTTTTTTACCTTCTTGGTTGAATTTGATCGCTCTATAATAAGCATCATGATAAAAGGTATACCATGATCCCTTGTTGTACCCAAATTCCATCCAGTTTTCCTTTTCATGAACGGATGTTACAGGATAATCATCATATGCCATTGCCCATAGTTTATTTTGATGGGCGTGAGTACCCATTAAATCAGCCATATGAATAAAAGATTCTTCCCCTTCTTCAAAAACGATTATAGCATGTCCATCACTATGGCCGCCTGTATAAATCATACGTAAACCTTCCAAAATTTCTATTTCATCCGCAAATGTTTCTACTTGCTCTTCAACAGGCTGCCAATTACTTTCCCAATATGTATTGACAGATCTGATATTCGGATTTCTCATTTCATTCCATTCTATTGCCGATGTATAAATCGTTGCATTTTTAAAAATAGACTCATATTCTTCCTCATCTGTTTTCTTTGTTAATCCCGAAGCATGATCATAATGGAAGTGAGTCATTAAAATCATATCAATATCATTTACACTTAAATTTAGTTCTTTTAGAGACTTATTTATAGATGATTGTTCTAATATACCAAAGTTTCGTATTTGCTTTTCAGTAAATTTATCATTACCCAATCCTGTTTCAATTAAGATATTTTTTCCATCTATTTGTAATAGTATGGGATCAGCTCTTAATTCAATTTGATTTTTATCATTATATGGATATAATTTGCTCCATAAGGCTTTAGGTACCACACCAAACATAGCACCACCATCTAAGAACGACACTCCACCGTTTAACCAAGTTAAGTTTGCTCTTCCAACTTTCAATTTCTCCAATCTATTCATCCCCTTTCTCTACTCA
Source organism: Oceanobacillus sp. Castelsardo (assembly GCF_001659985.1). Lineage (GTDB taxonomy): Bacteria > Bacillota > Bacilli > Bacillales > Amphibacillaceae > Oceanobacillus. The sequence goes on from NZ_LYCS01000004.1 coordinate 276,569, forward strand.
TATCTTAAATTAATTTTGAATATTCCGCAATCAATAATTGAATCTTAAAATTCTTTCATGTTAAAATTAATCTGATTCGCATACTTACAAAGAAGGATGATAATAATGGAACAACGGTTAATATTAGCTTCTGGTTCTCCTAGAAGAAAAGAATTGTTGCAAAATATGAATCTTTCATTTGATGTTATCGTTAGTGATGTTGAAGAAACGATAGATAGAACATTATCACCTGAAGAATTAGTTCAATCAATTTCCTACCAGAAGGCTTTTTCAATTGCCAAAAATCATCCAAAAGCATTCGTAATCGGGGCGGATACGGTGGTGCTTTTAGATAATCAAGTACTTGGAAAACCTACAACCGAGGAAAATGCTTTTCAAATTCTTCATCAATTATCCGGACGACAGCATGAAGTGCTAACAGGAGTCACTATTATAAAAGATAAGCAAATCATTTCTTTTTATGAAAAGACCCTTATTGAATTCTGGCCGTTAACAAAAAGTGAAATATGGGACTATATTAAAACAGGTGAACCAATGGATAAAGCAGGTTCGTACGGAATTCAAGGTCTCGGTTCCTATTTAGTTAAGAAAATAAATGGTGACTATTGTACAGTTGTCGGTTTACCTGTAGCAAGATTATTAAGAGAATTAGAACAGATGGGATATAAGAAAGAACAAAAACCTACACCCTGAAATAATCTTGGGTGTAGGTTTTACTCTCTTATTCTTTTTCAAATTCAATTGTACTTCTTACTGTATCAATTGGTCTTACTAATTTCTCAATTTGTTCACGTTTATCCTCAAAAAATGGTGGTAGTGCTAGCTTTTCACCTAACGTTTCATATGGCTCATCATCCATGAATCCTGGTCCATCTGTTGCGAATTCAAATAATATATATGGTGCAACACGTACATATAAAGATTTAAAATAAAAACGATCTACTAAACCAGACGTTTGGAAACCGAAGTTTTCCATCCTCGTCATCCAATGTTTTAACTCTGATTCATCTTTTACACGAAGAGCTGCATGGTGTACCGTACCAAACCCTTGCATTGCTTGAGCTAATACGGTATTTTCTTCCACTATTACCCTTGCACCATTCCCACCTTCATTCACTTCAAATAAATGCAGGGAACCCTCTTGATCTACTTCTTTAAATTGTAATACTTTTTCCATCATATCTTTAAAGTATTTGAAATTTGCTATTCTAACATGGATTGGACCTAATCCTGTAATAGCGTATTCTAAAGGTACCGGACCTTTTTGCCAAGGAATTCCCGATTGAACTCCATCTATGCCTTCATCAGATACAAGTTGATATTGTTGGTCATCATAATCAACAAAAGGAAGTGTTTTTACCCCAAATTGATTTTTAATTCCACTATGCTTCACTTCTAATCGATCAAATCGTTTCACCCAGTATTCCAATGCTTCATCACTAGGCACACGAAAAGATGATCTAAAAATTTCGTTCGTACCATGTGAACCCTTTGGAATATTTGGAAAGTCAAAAAATGTCATATCTGTGCCTGGATTTCCTTTATCATCAGCAAAGAATAAATGATATGTCTGTATATCGTCTTGGTTTACCGTTTTTTTAACCAATCGCATTCCTAATATATATGTGAAAAATTTATAATTTTCTTCCGCACTACTTGTAATTGCTGTTACATGATGAATCCCTTTTAGTTCATTCATTTAATATGCCTCCAAGCCAAATATACTCTTAATTTATATTTCTTTAATTAAGTATAATTTACCACCCATTCATTTAAAAGTCAATCGAATTAATTTTTTCAAGAAGCAAATATTTTATCAAAATTTGTCATACAAAACACAGTCGCATCAAAGAGGATTAATTCATTTCATGTTGAATTGTTTAATATGGGGTGATTACATGCATGAAAATGTAGAATGGAACAAAAATGCTTATTCTACAGGTGAAATAGCTACAATGTTAGACATGGGTGTGACAACAGTTAGAAAATATGCACAGCATTTAGAGAAGGCTGGATATGAATTCCAAAAGACAAAGAATAATGCGCGAATGTTTGTGGATAATGATATAGATAAGATACGACATTTAAAGGAATTAAGAGAAAATCCTAATATAACGGTTCAACAAGCTACAAAAATCGTGATGGGAAAGATGAAAGATAAAAAGACTCAGAATATTATTGCCCTACCAAATACTACTTCCCGATTAATAAAAGATGAAAAAGTAATTTCAAAAGAGATCCTTGAAATGAAAGAGTTAATAGTAAAACAAAATGAAACGATCATTTCTTTAATAGAAAGACTGGACCAACAACAAACCATCATTAATGAATGGTTAAATGAACGAGATAAAGAATTAATGAGAGCGATTACCGAAAGATTAGAAACTCAAAGACTTATCGCAGCTACCACAGAGGAAACAACGAATAAAAAGTCTTTTATGGGAAAACTTTTTGGAAAATAAATGATATGTATGATATTTTAACCCTTTCCTTTCTTTTTTTATTAACGGAATATCACATGGGACAACATCCTCGAATAATCTGTATTTATTACAATTTAATGATAAAGAAGACTTGGTTCAGGTGGAGTTTTAGTAACGCCGCGTAGATAAGGAATAAAAAAGCAGTAAAATCCTCGCTTTCAATTTCGGGATCTTACTGCTTATTAGTTAATTTTTAACACGTGTAACTTGCGTTTTGTTATTTTTTATAGAAAATTATGAATATTGACTCATCAATTAGGTTGTGATATAATTAATTATCTTATAGAAAGGGTGATATGAATGATACAAGTTAATGTAACTGTCGATTATGAAGGACAACTTTACCACACAAATGTGATTACCAACCATTATGTGACACAAGATAAAATCCTTGAATTAGCATTAAACCAAGTAAAAAAACAATTGTCTGAGACGGAAAATTAAGCCTTTCTATCTCTTCCCCTTTTTCTCACCCTGTCATATCATCTTCCATGAATTCTCCTTTCATTTCAATATTTAATAGCACTTTTTTGTAAATTAAAAACTAAAAATTGGGATACTATTCTGTACCCCAATTTTTTTATTTGCTATATTTACTTTTCTTCTAAAATTTCCAACGTTTTATCGAATTCTTTTTCAATTTCCTTATTCGGTTTATAAGTTAGAATACTTACAATGTAAGCTACAATTAGATTTAAAATGAATCCTGGTACAATCTCATACAAATAACCTGACAAAGCAGTAGATCCCCATATAAATGCTGTTACCGCACCTACGATCATTCCTGCTAAGGCACCTGTACCAGTAATTCTCTTCCAATATAATGAAAGTAAAATAATCGGGCCAAATGATGCCCCAAACCCAGCCCATGCAAAGGAAACTAGACCCAAGATGGTATCATTTTGTTGCCAGGCAAATATACCAGCAATGATAGAAACTAATAATACCCCTAAACGACCAAAATTAACATATGTTTTATCGGAAACTTCCTTTTTAACTAAAGTTTTTAAAATATCCTCTACTAAAGCTGAAGAAGTTACGAGTAATTGGGATGAAACAGTACTCATAATTGCAGCGAGTACAGCAGCTAACATAATCCCCGCAATAAAAGGATGGAAAATAATTTGACCCATAACGATAAATACAGCTTCTGGATTACTTAAGCTAACATCTGGGTTTTGTTGGAAATAGGCAACACCGATTAGTGCCGTTGCAGCGGCTCCGACTAATGATAGAATCATCCAGCCAATTCCAATTCTTCTTGCTGATTTTGTTTCTTTCACATCCTTAATGGCCATAAATCTAACAATAATATGTGGTTGACCAAAATACCCAAGTCCCCATGCTAAAGATGAAATGACGCCAGCAGCCGATGCAGTTGCAAAAAAGCTAAGTAAGTTTACATCAACTGAACGGATGGACTCTAACGTTTCTCCTATTCCCCCAGTTAAAAATAACCCACTCACCGGTACGATGATAAGCGCAATAAACATGATAGTTCCTTGTATAAAGTCGGTGTAACTAACCGCAAGAAACCCACCTAAGAAAGTATAAGCAATAACAACAACAGCTACAATAATTAATCCGGTATGATAACTATAACCAAAAGAACTTTCAAAAAATACACCACCAGCAACCATTCCAGAGGAAACATAAAACGTAAAGAATACTAAAATGATAACACCTGAAATAATTCTTAATAATTTGGTGTTTCCTTTAAAACGGTTATCAAGGAAACTTGGTATTGTAATGGAGTTGTTTGATACTTGTGTATAAACACGTAAGCGTGGCGCAACATAGTACCAATTAAGCCATGCTCCAATCGTTAGACCTATGGCTATCCAACCTTCTACTAATCCCGCTACATAGATGGCACCAGGTAATCCCATCAATAACCATTGAGACATATCGGCCGCTCCAGCACTAAGAGCTGAAACCGCTGGACCAAGATCACGGCCACCTAACATATAATCGCTAAAGTCTTTCGTACGCCTATATGCATACAAACCGATTAATACCATTCCAAGTAAATAAATAATAATTGCTATTAATTGATACGTAAAATCAGTCATTTTTTCTCCCCTTTTAAAAATTTAATATACTAATAAAAATATGTTTTATTTGAAAATGGAGATCTTCACACATTCCTTTATTTTTCCATAAATGAAATATGAAAACAAGTGATATAACCATTATTTATGATTTAGAAGATAGGAAACTTCTTCCTACCTTCTACCCTTTTAATTTTTTCCTCTTAGAAATCTTGTCATTCGCTAATCCTTTTGGCTGAATGCCATAGTTGGAATTATGCAGAGAGAAAGTGTTATATTTTCCAAGCCGCCAAAAAATAAACGATAAGGTTAAGATAAGGCTTAAAACAATAGGTTGTTTTTTTAATCGATTATCTTTCGTGTACAACTTATCTTTTACGATTAAATTTATATTTTGAGGACGCTCCGCTAAACGACGCATAAAATAACCGAACCAATCTGTTCCGAATGGGATATAGGTGCAGAAATTATAGCCTTCTTTTGCTAATTCATATTGCATTTCAGTACGAAATCCATATAACATTTGCAACTCAAAGTTATCTTTTTTGACACCGTTATCATTAACAAAACGGATTAATTCTTGAATAATAGAATGGTCATGGGTTGCTATAGAGGTATAGCTATGGCCTAATAACCTTTCTTTTACTAGTGAAATAAATTCTCTATCTATCTCTTTCTTTGTTTGATATGCGACTTCACCATTCTCCTTGTACGCACCTTTAACGATCCGGATTCGAACATTCTTTAGCTTTTCAAGATCCTCCCTGGAACGATATAAATAAGATTGTATAACTGTTCCTACATTTTCATAGTATTTCTGTAATTCCTTTAAAACTTTTAAGGTACGTTCATAATGAGAATAATCTTCCATATCTATATTAACAAATATATTATATTGATTTGCTTTATTTAGAATTTCAAGCATATTTTCTACACAAAACGAATAATCAATATCTAATCCAAGCTGCGTTAGTTTAACTGAAACATGGCAATCAAGTTGTTCAAAATAAATTCTGTCTAACGTATATAAAATTTGTTTTTTTGCTTCTATGGCCTCTTCTTTTGAAAAAATAAACTCTCCTAAATGATCGAGAGTACATCTTATGCCCGCTCGATTTAAATTATTGATTACCTCTATAACTTCATCAATGTTTGTACCGGCTACAAATTTATTCGCACCTAATTGAAATCCCCAACGTTTCGCATTTTTATTTAAAAACTTATTTTTAGATAAAGCGATAAAGAAATCCCTCGAAAGATTTACCACTCCGCATCTTCCTTTTTGGATTTTTTATGAATCCGAAAAGCTTTTTGAACATCCACTTTAATAAGTTTCTGAAACTACCTTCGCCTCTAAGAAATGTAGCAAGTAATCAGGTCCACCTGCTTTAGAATCTGTACCTGACATTTTAAATCCCCCAAATGGCTGATAACCAACAATTGCCGCTGTACATCCACGATTAAAATATAAATTACCAACGTGAAAGTCATAGCGAGCACGTTCTAAATGTTCACGATTATTGGAAATTACCGCTCCAGTTAACCCATATTCCGTATTATTTGCTATATCTAGTAGATTGTCAAAGTCTTCCCCTTTAGCAAAAGCAACCACTGGACCGAAGATTTCTTCCTGCATCAATCTTGCCACTGGGGAAATATCTTTAAAAATCGTCGGTGTCACAAAATATCCGATTGAGCAATCCGTTTGCCCACCAAATACTAGCTTCCCTTCTTTCCTACCAAGTTCAATATAAGTCTTAATTTTCTCGAATTGTTTATCATTGACTACAGCTCCCATATAATAGTTTTTCTCTGTAGGATTACCAACAGTTAACTCTTCTGTTTTAGCTATTACTTTCTCAAGTACCTCATCATAGACATCTTTGTGCACAACCGCTCTTGAACAAGCGGAACACTTCTGTCCAGAAAAGCCAAATGCAGAGTGAACAATTGCTTCCGCAGCTACATTTAAATCCGCACTATTGTCCACGATAATAGTATCCTTTCCGCCCATTTCCGCAATAACTCGTTTTAAATGTTGTTGTCCCTCTTGTACTTTCGCTGCCCTTTCATAGATTCTAGTACCCGTCTTACGTGAACCTGTAAAGTTAATAAATCTCGTTTCCTTATGATCTACTAAATAATCCCCTATTTCTTCCGGGTCTCCCGGAATGAAATTTAATACCCCTTTTGGAAGTCCCGCTTCTTCTAATACTTCTACCATCTTATAAGCGATTACAGGAGTATTTTCCGATGGTTTTAATAATACCGGATTCCCGGCAACAATTGGAGCGACTGTCGTTCCACAAACGATTGCAAACGCAAAATTCCACGGTGGAATAACAACCCCAGGACCCATAGGTTGATAAAAATAAGAATTATGCTCATTTTTTCTATTATTTAAAGTCTTACCTTGTGATAGTTCCAATATTTGTCTCCCGTAGTACTCCAAAAAATCGATACCTTCTGCAGTATCACCATCTGCTTGGTCCCAAGGTTTCCCAGCTTCATAGACTAACCAGGCAGAGAATTCATGCTTTCGGCGACGTACAATGGCAGCTGCCCTAAAAAGAATATCCGCACGTGCATGAATGGACATTTTCCTCCAACTCTTAAATGATTCTAAAGCAGCTGCATATGCTTGATCGACATGTTCTTTTGTGGCTTTAGCAACGCTACCTATAACCTGTTTCTTATTAGCTGGATTTACAGAAGCCAATTGATCTTCCGTATAAACTTTTTCTCCATTAATAATGAGTGGATACACTTTACCAAGTTCTCCTTCAACCTTTTTCAAAGCCAATTTAAATTCTTCACGATTAATCTCATCCTTAAAATCAGTAAATGGCTCATGTTTAAAAGGTAATACCATATGGAAACCTCCCCTTATACTCTTGTTTTTATTCTTCCACTTATTACATGCAAAAATTGTGCCAATTATTTGATGTTAGAAAAAAATAGTGTAATCCCCTCTTTATTCAAGATCCATCTTAATCTACTGTCTAAATATGGGTAAGGATTGTAAAATTTTTTTACACATATGTAAACTCACTGTGCAATATATTTACAATAATAGGAGTATTTTAAAAAGAGGGATCACATGAATCATAATCATTTTTATTTAGAGGCTATTTTATCAGCTGAAGATGATGCGATTACCGTTATTAACCAACATAAAGAAGTTCTCCTTTGGAATGATGCCGCTGTTCAAACATACAACATACAGAAGTCAGAAATCCTAAACAAAAAGATAACAAACTTTTTTCAGAATGAAGATTTAATGGTTTTAAAAGTACTTAAATCTAAAATACCTGTTAAAAATACTTACCATCGTCCACGTCCTGATAAACATGTTGTCATTAATGCTTCACCTGTATTTAATGAAAGAGACGAGTTAATAGGAGCTGTCTCATTGGAAAGAGATATCACTTCAATTGTGAAATTAAATGATCACCTTCACACGAAATCTGAGGAATTAAATAAACTAAAACAAAAGATGCTTTATTTAGATGAGACATCACCTTTTTCTAAACTAATCGGAAAAAGTGTAGCCTTACGTAAAACGATTCAAATAGCAAAAAAAGCGGCAAAAACAGATGCAACTACATTAATTCTTGGTGAAAGTGGAACCGGAAAGGAAATTTGCGCACGGGCAATCCATGAGGCCAGTAACAGAAAGAATGCTCCATTTATACCTGTCAATTGCGGGGCCATTCCTAGTGCGCTTTTTGAAAGTGAGCTATTTGGATACGTAGGTGGTGCTTTTACCGGTGCAGACAAGAAAGGAAAAGCAGGAAAAATTGAAATGGCAGAAGGTGGTACATTATTTTTAGATGAAATAGGAGAACTACCGCTTGATTTGCAAGTAAAACTGCTCCGAGTACTGCAAGAAAACGAACTATACCGAATTGGTGAAACAAAAGGAAGAAACATAAATGTAAGATTTATTGCAGCAACCAATCAAAACCTAGAAGATTTAATGAACCATCAACAATTCCGCTCTGATTTATATTATCGATTAAATGTAATCCAAATAATTATGCCTCCATTAAGGGAAAGAACTGGCGATGTAATGGAATTATGTCAGCAGTTTCTACAGCAATTTGCTTCAGAATATCAATCTACTATCCCAATCCTAGCTGAAGATGCAATACAAGTTATGAACGAATATCATTGGCCAGGAAATGTTCGTGAACTTCGAAATATTGTTCAGCGAATGATTATTTTATCTGATCAATCTATCATACACCAAACGGATATGGAGCATCTATTTCAACACGGACATTCAACATCGTCTAAATCTGATGTCAAAACGAGTGGCAATTTACTGAAAGAAAAAGAATCCATGGAAAAACAACTAATTGAACAAATACTAAATCAAATGAATGGAAATAAATCAGCCACAGCAAAAAAACTTGGTATATCACGCGTCACACTTTATAATAAATTAAAGAAATACGGCATTGGAATATAAACAAAATGCCAAATTCAAATAAGTTAAAGCTCAGAGAAGTATATCCCTCTGAGCTTTGAATTAATCCCTTTTATTCATAAGTAGTTGGACAAATTGATTCCCAAGTCCTTCTGTTGAAGCAGATCCTCCCAAATCTGGTGTTAGATATGTATTTTCTTTTAAGACTTGTTTAATTGTGTTAAGAACTGCCTCAGCCCAGTCCTCTAGTCCAAAGAAATCTAACATTTGACTAACAGACCAAATAGCAGCAATTGGATTAGCAATTCCTTTCCCAGCAATATCGGGTGCTGAACCATGCACCGGTTCAAACATAGAAGGATATTTTCTTTCTGGGTTAATATTCGCCCCTGTTGCAAGACCCATTCCACCTGTAATAGCAGCCCCGATATCGGTTACAATATCACCAAATAAATTGGAAGTTACCACTACTTCAAATCTTTCTGGTTGAGAAACAAAGAATAAACTAGCCGCATCTACTAAATAAGAATAGGTTTTTACATCTGGATATTCTTTTCCAACTTCCTCAAAAACCTGATCCCAGAATACCATGGAATAATTTAATGCATTTGCTTTACTTATACTTGTTAATGTACGATTTGATTTACGAGCTTCTTCATACGCATAACGGATAATACGCTCTGTACCTTTTCTTGAGAAGACCCCTGTTTGTAATACAACTTCTTCTGGTTTATTTTTAAAAAGCCAGTCACCTGCACCGGAATATTCCCCTTCACTATTTTCTCTAATAACGAGCATATCAATGTCTTTTTCTGTTTTTTCTTTTAGTGGGGTTAAATCCGGATGCAAAAGTTCTACCGGTCGTAAATTAACATATTGATCAAAGCCTTTTCTTATTTTAATTAGTAAATCCCTCAAAGAAATATGATCGGGAACTCCTGGATAGCCTACTGCCCCCAGATAAATAGAATCATAATCTTTTAATTTATCTAAAGCATCGTCATCCATCATTTTTCCGTTTTTTAAATAATACTCACATCCCCATGGGAATTCCTTAAAAGTAAAGGAAATATTTTTATCAACCTCTTCAATCGCTTTTAATACTTTAACTCCTTCCGCTACTACTTCTGGTCCAATTCCGTCTCCTGGTATAAGTGCTATATTGAAATGCTTCATCTTATTTCTCCTTTTCCCTATATATATATATCCTATTTATTCGCTGCATGATACTAGCCAATATTTCATCCACGTTACTTTGAATCCATTTTGCTATATCTCTAGCTGAAATAGTGTTATCTCCTTGTGTTCCAATCAAGATGACTTCATCACCCTCTTGAACATTCGGTATATTTGTCACATTAATAAATGTTTGATCAAGAGAGATGGTTCCAACAACTTTTGCATATTTACCCCTTACAAGCACATATCCCTTGTTTGATAACCCTCGTTTATAACCATCGCCATGGCCAATTGGGATAATCGCTATTTTCTCATCTTGCTTTGTTTCATACGTACCGCCATAACCTATTTTGGTACTCGCAGGTAATTGATGCAATTGTACAATTTTTGTTTTCAAAGTCATTACTGGTTTTAAATCAATTAATTTTTTTTGCCGTTCATCAGGTTGATAACCAAAAAGCGCTATACCCGGGCGCACCATATTCTTATGCATATCGGAACGCTCAATCGCTACCGTTGAAGCGCCTACATGTTGGAGGGGAAAAAAATACCCATTTTGTTTTAATTTATTAACTGTATCTAGGAATAATCGATACTGTTTTTCTGTAGTAACCCAATCCCCTTCATCCGCACAGGAAAAATGAGTATAGATTCCTTCCCAATTCAAAAATGGTAAGGAATAACAATTTTCACACAACTTCATGATATAATCAGGAACCATTCCAAATCGGTGTAAGCCTGTGTCTAATTTTAAATGAACCTTCACTGTCTTGTTTTGTTTAGCCCCTTCTTGACTAAGGGCTTTAGCTATATGTTCTGAACTAATAGATGAAATCAAGCGATAATGAACAATCGCTTTGACATGGCTAGGTAATATAGCACTTAATATTTGTATAGGATGATTTACACCATTTTTCCGTAAAGTAACAGCCTCATTCACCGAAGTGACACCTAACCTATCTGCACCAGCTTTTATTGCTTCCTTTGCAATTGGAACAATCCCATGGCCATACGCATTCGTTTTGATGACAGCCAAAAATAAACTTTTAACTATTTTTTTCTTTAACTGTTTTACGTTGAAATGAAATGCTGCTAGATCAATTTCTGCCACCGTTACATCTTCTATTTGCGGATTGAAATGTGGTAGCATAATGATCCCTCCAAGCTAGCTAATCATTAATTTCTTAGTCAATTCGTTCCTGAATCGAATCCCTGTACGCATAAACGATTTTCTTCGCAATATTTCCTGGAGCACCTGTTCCAATTAGATGTTGGTCTACCTTAACTATTGGTACAACATCTAATTTTGTTGCAGTGATAAATACTTCATCCGCATTTAATAAATCGTTTATTGTGTAAGTTTCTTCACTTACCTTTATTCTAAATTCTTTACAAATTTCGAGCACTTTTCTTCTCGTAATACCATTTAAAACCAAATGATTTGCTGGATGGGTAATCACTTCTCCATTCCTCACAATAAAAACGTTAGATGCGCTTGCTTCTGTAATTACATTTCCACGATGAAGAATTGCTTCAACTGCATGTTGCTCCACAGCTTTTTGCTTTGCTAGGACATTTGGAAGTAAATTCAATGTTTTAATGTCACATCGTAACCATCGAATATCTTCCGTTAGTATAGCTGTTCCTCCATTATCCTCTTCTCGTTTCATGGTTTGTTCTAATTTTGTATAAGCAACTAGAGTTGGTGACGTATTATTGGATGGAAAATGATGCCACCTTTCTGCTACTCCTCTAGATACTTGTAAATAAACTACCCCTTCTTTAAGCTGATTCACGTCTACAAGCCTCTTAAGTTGTTCAATTAATTCTGACCTTTTAGATGGAAGAGATAATTTTATTTCTTTTGCGCTTCTTTCTAACCGATCAATATGTTCCTCCAACATAAAGAAATGTCCATCATAGACTCCAATTACTTCATACACACCATCACCAAATTGATAACCTCTATCCTCTATATCTACTAATTTCTCACGCTCTATAATAGAATCATTGAATAAAATTTTATTCATAAGGTGATGCCCCCATATATCAAATAATTTATAAATACGCTTTCATTATAATACCTTTAATAAATTAAGTACAACTGAAATATCAACACTTGAGCCGGTGACAACGATAACCATATTCGTACCAAGGTTTACCCTTTTGTTCAAAATGGCTCCAATCCCAGATGCTGCAGCCCCCTCAATAATCATTCGATGTTCTTTCAACATAAACATCATTCCGTCTTTAAATTCCTCTTCTTGTAATAGCTGTATGTCATCAACGTACTTCCGAACCATTTGGAATGTATATTTATTCTGTAAACCAATCCCACCTAATAAACTATCAGCTAATGTGTCTTTTTCCTCCACAGAAATCGGTTTACCTGCCTTGATACTTTCAAACATTGCTGCTCCATTAGCGGTGGAAAGCCCGATTAATCGGATTTCCGGTTTCGTCTTTTTTAATGCGACACCTAAACCAGAATGTAAACCACCCCCTGAAAGACCTGCTAATACCGTATCCACTTCAGGTAGTTCTTCTAAAGTTTCCAAACCAATGGTTCCTTGGCCAGCTATAACTTTCGCATCATCAAATGGATGTATGACAGTTAAACCTTGTTCTTTTTCTAGTTGATAACTGTAACGTTCCGCATCATCTTGCGAATCTCCTACTATCTTAATTTCAGCACTTAAGTTCTTTAAATTTTCGACTTTCGCATGAGGAACTCGATTGGAAATACATATAACCGCACGTATCCCTAACTTTTTTGCTATATATGCTACACTAAAACCAAAATTACCCGTTGAAAACGTTGTAATACCCCGAAGTTTTTCAATTTCTGTTAAACTTAAAATCTTATTTGCCGCACCCCTTATTTTAAAAGAATTTGTTGTATTTAAATTTTCCAGTTTTAAATATACATTTTTACCTGTGAAGCCTGATAAAGATTCAGAATATATAAGGGGTGTGCGCTTAGAAAAGGGAGTGATTCTCCTTTTTGCGTCCCAAACATTTTGTAAAGTAATTGGATTTTCTATTTCACCTCACCTACTTCTTATCAAGAAAACTTCTGGTAATTTCAACAAATATTGCTGCGCCTACTGAAAGCACCCTTTCATCAATGTCAAAATAGGATGTGTGCAAATTTCTTTCCTTCCCATCCGCCAAACTACAACCTAAAAAGAACATCGCAGCGGGAACATTCTGTGCCACATGAGCAAAATCTTCCCCTGCTAACCCAAAAGGTTTATCTATTAATTTAAAATCCGGGTAAATTTCACTAAATGCGTTTCGGATATATCGATTCATTTGTGGATCATTATATAATGCGGGATCTTCCTCTATAAATTGCAATTGGAATTCTCCACCAAAATTTTTCACCAATTGAAAAGATTGATAGATTTCTTCTAATAAAGAATTCCTTATTTCAGGGGAGTAGCTTCGAATGGTTCCTTCTAATTCTACGATAGATGGAATGACATTGCTTCGTTCACCACCTTGAATTTTCCCAACACTTATAACGGCAGGTTCAAGTGGTGTCACCCTTCTTCCGGGAATAGCATACAACGATTGTAAAACATGAGACAGCATCCAAAATGGGTCGGTGCCTAAATGAGGATAGGCACCGTGACCACCGGATGCTTTGATTTGTGCTTTAAATACATCTACATTCGCCATACTATAGCCATCATTTATTTGTACTTCTCCAAAATTATTTTCCGGACTCATATGCAAAGCAACAGCTGCTTCAACATCATTTAGCGCACCAGATTGAATCATATATGGTGCACCACTTAAACCAGTATCATCTACATGTTCTTCGGCAGGCTGAAATAAAAATTTCACTGTACCATGTAGTTGCCTTTCTTGAAAAAGTTCAGAGAGTATATGGGCAGAACCTAGTAAAATTGCCGTATGGGCATCATGTCCGCAAGCATGCATAATTCCCTTATGTTTCGATTGATAGGAAACGTCATTCTTTTCCAAAATGGGTAGTGCATCCATATCTGCACGAATTGCAATGGTAGGCCCAGATCCAGAAGTAAGTGTACCAACAATTGCAGTAGGGTATCCAACTGCCTGTTGAATTTTCATACCGGGGATTTTTTGTAGTTTTTCCACCACAAATTTGGACGTTTCTATTTCATGAAAACTTAATTCAGGAAAAGAGTGGAGATGTCTTCTCCAGCCAATCATTTTATCTTCCATCCTTTCCACTCGTTTCAACATTTCCAATACACTCCCCCCTTTCAGGTAACCTACATTTTTAAACTATGCAGCATATGCTTGATTAAATGCATAAACATTTACTTCTGACAAATCAGTTAGATGACAAGTCTTGTGAACAATATTTTCAAATGTCACAGCCCTACTCATATCAATTCATCCATTTACTTGCCTCTTTATCACAAATGCCCCATTTTCACTTATTCCATACCTATTGCTACATACTGGGTTTCTACAAACGCATCAATGCCTTCATGCCCACCTTCTCGACCAACACCACTTTCTTTCATTCCGCCAAATGGAACTTGTGCAGCTGAAGGGGCTCCATCATTCCATCCAACAATGCCATAGTCTAGTCTCTCAATGACACGCATTCCTCTTGCTACATTTTCCGTAAATACATAAGCAGCTAATCCATATGGCGTATCATTGGCTAGTTGAATTGCTTCTTCTTCTGTTTCAACTTTTTGGATTGGTGCCACTGGACCAAACGTTTCTTCCTCCATAACAACCATGGACTCATTTACATCTTTTATTACTGTTGGCGTGTAGAAAAATCCAACATTTTCTTTAGTATATGGACTTCCACCGGCGACTACTTTAGCCCCTTTGCTCACTGCATCCTCCACATGATTTTCTACTTTTTCTAAACCTTCCTTATTTATTAATGGGCCAACATCAACCATTTCATCCATCCCATTTCCAACTTTTAAACCTTTTACCGCTTTAGCAAATTTTTCCACGAATTCATCATATATACCAGATTGAACATATATACGATTTGCACATATACAAGTTTGACCTGTATTTCTGAATTTTGATGCTATTGCTCCTTTTACTGCAGTATCAACATTCGCATCATCTAATACAATTAATGGTGCATGCCCACCAAGCTCAAGAGAAAGTTTTTTCACTTGATCTGCACTTTGTCTAATTAAAATTTTTCCGACTTCTGTAGAACCAGTAAACGTAATCTTACGTACTTTATTATTTTCCATAATTGCTTTTGTAATTTTAGAGGATGAGCCCGTTACAAGATTAACAACCCCCTTTGGGAATCCTGCTTTCTCACAAAGTTCAATAAGTTTAATAGCACTTATTGGAGTTTCACTAGACGGTTTAATGACTACCGTACACCCTGCGGCTAAAGCAGGACCCATTTTCCTTGTAAGCATTGCTATCGGGAAATTCCAAGGAGTAATTGCAGCTACAACACCTACTGGCTTTTTCCATACTTGCAGTCTTTTACTCCCTGCATGAGTCGGAATCGTTTCACCATATATACGTTTTCCTTCTTCAGCGAACCAATCAATAAAGGATGCCGCATACTGAACCTCACCACGAGACTCTTTAATTGGCTTTCCCATTTCTAATGTCATCATTTCAGCTAATTCTTCTTGGTGTTCCATCATTAACTGATACAGTTTTCTTAAATAACCTGCGCGGTCGTAAGCAGTAAGTGATGACCACTTTTTAAACCCAGTATGAGCTACATTAATTGCTTGATTTGTTTCTTTCTCTCCAGCATACGGGACTTCTCCTACTAACTCTCCATTTGCCGGGTTTATTACTTTGATAGTTTCATAGCCTTCTCCAAACCATTGACCATCGATATACATGTTATATAATTTCATTTATCCAGCACTCCCATCTTATAAATCGCCTATTTTTATATTCCATTTTGAAAGGGTATGTAAACATAACCTAATCACCGGAAGAGTTTTGCAGCAATTTTTCCCCTACATTAGTTATATGCTCTATAGTCTTCTTTTCAACCAAACTAGCATCTTTTTTCAATAATGTATCAAATAGCTCTTTATGTTCTTGATAAAAAGACTTCGGACTGGAATAATATTGATCTAAATGTGCTAAATAAACCCTCATTTGGACATTAATTGATTCATAAATTTTAATCATCCGAGAGTTATCACTCATACTTACAACATATTGATGAAACTGCATATCTAGATCAAATAAAGCATTCCAATCACTTTTTTCTGCTGTATCTTTCATTTTTTCAATCATTTGTTCTAAGTCTCGAAAATTCTCTTCATTTAAAATTGACACCGCATTCACAAATGCTCTTGGTTCAATTATAAGGCGTAACTCTATCATTTCATTTAAATCTTGTTCTGTGAAATCTGATACAAACGTTCCTTTTCGTGATTTACTAAAAACCAGCTCTTCTTGCTCTAAAATTTTAAAGGCCTCTCTGATTGTACTTCTACTTACATCAAAACGTTCCGCTAAATCAGCCTCAATTAGGCGTTCACCAAATTTTATCTTTTTATTATATATATCTTTCTTTAAATACCCAGCAATTATCTCCCCCAATGACTTTCTAACAATTATATCTTTATTATTCATCTGGTTTTACTCCTTATTGTATTTATCAAAAACGGATTTATGTCGATTGTCGACAAACAACTAATTATATTTTAAAAGAAGCTATTTAAATTGTCAATAAAATTCCGAATTATTAAAATCAATTAAAATCATCTTGACTTATCCAGTTATTCCCGTTATTTTGAACGTATGTTAGATGAATTACTGTATTGGAGGGGAGAATTATTATGAAAATTTTAGCCTACGAAAGAGTGGAGAAACCTGTTCTAAATGCACTAAAAAAGCATTATAATGTTTGCTTTTTCAAAAATATCGATATAAATTCTGACCCAAATTTTATACAATCCCTTAAAGAGGCTGATGGAATCATCGGATTAGGGTTACCCGTTACTCGTGACTTATTAGATAGAGCACCGAACCTAAAAATTGTTAGCAATGTATCCGTTGGCTATAATAACTTAGATGTAGATGAACTAACAAAACGAAACATCATGGCAACCAATACCCCGGGAATTTTAACTGATACGGTTGCAGACATGGCTCTTGGACTAATATTAGCAACCGCAAGAAGAATTCCAGAACTAGATCACTATGTTAAATCTGGTCAATGGATTGAATCATTGACAGAGGAACACTATGGTATTGATGTGCATCATAAGAAACTTGGAATCATAGGTATGGGTAGAATCGGGAATGCGATTGCCAAACGTGCCCACCATGGATTTGATATGGAAATCTTATATCATAGTCGAACAAAAAAAACGGAAGCTGAAGAGAGATTTAATGCGACTTATAAAGATCTTGATGATCTATTAAAAGAGGCTGATTTCGTTTGTTTAATTACCCCATTAACGAAAGAAACGGAAGGGTTAATCGGAAAAAGAGAATTTCAACTAATGAAGAAAACAGCTATTTTCATTAATGCTTCTAGAGGAGGAACCATTGTAGAGCAGGACTTAATCGCAGCATTAAAAAATAAGGAAATATTGGCTGCTGGACTTGATGTATTTGAGCAAGAACCGATAAATTTAGATAATGAATTACTAACGCTAAAAAATGTAGTTACATTGCCTCACATTGGATCCTCCTCATACGAAACAGAATTAAAAATGTCACAATTAGCAGCCCAAAATTTAGAAAATGGTCTAAATGGAAAAAGACCGCCAAACTTAATCAATCCAGATGTATGGGAAAAAATAAATAATAAATGATAGCAAAAGGGCCATTTCCTGTTTTGTAGGAAATGGCCCTTTATTCTGAAGGTCAATATATATATCCACCTGAGGGTTGATTATAAGTCTACCTAGTTAGGCTAGGCGAATGTTTGGTTTCGTCAGTAGTTCACGCGGAAAATTAGTTAGTACCTCGCATCCATTTTCTGTTACGCGGAAAGATTCACTGATTTCAATCCCCATTTTATCAAGCCAAATTCCAGGTATCATATGAAAAGTCATATTAGGTTGTAATATGGTATTATCTCCAGCTCTTAAACTAGCAGTATGCTCTCCCCAATCAGGGGGATAATTAAGTCCCATCGAATATCCTAATCGGGAATCTTTACTTATTCCATATTTTTCGATAACTTTTTTCCAAATTAATTCCACTTCCCCACATGTCATTCCTGGACGAATGGTACCAAGTGTTGTATTTATACCTTCTACAACAACATCCGCTATATATTGTGATTTTTCATCTGGAATACCAAGAATGATTGTACGGGCTAAAGGCGAATGATATCGATTGTAACAACCTGAAAGTTCAATAATCACAGGATCACCTTGATAAAATGGCTCATCTGTCCACGTTAAATGACATGCAGAAGTCTTTTCTCCTGTTGGTAATAATGGCACTATAGCTGGATAATCCCCCCCAAAATCATCGGTTCCCCGGATTTGTGCATGAGAGATTGCTGCAACCGCATCTGATTGTTTGACCCCGACATCAATGGTGTCAAACGCAGCTTGCATAGCATTTTCTGATATTTTGGATGCTTTTTTTATAAATTCAATTTCTTTTTCTGATTTAATAATCCGAACCCAATTCACTAGATTTGTAGCGTCTACAAATCTAGCATTAGGTAATTTTTCACGTAATTTTAAGTAATTTTTTGCGGTAAAGTAATATGCGTCAAATTCCGCACCAACGGTATATTTGTCTCGCTTTTTCGATTTAAGGAAATCGCTTACAAATTCCATTGGATGCTTTGTCGCCGATTGGACATAATCATCCTCATATGGATAAATGTGGTCCTTATTAAGCCATGTCGTATGCATTGCTGCACTTGCATCCTGCCCTCTTCCAATCCAGTACGGCTGATCTTCGTCTATAAAAATAACAAGTAACTGATGCACATAAAAAGACCAAGCATCATAGCCACTTAAATAGTTCATATTTGCAGGGTCTGTTACTAATAATACGTCAATTCCACTGGCAGCCATACGGTGTTTTGTCTTCTTTAATCTTTCTTGATATTCAGAAGTGGAAAAAAACACCATACAAACCCCTCCATATATAAAAATTTTTAGAAAATAAACTCCCTTTCTACATTGTATGCTGAAGTTTACAGATTAGATTCTTTTTAGAAACCCATTTTCTATTTGGGAAAAAGAATTACAATTTTTAACTCATACATTAAAAAGTTCTATATCAGACATATCTAAAATGAATACTCTACTGAATGAAGTTGAACTGAACAGGACTCTACTGGCTACTCAATCCTTGGATGGATACTTTAAATAGCTTTAAAGATTCCATAAAAGCATTAGGAGTTTCCAACATGACATGATGTCCAGCATTCTTCAATACGTTAATTTGGATGTTAGGGTTCCTATCCTTTAACTCTTCAACTGTGTTCCTAGGAAGTAAACGATCTTGGTCACCAAGAATTGCTAATACTGGAATGTCTAAATTGCTAATTATTTCTTCGCCTCTAGAATATTGGTTACATGCAACAAAGTCAAAATAGGTTGTTTCAATTAAAACCTTTTTCCTATCTCTCATCTCTTCCTCAAGCAGCTGCTTGTCCACATCTCTACTATAGGATGCATGAAATAATCCTATTGGAAAATTTCCATCCTTAAGCTTCTGCAATACATTCGCATCTACTGGCAATTGAAAATGACTATTCACTAGAACGATTCCCTTTACAAGTTCGCTCCTAATTGCCAATTCTAGTCCAATTAAGCCTCCCATGGAATGACCAACGACAATAACATCATTGTTCAGTTCGGAATCTAGTATCATAGCGAAATCTTCAATGGTAGAATAATCTTGTGACAATTCTAAACGATTGGGCAAATCTATTATAATAGATTCATTACGAATGTCTTCTGATATTTTCCTCCATTTATTTTTTGTTCCACCAGCACCATGAATAAATAGAAACTTTACATTCTCACCCATCTCTCTTCCCCTTTCTAACTTATATGTAAAAATTACAATTATATCTTTACAAGGCAAAATAATAACGATAATGATTCGAACATCCCGGATTAAAAGTTTTCGTACATACTGGACAAGTTGACTTACTTCCTAAATACTCTTTTATCGTTAATTCCGTACCACACGAACCACATAACACTGCCTTTTCATCAAATTTTTGGTGTGGCCATACTTTTTGTTTTCCACAACCATGTTCATGATGACAAGTAATGCAAGAAAAATATTCATTACAACAATAAAATTTAACTGCTATACGGTCATTATATCCATGATAATGCTTACAACGAGTTTCATTATCTATTGCACCTTTTACTTCTTTATTATGAATAAACATAAATAGTACCTCCTAAAGTAAACTAAAACAAAAAAACTCTGTTCTTATTATAATAACAGAGTTTTTTCATGTTTATCTTAATTTATTTACATATTTACGCATGTCATCAATTAAACCGGATAAGCAAATATGAGCTGGATCTTCGTGAATATCTAATTCCATATTACTTCCATCAGTTGGTAACGTTTTTTCAAAGATTTTTTCGTATTCTTCTACAGATACTTCCTTACGGGATTCAAATAAATCTTTATGTTCTTTTATTAGTAGATATTCTTTATAATCTTCCTCTAATATCCCCGAGAAGAATTCTCCAACCGCTCCAGAACCATAGCTAAACATACCGATTCTTGAACCAGCCTTGATATCATCATTAAGTTCAAGTAATGAAAGTAAGCTTAAATACAAAGATCCAGTATAAATATTACCTACATTTCGATTATATAATGTACTAATTCTATAATGTTCTTTTAATCGTTCTTGAACTTCTTCAGATGCATCATTCAATACAGTTCTCATCGCCTTAAGGCCCATTTTTGTATATGGTAAATGGTAACAAATTGCTTCGAAGTCTTCCAAATCCATTCCATTTTCATCCTTATATTTATCCCACACTTTTTGGAAAAATGAAATATACTGTTCATTTGAAAACTTTCCATCAACAAGTGCTTTATCTGAATATAGCGGACGCCAAAAGTCCATAATATCAGCAGTTAAAGAAGCACTTTTATTTTCTAATGTCATAATTCTTGGATTCGCACTAATTAATAGGGCTACTGCTCCTGCACCTTGAGTAGATTCTCCACCAGTATTTAAGCCATATCTTGCAATATCGGAACCAATAACTAATACTTTACTTTCAGGATTTAATGCAACATGTCCTTTTGCCATTTGAATTCCTGCAGTTGCTCCATAACAAGCATGTTTAACCTCCACACAACGTGCATTCGGTTTTAACCCTAGCAAATGGTGAATATAAACAGCGCCAGATTTGGAATGATCGATACCTGTTTCCGTACCAAAAATAACAAAATCAATTGCTTCTTTATCCGCTTCATCAATTATTTCTAAAGCAGCATTAGCCGCTAATGTTACAGAGTCCTGTGTGATTGGGGGAATTGCCATTTTATCTTGTCCAATTCCAATGGTGAACTTCTCTGGTTCCACATCTCTTGCCACTGCTAATTTATTCATATCCACGAACAAATGAGGAGTATAAAATCCTATTTTATCAATACCTATCTTCATGATATTCTCCTTTTCTCATGTATAAATTAAGTCTAATAAATAATAATTTTTTCCACTATAAATGGTAATACAATCTGTTAATTTATACAACTTTTGTGTTAATTTGTCGTAAAATTTATTTAGCAGAAAGTAAGAAGATGCAGTAAAATTCAACTGTCCTTTTCAGTCAGTTATAATTGAATATTACTAGAAATCTCTACCCCTTCTAACGCTTGGGATGCTAGGTGATCTGCTTCACGATTTTTTTTCCTCGATATGGCTTCATATCCAGGGTGTATTCCCATTTGCTTCATCTTGTCCTCGACTCTATCTGCCCATTTAGATAATGCTTCCTCATAACAAGGCCAATCTCCACTCAATTGATTAATAACTACTTGAGAATCTCCTATAAACCTAACTGGCAAATGATGTACACCTAGGTCTTCCAATTCTTGAAGTCCAAAATATAAAGCAGCATACTCCGCCTCATTATTCGTTTCTATGTCCTCAACAAAGGCATTCTTTCTTATTCGGAATTGTTTACCATTTTGCTCATAATAAATAACACAGCCTAACCCCGATTTCTTTGTATTTTGATCAAATCCACCATCAAAATAAACCGATATATGATGTGGTTCGGTTTGAAGACCCTCCACAAACTTTTTTAGTTCTTTCAATGACCAAGTTCGATTCTGTACATCGATAAAAGAAACTTTTTTTAACCGACCCGTCTTATCCATATCTTCGGCAATAAGAATTGCTTTTTCCATTTTCATTTCATCTGAAAAAAATCTGGTTTCTACACCTTTAGATGTTTTATAGATTAATTCCATTCTTATGTTCACGATAAATCATCCTTTTAAGTAGAAATGCATACTTATCATCTTGCATTTAGTATAACCAAATGAATGCTTTTGATTTTTAACATAAAGTATTTTAACCTAGTAAAATCCAAACATGATTGGAGCGAATAATCGCTCCAGAAATACAATGCTAAAAAATACCGATAAATCCAAAGTTAATTGTAATATAATCATAAATAGAAGCATAAAGAAGGATAAATTCTTTATGCTTCTAAACAAGTTCTATTTACGTTTTCTTTTATTCTTCTTACCGTTTAAGTTAAGAAACTCGCTTTCTTCTGAAAACTCTACGTCTTCGTTTTCACGATTAGGTTCTGTATTATACTTGATAACGTTTCGTTGTCTTCCCTTATCTTTATTTTTATTCTTATTTTCCTCTGACATATGCATACTCCTTCCTATTCATTTTAAATTATTTACCTTTATTCTTTTCAAAACCTCCCTACCTCCCTTTAAAATTAGTTTGAACGATTTATTGGAATTAATCCGAAAAAAAACCTTAGGATGAATTACCTAAGGCGTAAATGAAAGTAATAAATTATTTTATAACCAACGATTGGTAAGGTTAGGAAATAGTCATACCGTTTTGTTCTAGTGCTTCTTTCATCATTTTTCTTAATTTCCTTTCTACACCAAACTGTGCATCTGTTTTTGTTTTACCTATCACTCGTAGAACAACACTAGATGTTTCTAATGACTGTACCCCAATTACGTTAGGACCTTCCACAATATTATCATCCTCATCTTGAATTCGATCACAGACATCTTGCAATACCTGGATTGCTTTATCGATATCTTCATTATGGGAAATACTTATATCAACTAGTGCACGCATGTTTCCACGAGAATAGTTACTTACAGTTCCTATATTCCGGTTTGGGATATAATGTACGGTTCCATCTGACCCTCTTAATTTAGTAGTTCTTAATCCAATTTCTTCCACAACCCCATCTATCCCAGCAACTGTTACATAATCATCCACGTCAAACTGTTTTTCTAATAAAATAAAAAAACCAGTTACAACGTCACTTACTAAACCTTGAGCTCCAAATCCAATAGCAAGACCGATAATACCTGCTCCGGCTAATAAAGCTTTAATGTCTAATCCAAAAAGTTCAAAAATAATACCAATGACAATAAATAACAAGAAATATGTAAATACATTAATACATAAAGCTTGCAACGTATGAGCTCTTCCAGATGTTAATTTTTTAGTTGATCTTTCAAATACTTTTTGGATAGTACGTTTCCCTATAGATTTCACTATGTAATAAATAATTATTATTGCAATTAATTTAAGGGCAACTATCCCAATATCTAAAACTAACTTTGTCCAATTTATTCCTTCTATCCAATCAATCAAAACATTCACCTCAATATCCTTTCTAAATTAATTACTAACTAAATGGGTTCCTCTGGAAAAGGGCAATAAATGTCGATACATGTTATATTACCCCGAAATAAATATGATAAAACATTTTTACTTAAAAAACTACTATTCGCTATTCGAATAGTAGTTTTTTATATTACCGCACTGGAACTGCCCCTATTAATTAAATTGTATTAACCTTTCTCGAATCTTTTGGATATCCTTTTTAGATATACCTGCAGAATGTAAATAATTCTCGAATGTTCCATAGTTATGGATAATGTGATCATATGCTTGTAAGATATATTCACGATGAGAGTATATAAAATGGAAAGAGGTATTATCTTCTAAATCGTGCAGGGATTCTAATTTAGAATAAGACACCTCATAATTGGCAACAATATCCTTTTTTTCCACCCCAGCTAACCCTAATAACAGCATGGCTAGAACTCCAGTACGATCCTTACCTACACGACAATGGAAAAGAATACATCCATCCTTTGCCCCAGAAATGGTTTGAAAGATTTCTTTTACTGCTGTTTTCTGTTTCAACAGTTCTATGTAAAAGTCTCCCATTGTATAGATCGAGTCCGCATCGTTATATTTGGTTATATCATATATACTCTGTGTAATAAATGGTAAATTATAATAATCAAATTCAGCCATATCAGACAATGGATTCGGTTCTAACTCTAATTCTTCGTCTCTTCTTAGGTCAACAATTGTTTTTACACCATAAGCTTTTAAAAAATTAATATCTTCTTTATTCAATTTACTCATATCACTTGACCTTAAAAATGAATGCCATTTCGTTTGTTGTCCATCATTCGTACTATATCCACCTAATTCTCGACAATTTTCTAAACTAGGAATTGGCAATCGTACCCAATTAAGTTTTGCGTTTTTCATAATCAGCCTCCTATATTCGAAAAATTATGACCATTCAATCTAATTTAGATTATATGTAATCCTTTATAGAAATACAACCTTTTTGAATGGTTAGAAACACTCACTTACTATCTAGGAAGAATTTTAATTGTACTTATTTATAATGCTTTACAATCAAAAAAAGAAAGCACCTTTATTACAGATACTTTCTTTTCCATCTTATTGAATTGTAATTTTAACTGTTCGGAAACCCCAATTAACAGCCGCCTGATGTGTTGGAACATAGACATCTATTTTATTTCCTTTTATAGCACTTCCGATATCCCCTGCGATTGCATAACCGTAACCTTCTACATGGACAACAGATCCAAGTGGAATCACTTTAGGGTCAACAGCTATCACTTTCGCATTTGGATTTTTTCTCAAATCAATTCCAGTATACGTTTTTCCAGATCCACCTGCACTTTCTAAAGTATATGCAGTAGCATTAACAGTTAATGTTTTCTTTTCTTTTTCAACCTTTTTTTCAGTCGTTTTTTCTACTGTGTTTTTTTGTTCAGTTTTTGGCTTAGAAGAGGCGCTAGTTTCGGTAGCCTTTTCTTCTACTTCTGGCTTAGAGGAGGTGCTAGATTTACTTGAATTACTATCGGTACTAGTTACTACTACCTTTTTATTTTGTTGTTTACTAACTTCTTTTGCCTTTTCTTCGGCAGCAACTATTTTTTGTTTTACATCTTCTTCAAGAAAAGCAAGATTACGATCCTTACTTTTGAGTTCCGTTACTAGTCCTTGTAATTGACCTTGTTTTTCCGCCAAAGCATTTTTACTGTTTTCACTTTTCGCTTTTTGCTCTTGAACAACGAGCAGTGCTTCTTCATGTTCAGCTTTCATTACATTTAATTCATTTAACTTATCCATGGAAAGTTTTTGATTTTCTTCCACTTTTTGAATATCTCTATCTAATTGTTCCATTAAAGCTGCATCTGATTCTACTATTTTATTAACTGTTGATACCCGGCTAATAAAATCTCCGAAACTTTCTGAGCCAAATATAACTTCTAAATAATTAACAGATCCGCCCGATAACTGATAGGAAGAAGCTCTATTTTTCAATATATTATAGCGTTTCTCAATGCTTTTCTCTAATTCATGTATTTCCTCTTGAAGTTGATTTATTTCCTCTGTTGTATAATTAATATCTTCTGTGGTTTGATCAACTAAAGCTTGTTTCTCTGTTAAGACTTGACCAACTTTTTGAATTTCTTGATTTAATGATTCCATATCAGAAATGATACCATTCATTTTTTCTTCTGTTGCTGATAGATTTGCTTGTATATCACTTCGCTCTGCCTGTATGTTATGTAAGTCTTTTCCTGATTCAGCGTGGCTTACCATACCAAAAAAAGAATTCCCTAGAACCATTGTAGTAGCTAAGGTGATTGCAGTTAATTTTTTCTTCAACTTTTTCCCCTGCTTCCTTTTATATTACATTTAATAGATTATTAATATGGTGAAAGTATACCATTTAAAAATGTCATGATTGTTAGAGTTTTATTACAGTTATATTTCACGCCTCTTCATAGGGGTATGCCGACGTTGGCCGCAAAGCCCGCACTTAGTCGGCCTTCCTTCACTACAACCGATATTGACTTTCACCACAGGGGTATCAGTGCGAAGTTTGGAACTACGCTAAAGCTCGTCCCATCAAAAAACTGCTAGTTACTAGGCGAGGATGCTAGACATCAAAGATTATTCTTATCACAAAAAAAAAACAGTTTTCGCGATAAACTGTTTTTTACATTTATAATTCGATAATTAATTTACACAATAAAGCTGTTCGGCCTGGGATTTCGTTTGCTAGAATATGTTCATTTTTTTCATGGATTCCATAACCTATAACACCTAGACCGTCTAAAGTTGGAACACCCAAATTGGCAGTAAAATTAGCATCGCTACCTCCCCCAACATAAGCCTCTGTCAATTCTAGGTCAAGATCTGTTGCTACTTTTTTAGCTATCTTAAATAATCTTTTTGTTCCTTTATTCCGATTCATTGGCGGCCGATTAATTCCACCACGAACTTTAATGGCAATACCCTTTTTTGTTGGTCTTAAATTTTTAATTAGATAATCAATCCTTTTTTGTTCTTCTGACGTTCGTGCTCGTACATTTACTCCAAATACAGCTTGGTCAGGAACAACATTTAATTTCCCCCCACCTTTAATGGAACCAGTATTAAGCGTTGTCCCTTTATAATAATTAGTTAAGGATTGCAAAAATAATATCTGTCTTGCCGCTTCTTCAATTGCATTAACGCCTAATTCATGATGATTTCCAGCATGGGCAGATTTCCCTTTTATTTCTACAAAATATCTAGCTGAACCTTTTCGTCCAGTCTTTAACGCGCCTGTTCCCGACACAGGTGGTTCCGTTACAAGGGCAAAGTTACTTTTTTTAGCCTCTTTCTCAATAATTCTTCTTGACGAAGGACTGCCAATCTCTTCATCACTAGTACAGAGAAAAACTACTTTTTTTGTTAATTTTATTTTTAAATCTTTAATTGCCTTTAAAGCCCAAATTGTTTGAACAAGTCCACCCTTCATATCTAGAATGCCGGGGCCATAAACCTTATTCCCTTCTATTTTAAAAGGCAGATCACCTTTATCCCAAACGGTATCAAAATGGGATAATATAAGAATGGTTTCTTTTCCCTTTCCTATTGTAAAGCGCAAATGATTACCATACTTTTCTTCTTTAATTTCTTCAGCTTTATAACCAAAGTATCTTAAGAATAGTTTTTGTATACGTTGTTCACAGGCATCCACTAGTTCCTTATCCATGGAAGGAGAATCCCTCTCCACAAGATACTGTATATCTCGTAAAATATCTTTCTGATGAAGCACCATATATCTCTTGATCCGATCCATCATTTCTCCCCCAAAATTCATAAATACATATTCTATATATTATATACTTTTTTAGCGGGCCCGGCACTCTTGTTTTAGGTATTAAAAATAGCCTTTTATTTGAAAGGCTATTCCTCATCTTTTTCCGTTGCTCTCCTATTTTCCTCATATTCCTCTGCAACTTCTGTACTATATTTGACATTTCCAACATTTCCATCTATCGTATCGACCGTCGTAATGATGCCAATTGGATAAAGCGTTTTTGTTAAATAATACAAACCACCTAAACCAATAATCCCATATACTAACCTAGACAAAAACGCATCTTGCCCTCCAAAAAGCCCCGCAACAAAATCTAATTGAAAAAAGGCAATTACCCCCCAATTAATCGCACCAACAATAATCAATGTCAATGTAATACTATTTATAATCCGAATCATTCACTATCACCCCAAAATAAAATCTACACATGTAGCATTTGTATTTTTAGAAATTTTATTTATAAAGGTAAAGGTATTATTATTTAATTTTTCATTCACATCGAACGTAACCAACTAGCTAAATAATCTGTTTGATAAACATCATCTGGATATTGAATAAAAGTTGTATCTCCTTCTTCTTCATAAAGGAATTGCATAAATTCATTCAATGCACCCATATATTGTTCATATAAAAATTCAAAGCTCACAGTTTCTTTAGGCATTAATTTTTCTTTACAAACATCAGGATTTGTATAATTTACATACGTACGGCACGGTATTGGACGAACTTCATACGCCATACATTGATTTGTTTTTGTATTAAGAAGCGGACATGGTACAAGACTTCTGCGGTATTTTAATTTAAAATCTTTATCTTCATTAAAATCAAGTCGTGTTAATGATTCTAATTTTTCTCCATATTGTTCATAATAGTTAGATAAATGGTTTTTAATCCTATTTCTTCTTTCTATCGGAAAATTTTCGATAGCTTTTTTCATTATTTTTGCTTCCATTTCATTAATTATAATAGGAAAATAACAACAAAATGCACAGCCCATTCGACAAGTTGCCTCCAATTGAACCGTACGCTCCATATCACTCATTTCTTGACTTACCATTTGCAATAATTCTATAAAACTATTCAATATTTTATCTTCAATAGAAGCGTCTTGAGCCGCCCATTTTTCCACTATTTGATAAAACTTTTCTTCGTCTATTTCATAAACATCACTTAAACGACTACATTTATGTTGTATTTCGTCAATAGAAAGATATCGTTCCATCTATAAAACTCCTTTTTTTACACTATCTATCTATTTTAATAAAGTTAGGGAAAATGTAAAGGTGTCTACAAACTTCAAAATATTAAATGAAGTAAAAATACAGTTGGGAAAGTGACAAGTATTGAAAAAAACCTTACAATGTTTGGGAAAGGAGTATGAACATGAACTTAACTTATTCGTTACCAGAATCGATTCAAACGATTCTAGAAAAAAATAGAAAGACAAATCATACATTAAATACACTCATTCGCCAAGGTGGATATTTACCACCAAATATGGATCTATTAGTAGATGCGATTACCGCTCTAAGTATGGGGAAAAACATTTTACTAAAAGGACCAACAGGTGCAGGTAAGACGAAATTTGCTGAAACATTATCCAATCTATATAACCAACCGATGTTCAGTGTAAACTGTTCTGTAGACTTGGATTCGGAAAGCCTATTAGGATTTAAAACCTTATCCTATGAAGAGGAAAAACAAGTAATTGAATTCATCCCTGGTCCAGTTATAAATGCAATGAAAAACGGTACATTTCTATATATAGATGAAATTAATATGGCAAAGCCAGAAACATTACCTTTGATAAATGGTGTTCTTGATTATCGGAGAACCATTACCAATCCATTTACAAACGAGATGGTAACGGCAAAAGATGGATTTGGTGTCATTGCCGCAATTAATGAAGGATACATAGGAACTGTTCCATTGAATGAAGCATTAAAAAACCGCTTTATCGTAATTGAAGTTCCTTATATTGAGGGAGAACAATTAAAACAATTAATTCAAACGAACACCAAACTAAACGATGATAAAACAATCGATTTATTTGTTAAATTATCGGCCGACTTTATTCAAGCCGTTTACCAAGGGAAATTATCAGAAGATGCTGCTTCCATCCGAGCACTTTTAGATGCTTGTGATTTAAGTGTTGTGATACCACCTAAACGTGCGATTCAACGAGCAATTATCGATAAACTGGATGAAGAAAGAGAACGTGAATTCATCTACAATTTAACTGAAACATTATTTTAGTTAGGAGCATTTATCATGTATCGTTTTCATAATAGTAATGTGGATACAGATCTTTTCATGCAACTTCAAGATTTAACAACCGTTTTAACTGAAAATGAAAAGACTGCCTTTGAATATAGTTTCGGTTCGTTTATCGATATTATCGACAACAAAGTAACTGCCAGTCGTATGTGGGATACGGCAAAAGAAAAATATAAAGAAGCCGGTTTTAAATCGGACGTATTTCTCCGTACAATTGGTTCTTTCCGTTATTCTAGTATGAAAGCAATGAAGGAGTATTTAGAAATTGTAAAGGAAACCGATTTAACAAAGTTTTCCTCGCAATTATTTGCGCTACTTGAAGATATTAGACTGGAAGAAATCATTAAAAAAGAACGTCCTGGTACGAAAAGGGTGTTTTCTGTACGGAGAAAATACTTAAAACATAAATTTGAAAATGAGTTGAATTCCCATGTAACTCGCGGATTAGCACTGGACGAATTATTTTGTCTTATCTATTTATTAATTCAGGCAGACAGTCCTGACCCAAGTTTCCCAAGGGCAAATGAGACGCAACTCGACCAGTTAGAAAGAATAAAACCGCTCCTCTATTCTATCTTTGAAGCAAAAACTACTAATGATATCGTTAGGATTTGTGAGCAAATCGTGTTTCAATTAAATTCTATTTATAAAGATACCATTTATGAGTATTTTATTTTCCCAATAGGTCATGTGGAAGAAATGGAAAAAGATAATCTATTTGATGAATTGACACGCACAGATGAACTTAAAAACGATGACAAAGAAGAACTGGATGAGGACAAAAATGAATATATTGATGAACGTTTTTCTAGTTGGCATCGTGAAAATCAAAATAGTGACAGAAAACAAACATTTCTTCAATTTGAACTAGAAGTAGGAACAAAAACAAATATCATGGGCGGTGGTGCACGAGAAACGGAAGATGCAGACCAAGCCATGGGGACGATCCAAGGATCTTCTGGTCAATCGAAAAATAAAGACTACTCCGACATTGAATCATTAGATAAACAAGAATCCACACAAGGTAAAAGTGGCGAGTACGAATTTGGAGAAGAAAATAAAGACGCTGTTAAAATTGTAAAAGAAGCTTCCAATCCGACCAACGAAGAGGTGGCTACGTATAAAGAATATGTGAAAGATATTGAACCTCTAAGGAGAAAACTTGCGAATACGATTAAGAAAACAATCGAACATAAAAAGAATGCTCCAAGAAAAGATTTAGTCTACGGCCGGCTGTCCAAAAAATTACTTCCAATGATACTGGATGATCATCCACGGGTCTTTTATAAAAAAGATTTGGAATCAAAAGAATTTGATGCTGTTTTCACTTTGCTAGTTGACTGTTCGGCATCGATGCAGGGGAAAATGGAAGAAACAAAACGAGGGATCGTTCTATTTCATGAAGTATTAAAGCAATTTAACATTCCGCATTCTATTATCGGTTTTTGGGAAGATGCGATGGAAGTGACGGAAAATTATCAACCGAATTATTTCCATATGATTCATACCTATCAAGATTCTTTCTACCAAAATAATGGAGCAAAAATTATGCAGCTTGAACCAGAAGAAGATAATCGAGATGGATTCAGTATTCGTGTAATAACGAAAGATTTAATCGCTAGACAAGAAAAAAATAAGTTTCTGCTCGTTTTTTCTGACGGGGAACCTGCTGCATCTGGTTATGACCAAAATGGAATAGTAGATACCCATTTAGCAGTTTCAGAAGCACGAAAACAAGGTATCGAAGTAATTGGAATGTTTTTAGCTGATAGGGAAATTGATGAAGCGGAAGACTTAACGATGAAAAATATTTATGGAAAAGAAAGACTTATGGTTCCAAGTGTTTCTGAATTACCAGAGCAATTTGCTCCATTACTGAAAAAATTACTATTAAAAACAATCTAATTCGGGAAGTGCTAGCACCTCCCGAATTTTCTACTATTAGTGCGTGTCCAATCCCTATTAATTTCCTATATGAATCGATTGTTTCTTATGAGTGTTCCTATCCTTTTCCAATTTAGAATATTCTAGTCTTCTTTTTTGTTGCATAATGAAAACTAGAATGATAGCTGCTATCCCAATTGCATCTGATAATAGACCTGGATACATCGTCATAACCCCACCAAGTATTAAAACAAAGCGTTCTAAAACATTTGTCTTTGTTATCATCCAACCAATTACCCCTGCAGAAAAGATAACTACGCCAATAATTGCCGTTACAACGGCTAGAATTACTTCTATTGTTTGCCCTTCCATTAATAATGCTGGTTCTAAAACAAACATATAAGGAACAATGAATCCTACTAATGCTAAACGTACAGCTTGAAATCCAACTCGATTTGGATTAGCATCGGCAATCCCTGCAGCAGCAAACGCAGCAACCGCGACTGGAGGAGTAATTGCAGAAAAAATAGAAAAGTACACAATGAATAAGTGTGCAGACATGGTGGATACTCCTAATTCCATTAATGCAGGTGCTGCTAACATAGCTGTTAAAATGTAAGCTGCAGCAACCGGCATTCCCATTCCAAGAATTATACAAATAAACATGACTAGAAAAAGAGTCGGGATAAGCATTCCTTCCGTTAAACTAAGAACAATACTAGTTAGTTTCCCACCTAGTCCTGTAGACATAATTCCTGCAATAATTAGTCCTGCAGCACCACACGCCGTCGTTACCGGAATGGAAGATTTCGCCCCATCTATCATGGACTCAAAAATAGATTGCAACCCCATTCTTGTTTCTTTTCGGAACCAACTCACAATAACAATACCGACAATTCCAAAGAAACCTGCACGTGAAGCACTATAACCCTGAATTAAAAGAAAAATTAAGATGAATAATGGAATAAAATAATACCATCCCTCTTTTAAGCAGGTGGATATTTTTGGGATATTTTCACCTTCTGTACGTGGTAAATCTAGCCGCAATGCCTCGAAGTGAACCATCATAAATAAAGAAGCGTAATAAAGCACAGCTGGAATCAGCGCAGCAATAACAATCGTACCATATGACACTTGAGTAACTGCAGCCATTAAAAAGGCGGACGACCCCATTATTGGCGGCATAATACTACCACCTGTTGATGCTGCTGCCTCGACAGCTGCAGCAAAGGTTGGCTTGTATCCCGCCTTTTTACTAACAGGTATCGTAAATGTCCCAGTTGTCACAACATTAGCAGTAGGACTTCCAGAAATAGAACCAAAAAATGCACTTGCCAAAATTGCAACTTTTGCAGCTCCTCCTTTTGTTCTTCCGGCCAAAGCAATCGATAACTTAAAGAAGAATTCTCCTGCACCAGCTTTATTTAAAAATGCTCCGAATAACATATACATAAATACAACGGATGCTGCAACAGAAATAGGAGAGCCCCATAGCCCATTAAAACTGAAAGCCAGTTCATCTAAAAATTCAATTACTGTAAACTGTCGATGCCAGAGAACCCCTGGCAAATAATGACCCAATAAGGCATACGCAAAAAACAAAAATATGATAAGAACAATTGGAATTCCAATTGTTCTTCGTGTAGCCTCTATCGTTAAGATAACTAAAATAAGGCCAAAAAAGATGTCTAAAGCAGTCAATGGTTCCATTATTGGAATTCTACTTGCTATCCGTTCGGCATGAACTGTAAAATAGATTCCTGCACCGAATGCGAGTAACACAAAAAGATAATCGATCCATTTAGGTACATGATTAGTTAATGATTTTGTTCCTTTTGAATAACCATAAACTAAAAAGGTTAAACCTAATATAAATACCAAATGAATGGCCATTTGGTTAATTGGATCTAATTTCCCCCACATCATGGACCAAATTTGGAAAACAGATAAGGAAAAACCGATAATTGCAACGATAAGTAAATGAACACCAAATAGAGAGCGTCTATATCCTATCTGCAACCAATCCGTTATTAACTTTTTTATGTACATGATCCTGTAACTCCCTTTTAGAAAACTTAACATTCGTTCAAAGACTTTAGTTGCAATTACTGGCTGGAAAGATTTTGTGCTTTCCCAAAAATGTAGCGATTAATTCATTAATCCTTTCTCGTTAAAGAATTTCTCCGCACCAGGATGTAAAGGGACACTTCCAACATTTGACATTTTATCTGGTGTTAACTTTTTGAATTCCTTGTGTACCGTACTTAAATAATCTAGATGTTCATATATTGCTTCCGTAATCTTATAAACTTCATCTTCTGGTACATTTTTGTTAACCATTAATATTGCTGGAGTGTTTAATGTTTCAATATCGTTATCTAGAAATTCATAACTACCGGCTTTTATGATCCCAGTTTCCATGCCCAATTTTTCTGATACACTTTTAATTACCGTTGGATTGATACTGATTAGTTTTAATTCATTCGTTGCAGATGCTTCAATGATACTGCTAGAAGGTACGGAAACCGCATCACCAGTAGCATCCATACGTTTATCGGCCATTAGCTCAAATGTTTTCGAGTCACTAAGGTGGTCTACTGAACCACCCCAAGAAAAAATATCATCATACGTTACACCGTATTCTTGTAAAATGGTTCTTGTAATGATTTCACCAGCAGAACCCACTTGGTCTACTGCTAAACGAATTGGGAATTGTTTTTCAATCATTTCATCTAAGGATTCATATTCTACTTCTGCTCTAACGATAAATTGATAATAGTTTGCCGGCACAATCACACTAATCGCCCGAAGATCACCATAAGCTTGATTATAAGGGGCATTTCCACGATACGCAGCGTAGGCTGTCATCGCATAGGACAAGCCATAAGGTACTTTATTTGTTCCAACGTACACTGGATTTTCTACTATACCACCAGGTTCTACTGTGACGATTGTACTTTCATTTTCCCTTCTCACTGCTTCTGCTACCCCTTCGGAAAATATAGACCATGCTCCACCAGTTCTTCCACCCATCATTGTCATATGAAAATAGTCTTCACTTGTATTTAATTCCTTTGCAGACTTATCTTGATTAGTTCCACATGCTGATAAAATGATGAAAGAGACGAGAAATATGGTTAACATTTTCCCGACCTTTCTAGGCATCCTTCTTATTCCCCTCTTTGACCTGTAAACTAATGTCTAGTGCTTTGACAGAGTGCGTTACATATCCTAGTGAAATATAGTCTACTCCACAACCACTATAGCTGGCTAAATTTTCCAAACTAATACCACCAGATGCTTCAGTAACAATATGATGAGGCACTAACTTTGAAAATTCCTTTACTTCTTCTGGGGAGCGGTTATCAAACATGATTACATCTACACCCGCTTCTACCGCTTCCAGTATCTCCTCTTTCGATTCTGTTTCTACTTCAATTTTCACCATATGTCCTATTTTTTCTCTAACTGCTTCTACTGCTTTTGTGATCGAACCACAATAAGAGATATGATTATCTTTAATCATTACCCCATCATACAACCCTTGACGATGGTTTTTTCCACCACCACAAATGACAGCATATTTATCAAACATACGTAAACCGGGAACGGTCTTTCTCGTATCACAAATTTGAATCGATGGATCGTTTAAAGTACGTATGCATGTATTTGTCATAGTGGCAATACCACTCATTCTTTGGATTAAATTTAAAATAACACGCTCGCCTGTGAGTAAATGAGCAATGGAACCATAAACTTCCGCAATCTTTTGACCTTTTTCTACCCGTTCACCGTCTGAAAAATAAAGATTTACCTCAATCTTTGAATCAAGAAGATGATAAGCTTCTTTAATAATTTCTATACCTGATAAAACCCCATTTTCTTTTGCAATAAATACACCTCTCCCATTTTCCTCTACTGGAAAAATGGATTGACTTGTAATATCCATATCCCCAATATCTTCCAGTAAAAAGGATTGAAGTGATGTTCTTAATTTTAGTTGATTCATTATTTCTAACTCCTTCATTAAAATTTGTGTGCAGAAAATGCAAGAAACATCATTCTCTGTTGTTAATAAATTCACATTGAAGTCTATACTATTTCATCATCTATTCATTATCATAGACCACTTTCTATACTAAATTGACTTTTTTGTTGGTTAACAAGTGAAATTAATCACTTAGAATTAACACCTGTCTTGACACCTATATTTACATTTAGTTTAATATACTTACATAGGATTTACAATATTTTTTTCATATATTGAGAAAATAAAGTGAAACTTCAATCAGTGGGGGGTCTTTTCATCCGCCACTGATTGTTAGTTAAACGAATCGGGCTTTTACTGGCTGTTGGTCCCCACTTACAATTCCTGTTATCTTTGGAATTCTTGAAGCGGGACCTTCAGCCAGTTAATGCGGGATTAATAGATATACTTACGGAAATCGTCAATGAAGTATACGGGTGTACAAAGCAATTTTAAAGGAGGAAGTAGTGATGAAAGGCTCAAAGAAATTATCATCGTCAGAAAGGCAAGAACTTATCATTCACTCTTTAAAAGGGGCAAATAAACCTATTACGGGGACAGAATTTGCTAGGCAGGCAAATGTCAGTAGACAAGTTATCGTACAAGATGTTTCTTTATTAAAAGCTAAAGGGGAACCTATCGTTGCAACAAGCCAAGGTTACATCTATTTAAATGAAAAAGAATCCGAAAATAAAGAGAAAATGGTTATTGTATGTAGGCACTCTCCCGAACAAACTCCTGAAGAGCTCTTCCTTATCGTTGATCATGGGGTCACTTTAAAGGATGTCATTATTGAGCATCCTGTCTACGGTGATTTAACAGCCTCTCTACGAATTAGTAATCGTTTTGAGGCCAACCAATTTCTACAGAAAATTAAAAATACGAAAGCTTCCTATTTATCTAATTTAACAGACGGGGTTCATCTTCATACTATTGAAGCAGATTCAATAAAAAAACTAGAAAGTGTCTGCATAGATTTAGAAAGAGCGGGAATTTTGATTAAAAAGTAAAAAAAATCCCTCCATTGAAGGGATTTTTATACCGCATATTCAAATTTTTTTAATACATTTTTTAACGCTTCCTCGTAAACTTGATACTCTTGTTCAGAGAATAGCGTCATTGTTACTTCACCAAATCTATTACTTTGAAGGAACTCTACAATTGTATGTAAGGCTACTACTGAAGCTAATTGTACAGGATAACGGTATACCCCAGTCGATATAGATGGAAAAGCAATACTAGTAATTCCATTTTCCTTTGCTAGGTTAAGCGTATTTACGTAAGATTCTTCCAATCGTTCGCTAGCTACTTGGTTATTCCCATCCCATACAGGTCCTACTGTATGGATAACAAATTTTGCTGGGAGGTTATATCCTTGTGTTAATACAGCTTTTCCTGTACGAAGGTAATTTCCGTCCAAATCTTCTTCTCGAATCTTTCTACATTCTTCTACCAATTCGCTACCAGCAGCCTGATGAATAGCACCATCAACTCCACCGCCTCCCATTAACGTACCATTAGCGGCGTTTACAATAGCTTCTGTTGATTGTTTCGTAATATCCCCTATCATCAGTTTTAGAGTGTTTCCATTAACCTCTATTTTCATGCTTGCCAGTCCCTCCTCAAAACCTAATAATTTACATAGACTTTACAAATAATCATTATAACAAGAAATCATTTGTCTGAACATAAGAATTTAATAATTGTCAAAACTTTCCCAGCTTCTACCATTAATATTCCAAGTGCATTCATACGTTACAATATGTATTCTGATATAGTATATTAATAAAGGTAATCATTCTATGATAGAAGGAGCGTTTCTTACATGTGATTTAAATCCCGCAAACCTATCAATAAACTTAAAATGAAAGGGATTTTTATATGATTAAAAACGAAGTAAATAAAAGAAAGACTTTTGCTATTATCTCCCATCCGGATGCGGGGAAAACAACTCTAACCGAACGTTTACTACAGGTTGGAAACTTAATCCGTACTGCTGGTACAGTTAAAGGAAAAAAATCAGGAAAATTTGCTACATCTGATTGGATGGAAATTGAAAAACAACGTGGCATCTCTGTCACATCCAGTGTTATGAACTTCCAATACAATGATCTTCAAGTTAATATTCTCGATACTCCAGGGCATGAGGATTTTAGCGAAGATACGTATCGAACATTAACAGCTGTGGATAGTGTTGTTATGATTATCGACTCAACGAAAGGGATTGAAGCACAAACCCTTAAGTTATTCAAAGTATGTAAAATGCGTGGGATTCCAATTTTTACTTTTATTAATAAATTAGACCGTGAAGGAAAAGAAACCTTCGAATTACTAGAGGAAATTGAAGAGGTATTAGAAATCGAAACGTATCCTATGAACTGGCCAGCTGGCATGGGGAAAGGTTTTCTTGGAATTTTCGATCGCTATGGGAAACAATTTGTAAAATATAATGGTAATGAAGAAGAATCCATGATCTCTTTTGATGAATTGGATGAACATAAAGAATTGACTGATAATGCTACATTTGAAGCAGCAAAGGAAGAGGTCGATTTACTTGAAGAAGCGGGGAACACTTTTTCCATGGATGCCGTATTAAAAGGAGAACTAACACCAGTATTTTTCGGTAGTGCATTAGCCCCTTTTGGTGTAGAAATTTTCTTTGATACATTTATAAATATGGCTCCTACACCAAAACCTAGAAAGACAACAGAAGGCGTTATCCAACCAGATAACCCTGACTTTTCAGGCTTTATTTTCAAAATACAGGCTAATATGAATCCAGCTCACCGAGATCGTATTGCATTCCTCCGAGTATGCTCTGGTAAATTTGAACGAGGAATGAGTGTAAATCTTGCTAGAACAGGGAAAACATTAAAATTATCCCAATCTCAACAAATTGTTGCTTCCTCTCGAGAAACAGTTGACGAAGCATATGCGGGAGATATTATTGGGATATATGACCCTAATGCTTATCAAATCGGGGATACATTAATAGAAGGGAAAGATACCTTTGAATATAATGAACTCCCACAATTTCCACCTGAATTGTTTAGAAAAGTAACCGCAAAAAACGTCATGAAATCAAAACAATTCAAGAAAGCAATTGAACAGCTCGTGCAAGAGGGTGCCATCCAACTATTTAGAGATAAACGGACAGAATCTTATATTTTAGGAGCTGTTGGTGATTTGCAATATGATGTTTTTAAATATCGAATGGAAAATGAATACAATGTAGAAGTGATGTTCGATCCTATTGGGGAAAGAATTCCACGCTGGTTAAATCCAGAACAGCCGATTAATGAATCTCTTTTTGATGAAAGAAGAATGCTTGTAAGGGATCGAAATGAGAACTATCTAGTTCTTTTCCAAAATGAATTTGCCCTTAACTGGTTCCAAGAAAATAACTCAGAAGTAGATTTAATCGATTTATTTGAAGTGAACACCTATACACAATAAGATAAAACACGAAAGTAGATAGTACAATAAGTAAGGTGAGACTTTTCCGTTAAAAAGTCTCACCTTACTTATTCTTCTTTTTTCGGAATCCAATTCACTGCCACCTTTGATTCTGCAAAGTGAATAATTGGTTGTTTCTTTTTCAACTG
This sequence comes from Oceanobacillus sp. Castelsardo, assembly GCF_001659985.1. Classification (GTDB taxonomy): domain Bacteria; phylum Bacillota; class Bacilli; order Bacillales; family Amphibacillaceae; genus Oceanobacillus. The sequence goes on from NZ_LYCS01000004.1 coordinate 316,152, forward strand.
CTTTGATAAAAATGCTAGTAAGGAATTTTCTTTTATTTCCATCTTTGCTTGTTGTACTTTCCAACAACTATGTTTAATATCTCCTCTATACAGTTTTCCATATTTATAACTCCAAGCTACATACCTCTCCAATAACCAATGATCAATACTTGATGGATCGGGATAGGAAGGATTTCCTTGGCTTTTATAGCGTACTTTCCATTTTGCATTCGATTTATTTCTTGAGCTAATCATCGTAAAAAATCCGAATCGTTTTGTCATTTTCATAGATGCCTTAAAGTACGGTAACGTAAACAACCTAGCACCAGTAGCTGCTGAAAGCTTATTTGTATCTACTGTAAAAAAATAGACTCCTTTCTCTCCGTTTTTTGTAACATACGTACGAACATTTACTTGTAACATAGATGGTATGTAAGGAATTCTAGGCAAATAACGTATACGAGTTTTATTAACTTTAAATGTAACTATACTTATCCATGCACTATCTTCCCAAAGGTCTAATTCTAATCCTGGAGGTAGGTGTTTCTTTAGTAATTCTGCTGAAACCGACCAATGGACAAATAATAGATTCTCCCATTTTTGCAACATTGCCCATTTTCTTCGTTTGGTGTCTTTAACATACATCATTTCCTTTTCCTTTCCATAAAGTTACTTCCATAATAGTTTTCCTCTAGATTTGAGTAATTTATTCTTTCCATACAAAAACTTATCTCGAATATTTGAAAGCCAAGCAATCGCCGACGACTTAAGCGATTGCTCGTGAATTTATTAAGGTTACGGATTCATTTTTATTATTTACTTTTTAATAAATTTTGAAATCATTGGACTGACTTGTTTATAAATACCATTAATTTGGTCGGCAGTTCCCATAATTTTTTCTAAATCTATATTTCCATCTTCTGTTTGAAACATAGACATTACATTTTTAAGGTTTGATTGCTGTTTATATTCTCTTCTTTGTCTAGGTGGCCCACCAAATAAAAATGGATCACGCATTGGCCTTGATGGTCTTCTGTTACCTGGCCCCATTGAACGCATTGGCCTATTAGGAAACATTTTATTCCCTCCCTTTTTCACAGAAATGATTCTCCCATAATATTATATGGTTATAAGTTCACACTGGTATGAGTTAAATATAACGGAACTATTTAGATTCCCGTCTATTTTTAGATATAAGAAAAACCCTACAGGTAGCTGTAGAGTTTTGAGGAATGTATATTTTATTCATTTGATAATTTAAGAAAATCCAATAGTCTAAAGAACAAACTTAATAAAATGGCAACAACTGTTGCTAAGCCCATACCAGATAACGATACAGCACCGAGTGATAAAGATGCCCCGCTAATTCCAATACCCAACACTACACAAGTCAAAATTAAGTTTTGTGAATTATTGTAGTCTACATTTTGTTCAACTAACATGCGGAGACCACTAACAGCAATAATTCCGAATAGAAGTAACGAGATACCACCCATAACTGGAGTAGGAATAGACTGTATTAACGCAGCAAGTTTTCCACAGAATGATAATACAATTGCTATTAATGCAGCTCCTCCAATAATCCAAGTAGAATACACACGGGAAATAGCTAGAACTCCAATATTCTCACCATACGTTGTATTTGGCGTGGAACCAAGGAAACTTGATATCATCGTTGAAATTCCATTACCTAATAAGGAACGATCCAATCCGGGATCTTTCACTAAATCTTTTTTTACAATATCTCCTGTTACAACAAGGTGACCAATATGTTCTGGGATTAACACTAATGCTGCAGGTAAAATAATGATAATATCAGACCAGTTAAATTCAATCCCATAATAGGTTGGCATTTGAATCCATCTTGCTTCGCTAACAGCAGAAAAATCTACTATTCCATAAATAGCTGCAATAACATAACCTGTTACAATTCCAAGTAAAATAGGTATGATTTTTAAGAATCCCCTCATTGTAACCCAATAAATAATGGTAGAAGCTAAGGTTAGTAAAGATACTGTTATAGCAGTTGTATCGATTGGAACGTCTGGTCCTCTTAATAATCCTGCCATATCCGCTGCAGTTGGAACAAGTTCTAAACCGATAACCGCTACGATTGCTCCCATAGCTGCTGGAGGAAAAATAAAATCAATCCACTTTGTCCCAACCACTTTAACTAATAATCCCACAAGTGTTAAGACTAGACCAACAACGAAGAATCCACCTAATGCTGCACCATATCCTCCACCATCTGTTAATACTGCTGTTACTGGTGAGATAAAGGCGAAACTAGAACCTAGAAAAGCCGGTATTTTTCCTTTTGTTATAAAAATATATAAAATCGTTCCAAAACCGTTCATTAAAAGAATCGTAGCAGGATCAACACCAAACAAAATTGGAACTAACACAGTGGAACCAAACATTGCAAACAAATGTTGAAAACTTAACGGTAAACTTTGAAAAAATGGCAACCGTTCATCCACTTGGATTTCTCGTTGTGACATATTCTATCTCTCCCTGTATAGAATCCTTTTTGTCTATTATATTCCAAAAACAAAAAACCTTGCCTGAATTTTGGCAAGGTGCACATGAAGAGATAACAAAATAATAATATATTACTTTGCTTACATAAAATGAATTGTCACGTTCAACCTTACCAGCCTCACAGGACTGATTTAAAGATTCTATTATTTTATTTCATAATACAAATTATGATACAAAAAGTCAAGAACTTTTTTTAGGGAAGTATAGAACCATTTTGTTTCCATTTAATACAAGTACTTCTTTTTAAACATTTTTTATAAGAAATCGGAATAATAATAATAAGGATAACTCATTAAAGGGAGAATACAGATGGCTGAAATAACTTTTTTTGTAAAAGAGGCTACAACTGGCCAAGTTATTCAACACATTGAACATTTTTTAAATGAATATGACGGAATGGAAAGAGTCTTAATCGACACAGAAGACGGTGAAATAAAAATTGAATTTAATGATAATGTAATTACTGAAGAACAGATTGCGACTGCTCTAATGGAGCAAAATTATTTATTACATTAGGAGTGAAATAGGATGGAGAAAGAGGAAAGAATGCATAAATTACAAATTACTGAATCTGCACAGGCACCAGGAATAGACCCTGAAGATTCTTATGGTAAAAATGCAACTGACAAAGAAATCGAAAAAGGGGAATCCACTCAGGTTACCCGACTTATATATGATGAGTATGACACCAAATGATGTACGGAATTGGTAAACAAAGAGATGTATATATCTTAGCTAATTTTATCAAACTAAGTTTGCTTCCATTTAAGGAAGCTAAAATTGACAAAGGGTGATTCCATGAATAACCGGAGTATGATGACTTCTCTACTAACGATAGGTGCAGCTGGTGCAGCGATTTATGGAATAGGTAAAGGAATGCAAAATGGTTCTTTACAAAAGATACCACAACAAGTTTCCAATATGGTTCAAAATACGTTAAGCAACCCTAATGTCCAACAAGTAACAGAACAATTCCAGTCTATGATCAGCAGCCAAAGTAATAATCAATCAAGCCCAAATGGAAATGAAATGTCTGGAAATTAAAGTTCCTCTGATTAAACTAGACCATCATCCACGATGGTCTAGTTTTTTTAAAAAAATCAATAATGTAATTAATGGTCACTTTCCTTATTTGCATATTTCTTATCGCCTTATCTAATACTAACAAAAAAAAAGAAAGGAAAGTATGATGAGACATATAAAAGCATTAGCAATCAAATTTATGACAATTTTAATTATATTATATTCCCTTTTAGCCATTTTCGAATCTGCAACGCTTGGTGAATTTCTTCTTATTAGTGCATTAGTAACTGGAATTGCTTATATAATAGGTGACCTCTTTATATTACCTAGGTTTAATAATGTCGTTGCAACCATTGCCGACTTTGGATTGGCTTTTGTGGGGATTTGGGTATTATCAAGTATGTTTATTTATCCAACTACACCTATTGGAATTGTATCAGGTTTTGCAGCCTTTTTCATAGCAATTAGTGAAGCTCTATTTCATGTTTATATGAAAGAAAAGGTGTTAAAGAAACAATATAACCATCGTGAACCTTTTAGCGTTTTAAACACCCGTCTCCAAACGGAATTTTCCGAAGAAGAAGACATAGACTATATCAAGAAGGTCAATAAAAATCGTGAATAGGGGCATTCGCTATCGCTATCAGGCTCAGCGAATGTCTTAAATGGATAAGATAAGGCGCTTTCCTACACAGGAAATGCGCCATTTTACATTTATTCATCACTCTTATTATTCTTCACTCGATTCATTAAGTATTGTACAAAAACCTCATCTTTAGCAAGCCATGCTTCGTATTTTCTTTTTAAATACATTTCGGCTTCTTGAAAACTGAAGAACTGTCGCTCCAACTTAACATTATCTCTTTCAATTACCCAGTTTTCTTCCTCTTGACAAATAAAAAGAATATTATCGGATTTTGTTTTATACAACGTTCCAAAAGATGATTCTTTCATGTTAAAACGATTCCTTTTCGCATCCTCGTGTAAGGGATCAAGTTCAAATGTTTCTTCCACAAATAATCGGAACGCAAGATCATTCATCGTACATCCCGCTGCTTTTGCATGACCCCCGCCATCAAATCGTACAGCAACTTCTGAAACGTCAATATGATCATGAATGGTTCGAAAACCCATTCGCCGTCCACCAATATTTAAAATAGCAATATAATCTAGATGTGGATATTCCTTACCAAGTTGATTTCCTAATTCGGAATGATAGGACTCTGCAAATACAACTCCCGCATACAATTCTCCAACTTTTTTCTGAACTAATTCTCGTCGTTTTTTCCGTATGTATCGTTCAATCTTATTTTCTTCCATATTAAGAATCTTTTCCTCAAATTCATCAAAAAAGAAATGATCATTAGACTGAAGCCGTTGGATCATTACCTCTTCAAATTCCTCGATGGAAACTAGGAAAAATAAAGAATTCAGACGCTGTGCTTTTTCATTACTATTTTTCTCCCATTCCCAAGTATCGTATTGCCTCACTAATTCTACAAATTCTTCCACAGCCTTAGATGATTCAAGAAATTCATGGTTCAATAAATATTCATAAAATAAAGATGTTGCAGAAGTTAAACGCTCCTCTTCATCTTCAACAATAACATGACCCCAATCATAATCATTAAAAGAAAGTGCTGTTTGATGGTGGTCAATTAACTGAAGTTTTCCACCATCTTTATAATATTCTTCTAACCGGATTTCATTTTTCTCATTTACAGATAAATCCGTTATAAATAAAAATGTATCTTTTTCATTTTCTAAAAACCATTCAACTTCTCTATTTAAACTACCTACAGAATTATAACGAACCCTGACATGATTTCCAAAAGCAAGCTTAGCCAAGATTCCACAACCGACTCCATCTAAATCATTATGGGATAATAGTTTATACATTTATATTCACCAACCTATAATATATTTTTCCTGTCTTATATTAACCAACTGAATACAGTTTATCCCAGTAGCCGACGTATAATTATGTTTCCAATGTACAAAATAAAATTAAATATTATTTGTTGTAAAAAAATGTCGAATTAAAGGGTTTAATTTGTTATTTTTGGGCAGAATATAACTTGTCGATGAAATACCTCAATAGAAAAGGGCCCTTTTCGTAAAATTATTTCATCAAATACTTAGTAGGAGGGTCGATTAATATGGCGAAAAACAACCGCAATCGCAATAACAACAACAACAACAACAACAACAACGATAATAATAACAACAATGAAGTAAATAATGTTGAATTTGCGAATGAGAATGAGTTCAACGATTTCGATAACAACAACGACAACAACAATCGTAATCGCAATCGTAAGAACAATAACCGTAATAACTAATTAATTAAGACCCAAAAAACCTGTATTAAGGGAGACTTTCTCCCTAATACAGGTTTTTGTTTGGTGAGTTAACGAATCACTGCTGTTATCGATTAAAAGTAAGCTTTTAATCGATAAATAGGTTGACCTTTTGCCGAGAACTTTTCTTCATACTCGGTCATTATATTTGATTCATCTTGGATAGCATGTAAATCCAAATTAACTTCTTCTAGCCTTAGACCATAATCGGTTAAGCTCACAAGGGAATATTCAAACAGTTCACGGTTATCCGTTTTAAATATGACTTGTCCTGGTTGTTTGAGTATTGCTTTGTATTGATCTAAAAATGCTTTGTATGTCAATCTTCGTTTCTCATGACGGTTTTTGGGCCATGGATCGGAAAAATTTAAATAAATAGTGGACACTTCATCTTCAGCAAATATTTCTGTTAAATCACTGGCATTTTCATTCAATAATAATACATTTGTAGGATCAGCTTCTAATACCTTTTCTGCTGCGGTCACAACAATACTTTTTGCCAATTCAATTCCAATAAAGTTAACATCAGGATATTGTTTAGCCATACCAACAATAAATTGTCCTTTCCCCGTACCAACTTCTATATGGATGGGATTATTGTTTTCAAATAACGTATTCCATTTTCCTTTATAATTACTAGGATTGGGGATAATTAACTGAGTATTTTCCATTAAAAAGTCATCAGCCCATGGTTTATTACGTTGACGCATGTTTGTACCTCTCTTTTTAGTATTTTAACTTAGATGTAATTCTTAGAAAACTCGGCATGTGCCATAGAAATTGGCGAATGCCTTAGTTTTTAGAGAGAAAGTTTTATACTTTCTTATCTGCGAAGTATAGAAAATAGAAAATGACAAAAAATAGTGTCATGAGGTGATTCCGATGACACTAAATACAAATCATTTATTAACATTATTACATGATATTCTTGATGAGCAATGTGTAGATTGTTGTGCTGAAGTATCAGAATATCAGCAGATTAAACGATTAGTAAAAAATATGATGGCAAAAAATGAAATAACAGATGACCAACTACTACAGTTACTTCCTGAGATCTATAATTATGGAATGCAAGGTGAAAACACAAATAATGTAGAAGATCACATTACAGCTAATAAAGAAAATTTAGAAACTTGGATGAGTGCAATACAAAATACAACTTTATAGCATGTGTTAAACAATCATTTATATCATTTTTTCCACTTGATCGTTTAATCCCTTTAAATCCCGCAATCTTTCCATCACTTTTGCGGGCTCTTTTCTTCTTAAATGCCATATTAAGTAATGTAAACTGTCATGAATTAAATACCAGTACATTCTTTCTAATATATTATCATCTTTCTCGATTCCATAGTTTTTTAACCAATTGCGCCATTTATCTTTAGGTATATACCACTTTAATATTAAACCAAAATCAGAAGCGGGATCAGCAATAGTTGCATTATCCCAGTCTATCAAATACAAGCTTCCATTTTTAGACATTAATAAGTTGTTATGATTAAGGTCATTGTGACATACAACAAGTTTTTGACCTCTTGTTTTCGGTAATAATATTTCAAGGTGTTTTAAGGCAATTTGAACATCTACATTGTCTTTTAGTAAATCCAACTGAGAAAGTTGTTTATTAATTGTTTGGAATATATCATCTGAAGTTAAAGGTGTAATCCCAATTCTCATTAACATATCTAGTAATTCAGTGGAATGGTGAATTTTGTGTAAAAGGCTAGCTACCTTTTCATCCTTCATATCATCTGGTTTTAATTCTCGTCCTTCCAACCATTCTTGTGCAGTTATGACATCACCATTTTCCATTCGTCTCGTCCACACAAGCTTGGGAACAATTCCTTCTGCGGATAAAACAGCTAAAAACGGAGAAGAATTACGTTTTAGAAATAACTGTTTATCATCTTTTTTAGCAAAGAAGGCTTCACCGGTTAAACCACCTGCTGTTGTTAACTTCCAGCCATCTCCTAATGCTTGTTCAATCCATTCCAACATGTTGTATTCACATCTTTCAAAAATAGCATTTCTTTTCATATTTTATAGGTATAAAATCTAAATTACAACCATTTCATGCGATTTTTATTCATTTTGTTGATTTTTTGTATTGTTTTATCGAAATTTCAGCAAACAATATATCAGTTTTACTAATTTTACGAAACTTTATCTCCCTCATAAATCCTCCAGATCACCAATCGTTTGGATACTAATATCATCGTCCCATTCTGGCCGCTGAACAGAGGTAGATTGACAATGACGCAATAAAGCCTCGGCAGCTTTTAATTGATTACTTTTTAATGTTGATATTAATTTACGCCTATCATGAAACCAAGTAGGATATTCTTTCTTTCCAACTATTTTAGTTTGATACGGTTCATTTGTAAAAAGAATTGAATTTGTACGTGATATAACCGTCTTATAAACTGGAAATTCTATCTCATGCATGAGTAATATACTTTTAATAATCTGTTCTGTACGCTTCAAAGCAATATTTGGATTTAAAATTTTAAAAGTCTCATTATTCCTTTCGACCGTCCAAACTCTTTCATTTCCTGCCATAATAACAGCTTGATCGTCTTCTTCTATAAAGTATAAAATCTCTATACCTATTGGGGAGACTAATAAAATTTCACTGTCAATAGGAACATCTTTCACATTAAAAACAGGGGTATACATTAGTAAATAAGTATCCGGAAAGCGTTGTAAAAGATACTTTAATAATGGATCCGTATAATACTTTTTATGAACATAAGAAATACGATTCACTGTTGATGTAGCCCATTTCAATTGAAAGTTTAATATTTTGTCTAAAAAGTAATGCTTTAATTCCTCTTCTGTTTCTGGTAATTCGGTTAATTTCTGTTTTGGATTAGCTTCATTTTCTTGTTCTTGATTGGTCTCTTTTTTTATAAATGCTTTCCATTTTGCAAACTTTGATGGACGTTCAACTTCAATATAATCATCAAATTCTATATCAGGTGTGTACGTAACAGGATTTGACCACATCTCATATAACTTTTTCCAATTTTGTTTCTTAACGCGAATAAATTGTGTTGGGTATCTATATAGATCCCATTCATAACGGGAAATATAGTCTTTTAACTTTATCAATTGTGCCATCTTCTCCACCCCTCCTTCTTCTTTTTTATTTCTATCACAGTTTAACGTAATTTAAATTTCCTAACCGGTTCGTATTTTGGTTTTCGATTTGGATGTATCTGATACAATGTTATTTCACTAACATACAAAGAAGCTTGTAAAGTATATTCTTTCTTCCATTTTTCCACAACCTCTTTATATGAAAGACTAGTTTTACCGTTCCATTTTTTTGCTAACGTAATATGAGGACTATAATTCCTATTTTCTTTAGGAAAACCAACTTCTAATGCGGCTAATTCAACAGTCTGTTGAACTTTATTTAATGGCTCCACCCTTTCCACTCCAGCCCATAGGACACGTGGATTTATTGGATTACCAAACGTACCTAATGTACCAACTTTCATACTAAAAGCAGATAGTTCTTCTACTTGCTTTAAACGAGCTGTTAGTTCATCTAATTTTTCATCATCTACCGCCCCTAAGAATTTCAGTGTTATATGCAAATCTTTTTTGTTATACCACTGTTTATAAGGTAATTCACCTTGTAGCTTATTTTGCCATGAAGCGAAAGTATCTTGTAATTTCTGGGAAAGTTGAATAGCAATGAAATAATGTGGGATTTGGCCCATTTTCTTCCTCCTAATTAAGCTTTTGACAATATGTTAGCTCCTCCTCATTTAATTCCCGGTACGTACCTAAAGCTAACATTTCGTCTAGCTTAAGTTTTCCCATCTGGAGTCTTTTTAAATAGACCACTTTCTTCCCTACCGCTTCAAACATTCTTTTTACTTGATGGAATTTCCCTTCTGTTATGGTAATCTCTATTTCCGAAACTTCATTACTTTGAAGTATGTCAAGTCGAGCAGGTTTACATTGATATCCATCATCTATAACGATTCCTTTTTTAAAAGCTTCCACGTCCGACTTAGTAACGATGCCTTGTATTTTTGCATAATAAGTCTTCCCTACTTCTTTTTTCGGAGAAGTCAAACGATGGCCTAGCTCCCCATCATTCGTTATTAATAGTAAGCCTTCCGTATCCTTGTCCAGCCTTCCTACTGGAAATGGTTCAAATAATTGATGTTCTTTCGTTAATAGATCGATAACTGTTTTTTCTTTTTGATCAACGGTAGCTGATATAACTCCTGGTGGTTTATTCATCATCAGATAAATATATTTCTTATATACGACTTGTTTCCCATCTACCACTACTTTGTCCATCTCTGGATTAACATGTTTGCTACCATCTTTAGCTACTACCCCATTAACGAATACTTGTTTTTTCTTTAGTAGGCTTTTTACATCTTTTCTACTACCAAAACCCATATTAGCTAATAACTTATCTAAACGCATTGTACATTCACCCATCTTTCTACGTCTTTAACTGGCCGTATTCCCCTACGTAAATCGAAAAGCAAAATTTAAGTGGGGATTAACAGTCAGAGGAGAAATATAGCCTTCTAACAAATTTTTTAACTTTATCTATTTCGTTTTCTTCTAATTAAATCGATTGAAACACGTTTACCTAAAATTCGTTCAAGTAATGTAGATGTTTGGGCAAGATATAAATAAACTCCACCACCAACCATTACTCCGACCATTAGATGAATGATAACATTTATACGGGTTTCCGCTGGAATAATAAATTCTAGAACTAATTTCACAATCCAAACAGCAATTGCCATAATGGATGTAAAAATTAGAATAAGTAAAGTACGTTTGAAAAGCTGCATATAACTAAAATGTATCGATTTTTTAATATGGATCAAATTAAGAAAAACGGCTATTCCAGAGGCTAAAGCTGTTCCAAATATTGCCCCTTTCGCTCCAAACCAGTGAATGAGTTGAGCGTTTAATAATATTTTCACAAGTAAACCTGCTAACAAACTAACTACTGCAAAACGTTGTTCATTAATCCCTTGTAAAATAGCGGCACTTACACTAAATAAACCAAACAATAAAACTACTGGGGAATACCAAGCTAATAGTGGACCTGCAATATCATTCAGTCCATATAAAGCTCCATATGTTTCGTTAGATAAAATCGCCATTCCAACTGCAGCAGGAATAACAAGCACAAATACAATCTGTAATGCTTGATTGATTTGATTGTTTAAAAGTTCTCGATTATTTTGCGTAAAAGACTTTGTTAAAGTAGGTAATAAGGATAAAGATAGTCCTGTTGCTATCGTCATCGGGATGATTACAATCTTATGCCCGTAATAATTAATAACAGCATAAGCTAATTCCCATATTTCCTCTAACCCTGCAGCAACCATAGCTCTTTCAAATGTAAACTGGTCTACCAATTGATATAGCGGAATAGCTAACCCTACTAATATAAAAGGTCCAGCATATCGGAATAATTCCACTAACAATTCTTTTGTTGAAACATCATAAGACTTTTGTTGCATTTGTAACTTCTCATTAATGGAAGGTTTTGTTTTCTTCCAATAAATAAATAAAACAATACAAGATGCTAAGGCACCAATAAATGCAGCAAAAGTAGAAAAACCAACTGCTGCAACAACAGACCCGCCCATTACTTTAATAATGACGAATGCACCAACTAAAATAAATAAAATCCTAATAATTTGTTCAATCACTTGGGAAATAGCTGTCGGCTTCATCGTTTCATAACCTTGAAAAAAACCTCGGGAAATACTCATAACAGGGATGATGAGTAGGGCGAAACTTACCATTTTTGTAACAAAGGTAACATCCTCAACTGTAATACCAACAGGATCATCGCTTGTAATCATCCAGTGCGCAAGCCACTCTGCACTGAAAAACAACACTAAAAAAGCGACAATACCTGTTATCGCCATGATTTTACTTGCTATTCTGAACATTTTAAAGCCTGTTTCAAAATCCCCTAATGAATTATATTTAGAAACAAACTTAGAAACAGCCACAGGAATTCCAACTGTAGAAAGACTAATAAAAATACTATAAGGTGTGTATGCAAAACTAAATAACGTCCCACCAGTTTCACCTACTAAAGCATTAAATGGGATAACGTAGATCATCCCTAAAAACTTAGATAAAAAAGATGCTAGCGTTAAAATAAATGCACCTTTTACTATATTCGACATATTTTCACCTTGATTCTCATTTTTCTATATGAAGTTGTTCAAAAGTCCTGTAAAAATAACACTTCAGTATGATAGATCTCCGATTAAGTTCAATCACGCCTTGAAAAAGAAAAGCACTTCTTCTGTATACAACATCGAGAAGCGTTGAAATAGAATATTACGACTTTAGCTAACTTGGTCCTTTTTATCCACCTTTTGAACAAGCATAATAAACTAGAGTACACATATACACGTTATTTTACCACATTCCATAGTTGATAGATAACGTTACAACGTAAACTTTAAAAGATTTTTCTAGATTCTTCGATAATTATTTTCGAGTAATCCTAAATTTTAAGGAGTTTTCGCGTCTATTTCTTAACACAGCAAGTTGGAATTGAGTTACTACATATGTAAATGGTATGATACTACCGAAAGGAATGAAAAATGTTGAATTATGATGTCATAGTTATCGGGGGCGGTCCTTCGGGATTAATGGCCGCCATTGCAGCAGCGGAACATGGTGCTAAAACAATGTTAATTGAAAAAGGAAAAAAGTTGGGAAAGAAATTAGCTATTTCAGGTGGTGGAAGATGTAATGTTACCAATCGCCTGCCCCAAGAAGAAGTTATTAAACATATACCAGGGAATGGAAAATTTTTATATAGTGCATTCTCTATATTTAATAATTACGATATCATTGATTTTTTTGAAGGTATGGGTGTAACTCTGAAGGAAGAAGACCATGGAAGAATGTTTCCGAAGTCTAATTCCGCTAAATCCGTAGTTGATGCCCTAATAAATAAAATGGCAGAACTAAAGGTAGAAGTAATATTAAATTCCCCAGTAGAAGCTATTCATTTTGATCAAAATGAACATACCGTCATTTTAAAAGAAAATGGTCACAAAATAACAACAAAATCAGTAGTCATTGCTGTTGGCGGAAAAGCCGTACCCCACACAGGTTCAACAGGCGACGGTTATGCTTGGGCAAAAAAAGCCGGGCATACTATAACAGAACTATACCCAACAGAAGTAGCATTAAAATCAAACGAAGAATTTATTAAAAATAAAGTATTACAAGGTTTATCTTTAAGAGATATTGAACTGTCCGTTTTAAATAAACGGAATAAACCAATCATCACGCATCGTATGGATATGATATTTACACATTTTGGTATTTCAGGTCCTGCAACATTGAGATGTTCTCAATTCGTCGTGAAAGAACTAATGCGTGGTAGAGAGCAAGTTACTATGGTTCTTGATGCTTTACCCGATGAACATGAGGAAAAATTGATTCAAAATATTACTAAAACGATTAATGACAATCCAAAAAAAGCATTTAAAAATACGATAAAAGGAATTGTTCCTGAACGATTTTTATCTTTTATCTTACAACAAAACCAAATAAATGATGAACAAAAATGTGCGAATATCTCAAAAGAAAGTATCCGTGCTATCGTACATAACATGAAAAATTTTACTTTCTCTGTTTATGGATCGCTCCCTTTAGAAAAGGCATTTGTAACAGGCGGTGGAATCTCAATAAAAGAAATTATTCCAAATACAATGAAATCAAAAAAAATGCGTGGTTTATATTTTTGCGGAGAAATATTAGATATCCATGGTTATACCGGTGGATATAATATCACATCAGCTCTTGTAACAGGAAGACTTGCCGGAATGAACGCCGCCCAGAATTCTAACACAAACTGGTAGATGATACCTAGCATGAACACTCGATTCTATCACAAGATAATACTGTCTTGACTAATATCTTGAAAGGGTGATAAGGATGCAAATGAATAATCAAAATTGGTTACCAATTATAGCATCTGTTGGCATAGGAGCTGCAACTTATTACACAATGACCAAGAAAAATCAAGGTTTAGGTCAAACGGTACAAAAAGTACTACCATTTGTCTCTGCTATGAGCGGCATGGGTGGAAATCAACAACAAATGCATCATTAATGAAAAGCACGCCTTATTATGGCGTGCTTTTTCATTATATATCTATGCATTTGTCGAACTATGTAGTAAAATAAAAAAAGTATGTATTAAAAAATAAGGAGAGTTACTTTTGAAACGTATCGGACTTTTAACACGTATAATTATCGCTATTGTTTTAGGTATCCTTATAGGTTCATTTGCAAATGAATTTTTTATTCGTTTGTTTGCAACATTTAATGGATTATTTGGCAACTTTTTAAGTTTCATCATACCTTTTATTATAATTGGTTTCATTACCCCAGGAATCGGCACAATGGGTCGGGGTGCTGGGAAATTATTAGGGATGAGTGCTTTTTTTGCTTACTTTTCAACAGTCATTGCCGGGTTATTCGCCTTTTTCGTAGCAAAAGGCTTATACCCTACACTACTTAACAACCAATCCCTTAAGGCTTTTACAGATCCATCTGAAGGATTAAGTCAGCCATTTTTAACGGTTGAAATGCCAGCACCAATGGAAGTTATGACGGCACTTCTTTTGTCTTTCATCCTTGGAATTGGATTAGCAGCTATCAAACAAGACACCCTTCTTAAAACGATGATTGAATTTAAAGAAATCGTTCAATTAGTAATTGAGAAATTCATTATCCCACTCTTACCTATTCATATTTTTGGGATATTCGCTAATATGACTCATACTGGTCAAGTGGCTGTTATACTGAGTGTATTTATAAAAGTATTTGTTATGATTATCATACTTCACATATTATATTTAATTTTCCAATATACAGTTGCTGGTTCTCTAAGTAAACAGAATCCTTTTAAAATGTTAAAAACGATGTCACCGGCTTACTTTACTGCATTAGGAACTCAATCGTCAGCAGCAACAATACCAGTTACACTTAAACATGCAAAGAAGCTTAAAGCAGATGATAATATAGTTGATTTTACAGTTCCCTTATTTGCTACTATTCATTTATCCGGAAGTACAATTACAATTGTTAGTTGTTCCTTAGCTGTATTATTCCTTCAGGGACAGGTTGAAACTTTGAGTGCTTATTTTCCATTTATTTTAATGCTAGGTATTACAATGGTTGCAGCACCCGGTATTCCAGGTGGAGCTGTTATGGCTGCTATAGGTCTTCTTGAAAGTATGCTTGGTTTCGGACCTACAATGGTTTCATTAATGATTGCTTTATACCTAGCACAAGACAGCTTTGGCACAGCAACAAACGTTACAGGTGACGGAGCAATTGCGTCCATCGTAAACTCCTTTAATCGTAAAAAGAAAGAGCCAAAAGAAAATTAAACAATAGTAGCGATAAGTATTGCACCTCCATAGAAGAAAAACTGAATACTAAATAACAAATAGCATACCAGTTTTATCTTGGTATGCTATTTGTTCCTTGATATAACATTAATTTGGTTTACCATTCTCATACGGCTTTAATATTCCGTAAATGGTCTCAATCACCGGGATTGTAACGTTGTGTTTTTGAGCATAGCGAACCGCTCCACCCTGAAGATGTTCCACCTCAATTGGTAATCCTTTTCTCAAATCCTGATGCATAGAAGATGTAGTATCATTTGGATATTGTTTAAATAAACTTATAATTTTATCAACTTCTTCTCTTGCAAAGATAACACCTTCTTTTTCAGCAATGAGATTCATTTCCAATAAAATATTTTTTAAAACATTAAATGTAGACTCTGAGTTTATAGTAAATCCTGAAGGTAATTGCGTTGCAGATGTAATGCCAGAAAAAGCAGTAATTAATAAATATTTTCTCCACATCTCTTTTATAATGTTTTCGTCTAATAATAGATTTGTTTTTACATGTTGATTCATTGAATTTAATTGATTACAAACTTCTATTTGAGACTCATGTCGTGAACCGAATTTAATAGAACTACTATTTCCCCCATGAACAACATGACCTTGTTGATTTAATGTAGCAAAAATATATGCGAATCCACCTAATACTTTTTCCTTCCCAACCGCTTGATCTAATTTATCGATATGTTCGAAACCATTCAGTAACGGTAACACAAATGCTCCAGTTTGTTCCATAATTATCTTTAACTGTGGAATGACATGTTCTAAATGATATCCTTTTACCGCTAGGATAATTAGATCAGTATTTTTAACCTCTTTCTCAGATGTATGTAAGGTCAGATTTTTTGTTACAAAATCACCCTCTGGGCTAATTAATTTTAACCCTTCCTCTTTTAACTGCTTTGCACGTTTTTCTCTAACAAAAAATGATACTGAATGGTTTGCCTCTAACATCCTTCCACCAAAATAAGCACCAACTGCTCCAGCACCAAACACTAAAACATTCATAATATCCCCCTTTTTACCCCTCTAATTTTCAATCTTAAATTAATTTTAACATATTCAAACAATAATCTGTCTATTTCTGTAAACTAATTCACTACAGATGGTTCAGGGTTGTCACAAGAGAAAGCTCACCCAAACTAAAAATTATAAAACTATTTAATTGTCTAAGACTACCAATTGACTTAGCTAAGCCCCAGTCATATGAACTTTAGCCGAATCACTGTGAACTTCGAGATTACATAATGGAATAGTTTTTCAACTAAAAAAAAAAACAGAATACATTATTATGTATTCTGTCTTCATTATTGCCTGGCGGCGTCCTACTCTCGCAGGGGTAACCCCCAACTACCATCGGCGCTGGAGAGCTTAACTTCTGTGTTCGGTATGGGAACAGGTGTGACCTCTCCGCCATCACTACCAGGCCTACACGATGTAGGTCGTTCGGTGTTGTCCACAAATGATTTTCGGTGGGACGAGTAATCGGAGTCCCAGGACGTGGACGGTTTTAAGTGAACTTCCTTTAATATTTTTCAATTAGGATTTGTATCCTGAAAACTAAATAAGAGTAATCTTGACATCGAAAGAAGTTAGTTAAGTCCTCGATCGATTAGTATTTGTCAGCTCCACGTGTCGCCACGCTTCCACCTCAAACCTATTAACCTCATCGTCTCTGAGGGATCTTACTCATTTAAAATGATAGGAAGTCTCATCTTGAGGGGGGCTTCATGCTTAGATGCTTTCAGCACTTATCCTTTCCACACGTAGCTACCCAGCT
>NZ_LYCS01000042.1 GCF_001659985.1 Oceanobacillus sp. Castelsardo
TCCATTACGAACAGTGGGTTTCCCCATTCGGAAATCCCCGGATCAACGTTTACTTACAACTCCCCGAGGCATATCGGTGTTAGTCCCGTCCTTCATCGGCTCCTAGTGCCAAGGCATCCACCGTGCGCCCTTATTCACTTAACTAAGTTTACAATGAATAAGCGTGCTATTTAAATAGCCTTGCTTTAAAATTGATGTCGTTTAATTACTCTTATTTAGTTTTCAAGGTACAAAGTTTTAAAGAGATTTACTCTCTCAAAACTGAACCAAACAAACCAGTATGTTTCCGTAATGTCCAGCTCCAGCACCCAACGACTAGCAAACTTCCTTCACCTCCGTGCGATAAGTCAACATCAATTCGCTTTCGCTCATCGTGTTTCCTTTATCTCCTTCGGCTCAGTCCAGTTCGTACGTCGCTAAACGGGTGCTTCCGCTTTTCGAATATCCTTAGAAAGGAGGTGATCCAGCCGCACCTTCCGATACGGCTACCTTGTTACGACTTCACCCCAATCATC
>NZ_LYCS01000043.1 GCF_001659985.1 Oceanobacillus sp. Castelsardo
TTGATCCGGGGATTTCCGAATGGGGAAACCCACTGTTCGTAATGGAGCAGGACTTATACTTTAATACATAGGGTATAAGAGGCACACCCAGGGAACTGAAACATCTCAGTACCTGGAGGAAGAGAAAGCAAATGCGATTTCCCAAGTAGCGGCGAGCGAAACGGAAACAGCCCAAACCAGAGAGCTTGCTCTCTGGGGTTGTAGGACACTCCGTTGGAGTTACAAAGAAATTCTTTAGACGAATCAACCTGGAAAGGTTAGCCAAAGAGGGTAACAGCCCTGTAATCGAAAAAGAATTTCCTCCGGAGTGTATCCTGAGTACGGCGGAACACGTGGAATTCCGTCGGAATCCGGGAGGACCATCTCCCAAGGCTAAATACTCCCTAGTGACCGATAGTGAACCAGTACCGTGAGGGAAAGGTGAAAAGCACCCCGGGAGGGGAGTGAAAGAGTACCTGAAACCGTGTGCCTACAAGTAGTCGAAGCGCGTT
>NZ_LYCS01000044.1 GCF_001659985.1 Oceanobacillus sp. Castelsardo
AAGCCCTAACTCTTCCCCTTAACCTTCCAGCACCGGGCAGGTGTCAGCCCCTATACTTCGCCTTTCGGCTTCGCAGAGACCTGTGTTTTTGCTAAACAGTCGCTTGGGCCTATTCACTGCGGCTCTACTTGAGTAGAGCACCCCTTCTCCCTAAGTTACGGGGTCATTTTGCCGAGTTCCTTAACGAGAGTTCTCCCGCTCACCTTAGGATTCTCTCCTCGCCTACCTGTGTCGGTTTGCGGTACGGGCACCTGTGACCTTGCTAGGGGCTTTTCTCGGCAGTGTGAAATCAGGAACTTCGGCCAGAAGGCCTCCCCATCACAGCTTGAAATTGCCAGGCGGATTTGCCTACCTGACTTTCTCACTGCTTGGGCGCACACATCCATCCGTGCGCATTCCTTATCCTACTGCGTCCCCCCATCGCTCAAACGGTCACGAGGTGGTACAGGAATATCTGCCTGTTGTCCAT
>NZ_LYCS01000045.1 GCF_001659985.1 Oceanobacillus sp. Castelsardo
AAGCCCTAACTCTTCCCCTTAACCTTCCAGCACCGGGCAGGTGTCAGCCCCTATACTTCGCCTTTCGGCTTCGCAGAGACCTGTGTTTTTGCTAAACAGTCGCTTGGGCCTATTCACTGCGGCTCTACTTGAGTAGAGCACCCCTTCTCCCTAAGTTACGGGGTCATTTTGCCGAGTTCCTTAACGAGAGTTCTCCCGCTCACCTTAGGATTCTCTCCTCGCCTACCTGTGTCGGTTTACGGTACGGGCACCTGTGACCTTGCTAGAGGCTTTTCTCGGCAGTGTGAAATCAGGAACTTCGGCCAGAAGGCCTCCCCATCACAGCTTGAAATTGCCAGGCGGATTTGCCTACCTGACTTTCTCACTGCTTGGGCGCACACATCCATCCGTGCGCATTCCTTATCCTACTGCGTCCCCCCATCGCTCAAACGGTCACGAGGTGGTACAGGAATATCTGCCTGTTGTCCAT
>NZ_LYCS01000046.1 GCF_001659985.1 Oceanobacillus sp. Castelsardo
AAACCGACACAGGTAGGCGAGGAGAGAATCCTAAGGTGAGCGGGAGAACTCTCGTTAAGGAACTCGGCAAAATGACCCCGTAACTTAGGGAGAAGGGGTGCTCTACTCAAGTAGAGCCGCAGTGAATAGGCCCAAGCGACTGTTTAGCAAAAACACAGGTCTCTGCGAAGCCGAAAGGCGAAGTATAGGGGCTGACACCTGCCCGGTGCTGGAAGGTTAAGGGGAAGAGTTAGGGCTTATGCCCGAAGCTTAGAACCGAAGCCCCAGTAAACGGCGGCCGTAACTATAACGGTCCTAAGGTAGCGAAATTCCTTGTCGGGTAAGTTCCGACCCGCACGAAAGGTGCAACGACTTGGGCACTGTCTCAACGAGAGACCCGGTGAAATTATACTATGCGTGAAGATGCGCATTACCCGCGACAGGACGGAAAGACCCCGTGGAGCTTTACTGTAGCCTGATATTGAATGT
>NZ_LYCS01000005.1 GCF_001659985.1 Oceanobacillus sp. Castelsardo
ATGATCAGTTACTATCATACTTGTTCTTCCCTAACAACAGAGTTTTACGATCCGAAAACCTTCTTCACTCACGCGGCGTTGCTCCGTCAGACTTTCGTCCATTGCGGAAGATTCCCTACTGCTGCCTCCCGTAGGAGTCTGGGCCGTGTCTCAGTCCCAGTGTGGCCGATCACCCTCTCAGGTCGGCTACGCATCGTCGCCTTGGTAGGCCTTTACCCCACCAACTAGCTAATGCGCCGCGGGCCCATCTGTAAGTGACAGCTTACGCCGCCTTTTAAACTTCTTATTATGCAATAAAAAGTATTATCCGGTATTAGCTCACGTTTCCGCGAGTTATCCCAGTCTTACAGGTAGGTTGCCCACGTGTTACTCACCCGTCCGCCGCTCTTTCCACTACTTTCACCCCCGAAGGGATGAAAGTAGTTTCCAGCGCTCGACTTGCATGTATTAGGCACGCCGCCAGCGTTCGTCCTGAGCCAAGATCAAACTCTCCAAAAAAGTTTGTCAGAATGAACATCAATTCATTCTAATGTCTTAGCTTTTAGAAGTATTACCTTCTATTAATAATGAAAGAAAAACGAGTTTCTTTCTTGACATACTGGTTGTTTTGTTCAGTTTTC
Source organism: Oceanobacillus sp. Castelsardo (assembly GCF_001659985.1). Lineage (GTDB taxonomy): Bacteria > Bacillota > Bacilli > Bacillales > Amphibacillaceae > Oceanobacillus. The sequence goes on from NZ_LYCS01000005.1 coordinate 621, forward strand.
AAAGAGCAAATTTCTTGTCACTTGTTAAAAGCGACTTTATTAATATATCATATCGCTAACATCACGTCAACAACTTTTTTAAAGTTTGAATCGATGTTTTTCGCGATAGAATTACATTATATACGAACGTTTCTTTAAAGTCAACAACTTTTTTATATTAAAAAGTAATTAACCTATTCACCAATACGTTTTATTAACTAATACCTTTTTGGCGACAAGGAACATCATACCACCATAATAATAAAAAGTAAATATACTTTTATTTACCAATTTTATCCACTTATATCTTAAAGGTATAGTTCTATATTCAGTTTATTATTCTTCTAAACTAAAGGGATATTTACTAGGATAGTTAGGCTCAAATGAATTGAGAGAACAATTTCATATATAATGTAGAGAATTCTTCAGTCTTGAATCTTCCTCAAAAAGTTTACATATATTTATAACTAAACGATTACCAAAGCATATTATTGATACATTCTTAACTCATTTATGTACTTCAAATAAATGAGCCTATATTTCAATTAAAACATAGGCTCATTAGTCTTATTTAATTAGATGTCTCAATTATTTGATCATCTTTCTTTTTCTATTAGTGAATAGTCCTGCAAAACCTGCCAGCAAGGCTGCGAATCCACCAAGTAGCCAGTTAAATGTTGACGTAGCAGTGTCTGGTAATTTCTCTCCATCGCCGTTACTATTATCATCTACTGAAGTTGTTGTTACAACAGATTCTTCATTAGTATTTTTATTTACTTCTTGAACAATTAAATCTTCATTCTCTGTTCCTCCAGAAGCCTCTACATCATCTACAAAAACACCATATTTTGAGAAGTGAGTAACCGTTGTTGAGATTGTTTGATTATCGTAATCAATTTTTCCTCCGACATTTTCCCACTTACCTGAATCTTCATTGAAATAGAATATTGCTACATCCTCATCAATAAAGTCAGCATTTACATCTAATGTTAGTACATATTGACCTTCAAATTCTTCGTGCCCTTCAGGAAGCTGTAAATCAACATCAACAACATCTCCGGCAGCATTATCGTCGTAAGATTTTGTAATCTTTAAATTTGTTCCTTCAGGTAAATCTTCCGGTAACTGAACGGATATGGATGTTCCTTCAATTCGAACTAACTGATTTGAAGAAACAGCAATAGTCTCATCAAAACTAATATCTTGAACTCGTTCAAATTCCTCTGGATCCGTTGGCTGTTCTTCTCCGCCNTCANCTGGTTCTTCNGGNTCTGTTGGTTGNTCTTCTCCNCCGTCACCTGGNTCTTCTGGNTCTGTTGGTTGCTCTTCTCCACCTTCACCTGGCTCTTCTGGGTCCGTTGGCTGCTCTTCTCCGCCGTCACCTGGCTCTTCTGGGTCCGTTGGCTGCCCTTCTCCGCCGTCACCTGGTTCTTCTGGATCTGTTGGTTGTTCTTCTCCGCCGTCACCTGGCTCTTCTGGATCCGTCGGCTGTTCTCCATAATAATCCTCGTGTTCAAAATACTCTGTTCCCACAGTATAATCATATTCAATAGCACCTGATACTGTAGTAGGATCAGCCCCACCATCCGTAAGTGCTAAGGTGAAAGTATGATCTCCCATAGGAAGTGGTTCCGATGTAAAAGCTAGTGTAATAAGTAATGAAGGAGTACGAATAGAATCATCAAGTCTTACATTATTAGCTTCCATGAAATCTGACAAATGATATTCGAACATATTTTCTTCTGCATTAAAATTAATAAAACCATCTTGATCTAACTCAGAACTATAAACTCTATCACCATTTTCATCAAGGAAAGACCCTGACATATGAGAGTATAATAACGAATTAGATAAATAATCTTCGTTGTCCATATAATGTGCAAATTCATCTGGAACTTTAAAGGTAAAAATTAAATCGTCATGGCTCTCATCGGCATGAATATTTACGTGTACCCCTAAACTGTGCTCTGTATATCCATAATAAGGCATATGGAGAAACGGGCTACGAGACGAATATTCCGTAAATTCCGCTAGATTTTGAGCCTGTGCATACGCTACGGATGTTCCTAGTACATTCTCTTTATCTACCACATTTAGTACATTTGTTGCAACAGGCGTCCCTAATGCTAGAGTTGTTGCAATGGTTAATCCAGCTGCACGATTACGTAATCGCTTTCTACCTTTCTTCTTCATCATTAATTTGTAATCATAACGCTTCACTTTAAAACTCCCACCCTTTTTTCCATTTTTCTCCAAATTTAGTTCCTATATAATAGTAGTAAATAAGTCAAAAGCACGTCAATAAAGCATTGTACCCGTTACTTTTGATTGAATTTAACTAAACCAAATGAAATCACTAAACATTTATACGTATGTATTGACTCTATTATCAGGACTTTATTAACACGATTAATATATCGAACTAGAATAATTAATTTACCTTAACTATATTTCTGTTTAAAATATCAAGTAAAGCAGGAGAATTTTACTATGATTTTCGCGAAAAGTTTACAACAATTCTATTTTTTAAAATAAATAGTCTCCTTTTTGACATATTCCGCTTAGTACCTTTACCCTTATATTAACTACTAAATTGATATAGAATATAGTAGATAAACATATTTCAAAAGTACATATATAAATAGGTGAATAAATTGATACATAATAAAATTAAAGAAGATAACTACAAAGTATTTGCATTACTAAGCAATTACCTGAATAATGCACCTAACTTTATTGATAAAGAAGAAATTGATGAGATTGCTACAAATAGTATATCGGAGGAATATGCATTCGGGGTCATTTTAGCTGCTGCCTTTGGACTGGATATTGTGGAGAATGCTGAGGATAAGGACTTGTTCTACCACTATTTTGATAAGATGTTTCATAAACTGGATCCAGCAGAGTATTATAATAATCCTTATTATAAAAATATCAAGATCCCGACTATGAAAATCGGCAATAGTGAATTGAAGTATGAAAAATATAAACCATTTGAAGGGTTTGTTTGTAATGACATCATTCAAACGGAAAAGGGAAGGCAAATTCCACAAATTGGATTTTTCAATACGGAATTTAAATTTCCGGCGATTTTGGAGAAAGATAGAATCTGGATGACCATCACGCCGAATGAAATAGAAACGATGAAAGAAGCCGTGGAAGGGGCCTTTGGTAATGTTCTAACATACGGACTTGGCCTAGGCTATTACCCGTATATGATTTCTGAAAAAGATAATGTAGAGAGCATTACAATAGTAGAAAGTAATCAAGATGTAATTAATTTATTTAAAAATTATATCTTACCACAATTTAAAAATACCGAAAAAGTAAAGATTATCCAAGTAGATGCCTTTGAATATGCACAAAAGCACATGCCATATGAAAACTATGATTTTGTGTTTACAGATTTATGGCACGATGTTTCGGATGGAATGGACATGTATTTAAAAATGAAAGAATACGAACATCTTTGTCCAAATACGGTATTTTCTTATTGGATTGAAAAGTCTATTTTGTGCTATTTATAATAGGGTAATAACAACGAGAAAATAATATTAAAAAACAGTTCCGCTCCCCAGACCTGGTGAGCGGAACCATTTTGTTCGTTTGAGTATTTTTTATGTGTATTAAGAATCATATTTCGAGGCTATCAGTTCCAACCGATTACTCTCACACTCAGTACGTCTCCACTTTAATATTTGTATTAATTAAGTTAGTACAATTTTCACCAAACGTTGCTTTCCAACGTTGTTTCCATTTATCCGCTTCTGCTCCCGTGTCCGTATATGCGAATAACGTTTCTATGATATCTGGCGATACCGAAAGAGCCCTCACACCTGTTAAAACACTATCATAGATTTCACGTTCATCACGAAAGCCCTCTCCTATAATTTGACATGGACATTCATCATGACGAAACATTTGAACTATCTCTTCTATCGCTTGTTCACCATTACCGGTTAAGTTATCTAATCGATTTACATTCAAAGAAACATATTTCGCTCCTGCATTCGCCGCCATGATTGCTTGGAACGGTGTATAAATGGTCGTTGCTAGAGTTGGGATTTCTTCATCTGTTAATTGTTTGATTGCCTTCATTCCTTCACTAGTTGCAGGAACTACCAGAATACCATTGCCCGAAACAGCTTCCAACAGGTATTTCCCTTCATCCACCATTTCTTCCGCCTTATCACCTATCGCTTGGACAAATATTTCCTTTTTATCACCAATTATCGTACAAATTTCTCGCAACACTTCTAAGTACGGTTTCCCTTCATTTACGAGAATTCTCGGATTTGTTGTTACCCCGGCAATTGGATAATAACCATTTAATTGTTCAATTTTCTTTACATTTACTGTTTCGATATACACTTTCATAGATATGTACCTCCTTAGTAAACTTGGCGTTCCCTTGGGCTTAAGCGAATGCCTTTAGTTGCACTTATGCAGTTAAGAAAGTTTATTTCTTATCTGTGAAATTTAAATAGATATAAACTTCCTTCTATTAAAAGTACGTCTTTCTACTTGTTGTATACCCGAATGGTAGATTTGGAAAACTATTAAGCTTACTAGGGTGGTAATCCGAATCCATCTATATGCTTTACCGTATCTATGAAGAAAAAGTTTCACAACTGCAAAAAAGAGCCCCCTACCACAGGAAGCTCCTACATTTCAATTAATCTACCATTTTAACTTTAACCGGCATTCCAGTTTCTAAAGATTCATTCGCCGCAGCGGCAATTCGTTGTGCCATGATTCCGTCTCGGAAAGAACATGGAACTTCTCCATCATTGCGGATGGCATCGAAGAATTCAGATGTTTCTTTAATGTAAGCATCGTTATATCTTTCAAGGAAGAAGTGTAATGGGTTGTCACCTTTTACTCCATCTTTGGAAGATATTTCAACCGTTGATTCTAGTTCGTTTTGAGCTGTTGCAGCACCATTTGAGCCGAATGCTTCAACACGTTGGTCATAACCATAAACTGCTTGACGGCTATTATCAATAACACCCATTGCACCATTAGCAAATTTCAAGGAAATGATAGCAGTGTCGATATCCCCTATTTTACCAATTTCAGGGTTAACTAAAGAAGCGCCTTGAACATAAACTTCTTCTACTTCTGAGCCTGCGATATAGCGTACCATATCAAAATCATGAATCGCCATGTCCATGAATAGACCACCAGAAGTTGGTATGTAGTCTAATGATGGAGGCTCAGGGTCTCTTGAAGTAACTTTAAGAATGTGTAGATCTCCTATTTCCTTTGATTCTACTAACCTGCGAACTTTCGAGAAGTTGCGGTCAAATCTTCTATTAAATCCGATTTGGAATTTAACTCCAGCTTGTTTTACCGCCTCATACGCTTCAAGAGTCTCCTCATCAGAGAAACTAATTGGTTTTTCACAGAAAATGTTTTTACCAGCTGCAGCAGCTGCTTTAATAATTTCAATATGCGTATTGGTTGGAGAACAAATCATGACTACATTGATTTCAGGGTCATTAATAATATCTTCGTAGTTCTTCGTGATTTCTTCCACACCAGAAGTTTCAAACCATTCACTTAAATGATCAGCGAATACATCGGAAACCATTTTCACACGAACATTGGACATGTTCTTAATGTTATCAATATGTAGTTTACCAATTCTACCAGCGCCAACTACGCCAACAACGATATCTGCCATTTTCATTTCTCCTTTTGACAGAGTTACAGCTTTCGTCTCTTCCAGTTTAGAAAAAAGCTGCTTCTCTCTATAATTTTAAAAGTTTTATATTTTTTTGTTTTAACTTAGGTAGTTGCTCCAAAAGGATACGTTTTTCAACTTAAGTTATGATTACATTTTAATACTGTTAGCGCTTTCGGTCAATATTAATTGTTATATTTCGGTAAACTTTTCATTGATTTTGATTAAGAGTTTATCAATTCGTAAGTTTATTAAATCATCAGATTAATGATGAGAGATTCTTTTTTTGTTAAATCGTTTCCATAGGATTAGTGGAAAAGCTAATTTAACTCATGTATAATTGGCCTTAATTATTGAGAATATCACCGTTTGTATAAGAGCGGGAAATGACTATAAAACTATCTATCTACTAAAGTTAAAAGGAGAATTTGATGATTAAAGCTGTTATTTTCGACTTTGACGGTCTCATTATAGACACGGAAACTGCCTGGTATGATGCATTTAGAGAAACGATGGAGTTATACAATGTAGAACTACCACTTGAAAAGTTTGTTACAAGTATCGGTTCCAATGATATTGCACTCTTTCAATATTTCAAAGAGCAACTAGGGGAAAGATACAATCCAGAAGAAATACAAAATAAAGCAGACAGTATTCATAAAGATAAAATGACTAGTCCACAAGCACGGGACGGGGTACGTGATTATTTAAAAGAGGCAAAAGAATTAAACTATAAAATCGCACTAGCTACTAGCTCTACAAAAGAATGGGTAACCCATTATTTAAAAGAGCTTAATCTCTTACAGTATTTTGATGTTCTTATCACTCAAGACGATGTTGAAAATGTAAAACCGGAACCAGACTTATACCTTAAAGCCATAGAAGCTTTAAACATTAGTCCTAAAGAGGCTGTTGCATTTGAAGATTCACTAAATGGCCTTACATCCGCTCTAACTGCTGGATTAAAGTGTGTCATCGTTCCCAATCCCGTAACCGATGCATTACCTTTTGAAAATCATCATTTACGTCTAACATCCATGTCGGAAATGAATTTACATAATGTCATTCAAGTTATGGAAGAAAAATAGTACAAAGTAGTAAGGCCTAGCTCGTTATAAGCTAGGCCTTACATTATCCTGCTTCAAGTAGATGAGCCTACCCTGTTATTTCTAACTGACATAATGATAAGTAGAAGTACCAACAGAATTCCTACAACCTGTACAATCACTGGAAAAGTAAAAACTTTTATCGTATAAAATTCAATCACAATCGCAAAGCTAATAATTTGCAACAAAGAAAATAAAATCTTATGAATTGGTTCGCGGTTTGATTCTTTTTCAATTACGGTAAAAGCGATATAAGAAAACCCACCCGCTGCAAGTAACATGATAATCCCTACATTATAATAAGGGTAAAAGAAGCTTGGTACACCCGAAAAATCATATGCCATAAGGTATCCTTTTCCAACTACATACAACATAGCAAAAACAATTATTGCGAATAACTGATACATTACTCTTCTATTCAAAAATATCCACTCCTTATCAATTAAAGAACAATGTTTTTTCTTCATGTCCCTTCTCATTTTTGATAAACAGTTTTCCCTTATTCATTCGAATCAATACTAATTGGAATTAAGTTATTACATTATATGACACACGTATGTTCCTAGAATGGATTTCATTTTTCCCCGCATTATTTACATTCATCGAGTCATTTAAAAGTACTGCATTGGTAACTTCTTTCTTCTTTTACATTCCAGTTATCCTATCAAGCCAAACCGGGTAAAAAGTACCTCTATTCCTTCTTCTACCATTGGTGTTAAAATGTAAAAGTGAAAAACTGACTTAAAGGAGTAGGGGATTTTGCAAAAATTACTAAACATCATTACCCTTTTTATCATTCTGTTAGCTGGCTGTAGTGTGGAAGGGGCTGGGTTAGATACCGATTTAACGAATGAAGATTCGGTAGACGTGGCAGTGGAAAATGCGGAAACACAAGATGAGCGGGTAGCGGAGGAAGTAAAACCACCAGGGGATGAAGCCTTTCATGCCGATTCGAAAAAAGATCAAGAGAGCGATACCGATAAAAAACTAGTAAACGTTCAATTAGTGAAACCAATTGATGGCGACACCATAAAAGTGAACATCGATGGCAAAGAAGAAAATGTACGTTTTTTATTAGTTGATACTCCCGAAACAAATCACCCGCGTTTAGGGGAACAGCCCTTTGGACAGGATGCGAAAAGTTTTACTAGCACAATGGTTCAGAGTGGACAAGTACAATTAGAATTTGATATTTCACATCGAGATAAATATCAAAGATTGTTAGCTTATGTCTATGTCGACGGCGTTTCCGTGCAAGAGGAATTATTAAAAAATGGATTGGCGAGAGTCGCATATATTTATGAGCCTAACACGAAATATGTAGACCAATATGATGCATTACAAAAGAAAGCACAGAAACAAGCTGTTGGGATATGGAGTGTAGAAAACTACGCAACAGACCGGGGCTTTGACGAATCTGTTTTCACCTCTTCCGAAGAAAAGAAGGAACCTTCTAGTAAATCCAGTAGTTGTGATATTAAAGGAAACATCGCAAAAGACGGAGAGAAAATCTATCATATGCCCGACCAACAATTTTATAAAGTAACGAAACCGGAAGAAATGTTCTGTTCCGAACAAGAAGCTGTGGATGCCGGGTTTAGAAAATCAATGCGATAATGGAACATTATTAAATACTTCTTCATCTATTAAGCTGTGAGACCATCTCTCATGGCTTGTTTGTATTTATCTCTTCTTCTATAGTTTTCACAAACAGGTGACAGTTTCCCTATTTTTTAGCAATTAATAGTAAATTATTACCATGATAACACAAACATAATTTTATATAATTTTATTGTATGATAGTTTTACGGGAAGATAAAAAATATCTTCCCGGCCCAAAGGAGAACATATGAAGTACTACGGAAGGTTCATTTTATTAATTTTATCGTTGACTTATACGTTGATATATTCGATAGTAGGAATAGTTGAGATTATCCCTTTCACTATCTTCATAATCATACATGCAGGTTTTTCATGGTTTATCGGAAGTTGGTATGATAAGTTCAAATACCTATCCTATCACGACCCGCTAACCGGTGTTTACAATCGTAGGTATGCCTACATCTTTTTTGAAAAGCAGTTTAAACGAGCAAAACGCAAGAATGAGAGAATAGGAATTTTAAATATTGATATTGATGATTTTAAAGTGATCAATGATTCCTATGGCCATAATTATGGTGATTTCATTTTACAGGAATTATGCAATCTGATTATGAGGAATATTCGCAAAGAGGATATTCTCGTTCGCTGGGGCGGCGATGAATTTATTGTATTATTGTATAATATGGATTGTACATCTGCGCAAATCCTCATGAATCAAATCAACGAGTCGATTAAGGCTGAATTGAATAATTGTCAAGAATCCAATAAGCCGGATATGACACTATCCATCGGGCATTCCATTTATCCAGAAGATGGACAAACTATTTCAAAATTATTATCGATTGCCGATAAAAGAATGTATAGAATAAAATCTAAAACGAAAGAAGTTAGTTCATCATGAATCAAGTACATTCCCACCGTCCTATAGCCAATTGGAACGAGATCCATCGGGCTAATCTAATTATGATTAGTGAGGGAAAAATATGAAGAATACATCTTTAATACAAGAGGAAAAAAGAGCGACTCTATTATTTATGTGGTTATTTTATATTGTATTCTTTTTGTATGATATATTTTACTTTAATTTTTACCCCTTATTTCCTTGGATTTCAGAAGTTATACCAGATACTGTATGGTATTATCTAAATTACATAAAATATATTTTTATACTCTGCATTATTCCCATTTCCGTCTATTTAATTAAAAAGGAAAAACCTGAAAAGGTAAAATATATTATCGTTATCACGTATATAATTACTAACCTAGTAACTGATATTTATTATTATTTTGGTAGTGCAGATACTTATTCTAGTGGAAATTTAGTAGAGTTAGTTATTATTTTGTTTTCACCTGTATTTATTAATAAACGATTTTATTATCTTGTTGCATGGGGATTAATATTAAAATACGTATTGGTTGGATTAATCGTTCAAGATCTAGTCGTATTGTTCCCTGTTATTATTATCATCATAATGGACATTATTGCTTTTGTTCTGCTTCATCGGTTCTTAAGCTACGTAAGGGCACTAAAAGTTTCCTTCGACGAACAATTAGCAGGGATTGTAAAAGGCGTAATTGCAACACTAGAGTTAAAAGATCCGTATACTCGTGGACATAGTGAGCGTGTAGCAGAATATGCAGTAAGTTTAGCAAAGGCTGCAGGTAAAGTTAAAACATCTGATTTAAATCATTTTTATTATGCATGCCTATTACATGATATTGGAAAAGTGAATATACCAGACTCTATTTTGACAAAATCTGGTAAACTAACAGATGAAGAATATGAGGTCATTAAAACCCATCCGGTTGTGGGAGCAAAAGCAATTGAGGATGTGGAAGGAATTGCTGATAATATTGCAGTAGTTTATCATCACCACGAAAGATGGGATGGTAAGGGGTATCCAGACGGACTTGTGGGTGAAGAAACACCTCTTGTTGCTAGAATCACAGCGATTGCAGATGCCTTTGATGCAATGACTTCCACAAGGTCCTATCGACCAGCACTTCCTTTTGAAGAAGCTTATAAACGGGTTCTCGATGGAAGTGGGACACAATTTGATCCGGAATTAGTAGAATCCTTTAAAAATGTGTATCCGGATTGGATAACAATCTCTAAAAAGTATTGTAAAAATCAAATGGTAAAGGAGGGGAGCAAAAATGAAAATCCGCAAACTTAAAAAAGTGAAAGCAACATGTTGGTGGTGTTTCCTAGTACCAAAGTTTTAAGTGGTACTACATATAGGATGCTAGAATCGTAGCATCCTATTATTATTTCTAAAAAAGTGGTGGTGAAAAGTTTGAAATTAACTTTACAATCGCAAATCACTCTATATCCTTTATCCATTCAAAAAGATAAGAAGAACTATATCGTGGAAGAACCTATTTCTGGCGACTTTTTTGAAATGCCAGTCATTTGTATTGATGCGATTGAAAGGATAAATGAGGGTCAACGATTAGGTGAAATCGAAAATGAGTTGCGCGAAAAATACCCGAACGAAAAAGTGAATATGATTGAGTTTGGCGAACAGCTAATCGAATTAGGTCTAGTTCAAAAGGTAAATGGGGAAAAAGTCAAACAAACAAAAGAAACCCAATCTTCAGGTGGATTTACATGGATCCTCCCTCAAATTGGACGTTTCTTTTTTAATCGAGTGACGAATAAAATTTATCTCATTTTATTATTAATCAATGTTTCGCTTTTCGTGTTGAACCCCCAACTCTTCCCCCATTATCAAGATATATTTCTGTTCGACTCGATGATGCTCAATATCGTCACCTATATGTCTATCTCTCTATTTTTTATCATCATTCATGAATTCGGGCATATCCTTGCCATCCGTTCACACGATTTACCTACTAAATTGGATATTGGGAATAGACTTATTTTTGTCGTTTTTGAAACAGATTTAACTTCAGCTTGGAAACTGGAACCGAAGCAAAGAAATATTCTATATTTTGCCGGGATGTCTTTTGAACAAACGTTTGTTTTTATCGCACTAATGATACAACTCCTCTTTCCGGAAGCAAATGCTATTTTTATAGGAATCCTTGGTATTATCATATTCGATATATTTATTAAAACCTTGTACCAATGTTGTTTCTATATGAAAACAGATATCTATTATTTCGTTGAAAATATGACAGGATGCTATAACTTGATGGAAAGCGGGAAGCAATTTTTGAGTAAGTGGCTGCCATTTTTAAAGAAGGATTCAAGTGATACAGAGGCATTCGAAGGAGAATACAAGATTGTACGTATGTATAGCGTATTTTATATCGCCGGCATTTTGTTAACGCTTTGCCTATTTGTCTTTTACTTTATACCACAGGCTTATTACGCTTATTCGCAAGTAATTTCTAATTTACTTAAGGACACAACACCAGCCGCATTTTGGGATGCCGTAGCCTTTCTCGGACAAACAGTGCTTTTACTAACTTTATTTCTATTGAGACGGAGGGGACAGTCCCGCGTCCCATTTTCTGGTAAAGAATAAATAGATTGATAAAATGATGGAAAATACTGGAGGCGTTATTCTTGAGACCTAATCTGACAAAAGAAATTAGCATTAAAGAATTCAAGGATTATTATTGGTTGAAGGAAGAATTACAAACATTTTGCAGGGAGAATCGAATTAGTCCATCCGGTTCAAAAATAGAGATTGCCAACCGAATTGAAACATTTCTTCGGACAGGAGAAATTAAGAAACCAATTAGAACATCAAGAATAAACAAAAAGATGGAACCGAAATCCGAACTAAGCCTTGATACAGTCATTACAGAAAGCCACCGTTGTAGCCAGGATGTAAGAGCGTTTTTTAAGACAGTTATCCCGAAGTTTCATTTTTCCACCTATATACAAAATTACTTTAAAAATAATGTTGGAAAAACATATCGTGATGCTGTAAATGCTTGGTATGAGGAAGAAAAGCGAAAAAAAGATCCCTCATATAAGAAAAGTATTGCTCCTCAATTTGAATACAACCAATTCATTCGTGATTTTTTTGCAGACCCAAAAAATCAAGGTAAGAGCCAAAACGAAGCGATTAAAGCCTGGAACAATATCAAAAAGCTTCCTGGAAGTAATAAATATATTCCCGAATAATATTTTTCATCAACACTGTATTCCACATTCAAAGTTTGTATCCAGAAGTTTTTCTATATTAAATCTAAAGTTTTTTAGGAGGTCAAATATGAACTTTTTAGAATTGCCAAAAATAGAACTTCACTGCCATTTGGATGGAAGTCTTAGGGCTGAAACTATTATCGATATTGCCAAGAAAGAAGGGATTCAGCTCCCCTCTTTTAATAAGGAGGGATTAGAAGAGAGGCTGATAGCTCCATTAGAATGCGAATCTCTAGATGAGTATTTAGAAAGATTTTCTCTTCCAAATTTAGTCATGCAGTCCAAGGAAAGCTTAAGAAGAATAACCTTTGAGCTATTTGAGGATGCAGCAAGGGAAAATGTAAAATATTTAGAAGTTAGATTTGCCCCATTACTTCACACCTTAAAGGGTCTTGATGTGGAAGAAGTCATTCAAGCTATTATCGAGGGGATGAGGGAAGCTGAAAGTTGTTACGAAATAAAAGGAAATATAATCCTCTGTTGTATGAGGACGATGTCTGTAGATCGCGCATTTGAGGTAGTTGAAAAGGGCAAACAGTTCCTTGGAAAAGGTGTGGTGGCCATTGACCTATGTGCATCAGAGGAAGAAGGCTTTTGTCACAGTTTCATAGATCCGATTCGCTTAGCTAAAGAATATGGCTACAGAGTCACTATTCATGCTGGTGAAGCAGGGATTGGTAGGAACGTTCTAGAAGCCGTTGAACTGTTGGGTGCTGAAAGGATAGGACACGGAGTATTTATTAAAGATTGTATTGAGGCTTATGAAATCGTGAAGGAAAAACAAATAGTACTTGAAATGTGTCCGACAAGTAATATCCAAACAAAAGCTGTTCATCATTATTCGGAACATCCAATTTATAAGTTTCATCAAGACGGAATAAAAGTGACGATTAATACGGATAACAGAACCGTCTCCAATACTACAATGGAAAAAGAAATCTATTTGGTTAACAATGAATTTAATCTAGGTGAGGAAGATTACCGGCAAATTTATTTAAATAGTGTAGAAGCATCCTTTGCCGACCATGAAACTAAGAACTGGTGTCTGACTTTTTTGAGTTAGTCTTAACGGAGGATGACAAACCTCCCCTTCCCAAATGACAGAAAATATGATAGTATCTGATTAAATCAAATAACGTGACCACAAGGGGAGCGAAAGCTGAGAGGGAACAATTTGTTCTTACCCTTTGAACCTGTTAGTTAATTCTAGCGTAGGGATGTGGTGAATAGTTTACTAGTTATTTTATGTGCAATCTATCTAGTAGGCTAGGTAACTATGTCTTCCTTTTGGTGCGTTAAAACACAATGAGGAGGCTTTTTTTATGAAAAAATTAGGTTTACAGACGCTAATTGAGGTGGCCATTTTTGCAGCACTTGCTCTCGTGCTCGATTTATTGCCATCACTCCGTATTGGTCCATCCATCTCGATTTCCTTTGCCATGGTGCCGATATTCATCATCGCATTCCGCAGAGGATTCCTAGCAGCAATTATTAGTGGGTTCCTATGGGGACTACTACAAATTGCTATTGGAGAAGCATGGATTTTAACACCATTACAAGCATTTATCGAGTATTTCATAGCATTTGCATGTGTTGGTTTTGCAGGACTATTTATCAAACCTATAAAAAATAACTTAAGGAGCAAAAATAGGAGTAGGGCAATGACATGGATTGTTGTCGCAACATTTGTAGGGGGATTTGCCCGTTACTTCTGGCATTTCCTTGCAGGTATCGTTTTCTTCAGCGAATATGCAATTGAAGCAGGACAGGCACCGGTTATTTATTCTTTAATTATGAACGGAATCACTTACATCTCTTCTGCTATCGCATGTTCTATTGTATTAGTTTTAGTGCTCTCTAAAGGTTCTAGATTGATTACATCTGTGGGTAGAGAGAATAACAATAAACGAGCAGCATGAGCCGTGGGGACAGTCCCCATGGCTCTCTATTCCCTATTCCCAATATGGGCTTTTACTTTTACTTCTGCATAACGTTTGAGATCCTGTTCTTTGGAGAAAATCGTACCAAGGTACCCTCCAAGAAATCCTAATGGCACACTAACTAGTGCTGGGTTTTCTAATGGGAAAATTGGGTTTCCAACAAATAACGCAGCTCCCGCTTCTGGTGCGAAAACACTGGGACTCATTGATACTAAGACCAATGCGGAGATTAGTCCGAATAATACTGCGGAGATTGCACCTGTCGTATTAAACCGCTTCCAATAAATCGTATAAAGAATGACAGGTAAATTGGCACTAGCTGCAATACAAAAGGCAAGAGAAACAAGGAATGCAACATTAAGGGTTTGCGCGCCTAAGGCTAAAATAATCGATAACACCGACACCGCTAACGACGCATAACGTGCAGCCAGCATTTGCTCCCGGTCCGTTACTTTCCCCTTTTTTATTATTTGACCGTAAATATCATGGGCAAAAGCGGAAGCTCCAGATAATACTAGACCCGCCACAACGGCTAGAATGGTAGCAAATGCTACGGCAGATATGAAGGCGAATAAAATGTTCCCTCCGATTGCTTCTGCAAGTAGCGGTGCCGCCATATTTCCACCAGGGTTAGCCGCAAGAATTTCACTTTGCCCAACATAAATAGCAGCTCCAAAGCCTAAAAATAACGTAAGAATATAAAAGATGCCAATCGTCCAGGTCGCCGTAATAACTGAGCTTCTAGCTGTTTTCGCATCTTTTACCGTAAAGAAACGCATCAAAATATGTGGTAAACCGGCTGTACCAAGAACAAGAGCAATCATTAAAGAGATTGTTCCCAATGGATCATCGTATTTTAATCCCGGTTCTAAATAAGCTGCACCATGACTTGTAGCAGTTTTTACTTCGGTAAACATGGCGGCTATATTAAAATCAAATTTCCAAAGGACAAGAAATGCCATAATGACCATTCCCGCCATTAACAGGACAGCTTTTGTAATCTGTACCCAGCTCGTCGCAATCATTCCTCCAAAAAGCACGTAAATAGTCATCATGACACCTACAATTAAGACGGCAATCCAATAATCAATTTCAAATAATAATTGAATAAGTGCCCCTGCACCAACAAGTTGCGCAATCATATAAAACAAAACGATTGTAATCGTACTAAGCGCAGCCGCACCCCTAATCTTTTTTGAATCAAAGCGCGAATTTATCATATCAGCAAGTGTATATTTCCCTAAATTACGTAAAGGCTCCGCTACTAAAAACAAAACAACTAAATAAGCGATTAAAAATCCAATACTATAAAAGAATCCATCAAAGCCGTTTAACGCAATCGCCCCAGCTATTCCGAGAAAGGAGGCAGCTGATAAGTAGTCACCGGCGATGGCTAATCCATTTTGCCAACCAGTCAATCCTCCACCAGCTGTATAGAAGTCGCCAGTGGATTTAGTATTCTTTGCAGCATAATACGTAATCACTAAAGTTAGAATAACGATAGCAAGGAAAAGGGTGATAACTATTGGGTCCATTAGGCATTTCCCCCTTTTTCAATTTGATCATTGATAATAGCTTTAACTTTTTCATCAAAGGAGTTTGCCTTTTTCACATAAATCGTACATAGCACCCATGTCATCACAAATTGAGCAACTGCAAATATCCAAACCCATGAAATATCACCGAATGCGGGTGTGTTCAGAAAGGTGGTGTAAGACGTACATATAGGAAGCAAAAAATAAAAGACGAGAAAAAAAACGGTCATTGGTAAAATAAATTTCCTTTTTACCTTCATAAAACTTTTAAATTGCTCACTTTCTACAATTCTTTCATAATCTACTTTATTATTTCCATGTGATTCAGCCATCCAATACCTCCCTTTATTTTTAGAATAAAGCTTAAATGAAACACACTCCCTCCTCTTGAAATTAACACCACACTTATGATTTATGAATATTTCATTTAAAATATGATAAAGAAAACGAGCCATGGGGACAGGTTCCTCGTCCCACTAGGTTCATTAATCCTTATTTGTTCATACTTCATAGTTACCATAGTGCTCTAACCAAAAAAACAGACAAACTACAAAAGTTTGCCTGTTTTTAAGTCATTACTTTTTATCCTTAAATTCTATTTTTGTGGAATCTTTAAATTTAATTTCTAGCTCCATTTCCTTGTAATTTGTCTCCAGGGAAAATGCATCTAATGCTTGTTGAATAGCGTCTTCTTTACTCGTATCCTGTTTGATAGTGAGCTTTTTAACATTTGGATAAATTTCGTCAAATGCTTCTTGTCCGTTAATATGAACTCCATTAATTTCATCCTCTAAATCCGCTTCTACGTTACCGTTTTGATTTTTTTCTAAACTTGCTTCATAATCTTTATTCCCATCATATTCAACAGATAACTCAAAATCAATATAATCTAATTCATCCATTTTAGCTTGCATATCTCCAGCTTCATTGTTATTGTCTGTTGTTGTTTCATTGGTATCATTACCGGCTTGTTCATCGACCTCATTGGTATCTTGTTCTGCGTCATTCGTAACATCGGTATCGGTATCCTGATTAGCGTTCGTATCATTATTATTGTTATCGCCACCGCCACATGCTACTAAAGTTAAAGTTACGATGAGTATTGCTGCAAGAAATAAAATTCTTCTCATATTTTTTGCCTCCTGTTTTAATCTATATAGAGTAATCTTCCCATTTTTATCAAAAATTAACCCAAAGAAGTTCTAGATTAAAGTTAAAAGGCATAATGCCGAGGAACAGGTTGGGGGCTACACTGCATATCATCTCATGATTGTCCGGGACGAGGGAACTGTCCCCCCGGCTCTTCCTATAACACTTCTGGATATCCCCGTAATTCTTGATAATTGCCTAATTGACACTCCTTCTAGTTCCTTCAATTTTGCTAATATCACATCTCTATCCGGTTTATCCATTTGCTGTAGGACACTCGTATTTGATATTCCCAATTGGGTTAAATATTCTCTCACTTCCTGATCGGATATTCTTTTCGTCACTTCAATATCTAAACATTCATCATCGTTTGCTTGCTGCATATATTCGAGATATAGGGGAATGCTTATTTCTTTGTCCTTTGAAAACAAACAAAGAGCAAAATCAATATCTACCAGCTTCCCTTTACCAAAATACTCATGAAAACTTGACCACTCGTATTCAAAAACATTAACTGCTATTCCCGCCTTTACCGGATTTTGGTGAATGTACCTTAATACGGTAAGGAAATAAGCCTCATCTTCCACAATTTCACTCTTAAATCTCCCCTGAAACAAATGCCCCGACCGTTCATATTTCATGTTATACCAATAAACATAGCTCGAACTTATTCTTTTACAATAGCTGTAAATTTTGTGGTTGCCGATTGATTTATATTTCTCCAATGTCGATAAAAATCTTAATTTGTCTTCATCATCCTCAAAAATAGTTTGTCGATTAATTCCTCTCATCATAATATGATAAATTCCACTACGGCTCTTCTTTCTTGCTACTCTTGGCAAGTTGAATCACCTCTTGTCTCGTTGCTTGAAATCCGATGATACTAAACACTTCACTAGTCAAAAACATTATAAACTCTCATCTCCTCTAGCATTTCATTAGATAAAAAATACTGAAAGATTATAAGTTTGTCCAAATACCGAAAAGCTAGAATGGAGAAGTATGTTGTACTGATTTATCGTTTTCTATAGCAGGAAAAGAAAAAATGGAACTAAGAAATCGTTTTGTTATTACATATTTGAAATATTTTAAAAAAAGAGCCACAGGGACAGGTTCATTGTCCCAATGGTTCTATTAGATTTTTTTCTATATACAAAAAAGCAGTGCTCTACATCTCGTAAAGCACTGCTTATCACTGGGACGAGAGACCTGTCCCCATGGCTCTCAGATCCCTTGTTCTATTTTTCTAGCTCTATTATTTAAAAATGCAAGTTCGATTTCTTGTTGTGTAGCACCAGCTGCTAACATGACAGCTAATTTTATTCTAGCTTTTTTGCTGTCATAATCTCTTCCGATTATAACACCCTTATTAGTTAAGTCGAACACACTACCAGAGAAGTCATACACGTGGCGTACTTCTCCTTCCCCTGATTTAGTTGTTAATACGACGATTAAACCTTTATTAACAGCCTCTTCAATAGCCGGTACCATTTCAGGTGAAACATGACCTCTTCCAGACCCTTCTAGAATCATACCCCTTGCTCCACTTGAAATGGATGCTTTAACGAAACGATCATCTACCCCCAAGTAGAAAGGTATAATATCAATAACTGGATAATCCCGTTTTAATCGATAACTTTCCCGGTAAAGCGGTTTTTGATAGATTGTTACAATCTCTTGATCGACCGTGCCTAAATATCCATACCCTTCAGAAGTAAAACCGTCCACATTGGAAGCATGGACTTTCTTTACATACCGGGCTGAGAAAAGCCGTTCATTAAACAAGACTACCGTTCCAAAATCTCTAAGCTTTTTACTTGCTGCCGCTAATATGGATTGGCGAATATTGACCATCGCATCTGTACCAAGTTCAAACGGTCCTCTCTGTGATCCAGTTACCACAATCGGTTTATCATTTGAAATTGTCAAATCTAAATAATAGGCTGTTTCTTCTAAAGTATCTGTACCATGGGTGACAACGACTCCATCTATCTGAGAATCCGTTAAAAGTGTTTCAATTCTCCCTTTCAACCGAAATAATTTTTCCGGATTCATCTGATTGCTTGGAACTTGAAAAATCGATTCAACGGTTAAATTAATTTCATCAGGAAGATTACACATCTCTGCGAGTTCTTCACCTGTTAAAGCCCCTGAAGAAAGTAATCCTGTCTCCGGATTCGGTTTACTAGCAATAGTTCCTCCAGTTGTTAATAGAACAATATGTTTCAAATCAATAACCTCTTTTCAAAAAATAGTAAATTGTTGTGGAATCAAGAACTTTTTCCTAAGGTAATTAGCAATACTTAGTCATTTATAGATAAAACTTAGATACATTATCTTTTTAATTTGTAAGTATATATTATCCAATCATTCAAAATTCTGCTTTAATTTCTTGGTTTCTAATTAAATCAATAGATAAATTTTATTTGTTAAGTAGAAAGTTAACTCGCTGCAGCGGCTTCTTTTGTTTTTCTTTGACCGGGCTTAACAAATACCATCGCTAACATACCAACAGCTGCTGCAATTGAAGCTGCTACAAACATAGATGAATAACCAAAGCTTACTACTAAGAATCCAGTTAGTATTGGTGCTATGATTGTTGCAGTATTTGTTATAAAGTGAGTAATTCCGCCAAATGTTCCCGCACGGCTTGGTTCTGTATCAATAATAACTGACCAATAAACTGAGTTGGGCAGTGAATTAAAGGCATTTCCAATACACATAAGTATCATTACCCCTAAAACTGTATTTTGGGTAGGTATTAATACAAAGCAAATTGCTGTACACAATAAGGAAACGACAGCTAGTCCTGATCTAGCGATTCGTAAATTTCCTGTTTTCATTCGTAAATAGTCAGAAATTTTACCTCCAAGTAATACAGTAAAGCAGGCCCCAATCCACGGAATCATCCCCAAATACCAAAGTGAAGATAGCTGGAATCCAAATTCATCTTGTAAATATTTTGGTGTCCATGTAAGTAATAAGAAATTGATATATTGGAATGCAAAATATCCTAAAGCATTAAATACTAAAGTAGGGTTCCCAAAGAAATGATACCATTTGATAGAGTTGTCGTTTTCACTAACAACTTTTTCGTTAGGTAATAAATCTTTAACCGAACGTATTTTTTGAAGCTCTTCCTTTGAAACTTTTGGATTTTGTTCAGGTAAATCTGTAAACATTTTTGACCAAATGATTACCCAAATGATTCCTAAACTACCAAGAATAATAAACATTACTTTCCAACTTGTTACTGTTAAAAGAGCAACCGCTACAGGGGCAGTTAATAGCGCTCCTAATGGGGTTCCTAAAAGACCTAAAGAAACTGCAAATCCACGTTCTTTCGGTGTTGCCCAGTTAGCATTTGTTTTATTAATAGTCGAAAATGTTGGACCTTCAGCAAATCCAAATAAGATACGGATGACTGCGAAACCTGCTAGCGCGGAACCGCCAAATAGTGCCATCCCAATTTCTCCAGCATATGCTGTTGCAATCACAAAAACGGACCAACCAATTCCGACTATTATCCAAACAAATTTTGGTCCCTTTTTATCCGCAAGCACTCCCCCAAAAAGTGAACCAAATAAATAACCAAATCCAAAATATCCAAGAACAGCTCCCCAAGCAATTGGGTCGAATCCATACTCCCCAATAATGTCCTTTTGCGCGTATGATATAGCGCCACGATCAATATAGTTAATAATGACCATAATTACCATCATTAACATAATTTGATAACGGTAATTTTGCTTCATGCTAACTCCTCCCCCTTTGAATTTATAAAGATGAAAAATACTTATCTGCCTCGAATCTCACACGATCATAATGATGGAGCAAGGTTTTTTCCACATTATTCGTTCTTAATCCTTCTATTATTTTTAAATGTTCCTCAATTACTTCTTTTCTTCTAATAGGACTTTTTAAGACTGTCATTGCAATTCGACGTATGAGATCATATAGATGTTCACTCATTGATACTAGTCTTTTATTGTTACCAAATTGATTGATGGTTTTATGAAATTCTTGATCTATTAAAGTAAATTCATAATCTGACTGCTCGGATGATACCGATTTCATTTTACCCATTAAGTTTTGAAGTATATCAATTTGTTCATTCGTAATATTTTCAGCAGCTTTTTTCGCCATTGCAATTTCAATGATCAATCGAATTTGCAAAATATCTTCTACGTCTTGCATCGTTAACGGGTTAACATAGGTTCCTTTATATGGAATGGATATTAACCATTCTTCTGCTTCTAATCTTTGAATTGCTTCCCGAAATGGTGTTCTACTAATACCAAATAGCTCCTTCGCTTTTTTCTCAGTTAGTGCTTCATTATCAGATAACACCCCTCTAATAATTGCCTCTTTAATTACGTTATACGATTGTTCTTTTAGTGATTTTGCTGTTACAGAATATTTTTTCATATGACCTCCTATCTATTAAGTAATATTATAATAATATAAATAGTCTGTAAATATATAATATATAATACAGAATACTCAGATACCATTCGGCAAACAAAAGCAGTGCTTTACATTTCGTAAAACACTGCTTATCACTGGGACGAGGGACCTGTCCCCATGGCTCACCCCCGGCTCACAAAATATAATCAAATATCATGCTTAGTTCTTCTAGCATACTAGATAGGACTGCTTCTCCTAGAATGTAGAAGATAATCCCCATTAGTACAACGGTCCCTAGACTTAAATATACTTTTTGACCATTGTTATCTATATGAGACACTTTTTCATAAACAAATAGAACCGGAATAAATGAAATCGATAAAGATACAGACAACGCAATAGGAACCAGTGTTAAAAAGTCTGATCCTACCAATCCACCTATTAAACCTATCGCGTGCAAAAGTGTAAATGGTACTAATAATCCACCAAATTGCGCAACAAGGCTTTGGAAAGAACCAGGATGTTTGGCAATTTTAATGATGGCAAAGGCACTAAAGAATGCAATCGCGATTACAATCAATATAAAGATAATAAGGCGAAAATTAATTGAAAATGGTAATGAAGATCCGAAAAGGAAACCCATAGTCTTCACGATGGAATTTGCATAAAAATATAAAGCCAATGATAATAAAATAGTATAAAGTGCAATCGTTATAAGTCCATTATAAAAATATCTTTCATTTGCCGAAAATGCATGTGTTGGGTTTTTCAGTAACTTCATAAAATATGCCCCGTACTCACGAAGAGCATTTTTTGCGGTTTCAACATTTGGGTTTCCAGCATCATTTGGCCCTGCTCCCCCATTCGTATACGAAACCTCCTGCGTACTCGCAACCTCTACTTCAACTTGCTTAGCAACTAAATGTTTTCCGCATTTTTCACAAAATTTCCCTGAATCTTGTTCGTGATGACAATTAGAACAAACTAACATTTTTTTCTCCTTCCTTCTTAAATTATTCTCTCAATCTATTAATTTGGTATTTTTAAAAACTCATCGGGACTTAGATCTTCCCCATAAAATATGTAATAGTCTTTATCTACCTTTTTTAAAAGCCAAACGAGCACTTCATCAGAGTCTTCCTCCATTTGTTCGGCAACAAGTGTCCAATCGTTACCAAATTCCTCTGTCAAATCCTCTACAGCTTCATCTATTAACTGGTCCTTCTTTACTTCAACCAATTTAATATTTTTTACCCCACCTAGTTCCATCGTGAGCTCTCTTATTACTTCCATTGCTTCCTCGGGATCTCCTATATCCCCTTCAGCTAGTGACAATAGCTTTGTAAAGGTTTGTTCGTCCCCTTCCATTGCTGCCTCATGTAATGTTTGTATTGTCTTAACCGGACCATTCCCAACGCCCGAACACCCACAAAGTAGCAATACAAAAGTCCCAAAAATAATTGAAATTTTTTTCATGATGTTCACCTCCTTATGATGTAACCAAATAAAATATTACCCGAATAAACAAGATTTGTCATGGTATTCTTTATTAAAATAGGTAATAAAATGTAAAAATACCTATAGTCAAACAAAGAAAAGCTTGTATAATATGGTAGTACAGGTGATTAGGTAAAAAGGAGGGGTAATAATAAAACATCCTATCAAAATACACAAAAATTCCTAAGACTATAGAGGTGATAGCATGAAATATTGTAAAAATTGTGGACATCCATTGAAAGATGGGGTTTCGTTTTGTGCCGAATGTGGTTCTAACATTAATGAAAAAACAGTGAGTCGCAATGAAGGTAACGAACCAATTTCCAAACCTACCGATGAAAAGCCAGTCTCTCGTGAAACAAGGCCGAAAAAACCGCTCTTTAAAAGTAAAAAGTCGAAAGTAACAGCAATTATCGCAATCATTATTGGTATTATTTTATTTGCAAGCTATTATACAATTAATAAAGTGATGATGAGTCCAGAGGCGGTTTCGAATAATTTTATCAAGGCTTTAACAGAGAAAGATGTGAACACGGTAAGGAAATACATAAATGAAGGACAACTAGAAATGGATGCCACGAAAGAAGATACAGAAGCATTTCTAGCATTTTTAGAAGAACGCCCGAAAATGATTACCGCTATTTCGAAACAATTAAAGAAAGATGCCCATATGTATAAATCCAATGGAAATCATCTTCCTGCATTTTCAGATGAAGAAAGTGATACACTCGCATCTTTGACAAAAGATGGGAAAAAGTGGCTACTATTTGACCGGTATGTCGTTCAGCTTTTACCGAACTACTTGGAAGTTGAATCAACCGAAGAGAAAACGAAGATCTTTGTTGGGAAAAATGAAGTTGGTACTATTGGAAGTGAAAAACCAAAGACATTCGGTCCTTTTCTACCAGGTATTTATGAGGTGAAAGCAGTCGTTGATGGGGCTTATGGAAAAGTGGAAAACGTCCAAGAAATTGATTTTTCCCAATTGGATGAAACAGAAGCATCTGCATCTTTTAACTTTTCCGATCATTATCTTGACATATATACCGATAACGAAGATGCAGCGCTTTTTGTAAATGGAAAAGATACGAAAAAACATATTGGTGATTTAAATCAATTTGGCCCAGTTCCATTAGATGGATCTGTTGAAGTATTTGCGCAAAAGGATTTTTCTTCTGGTTTGAAGAAAAGTAAAAAAGTGAAAATCACGGAAGATATATACGATCTTAATTTGTACCTAGATTATGACGATGATGATGAGGAATACGAATTAGCGCAAAAAGAAGCAGAAGCAATGGCTAAAATGGAAGAAGAGGAAGCAGAAGTAGCAGAGACCGTCTACAACCATTACAGCCGAATTTCCAATGATGATTTTCAAAATGCTTATAACCTATTCTCCTCGAACATGAAGAAAAAGTTTGGAGTAGATGGTTGGGCAAAAGGCTTAGAAGCAAACATTCGTGATTACGTTTCAACGGTTCAAGTACAAAGTGTGAACGAAAATAATGCGAAGGCATACTTGGAAATGACGTCCTATGATGACCAGGAAGATGGCTCTATTCTCGTTCAAGAATGGGAAGGGTATTGGAACTTGATTAAAGAAAATGGTCAGTGGCGCTTAGATAAGGCAGAATTGGAAAAGGTGGATTCTTGGAAAGAATGATGAAAAAAATAGGAATCTTAATTGGAGCCATTCTCATCGTATTGATGATCTTCATCATCGGTAAAGACTTGGCTCGAGAAGATCAAACGGAATCAGAACAAACTGTGGATAAGACAAAAACAGAAAAAGTGGCGAAAGAAAACAAGACGGATGAGACGGCTGATGGGCAAGCAGACACAAAAGAATCGGCTTCCCCCTCTTCCCCGCTACCCGAAAAAATGAACGATAAACAAATCGATAATCTAATCAAAAAGATGTCATTAGAAGAAAAAATCGGACAAATGATGGTCGTTGGCTTTCAAAGTACGGATGTGGACAGTCACATTAAAAAAATGATTGAAACGTATCATGTTGGTGGGATTATTTTATATGACAGAAATATGACTAACCCTAAACAAGTCAAAACGTTGAATCAAGATTTACAAACATTAGCACGTGATTCTTCAAATGGTATCCCACTCATCATCAGTGTAGACCAAGAAGGCGGAGACATCGTGCGCATGCCTGACCATGTGTCCAACATCCCAAGTCAAAAAGAATTAGGTAAAAAAGGGAATGAGGACGAGGTTTATTCCGTTGCTAAACAAAACGCCAAAGAACTTTCTAGCATGGGTTTTAACGTTAATTATGCTCCTGTTTTAGATTTATCATCTACCGACTCGAGATCCTTTGGCGAAGACCCGGAACAGGCATACCAATTTGGAAAACAAGTCATCACGGGATTCGCTGATTCATCTGTAGTTGGGGCACTAAAACATTTTCCTGGACATGGTCGTAGTGACGTGGACCCTCACTTTGACTCCTCATCTGTTGATGCGGAAAAAGGTGACTTAGAAAATACAGATATTTATCCATTTAAGAAAATGATAGAAGAAGTTGATCAATCGAACTATTTTGTCATGGTCACGCATTTCATCTATCCAGCCTATGATAAAAAACTTCCTGCAAGTGTTTCACCGACGATTATACGTGATTTACTAAGGGAAGAACTCGGATTCGATGGAATTGTCGTTACCGATGACCTCGAAATGGGCGCAGTAGCCAAGCTCTACTCTTATGAGGAACTTGGATATAAAGCAGTAAACGCCGGAGCAGATTTATTGTTAGTATGCCATACACTCGAAAGTCAAGAAAAGGTATATAACGGCATTCTCCAAGCCGTTCAAAATGGAAAACTAACCGAGGAGCAAATCGACCAATCCGTCAAACGCATATTAAAGCATAAATTTGGGTCATAGGGACAGGTCCATCGTCCCAGTCTTGATCTTTCATATGGTGCAGTACTTTTAGTGAAAAGCCTAGAAGTACTGCATTTTCTTTTTAAACGCTTTATCCATAGAGGCAGGGGCAGATATTCGTGGTTATATCCCTTCGATGAGTTACCGAATGAAGACTTTTCCTCTACGTTCAGGAACTCATACACCTGATGAGTTACCATATGAAGACTTTTCCTCTACGTTCGGGAACTCATACACCTGATGAGTTACCATATGAAGACTTTTCCTCTACGTTCGGGCACTCATACAACTGATGAGTTACCGAATCAAGACTTTTTCTCCATGTTCGGGCACTCATACACCTGATGAGTTACCGAATCAAGACTTTTCCTCTACGTTCGGGAACTCATACACCTGATGAGTTACCATATGAAGACTTTTCCTCTGCGTTCGGGCACTCATACACCTGATGAGTTACCGAATCAAGACTTTTCCTCCATGTTCGGGCACTCATACACCTGATGAGTTCGGGGCTAGAAAAAATTGGGACGCGGGACCTGTCCCCATGGTAAGCATGATTCCGCTTCCTTTCGAATACAATAAAATAGGTTGTCCTTCATCCATTGGATAAAAACAGCCCTGAGGAGGATTTTTATTGAATTCATTCATGTTAAAATTTGGCTTAGTTGTAGCAGGTGGAGCTATTCAAGGGCTGGGAATGGGGGTATTTTTGTTCCCCCATTCTATTCCTTCAGGTGGTGCTGGTGGGATAACGGTTCTTTTGGATTATTTGTTTCATATCGGAATGGGACTAGCACTTTGGATTGTTAATGCTTCTTTATTATTTCTAGGTGTCAAATATTTGGGAAAAAGGTTTGCTTTATGGACGCTTCTTTCCATTACAGTGACATCATTATCCGTCGATTTTTTTGAACAATGGATTATCGTGAAAAATAGAAATTTGCTTCTGGATCTTCTATTTGGTTCTGTTTTTCTCGGTACAGGTATCGGAATATTAATGCGTCAAGGTGTTTCAAATGGTGGTGTAGGGGTCATCGCAATAATTATCTCCGTCAGAAAAAAAGTATTACCTGGTCGACCACTTTTTATCCTTAATCTCTTTATTTTTCTATTTGTTGCTATGATAATCGATTGGAAATTAATCTTCCTTGCTCTTATTAGTCAATGGATTTCAACCAAAATGGTAGATATGATTTGTGAAATCTCCTTTCAACAAGTCTATACTTTAGGTTGGCGAAAGAAACCGTAAACTTAGGTGTATTTATACCTAAAATTACTTTTTTTCTTTTCTTTCCCGTCTTTTCCTTTAACATGAACTAAAAATAACACTAACAAGCCTACAATTAAGGTAAAGGCAGCAATGGAAAGAAACATTCCCGTTCGTGACCAATCCATTAACCGGGTAAAAATAGGGGGACCTAGTGCAACCCCTATAAAACGAACGGAACCATATAAAGAGGAAACAAAACCTCTCCGCTCTTTTCCAACTGCACCTGTAATTAAACTGTTAACACATGGTAGGACCAGTCCTGCACCAATACTGCTTATGGCTAGAACGATAAGAAAAGGAATAAGTTTTTCAAATAATACGAGCGAACTATAAGATAACGTCATTAGTAATAAGCCTAAAACCGAAAGCCGCTTCATTTTTTCTAAATTTTTTCCAATTTTACTTCCAGTAATATAGGACGTACAAACCATTACTAGCAGCGGTATTGCTAGAATAAGTCCTTTTGGAACCCCATCAATGTTGTATTTCGTTTCAAGAACATCCGATAAATAAAATAGGATTCCGAAAAGGGTGAATAGACAAGTCCCCCCAGCTAAATAAATCGTAAATAGCCATCTGCCTTCATGTTTAAAGACACTTAAAAGCCCTTTTACATATTTTTTAAAAGGGGGAGGTGCTTGGAAATTTCGTTTTTCCTTAATAAAAATCCAAACGAAAAGGATTGAAATAAGACTAATCACTGGGAAAGCGAAAAATACCGAATGCCAAACAATAAGGGCCAGTAAAGAACCGAGTATTGGGGATAATACTTTTCCTAAACCATTCGATGCCTCAAATATACCAAGTATTCTGCTACGCTCTCCCCCTCTGAACAAATCGCCAATCAATGCCATAGCAATAGGTGCAGTTCCGGCCGCACCAATTCCTTGCAATATTCTTCCTAAAATGATCCAAATATAGGAATTGGAAAAAACGGCAGCACCTAATCCAGCTAGTAAAGCCCCTCCACCAAATAGAAGCAAAGAAGGAATGATTATCATTTTCCGTGAAAAACGGTCAGATAAATACCCTACAATTGGGATAAAAATAGCAGCTGCGATGGAGAAAACCGTTATCGTCAAGCTAACTTGTAATTGCGTAAGGTCTAATGAAGATTTCATTTCCGGAAGTATCGGAATGAGCATCGAGTTTCCTAATGTCATCATAAGTGGAACGGATCCGATGGCAGCGATGACCATCCCTTTATTTTTCTTTTTCAAAGCTTGTACACTCCTACTTTACGTTAATGGGTGGAGAAACGATCCAACCTTTTTGTTTCGCTAGATCAAGAAGTTTTTGTTCGTATTCTTCCTTTTGCGTATGAAATTCCCCAAATAAAGAACGAATATCCTCCCTTATTGCTACTCCCGTGACAAAGCTACATAATACTCGATCTGTCATTAACTCTTTTTGAACGAGAACGGCGATTTCTGGATCATGAAACCTTGCACCTGCAGGGATATCTTCTACTTCCACATTCGGTCTATCAGGTGGTGCTGGAGGCAACCGGATTCCCGATTCTTTTAGAATGGCTTCCACTTGCTGTTCTTCTTGTGTAAGGCAACTTTCTACTAAATCCTCCAAATACGTTTTTAAATCAGGCTCACCAGTATGATTAATAAGTACCTGCATCGTGACTAATATGTTTTTTGTATTATATAGATAAGACCATAAATGGTAAATCTCCCCAGAATGAAATGGTTCGTCTGGTTTTTTGTTTATAAGTGCCATCTTATTCCTCCTTTACATATGCGTATATAGTTTCCCTTAAAAGTAAGATATTATCCTTTAGGACAGGAACCTACTTTCAATTTATACATAGGCTAACATTAGAAAACTTGGCATCCGCCAAGCCTTTGGGTGGATGCCTTAGTTGCACTTATGCAGACGGGAAAGATTTTATACTTTCCTACCTGCTCAGAATAGAAACTAAAGAATGTTAAGAGGGGATATTACCAATGAAAAAGAAAATAGGCCTATTTTTGGTTATTGTTTTTTCCTCCATTATATTCGTGGCATGTGCCGAAAAAGGGGAAGAAAATAACAGTTCTGAAGACGAGAAAGTTGTACGTATCGGGTATCAGAAAAATGGCCCATTGCTTATTTTAAAATCGTTAGGAACGTTAGAGGAACGATTAGAAGCCATGGGGTACTCTGTGGAATGGAATGAATTTCAGGCAGGGCCATTATTAGTTGAGGCTCTTAATGCGGAGAGCATTGATTTTGGCAGAACAGGTAATACACCACCAATCTTCGCACAAGCAGCCAATGCCCCTTTTGTATACGTTGCGGTCGGATTTTCAAAATATGAAGGCAGCGGAATCTTAGTACCAAAGGGGTCGGATATAAAGGAACTAGTTGATTTACATGGAAAAACTGTAGGATTTGCAAAAGGATCAAGCTCCCATTACTTAATTGTTAAGGCTTTAGAGAAGGTTGGGCTTCAGTATAGCGATATTACCCCAGCATTTTTAAATCCAGGGGATGCAAGGGTAGCATTTGAACAGGGCACCATTGATGCGATGGTCGTTTGGGATCCATACACAGCATCCACGGAGCTTCATTCGGACGGGGAGTTACTCGTTAACGGAGAAGGATTAACGACGGATCGAGACTTCTTTGTTGCCTCTAAAAGTTTTGCTGAAAATGAAGAAATTATTAACGTGATTCTGGAGGAAATCGAAAATTCTTCCGAGTGGGCAAACAACCACCATGAAGAATTGGTGGAAATGTTAGCCCCTATTTTCAATATTGATGAAGAGTCCATCGAAAAATCAGTGGATAGACGTGTTTATGGAGTGGAAGAAATAACAGAAGACATCATAAAGGAGCAACAAGAAATCGCGGATACCTTTTATCGTTTAAAGATTATTCCTAAAGAAATAAACGTAGAAGAGGTAATGAAATAAGGGGGAAATGCAGATGAAAGGAAATAGAAAAGGTCCTTTGGAAAAATTCGTTCCCTGGTTTATTCCATTTTTCATTATTGCAGCATGGCAATTATTATCATGGTCCGGTGCCATACCAGAAAGGATACTACCCGCCCCATCCCAAATCATTCAGGCAGGTATCGACTTAACGATTACCGGGGAATTATCGGAACATATGGGGATTAGTTTATGGAGAGCTTTAGTAGGATTTTTAATCGGGGGAATTGCTGGATTTGTCTTTGGCTTATTGAATGGCGTATTTCGTTTTGCTGATTTATTCTTTGATACCTCGATTCAAATGTTACGTAATATTCCCCATCTTGCGCTTATTCCGCTTGTGATTATGTGGTTTGGAATCGGCGAGACCTCCAAAGTATTTCTTGTAGCATTGGGCGTTTTGTTTCCAGTCTACATTAATACGTATCATGGAATAAAGTCGATTGACAAAAAACTAATTGAAATGGGTAAAGCGTATGGATTAAATGGAAAGGAGCTCTTTTTCCAAATTATTTTACCAGGGGCTATGTCTTCTATTCTTGTTGGTATCCGATTTTCACTTGGAGTCATGTGGCTAACCTTGATCGTTGCGGAGACTATTTCTGCTCAGTCTGGAATTGGTTATATGGCGATGAACGCTAGGGAATTTATGCAAATGGATGTTATTGTTTTAAGTATTATTATTTATGCGTTATTTGGCAAAATATCGGATATGATTGCCAAGTATTTTGAAGGGAAATTATTAAAATGGAATAACTAAATTCTGGGCAGAATTGGCAAGTAAATAGGGGGAATGCAAATTGAATTCACATGATTTACAAGGGGTAGATGTCACCATTCATCAAGTTAAAAAGAAATACGATGACAGGGAAGTATTGGAGGGACTTGATTTACAGATTAGAGAAGGAGAATTTGTAGCAATCGTAGGAAAAAGCGGCTGTGGAAAAAGTACATTATTACGTCTTGTAGCGGGATTAGAAGATATAAATGGCGGCTCGATAAATTTAGATGGAACTCCTTTGGAAGGATTGAACAAACAAGCAAGAATGATGTTTCAAGATGGACGGTTACTACCTTGGAAACGAGTCATGGATAATGTTTGTTTAGGCTTACCTTCAGATGAAAAAGATAGAGCAATGCAAGCGATCACACAGGTGGGACTGAAGGAAAGAATACATGATTATCCTTCTAAACTTTCCGGGGGACAGAAACAGCGCGTGGCACTTGCGAGGGCATTGGTACATGATCCTTCCTTATTACTACTGGATGAGCCTTTAGGAGCGCTTGATGCTTTAACTCGCTTAGAAATGCAACGATTGATTGAATCATTGTGGTTAGAAAGAAAATTCACCTCTATTCTTGTAACTCACGATGTAGAAGAAGCAGTGGCCATTTCGGATCGTGTTATTTTAATAGAAAATGGAAAGATAGCTTTAAATCAACCCATTCATCTGCCCAGACCAAGACAACGTACAAATCCTGCCTTTTCTATGTACGTGGAGGAAATTTTAGCACGAATTATGAATCGAAAAAGTAAGAAAAACTATAGTATGCTTGTGAACACGGAAACGGAATCACTTTTTAACCCCATAAATAATTAAGGCAACTCCGAGGAAGATCCAGAAAAATTTACCAAAGGAAATTTTATCAGAGATACCAACAATTCCAATTGTTGTTGTAATGATAAGAATTAAGGGTCCAATAAAAGCAAGGGAACTATTAATCACTAGAGCCTTTTCCACATCATTCAATCGAATCATCAAATATGCAGCAAAGACCTCAATGGATCCTGATAAGATACGAAATAATGCCATGGCAATAACAGCCTTTTCCAATAAGGTAAACATATTCTTCCTCCCGAAATCTGTACTCCAGACATTATATGCATAACCTGTCCATCTTAGAACGGAGACGGAGGGGAGCCAGAGGGACGGGTACCTTGTCCCAAGGATTCTATACACCAATAGAGCATTGTTTTACATTACGTAAACAATGCTCTTTTATTGGGACGAGGGACCTGTCCCCATGGCTCAAACTGCTACCGCATTCCCGTGCTCTACTACTTCTATATCTCTAATATAAAACCAATCATCTACTTCCTCTAATTCATAGATTACAGTCTGTTCCACAATTTCTTCATAGTAATCCGTGTAATCTATTACAGAGTGCTCTTCTTCTACGATAACCTCGTAACGGTTCCCATCTAAACTTTTAATATCCGTTATCTCATGCGTTAATAGGACTTTTCCCATTTGATTCTCATACATTTTCATTATAGAATCAGCTAATTCATGATAAAGATCACTGTTAGGGTCGATGTAAAAATCAAGGTCATAAAGGTCCCCTGTATCCGTTGCATAAGTCATAATAAATAAAAAATCTTGTATAAGTGTTTCGATGGCAATGTTATTTTCTTCCCGTTGAACGTCATTCACATAGCTATCCGCTTCTTCTTTCGTAGCTTTCGTTAACGTATATTCGCTATAACTATCACTAAAAGTTAACGTCTCATCATCTAGTTTCGTGATGGTGACAAATCCATTTTCCGATGAAGCTGCTATCGTATTTGATTCGGCATAATCCACCATCCATATTTCCTTCGTCCCGGCTAAGTAATCTGCAACGGTTCCATCTGCACTTATTTCAAAGAAGATGGCTCCATAATCATCTTCAAACTTCCACAACCCACTAATATCGTCAAACGTTAGTTGATTGGAAAATACTTGTAGATTTTGATACATGACTGACGAAAAATCGCGAATATCTTCTATTACTTGCTCCTCTTCTAAATCCTGCATAAAGACTAATTCATTATCTTTTGTCGCATAAACAAGATTACCATGAAAAAACGCATACATTTCAATGTCACTTGCTACCTTCGTCTCGTCTATAAATAATTCATCCTCTTCCGTTAAATAAACAACCCGACCATCTGTGTGGACATTAAATTGATATACCTTCTCAGCAATCTGTTCCTTATCATCCGCGCTATTTACCTTATATATATTGTACTCTTCATCCGTATAATAAACGGTCCCTTCCACTAAATAGAAATACTGAACATCACTCGCTAATTTGGTAGCTTTTTCATCATATTCGCCTTTCTGATAAAGATTATTATCCTCATTCAAATAATAAAAGCTATTTTTATCATAGTCTGCTAAATATACATTAGACGCAACCTTTTCTGTTGTCACATCACTGGATAACGTGCTGGAGTATAAATCCATTGCATCATCTTTTTCATAACTTAAGTAAATTAAACGGTCGTCTACGTTTTTAATGTAATAAGGATCAATCTCGTTACTTGATATTTTCACACTACCCTCATCTGCCTTTTTATAAAAAAGCATATAATCATCATTGACATAGACAAGATCCCCATCACGATTCAATATTTTAAAATGAACAACATTATTAGCAATGTCACTTTGTTTCCTGCTCTCTATGTTATAGACCGAATAGTCCCCATCAAAATCTGTGTAATATAAATTTCCATCCACCAAATCATATTGGGCAACCTCAGAGCCTATCTTTTCTTCTTTTCCATCGTTTTTAATCACATACAAATTCATATCCATATCCTGGTAAACGATAAAATCTTCTTTATTATATCCATCAAAAAACTGTACATCTTCCGCAAGCTTAACTTTATCCTTACCCATTTGGAACTCATATAACTTATTTTCCTCATCTACAAAGAGAACCTTGTCTTTATCATTCAAATAAACAAAACCATAATTTTTCACACCACTAGCGATTTTCTCCAATTCACCATCTTTTGTTTTGATAGATAATTCCCCAATACTTTCCCCATTCTCATTCACATTACTTTCCGTATAGAATAAAAATTTATGATGGATCGTATCCGGCCTCTTACTTCTTTCTTCATCTAATGACTCCGACTGCGTACACCCCGCCACAAGCACCACTATTAAAATAAATAAAAAAATACTTAACGATTTACGCATATGCAATCCTCCTGATGTCATAGTTAAATCAATCGTTAAGATCTCTAATCTATTTATCTAAAACGTGAAAATCCCCCCTGTATGTCATTGTATGAGCAAGATTGGGATTTATGCCGGAGTCACATCAGTCCCTCGTCTCATTTGGCTGCTGGTCAATAATAAAAGGACAGCGCTTTACATTTTGTAAAACGCTGCCCTGTCATTTTGATTGGACCGATACAAGCGGGGTCCTGATAAATTAAGAGTGAGTGCTGATATACTGAGACGAATGCTGATATTTTAAGAGTGAGTGCTGATATACGGAGGCGATTACTGATATATTAAGAGTGAGTGCTGATATATGGAGACGAGTACTGATATATTAAGAGTAAGTGCTGATATACGGAGGCGAGTGCTGATATACGGGTACGAATGCTGATATATTAAGAGTAAGTGCTGATATACGGAGGCGATTACTGATATATTAAGAGTGAGTGCTGATATACAAGCACGAATATAAGTCTGTTTCCTATATTACCCATCAAAATTAAATAATGCAGCCATACTACTTTCCATTATGATTCTCCTCCTACTAGAGTTTATTTATTCACTACTTCACATTATTTACTTGCATATATTAACAAACTACTATTTACACTATAACATTCTAGAGACGGAGGGACATTTCCGCATCCCATTTTTATTCCCAAATAAGTAAGTCTGTATAAAAAATAGTGAAGTACTTATGCATTTAGCAAAGCACTTCACCACTCAGTTGAACAGAGGTACCTATACTATCCCTATTTTATCAAATCTTCTACTTGTTTCACTACATTCTCTACAGTAAACCCATATTCCTCCATAACCTTATTTCCTTCACCTGAAGCACCAAACGTATTAATTCCAATTACTTTTCCTTCATCGCCAGTATAGCGTTCCCAACCAAATGGAGATGCCATTTCCACTGCTAAACGTTTCTTCACTAGAGGAGAGATAACCGAATCTTTATAAGCTTGATCTTGCTCCTCAAAACGATCCCAGGAAGGCATACTAACCACACGTACATCGATATGTTTAGTCTTCAATTCCTCTTGTGCTTTAACAGCAAGCTGAACTTCCGAACCAGTAGCTAGAATAAGGGCATCCGGAGTTTCTTTTTCAGAATCACTTACAATATAAGCTCCCTTTTTCACACCTTCATAAGCATGCTCAGCTGTACCTTTTAATGTTGGAAGGTTTTGACGTGTTAAAATCAATGCCGTTGGTTTATCCGTAGACTCTACAGCTAAACGCCATGCTGCCTGTGTTTCATTTCCATCTGCCGGGCGGATGAGTGAAACACCTGGCATAGAACGGTAGGATGATATATGTTCGATTGGTTCATGTGTCGGTCCATCTTCTCCGACTGCGATTGAATCATGCGTCCAAACGTAGGTTACAGGTGCCTTCATAATTGCGGATAATCGAACTGCCGGACGTAAATAATCGCTAAATACAAAGAATGTACCACCAAACACTTTTAACCCACCATGTAGGGCCATTCCGTTTAACGCTGCGGCCATTGCAAATTCTCTAACACCAAACCAAATGTTTCTTCCGGCATAACTTTCTCGTGAAAAGTCTCCGCCATCTTTAATCGTTGTTTTATTTGATCCTGCTAAGTCGGCACTTCCCCCAAAGAGGTTTGGAACTGCTTTAGCAATTGCATTTAATACCTCACCAGATGAAGCACGGGTTGCTAAAGCGTCCTTACCAGATTCATAGACAGGCAATTCTTTTTCCCAACCCTCTGGTAGTTTACCATGGATTGCTGTTTCTAATTCCAGACCAAGTTCTGGATATGCTTGTTTATAATCAGAAAGAACTTGATTCCATTTTTCCTCCGCTTTAACACCTTTTTCGACCACTTTTTCTTGAAAATCAGCATACACTTCTTCTGGTACGAAGAAAGGTTCATGTGACCAATGATAATTTTCTTTCGTTAATTGAACCTCTTCTTCTCCAAGAGGGGCACCGTGCGCATCCGAAGACCCTGATTTATTTGGTGATCCATACCCAA
The DNA here is from genome assembly GCF_001659985.1 of Oceanobacillus sp. Castelsardo. Taxonomy (GTDB): domain Bacteria; phylum Bacillota; class Bacilli; order Bacillales; family Amphibacillaceae; genus Oceanobacillus. Next base: position 36,752 of record NZ_LYCS01000005.1, read on the forward strand.
TAACTGTCTTCACTTCAATTAAAGTTGGTTGTTCCGTGTTCTGTTTCGCTTCCTCGATTGCAGCCTTTAATGCGTTTACATCATTGCCATCTTCTACACGAATCACTTGCCAGCCATACGCCTTAAAACGATCCTCCACATTTTCAGAGAAAGATTTATTTAAATCACCATCTAAAGAGATATCATTAGAGTCATATAATGTAATTAATTTTCCTAATCCCAAATGACCTGCCAAAGAGGCTGTTTCATGGGAAACTCCCTCCATTAAGTCCCCGTCCCCTACAAGGGCATAGGTATAATGGTCAACAACAGGAAAATCTTCTTTATTATATTTGGCTGAGAGATGTACCTCTGCCATCGCCATACCAACAGCGGTAGAAATTCCTTGACCTAATGGACCAGTAGTAGTTTCGACCCCATCGGTATGATGGACTTCCGGATGTCCAGGAGTTTTAGAACCCCATTGACGGAAATTCTTTAAGTCATCCATGGAAACATCGTATCCAGATAAATGCAACAAACTATATAAAAGCATGGAACCATGACCTGCGGATAAAACAAAACGATCACGGTTAAACCATTTTGAGTTTTTTGGATTATGGCTCATAAATTCTGTCCATAATGTATAAGCCATCGGAGCCGCTCCCATTGGTAATCCTGGATGCCCGGAATTAGCTTTTTCTATCGCATCAATTGAAAGGGTACGAATCGCATTAATGGATAATTGTTCAACTGATTGTTTAACTGTCGTTGTCATCTTTATCATCCTCTCTTATGATAGTGATTCAGCTTTTTTAGGTACCTTTTCCCAGTCCTCTAAGAATTGTTTAATTCCGTTATCGGTTAATGGGTGTTTCCATAGTTTAGGTAGTAATGAACCAGGTATCGTTGCGATATCCGCCCCTGCTTTTGCCGCTTTTTCTAAATGGCTAATGGTACGAACACTAGCTGTAATGATTTCTGTTTCAAAGCCATAGTTTGCTAGAGTTGTTTTTAAGTTTTGAATTAATTCAATTCCATCTTCCCCAATATCGTCGACTCTACCTACAAACGGACTAACATAGGTAGCACCTGCTTTTGCCGCCATTAATCCTTGGGCAACAGAGAAGATAAGGGTTACATTTGTTTTGATTCCTTCTTTAGATAGAATGTTAACAGCTTCTAAACCATCTTCTGTCATCGGGATTTTTACGACAACATTCGGTGCCCATGTCGCAATATTTCTTGCCTCTTCCACCATTTCATCTACGGCTAAACCAATCACTTCCGCACTAACCGGACCGTCCACTATACTACAAATCTCTTTAATCGTTTCCTCAAAATCTCTGTTCTCTTTTGCAATGATCGTCGGATTCGTTGTTACTCCATCTACCAAACCTAAACGAGTGATTCGTTTAATTTCTTCCATATTTGCCGTATCTAGGTAAAACTTCATGTAAAACACCTTCCCGTTTCTTGTCAAATTCGCTAGATATATTTCATATATTACACAGGCTGTGTTATTGGATAGGTACTTTTCACGTATCTGACTTGTTTCTCCCTACCATTAACCAGAATTGAATGGGTAATAAAGTTACTGTATTCCGTTTCAATTCCATCAATAATTAAGTTATCTGTAATCCCTGTTGCAACAAACACACAATCATCTGTACTAACTAAGTCATCAAGGGTTAATATGCCTTCTACATTCGCAATTCCCATTTCTTTACATCTTCTAATTTCGTCATTGTTTCTTGGTAGAAGTTTGGCTTGCATTTCCCCTCCCAGACAACGAATAGCAGTTGCCCCTAAAACGCCTTCTGGTGCACCACCAATACCTAGGAACATGTCGACGCCTGAACTCTCAAGACAAGTAGCTGTTGCATAAATGACATCACCATCATGAAATAAACGAACCTTTGCACCAGTTTCCCGAATTCTATCGATATATTCTTGATGTCTTGTTCGATCCTGTATCAACACATTTAATTCCGTAATTTCTTTACCATTCGCTTTTGCTACCGCTTTAATGTTGTCTTCAATTGGCGCATCTAAATCAATTTTCCCTTTCGCTCTTGGTCCTACTGCCATTTTTTTCATATACATATCTGGTGCATGTAGTAAGGTTCCCTTTGGTGCAGCAGCAATGACAGTAATCGCATTACCTTGTCCATTTACTGTAGGGGTTGTTCCTTCAATTGGATCTACCGCAATATCCACTTCATGACTTCCACCCTGACCAAGCTTTTCTCCGATGTAAAGCATTGGTGCTTCATCAATTTCACCTTCACCAATAACAATCGTACTAAACATTTTCATTTTATTTAAATTCTCTCGCATCGCATTTGTAGCAGCTCCATCAGCTGCAATCTTATCTCCACTACCAACCCACGGCATTGCTGCAACTGCAGCTGATTCGGTTACCTTTAGAAAATCTAATAATAAGGATTGCATGCTTCGTCTCTCCTTAATTAACAGGTTTAGTTAACGCTACAATTACTTCCGGCTACTGCTTCTTTATAGTTTTCAGCTAAAAATTCTTGTTCTTTCTCAATAATTTTATCTACTTTACGTTTGGAACCTTCTGCCCACTCTACATTCAAGTATGCTTTAACCACTTTTTTCGCCACTTCAGGTCCAATAATTTGAGCCCCCATTGTAATAATTTGTGCATTATTACTTAATTGCGCTCTTTCCGCAGAATAGACATCATGTGCTAAAGCAGCACGGATTCCCGGATATTTGTTAGCCGCAATACAAACACCAATTCCAGTACCGCAAAGAATGATTCCACGTTCTGCTTTTCCTTCGCTAATAGCTTGAGCAATTTCAAAAGCTACATCTGGATAATCTACTGCGTCTTTAGAATGACATCCAAAATCAATTACTTCGTGTTCTGTATCTGCTAAAAATTCTTTAATCGTTTCTTTTAATTTAAATGCATTATTATCACTACCAATTGCGAGTTTCATATTAAAAACCCCTTTCAAACGTTGTTGTTTTGTTTTCATTTACAATTTAATATTATTATAAGTTATCGTTTTTAGCAAGCATATTTTTATTGTTTACTTTCATTTCGAAAATAAAAGCGAAATCAAATTGTTTTATTGATAATTTAAAACCCACCTTTTGCATATTGAAACCTACAGAGATTATTATTAATAAAAAAGGTAACTAAATCTCCCATCATTTCCTTTCGTTTACTTTCGTGGTATGATATTTATATATATTAGCTATCGGAGGTAAATGTATGGCAAAGATGTTTGCAGAGGAAAGAAGAAAATTAATACTGTCACTCCTTCAAAAAGAAAATCGACTAACAGTTAAAGAATTATCACAATCCCTAGATGTTTCAGAAGCTACACTTCGAACCGACTTAAATATAATGGAAGAAGAAGGATTATTAACGAGAACCCATGGTGGTGCAGTATTGAATGATAGTATTTTACCTAAAAATACATTTTCTGAAAGATCTACAAAAAATATAAACTTTAAAAGATCGATAACAAATAAAGCAATAAGATACATCGAGAACGAAAATAGTATTATACTGGACGCCAGCACAACAGCTCTAGAACTAGCTCGTAAGTTAAAAGAAACAGATATTAGATTAACAGTTATAACAAACGGCTTATCTACCGCCTTGGAATTAAAAGAAAATCCAAATATTAATGTCATCTTACTTGGTGGAATAGCGCGAATGGGATCCATGGCAGTAGAAGGACTACTTGGAAAATCAATCCTAGACCAAATAAACGTTGATATTATGTTTACATCTGCAAGCGGGTTCACTGTTCAAGATGGCTTAACCGACTTTAATGTATATGAAGTAGAATTAAAAAAATTAATGATAGAAAAGTCTGATCAAGTAGTTGCTCTTATTGACCATACAAAGATTGGTCGCAGCTCTATTGCATCATTTGCACCTACTGAAAAAATTGATGCATTTGTGACGGATGAAAAGCTTCCTGAAGATATAACAAAATTGTTAAGTAACTTGGATATTGAGGTTGTTGATTAAAGAAGAAAACTACTACTTAGGCTGCTAGAAAGGTGCAGCCTATTTGTGTTTTAATTAGTGTTTTCATTTGTAATCGCTTCCATTTTGTTTTACAATTTAATTATCAATTGTTTTTATTAGTTTGCATTTATGTTACTTTTTCTATTGAAGTCAAATGGAAAATAAATTATATAAGGAATAAAAGTGATATAAACAATGGAGATTGCAATTTAACAATTATTACAGAACTATAATTAGAAAAACTAATACAAGGAAGGTATAAAATGAAAATGTTTGTTAGTGAGAGAAGAAATATTATTATGAAGGTTTTAAAAGAAAATAAAAGAATAACTGTAAAGGAACTCGCTAAAGAAATTAATGTATCTGAAGCGACATTACGAACCGATTTAAATAAACTAGAACAAAATGGTTTACTTGCAAGAACACATGGTGGAGCGGTATTGAATGATGAACTCGGAAAAGAGACTAATTTTTCTGTTAGAAAACTGAAAAACAAAGAGGAAAAGAAAAAGATTTCATTAAAAGCATTAGAAATGGTACAAGATAAACAATGCATTTTACTAGACGCTAGTTCTACAGCATTAGAGCTAGCTAGTTTTATTAAAAAACAACCTAAACAACTAACAGTTATTACAAGTGGTATTCAAACAGCAATGGAACTAAAGGAAAATCCTGATATAACCGTTATTCTTATCGGTGGAGTTGTTACAAAAGGTTCAGCGGCTACGGAAGGAACATTAGGGCTAAATATCTTAGATTATGTATATATTGATACGATGTTTACTTCACCAAATGGATTTACATTTGAATCAGGACTCACCGATTTTAATTTGTACGAGGTTTCATTAAAGAAAGAAATGATAAAGAGGGCAAATAATGTAATTACCTTAATAGATTCTTCTAAAATCGGAACCAACTCTAGTGCAGTATTTGCTGAAACAGATAAGATTGATACATTAATAACGGATAAAGCAGTAGATAAAGAATTAGTAGAAAAACTACAACAAAGTGGAGTGAATGTTGTCATTGCAAACTAAGAAGAGACTATCAAATCGATTGATTTGGTAGTCTCTTTTCATTACGCAAACAAATGTTCATCTAAGCGATGAAGAATTTTTTCAAAACTTTCCGTATTCCACGCAGATCTTCCGATAAACAAACCATTAACATCTTCTATATCAATATATTCAATAAAGTTATCGAAATTTACACTACCACCATATAATAATGGAACAGCTGAACCGGCATCTCCAAATAAATTCATTAACTGTTCGCGAAGAAATTGATGTATTTCGGAAACATAAGTAGCATCCGCCGGAATACCGCTTTCTCCGATTGCCCAGACAGGCTCATAAGCTATCATTACTTGCTGTGCTTGTTCTTCCGTTAAGTCTTTTAAGCAAACTTTTAATTGAGCTGCCAACATTTCTTTGGAAATGCCATTCGCTTTTTGCTCAATATTTTCCCCAATACATACAAGAGGTTTCATACCATATTTTAATCCAGAATGTACTTTTTTATTAATATCTTCATCATTTTCATTGTAATATTGTCTACGTTCGGAATGACCGAGTTCTATAATATTAACACCAATTTCATCTAACATTTTTGGTGAAATTTCACCGGTAAAAGCCCCTTGATCTTCCCAATGCATATTTTGTGAACCAATATGCACTCTTGAATTCGATGTTAATTTTTTAATAGGAACTAACGCAGTATAAGAGGGAATAATAAATAGTTCTATATTTGAAGAAATATTTTCAGCAATACTAATAAGTTCTTCCGTATAAGATAGCCCCTCTCTAATCGTTTTTGTCATTTTCCAGTTCGTTCCTACCCAAATTTTATTTTTCATCGTCATACTCCTTATTATTACGTTTTTATTTCTTTTAAGAATGAATAACCTCCACTATGAATCAATTAATATTATAGTGGAGGATTGATTCTATCACCATTAACCGCTAAACAATGAAATAAGAGCAAGTGTTAAAGGTGGCATCGTTGTTACGACTGCTAAGCATATTAGTAAAACAACGATGAACGGAACAACAGCCCTTGATAAAACATGCATCTCTAGCCCCGATATCCCTGAACCTACAAATAGGTTTACCCCAAATGGTGGTGTAATAAATCCAATAGATAGGTTAACTATCATCAGTACACCAAAGTGAATCGGATCCATACCTATTTGTAACGCAATAGGTAAAAGTATTGGAGTAAAGATAATTACCGCTGCTGCTGTATCCATAAAACAACCAACAATTAATAGCAATATACTGATTAATAGAATAATCATATATTTATTATCAGAAAGAGCTAAGAATCCATTTGCAATTGCTTGAGGTATTTGCTCCATCGTTAATATCGTACCAAATGATGTAGCAGTTCCAATAATAATTAAAATTGCTACAGAACTTAGTGCAGCATCCTTGATAATTTTGGGGAATTCTATCAACTTCACTTCCTTATTTAAGAATAGTGCGACAATTGCTGCGTAAACTACCGCAACAACTGCAGCCTCTGTCGGTGTAAAAACACCACCGTAAATTCCACCGAGAACGATAACAGGAACAAGAAGCGACCATTTTGCTTTATTTAATGTTTTAAACAATCTTTTGAAAGTAAACTTTTCTCCGCTACCCTTGTACCCTTTTTTCTTAGAATAGATATAAGCCCATACCATTAACGCAAGACCAATTAATATACCCGGTAATATACCACCAATAAATAAATCACCTATCGATTGATTACCTGAAACGCCATAAAGTACTAAAGGGATACTTGGAGGAATAATAATACCTAATGAACCAGCTGAAACAATAACAGAGGTTGCGAATTTACGATCATAACCTTCAGCAACCATTGCAGGTATCATAATTCCCCCAATTGCTGCAACAGTAGCAGGGCCAGAACCTGAGATTGCAGCGAAGAACATACTTGTTGCGATCGCAGCCATAGCAAATCCACCAGTAAATCTACCAATAAATACATTTGCGAATTCGAATAAACGTGTAGATATTCCACCTTTTCCCATAATTTCCCCAGCTAGAATAAAAAACGGTACAGCCATTAACGTAAAGTTATCTGTCGATGTTATTAAACTTTGTGCAAGGAACGTAATGGAAATATTGGAAGAGTATAAAGCAGTTACTAACCCAGATAACCCTAATGCAATTGCTATGGGTACGGATAACAACATAAATAAAAAGAAACTACTAAACAATACAAACGCCGTCATACTACTTCCCTCTCTTTCTGAATGCCTGTCTTATTGGAATCAATTTTTTTAATTCTCATTCCTTGCTTGAATAATTGCTGTAGCAAACGAATTGTTGTTAATGTTAACCCTACCACTGGAGCCGCATACACCCATTCCATCGGTAATAGAAGCGCCGCGGATTCCCTTGTTACACGTAATACAATGTCTAAGCCATAATATGAAAGAACAACAACAAATACTAAGAAACAAATGTTTGCTATCATGCCAATGATGAGTTTCCCTTTTTCTTCAAAAAGCGTTTTAAAAGCATCTACTGCTAAATGTTTATTTTTCTTAACCGCATAACTAACCCCTATATAAATCATCCAAATGAATGCGTATCTAGCGACTTCTTCTGACCAAACAAGCGAAGAACTTAGTGCATAACGCATAAATACTTGGAGAAATACAACTGCTACTGTAACAACACTTAAAAAAATTAATATGTATTCTTCAAAGTGTTCATCAAGCCACTTTAAAGCTTTCATGTTTGCTCCCCCTCATGTTTTAAAGTTTAATTAATCTATATCTTCTTTCGTCGCATCCTGTAACATATCAATTAATTCATCACCAAAGACCGCTCTGTATTTATCATAGACACCTGAAACAGCCTCTCTAAATGGTTCTGGATCTGGTTTAACCACTTCCATTCCAGCCGCTTGTAATTCCTCAATCATTTTTGCTTCATTTTCTTTTAGAAGATCTCTATGGAATTGAGCTGCATCCAAAGAACTTTTTTGAATAATATCTTGATTTTCTTTGGATAATGAATTCCAAAAATCATCACTAATTGCTACTGGAAGTGGTGTATATTGATGACTCGTTAAATTTAGATAAGCTTGCACCTCATTGAATTTTGTAGCATAAATATTAGCTACCGGATTTTCTTGAGCATCAACCGTTCCTTGTTGTAGTGCCATATATAGCTCCCCGAATGCCATTGGTGTTGGGTTAGCACCTAATGCTCTAAAGGTGTCAATGGCAACCGGAACCTCCGGAGTTCTAATTTTAATTCCATCTAAATCCTCTGGTGTATTAATCGGGACATTCGAAGTAATGTTTCTAAACCCATTTTCGAAATAGGCTAGAATACGTAAATTATCCTCTAATAAAGGATCCCCAATTTTTTGACCCACTTCTCCATCCAACACTCTGTATGCTACTTCAGCAGATGGAAATAGATATGGTAATTCAAATGCACTAATTCGTTGATCATATTGGTTAAATGTTGCCGCTGCGACCATTTGCAAATCATTAAAAGTAACACTTTCAACCATTTCTGCTTCGGAACCGAGTTGTTCATTTGGATAAACAATAACTTCCATATTTCCACTGGAGCGTTCTTCTACTAATTTCTTAAACTCCATAACAGCCATGTGTCTTTCATTTGTCTCTGCTGCCCCATGCCCAAATCGAATGATTATCGTATCATCAGATTGTACAACATCACTCGTGAATAAAAAGACTCCAGCTAAGCTTCCTGTTAATAAAATAGTAAACGCAATCAATATATTTCGCAGTTTTTTCATTTGTACAAACTCCCTCCGTGTATCCCCAACCTATCAATACTAGCGAATCCTCTATAATCCAACTTTATTGTTTAAATGCGTATGAAGCGCTTTCATGTTTTTATATTAATCATTATCTTTCATTTTGTCAATATTAATTATTGAATTTTATCATTTATTATAAAAAGAATAGAAATCGATAAAACGCAATAGTCAGAGACTAAAATAATCTATTAACTATTAAGCACATATCACCTTTAAATTTAATCGATTAACTACTATATGGCTTTTATATCAACAAGTCCCCTGAAACGATAATATTTAAAAACAAAAGAAAGTAATTGACAATTATTAAAAAACAGTATACTCTATTACTGTACTTGAAAGCGTTGTTATATCAGTTTGTTGATAATGAACATAAACTATAATTTCTTTAATGGAATAGGAGAGATAATAATCATGGAAACTAAAAGACCTATTGTCGCTATAACAATCGGAGATCCTGCTGGAATAGGCCCTGAAATAACACTTGATACAGTATGTGAAGAAAAGGTATACCAAGAATGTAAACCATTTTTAATTGGTTCTATAAATATTGTTAAAAGAGCAATGAAAGTGAAAAATTGCGATTTCAACATTAATAAAATCAATACTCCTTCAGAGGGAAAATTTGAATATGGAACAATTGATGTACTAGAAACTGGAGAATATGATTGTGACAGCATTGAGTATGGTAAAGTTCAAAAACTAGCCGGGCAAATGGCTTATGACTATGTTGTTAAATCAATTGAATTAGGAATGAATAAAGAGATTGATATCGTTGCCACAGCTCCTATTCATAAAGAAGCTATTAAACTTGCAGGGGTTAAACAAGAAGGACATACAGAAATTTATGGAGATTTAACTAAATCTGATTATGCACTTACCATGTTTAACTGCAGAAATTTAAAGGTTTTCTTTGTTAGTCGACATAAAGCATTAAAAGAAGCTTGTGATTACGCAACAAAAGACAGGGTTTTAGAAAGTGTAAGACAAATCAATAAAGAGCTTAATGGAATTGGTATGGAAAGTCCTAAAATTGCTGTTGCTGCACTAAATCCACATGCTTCCGATAATGGTTTATTCGGAACAGAAGAGGCTGAACATTTAATACCAGCAGTTGAAGCTGCTCAAGCAGAAGGAATGAATGCTGTAGGACCAGTACCTGCTGATTCTGTTTTCCATTTAGGATTACAAGGAAGATATGACGCAATTCTTTCTTTATACCACGACCAAGGGCATATCGCGTGTAAAACATTGGATTTTGAAAAATCCATTACTATTACTTGGGGATTGCCATTTATGAGAAGTTCCGTTGACCATGGTACTGCATTTGATATTGCAGGAAAAAATATTGCTGGATCTGTAAGTATGATTGAAGCAACATTAGTTCCAGTAGAATACTGGAAAATGAAACAAAATGCATTAGTAAAGAACTAATAAGATAGTGTGAAATATATTAACATGTACCGGGAAAGTATTTTTCTTTCCTGGTATTTCTATTAAGCTTTACTACAGGGGGAATAAATATGTGTAAAATCGGCATTGTTGCAGATGATTTAACAGGAGCAACTACTGTCGGTGTATTACTAGCAAAGGCCGGTGTCTCAACTGCTGCTTTCTTTGAGGAGAAAGATATAACTGAGGATAGGGGGCATCATGCAGTTGTTTTAAGTACAGATAGTAGAGCATTACCAAAAATGGAAGCACAAGAAAAGGTAAAATCAGCAGTACGTTCTTTAAAAGAAAAAGGTGCTACCTATTTTTCAAAACGTATTGATACGACATTAAGAGGGGGAATTGGTGCAGAAGTTGATGCGATGTTAGATGAGTTAGCTCCTAACACGATAGCAGTTATGGTACCTTCTATGCCTCAATCTAATCGTATCCTAGTTGGTGGTTACTCACTAATTGATGGTGTCCCATTATCAACAACACCAGTAGCAAATGATGTTCGAACTCCAGTAACGGAGTCTCATATCCCAACACTGATGGCTGAGCAGACTGAGCGTAAAATAGGACTTATTCCTTTACAAGTAATACTTTCAGGGAAAGATGCATTATCACAACATCTTCAGAAAGAAAAAAATAATGGCGCAAAAATTATTATTGCTGATGCTGTAACAATAGAAGATGTGGAAAGTATCGCTAAGGCTGTCCATGAATTAAAGTGGAATGTAATGGCAATTGATCCTGGTCCTTTCACGGAAAAATTGGCAGTCTGTAATGGATTTGCCTTTGAAGAAAATAAACCAGTAAATAAGGATAACCGCACGAACATATATAACGGAACGGTACTTACAGTTGCTGGAAGTGCATCATCTGTTACTAAAACACAAATGAAAACGTTATCTAACAAAGAGTGGGTTACACTAATACCCGTTTCAGCAGAACAACTTATCGATAGAATAAATACGGCGTCTTTAGAGGTAAAACGTACATCCAAGAAAATTAATTCCTTAAAACGAAAACAAGCTAAAGCGATTCTTCTAGAAACGTGCTTATCTGGAAAACGTCTAGATTTATCAGAAAAGGAAAAAGAGTTGGGATTACTCCAGGGTGATGCAGCAAACAATATAAATCGTGGTCTAGGTGAAATTGTAAATGAAATATTAAACAATGAAACATTTGATATAAAAGGGATTTATATGACCGGCGGAGATACGATGGCTCATATATTACGTGCATTAGGTGCAAAGGGAATAGAATTAGTAGATTATGTCATCCCACAGGCAGACCTTGGAAGAATTATAGGTGGCAAATATGATGGACTAACCATTGTAGGTAAAGGTGGTTTGACAGGTACAACGGATACAGCTGTTTCTATTGTGGAACGCATTTTTCAGGAATCTACTAATCTAGGATCAAGTAAAGCTTTAAATTTATAATAGAAAGGGACTGTTCTATGGAGGAGCGGATCCCTTGTCCTAGCATACAGGAAAGCATAAAATCCTTCCTAACTGTGTAAGTATTACTAAGGTATTCATCTAACCTAATAGCGAATGTGAAGATTTATAAAAAACTTTACATATAGAAAGGCGGAAGTAGGATGGAAACGGTTGAATTAGGAAAAACAGGTCTAAATATTCACCCAATTGGTTTAGGAGCTAATAAAATTGCTGAAGAAGATAATGAATCCAATACACAATATGGTGGAGAAGTTCTTTCTGCCGCTATTGAAAATGGTTTAAATTTTATCGATACTGCTTTTATCTACGGTAATGGACTATCTGAAGAAATTATTGGGAAAACAATTAAAGAAAATAATTGGCGTGAAAAAGTTGTTATTGCAACAAAAGGAGCACATCGAATTTCTGGTGATACTATGGAATTAGACAATTCTCCGGAGTTTTTAATCCAAACAGTAAATGACAGTTTGAAACGCCTGCAAACCGATGTTATTGATTTATTCTACATTCACTTCCCGGATGAAACAACGCCAAAGTATGAAGCAGTAGGTGCACTTAAACGATTGAAAGATAATGGGAAAATCCGAAGCATCGGTGTTTCAAACTTTTCTTTGGAGCAAATAAAAGAAGCAAATTATGATGGTTATGTTGATGTTGTACAAGGTGAATATAATTTTATTAACCGTTCTGCAGAAACAGAACTCTTCCCTTACTTTAAGAATAATGGAATTTCCTTTATACCATACTATCCATTAGCTTCTGGTTTACTCTCAGGGAAGTACGATAAGAATTCCATTATATCTGAAAGGAATAAAAAACGACCACAGTTTCAAGGGGACAATTATTTAAGGTATTTAGAAAAGGTTGAAAAAGTTCGGGGCATTGCGAATAAACATGGCTTAAATATACCACACATTGTATTGGCTTACTATTTATCAAAGGATAATATTGATTGTGTTATCCCCGGGGCTAGAAATACAAACCAGGTTTTAGATAACCTTAAAACAATAGATGTCAAACTAACCACCGAAGACATTCAAATAATCGAAAAAATTTTCCCTATATAGTATCAGATAGGATAAGCACGTACATCCCGTCCCATATCTCCCTACCAAAATTAGTCATTTATATACATAAAAAGTGATAAACTATATGCATTTATGCAAAAGTTCTTCACTTTTTTATGTTTTCTATTCGTTAATAGTCCTTCAAAACTAACTAATAAGGCAGTATACCCATCTAGTAATCTATTTCCATAGCAATATATTATTATCCTGCGTGCCAGATGGTTCAGTAGATCACATCAGTTTGATGCCCTTTTTTGGTTTTTTTGACAAAAAAAGCGACAGTGCTTTAACTTTCCTATAATTTAATTTTAGTTTGTAATACACAAGACAAATAATGAGAATTTCTGCTACCTAAGAAATAGATATTTCGAGAAATGCTTTGTTCGAGTACTTTATTTAAGATTTCCCTTAGTTGAGCTTTTTCACAAAGTAAAGTTTTATTTTTCAAAGCGGGATCTATCCATTCATTAGGTTCATTTTGATAAAATGTTTGCTTTTTTATATGACCAATCCTTATTAAGTAATACCACATTCGTTATCATGTCGATTTCGTACTCATTTCATTTGTTCACTTTTTCACATTATATATTTATATTTAAAAACCCTTATTATTATAATATTCTTACTTCCTTTAATGGCAGATTGGGGCAAAGGAAGAGAAAGAGACAGAGAAACTGATCTAATAAAGCGATGTAACACTTAGGGGATTTATTAGAACCATCAGTTATCCTAGCTCTTTTCACATACCCTTCTATTGTAAAATAATTAAAACAGGGGAATATTTTAATATATATTTATATGGTACCACCATATACCTATCCGCGAGTATATCCTTAGGTACAACATTGTATTGCACACCCTGCTAATCTTCAATATCATTCTGGAACATGGGACCAGTCCCCGACACCATGACGGATTAATATGAATAACACCACCTAACCCATCAACAATTAAAATATTCTTGATTTCTGGAAAATCTTCTTTAATCGCTGAAAGTTGAATATAATGCATCACTTCATTTATATCTATTGGATTTGTATAAATAAATGATTTCACCGTCACAAACAACATATTGGCCTTTCATTGTTATACAAGTGCAAATCCCTGTGGCCATCATTACATATTCAAATTCAAATAAGGTACTTCCGAAGCAATCACAGGAAGTACACTAGTATCTTTTAAAATATCTATTGCCTTAATTGAAGTAATAGAAAGATTTAGCTTGCTAGTGAATAAAGTACCATTTATATCGAAAAAAGTCGGAATGTGGAATTTGTATATGAAACTCACCATTTTCCCACCTATTCGAGCAATTCCTGAATAATCTAACATAATCATTACTATTGTACATTTATCAATGCCTCTATGCCCTAATGACTGGATAAATCTAATTCCTTTCACTACGTATAGGGATTAAGTAAACAAAGCTTATTATCTATCAAATACCTTCACATTTTTTTTCTTCATTTCATTATGCCATCTTTCACTTAATTGCTTATCCGTAATAATTCCTGTAATGGACCCATACCCGGAAATCTTAAGGAAGGAAGTATTTTCAAATTTTGTATAATCCGCAATTATATAGCATTCTTTTGATCTTTCGATTGCCTTAATTTTTAGCGCTGCAGTTTCTTCAATAGATTCGGTTATACCATTTTCAATGGATAAAGATCTACATGAAACGAAAGATTTATCAACATAATAATCACCTAATGACCTGAAAGCATTTAGCCCAAAGAACCCCATTTCACTTTTGTTATAATGTCCTCCAATACAAACTAGACGAATATTCGGTTGTTTGGAGAGTAGGTTTGTAATTCTTAAAGAATTAGTAAGTACTGTTAATCTTTTATTAACAATTTGCTCCGCAACATAATATGCTGTAGTGGATGTATCGAAAAAAATTACGTCTCCATTTTGGATTAAGGTATCACAAATGACGGCAATCTTTTTCTTGTTCTCTATATAAACCGATTGTCTTATATCCGAATCTATTACATTCTCAACACCAGTTTGTATAAAAGCACCACCGTAACCCCTTAGTAATACCCCTTCCTTTTCTAAAACATTTAAATCACGCCGGATTGTTTCATCAGTGACATCAAACATTTCAGCCAGTTCAGCAACTTTGACCCCTTTTTTTTCTAAAACTAATTCTTTTATGTTCTGTCTTCTTTCCTTAGCTAACATTAAATTCCGCCTCTCATCAAAATAGTTACTTCAATGAGCGTACCATTCTATCAAAAGTTTTTATATATACATTTTCTTCTAATTAAACCGTCCTATTCCTTTAGTACATCTTAACTACAGAATCCCCCACTTATTAATAGCTACATTTAAAGCTTCATGCTCTTTCGCATATTCTTCAATAGATATATGATTTGTTACGGCTTCAACAGCTTGCATCATTGCTTTTCCTCCTAATTCAACACCATCTGGATGCCCAAAAATTGCTCCCCCTGCAGCAATTACAATGTTATTTCCTAATTCTGAGATTAGTTTTCCCACCATTCCTGGATGAACGCCTCCACCCACAATTGGGAAAGTAGGTTTTATCGTATAAAGTTTTGCAGTCAACTCTTTTACTGTTAGAAAATATTGGTAGTCTAATAATGGATATCCTCCATACGGAGTATTAATCATGACCATATCAGCCCCAGATATTCTTGGCAACTTCCCAACTGCTAACGGTGATCTCATACCATTTTTTAAACCTTCATAAAACATACCAGATCCAGCATAATGACCAAGGATTGGCACATTAAATCTAATTGAAATTTCTTTTACCATTTCATATCCAGCAGTAGCAAAATTAATCATCAACGCTTTTGCACCAGATTCAATCGCTCTTTCCGCATTATGTAGCATATTATGATACGTATCTGTTATATTAGGAATATATAGAACTCTTTTTCCTGTAACTTCGTAGGCTGCATCTGCTGCCTTTAAATATTCTTTCACCCTGTCTTGAACTGGACAAAATGAAGGATTTCCTAGGAGTTCATCATCCTTTATAATATCAATGCCTCCGCTAACCGCAGCCTTATAAAATAATTTTGCACCATAACTCGCTGAAAAACCAAGACATGGTTTGATCATACTCAAAATCAGCGCCCGTTCATGGATATTTAAAAGCTTTCTAACACCAGCAATACCATAATTAGGACCTGCGATATTGTTAAAATAGCTACCCGAGAAATTTAAGTCAACAAGCTTAATCTGTGCTGATGTAGAAGCGTCATTACCCATAACTGTTGTGAGTAACATTGCTAAACTCTTTGAAAAATTAACTGTTGGAAAAGCAATCTGAAATAGATATTTTTGATAATTTTCCGCTGAATCAACTTGGTTCGATAACTCATAAGCAGGAACATTGTAGATATTAACCACTTTTCCCACATGTCTTTTTGTCATTTCCTCTGTAATTCCAGGTACTGCAACCCAAGTACCTAAAGTTTGACCAATGGCCATTTTATTAGCAACTTCCATAATACTCATATTTTTATCTAGTTCTATATAGTAGGTTGCAATGACGTGAGTATCATCAAGAGCATCCTCTATATTAGAGAATAGTAACTTTTGCATTACGTTCCTCCTATTAAAAGTAATTTTCAGGTGGTTGTAATTCATTTATGCTAAAAATTGATACCCCTTCATTCAGTAAATTGTAGACAAAACAATCTACAATGTCCTCACCGAATGAGGGGGACGAATTTAAAATCTAATTTAATTCTTTATAATTTGGTACTAGCTTAAAGGATTCTACGCTACTCTTCCATCACCATGTGCATCACTAATAACAGCTTTTCTTTCCAAGTATTCGTGTAGTACATGTTTTTTCTTTCTTAGTAATACATAACCTACTACATAAATCGAGACTGTAAGACCAATCCATAGTAAACTTTGAGAAACGAAAGCAAAGAAAATTAACGCAGCAATAGGTTGCCCAAGAATAACAAGGCTTGTTACTAACATAATACCAACACCAAACTCAACACCTATTTCTGAAGCAACTGACGTAAATACCGGAGCTGTCCAAGTCGTAAATAATAAAGCTATTGAGAACCAAATAGATCCGGAAATGATAGTCTTGAATATGTTACCATTTGAAACGGCAATAATTGGTTGTATTAAGTATGGTAAAGCAACTAAGTCAATCATTGGCAAAGTTTGGTTTCCAGGTAAAACGAAAGCAACTAATAAAACGATTGGCATCATAATAATACCAGAGATAAGTGTAGCAGACTCTCCATAACCCGCAGCATCATTTACAGATAGATACCATTCACCTTTTGTACCTTTAACAGACTTTTTAGACGACTCCGTAATAGCTGTAAAAGAACCAGCAAAGATTGCAGATATCTTAGGGAATACTGCCATAACAGCAGCAGTTGCAATACCACATGTAGCGATTTGACCCCAAGACGCTAATTCATTTAATTGTGTTAAATTACCAATAATACCGATAAATAATCCAAGAAATAATCCTAGAGTCATAGGTTCACCGATAAAACCTAATTTCTTTTTGAATACCTGGGGGTTTGCTTTAATTTTATAAAGTCCAAATTTATTTAATATCCAGTCCATCGCAATTGCATATGGAGCAACACTTACTGTATGCAAGGAAGCTAGGGTACAATTTGGATATTTATAATAAGTTGACCATCTTTTTTGAATCATTTCTGCAAAAAGTTGGGTAAATAGCATTTGTACAATCATACACGCAATTCCAAGCCAGATGTTACCTGTAACTAAGAAAATCATAGAACCCCAAACCATGTATGAATAGTTATTCCATAAGTCTCCTGGTTGGAAAACGTTAGTGTACCTAGTAAGGAATAAAATAGTTTGTAATAAAATACATACCCCAACAAATATTATTCCAATCTCAGTTGAATAGGCAACAATGGATGTCGTTTGCCATCCAATATCAAATACCGGTAAATCAACTCCAGTATTTTCTACCATATTATTAACAATTGGGGTAACAATTGGTGCATATGCATTGATTACTAGTGTAAATCCCATTAATCCTACACCAGCTGTTAGCGCCGACATAAAAGCCTTTTTAACAGGAACTTTAAGAAATAATGCAATAATAAAGATAATAATTGGCACGAAAACTGGTGCACCAAATGTATCAAAAAATTGTTTTATAACATCAAAAATGTTAAACACCCCCATTTTTTATTTACGCAAACATGTAAATGTTCTCAATTTAATTAGATATTATTACTCAATTTTTCCAGATTTTCTAAGAGCATTTAGAGCTTCTTCCATAAATTCTTCTTCACCCATACCTGTAATTAATCCCATCGCACTGAATGCAGGTAGACCAAAATTATCTGGAATTGGACTAGCATATGCAATTAAATCATATTTATCCCTGCTAATATAGTTTTCCATTTCACTTGGATTAGACTCGACTGCCTCCGCTTCAATTCCTTTTTCCTCAAATAACTCTACTAATTTATTCGCTACCATTGATGATGTAACTACACCAGAACCACAAACAGATAAGATTTTAATCATTTCCATCACCATTCCCTAATATATTTTTATTTAAAATTTCATAAATCTCTTTAGTACCTTCTGCATTCTTAACTGACTCTAGTAATTCTTTATTTTGAAATAGCGACATAAGTCTTTTCAAAATATTAATTTGTTCATGTGGATCATTGATTGCAAGCATGAAAATCACTTGCGGATGTAAAACAATATCATTTGAACCCATCTGGGTAAATTCAACGGGTTTCTTTAATACACCTACAGCAATAGCTGAAGAATTCACATGAATACTATCAGTGTGAGGAATTGCAATATCAAATGCATCAGCCGGTAATCCAGTAGGATAAATCTTTTCCCTTTCTTTAACAGCGCTTACATATGTTTCCTTCACAACTCCTGAATTATAAAGAAGGGTCCCTAATTTCTCTATAGCATCTTGGGAGTCTTTACATTCTAAATCTTTAATAATATGATTTTCACTAATCATAGCTTGTCACCACACTTTTCCTGTTTCCATCATTTTTGGAATAATATCCTTGTCGTTGAGAGTTTCAATGCTCCCTTTATGAAGGGGACCAGACGTAATTCCCATAGAAAGTTTAATGTTTTCTAAATCTCGTAATTGTTTTTCGCTAAGCGATCTCCCCATTTGAAGTTTTTCTAATTCCAAAATTACTTTTGCATAATACTCCATAACCTCTAGTCGGTAATATGATTGATAAACATCTTCACCCCAAGTCAGGGCACCATGATTTGACAGAAGGACACCGTTAAAATTTTTACAGAATGGAGCAACACTATTACCAACTTCATCTGTACCAGGTTTTGCATATCGGGCAACTGGAATTACTCCAAGTTGTAATGCTGCTTCAATTAATACTGGTTTATCCAAAGGAATACCAGCTATTGCACAAATGGTCGCATACATAGGATGAGCATGTGTAACACTATTAACCTTTTTATTTTCCTTGTACACTTTTAGATGCATTTTAATTTCGGACGACGGTTTGCATTCACCTTCAATGATGTTGCCATCAAGGTCTAATTTAACCATCATCTCTGGCTTCATAAAACCTTTGGAAATCCCAGTTGGTGTTGCCCAAATATAATTATCCGACACTTTTAAAGAAATATTTCCATCATTACTGGCAACAAATCCCTTTTCATACATTCTTCTACCGATTTCTACAATCATTTCTTTAGCTTCTTTATCAGCAGGAAATACCAACGAATATTCCACCTCCTCCTAATTTTCTGAATACAATTTTATCATATAATCATAATGTTGATTTGTCAACATAATTAAACATATTTACGTTATAATCATTTTAAAACCAACATTTTTGTTGGGATTATGTGGGTTTTGAGTGATCTGTGTATTTGTCTTATGTTGAGTCGGACAAAAGAAAATCCCTATCTTGATTTCTTATATAAGCCATGATAGCTATGCACAGGGACAGGTCCCGCATCTTTTTGGCTCCTTGTCAACAATAAAAGGACAGGCTTCACATTTCGTAAAGCACTGCCCTTTTTTCAGAATATTAATCCTTGACTTATTTTCCATTATACACTGTCCCCCCGGCTCAAAACCGAAATGTCTGCACCAAATCTTGCAAATCCGTCGCCATTTGTCTTAACATCTGGGAGGACGCTGAAATTTCTTCCATAGATGCTGTTTGTTCTTCAGATGCTGCTGCAACATTTTGGCTATTCGCTGAGGATTGGTCGGAAACGGTTGAAATGGTCTCTACCAATTCCACAATGGACTGTGAACCTTTATTCACTTCCTCAATAATGGTAGAAACTTGTACAGACTGTTCTGCTACATCCTCTACCATACTCGTAATCTCTTTAAAGGTATCACCGGTTTGATTTACTAATTTAATTCCTTCATCTGTTGATTCTTTCCCTTCCTGCATGGAGTCTACTACTTTTCTAGTCTCATTTTGAATTTCCTCTATGATTTCACGTATATGGGCTGTTGCCTGTCCAGATTGAGTAGCTAGTTTTCGTACCTCTTCTGCAACGACCGCAAATCCTTTACCATGTTCCCCAGCTCGAGCAGATTCAATCGCGGCATTTAAAGCAAGTAAATTCGTTTGTTCGGATATTTTAGCAATGATAGTCGTTATTTCCCCTACTTCATTTGATTTTTGACTTAATACTTGAACAATATCATAGGTTTGCGAAACTTTCTGTTGAATTTGATCCATTTGGCGAGTCGTATACGTAACTACTTGTTGCCCATCTACTGCTTTTTCACTTGTCTTAGAAGTAAGGTTCGCCACCATCCCCATAGACGTTGAAGCTCGGTCCATACCATCAGACATATCTCTCACGACGGTCGTTGCATTTTGTGTGCTGTCCGCTTGATTCTCCGCACCAACCGCTATTTCTTGAATAGCATCACTAATTTGTTCGGATGCTTGGCTTGTTTGCTCTGTACTTGCAGTTAGCTGTTCACTCGTTGCCGCAAGCTGCTCTGCATTTTGTTCTACTTTAGATAAAACTTGATGTAAATTATCCCTCATTAAATTAAAGGAACTGGAAAGATCTCCAATTTCATCCTTATTTTTAACTTCAATTTTTTCAACTGTAAGATTTCCATTTGCAATTTCACGTGCCGAATTGGAAACACGTACAATCGGCTTCACAATCCATCTTGATACCGCCATTCCTATCACTACTAACAATCCCAGGGAAACAACGGCTGAAATTAATAGTAAAATAAAAGTTTGTTGAACCTTTTCTTTATTCTCTTTAATAGCTAATTCAATTTCATTATTAGTAGATTCAGCTAAGATTTTCGACTCATCAACCATTTTCGTTGCCATAGTACTTGGAATATCCGCTAAAGAGGCGATTAATTTCACTTGGGAATTACTATCTTGATACGGGATAGCTACAGTCGCAGCATCTAGAAATAACTTATTCATTATTTCAATTTTACGTAAACTATCCTTCTCATCTTGAGTATTCACGAGTTCCCGTGATGCTTGGATTCTCTTCTGCACTTCCTTATTTGACTCTTCTATCTCAGCTACTAATTCTGTATTCCCCGATAAAAAGAAAGCACGTAAATGATCAATTTGACTCTTCGCTTGAATTTGAATTTCATCAATATGTTTCAAAACAGCTACGTGTCGATTCATGATTTCTAAATTAGACTTTTCCACCGCTTTCAATTGGGAAAAATAAATCACCGAGGCACTAAAGAACACAATACCTATAACTAAAAAACTCAAGCCTATTTTTTTATTAATAGAAAAGGACTTATTTTTTTCTCGTTTATTTTTTCTCATAGCCTTACCCCCTCACTTTCCTACCCAGCCTTTTTATCTAAACTTATCCACGTTTTCTTTCACGATTAGTTCTGCAGGAATGTAAATCGACTCTTTCGGAACTGTTTCTCCTTTAGCCATACGTAAAGCAGTACTCATCCCCGTTTGCCCCTGTTCTTTCGCATTTTGTAAAACAGATACTGCTAATTTATTTGACTTGATATACTGAAGGCCATCCGGTGTCCCATCAATACCGGCAAAAATGATTTCATCACGAATTCCAGCTTCCTCAGCAGCTTTTATAGCTCCAATCGCCATTTCATCATTATTAGCAACGACAGCATCTATTTTGATACCGGATTCAATCCATGTTTTCATAAGACTTTTCGCTTCGTCCTGACTCCAGTTTGCGGTACCTTCTAATACGACCTTCATCCCTTTATGTTCTTCCATAACTTGTTTATTTCCCTTTGTCCGATTTATTTGAGATTCTTGCCCCATCGGTCCGTTCATAATCGCAATATTTCCTTTACCTTTTAACATTTGGGCAATTCGTTCCATTTGCATAACTCCGAAAGATACGTCATCAGAACCAATAAATACACTTTCCGTTTCCAAACTTGAACGATTGATTAGTACAATGGGAATATCTGCTCTTTCTGCTTTTTCCAAAATTAATTCAGCAGCTATGACATCTACAGGGATAAGCATAATCGCATCTACCCCCTGCTCAATAAACTGTTCTGCCTGATCAATTTGCTTATTGGAATCATTCCCAGCATCTATATAATCCGCTTTCATTTCATTGGAATGTTCATCAACAAATTCTTTTACACCATCTAACACCATATTTAAAAAGGTGTCCTCATAATTAGCATGGGCAACCCCAATCACAAGCTTGTCACTTTGATTAGCTTGCTCTTCTGTCGATGCATCTTTGGAAGTGCTACAACCTGATATCAAAACTATTAAAAGTAGAATAATAGAAAAGTTCAACCAATATTTTTTCTTCCAATTCATCATTTTCACTCCTATGTATGGATAATTATAGTTATTTCGTAATAGTTCAATAGTCATATATTAATGCAAATTTCGACAAATTACAAGAGCCAGGGGGACGGCTCCTACTTTTCCATCCCCCTGGCACATTTCTATTTCTTTATGACAACCTGAATTACATGACCAAGACCTGTATGCCGTTTTCCTTCATTTCGCTCGGCTTCACCATAATAAAAATGGATACATTTATAATCCTTAATCCAATTTAAAATATCGATTGGATCATATAACATTTCTTCGGATTTCGGACCACCAGTTTGATATTCAAGTTGATTTTCAGAGTATATTTCAAACATAATATACCCACCACTTTTTACAGACCCAATCATACTTTCAATAAGAAATTTTTGGTCCTTTTTTGGTACGTGCCCGAATACCATGACTGCTGCATCAAATTGATCTGTTCCAACTTTTTCTTTGGTCAAGTCAATCTCAACTGTTTTTACATTAACATTATTTTGACTAGCCAATTCTTCCGTTTTTTCAAGGCCAATTGACGACTGATCATAAGTCGTTACCTCATGACCAAGTTTAGCTAGATAAACCGCATTCCGACCTTCTCCTTCAGCAAAGCACCCCACCTTTGAATGCTTTGGAATGATATAGCTCATACTGTTTATAAATGCATTCTCTGTTTTACCATAAACAAAATCTTTATCTGAAAAACTGTTATCCCAATGTTCTTTTGACATATATATCATCTCCATTTCTAATAGTTCCTTAATATACCACAAGTTATTTAAAAATATAAGAAAGCTGAAATACGACCTACATAGTTTTCCTGATATATTTTATTAATTTTCTATACAATGAAAATAAAAAGAGCCACCTTGATGGCAGCCCTCAAACTAACATTATATCAATCCATATAATTTTCAATTAAAAAATAAGTTCTATCGGAAGTTTCATTTGCTAAAAAGTCCATTCCTGCAGCTCTTGATGAAGCATGTTCATCTGGCATCTCAGCAAATTTTTTCTCTTTCCTATCAATCCATTCTTTTTGATCCATTTTTAATTCTTCAAATGCATCTTTGGGCATCGTTTCTTTTAATACTACCCAAACTTCTTGTAATAAATCATCCCACTCGCCATAGTATTGGCCATAGAAACCAGATACCATATCTTGTGCATACAATTTTTTGGCCTCACTTATTATCTTCTCTTCAAGATTGTCTGCTTTCTGCAAATATTCATTTCTTAAACTATTTTCTTCAGCTGTTTGTTGTGTTAAATCCTTTTCTTTTGACTGTTCATTTTCCATCTGTTTTTGTGATCTTATCTCTTCTTTTTTCTGTTCCTCTTGTTCTTTTATTCTTTTCTCTTCATTTTCTTTCTCCTCTTGTTCTTGTCTTTTCTCTTCTTTAACTTTTTCTTTTGCTTTATCCTCTGCTATATTATCCACTCTAATCATTCTATAGTCCTCTTCTGTTGCACCATCTGAAGTATTTGTAACGATTATATTATCTTTATCTTCAAAGTAACCTTCAAATAAAAATTCATTCAATCCGCTTTCTGGATTGACAATTTCTAATATGAAACTATCATCTTGAGTTTCGGTTAGAATGTAGTCAACGGTCATCGGACCATCGTTTGATTCTTTTCTAACTATCATTCTATCTTCATTCATTTCCATGTATGACCCTACTTTACCATCTGAGACTACTTTCCAACTTCCGATTATTTTACTTTCGTTGGAGCCACCACAAGCTACTAAAAACACACTTATAATAAGTATACCTAAAAATATTTTAATAAAAGATTTCATCTTATCTTCCCCCTCCTTAACCAAACATACTAACTATACTAAACTATCTAATTTTAATCCATATCATTAATGGTCCGTTTGCGGATTAAATCAACTTACAAAATTTTCACCCTTGACATTCATTTTTAGATAGTATATATTTGGTTTAATCAATTTAATATTCTTAATATTTCTTATCCAGAGAGGTGGAGGGACTGGCCCTTTGAAGCCTCGGCAGCGGACTTGTAAAAGTACTGTGCCAATTCCAGAAGCAATAAGCTTAGAGATAAGAAGAGTGACTTCGTTTATTTATATAGTAAACCCTCTTCTTATTCTTTAAGAAGAGGGTTTTTTGTTTGAAAAATTATTTAAACGGGGGTGATCTAATGTCTCTAATAAAGACAGAAAATGAACTTTTAAATGCGATTGAATTACTCAAAAAGAAACAATGGATAGATCTGACACATACATTTGGCCCTGATTCTCCACATTTTGCTGCATTTGACGATGCAGAAATTAAAACACTTTTTACACATGATGATGGATTTTTTGCTCAACGATTTAATTTCCCTGGACAATATGGCACTCATATTGATGCACCCATTCATTTCGTTCCAGGGGACAAGCGCTACTTAGAAGACCTTGAATTAAAGGAGCTTGTCCTACCACTTGTCGTCATTGATAAGTCAAAAGAGGCAGAAGAAAATAATGATTTTATCCTTTCAGTCGATGACATTTTAGAGTTTGAAAAAGAACATGGAAAAATAGAAGCAGGTACCTTTGTTGCGCTTAGAACTGATTGGAGTAAACGCTGGCCGAATAAAGAAACTTTCGAGAACAAGGATGCAGATGGAAATAGCCATACACCAGGATGGGGTTTTGATGCACTTAAGTTTTTATTTGAAGAAAGGAAGATAAATGCCGTTGGTCACGAAACATTTGATACAGATGCTGCAATCGATGTTCGAAAAAACGGCTCTCTAATTGGGGAATATTATGTTCTTGAACAAGATACGTATCAAATCGAGTTATTAACAAATCTAGATAAAGTACCTACAAAAGGTGCTGTTATCTTCAGTATTAGTCCGAAACCTGAGAAAGCATCCGGATTCCCAGTCCGCTCTTTTGCGATTTTACCTTAGGGTACAAAGGCACTGTAGCCGGACGTGGCCTTTCCACGAATGAATTATCAACAAGGAGTTACTTTTGTAATTTACGGAATAATTAAACGATAGGGAGAGATAAAAATGACAAAAACAGCAGTAAAAGCACCATTCAGAGCAGATCATGTAGGTAGTTTATTAAGACCTGAAAGAATCCATCAAGCACGAAAGGAATTCCAAGATGGTAATCTTACAGCAAGTGAATTATACAAAATAGAAACAGAGGAAATTAAACGAATTGTAGATAAGCAAATTGAAGTTGGTCTAGAAGCAGTTACGGACGGAGAGTTACGACGAAGATTTTGGCACACGGATTTCATGGAGCATTTAAATGGTGTGGAAGGCTATGTTCCTGAAAGTGGATTCGCCTTTAAAGGGGAAGAAACAGAAAGATATGATGTTCGAGTAGTAGGAAAGATTTCTTTTAACCCGGATCACCCACATTTGAAAGACTTTGCTCTTTTCAAAGAAATTGTTGGAGACCGTGCGATTGCAAAGCAAACAATTCCAAGTCCAAACCAATTTTTCAATGCTGGTATCCGTAACCTAGAAATCTACCCAGATGTGGAAGAATATGCGAATGATATTATTCAAGCATACCGTGATGCGATTAAAGCCTTTTATGATCTAGGTTGTCGCTATCTACAATTAGACGATGTATATATAGCTGGATTAAATGCACCCGAAATTCCTTTTAATGATAGCGGATATTCAAGGGAAGAACTAATTGAGCTTGCACTACGCGTTGCAAACGGAGTGTTAGAAGGAAAACCTGATGATTTAACGATAACTACACATCTTTGCCGTGGAAATTACCGATCTAAATGGGCATTTGAAGGAAGTTACGCAAAAATCGCTCCAACCTTATTTGCCAAAGAAAGTGTAGATGGATTTTTCCTCGAATATGACGATGACCGTTCAGGTGATTTCCAACCACTAGACTATATTCCTAATGATGGCCCAAGGGTGGTATTAGGAGTATTTACATCCAAACATGGTGAATTAGAAGAGAAAGAAAATATTATCGCACGTGTGAAAGAAGCTTCTCAATATGTTCCATTAGAAAATTTATGCATTAGCCCACAATGCGGATTCGCTTCCACACATCACGGAAATATTTTAACCGAAGAAGAACAATGGACGAAGCTAAAATACATCGTGGATATTTCTAAAGAAATTTGGGGATAAGTAGAGACATGGGGACAGGTCCCTCGTCCCAATCTAGATAGTGAACGAGGAACTAAGCAACTACTTGCCGCACGAGGAACGGCTAACCTTTTAATAACTAGTTTCACGAAAAGTAACCTATCCTTTAGTCGAGGAAAGGAAGGTTACTTTTTACTTATTTCTCTAACGATTCTAGCAAACTAGTGCTAATAGAATACTTGATTTTCGTATAACAGTAATTTCTTTAATTCCTTTTTATACGACCTCCTTTCTTTAGAGGTGGTCATCTGGCATTAAAGTTCTATGTATCTTTCATAATTTTCATTAGTAAATTCCGTGCTGATTTCTAGGGTGGTAGTACTGATAACTAATGGAAGAGCGCTGACTTACGCAGTACGAATACTAATTACAAGTAGTGGGACGAGGGACTGTCCCCCCGGTTCATTGTCTCCATCATTCGACAAATTTCAACAAATTTCAATCTTTATTTAGTTCAAACTCTTCTATACAATGATAATTTATGATAATATTAATGTTAATTTTCCGAAAAAGGGGTTTACAACATAATGGAACAACTACAAGAAATCGATAATGACAAAATAATTACTCGAAACGAAAGCCCTCGTTCTAAACAACGGAGAGACATCGTCTACAAAATTTTAGCGAATAAATCGGCAATCGTTGGTGGAGTCTTAATTCTTTTTATATTAATTATCGCAATCTTCGGCCCCTTGATTGCCCCGTATGATCCAGTTGCTCAAGATATGGTAAACAAGCTTCAACCACCATCTAGTGAGCATTGGTTAGGTACAGACCACTTTGGCCGAGATATTTTAAGTCGTCTCATTCATGGTGCGAGCATCACATTACTTGTTGGATTCTTATCCGTTGCGCTTGGTGCGACTGTTGGTGTTTTTCTAGGAATTATTTCAGGTTACTACGGAAAACGCACAGATAGTATTATTATGAGATTCATGGACATATTGCTTGCTTTCCCTGGAATTCTATTAGCCCTTGCCATTGTAAGTGTACTAGGCGGTAGTTTACTAAATGTAATAATCGCTGTGGCCATTTCTTCTATTCCTATCTTTGCTAGGATTGTAAGAAGTTCCACCTTATCTGTAAAAAAGCTAGAATATATTGATGCAATGCGTGCATTGGGAGCTAGTGATAGAAGAATAATCTTTAAACATATTTTTCCTAATGTTACCTCCCCGCTTATCGTACAAGCTACATTAAGCATAGCGACCGCCATTATATCGGCTAGTGGTCTATCATTTCTTGGACTAGGTGCACAACCACCGACACCGGATTGGGGAGCCATGTTAAGTGATGGCCGAAACTTCCTATATAATGCGCCACATGTAGCATTATTTCCGGGAATTGCGATTGTTATCGTAGTAGTAGCTTTTAATTTACTTGGTGACGGGTTAAGAGACGTCTTTGATCCAAAGACGAAAGACTAGAGGGGGAACAACATGATTCAATTTACCATAAGAAGGATTCTTCAAACCATCCCTGTTTTAATCGGGGTTTCGATATTAGTATTCAGCATGATGCATTTAATTCCTGGTGACCCGGCACAAATTATGGCCGGTGAAAGTGCACCACAAGAACAGGTTGATAATTTACGTGAAAATTTAGGCTTAAATGATCCCCTACCTGTACAATATTTTAGATACATTTCTGATGTTGTCCAAGGCGATTTGGGAAATTCGATCCGCGGTGGGACTGAAGTAGTAAGTGAAATTGGCTCCCGGTTTTGGGTAACGGTTGAATTAGCCTTTTATAGTACCGTTTTAGCTGTGTTTATAGGAATCATTGCCGGTGTTATTTCAGCTACGAGAAGAAATACATTTGTAGATACAGGTGTTATGGTTCTAGCACTTTTTAGTTTATCAATGCCGAATTTCTGGCTCGGCTTAATGTTAATTCAGTGGTTTTCCATTGGGATTGATTTACCAAGCTGGATTCCGTTCCTGGATAACACTAGCTGGTTCAAGCCATCTGGCTGGGGTAGCTTTAGTCAACTCGTACTACCAGTTATTACATTAGGAACCGGAAGTGCAGCTATTATCGCCCGCATGACGCGCTCCAGCATGCTGGATGTTATTGGACAAGATTACATACGAACTGCTCGTGCAAAAGGGGTAAAAGAACGGATTGTCATTTACCGCCATGCCCTTAAGAACGCCTTAATTCCAGTTGTTACCGTTATTGGTTTACAATTTGGCACACTCCTTGGCGGCGCGGTATTAACCGAAACCGTATTTGCGATTAACGGGATGGGACGTCTCATTATTGACTCTATAAGCGCAAGGGATTTTCCAGTTGTACAAGGAACGATTTTAGTCATTGCACTATTATTTGTATTTGTAAACTTGCTTGTCGACATTGCGTATAAACTTTTAAATAAACGAATTGACTTAGATTAGGGCTACTAGAGAGGAATATGCATAATGGGAAAACCTAATTCTTTAGAATATATATTACAAATAAACGATTTGCGTACATCCTTTTTTACAAAAGAAATGGAAGTAAAAGCGGTGGATGGTGTTAGTTTCAAGATTGAGAAGCAAAAAACACTTGGCGTCGTTGGCGAATCTGGTTCAGGAAAAAGTATCACCTCCCTGTCGATCATGAAATTAATTGAATCTCCCGGAAAAACCATTGGTGGGGAAATTCTTTTTAAAGGGGAGAATTTGCTCGATAAAACGGAAAAGGAAATGCAAAACATTCGTGGAAACGAAATTTCGATGATTTTCCAGGAACCGATGACATCTTTAAATCCTACCTTAACGATTGGGGAGCAAATTAGTGAATCATTCCGTATTCACCAAGGGTTAAATAAAAGGGAAGCCCTCAAACGTTCGGTTGAAATGCTAGAGTTAGTCGGTATCCCTTCCCCGAAAAAACGGGTCAAACAGTATCCATTTGAACTGTCCGGTGGAATGAGACAACGGGTGATGATTGCCATTGCGCTTGCTTGTAATCCAACCCTTCTTATCGCCGATGAACCAACAACTGCGCTGGATGTAACGATTCAGGCACAAATATTAGAATTAATCAAAAACCTGCAAAAGCAATTAGGGATGAGCGTTCTCATGATCACCCATGACTTAGGGGTTGTTGCGGAAACATGTGATGATGTAGCTGTCATGTATGGTGGCCAAGTGGTGGAATATGCGAATGTAAAAACTCTATTTAAAGAGCCAAAACACCCTTACACGATTGGATTATTAAATTCCATTCCTCCCCATGACCACGATATCGATGGAGATTTAGAGGTGATTAAAGGTTCTGTTCCAAGCCCAGCGGAAATGCCAACAGGCTGCCGATTCGCTCCCCGCTGTCCGTTTGCCAGTGAAATTTGTAAAGAGAAAATGCCAGAATTACGAACTGATGAAAACGGCAATCAAATCCGCTGCTGGATGTACAGCGATGAATGGGATCAACCGAAGATGAAAGAAGCGGAGGTGAATATTGGTGGATGAGCAGAAAATGTTATTAAACGTCAAAAATCTAAAACAATATTTTCCTATTAAAGGTGGAATCCTTGGTAGAACCGTTAATTATGTAAAAGCGGTGGATGATGTTTCTTTCACTGTTTATGAAGGGGAAACAGTAAGCATTGTTGGAGAATCCGGTTGTGGTAAGTCTACAACTGGTCGAGCTATTTTACGTCTGGATGAACCAACTTCAGGCAATGTCGAATTTGACGGTGCCGACCTGTTATCTCTTAATAAAAAAGAAATGAATAGGATGCGAAAACATCTGCAAATCATTTTCCAGGATCCATACGCTTCGATAAATCCACGACACACGGTTCGACAAATTTTAACCGAAGCAATGGAAATTCAAAACGTATGGCCGAAAGAAAAAAGAGATGAGAAAGTAATCGAATTGCTCGAAACGGTTGGGCTCGGTGCCCATCAAGCAGACCGCTTCCCTCATGAATTTAGCGGGGGGCAAAGACAGCGGATTGGGATCGCCCGTGCCCTATCGGTAAACCCGAAGCTAATTATAGCAGATGAAGCTGTATCTGCATTGGATGTATCCATTCAAGCACAAGTTTTAAATCTATTAAAAAAATTACAGCGTGAATTAAATTTAACGTATTTATTTATTTCCCATGACCTTGGAGTTGTACGTCATATCTCGGATCGAATCATCGTCATGTATTTAGGGAAAATTGTCGAAATTGCGGATAAAAAATCCCTTTTCGAAAATCCGAAGCATCCATATACAAAGGCGCTTTTATCTGCCATTCCTAGTACGGACGTCGATAATAAGAAAGAACGAATTCTCCTTAAAGGAGATGTTCCTTCCCCAATCGACCCACCAAAAGGATGCAGATTCCATACACGCTGCCCATTTGCTACCGAATTATGTCGAACCGAAGTTCCAGAGCTTCGAAGCTCATCAGATACTACTTCAGATCATCAAGTAGCATGTCATCATGCGGAAGCGATTGAGTCAGGTAGTTTACAGCCAGTAGTTTCATCATAAAAAGAATCTTTAAATCTAAAGAAATTAGGGGGAAATAATATTGATAGACAACCTTGTCAAACAGCTAAGTGAGTTACATGGACCATCTGGGTATGAACATAATGTAAGTTATTTTATTCATAACTATGTAAAGGAAAAAGTCGATTCCGTGAAAATCGATACGATGGGAAATGTCATTGCAAGAAAAACAGGTACCAAGCCGGGACCTGTTACTGTACTGAATGCCCATATGGATGAAATAGGATTCATTGTGAAAAAGATTGAAAAAAATGGATTGCTACGTTTTGAGAAATTGGGTGGCCATGATGACCGAAATCTTCTAGCACAACCTGTCAAAGTACTCGGTTCGAAACAAGAACTAGACGGAGTCATTGGCACACTATCTACTCATTTTCTAAAATTTGACAACCCGAATAAAGTTCGTGCTCATGCCAATTTATATATCGATATTGGCGCATCGTCCAAACAAGAAGCAATAGATATGGGGATTGAGATTGGCACTCCAGTTACTTGGGCAACGGAGACGAAAGTTATTGGAAAAGAAGACCAACCGGTGATTGTCGGAAAAGCACTGGATGACCGTGCAGGATGTGCCGTTCTATTATCTGTTTTGGAAAACCTCCTCGATAAAGATTTTGCCGGTGAAGTAATCTTTCTTTTTACTGTTCAAGAAGAAGTAGGTTTACGAGGTGCACAAACAGCAATTCAATCCTTGGAGAGTGTTGATATTGCCATTACAGTCGATACCACTGCAACAAGTGATACACCAGAGGAAACAATGGATCAAACCCTTTCTATCGGCGCTGGTACAGGAATTAAAGTAATGGATTTTAGTCTCATTGTTCAAAAGACAATTAAAGAAACATTGAAAAATCTTGCTGAGGAAAAAAATATTCCTTATCAATTAGAAGTTTTCCCAGGAATTGGTACCGACGGAGGCGCTATTGCCCTAGCTAACAAAGGGATACCGACTGGAGTTTTATCGATTCCATCTCGTTATACCCATAGCCCGATTGAACTAATAAGTGTCGCCGATCTTAAGGCAACAAGAGATTTAGTCACCGCATTTGTGTTTAACTTGAATGAACATTCGAGTTTTGCTTTTTAAGAACACAGGCGCAAGCGACCAGTTAGGGACTTACGGAGGTGAGGGAAGTCCGATAGTCCCTGTGCGCTGAAGCCGGACGTGGCCTATGCTGAATTAGCATAATGGAGCCTAAAACTATATTTTATAAAATACTACTTAAGGAGAGACATAGAATGAAAAAAACATCGTTACTAACAGTTTTTGCACTTTTACTTACCTTGTTCCTTGCAGCATGTGCTAGCGAACCGAATGAAAATTCTACATCTGAAAATGAGGGTGAAACAACTAGCGAAGGAAGAAATGAAGGTGGCGATTTAGTGATTGCTACCCATGCAGACGCTGTGTCATTAGATCCGCATTTAACAAACGATACACCATCTGCTGATGTACGAATCAATATTTATGAGAATTTAGTAACGCAAGATGAAAATATGGAAAACCAACCTGGTCTTGCTGAAAGCTGGGAACAAATTGATGATACTACATGGGAATTCAAACTACGTCAAGGTGTCACTTTTCATGATGGATCAGATTTCAATGCTGAAGTAGTAAAAGCGAATCTCGATCGTATTCTTGACCCAGAAGTCGGCTCCGCTGTATTATTTATGTATAATGCGATTAAAGAAGTTCAAGTCGTTGACGATTATACGGTACGAATTATTACCGAGTTTCCGTTTGCACCACTACCAGCACACTTGGCACATCCGGGTGGACAAATGATGTCAAAAGAACTCATTAAAGAAGATTATGCAGCAATGGAAGAAGGAGAACAACCTGGAACCGTCATCAACGCCAAGCCAAATGGTACAGGCCCTTTCAAATTTGAAGAACGCAAACATGGACAATCCATAACATTAGTAAATAACGAAAATTACTGGGGTGAGCCTGCATTACTTGACTCTGTAACATTCAAGGTCGTACCAGAAGATCTTACTCGTATTTCAGAATTAACAACTGGTAATGCTCATATTTCTACTCCACTTAGCCCATCTGACGTGGCACAAGTGGAAGGTACGGATGGTATTCATGTTCAAAAACAAGAAAGCTCATCCATCGGCTATATCGGATTTAACATGGACAAAAAACCATTTGATGATGTCCGTGTGCGAAAAGCAATCTCCATGGCTATTGATAAGGAACAAATAATCAACGGGATTTACGATGGAGTAGGAATTCCAGCACAAGGACCATTAGCACCAGGAATTTTCGGTTATGATAAAGACCTTAACGGCTTAGAATACAATGTGGAAGAAGCGAAAAAATTATTAGCTGAAGCTGGTTATGAAGATGGCTTCTCCGCAACCATTTGGACAAATGATGATCGCCAACGTGTCGACACAGCAACTAATGTTCAAGCACAACTTGCTGAAATCGGAATTGACCTAGACGTAGAAATCCTAGAATGGGGAGCTATGTTAGATAAAACTGCAAACGGAGAACACGAAATGATGGTCTTCGGATGGACAACTGTAACAGGTGATGCAGATAATGGACTATACCCATTATTCCACTCTGATAACGTCGGAGCTCCAGGTAACCGTACATTTACAGTGGATAAGGAGTTAGATCAATATCTAGATGGAGCAAGAGAAACATCCGACCAAGCAGAACGACAAGAATTATACAGTAAAGCACAAGAAAGACTAGTTGAACTTGCACCGTTCGTATACCTTCTACACCAAGAATACCTAATAGGTGTACGCGACGAAGTTAAAAACCTTACACAACTACCAACACAGTTACTTCAATTAAAAGAAGTTTATATTGAAGATTAAGACATTAGATGAAGCACAAGATAATTCTTGTGCTTCATTTTTTGAACCAGAGGGACATGAACCAGAGGGACAGGTCCCTCGTCCCATGATTTAAGCAGACACAGTTTCCTTATCAACTTTTTTATTTACCTTAGCCATAGCTTCTAATGCAACTTGATTCAAATAGTTTACTGGTTTGTTGAAATGTGGTTGGAAAAAGAAATCAGTTAACGCTAATTGTTCAATGGTCATGTTGTTTGCAATACTAACGCTTATTGTATTAATTGCTTGAGTAAAGTCAGCATCAGATATTACTTGAGCACCTACAATACGATGTGTATCTATTTCATAGACTAGTTTTAATTGAATTAATGCATTTTCCGGCATGAATTCCGGACGATAGTTATCCTCTATATACGCACTATCGACAGATAATCCTGCTAATGTTGCAGCACTTTCGGTTAAACCTGTTGATGCGATGTTATGATTATATATTTTTAAACCAGAAGTACCTTGTGTTCCAGGATGTGCTAATACAGGTTTATCAAGATTATGAGCGACAAGCGTCCCCATTCTCACCGCATTGGTTGCTAATGGGATATAGGCCGGTTGTTTTGTTGCATTATAATTTACAGCACAGCAATCACCCGCAGCATACACGTCAGTTACACTTGTTTGCATATACTCATCAACGATAATGGCACCATTTCCTAGCATATCGATTTGACCTTTAAATAATTCTGTATTAGGTTTAAATCCGATACACATAACAACTAAATCTGCTTCGTATTCCCCTTTATCGGTAATTACTTTATTCACAGTGTTCGTTCCTTCAAATTTTGAAACCGTCTGTCCAAGTGCTAATTCAATGCCACGTTGTTCAAAGGTTGTTTCAACAGGTCCTGTAAAAGTATCATCTAAATACCGGTTTAAAATTCTTTCCTCACTATCAATTAATGTTACGTTTTTACCATTTTGCTCAAATGCTTCAACTAGCTCAACACCAATATATCCCGCTCCAACAACGACAACATTTTCTACTGATTCAGAGCGTTTGATAATTTCATTAGCGTGCGCGAAGTTTTTACATAACAAGACGTTTTCTAAATCGGAACCTGGAATTGGTGGTGTGACAGGCCAAGAACCAGAAGTAATAATTAACTTATCAAAATTATAATTTTTTGTTTCATTTGTTTTCATATCTCTTGCTTGTATTTGTTTGTTATTTATATCACATGATGTTACTTCATGATTCATGTGCATACGTACACCCTGTTTTTCGAATTGTTCCACTGAAGCGTAAAATAGACCATTCGGATCGTTCACTACTCCGCCAACATAAAGGGCAATTCCACAAGACAAGAATGAAACATTGTCATTTTTTTCAAACACATCAATTTGTGCTTCTGGATAAAGATTCAATATATTATTAATCGCAGCGGTCCCTGCGTGTGTACATCCTATAACTGCTACTTTCATCATTAACCATCCTCCAATAATACATTATTGCTCATAACTTCACATTAATATAGGCAATTCATCTAAAAAAATTATAATATGAATATAACATCCTCATTCCGGACCGTCAACAACTTGTGATTATTTTCACATATATGTCACAAAATCAGTGGGACACAGAGGCAGTTCCGCATCCCACGTCATCAAGCTAAAAGTCAATAGAACAAGGGAAAATACCTCACTCCACGGCCCTATTCCACTCCAAAAACAGAATGTGCTTGATCTAAGGAATCTTTAAAATAATAGGCAAAGTTTTGATCAAAATGTTTGGCTTCCGTTAAATACTTAACTTCTATATGATTATCTAATACAAATTGATGTAATTGATAGATGGATGACAAATCATTCCAGACGTTCATAACGGAACCATCCTCAAAGTGGATATTATACTTTGGTATCACCTTTAACGGTCCTAAGTTATTTGTTCTTTCTACTACTACTTTTTCCTCATGATGAATTTCAGTTGAAACATAGTCTACTTCTTCCCATGTTTTAACATGGTGCAGGAAAACACGATGCTTGACGAGTTTTTCTTCATTTACGGCATTAAACCATAAGGAAGATACAAAAAACATGGCAAAAGTAAGAACAAGTACGATAGGTATAATTTTTTGACCAGCTGGCGCTAGCGTAACATATTTTTTAAATAATAAGGCAAGTAGGAAGGCAACAGCAAAATATTTCGTCCAATGTACGATTGGACTTACAAAAGATATGTAGGTAGCTGATTTAAATACAACATAATGGATTCCTCGTATAACCCATTCCGTTGAAAAATAGACAATAAAAATGGAAAATAGTATGATGAGTAACTTCTTCATTTTGAACCATCCTCCTTCTTCTCGTTCTGAAAGTTCTTCTTCTATGATTCTATTATCTCATGATGTATATCTTTCCTAAAAGGTAAAGGAGTGTTTCGATAACGAAACACTCCTTTTATAAATGAATCAATTAGTTAATAGGTGCAAAGGAGTCTGCTGAGCTCCAACTATCAATTGTTTCAATTTGGTTTACTGGAATGATTTGACCATCTACAATTTCAAATACACGCCAGGAATTACCAGACTGGTTTACTGGTACGTTAAATGTTTGTAGAAGTGTATCATCTCTGTAAACTTGAACCTTAGCTCCTGAATTGGATAAATCTAGTTGATTATCTTCACTGAAGTAACGTCCTGTATAGTTATGAATGGAGTACGTATAGGTTCCCATTTGCATTTTATTAATAACCGTTACGGTTTCCGGACCATAAGATGTAACATCGTCACGATCCAAATTCACATCGTTCACGTCATCATTATATACTTTATTAGCAAAATAAATATGGAAACGTCCACCGTCAGCTTTCGGACCTGTTAGATGGGAATCTAAATCGCGAGGATTTTCTCCCCATGTTAGCACGATTCGTAAGTTCTCATCAATCAAACCATCAGGAGATAGTGTTCCATTTTGGTCCTCTTTTACTTCGCCGCCGATTGCTAAAATATTCGCTTGTGATGGAATATAGCCATTTGCACTTAAGGAAATAGTATAGTTTCCACCAGGTAACTCAACTTCATAATAGCCATTTTCATCCGTTGTCAATGATTTGATAATTTCGCCTGATGTTTGGTTTTTACCTTTTCGAATGTCAATAGTCGCTTCTGATATCCCATTTCCATTAACCGCATTCGTTATTTGTCCAGATACAGTTCCATTACCACCATATTCATTTCCAACTAATTGTAGTTGAGAGTCATACGTTGTGGAATCTGCTGAAGTAATTTCTACTTGTGATTTATCCGTAATGTAACCTTCATGGGAAACTTCGATTTGATACGTTCCCGGTGAAAGTTTGGATTTATATGTTCCATTTTCCGCTGTTTCTACGGTTGATACTAAACGATCATCATGATAAACATGAATACTTGCCCCATGGATTGGATTTCCTTCGACAGCATCTACTACTTGTCCAACAAGTTCCCCTTTTTCTCGATGATCGACAATTTTAATCGTTAACGTATCGGTTATATCTGATTCATCATAGATACCTTTTACTTCAATCATTTCTCCATCTTGAGCAGATTCAGATGCAGTCACATCCACTCGGTTCGCACTCTTTTGAACACTTATACTATTTTCATCTGAAATTTCAAATGACAATTTATCATCATTATTAATTGGTGTTTGTTCGGTATTCGTTCTTGCAGTTACATTAACTGATTTGGTTTCCCCTGGAGCCATTTCCAACTCAGATGGATTGATTTCAATAGAGCTTACACAATCTCCAATTTTCTTACTTGCAAATGCTTTCGAGAAGTTTATGCTTCCATCAGACTCCCATTTAAATAACGGGGATCTCAGATTCAATTTCCCATCAAAGGTTCCAGCAATAGTTGCACATTGGAATGGTCCATTCCCCCCTATAATAGAGGTTGAAGCACTTCCAGTAACACTACCAGTAGCAGCCGCTCCAAAAAGGTCGAGCCCCACTACTTGGGCAAGTACGGACATTCTTACACCTGAAGTGATACTACCTGATCCATTCACATCCGAAGTATTAAAAAATGGTTCGAAAATTTCTTCCGGGTATGTTCTCATACCGGAACCATTTTCATAAGCTAACCCAATGTTTTGGCGCATTCCCGTAGAAATTTTCACACTTACCTTTCCATTGATAGATGTAACTAAATCAAATGGAACATTTACCGCAACACCTGGTATTTGTGTTGGGACAATAAACTTACCTAAAGGAACGTCTTTGAATTTCTTTGTTTTACTTATTGCTGCCTCTGCATTGATTCGTTGTTCTCCTTGAAAGTTAAAATCAAATGCTTTTACAGGATTAA
The DNA here is from genome assembly GCF_001659985.1 of Oceanobacillus sp. Castelsardo. Lineage (GTDB taxonomy): Bacteria > Bacillota > Bacilli > Bacillales > Amphibacillaceae > Oceanobacillus. Next base: position 75,152 of record NZ_LYCS01000005.1, read on the forward strand.
GACCTAAGCGCCATTTGACATCCCCAGTTACTTTCCCACTTAAATCAATGGAACCATTTAGTGAAAAATTATCTTCCTTGTAAAGATTATTTAAATTCAAAGTAACTTTTCCACCTAAAGATAAATCTGGCTGAGCAGTGGATACAAAACGTGGACTATAGTAATTCAAACTAGCCGTTGGGTCATCCATAATGCTTACACCTTCAGCTGGAATGAAACGCTCCGGTGTCATATCCGCTTCTAAATCCCCAATAATCTCTGTGAAAATATCTTCAATTTCAGGTTGAACGAGATTCAGCGTAACTTTGCCATTGTCTACTTTAACCGATGTTACTTGAAAAGCAATACCAGCCGGAAAACCTTCCCACTCTGGAACAACAATAAAATCATTTGCTTTTAAATCCACTTGACCACGGATAGTAGCATGGGATAAATCGGAAGAAATTGCTGTAATTTTAGAAGTGATTTCATCTGGTAGGTAGATAGCACTTGGTTGTAGAGAAGAACGATTATCCCCATTTACTAGCGTTTTTCCAAGTTCTATTTTACCTTCTTGATTCGAAACTTCTATTTCATTCAAATCAACTGCTTTAATCTGAGTTTCTAAACCATCCGTCTTCGCTTCATAGGTAACATTCTCCACTAAACGAGCAATAAAATAACCTTCCTCGTCCGTTTTTACAACTTCCTCAACTAATTCACCATCAACGGTTGCAGCAAATGTAATTTCTTTGTTTGCAATTAGATCACCATTTGAATGATAAATCGTCCCTGTAACAGGTATGTCTACTTGTCCATCATGGATTTCCGCTGTAACGGATGTTTCGAATTCATACGTTTGTTCCCCAATGGTTAGTTCATGCGTCTCTTTGATGTTTTCTACATTTGGGTTACTTTCCTCCGCATGGGCTACCGATAATGCTGGAGTAAACATTAAGATTGCTAGAATAAACGAAATATATTTAGGCAATTTCTTTTTACGAATAAGAATAAACGCAAATATCCCTGCTACAATCGAAGCAATTAAGATAACGACATACTTGATAATGGATGATTCATCACCAGTTTGAGGTGCGGACAATTCATCCTTGGAGCTATCTACTTTTTCACTATCTACCTTTGTGCTATTTGCTTCATCGTTCTTTTTCCCATCATTTTTATCTGTTTTTTCAGATACTACGGGGCTACTGCTTTCTTCTGTCTCCGTTGTTTCTTTTAATTTGGTTGTAAATGTTAATTCGGTGGAATCGCCACGTTCTAAGCGATCAACATCCCAAATAATTTTTCCATCCTCAACCTTTATATCCTCATCGATAATTTCAAATTCATCCGGCAAACTTGTTCGGATGTCCATATTCTCCGTATAGAAACGATTGGATAGATTAGTAATCTTAATCGTTGAGGTAATTTCATCCGTAGATTCATAGCTTGTTTTATCCGTTGAAAAGTCAATGTCTAGTATATTATCATCTGCTGCACTAGCTCCACCTGCTACACCAAAAAATGCAACTAGAAATATGGCAACGATCATAAATAACCTTCTCGGATTCATTTTCTTACTCCCCCTTTATTAATCTAGCATGTACGACCACTCTTTCATCAGAAACACGGCTTGTACAAGTCGCTAAAGTTAAGATTTTATCGTCTTTCTTCAATTCTTTAGAAAAGTCTACGTTTGACTTATTTTTCAAATCACGAATAAACGAGAAATAACGATCAGTAGACTCAAAATCTATTTGCATCCAATCCGTCTCCCGTGTCACGTAAGCGGAAAAGATTTCCCATTCATAGGTTTGATTCTGAAAATCTAGTTTAATAGGATTATCTTTTGAAAACTCTGATTCTAAAACATTCGATAAACTACCAAACATACTGTTGTCCTTCATATTGTGGCCATATATAATTGTATGAGGTTCCAGACTATCATCCGGATTTCGATAATCCATGAAGATGGCTCCAACCTTGTCCTCTTCTTTATAGAAGTTATGTGTTAAGTAAAAATCATTATCTTCCCCATGAACAACAGGATAGTTAATTTCTGACCCATCTACTGTAACCCAACCTACATAATCCTCATTTAACCGCTTTAATTCCTGAACTTGATTCGCTTCGTTCTGATCATAAAGAACCTTTAGCTCATCGTATTTCTTTTCCGAAATACGATACTCGTTTATGTATGTAATAATAGAGTAAATAGAATATATGATACCGATGATGCTAAAAATAAGAATCAAACGTAACAAAACTTCCTTTATTATTGCTCACCTCCCACTGTAACTAAATGACTAAACTTGAATCCTATGGAATATGTTTCCAATAGCAGCTCCTTCGACATTGTAACCAATATTTCGATAATTTTCAATAGGATATTTGGGCAAGGAACCTGTCACTCTGACTCTTTTTTCCCATACTAAATAGGGGTAGTTAACCATCACTGGTCAACTACCCCTTTCATATGTGTTATCCATTGTTTGTATATGTTAATGTTTTACCAAGACTGATTCAGGTGGAGTTTTAGTAATGCCGCGTAGGTAAAATAGTTAACACTGGATAGTAGACACATACCCATCAAAAAAACATTCATCATTAGCAATCATATAGTCAATTATGGATAAAAGAACACTTTCACACCTAAACGCTTTGGCGCCTTTATGTAATAAAGTATTTCTTTATTACCGTATCACTTTTGTATGAATAATCAAGAGAGGAATAGGGACAGATCAGACCTGTGCCCTTTGCTCAATCTGGCAATAGTGTCTTTGCTATCGCTTCATCCAGTTCCTCGAAGTCATAGAGAGATATCGTTTCATACAATTCTTTTCTTGTTTGCATATCAGAAATGCCCTGCTTCTGAGTGCCTTGTTCTTTAATTAATGTAAAAATCCGCTCATAAGCTTTGGCCGCCACTCTTAATGAAGTAACTGGATAGATTACCATGCTATAGCCCATACTTTCAAACTCTTCTGCCGTGATATATGGTGTCTTGCCAAACTCCGTCATATTTGCTAAAAGTGGGACATCTATGTTTCTAGCAACCAAGCGAAATTCTTCATCCGACTGTAACGCCTCTGGAAAAATTCCATCCGCTCCTGCTTTAATATAAGCCTGTGACCTTTCCATTACGGCATCTAAACCTTCAACCGCCCGCGCATCTGTCCGTGCAATAACAACGAGTGATGGTGCAACTTCTTTCATCGCTCTGATTTTTTGTACCATTTCTTCTGTGGAAACGAGTTGTTTTCCGTTCAAGTGTCCGCATTTTTTAGGGAGTTGTTGATCTTCTATTTGAACAGCAGCGACATTCGCTTCTACCATTTCTCTTGCCGTACGAGCAGCGTTCAAGACACCGCCAAACCCTGTATCAATATCAACAAGTACAGGTAAATTCGTGGCGCGAACGAGGTCCCGGGCCCTTTCAGCTATTTCTGTTGACGTAATAATTCCCAAATCAGGGAGCCCCCTACTCGCTGTATAAGCAGCCCCCGACAAATATAAGGCGGAAAATCCTGCATTTTTTGCCACAAGCGCCGCCATGGCATCATGCGCCCCAGGGATTTGTAAAATAGATTCCTTATTGATTAATTTTTTGAATTGATTTGCTAATTCTACTTGAGATGACGGTTGATCAACTATCCAAGCCATGAGTAAGGCCCTCCTTTTGATTAGAAAACTTGGCATTCACCCAATTCTGGAGAATGCCTAAGTTTCACCTATATACAGAAATACTTCCTATTTGCTAAACAGTTCCATGAATTCATCCACATGCATCGAACGGATTTTATCATGATTCAAACACACTTCTTCTATTTTCTTTCGTTGTTTTTCGGTATAATGTGTCGATAGATTAGCAGAAAATTTCGCAATAATTTTCGGAAATGCTTCTTCTCTTCTAAAACGATGACCTAATGGATATTCGCATTCCACTTTTTCTGTTGATGTCCCATCTTTAAAATGAACTTGAACCGCGTTAGCGATTGAGCGCTTATTCGGATCAAGATAATCTTTGGTATATGCTTTATTTTCCGTAACCTTCATCTTATCTCGTAAACGATCAATTACCGGATTAGCTGCAGCTTCATCCTCGTAATCTTCTGCAGCAATATTTCCTTTTAAGAGACCGATTGCCGTAATATATTGCAAGCAATGATCACGGTCTGCAGGATTGTTTAAAGGACCTTTTTTATCAATAATACGAATTGCAGACTCATGGGTCGTAATTTCGATTCTATCAATCTCGTTTAGACGATCTTTTACCTTTGCATGTAATTCGACAGCTGCTTCCGCTGCCGTTTGGGCATGGAATTCAGCAGGATAGGAAACTTTGAATAGTACATTTTCCATCACATAGGAATCTAATGGACGAGCAAGCGTTAAGGTTTGTTTGTTAAATAAAACATCTTGGAATCCCCAACCTGGTGCCGTTAAGGCTGATTGGTAGCCCATTTCTCCCTTTACAGCTAACAAGGATAAAAATACCGCTCTACTAGTAGCATCCCCTGCAGCCCATGATTTACGTGAACCTGTATTAGGAGCGTGTCGATACGTTCGTAAACTTGAATTATCAATCCAGGCATTGGACAAGGCGTTATTAATTTCCTCCCTGCCACCACCTAACATTTTCGTAACAACAGCAGTAGTTGCGATTTTCACAAATAATACATGGTCTAGCCCAACGCGATTTAAACTATTTTCCAATGCAAGCACACCTTGGATTTCATGTGCTTTAATCATCATTTCCAATACATCATCTATGAGAAGAGGAGGCTGCCCTTTAGCAACACGAAGCTGGCTAATATAATCCGCAACCGCCAATATCCCCCCCAAATTATCGGAAGGATGTCCCCATTCCGCCGCCAACCATGTGTCATTATAGTCAAGCCAGCGAATCATCGTTCCGATATTAAATGCCCCCCGCACCGGGTCAAGAACATGGGATGTTCCAGGCACACGGGTCCCATTTGGTACAACTGTGCCAGGTACAACAGGTCCAAGTAATTTCGTGCATTCTGGGTAATCCAGTGCAAGAATGCCGCATCCTAATGTATCCAACAAAACATAACGTGCCGTAGTATAAGCTTCTGTACTAGTAATGTCTTTGTTTAAAACATAGTCTGTAATTTCCTCTAGTAATTGATCGGTTTGAGTATGTTCGTTTACTTTTAGCAAAAACCTCTTCCTTTCCTATTAGATTTTCTATATGATTAAGTATGAGTGCTTGTCACTTATCGGTGGGCGGTCACAACTCCCCAGTTGATGTAATTACCGCTCGCCAATATAATGAACACGTGGCCTAAATAGTCGGTTGTTTTGATGTTGCTCAATCACATGGGCACATAATCCAACCGTCCGTGCGCTAAAGAAGATTGGTGTATATAACGCAATTGGAATCCCAAGCATCCAATATACAGGAGCAGCATAATAATCAAGATTAGGATATAACCCTTTTTCCTCCTTCATTACCTTTTCTCCTGCTTCACACATTTCCAGCAATAAAAAATCTCCTTTTTTCTCACACAGTTGCTTTAAAGATTCCTTCATAATCAATGCCCGCGGATCCATTTTCTTCATGTAAACACGATGTCCAAACCCCATAATCTTTTCCTTCTGTTCCAGCTTATCCATTAACATTTTTTCAAATCCAGCGACCGTTTTCGCTTCAAGCAACATATGCATCACAGCCTCATTCGCTCCTCCGTGCAAATTCCCTTTCAGCGATGCAACCGCACCGGTTAAGGAGCCGTATAAGTCTGATTGTGTGGAAGCAATGACTCGCGCTGTAAACGTTGAATTAGGCATTTCGTGCTCACTATATAATAGTAAGGAGCGATCAAAAATCTTCGCCTCTTGTTCTGACGGCACTTCTCCCGTTATCATGTATAAAAAATTAGTACCATACGATAGGTCTTTACGCGGGTAAAGTGGCTCATCGTTACTAAGAATTCTGTAGCTGTTCACTGTAATCGTCGGAAGCTTTGCTAACAGTTCGTAGGCGCGATTTTTATTCACTTCTATGGAACGGTCATCGATACGCTTATCAATCCCTGCTAAAATAGATAAGCCGGTTCTTAAACCGTCCATCGGGTGTATCTGCTTAGGTAACAAAGAAAATACATCGTTTACAAAAGTAGGAACATGGTATTCTTTCTTCAGCTTTTCTTCCAATTGGTTTTTCTCATCTGAATCAGGCAACTTATCCTCTAATAACAGATGCACCACATCCAAATAATCATACCGCTGCGACAATTCAATAAGGTCATAACCTCTTAAAATGATTTTTTCTCGTTCTGTATCAAGCAAAGAAATCGCTGTTTCTGCTGCAATAACCCCTTCAAGACCTGGAACAAATTCAATTTTCGTATTCATCAAATTCCTCCTCATGACCTAATAATTCATTTCGCACATAACGGAAAGCCTTTTCAAAGTTAAGTAAATAGGATTCCTCTTTCTCTTCATTACCTGCACAAGCATGAATTTCTTCTTTTATTTGTGAATAACACACTTGCAATGTAGATGCTTGATTAACTACTAAATTATTCATTATGGATTCTTTTAACCTTTTAATAAAATAACTAACTGTCCCATACATTAGGTTTTCCTCCAGCGGGACTCGGGGACAGGTCCCTTGTCCCAGTATTCCTTAAACAAGAACGTCACATTCTAAAGACGCCATGTATCTTCTCGGGACACAGGACCTGTCCCTCCGGCTCCCTTAGAAAACAAAAAAACAACTCCCTTATAGAAGTTGTTAGCATGCATTAACACATAAAAAAACCGAAAAAGATGAAGCATGACAATAGTTGCTATCATGTCCACATAGTCGCATCTAACACCTCCTATCCTCGTAGGTTTGGATGTTGCTAGAATAGGCAGGTCTCCTGGCTCATGGTCATCGCTTTTCGAACCTTCCCATTTTCATACAAATGAAAACAGTGGTATGTAATCGAATCGCTCCCATATACAGTTGCGGGACAGCATCGGAATTTAACCGATTTCCCTTTTAAGCAATAAAAAACATCTTTATTGCACCTATTCCTTAACCTATTTAATTAGTCCAAGTATATCATTTGCATTTTAATATTACAATAATTATTTAAATTTCGTATATTCAGCATCCGAGGATAGATCTTTTGCCCCGGTCTTCCTTTTTAAAACAGGGGCGCTTCATTTCAGCAAGGAGCTATGAATCATTTTGGGACGCAGGACTGTCCCTCCGGCTCCCCAGATTCAAAAAAATTTATATCGACATTTTTTTCAAACACAGGTATAATTTAGTAGGACATTCTTCCTAATAATCAAATATTTTGAATTACGATATATGTCCTTACGAATATAATGGGAGTAGTGTTTGTAACTTTATTCCTAAAAGAAAGGAGTATTTGTAGATGGCAATGTTAGATAGAATCAAGTATGATGGCGAATCCAATGGTAAGTCCTGGTTAGTACATAAATATCCTTCTGAACAATTTGTTTTAGGCTCACAGCTGATTGTTAATCAAAGTCAAGAGGCCTTATTTTTTAAAGGCGGACAGGCATTAGACTTATTTGGTCCAGGAACACATACGTTATCTAGTGGGAATATCCCTATCCTTCATAAGCTTGTAAATCTTCCATTTGGTGGTAAAACACCTTTCAGTGCTGAGATATATTACATAAATATGACCTCTAGGCTTGATATGAAATGGGGCACATCGGTTCCTTTTCAAGTGAAAGATCCTTTGTATCAAATCATTCTCGGGGTACGAGCATTCGGACAGTATGGGGTAACAATCACGGATTCCAGACTATTTATTACGAAGATTATTGGAGCAGTGAATGGTGGAAATGTTTCTGAATATCAAGTTATTCGTTCCTATTTTAATGGCTTAATTAATGCGAAAATTAAAGAAATTGTAGCTTCCTATATTTTACATAAAAATATATCGCTATTGGATATTACAACCTATCTTGGTGAATTATCAGAAGTCTGTCAAAATGCAATAAATGAAGAGTTCAATCGATTCGGAGTGGGAATTGTTAATTTCTTTGTAGAATCTATCAACTTTCCAAATGATGATATCGAAAAATTAAAAGATGCATTAGCACGGAAATCGGAGCTAAATGTATTAGGCGAAGATTATTATCGTCAGCGTTCCTTTGATGTATTTGATAAGCTAGCAGCAAACGAAGGAAACTCAGGATTAGCTGAAGCTGGGATTGGCTTAGGAATGGGGCTAGGAGCAGCACCATTTGCCGGACAAGCTTTTTCCAATATGGCGGGAAATATCAATACAGCTCCCCCAGAAAATAAATCCGAAACGACAAAATCCTGCTCCAAATGTAACACCCTGAATTCTACTAGTTCTATGTTTTGTACCAATTGTGGCGAATCATTGCAGGTTATAAACAAATGCCATGCTTGTGATCATGAAATACCTGAGGGATCAAAATTTTGTGGACACTGTGGGCAACCTCAAGGGGTTAAAAAATGTAGTAATTGCGGCCATCAAAATAAGGCAACGAATGCATTTTGTGAAGAATGTGGGAATAAATGCTGATTGGAGTGGAGATGAATCATGGGTAATACCACTGTAACAATAGCCGAATGCCCACAATGTGGTGCAGGGGTGAAATTAAATAGTAATACATGTGAATTCTGCGGTTCAGAGTATCTTATTCAAACATTTAGTGGATTAGATGGATTTGATAAAAAGGGTATCGATAAGTACATTGCCAATTATCGAAAACTCGTTAAAGAGGATCCAGATAATCCCGAGCTAAATGGAGCAATCGGGATATGTTATTTAAAACTCGGTCTATATGATTTTGCAAGTAAATACTTTGATAAAGCTATAGAGGATATGATAGAGAATAGTGATTACTACTATTATAACGCGATTAGCAAATTAAAAGGTAAACGCCCATTCTTAGTCCCACTAACTACCATTAGGAAGGTTGAAGAATTGTTAGATGCTGCCATCAGCCTTCAGCCCGGGTCTGGAAAATATTATTATACTCACGCACTAATAAAATATGATTACTATTATCAGAAAAGGTTAAATACAAGTCCTAATTATCAAGAACTTCTTGAGGAAGCAGAAAACTATCAATTGAATGACGCTGATAAAAAAGCAGTGGATGACTTGTTAAAAATATCACTTTAAAAACGACAACCATTATGGATTAATTTAGGGAGGTAAATAGTTTTGGTAGATCGTAAGCTTGTAAAAAACTATTTTGAAAGACATTTTTCAATTAAAGCACTTATTGTAGCAATTATAGGATTATTATTAATTTCTTCCGTACCAACGTTTGGTATTATTTTATTATTAGCGGGTGGTGGGTGGCTTGCATTCACCTTCTTTTTGAAAACTCCAGCTACAGACGAACAAGTAGACCAGTTAATTTCTCAAGAGTTAGAGGAACTGAAGAAAAAAGGACTTCATAAAATTGGGTTAATTGAAGAAGAGGTTAGTTTAATTGAACCAATCGTCGTTCATGGTCCATACCCTCATTTTTTAAATCAAGATACTAAATTCTACTATAAAAAAGGGAAAGATAGTGAAATAAGAGCATCTGTAATCAAGGGTGTTGTATTCTTTTTCAGTGAAAATCAAGTGTACTCTTACACTTGTGTTATTGATCTTCTTACAGGAAATCACTTCGTGGAAACAACAGACGAATATTTCTATAGAGATGTTGTATCTGTAGCAACTAGATCAGAAAGAATCAAACTAGAACCAAATAATAAAGCATTATTAGGTGGAAGATCGTTATTCGGTAAGGCAAAAGTAACGGATAACAATCTAGAAAGAGATGTAGAATCATTTACATTAACAACGTCTGGTGGAACATCTATTAATGCCTATATTCGCGATAATACCGTTATGAATGAGCAAAAAGGTAATATGGATGTAACGGATACAGAAGAAAAAATTAAAGCAATGCGCAATCTGTTACGTGAGAAAAAAGCGGTTTAATACGATTAAGATAGCTGCCCTTCTATTTATAGAGGGGCAATTTTATTAAGAAGGAGACTTGGAAAGGGATGCTGGATAAAGATTTAAATGAATCAAGCTATAAACTAGAAGATTATTATTACGATGATACTATCCCAAAGAAAAAGAAATCTAGCTTTATTATCTATCTAGCTCCATTTGTAATACTGGCAATTGGAGTATTCTACTATTTTGACGTTTTTGCTTTCTTATGGGATACACCTTTAGGTAAAGTCCTCTCCAATATCGTAGTTATATCTATATTATTTATTTCCTTTGTTGTATCCCTATTTTTTGTTGGGAAACATATACAGGAAAGCCGACCAGATGTTAATCCTGTTTCTATACTTAAAGGAAAGCAAGCATATTATATCGTACTTGAAATAGCTAGTGCTTTAGAACTTTTAATGGATAAAGAAGAAAATGCGCAACTAAAACCTTTAGTAGAAAAAGTGAAGCGTTTAGAAGAAAGATTAAAAATTGAAACGGATTTTGGATATGGAAATAGATCTGTCATTCACTTGGAAAATGACATTAGTACTTATTTAATCAATATAAAAAAACAGCTCTCGAATTTAGAAGCAAGTGACGCGGTTTCAATTTCCGAAATAGAAAATCATGTTTTGAAAATTAATGAGTTACTCCATAGAAGAACGGAATTAAAAAGAAGGTAATCAATTAGTTTTTGGAGGTCATGGAGCTGTGTATTTGAGACGCGGGACCTGTCCCTCTGGCTCCATATGCGTAGACTTATATCAGAAAATTCGATATATTAGGTGTGAGTAACTTTATTAGGAGGTCATTAAATGAGCGAACTAGTTAAAGGTCAATTTGCGAGAACAAGAAAGGCTTTATCGCAAACGTTAGAAGGTGTTTCACCTGAAGTTTTGGAGAGCGTTCCAACAGGATTCAATAACAACATTCATTGGCAAGTGGGTCATATCCTAGTTGTAACTGAGCACTTCTTCTTCAAAGGTCAAGAAAAGCTTCCAGCAAATTATAGTAAAATTTTTGGCCCTGGTACAAAACCAGCTGACTGGGCAGGCGATATTCCTAAGGTAGAAACATTGGTCGAACAATTAAACGAGCAACTTGTACGAGTTAAAGAGATTCCTAGCGAAGCATTCAATCAAAAACTACCAAAAAGATTCCTGGGTAATGAGACATATGGAGAATTAGCTGCAACAGGGGCTTTCCATGAAGCGATGCATTTAGGTCAAATACAATCACTTAAGCGAATGATTGAAGCTACTCAAGTAATAAAATAATGTATTGAATTGAATTAAAGGTTAGGGAAAAGGGGATTGAAAATGGATGTAAGATACCCAATTGGCAAATTACAAGTACCCGAAAAGGTAACATTTGAAAATATTCAAGAATGGTTAAAGCAAATTGAAACTTACACGATTCGATTAGGAGAAACTGTCGACTCTTTAAGTGATGAGGAATTAAGCAAAACTTATCGTGATGGCAGCTGGACGGTTCGCGGGCTTGTTCATCATATTGCTGATTCACAGTTGAACATGTATCAACGTTTGAAGCTGGCTTTAACAGATGATAATCCAACCGTACCAGCTTTTGATGAAGAAAAGTGGGCCATTCAACCGGATACGAATCTTCCCGTAGAATGTTCTATAAAAATGTTGGAAGGAATAAATAAACGCATCGTATCTTTGGGCCATAGTTTAACCAAAGAGCAATTAGACCGAACTTTTGTTCATCAGATAAATGGTAAAATAACAGTGGCAACTAAGGTAGCGAAATTGGCTTGGCATGAAGAGCATCACTTGGCCCATATAAAAATCGCATTGTCAAAGTAGCATCTTATTTTAGGATTGGTTTAGCTAATGCACACTGCATGGCATTACTAAAGTTACAAGTCTATTAACGCCCTTAACCTTGCAATGCAACAACATTAACAAAATGGAAGTTCTAGATTAAAAGGCTGTTATTACTGTAACTTACAGTAATAACAGCCCCCAATAAAGTGGGACGAGGAACCTGTCCCCCAGGCTCTATTTTGTCTTCAATTCCAATGGTACTTTGATTACTTCTTCTATTTCTTCGCCGTTAAGCACTTTTTCTACTGTGGAAACTGCTTCTTGTCCCATGAGGTCTGGTTGTTGGGCAATCGTTGCAGTAAGTTCACCAGCCTCAACGGAAGCAATTGCATCTTCTACTCCATCAAAACCGATAACAACGATATCTTTACCAGCCGCTTTAATGGCTTCTAACGCACCAAGCGCCATCTCATCATTATGTGCAAATACCGCTTGAATGTCGCCATTTCCTTGCAGCGTGTTTTCCATTACGGTTAATCCTTTTGTACGGTCAAAGTCAGCTGGTTGACTTGCGACAATGTCAAGCTGTTCATCCGCAATATTATGGAATCCTTCTCCACGTTCTCTCGTTGCAGATGCACCTGCAATCCCTTCAATTTCCGCTACTTTTGCATTTTCACCAAGATGTTCTAAAATAAAATCAGCTGCCATTTCTCCACCGGCCACGTTGTCTGAAGTGATGAGCGTTTCTACCTCCCCTTTATCCGCAGAACGGTCAATCGTAATAACAGGAATACCTGCATTATTTGCTGATTGAACGGCAGAAGATACTGCTGCAGAATCGGTTGGATTCACTAAGAGAACATCCACGTTTTGTTGAATTAAATCTTCAATCCCACTAATTTCTGTTGCTGCGTCGTCCTGTGCATTAACAACGATAATTTCATATCCTTTTGCTTCCGCATCCGCAACAATCGCATCACGAAGCGAAACAAAGAATGGGTTATTCAACGTAGAAATACTTAAGCCAATTTTTACATTTCCATCATCACCGGAACTGTCCTTAACAAATGGACTTTCCATCGAACACGCTGATAAAAAGACCATCATCAAGACCATTGCGATTGTGATTATCTTCTTCATCTTTTTCACCTCTTATGATTTCTTTCTGTCTAGTAATACCGCAATTAAAATAACGACACCTTTTACTACTTGTTGATAGAAGGATGAAATACCAAGTAAGTTCATCGCATTATTTAAAATACCGATAATTAAAACCCCGATAAATGTACCAGCAATTCGTCCTTTACCGCCCGCAAGACTTGTTCCACCAATAACGACTGCAGCAATGGCATCCATTTCATATGCTTGACCTGCAGTTGGCTGGGCAGAGTTCAAACGAGAAGTAAGAATCATCCCAGCCAACCCTGCCATCATCCCACTGATGGAATAAATCATTACTTTCACTCGATCCACTTTAATACCAGATATAAGTGCTGCTTTTTCATTTCCACCTAGTGCATACGTTTTACGCCCGAATGCCATTTTATGAAGCATAAACCATAAAATAATAAATGCAAGAATCATCGTTACTGCTGGAACAGGAATACCTAGAAAATAACCTTTACCGAATAATTGAAAGGCATACGAATCCCCAAGTCCAGTAATTGGTTTACCTCCTGTATAAACAAGAGTTAGTCCTCGGAAAATCGTCATCGTTGCAAGGGTTACAATAAATGGAGCCAATTTCCCTTTTGCGATTAACAAACCATTAAGTGCTCCAAATACTGCCCCAAGTATTGTACCAATAATAATAGCAAGGATCGGGTCTACTCCGGCAACCATCATTCCCGCTGAAAGAGCACTTGTTAGAGCAAGAATCGACCCAACGGATAAGTCAATTCCACCTGTTAAAATAACAAAAGTCATCCCAAACGCAATCAGCCCATTAATAGATATTTGGCGCAATAGATTCATAATATTGGCTGGATCTATAAACGATGGATTTAATATCGTAACAACTACGATTAGCGCGACTAGCGCCAATAGAGGAATAAATTTATTCCAAATCGTTGATAGCTTTGATGTTTTCACTTTAATTACCTCCTGTAGCAAACGTCATAATTTTTTCCTGTGTAGCTTCTTCTTTAGACAATTCACCAGAGATTTTTCCCTCATGAATGACTAAAATTCGATCACTCATTCCTAATACTTCTGGAAGATCTGAGGAAACCATGATGATTGCGAGACCTCTTTCAGTTAATTCATTCATCAGATTATAAATTTCACGCTTCGCACCAACATCAATTCCCCTAGTAGGCTCGTCCATTATTAAAACCTTAGGCGACGTACCTACCCACTTTGCAATAACGACCTTTTGCTGATTCCCCCCTGATAGATTGCCAGCTTTTGTTTCATGAGACGCTGTTTTCACTTTTAGCCGCTCAACCATCATGTTTACAAACTGTTTCTCATCCTTTTCTTTCACAACTCCATTTGGGGCAAAACTCTCTAAATTCGTTAAGGCAATATTTTCACGTATCGAAAAATCGAGAACTAATCCCTCATCTTTTCTATCCTCCGTAATGAAAGCTAAACCTTGTTTTGCTGCACTTGAAGGATTTTTAATTGAAATGGGCTTTCCATTCATAATTATTTCTCCACGATCGTAAGGGTCAATTCCAAATAATGCACGCATAATTTCTGTTCGTCCAGCTCCCATTAAACCAGATACCCCTAATATTTCTCCTTCCTTTATGGAAAAATGGATATCTTCAAAAACACCTGCTCTTGTTAATCCTTTCACTTCCATTACGGTTTCCCCATATTTAGGATTTCGTTCTGGGTATCTATCTTCTAACTCACGCCCAACCATTTGTTTTACAATCTCGTCAAAAGAAGTATCCTTAATGAAAGAAGTTGCCACAGACACACCATCACGCATGACTGTAATGCGATCACACATCTCAAAGTTTTCTTCCATTCGGTGCGAGATATAGACAAGGGAAACACCAGTTGCCGTAAGCTCCTTCATAATTTTGAACAACATTCTAATTTCTCTATCCGTTAAGGCAGCGGTAGGCTCATCCATAATAATGACCTCCGCATCAAGCATGAGTGCTTTTGCTATTTCTATCATTTGTTGCTCACCGACCGAACATTTTCCAGCTTCCTTATTTAAGGGAATGGAAATATTCAACCGTTTGAAAACATCATCTGCTAACGTTTTCATTTCCTTCTCTTTTAAAACACCTAGTGCATTTCGTTTCTCTTTTCCAATAAATAAATTTTCTAAAACAGTCATTTGTGGCCAAATATTTAACTCTTGTCGAATAAAGGCGAGTCCAGCTTCTTCTGCTTGTTTAGAATCGCTAAACTTAGTTTCCTTCCCATCAATCGTAATCTTTCCTTGATCCTGATGGAAAAGCCCCGTTAAAATATTCATTAACGTTGACTTTCCCGCACCATTTTCGCCCATTAGTGCATGGATTTCCCCAGGCTCTAATTCAAAATTTACTCCCTCAAGAACCTTGTTCGCACCAAAGGCCTTGTGAATATTTTCCATCAAAATTTGCATATGGTTCACCCTCTTTTTAGTAAACTCGGCATTCAGTATGCGTTATAAAACGCTTCGTTGCACTTATTTCTTGAATCTGCTAGAAAAAGACACCAGCTTGTAAGATACAATTCGAATAAGCAGTCGTTTCTCCTGTTCGAATGATAGCCTTCGCATTTGCTGTCATTTGTTTAAACTGCTCATGTGTTACATAGTCTAGTTCCCAATCAGAATGCATTTTCATAAATTCATGTTGCTTGGGATTAGCCTCTATTATTTCTTCCGCGATGGTGACCTTTTCAATAACCATGTCATTGGCGACAGCTTTCACCACTTCTTGAAAAGATGGGGTGCCAGGTATTAATGCGACATCTATTTTTAACACCCCATCAGGAACGGGTAGTCCCGCATCGCCAATAACGATCGTATCGGTATGACCTAAATCTGCTAATACTTTTGCTATATGACTATTTAAAATTCCATGCTTTTTCATGGTTAAAAGTTTCCTTCCACTTCTTCTCTAGTCGGCATACCGCCTTGTGCTCCAAACTTCGTAATTGAAATGGATGCTGCACGATTCGCAAATCTTAGTGCCTCATTTATTGCTTTCCCTTCTGCAACGGCAACTGCAAAAGCTGCATTAAAGGTATCCCCAGCTCCCGTTGTATCTACTGGTTCTACAACATAGGACGGAACAATTTCTTCACTTACTCCATTAAAATAACGAACCCCATTTTTTCCTTCTGTAATGAATAACTTATTGGGATAACGAGAGAGTACTTCAGAACGAATTTCTTCACCGAACATAACGGTAAACTCATGCTCATTCGGTGTAAGATACGTTGCAGATTCAATGACCTTGTCACTTATCTTCCGTGCAGGCGCCGGATTCAGTAACCATTTTTTATTAAATCGTTTGCAAAAGTCAGCAATGTATTCGACCGTTTCCTCTGGAATTTCTTGTTGAACCATAATCATATCCGCTTCCCGCATGGTTGAAACAGCTTTCTCTAAATATGTTGGGATCACCTCATCATTTGCACCTTTCACAAAAATAATACTGTTATCTCCTTCAGCGAGCGTGATATGTGCTGTACCAGAAGCTAAATGTGGAACGGGTTCCACATAGTTTACAGAAACACCATTTTCTTTTAAATTCTCAACAATCTCCTTACCAAATGCATCCTCTCCAACACGTCCAATCAAGGATACAGTAGCACCTAGTCTTGCTGCTGCCACTGCTTGATTGGCTCCTTTCCCTCCTGGAACCGTTTGAAACGATTCTCCGATTAACGTTTCTCCAGCTTTTGGCCTTTTGTCAGCCGTCACGACTAAATCCATGGAGGCACTTCCTACTACTACAATTTTTACCATCTTATTTTCCTACCTTTCTTGTCGACTCTCTTTCTATAAATTGAACGGGTAACTTACAATGTATATATGGTAAAATTTCCCGATTTACTTTTTTAATAATGATTTCCGCAGCTTTCGCGCCCATTTCATAGGCAGGCTGGCGAATTGTTGATAACCCCGGATAAACAAGTTCACATATAGAAATATCATCATAACCGATGATTTGAACATCCTCAGGAACCTTTCGCCCAGCCCGCTGCGCTTCATTCATGACCGCAACAGCAACGATATCATTACAGGCAAGAATTCCATCTGTGTTCGGGTATGCGTCAAACAGCATTTTCACCGATTTACTCGCCCCTTGAAACGTAAGCTCGGAATCCAATACATTTATCTTCACAGCTGCCTGCCTTAACGTTTGAAACGAAGAAACGAAACGCTCATAAACAGGCCTCACCTCAACCGGGCCTCTTATAATTGTAATTTCCTTACTTCCAAGTTCCAATATCTTCTCAGCAGCTAACTTGCCCCCTTCAAACTGGTCCGCATACACAGCGGGCAAATTCTCTATCGTTCGATCTAGCATAACTACTGGTATTTTTAAATCTTTGAGCATATCACTATGGGCTTCATTGACAGAAGCAATAATCCCAACGACATTATGTTGGATAAACGTATCAAGGTAATCGATTTCCTGTTTTAATTGCTCATCACTATTGCCAATAATCAATCGGTAGCCTTCCTCCCGAAGATGATCCTCCACACCCCTAGCTAATGCCGGAAAAAATGGATTCGTAATATCTGGGAGGATTAAACCGATTAATTTGGACTTTTGTTTAAATAAAGACCTAGCTACTTCATTCGGTTTATAATTTAATTTTTGAATCGCATCCAATACCGCTTTTCTCGTATCCTCATGCGCATAGCCACTATTATTTAGTACCCGTGATACGGTCGCAGCCGAAACACCAGCCTCTTTCGCCACATCACGAATTGTTATCGCCATAACATCCAACCCCTATCTGGAACCGGTTACACATTTAGTTTACCACTTTCATTTTAAAATGTCGAGACGTGTCGATATATTTTTTTCGAGACGGTTGGGAAAGGATTTCAGCAGTCACGGTGAAGATATCGGCGATTGTGAGCGGGATATCAGCAGTCAGGATGATGATATCAGCGTTCGCGGGCTGGATATCAGCAGTCAGGATGATGATATCAGCGTTCGCGGGCTGGATATCAGCACACAGGACGAAAATATCAGCAATCGCGGGCTGGATATCAGCACACAGGATGAAGATATCAGCGATTGCGAGCAACATATCAGTATTTCAAGGAGCAATTCTCAAAATCTACAAGTAAAAAAGCGTACTAACGGACAGATTACCTGTCTCATTAATGCGCTTTTTTAGATCGAGGGACCTGCCCTCATTTCTCTTCTATACAAATATACTTAACAGTAGGACAAACACGAGTCCACATACAGAAATTAATGTTTCGAGTACGGTCCAGGTTGAAAATGTTTCTTTCATCGTTAAACCAAAGGATTCTTTAACGATCCAGAAACCGGTATCATTTACGTGTGAAGCGATAATACTACCAGCACCTGTTGCTAACACAACTAACGCTAGGTTTACATCCGCACCTTCTAACATTGGAATAACCAAACCAGCTGTAGTCAGTGCAGATACAGTTGCAGAACCTTGAGCTAGACGGATAATTGCTGCAATTAACCAAGCAAGGAACAATGGCGAAATTGTACTATCGGCAAATAATACAGCTACATAATCACCAACTCCACCGTCCATTAGTACTTCTTTTAGCGAACCACTTACACCTAGAATAAGTAAAAGCATACCGATTGCTTTTACAGATCCTTCTGCAGACGCCATCAAATCATCCATTGGAATCTTACGAGCAATCCCCATTGTATAGATAGCTAACAATACAGAAAGTAACATAACCATAGATGGTTTACCTAATGTTTCTATGATTGCAAAAAATAAATTGTCTTCTAAACCTGCTCCCTTTTGAACCAAGGTAACAATAGTAGAGACACCCATTAATATTACTGGGAATAATGCTGTTAATGCACTAACACCAAATCCAGGCGTATCTTCTAATTTATACTCTTTAGCAGCTCCTAGTTTAGCAATACTACCTTCTCCGGCTCTTTCAAATGCTGATGGAGCAAATTTTCTAGCAAATTTAGTAAAAATTGGACCCGCAATAATAATGGTTGGAATTGCAATGATAATACCGTAAACTAACACCATACCAATATTCGCACCGTATTGCTCAGCAATAACAGTTGGCCCCGGGTGCGGTGGCAAGAATGCGTGTGTTACAGATAACGCAGTAGCCATTGGCAATCCTAACCATAGGAAGGAAATTTTTGTTTGTTTTGCAATTTGATAAACGATTGGAATTAATAATACAAGACCTACTTCAAAGAACAATGCAATACCTAAAATAAATGCGGTAAGAACAACTGCCCATTGTACACGTTTTTCCCCGAATTTATCGATTAGCGTCATTGCAATTCGCTGTGCGCCACCAGCGTCTGCAATTAATTTACCTAGAATCGCACCAAAACCAAAGATCAAACCAGTACTCGCTATCGTACTTCCTAAACCTGCTTCAATCGATCCCATAATTTCATTAACCGGCATTCCTAATCCTAGACCTAATAGGAAGGAAACCACTACCAATGTAATGAGAGTATGAATCTTAAATTTCATGATCATTACTAGTAATAATAAAATACCTAATGCTGTAATAATTAATGGCATGTCTTTCTCTCTCCCTTGCTATACTTGTTGTCTTTTTCTCCCTAAAACGAATCCAATTCAATTTTTTCAAATAACCTTCAAAGCGGAACGTAAGGCTATATGTTTTTTAAATTACTCAAATTCAATAACTGCTTTTCTTACTTTATCCGGGTTTTTCTCAATAAACTCAAATGCTTCTTTTGCTTTACTAATGTGGAACCGATGTGTCACAAGTCCGTTATGAGTTAATTGTTTTGAATTAATTAATTCTACAACTTTTCCAAATTGGTTCGTTTGTAATCTTGATCCAGTTATCGTTAATTCCTTTTTCGTAATGTGCATCATAGCAATGGATGATGGTGTTTCATTAAATCCAAGTGTCACTACATTTCCTGCTGGCGATGCTATTTCAACAGCTAACTCAAAGGTTTGAGGAATTCCAACTGCATCGATAATAACATTCGCACCTTCTCCATTTGTAATTTCATTTATTTTAGCTTTTGCATCCACTTCTGCTGGATTAATCGTATAATCTGCTCCATTTTCTTTTGCAAATTCTAAACGTTCATTCGTAAAGTCAGAAATAATAACCGTTGCACCACGTAATTTAGCCATTTTTAAAACAGTAATACCGATTGGCCCTGCTCCTTGAATAAAGACAGTTTGTCCTTCCTTAACATCGCCTCTCCAAGTTGCTTGAGCACCGATTGTATAAGGTTCAGCCATAACCGCTTCATCCCAATCAATCTCGGAATCTACTTTATGCACTTGTGTTTCTGGAAGTGTAACAAACTCTCTCATACCTCCATCTTCATGGACACCAAACACAGAAACTTCCTTACATACATTTGGTCTTCCACTTTTACATGCGTAGCATTCACCACAATAAGTGATTGGCTCAATGACGACATGATCACCGACAGCTACGCGAGTCACCTCGGAACCGGTTTCAACGATTTCTCCAGTTACCTCATGTCCAACAATTCTAGGATACGTTGCAAGTGGATTCGTACCGTGATAAATATGCATATCGGAACCACAGATACCTACTCTTTTTATTTTTACTTTTACTTCATTTGTTTGTTCTATATTTGGTTCTTCTACGTCCAATACTTCAATGATGTTTGCTTCTGGTATGCGAATGGCTTTCATTGTCTATTCCTCCTAGGTTTTACTATCCCGATGTAATCCTTTTCATCACATGATAAAAAGAATCCGAGTAAAACATATTGTCGTACCATAGTTTATTAGATTAAATGTTTCCATTTTTATTACTAGATCCTATCTAATTAATAGAAATATCTAACAACATATAGGAACCGTTTTCTTTTATAATTTTAAAATGTAACATGTAACATTTCACATATCACGTTTAATACAATACAATATTTATATAAATGAGTCAACACTTTTTATAAGAAAAAAGTAGGCGTTTTCTTTTTAATGAAAGCACTATATAATAATATTATTCACAAAATAGAAAAAGTCTTTACTTATAAAAGGGGAACAACAACATGTCTAAAATTGAAACCTCTCTCTTAACAAAGCAAGTATATAACGTACTGCGTGGTAAAATAATTGCCAGAGAATACATGCCTAGTGAAAAACTAGATATTCATAAATTAGCTGAGGAATTTGGGGTGAGTCGCTCTCCTGTTAAGGACGCAGTGAATCAACTCGTTTATGATGGATTAATCGAAATCATCCCTCGTAAAGGTACTTATGTTACAGAATTGAATTTCATTGAATTTATCGAAGTTCTTGATGCACGATTAATGATTGAATTATGGGCTGCTAAGCAAATAGTGCACACGATCTCAAATAAAAAGATAGAACAATGGGGAAAAATGGTTCAGGAAATGGATTCGTTACTTGAAGTTTCCCCCTTCCATTTTGATTCGTATAATAAGTTAGATATGCAATTTCATTCAACTTTAATAGACTGGACAGATAATAATAAAATAAAAGAGATATTTTCGTCATTAAATACGCATGTTTCCTTATCTCGTATTGTCCATTCTACCTCTCTCGAAAGCACATTCAAAAGGCATAAAGATCACTCACGATTATATGAAGCTATGAAAAATCGTGACTTACCAAGTTTTTCAGATGCCATCACAGAGCACATCGAAAGCATAAAAACAGAAGCCAAATTGCACTGGGAAGTGTGACAGGTGGGACAGGTCCCACCTGCTCTAATGCTAATATTGGTTAAAACTGGCCCAATTACTACAATTTATCACTATCCACTATTAAAAGTCTTGCTCAGGATAGTTTAGTTTAGGCATCTACTGGTCCTAGTACTAATAAAAAAGATATCAGCATTCCTAATCATGATATCGGTACTTGTGAGAAGGATATCAGTACTCAGCATCCATATATCAGCAACCACCTACTGGTTATCGGCATTGTTATCCGTGAAAAAAACGACTCTCACCATCTACTAATGAAAGTCGCTCTAATGGGACGCGGGACCTGTCCCCCCGGCTCACTGCGGAAGCTGGATTTTAAGTATGAACCAATTGCCATTCAATTCCGCATCCATTTTCCCATTCATTTTTTCAACTAATTTTTTAGACAGATAAAGGCCCAACCCACTTGCTTCGGTGTTCGTTCTACTAGTAACTTCTGTATAAAAACGCATAAATACTTTTTCAACCGCGACCTTATTATCCGGTTTAATGTCATTTTTAATAGTAAAAATGACATTATTTCGTTCATTTCTATAGTTGATAACCGCTTTACTATTGGCATAACGTAGTATATTTTGAATAACATTTTGAATGACACGTGTAAGCATAAAGTGATCCGCAATAATTTTCGTGTCCTTTATTTGTTCGGGAAAATGGAGTTCAATTTTCTTTTCTTCCAATTGTTCATAAAAGGATAAAAAGGTTTCTTCCACTAAATTGGAGAGAGAAATCGATGATAATTCTATTTCTTATTGGTTCGTTTCAATGCGTGCTAAATCATAAAAATGATCGGTCATTTCCATTAGCCGTTGGACAGAGTGTTCGATAATCTTTAAATAGTGCATCCGCTTCGCTTCATCTGACGTCTCATTTAAGAGTTGAACATAACCCTTGATAGACGTAAGCGGGGTTCGCAAATCATGAGAGAGCCCAGCGATAGACAACTTCACATTCTCTTCCATTTTTTTGGCCTGGTAACTTTTTTCTTCAAAAGCATCAACCATTTGATTTAATTCATCGACTAAATCCAGCAATGCCTTATCACGAAAATCAAGGGATAGCCTACTGCCAAAACTAGCACGAGTTGGAAGCTCTTTGACCTCGTGTTTCAATTTTCGAAGTTCTCGCTTTAAGAAGTAAATATAAAAAAGAAGCGCCAATGCTAGGAAGACAAATATCCAGCCCCACATAACATTCACGCCCTTTCGTCAATCAAATTTGAAGCCTATGCCCCATACCGTTTGAATGTAGTTTGTGTCATCCGAATTGAGTTTATTTCGTAAATTACTAATATGCACATTAATCGTTTTATCATTCGCTAAAAACGGTTCATTCCAAACACTTTCAAATATATTAGCGCGACTGAAAACCTTTTTTGGATTCTCTAGAAATAGAAGTAGAATTGCGTATTCACGTCCAGTTAAATGAAGCGTTTGATCATCAACCTTCACCTCACGCGTATCTATGTTTACACTGACATTCTTATAATGAATTTCTTTTATTTCGCTGAATGAAGCCTTTGTCGCATGGCGTAGTTGAATTTCAATTCGTACAAGTAGCTCCTTTACATCAAATGGTTTTGTGATGTAATCATCCGCTCCATTCATCAAAAGCTCCAGTTTCGAATCTTGATCATTTTTTGCTGAAATCACCATCACAGGAATGGTTGATTTTTGCCGAATCTCCTGCAAGAACTCTTCTCCATTCAACCCTGGAAGCATTAAATCTAAGAGCACGACATCTACTTGATTTTGTTCAAATAACAATTTCCCTTCCGTCCCAGAGTATGCACTTAGTGTGTTGAAATCGTGTAAAATTAATGCTTCTTTAATAAGGGAATGAATCGCTATATCATCTTCAATGATTAATATCGTTGCCATAGCCATCAACCTACTTTATATCTGTTCGTTTAAACAAAAGGATTCCTAAAGCTGATGATAACACAATCGTAACGAGACTAACTAATACCATCTTGGGAAATTGAGCGATATCTTTTGCAAAATCTGAATAGAATAGGAATGTTTCCGTAAACCAGTTTGTCACTTGTTTAAAATGTTCGGTTTGTAGGAACATTCCAGGGAGAAATCCTGTTGCAATGGTATAAAGAAAACTCCAAACTAATGCGAAGCTACTATTTTTTGTTATAAAGCTAATCATCACATAAATAGATACATTTGCCAAAATTAATAAATAAAGTGTGCTAAACGTTTTTATAGCATAATTAAAATAATTGCCAATCTCAGCAACTTCACCAAAACCAAATACTATGGAAAAGCTAATCATACCAATTGCAGTCATGCCGATTACTCCAACAAGGGAAACGAATGCAGCAATCACAAATTTTGATAAATAATAATGCGTGCGACTCCGACCTAAGGACAACGTATTTCGAATTGTTCCATTTTGAAATTCTTCCCCAATAAAGAAGTTAATAAAAGCGCTAATGACTAGCAAAATAGTTAATCCGTTTTTTTCCATCATTAGAATACCTGTCGCTCCATTAATAACCGTATCCTTGGCTTGAACAAGTTCTGTTCCATAATTTACAGTTAATTGACTGTTCATAACTTGGATGAGAGGTAGTAAAAATAAAATGCCCAGGGCAATCCATAGTTTTCTACTGCGAAATATTTTTATTTTTTCAGCTGTTAAAAGATTAAGCATGGGCGTTTCCTCCTGTTAGTTGCAAAAAGTAATCTTCGAGTTTTTGTCTTGTTGTTCCAATTCGAGAAACCTTCACATTGGCTAAGACCAACGAACGATTAATTGACGCAACATCATCTAATTGTTCATAGATATTGATTTCAGTTCCATTGATCACCTCATAATCCCTTATCCCCATTTCATCTAACACAACAACTGCTTTTTGTACCTCAGATGTTTCTAATTCAATGTATTGACGAGTTTCGCGTGCAAGCTCTTCCCTTGAAAATTCTTCAATAATTTTTCCATCATGCAAAATGCCGTAGTGTGTAGCGATCTGTGAAAGCTCGTCTAATAAGTGACTCGAAAGTAAGACCGTGATTCCACGCTCCGTCACTAGTCGTTGAATAATCTCACGCATTTCTACAATGCCTGATGGATCAAGTCCATTCGTCGGCTCATCTAAAATTAAGAACTCAGGGTTTGTAATAAGTGTGGAAGCAATCGCTAAACGTTGACGCATTCCTAAAGAAAAGTTCTTGGCCTTCTTCTTACCTGTATCCTTGAGATTCATCAAATGAAGTAAATCATCAATCCCTCGTTCACTAACACCACCATTTGCCGCCTGGACTTGCAGATTTCCTCGAGCCGTTAATTCCGGGTAAAGCGCAGGCGTTTCAATGGATTGTCCCATTTTTCTCCTCGCATGTTGTAACCCCTTCTTACCCGTTTTTCCAAACAGCTCAACGTCTCCTTCATCCATCCTAATTAATCCCATAATCACGCGCATGAATGTCGATTTCCCTGCGCCATTCTCCCCGATTAAGCCATAAATCATCCCTCGTTTTATTTCAATAGACACTTTATCAAGCACTTTATGTTTACCATATATTTTCGAAACATTTGTTGCTTTAAGAATCGTTTCCGACATACACTATCTTCCTTTCAATGTTGATACATTTAGAATAAGCGGTAAGTATAAATAATTAGACCAGAAAGTATAAAGAAAGTGTAAAGAATAGAGCCAGGGGGACATGAGCCAGGGGGACAGGTCCATCGTCCCACACATGAATTAAGACATAAGGGGAGGTTCCTTCAATTACTAATTGTTCATGATGGGTAACGGTATCATAGCAGAAATGGGAATCTATTAGGATTTAATAGCTCACATATTACATATTACACAGGTGGAGTAAGATCCGCTTTTCAATTAGTAATTATTTTTAAAAAGACCGATGAGTTGCGGAGCGCGGTGGATTTTTCGGGCTTTCGGCACTCATGGGGGGGATGAGTTGCGGAGCGCAATGGATTCATCAGGCATTCGGCACTCATGGAGGCGATTGTGTTTCAACAGTCCATATTAAAAAGGAGCTGAATCACCTAAACTGGTACCTGTAGATAAGACACTTTAAAAAAAGTGTTTAATCTATAGGTATTTTTTTATATACTTGAATTTCAAGATATGGGGAATAGGTGACAACATGAGTAAGATAACATTTTCAACTAAAGAGATAAAAACACTTCAAAAGAATCCAAATGTACAACGTGTTAGCGAGCGAGCTATTACATATACTGATGCATTTAAAAATAGATTTATGGATGAGTATTTAGCCGGAAAACTCCCGCGAAAGATTTTTACTGAGAACGGATTTGATGTCGATGTTATAGGAATGAAGCGAATTGAACAATCAGCCTATAGATGGAAAAAGGCTTATGAAAAGGATGGATTATTGGGGCTTACAGATACAAGAAAAACAAGTTCTGGCAGACCGTTAAAACGGGAACTTACTCCGTCCGAAATCATTGAAAGACAGGAAGCAAGGATTAATTTACTGGAGGGTCAAGTTGAACTATTAAAAAAGCTAGAAGTGACAGAAAGGAGGCTGCTAAACGCAAGCGAAAATCTAGACCCAAGTAAAGTATATCAGTTAATTTACGAGATTATTGAACAAAATCAATATAAGCGAATGACGAAGTATTTTTGTGACCTTTTGGAGGTCTCCCGTTCTGGATATTATAGCTATCTAAAGGCATCTACTTATAGAGAAGTAAGAGAGCGATTGGACTTAGAAGCGAAAGAAATRATTTTAAAGGCATTTAATCGACGGGGGTATAAGAAAGGATCACGTTCCATCAAAATGATATTGGAAAATGAATATAACATTGTCTTTAGTCGTAAAAAGATCCAAAGAATCATGAGGAAATATGGAATTGTCTGCCCTCATAGAAGACCAAATCCATACAAAAAAATCGCTAAAGCAACCAAGGAGCATCAGGTTGTTCCAAACAAGTTAAACAGAGAATTTAAGCAAGGTGTTCCAGGTAAAGTGTTATTAACTGACATTACTTATTTGCCATATAGTGGTAATTGTATGGCTTATTTGTCTACCGTAAAAGATGCTTCGTCAAATGAAATCCTAGCCTATCACGTTTCTGATCGAATTACTTTAGACATCGCAACTAAGACAATCCARAAATTAGTCAACAACAAGAAAATTACCCTACATGAAGATGCCTATATCCACTCGGATCAAGGAAGTCACTATACGAGTCCACAATACCAAAAGTTATTAAAAGAATATGGTCTAGGCCAATCTATGTCTAGGAAAGGCAATTGTTGGGACAATGCCCCTCAAGAATCCTTCTTTGGTCATTTAAAAGATGAGGTAAACTATCAATCTTGTAAAACACTAAAAGAACTAAAATCTAAAATTAATCATTATATGGTTTATTATAACAATTATCGTTATCAATGGAATCTAAAAAAGATGACCCCTATTCAATATAGGAATCATCTTCTAATTGCTTAATCTCTTTTTTTATAGTGTCCTTGACATGGGTACCAGTTTAACCAGCTCCTCCCTCTAATATTCCTTTTGATCGCCTTCTTTAATGGAAGCTGTAGCTGAAATATCTTCTTCTTCCACCCTTTGGAATCCTTTATCTAATTGGCCAGCATTCTCAATGTCTCCAGAAGTCTTGTATCCAGCAACTTCGGCGTTGGATGTCGTTCCATAAAGACCCATTCCACCAAGTTTTGTATTGATTTTTTCTGTGAGTTTTTCTTGATTATCTTTTCCCACTATTATCACCTCCTTTTGGGACGATGGACCTGTCCCCTAGTCCCCAATTCAGGTGAATCGGATAAGGCGACTAAGAAGGATAGAATGATGGATACAATGACAACAAGAAATGGAGCAATAAAAATTAAAAAGTCTTCAAACATGGGTCAGCCACTCCTATTTTTTATATTTGCCCTGTACATATTCCTTATTAAATAAAAATAATTTGAACACAAGATAAAGCGATGGAATAAGTAATGCTAATCCCAGAATAAATACGATAACGAGAGAGATGGCCATCGCACGGTTCGTAAATCCTTCATGGATCGTCAATATCGGATAGAGTATATATGGATAATGGGATATACCGTAAGCATAAAAGGCGAACAAAAATTGTCCAATTAAAAGCCAAACTGCTGTTCCATAATTTTTTCTTTTCCAAATCAACCAAACCGTGAGCGCCCATAAAACGAAAGATACTCCAAACATCCACCAAAAGTTCATGATTCGCTCATAATGACTTGGGTTATGAAAACTTAACTCATAAACAATTCCACCAGCGGTAATAATAAGCGGCAATGCCCAGATTAATGCATATTTTCTCATTAAATTGGTTGCTGCCACATCCCCCGTTTGATTGGCATACCACGTCAGAAAAACCGCTGAAATATATAGCACAGCAACAATGCTTAACACCACAATCGACCATGACAGTGGACTAGTAAAAAGCGCGGTGTAATCCAACACAGGATTTCCCCCACCATCCAGGTAAACAAATCCACCCTCTGAAATGGCAAGAACTGTCGATAAAGAGGCTGGAATCAAAAGTCCAGTTAATCCGTACATAAATGCATACCCTTTATGACCTTTAGAGCTATACGTCTCAAATGCATAATAGGACCCTCGAATAGCTAAAAGTATCAAGCCAATACTTCCCGGAACAAGAAAAATCGTTCCAATGTAATAAGCTGTTTGCGGGAAAAAGCCAACAATCCCAACAAAAAAGAACACGAAAAACACATTAGTAATTTCCCATACTGGTGATAAATATTGTTGAATAATCCTTGATAAAATATGTTGCTTTCCAGTGATAATACTGTACGCATTAAAAAACCCCGCACCATAATCAATGGAGCCGATAATGACATAACCAAAGAGGAATGCCCAAAGTACCGTTATTCCTAAGATTTCTAAACTCATGGTGAATCAGTCCCTTTTAGTTCTGCTTCAATTGGATTATTTTTAAAAATTCGGCGTAATACCACAACGGTTCCAACCCCTAAAATGATATATAATAAACCAAATAAAATAATCATGACATCGACATAATCACTTGTTGTTGCTGCTTGATCTACGGTCATAATTCCCCTCAGTATCCACGGCTGCCTTCCCACTTCGGCTAACCACCAACCGAATTCCATTGCAAGAAACGCTAATGGGCCACTACATACAATCAGCCATCTAAATAATGTAGATTTTACAAAGACCCAATGACGCTTGATGCCAATCCAATAAATAAGGGAAAGTACTAATAAAAATACTCCGATCGTGACCATTAGATCAAAGAAATAATGAACAACGAGTGGCGGGGTTTCTTCTGGTTTAAATTCATTTAATCCAATCACTTCCGCTGTTGGGTTACTATGTGCGAGAATACTCAGCAAATAGGGAAGCTTAATGGCATAATGGACTTCTTGATTTTCATCTAAAAATCCATACATAACTAAAGGTGCTCCTCCCTCCGTTTCAAAATGCCACTCTGCCGCAGCTAGTTTCTCCGGCTGATATTCAGCAAGATATTTTCCAGAAAAATCGCCAATAATGGCTGTAGCAATGGAAAAGATTAGTCCAATTTTCATCGTTAAGTATAATGCCTTTTTATAATAAACATGTTTGGAGCCTTTCACTAACTTAAATGCCGCAATCGACGCTAATAAAAAGGCAGCGGTCATATAGGCAGTTACAACGACATGGGATACTTTCGTTGGCATGGCAGGATTAAACATCGCCGCAATTGGATTCGCATGAACAAGCGCACCATCCACCATTTCAAATCCTGTCGGTGAATTCATAAACGAGTTGACAATCGTAATAAAAAACGCAGACATTCCTCCACCGATAGCGACTGGAATTAACAACAGAAAATGTTTTCTCTGGTCATCAAAACGATCCCATGTATACGCGTAAATGCCTAAGAAAATCGCTTCAAAGAAAAAGGCAAATGTCTCCATAAATAAAGGCAATGCGATAATCTGCCCCGCTAATTCCATGAAATTCGGCCAAAGCAAGGAAAGTTGAAGTCCAATAATAGTACCGGTCACAACCCCAACCGCAACGGTTACAAGGTACCCACGCGACCAACGCCTTGCCATAATGATATAGTGTTCATCATTTTTTCGAATACCAATCCAGTGTGCAATCATAATAAATAACGGTACTCCAACTCCAATGGTTGCATAAATAATGTGAAAAGTTAGTGTCATTAGTGTTAAAAATCTGCTAGCCAACACCGGATCATCAAAAAGCATGTTAGCGAACCCTCCTTTAACCTACACATTCGTAAGCCATTCGAATAGAAAGTATAATTCTTCCACATATGTAGTTTGTACGAAGATTCATTAATTATCCATGGTATCCATGGGGACATATCCATGGGGACAGGTCTGTAGTGCACCCCAAAAGTTAGAGTGAAAAACTAACTTTTGGGGTGTTTATGATGACTAAAAAATATAGCGATAGTTTGAAGCTTAAAGTAGTTAAAGAGTATCAAGAAGGATATCTGGGAATTAGACCTTTAGCCAAAAAGTATGGTATAAAGTCAAAATCACAAGTGGATAGATGGATTAAATTATATGAAAAGTTCGGTGATGAAGGACTAAAAGCTAAGAAACACATAGAAACTTACTCTGTTCAATTTAAGCTGGATGTATTAAGATTTATAGAGAGAACAGGTTCTTCAGAGATGGAAGCAGCCCTTCATTTTGGAATGAAGGTACCTACTCGAATAGCTTCATGGAAGAAGGCTTATCGGGAAGGTGGGGTTGGAGGCCTGTCTAAAAAGAAAGGATGGCCATCCATGTCTGATGCATCTAAACGTAATAAAAATAAAAAGTTTAATGAAAAAGAAATGACATACGAACAAAAATTGGAAAGAGAAAACGAGCTTCTTCGTTTGGAATTAGAATACCTAAAAAAGTTGCGAGCTTTTCAGATAGATCCGGAAGGCTATCTCGAAAAGCACAAGCAGCGTTATCATTCGAACTCAAAGAAGAATTCAAATTAAAAGATGTTTTACAGGTTGTTGGTATTCCTGAATCGTCTTACCATTATCATATCAAAATGATGAAGAAGGAGAACCAAGATCTGGAATTAGAAGAGCTTATTCAATCCATTTTTGATGAACATAACGGAAATTATGGTTACCGTCGTATTAAACTAGAATTGGAAAATCAAGGGTACTACGTAAATCACAAAAAGGTTCAGCGTATTATGAACAAACTAAATCTTAAAGGAAACAAGTTCTGGAGAAAAACACGTAAGTATAGTTCATACAAAGGTACAGTTGGGAAGGTTACGAAAAACCGTATTAATCGTCGATTCCANACCAATGTGCCCCTTCAAAAATTAACAACGGATATCACAGAATTTAAATGTGCGAACGGAATAAAATTATATTTAAATCCAATTATGGATCTGTTTAACGCTGAAATTCTTTCATTTGCAGTAAGTAAACGTCCGACTTTAGAACTTGCGATGAAACCCTTAGAGGAAGCCCTAGAAATCGTGAAGAACTCAAAATATAGAACAACAATTCATTCCGATCAGGGATGGCATTATCAACATAATAAGTGGGTAAAAAAACTGAAAGAAAATAAGATTTTCCAAAGTATGTCGAGAAAAGGAAATTGTTTAGATAATTCACCAATGGAAAACTTTTTTGGTTTACTAAAACAAGAGATGTATCATGGAGAAGCATTGTGTTCTTTTGAAGAATTAAAAGACAAGATTGAGAGATATATAGATTACTATAATAACAAACGTATCAAGCAAAAATTGGCTGGATTGAGTCCGGTTCAATACCGCATTCATTCCAACCAATTAGCAGCTTAATAAAAACTCTAACTTTTAGGGGTCACATCAGTCCCGCGTCCCATTATTTCCTAGTCTCTGAACTTAGAGGTAGAGTCATCATTCCGTTACACATCGAAAGGGTGAAATCCCATTAGTGTGGCCTTCAGAAAACAAAACGTTAAAAAAAAGCGCAGTACTTCTAGTTTTCACTAAAAGTACTGCACCATTTATTTAAGATCCAGATTGGGACGAGGGACCTGTCCCCCTGGCTCCTATGTCCCCCTGGCTCTTATAATGTTTTCGGTGTTAAGTTAAAGCAACGTTCATAAATCCATTTGTAATTTTCTACGTTTAGGTCTCTAGGGTTACCGACAGTTTGTGGGTCTTTCATCGCTTCTTCCGCTAGACGATCAATCATTTCTGGTGAAACGCCTTGTTCTTCTAATGTAGGAACTTCTAATTCTTCTACTAATTGATATACTTCGTTTACAGCTGCTTTTGCTGCTTCTTCGGTTGTCATGCCAAATGTATTCACACCCATAGCCTCTGCAATACGAGCAAATTTAGCTGGATGACCTTTCCAGTTGTATTCCATTACTGGGCCCATCATTGCTGCAACACATTGACCGTGTGCAACTGGGATAATTCCACCTAATGTTTGAGACATGGCGTGCGCTGCACCTGCAGATTCACTGCCATAAGATAATCCTGCTAGCATTGCTGCTTGTGCCATTCCGTAGCGTGCTTCGATATCTCCACCATCTGCGTATGCGCGACGAATATATTTTGCTACATATTCTATCGCAAGTAATGCAACCGCATCGGTTACAGGTTGTGCATAATGCATCGTGTAGCACTCAATTGCGTGTGCGAGAGCATCAATACCAGTCATTGCTGTCACATGGGCTGGCATGGAAACATGTAATTCTGGATCAATAATCGTTAAGTGGGCTGCGATTAACGGACCACCCGTATTGAATTTGAATTCACGCTCTTCATCTGTAATAACTGCCCATTGCGTAACTTCTGAACCGGTTCCAGCAGTCGTTGGAATCGTTGTTAATGGTGGGATACGGTTTTCTAATGGCTTTTTCCCATCCGCAGCTTCATAATCTAATACAGAACCTTCATGAGTTGCTTCAACACCAATCCCCTTCGCTGTGTCCATGGAGCTCCCTCCGCCAACAGCAACTAATCCGTCACAATTTTCTTCTTTATATAAATTAGAGCCTTCTGCAATGAGACGTACTGGCGGGTTCGGTTCTACTTTATTGAAAAGTACTACTTCTACGCCAGCCTCTTTTAAGTGTTTTTCAATTGGTTCCGTTACGCCTGCATTGTAAATTCCCGGGTCAGTTACGAGTAGTGCTTTTGTAACTCCAAGATTTTTCACTTCTTCCCCTACATGCTTGATGGAGCCAATCCCGTGTTTAATAGCAGTTGGCAATTCAAATTGGTGAAATTTATGCA
Source organism: Oceanobacillus sp. Castelsardo (assembly GCF_001659985.1). Classification (GTDB taxonomy): domain Bacteria; phylum Bacillota; class Bacilli; order Bacillales; family Amphibacillaceae; genus Oceanobacillus. Next base: position 108,025 of record NZ_LYCS01000005.1, read on the forward strand.
TATGTTCTACTTTCATGTTTAATCCCATGTTTATTCCTCCTAAAATTATCTATTATGTAAACTCAATAATCCCTCTATATCTCAAACTCTATGAATCTATTCCAAACCAGTTAATTGGTTGTGGATCTAAGTTCTGGAAAATATGCTTCGTTTCTTGGTATTCTTCTAAACCAATTTTTCCTAATTCACGGCCGATACCAGATTGTTTATAGCCGCCCCATGGTGCATGTGGGAAGTAGACATTAAATTCATTAATCCAAACCGTTCCCATGCGCATTTTAGCAACACAACGTTCTGCTTTGGCAATATCTTTTGTCCAAACGCCACCAGATAATCCGTAAATCGAATCGTTTGCTAGTTTAATAGCTTCTGCTTCTGTTGAAAACTTCTCCACCGTAATGACAGGACCGAACCCTTCATTTTGCACAACGTCCATGTCCGTTGTGCAATTTGTTAAAACAGTAGGTAGATAGAAAAATCCTTTTTGCAATTCCGGATCAGTCGGGCGTCCGCCACCAACCGCGACTTTTGCACCTTCTTTTATCCCATTTTCAACATAATTTACTACTTTATTTAAATGAACCTTAGAAATGAGTGGTCCCATTTGGGTTGATTCATCAAAACCACTTCCGAGCTTAATATTTTTTACTCGTTCAACAAGGGCATCAACGAATTTGTCATGAATTGATTCTTCGACAATGACACGCGTTCCGGCTGAGCAAATTTGACCGGCATGGAAAAATACAGCATTTAATGCTTGATCCACCGCTATTTCAAAATCAGCATCAGCAAAAATGATATTTGGATTTTTTCCACCAAGCTCTAGAGCAATCTTTTTCATATTGCCACTAGCTGCCTGCATAATCCCTTTCCCGGTTTGGATTCCGCCCGTAAAGGAAATCAGGTCTACGTCGTCGTTAGCAGAAAGTTCTGCACCAACTGTATTACCTGCACCAAGTACAAGGTTCACAACCCCTTTTGGTACGCCAGCCTCTTCCATTAATTCAAAAACTTTCACCGTAGTAAGTGGGGTAATCTCACTCGGTTTCATAATTAACGTGTTTCCTGCAGCTAATGCAGGTGCTAATTTCCAGGAAGCCTGTAATAATGGATAATTCCATGGGGTAATTTGCCCACAAACACCGACAGGCTCTTTGACCACCTTACTGACGGTATTCGGAATCGGAGAATCAATGATTTCTCCACCATCTTTATCAGCAAGCTCCGCGTAATAACGGAAGACCCCAGCGATATCATCCATGTCGCCCCGACTTTCTTCTACCGTTTTACCAGTATCAAGGGATTCCATTTTCGCTAATTCTTCTTTATCCCTTTCAATTAACTCTGCAATCTTCGCAACAATACGTCCGCGTTCTGTAGCAGAAGTATTAGGCCATTCTCCACGATCAAATGCTTCTCTTGCAGCAGCAATAGCTTGTTTCGCATCTTCTTCCTTACTTTCTGAAACAATTGCGATGACTTCTTGATTATATGGGTTAATAATTTCTCTTGTTTCACCAGAGAGGGCAGGAACCCATTCGCCTTTTATGTAGTTCTTCTTGATATCCAATCCATTCCCTCCTCATCATCGTTAAATTCATTAATTTTGTTAAGAAAAAATTTAACGTTTTGAATAAATTTAATTTACCACAAGTCAATTTCTTTTGTCAAAGGGGGAATTTATTTTTAGCAAACAGGAATCGTAAACCTTCCATCTATAGTAAAAGAAAAAAATATGCACTAAACGATTGGTAAATGCCTAGTTTTCTAATCTTTTCCGAGAAATTTCCATGTTACAGATTTGACATATTTCTATTTTTCTTTAACATTAAGTTTGTTAAGAAAAAATTTAATTTAGTAAACAGCCGTTTTGATATGGAGGATTTATATTGGATAAAACACAGGATGAGAGGGCAAAAGAAAAGCTAGAATATGCACAAGACCAAGTGATAGAGGCCATTTCAGAAACAATGGATTTATATGGGGTTACTCCTGCAGCAGGAAGAATTTACGCCACGATGTATTTTAAAGAGCAAATGAACCTTGATGAAATGCGCGAAGAATTAGGCATGAGTAAGCCAAGTATGAGTACGAACGTTCGTAAACTACAACAAATTGAAATGGTAAAGAAAAAATTTCAGCGTGGTACGAGAAAACATACGTATGCAGCAGAAAAGGATTTTTTCCACTCCTTTATGGCTTATTTTTGCCAAATGTGGGAACGCGAAGTAAAAACAAACATGGAAGCTATTGGACAAGCAGAGAAACTTTTGCTAGAAATTTTTGAAGATGAGTCAATCTCACAGGATATTCGAGATGAAGCAAAGGATAATTACGATTTATTAAATCAATCAAAAGTATATTATCGTTGGGTTGAAAAATTAGTAGAAAGTATTCGCACGGAAGAAATTTATACGTTTTTACCAAAAGAATAAAAACTAATTTTATAGGGAGAGATGCTTAAACATGTATTTTAAAAAGGGGAAAATGTTGATTATCACAATCGGACTTATGATGTTACTTAGTGCTTGTGGAAATTCAGATAGCACGGCATCAGCAAAACAAGAAGACGAAGCGACAAAAGGGACCATTAATATCGGACAAATCAGCTGGGCAGAAAATATAGCTGTTACGAATATGTGGAAAGTTATTCTTGAAGATGAAGGATATGAAGTCAATTTTCACCTACTTGATATGGGAACCCAAATGGCAGCATTAGAAAACGATGCATTGGATATTAATCTAGAAGTTTGGTTACCAGTTCAAGATGCAGAATATGTGGAAGAGTATAAAGATAAGATTAACTTCTCTGAAGAAACGTGGTATGACAATGCAAAGGTAGGATTAGTTGTTCCTAGTTATATGAAGGACATCAATAGTATAGAAGACTTGAAGAAACATAACGAATTGTTTAACGGAGAGATTACAGGTTTTGACCCAGGTGCAGGTACCATGTTAACTACCGAAGAAGTAATGAAGGAATATGGTTTGGATTATGAGCTAATACCTAGTTCTGAACCTGCCATGCTAACAGAAATCGAAAAGGCCATGGAAAATGAAGAGCCGATTGTAGCACCACTGTGGAATCCGCATCGTATCTTCTCGGAATTAGATTTAAAATATTTAGACGACCCTAAAGAAGGGTTTGGGGACGCTGAAAAAATCTATCATGCAACCCGTCTAGGATTTGCGGAAGACTTTCCAGAAGTGAGTGAATGGATAAAAAACTGGAAAATGGATGATCAATCCATTGGTGAGCTCATGGGCTATGTGAATGAAGCAGAAGAACAGGGTGAAGACCCGATGGTTGGCGCTGAAAAATGGGTGAACGATAACCAGGATTTAGTGAGTGAGTGGGTGGAATGACTTGGGATAGAGTGAGATGAAGGGCAGATCCAACGTCCTACTTTCTCTATAAAAACGAGCGGTACATTCAAATAAAGTGTGGTAACTACATATCGTCATATAGTTAAAGATGAAATATGAATGAAGTACTAAAAAGAAGTAATCACCCTATACTGAAGGGGGTGATTACTTCTTTTTTATGGCAGCATGCATGATAATCGCTACGGATACTTGTCAATTCTGTTGCAAAAAGATACTAAAGTAGAATAGCATATCGATCGCATCATAACTCACCAAATATATCCCTCCCCTTTCTTTAAGGGAGCAACAATCGCCGACCAGATTTAGGTTGAGAGTTTTGGATTCTTAATTAAATTAGCCCCAGAACCAGGAACTGTCTCACCAGCTTTGCTGACACTAAATTCCATTACTAGAGAAGGTCTTATAACTAACAATCGTGATTTATAGGAAGACAGTGGCTCTTTAATAATTGCTTCTATACTTATGTGTCTATAACTTTCCACTTGTATCCGCTTTAATTAAGGGTTGACAAACCTTGTTATGATACGGATCGAAGCTCTATTCTACTATGATGTTTCTTTTCACTTACCATAATAACCCCACCAGCGATAACAAATACCAAGATCATAATGGACATTACAATATATGCATTTTGGAATCCCATAACTCCATACAGTTGCCCCATAACAGAAGAGAAAATAGTAATACCAATCTGTTTTGCAAAGTTAAATCCAAGCATGTAAACTGTTGCTGAGAGACGGACATCAAAAATACCAGTAATATATTTCATAATAGATACAAGCATTAAAGGCATTTCGATAGATGCGAGTAATCTCCAAAATGCAAGCATCCAGATATCTGTAAAGAAAGCCGCTCCTAATACACGTACAAATAAAATTAAACCTGCTAAGATTAAACCATTTTTTGCACCGATTTTATTAATAAACCATGGTGTTAACACCATAAAACCAGCCTCTAGAAATACCTGTACAGATGCAATTCGACTAAACACAAGTTCTCCACGTGATGAATCATTGAAAAAACTAGCAAAGTAATTTGGAAATTGCTGATCAAATACATCAAACATGGTTGCGCTACCTATTATTATAAGACAAAATCCCCAGAAACTTCTATTTTTAAATACATTCATTATATTTTCTTTTGTAACAGGGGATTCCTCTTCCTTTTCTATATCCGTTCTAGCCCCGGTGTCCTCATTCTTTACTTTAACTGTCCACAATAATACTCCAAGAATAATCGCCGAACAGGTTGCAGCCCAGAAAATACTAAATGGATTTCTAACAAACATGATTCCACCAATAAATGCTGCTGTTCCCCCAGCTAGCGACCCAAATAAACGAACATGGCCATATTCATAATTATTTTCACGAGTGGAACGTTCAATATACGCTTCAACAACCCCTACTCCACCATTTAGACATAAACTTAAGTAGGCTCCACCAATAATAGCTCCAAATATTGCATTATATTGCAGAAGTGGAAGAAATGCAAATTGAACAAATGGCCCTATAAATAAGAGACATAAAACAACAAAACCAAATAAATATTTTTTCAAACCTAGTTTATCTTGAATCACGCCATATATCGGTTCTAGAATTAGAGCGGTTACAGCCATGGCAGAAAATACTAATCCGGATACACTTGTGTCCAAATTTGCTGTATTTTGTAGCCAAAATGGTAAAAAGGCAAATATTAATGCCCATATCATAAAGTAGAAAAAGTACATTCCGCCAAAATTCCAAAACTTAAGTTGTTTTAGGTTGTTCATTTCTTTTCACTCCTCATTATTTCAAAACTTCTGGTGTATCCGGTGACCATCTTGTATCTGGTACTGGTTTGCCGAAAATTGGAATACCATTTTCGTCCCAATCTAATTTTTGTGCTCTCGCATGGCGATTCGGTTCATAGAGTGGATCTCCAACTAAGTCCGTGTAGTTACGTGCATGATAAACTAAAATGGTATCGTTGCCATCCTCTGATATTGTAAAACTGTTATGTCCCGGCCCATATTGTCCATTTTCAGGACAGCTTTCGAATACTGGCTCTTGTTTCTTTTTCCAGGAATTTGGATTAAGTAGGTCGTCCTCCTCATTCGCTGTTAAAAGTCCCATACAGTAATCCACACCAGTAGCACTACCTGAATAAGTAATAAATACCTTTCCATTCTTAACCAAAACGGCAGGACCTTCATTTACCCAAAATCCTTTGATTTCCCATGATAGTTCAGGCTTTGTCAACATAACTGGTTCTGTTGCAAGCGTCCATGGATTTTCCATTTTTGCGATATAAAGGTTAGAATGTCCCATAATATTTAAATCTTGCTGTGCCCAAACATAATATTGTTCTCCTTTATGGAAGAAAGTTGTTGCATCTAATGAGAACGTTGACATTCCAGTCTTCACTTCTCCCTTTTCAATCCAATCCCCTTCAAGTGGATTATCGGATGTATTTTCAAGAACGTACATCCTGTGATTAAATGTATCATCATTAATATTTTTATCAGGAGCTGCAGCAAAATAAATATACCATCTTCCATTTGCTCGATGGATTTCAGGAGCCCAAATCAATTCACTTAAGTTCCCACTATCATGTTTCCACCAAACTGCTACTTCTTCTGCCTCTTGTAAATCATTTAAGTTTTTTGCCCTTCTTAAAACAATACGATCGTATAAAGGATAAGAACCCGTAAAATAGTAATATCCATCTGCATGTTTATAGACGAAAGGATCTGCCCGTTGTAAAACGATTGGATTATTTATTTCTTTTGCCATATCTATACACTCCTTAATTCTATAATGAGAAAGCGGTTTACATTTCAAAAAAACTCTACTAATATACTAACGCTATCAATCTTTTTCCATTATTCAATCAAATGTCGCAAACCACCTCTATCTATGAACTATATTAACAGTCGAACGTACAAGTGTCAATAAAAATTTAAATAATGTACGTACAATTGATGATAATGTTGTAATCAGCCACTATACTTTCTACAATAATCCTACTGAATTTCCAATTATACAACTATAACAACAATTTTAAAGAACATTATTAAATATACACCACAATAATATTCACGGCGAACCGAGCTAACATCATATACGTACATGTATTAATTAAAACTTATGAACAGCAAATAATTCTATCCAAATACAAAAAGCAGAGTGCGCTTTTACCCATACACTCTACTTATCAAGCTATTTTTATATAAACTTTTCATGATATCAAATCATCTTCTACATACTTCGCCTAAACATTTCCCCCAAATGGTTTTTAATCATGTTCTAATCCATTTTAATGTATGATGGCTTTGCTAATTTAATAGGTTTATAGCACTTATTTCTATTATTTAACAATATTCCCATAGATAATTTCTAATTGTTATTCCTGTCATTATTACTACGATAAACAATTAATTTCTATTCAGTCTTATTCCCCTGACTACTTTTATTCGGTTTATTCATAGGCTTCACCAAAACAATTTCTTCTCCTTCATTTGCTTTTAATTATATGTCTTTCCATAAGAGCTGGAGTGGACAGGCCCTCATGCCAAATTTCTATAATACTTTTTCGGACATGGAACAAGGAATAAACCTGGCCTTATGGTTTTTGAAGTGAAATAGTATAAAAACTCATTGAAATCGTTTATTTAATTTCATTATTGATTTAATTATACTAAGCATAGGCGAATACCAGTAGCGCTTTAATTTGTATCCATATTATCTCTTTTCCCTTCGTAGACGATGTAAATAAACATGTAAATTAATTTATTTATTAAACTTAGATAGCATTCGGTTTAGCATGAATCTATTTAAAATAAATAAACGTAATACCAATCAATCTTTTTTAAAGAAAGGAGTAAACAGATGGAAAATCAAAAATTCCTAGTTGAACTATTTCCAAATGGAAATGTATCTAAATTAGTATTAAAAGATGACCCTGATAAGATGAACTGGGTCATTGATTCGGATTATTTATACCAAGCCGGATTTGATGATGCAGATAAATTATTCGGTAACTTTTCTATAACAGTTAATGAGCAAACGTACCATAGTCAGGAAACGGTAGCAGATGTCAGCATTTCAGAGAAAGTGGCAACTGTAACTTATTTGTTTGAGGATGTAACAGTGAATTTTATTTACGACTTATTTCAATCAGATAATGCTTTGTTTTGGACGGTTCAGTTAACGAACCGAGCCAATCAAGAGATTCATATTTCTCATTTTAGCGTTTGGTCTTCTTTCGCTTACGTCATGTACCGCATCAATGATTTAACGATGCAAACCAAACATTCAGCAGCTGTTTTTCCATCGATATCCAAGGACTTCACAAAGTTAGCATGTGTAAGGAGAAGTAATGAGGCACCACATCTAGGTGTCTATCAAGTTAAGGGCGAAACCAAATCGTTAGGTACCTATTGTGATTATAAAAATCTCTTTTTTGAAAACGTTTCTCCTTCTCTGGACGGTCTTTTATTTCACCAATTCATATTTGCCGGGGGATATCCAATTGATTTTCACAATTCCGACTGGATTTATTCAAAAGGCGGCTTTTCTATGAAAGCGGATGAAGTCAAGGATTGGCAGTTTGCCATCGAGGACTTTAATAACCAGGAGGATTTCTATCAGACTGGCCAAAGATACGGCCATCCTATTTATAAATCCGAGCCGCTTGCGATTAAAAATCAGCCGCACCACTTCTCTTTCAGCTTAGCTCCTAATGTTTCTTTAGTTGATGCATTCGTTGAGTTCAAAGGACCAAGTGAGGAGTTAACAGTAGATCGTATAATGCCCAATATTGCTAAAAATGCTAGCAATTATGAAGGGGATTTAGTTTTTACAGAACCTGGTGAACATAAGATTTCCATAAAACTGAGTAATGGAAAAATCGATAACATTATAATCAATGTAATGAAACCGCTACAAAGTGTAATAACGGATCGTGCACACTATATAAGTAATGTACTATATCAAGGCACTGATTCAGAAATACCTTTTTCTTATACCCCTGTTTCCAATCAAGGGGAATCTGTAGGAAAACTCGGTTTTGTCCTGAAAAAAAATCTACTGGGAACAACGAATATTAATGAAGTACAGAAAGTGGAAGAAAGCTGCGTGAGGTATATTCGACCGAAGTGGTTTGTAAACGGGGAGTTTACCCAACCGGCATTCCTTTATGGAAATTTCTATCGTTGCATGGATTTTGAATATATTGGACATGTTTTATATCTATTATCTCAATTTGATGAGAAAGTTTTACAATATAACACCCCGGACACCTATTTAGAATGGGCGGCAGATGTCTTTCGTTTGCGTGTAAATCCGGATCTGCATGAGACAGAGCGCGGAAAAGAAGAAACAAAAATGCTTGGAACATATTTCTTATATATAAATGATTTGTTAAAAGAATTGAAAAATCGAGGCTTACAAGAGAAATACAGAGAAATTAACGAATTATGGTCCAGTATTGCGGATCGTGTAGCCAAAGATAGTGATATCTACCAAGCAGCGGTAACTGAACATTTCTATGATAACGCTGGATTTGGCCCTGCAGCAGGTGCTCTGGCAAGTTCTAATCATATAGAGGCCGCCAGAAGATATGGAGAATTATTAATTGCCAATATCGGTTTTTCCAATGATTTTCGAGCACAGAACCCGGACCGTTGGTGGGAAGCCCTATCCTATATGATTCACTCGTTATGGGGCGGGTTAACGGCTGCCGGAACTTTGAAAGTATATGAAGCATTGCACGATGTGCGCTACCTGAAAGCAGCTTATCGGGCTACAGTTGGTATTTTATATTGTTATGATACGAACGCAAAGGCAACAGATACGCGGTTAAGTATTGGTGAAGCTGCATCTACTTACAGTGTGGCAGGTCCCCACTTAAATAGGCCCGATTTATCAAGAAATCGCTTTGGACAATCAACATTTTATCGGGATGGTGGTATTTTCGCTAAGTTGTTCAGCAAAGTGGAAGAAACCTCTGATTGGGATATGGGAGAGGAACTTATTGCGTATCTCGATGGATTTGGAAAAAAGACCTTCTTATATAAAGAAAACAATGAGATAAAAGTAGTAAATGGTTGTATGGAACAGACAGAGAAGGGACTTTTAATTCATAGTTATGCCCCATATCCGACAGAATACCATTTCTATGATAACAAATCACATTTCATTTCAGAAAATGGAGAAATTATAAGAGATATTCTTTATGCAGATGGACGTTTCATATTAGTTAATAACAGGAAAGAGGAAAATAATGCAACGATTAAAGCAGGAGTTCAAGACTACAATTGACATAACCATTAAATATGAGAAAAATAAGGGTAAAAGTAAATAGGAACTGTAAGAAAGGCATGCATAGAAAGAACAACAAGGTATCTTCTCTTTAGGGAATATACCTTGTTGTTAATTAATCATAGACTTGCTGATGATTATTCCTTCGTTTCCATATGACTTTTTCTGTATTTAAGTGGCGATATATGGAATCTTTTCTTAAATAACCTGGAAAAATAGGGAACCCATTTATAACCACATCGCTCAGCTATTTCCTGTATCGGATAGTCCGTTTTTACTAGAAAATCCCTCGCTTGCTGTAATCGGTATTCCTTTAGGTATTCCATTGGTGTATAATCATAATATTGTTTTAAATATTTAGCAATTGTATTCTCATGTAAATTGAACTTTGTGACCAATGTTTCATTAGTAATGTCATCCTGATAATGTTCACGAATAAATTGCTCCACCTTTTCAGCGATGATCACACTTCTATCTTTCGCGTGATTTTGTCCATTTAGAAGATTTAACAGGGAGAAAAACTGTTGTTGCGTATCCCAGAATGTGAAGTTCGAATTTTCCTTTACGGTAGCTTCTAGTAAGTTCTGGATTTTCTCATAGATTTCTTCTGTATCAATTAAAGGACTTTTTTTGTATAGATAAGTGGTATGATAGCTGTTATGAAAATGAACAGAGGGGATAGAGATATTCGATTCCAGTTGTTGGACTTGAGTACTCTGAATATAATTCCCAGTTGTATAAAAGTGAAACCAATAAAACTTTGTTACCTCATCTGTCGGTTTGACTGGATAGTGATGCTGATTTGGCAATAAAACCAACATCTCATTTTTACCAACAGCATAATCAATTCCCTCTTCTCCTAGATATAAAGTACCTTCCTTCACAAAGATTAGATTGAAATACTCCAAATGTTTTCTCTCAGGATGTAAAGCGCCTACATTATATTCCGTGAAATTCCCTTCGATAAAAATAGGAAATGGAGGAATAGAAATGGATATGACAAAATCATCATTCATTACATTGCACTCCTTTATCGAAAAAGCCAAACTAATCTTATTTTATCACCCAGTAAGGTAAATTCACTAACCAGGGAACTGCTCGTAAACAATAGGCCTAACCCATCGACGTTTATTATAATGGCTAACTTTTAACAGAATGGTTTTTTGACCATGCAGGAACTCTCTTATTGCAATCTTTTCAGTATGGGGGGTCTTTGGTAAATGTGAACATTTGATGAAATAGACTTTAAAAAACTTACTCGTTTTTCTTTTAACTTGTTAAAGAAAATAAAAAGTAAAAGCTTTACCAAAAAATTGGCGTAAATTTCACGCTACCGAGCCTCAATTAGTTATTATATCGGAACACACTATTTACATTTTTCCCTCCAAGGAAGCATTGCCTCCTTGGAGAATAGATACTTACTTAATAATGACGTAATCTAAACCAACTAGTTTTGCATAAGATACAATTTGATCTGTTGTTAGATTCAGTGAAACAACTGTGTGATGACCACCGCCATTTTCAATCCAAGCTTTAACCCCATCTTGGAAGTTTGGTTTCACTTCCCAAAGTACACGGGCAACCGGAAGATTTGGAGCTTGCTCAGTTGGCTCAAATGCAGAGACTTCATTGATTAAAAGTTTGAAATGAGTACCAAAGTCAGCCATAGAAACAACGACACCCTCTCCTGCCTTCCCATCAAATACTAAACGTGCAGGATCTTCACGATCACCAATCCCTAATGGCGATACGATAATTTTCGGTTTGTTACTTGCTAAAGTTGGGTCTACTTCAAGCATATGGGATTGAAGGATGGATTCTTGGCCTTCAGCTAATTCATAGGTGTAGTCTTCCATAAAGCCTGTAGATTGGTTATGACTCATCACTTTAAGTAAACGATCAAGAGCCGCAGTCTTCCAATCACCTTCTCCAGCAAAACCATACCCTTGTGCCATCAAACGTTGAACCGCAAGACCAGGAAGCTGCTTCATACCGTATAAATCTTCAAAATTAGAAGTGAATGCACTATAACCTCCATCATCAAGAAAACGCTTAATAGCAATTTCATAGCTTGCTTGGACTTTTACACTAGCTTCCCAGTCTTCCTTACTGTATGTGCCATAATCAAATTCATATAGTTTTTCATATTCTGCAAATATAGTGTCAATTTCTTCTTCTTTAACCGCATTCACATACTGAACTAAATCTCCAATACCAAAGTAGTCTACAGTCCAACCAAATTGGATTTGTGCTTCAATTTTATCGCCATCCGTAACTGCAACATTGCGCATGTTGTCACCGAAACGAGCAACCTTAATGTTGAAACTTTCATTAAAAGCAACCGCAACATCCATCCATTCTGCAATTTGCTGTTTCACTTCCGGACGTTCCCAATAACCAACTACAACTTTATTTTGTTTCTTTAAACGGGCATTGATAAAACCATACTCACGGTCACCATGAGCGGATTGGTTTAGATTCATAAAATCCATATCAATCGTTTGCCATGGAATACTTTCATTAAATTGTGTCGCTAAATGAAGTAACGGTTTTTGTAATAATTTTGTCCCACGAATCCACATTTTCGCGGGGGAGAAAGTATGCATCCAAGTGATCACACCAGCAACTTCTTCCCTATAGTTAACTTCTTTCATTGTATTTGTAATTTGATCCGCACTGATAGCTAAATCTTGCAAAACGAGTGGATATGGTAAAGCACCACTTTCATTTAAAGCATCCGTTACTTTTTGTGCGTTTGCCTTAACTTCTGCTAACGTTTCTTCTCCATAAAGATGTTGGGAACCGACAACAAACCAAAATTCTTTTTTCCTCATCGTAGACATAATATTCCTCTTTTCCTAGTTTAATAGTTTAGTTATTTTATCTTTGCCCATAATAGGCATCTTTTCCGTGTTTCCGTAGATAATGTTTATCTAAAATTCTTTGTGGTAATTCTTCAGCAAAACTGTTTAATTCACGCGCAAACAAATTCATTTTTGCAACTTCCTCAAGCACCACACTATTCATTACTGCGGATTGAACATCTTTCCCCCAAGTAAATGGAGCATGTCCATGAAGTAAGACACCTGGAACCGCTAATACATCTAACCCGCGTTCTTCAAATGTTTCAATAATAACACGGCCCGTTTCGACTTCATATCCACGGTCAATCTCCGCTTGTGTCAAAAAGCGTGCACATGGTACGGCCCCATAGAATGTATCTGCGTGAGTAGTCCCCATTGCCGGTACATCAAGTCCTGCCTGAGCCCAAATAGTAGCCCAAGTAGAATGCGTGTGGACGATCCCACCAATTTCAGGATAATGTTTATAAAGAACAGCGTGAGTCGGTGTATCGGATGATGGATTCAATTCTCCCTCTACAACTTTTCCATCTAAATCAACCACTACCATATCACTAGATTTCATCGTTTTATAATCAACACCACTAGGTTTAATAACAAATAAACCGCTATCCCGATCAAAAGCACTTGCATTTCCCCATGTGTATTTCACAAGCCCGTGTTTAGGTAAGTCCAAATTAGCTTGAAACACTTCTTCTTTCAATTGTTCTAGCACATTCATTCCTCCCGTATTTCAACTCATAAAATCAAATTAGCTACAGCAGCCTCTTCAATTGCTAAACCTTTTTTATATCGCTCAATAAATTCTTCAAATCCCTTAACGTCCATTCCATCAGGATAAATTTCCATCCCATTAACGTCTTCAAAAACTTTCTTATCGAGGAAGTCTTCTAAACTCACATTTTGATCTTTATTCTTCATATAAGAAGCAAGAATGGCCATTCCCCAAGCACCACCTTCTCCAGCTGTTGCCATCACTGAAACAGGAACATTCATTGCAGCCGCAATAATTTTTTGGCCAACGATAGGGGTTTTAAATAAACCACCGTGAGCTAAAATACCATCAATAGCCACGTTTTCTTTTTTCGTCAGAATATCCATCCCAATTTTCAAGGCTCCAAATGCTGTAAAAAGATGAGTCCTCATGAAGTTAGCTAAATTGAAATTACTTTCTGGTGAGCGAACAAATAATGGCCGGCCTTTTTCTAAACCTGTTATATTTTCACCCGAGAAATAACCATAGCTAAGCAAACCACCACCATCTGGGTCCGCTTCCAAAGCTTTATTCAACATCACCTCGAATAATTGATTCGATTCCAGCTTTTGTCCCATTGCCTCAGAAAATTCACGGAACAAGCCAAGCCAAGCATTAAGATCACTTGAACAATTATTTGCATGAACCATCGCGACCGGACTTCCACTTGGTGTTGTAACTAAATCAATTTCTGGATAGACCTTTGAAAGCCCTTTCTCTAATACAATCATGGAAAATACGGAAGTTCCTACTGAAACATTTCCTGTACGTTTCCTCACACTATTCGTAGCAACCATCCCTGTTCCCGCATCCCCTTCAGGCGGACAAAGCGGAATGCCTGGTTGTAAATTTCGTGATCTATCTAGAATTTTGGCTCCTATTTCAGTTAATGTACCAGCTTGCTCTCCCCCGTTATAAACCTTAGGAAGAATATCTTGAAGCTTCCAAGAAAATTCCTTATCAGCAATTTTTTCATCAAACTGTTTGATCATGGTTCCATTGTAATTCTTCGTTGACTCATCAATTGGGAACATGCCCGAAGCATCTCCAATACCAATAACCTTTCTCCCAGTTAGTAGCCAGTGAATAAATCCAGCTAAAGTGGTTATATAGTCAACACGTGACAAATGCTTCTCTTCATTTAATATCGCCTGATAGAGATGTGCAATACTCCATCTTTCAGGAATATTAAATTGGAACAAATCAGTTAGTTCTTTTGCTGCAATGCTAGTTGTCGTATTACGCCATGTTCGAAACGGAACAAGTAGTTCACCAGTTTTGTCAAAGGCCATATACCCATGCATCATGGCCGAAAAACCAATGGAACCAATCGTTCGAATGGTAATTCCATAATTTCGTTCAACTTCTTGCTTCATCTCACTATAAGCTGTTTGCAAACCCGTGATAATATCTACTAAGTTGTACGTCCAAAAGTCATCTTCCAATCGATTCTCCCATTCATAACTTCCAGATGCAATGGGTTCAAAACGATCGTCGATTAATACTGCTTTGATACGTGTGGATCCGAATTCAATTCCAAGCGAGGTTTCTCCCTTAGCAATCGCCTTCTTGATATTTATTTGATTCGTTTTCACGTTAATCCCCTCTCTGATAGCAATTTCAAAACTAAATCAAAAGGAGGTATTTTCCTTTTTACTTAAGTTGTTTCATTTCTCTTTTTACAATTATAATTCTAGTGTAATTCTTGTACGTACATCTGTCAACTTAAAATGTTTTAGCCCTTATAAGTTCACGGTACACTTTCTGCCTTTTCACCCTACATATGAACAATTTAAAGCTAAATGTTATATGTAAGGCCTCAATAAGACAAGTATAAGGAGAAAAGGTGTATAACTTTTTCATTACTTTCACGGTAATAACTTAAAATCTTTAATTGCATTAAAGCCACTGCAAAACATGTGCATACAAGAACAAAAATAAAACTATTAAAATGCTAACAATCATACAATTGGTGTAATCACACCGTATATTTCAGATTACATTTTCCCCTTCCATCATTCGTGGAATGCTTATTATGAAAAGAAACGAATAGGATCAGCTGAAGCCTAAATTTGATAAAGAAATAGCATTATTATGTTTATTTGTTTCCAAATATGTATTCGAAAAAGTAATAGAGGGAAAAAGCTAACAAAACTTAAGATGATTTCTTATTTTCTTGTTAGCTTGATGGCTATAGGAGCCTGTCCCTTCAGCTCTTTTACTCGCCACCGAGAAACTACCGCACTACTCCAAATTTGTATTTCGTTACCGAGCTATATTTTTGTTCCTTATCAATAATGGTCGATGGAAATGTAGGGTGATGAATTGCATCCGGGAGACCTTGTGTTTCCAAACAAATTCCCAGATGTTTCCTCGCTGGAACATCTCGAATATAACCTTTATCACCTATTGAATTACCAGAATAGACAACAACACCAACCTCGTCTGTTTCTACGATTAGTGATCGTCCGCTCTCAGGATCCTTCAGTATGATTTCTTCATCATGATTACTGCTTAAAAGAAATGGATGGTCATAGCCTTCCCCTACCAGAACGTTTTGCGAATGATTGGAAACAGTACCTGATTTAATGGTTCTCTCCCCGGTAAAATCAAACGGGGTATTTCTTACATCTAACATTGTACCGGTTGGGATAAATTCTTGATCCAGTTCTAAGAATCTATCACTCTTTAGTTTTAGTGTGTGATTTAAAATATCCCGTTTAAGGTTGCCGCTTAAATTAAAATAAGAATGGTTTGTCATCACGAAAGGCGTTTTTTTATCTGAAACAGCGTCATAAGTAAGGACTAACTCATTTTCATTATTTAGTGTGTAGGTAACCTTTATGGCTACATTTCCTGGATACCCTTCCTCACCATCCGAGCTTAAATACTTAAATTGAACACCAGCTTCGTTTTCTTGTTCAAATACTTCAGCATCCCAAATAACACGATTGAATCCTTTTATCCCCCCGTGAAGGTGATTGTTCCCTTCATTTTTCGCAAGTGTATGTGATTGTCCATCCAATTTAAACTGCGCACCTTTTATTCGCCCGCCAACGCGACCAATAATAGCCCCCAAGTATGTTGTATCATTTAAATATTCCTCTAGCGTATCGTAACCAAGGACAACATTTTCAAAATTACCCTGCATGTCCGATACTATCATTTCAGTTATAATGCAGCCGTAATTAATACAGGTTAGTTCTGCACCACTGTCATTTGTGATTGTAAAAGAAGATACAGTGTTACTATCAACTTCGCCAAACTTTTCTTGTTTTACTTGCATGTTTTCTCCTCTTTTCATTGGATAATAAGCGCTATTGTATTGCTGTTGTAAGTTTTTCTCTTAAAAAAGGAAAAACAGACTGTATAGCACTTTTTCTAACTTCTTTGCATACAAATCCCTCCATTTTATATAAAAAGGGAGCCGATAAGATAAACATCCTACCGGCTATGTTTTGTAGTTACCTTTCACCACTTTGATCCATTGGGAAAAGGGCAAGTTTTATAAGACAACTTCGCCCTAAATTGAACAAAGCATCCACAATGGCTACAAGTATTCCCATAAAAGAAAGATGGACAATTTTTACATATTTGAAGTCTTTTATGATATGTTTGGTCATCAACCAAGTCGGTTTCCAGTTGTAATTGCTCCTTAACTAGTTGTTGGATATACTCATCTGATACGATGACAGATTGCAAACAACCTTTACACCCCATTGCCACTTATTTCACAGTAACTGTAGCAACAATCTTTTTTTCTGTTAGATCTTTCGTCATACCAGGATAACCAAAGTACGGATTCCCATGTTGATCCCAAAATAATTGTTGCACACGTGCGTGACGATTGTGATCATATAAGGAGTTACCAACAATCTCCTTGTATGGACGAGCATGATACACTAGTAAATCAGTAACCCCATCTTCCGCAACTGTAAAACTATTATGACCCGGCCCATATTCTTTCGTTTCCTCACATGTTACAAAGACTGGTTCTTTGGATTTCGTCCACGAATTCGGGTCCAATAGATTACTATTTTCATCTGCTGTCAATATTCCCATTGCATAACGGTAGTCCGTTGCACTAGCCGAATAAGCAATAAACACTTTACCATTTCGTTTCAGGAAGGCAGCACCTTCATTCACATAAAATCCTTCTTGCTCCCAAGGTAGATCAGGAGTGGAAAGAACAACTTGTTTAGATTTAATGGTCCAAGGATTTTCCATTTCCGCAATATACAAATTAGAAATGGTATCATTCTCCACCTTTTGCGCCCACACTAAGTATCTTTTTCCTCTATGTTCAAAGGTTGTAGCATCTAAAGAGAAACTTTGGAAGTCGATATTAACCTGACCTTTTTCCAGCCAATCCCCTTCAAAGGGATCCTCAGATTTGTTTTCTAATACATAAGGACGTATAGCCCAAACATCATCACGATCCCCTGCAGCAAAATGAACATACCAATTTCCATCGACATAATGAATTTCTGGCGCCCAAATATGTTCAGACATGATTCCTTCCTCATGTTTTTCCCAAATAACAATCTCCTCGGCATCTTTAAGACCTGTTATCGATTTGGACCTTCTAAGAACAATGCGGTCATATTCAGGGTAAGATCCTGTAAAATAATAATAACCATCTGTATGTTTATAAATATAAGGATCTGCTCTTTGTTCTACTAGAGGGTTGGGATATTCTTTTACTTTAATTTTTCCTTCTATCTGAAAAGTTCCAGGTTCTTCATATTTATCCTTTGGAAAGACCTCCCAGACAACATCTACATCTACCTTTACCCCCTCTTTCATTTCAAAGGCAACCCTATTTGGTAATTCGGGTTCGAAACCAAGACTAGTCGTAACTTGAACACTATCCAACACTTTTATAGTCATAAGATAACCTCTCCCGTATTTATTTTTTTAAACTAATTCTCTTATATCCTTCGTTGAATTCCTTTCTACAAGTTCTGGTTCATACACGATAGATTTTTCCGCTTCTTCCTTGAGACCTTGTTTCCGTTCAATCAAGTTTAATATCATTTTTGCAGCCGCTTCGCCCATCTCACTTTGCGGATGCTTAATCGTAGTTAACTTCACCTCGGATACTCTGGATAATAAAGAGTCATCATAACCTATTAAGGATATATCTTCTGGTACTTTGATGTTTCTCTTACGTAATACATCCAACAATAACATAGCAAGTTCGTCATTATAACAAACAATAGCAGTTGGCCATTCCTCGTTTGGAAGTTCCAATATTTTTTCTAATTCTTTCTGTGGTTTAGTCATTATTTCCTGCGTATGGTATGTGATGATATTACTAGGCCTAATTGATACATGATGGCTACGATGGGCCTTTAAATAGCCTTTCATTCTTCTAGTTCCTTGTAAATCATCTGTTTTAAAGAAACCTAGAATATTCTTATGCCCTTGTTCAATAAGATACTCTGTCTGGATAAATCCACCTTTTTCATCATCTATCGTGATACTTAACGGTTCCAATTCATCATAATAAGCGTTAATCATAATATAAGGGATATTAGACTTTTCTAGATTCAGATAGTAATTTATATTAGGATTGGAAAGCGCACTCTGTGTTGGTTCTATAATGACACCGTCCACATGATAGGTTAGGATTTTCTCCAGTATTTTCTTTTCACTTTCATGATTGTTATCCGTACTATATAAACTAACATGATAATCATTTTTACTTAATAGTGACTCCGCTCCCTGTATGATGGAAGGAAAAATATAATTCGAAATATGCGTTGTAATGATAGCGATATTTTTCTGATTGTAATCACTCAATCCCATTTCGCTTCTTTCCGCACAATATGTACCCGCTCCTTGCTTACGATATAGCCAACCTTGATTTACGAGATCCCCAATGGCAAGACGTACGGTATGACGACTTACGCTAAAGCGTTCCATTAGTTCACTTTCCGAGCTAATTTTTTGATGCGGTACATAAGTTCCATCTAGAATTTTAGATTGAATATATTCCCTTACAATACTGTGTTTCGTTTTCATGGTACACCTCTGTTTCTATATAATTCGAACTTGTCCGTATGAGGTATATTATAACAGTTTCTGTTACAGATTACACTAGAGCTTCTTATTTTAAATGTATATTAGTTTAATAAAAACAGAAGGTATATTTATACTTAATCTTCATTTATCTAGACTAGATTTCCCTAGGGTTACGATTACACCACGCATAATATGGGACTGCTTTTACTTTTACTGAGATCTTATTATTATTGGTAGACTTGTATAAACTTCCTGTCCATGAATTAAGATCTATTCATGTGGCATCTCCTTCTATCGTTCCAACACCATCTAATAATTCTTCCTTAAATTTAACGTCAGTGTCTTTGGATATAGAATTACGGTTTAATGGACAATACTACAATGGATTTAGATGGAAGCTCTATATTTAAATGGTTGCCCACCTGTTTATATTCTGTAAATTCCGTCGGGCTGACATTTTCAGGATTTTCAAACGTATTAATGGCGTTCATTTCATTCGCAGTTAATATACGACCATTTACTTTATTGACTTCCATTCCACGCAAATCAACACTTAATGATGCTGACTGTTCTTTATCTAAATTACATAAACTAATATGCACTGTATCATCTTTCTTAGAAGCTGAAGCACTTATATGCGGATAACTTTGACCATTCTTTTGAATCGTATTTGTGTCTATATTTAAAGCTATTTTTTCTGCATCCTGGTGAACTTTATACATTTCAAACACATGATAAGTTGGGGTTAAAATCATTTTATCTTGTTCCGTTAAAATAACTGATTGAATAACATTAACCATTTGAGCAATATTTGCCATTTGCACACGGTCATGATGCTGATGAAATATATTAAAATGCACCCCTGCAATAACAGCATCTCTTATTGTGTTTTGTTGATATAAGAATCCTGGATTTGTACCTGGTTCGACATCGTACCATGCACCCCATTCATCAATAATCATACCAATCCGCTTTTCCGGATCATATTTATCCATGATCGTACTATGCTTGGTAATGAGTTCATCCATATACAGCGTTTTTTGCATGGTAATATCCCATTCTTCTTCTTTGAAGTTTACCGCTTGACCTTTATTCCAGAATCCACCTGGATGTACATAATAATGCAAACTTAAACCATCCATTAAATGATGGGCTTCTCGCATTAATACTTCTGTCCAGTGATAATCATCCACATTTGCACCACCAGCGATACGATAAATTTGATTATCCGCATAGTTTCTTACATATGTTTGATAACGACGGTATAAATCTGCATAATATTCCGGACGCATGTTACCACCGCATCCCCAGTTTTCGTTGCCGACACCAAAATATTTCAATTTCCAAGGATCCTTTTTTCCATTCTCACGTCTCCAATTCGCCATTGGTGACTCACCATCAAAGGTCATGTATTCAACCCACTCTGACATTTCTTGAACGGTACCGCTACCGACATTTCCATTAATATAAGGCTCTGCACCTAACATGTCACATAGCATCATGAATTCATGTGTACCAAAGTGGTTGTTTTCAACAACCCCTCCCCAGTGCGTATTAACCATACGTTTACGATTTGAACGTGGACCTACTCCATCTTTCCAGTGGTATTCATCAGCAAAGCATCCGCCTGGCCAACGTAAAACGGGAATATCTAATTTTTTAAGGGCTTCCAAGACATCATTTCTAATTCCATTGGTATTTGGAATCGACGAGTCTTCCCCAACCCATAAACCTTCGTAAATTCCTCTACCTAAATGTTCCGCAAAATGGCCATAGATATTTTTATTTATTTTACCTTCGACGATATCGGTATTGATTGTTATTTTGTTTTCCATTATGACACCTCTTATGAATTAATTATCTTTTTTTGCAAGCGAATCATGTTCCAAGAGAATTTCGGTAAAATACCAATTACTTTTCCTGCCTCTTTATAAGATTGTCCATTGGAGTGAGGCTTCACTTGTTCCTTACCTAAAATGTTTTTAGCTTTTGCATCCTCATTTTCTAAAACAATATGTTCCACCACTTCAAAACCTTCAAATGAGCGCACATCTATATCAACGTGTAATTCATTTTCCAAATGACGATTAACGGCAAAGATGACAAGTTCCTCTTTTTCTTCATTATAAACAACAGATGTATCTAAATATGGAACATCCGTAAAATCCTTACTATCGTATTTAGGAGAGGTAACTATTGGGTTTAATGCGACTCCTCTTCCATAAACAGACGTATAGTAATATGGGTAAAAAATAGTTTGCTTCCATGCAGCCCCACCATTTTCTGTCATAATTGGTGCAATGACATTGACAAGTTGTGCCATACAAGCTATTTTCACGCGGTCAGAGTGCTTTAGCATCGTATTTAACATACTACCTACCAATAATGCATCTTCATACGTATAAATATCTTCTAATTGAGGCGGTGCAACAGTCCATGGATCAATTTGCTTGTCTTGTTCATTCGAATGGAACCATACATTCCATTCATCAAAACTTAAATGAATCGTTTTTTTACTGCGTTTCTTCGCTTTAATATAATCACATGTGGAGACAACTGTTTTGATAAAATTATCCATATCTAGTGACTTTGCTAAATAGTTAGCAGTGTCATTATCACGATTCCCATAATATTGATGTAAAGAAATATAATCTACATGCTCATACGTATGATCTAATGTAGTTGCCTCCCACTCTGGAAATGTTGGCATATCTGAATTAGAACTCCCACAACTTACTAGTTCAATATTAGGATCAACTAATCTCAATGCTTTTGCAGTTTCAGCAGCTAATCGTCCATATTCATCCGCAGTTTTGTGACCAACTTGCCATGGACCATCCATTTCATTTCCTAGACACCAAGTTTTTATACGATGAGGCTCTTCATACCCATGCTCTCTTCTTAAGTCACTCCAATAGGTACCACCTGGATGATTGCAATATTCTATAAAGTTGCGAGCTGCATCAATACCTCTAGTCCCTAAGTTAATGGCCATCATTACATCGGTATTCGCTAACTTCGACCAATCCATAAATTCATTTGTTCCCATTTCATTTGTCTCAATTACACGCCAAGCTAACTCCAATCTTCTTGGGCGATTTTCCCTCGGTCCAACTCCATCTTCCCAATTATATGCTGATACCATGTTTCCACCGGGATAACGAACAATAGGAACTTGAAGTTCATTTACCAAATCAAGCACATCTTTCCTAAAGCCATTTTCATCTGCTGTAGGGTGCCCCGGCTCATAAATTCCTCCATATACTGCCCTTCCTAAATGCTCAATGAAAGATCCATAGATTCGTTTATCTATTTCAGAAATCACATAGTCTTTATCAACGACAACCTTTGCATTCGATATTTGCTTTGCCATAATAAAACTCCTTTTTCATTAGGTATTAGAAGCAAGTTACTTATCTATCAACCCTTGATAATTTTTTAGTAGATTCAACCCAAATCGATTCGTCTACTCCAAGTTACCTCATATCAGTTCAATTCTTTACGGAACTACCTACATTCGTTTCTCAAATTTAATTTGACCTTTAACCACAATGGTATATTTGGTTTAATTACAACTACTCTCTCCCTCACATTGAAACCACTTACATTTATCCGCATGAATATTACTAATCCATATTTAGGAATTGCAGATTCACTTCTGCGTCAATTACTTCATTAACTGCAATCAACACCTTTCCAAAATATCCTTATACGTATATTTATATCACTTAATGCTATTCTATTATAAAATGTACGTACAATCAAGGATGATTTTTGAAAATAAAGACATATGTTAGTATGGATGGTTTGATGGAAGATAAGAAAAATATATGGTTAGCAGAATTTAAAGAAAAAAGATCAGGTCAGTACAAGTAGTTAATCTAAACTAGATACGAAGCAGATATATGGATGATGATTGAAAAAAGGAGAGGATACTCGATCATAAGGCCTCTCCTAATTTTTATACTGGTAAAATATTATTTATTATCTAAAGTTATGAATATACGAAAAGAAAACCAAAACCAAATGAGTGCTGACAAACTAAAGATAAAAAATAGAATCAACGTTGGCATTTCTAATGATAGATAAGCAACTGCGAAAAGAGCAATAAATGTTACTATAGAAATATGAATCTTCGTTATACCTATAACTAACGCATTTTTAATATGTTGGAATATTCCTGCATCATAATGCGCCTTTAGCGGAAATGACCATATAATAATAACCATATATAAGAACAGAAGCAGATAGAAGGCGAATGGAACGATAAAATAAAGCTGGCCGTCGAACGCCTCGATTGCTTTATAATTTAGATAAAGGATTCCACCGACTCCAGTGAGCATCCACCCTAATCCATTAACTGATGTAAATTCTTGTTTATATATTTTTCTAAATGTTTTCCAAACCTTGATGTCTTGTTCGCCCATCAGCCACTTCCTGACTACTCCAAGTGTTGCAATGGTCGCTGGAAAAACCCCGGCTATCAACAATCCTAGTAAAGAATATAAAACCCATAACAGATTTAATAACGCCATCCGAGTGATCCAAGTAGCAATACGATCTAATGTAGTTACAAATCCACTAGCATACATGTTCCATTCACCTTCATTCATCTTTTATTTCTTTATATCGTTCCTAACTTTTAACCTTTAACCTTTAACCCCTCCAGTAGTTAATCCTGCAATGAAGTAACGTTGGAAGAAAACAAACAAAATAATAATTGGAATAATGGTTAAAACAGACCCAGCAATTAATACATCATAGTTATTTCCATATGGTGTAAGCAGTGTTGCTAACCCTATCGGCAGTGTGAACATATCATTCGACCTAAGTACAAGCAATGGCCATAGGAAATTATTCCAACTACCCAATCCTTGCAAAATCGCCATCGCCGCAAGAGAAGGTCCCATAAGGGGAAGCATAATTTTGAAAAAGATACCATATTCTGTGCTACCGTCAATCCTAGCTGCATCCATCAATTGGATTGGTAATCCTAGAGCGTATTGCCTAAAGAAGAAGACAGCAACAGGAGCAACTACCATTGGAAGAACAACTGCAAAGTACGTATCTATTAATTGTGTATTAATCATTAATTGATAGAGTGGTAACATCAAGATTTCAAACGGTACCATTAAAATGAGTAATACTAAAAGGAAGAAGAAGTTTTTTCCTTTAAAATCGTAAACTGCTAAAGCATACCCAACCATGGATGAGAAAAATAAGGATAATACAATAGTAATTGCCGAAATAACTAAACTATTACCGTACCAAGCCCAATACTCCGGAGCT
This sequence comes from Oceanobacillus sp. Castelsardo, assembly GCF_001659985.1. GTDB lineage: Bacteria > Bacillota > Bacilli > Bacillales > Amphibacillaceae > Oceanobacillus. Next base: position 132,642 of record NZ_LYCS01000005.1, read on the forward strand.
TGATTGAAGATATATAAGTAATTATCTAGACTTAATTGACTAAAGTTAATACTAAAACTTATCCCTTGTCTCATTAATTCGGATGATGGCCGTAATGACGAAATCACCAAACTTATAATGGGAAATAAAGCAATAAGTGAAATAACCCCAAAACTTATCGTAGCAATCCATGTTAAGATTTTATTTTTTCTTTTAGCATTCATTAATTTTCACCTCTTTTAAAGGTTCCAGTAGCAATAAGATAAATAAGACTTATCACAGCGATAATCAACATTAAAATAACACCAATAGCAGAGCCATAGCCCATATCATTTTGTCGGATGCCTTCTTGATAAATGTACCCTACTACGGATAAACCAATATTACCTGGCGAACCAGCTTCCCAGAAGACAAAGCTCTCTTCAAACATTCTAAATCCATTAATAATGGTAATCGTACTAACAAATATGATAATCGGCTTTAATTGCGGTATTGTTATATATCTTAACTTCTGCCATTTTGAAGCCCCATCAATATCGGCAGCTTCATACAATTCTCCTGGGACATTTTGTAATGCTGCAAGAAAATACAAAATATTTACCCCAATCCATCTCCAAGAAGCAAGAATAACCATTAAGAATATGGCAGCCCAACTCGTAAACCTCCAGTTTATAGCATCTAGACCGAATAGGCTCATGATTTGGTTAGCTACTGCTGTATCCTGCTCACCGAACATTAATCGGAAAATCATCCCTCCTACAATAGTAGATGTTAATGCCGGTAGAAATAAAGAAGCACGGAAAAGCGTTTTAAATTTAACAAACTTCGAATCTAAAAAAATAGCTAACAACATTGGAATAATAGTTAAAATCAATACGGTAAAGATCACATATAACGTCGTATTTAGTAGAGCTTTATAAAACACGGGATTAGCTAATCTTTCATAGTTGGCCAATCCCACAAACGTAACTTGTCCCGGTAACACCCTTTGGAAACTCATAATAATACCTTGTATTGCGGGATATAGCGTTAAAATTAAGAAAGAAATAATAAAAGGTGCTACAAATAGATATGGGACTACTTTTTTTGAATTAATAAATCTTAAAAACGAATTTGGTTGTTTGTTCGAATTATTTTTCGGTGATTTTGGACTTCTACGTGGCTTTGTGGATAGATCGGAACTATTTGACAAAGATTCCATATTGCTTCCTCCTCAACAATTCATCATATTGGACGTACAAGTTATAAGTCCATTTTATAAACCTTATTCAATACTTATTTATTCCATATTCTCTAATCAATTAATCTAGTTTTCTGTCAACTTTTTATCTATTATATTTTCCATATACCCCATCCCTTCAACAAATTAGTGATAAAATCGCCTTATCACTTGTATACGTTTACAAGTTACGTATTAAATACACATGCACTCGCTATACCAGTGATTTATGTACGAATATATTATCAAATCTATTTAGTTATCAATCAAATATACGTATAAGTTACTAGTATTTAAAGTATAACTTTATTCCCCTATTATTTCAATATATTTTTAGAAAATAATTAATATATTCTATAATTAAAAATGGAAGCAGGTGCCCCCGCTTCCATCCCTTTCTTAATTATTTTCCATTGACGAACGAACCGTTTCTGCTGCCTGTTTTAGCGCTTCTTCCGGTGTCTGCGATTGTTGACGTAATACACTTTCCGCAATATTCGTATTATATTCCGTTACGATATCTGGAGTATATTCAGTTAGATGAAGACTGTTAATTTCATCTTTTACCTCTAATAGGGTATCAAAGATTCCATCTCCAAAGTATTGGTAATATTTATTATCTTCTCTTACTGCGTCACTTTCCCATACGTCCCAGCGCGGTGGATCAAATCCAAGTACTTTCCATAAGTTAACGCTTCCCTCTTCAGAAAGTTTCACATATGCTAAGAATTCTTTAGCAAGTTCAGCCTCTTCAGATTGGTTCGTTACAACTGTACCTGTACCACCCATTCCCGCAGAACGGTCTCCACCTTCTTCCCAAGCTGGTAATGGACGAATAGCGATTTTTCCTTCTAGTTCCGGCATACTATCAATAAATCTTCCCATATACCAAATTGGTGCTAGAATAGTAGCTGCACCACCATCACTCATGTATCCATAGAACTCTTCAGATTGATTCATACCACCCGGTGTTAGCTCAGCAATTTCATAGTCATAAATAAGATCATGTAAAAATTGTAGCGTATCAACATGTTTTTGACTATCAACGATTAATTCACCATTTTCATTAAACATATCCGTACCTTGTTGTGAAATCATTGGCCAGTAATCCATTAGCCAATCTGTCGTACCAACATTCCACATGACCGAATCCGTCTTCTCTACTACTTGCTTCCCAGCCTCTACAAAATCATCCCAAGTTTTAATAGAATCAATATCCACGCCGGCTTCATCCATGATTTCTGTATTATAGAACATAACTGTCGCCCCTACATGGGTAGGAACACCATAGTAATTACCATCTTTTGCATAGATTTCAAAACGCGATTGAATAACTTGATCTAATAGTGGCTCCACATATTCATTCATAGGCTCTAATTGTGGCTCACCTTGTAAGTAATTTGCAAATCTACCAAGTTCAATGTCTGATATATCAGGTGCTCCTTTACCAGATTGAAGAGAAAGTAAAAGATTATTGTGCATTTGATCAAACGGATATGCTTCCGCAACTAATTTAATAGGTCTATCAGAGTTTTCTTCGTTCCAACGAATTGCTGCTTCTTCAAACAAATCGATATGCTGCCCTACAAAAGTCCAATACGTTAGTTCTGTTGCACCTTCTATATCATCACCAACAACTTTTGACTCATCTGCCGTTGCTTCTTCAGAGCCCCCCCCTTTACCACCACATGCCATTAACACTATGGACATTAAGGCAAAAAGAAATAGTACAAACACCTTTCTCATCGTATTACCTCCTATTAATATTCGTTATTTATTAAAGCGTTTTAAACAAATTGCAAATGGACCTACTTATTGACAAGTTCACTCCCACATAATATTCTAAACACCCAGGTCTTGGTAGCGCATACATATATAGGCTAAACGAATGAAAGCAATGGCAAAAGTCCCATAAACCAGAGGCATTTATTTGATAGTTTCATAGTATCACTCTAAGCGTAATTGGTCAATAAGTTTATTTCGAGTTTTGTCATCTTATACGTACATATATATATTACAAGACTAAGTTACAAAGTATGTAGGTAACCTAGTCTTTTTTCATTTACTATTTTGTTGGTTTCGCTAAGGCTTTTACATCCTTAGCAGATAGTACACCATGATAGACTTCTAATTCATCAATTAATCCTTGATAAGGTGCATCCCACCAGTTTACCCCTAGGCTAAACTGGCTATTACCTGAGGTGAATACATTGTTAAAACCAGACTGTGTTACAACCTCTTCTCCATTTATATAAACTACAATATCTCCTTCATCCACAGTAAATGCGATATGAGACCATTCATCTTTTTTAAGTTGAACCTCGCTTTTCGCATCTGTAAAGACAGATCCACCAGACCAAAGTACAACTTGATTATCGCCTGGAAAACCGCCTGGTAATAAACTAACCCAATTATTAGAGTCCCTTGCTCCAAAGAAACTAGTAGTATGACCCGTTAGTTTCTCAGGATTTAACCATAGAGACACCGAGTAACTCGACTCTGCAATTAATTTATCTGGAAGCTTCACTCCTGATTGTCCATTAAAAACAGCCGCTTTTCCTTTTATTCCATTCTCAAAGGAAATCTCTCCACCAGTATTATCTATCCGATTACCAGTAATCGTCCCTTCAGAAAAATTGCCTGTATTATCTACTAAATTATCTTCAAATGAATATTTAGCAACTAACTCTTTTTCACTCTTTGGCAGCACTGTGACTACGAATTTTTTCTCTTTTGTAACGTCATTTTTCACAATAGTGGCTGTCAATGTTACCTCTACACTAGATTTTCCAGTCTCAGGACGGGTTACTTCCCCCTTTTCAGATATAATCTCTGGGTGGGAGGAGCTCCAAGTAATGGTAGTACCCCTTGTCCCTTCTACAGGAAGGATTACATCTGTATATACGTTATTCGTATCTCCCAAACTTAAATCCTCTTCGACATCCTTAGCAATATCTTCATCAGACTTTCCTGCCTCACGTTTACTTCCCCAAATACTCTTTCCATTTTTTGATGATGCAGTGAAAGTCATGACGTGACTTTCAGAAACAGGGTCATATTGACGAACAAAAACACCTGTATATGTTTCACCATCAATATTCAACTCTGCTTGGTTATGAGCCGTCTTTTTCCATTTACCATTAACCGCTCCTGTTATTTTATTATTTTTATTGAGCGTAATATGGATATCTTTGTGTAGGTCATTAGATATATCTAATTCATGATTAATAAACTGATAATCTCCTACCAAGTCTTTACGATCTACCTTTTCTAGTGTCTCCCCTCCATAACGGTACGGAGCTACAACAGGCCATCCATCCTCATTGAAAAACATTTGATGAATTCGAAGCTCATGCGAATCCCCTCTTTCTGGGAATCGTGAATGGAATACTAAGAAGTGTTGCCCTGTTTCCTCTTCAAAATAAACGGAATTATGTCCTGGTGAGACATATCCATAACCAACACCTGATCCGGGATCTCCAATTTTTCTCTCAAATAAGAAATGGCCCATCAACTTATTGCCATATGGAGAATGGTCTACATTTCCCGGGAGAACAGCATTTTGGCCATCCGCATCCACGTATGGTCCATCTGGGTTTTTCGAACGAAATACTCTCATATTATACTCCCCATCAGCACCTAACCATCCATATGTTACGTACAAGTAGTAATAATTGTTTTCTTCATTATAGACGATATAAGGACCCTCTCCCGATTTACCATAACCACCAGAAATCTTCGTCCCAAAATATCTATCTATCATGCGACCATCAGACGTTTCTCCGTCTTCTCCAGGATAAATCGGCTGTCCTGTCTCTTGGTCTAACTCTAATAAGAAAATACCACCAGACCAAGACCCGTATGTCATCCATAACTTACCATCCTCATCGTAGAATAACGCAGCATCGATAGCATTAGGGTACATCGTATTGTTATAAGAACCTACTTTATCATCCTTAAACCAATTTGGGTTTGGCTTATCAACTTTTCCATCCTCGATTAACTCATCGATATGGGTGTTTTTCCATTGTTTGTTAATATCACTATTTTCATCTTTAGCGTCTTCTTTCGTGAAACCTGAATAAATAATGGTATCCACATATTCATATGGACCTTCCATATCCTTAGAAACAGCAAACCCAATAGCCGAACGGATATACGTGGAAGATGCACTATAATAAATCATATACGCACCTTTTGTTCCATCCTCGTTTACATAACTTTCATTCCAGATTACTTCTGGCGCCCAAACTGCAAATCCACCTTTACTATCAGAATCATCTTCACCAGCCCATTTAAAAGATTCAGCTAAGTTTTCAGATAGATCCCCATAAAAAGAGTTATTTGGGGTTGTATATCCGTTAGCAAAACTATGCCACTGGATTAAATCCGATGATTTCGCAGCTTCGATGTGAGTACCAAACACATAATACATATTCCCCTCTTTTATAATCGAAGGATCATGTACGGAAACCTCTTTAAAATCAGGACGTTGCCCCTCATCTTCTTTTTGCTGATTGTCACCTGTTTCCTTTTCATTTGCCAATAAAGGGGATGGTGCAGAAAAAGTAGCTAGAACTAAAGCTAGAATAATAATGGTAACTTTCCCCCTGTATTTTTCCATCATATACTCCTCCCTGATTAAAATAGATATTAGTAAGTACATGTTGTAAGGTTATTCCATTCTAGATGATTTATAGAAATTATAAGTATAAAACTACAAATCAGCCTTATATACGTTGAATTTTCTCCCTCCTTTATCAATCTATCATTAGTTATTGAACAACCTTGCAAAGTAAACGCATTCACTTACTACTTAAACGTACAATATTTTATGTAATAATTCAATGAGTTTTTAATTTTCTTTTAATTATTCGAGATAGGGGATATCGATTTTATTAGAGATTGGTAACTCCATTCACTATATTTAACATCCTTATACCAGAGAATTAGCATTACCAGAATCTAAATGAAAAAGCTATCCATCCTAAACAGCTATTAGGATGGATAGCTTTTTCATTTAATTATACATAATTTGGTGACTTCATTCCGCATCTGCTTTCTTTGTATTAACAACTATTGCATGTACTTTTTGATAGGGATCTTTCCCTCCGGCCCAAGAACAAAATTGGACAAGTAGCAGACTGTATCATTAAAATTTTACATGGAAAGACTTACAGAACGAATACTATTATCAGCCAGTACTAGTTGAAGAAGATAGCGTCAAAGAGTATGAAGTATAACAGTCTTGGTGTTAGGCTTTGACGTAACTAAAGTGTTTTTTTTAAAATCGCGCAATACACTTACCTACCTTAGCGTAGGAATTGTACGTAGACTCGGTTTATAAGCACCAATCATGTTCGGGTTTTTCCCTGATGAAATACTTTGTCCCCATCCTCTTATCTTCGGGCACCTTCTGAACAAAGCGATAAGCGTGAGATTTCTCCACACCTTTGGAATTTATTTAGGGAGGCTAACACCACAGTCTCGCAGTGCCCACTCCTCCCTCCTTTTCCATTTATTTATTCTTACTCAACACATCAAAGGCTACGGCACCTAGTAATACAAGTCCTTTAATAGCTTGTTGCCAATCAATCCCAATCCCCATTAGTGACATACCATTATTTAATACACCCATAACCAACGCACCAATTACTGCTCCAAAAACTTTACCAACACCACCAGTAAATGAAGCACCACCAATAACTGCTGCCGCAATGGCATCTAACTCAAATAGATTACCAGCTTGTGGGGTAGCTGCATTAAGTCGACCCGCGAAAATAAGTCCAGCCAACGCTGCCATAATTCCCATATTGATAAAAGCTAAAAATTTAATTTTTCTCGTTTTCACACCGGACAATTTCGCAGCATTCTCATTCCCACCTACTGCATACATGTGTCTACCAAGAACTGTTTTATTCATCACATAGGAATAACCGATAATTAATACAAACAAGATAATTAATACATATGGAATTCCTTCATATAACGCTAACATATAGGTAAACAGGTTAATGATGGAAACAAACACAATTAACCTTGTTATAAATAAAACGTTTGATGATACTTGTAAATGATACTTTCTGTCTGATTGTCTCATCCTAATTTCGCCTGTTATATATAGAACAGATAGGATAATTCCGATAAAAATCGTGAAAAGTTGAAGATCCCCTCCACCGAATATATCTGGCAAAAATGATGAACTTAGGCTACGAAATCCATTCGGAAACGGGGCAAGTGTTTGTCCTTGCAATGCAACTAACGTTAATCCACGGAATATAAGCATACCCGCTAACGTGACGATGAAGGAGGGAATATTTACAAATGCTGTCCAAAATCCTTGCCATGCACCAATGGCAGCACCGATAAGTAAACATATCATAATCGAGAGTACGATTGGTAAGTCATGATTGACCAATAAAATACCTGCGACAGCGCCAACAAAAGCAGCTACAGAACCAACAGATAAATCAATTTCTCCAGTAATAATAACAATCAACATGCCAATTGCTAGTACAATAATGTAGCTGTTTTGCATGATAATATTGGTAATATTTAATGGGGTCAAAAGAATACCACCGGTCAATAGTTGAAAGAGAATAGCAATCCCAACTAAGGCGATTACCATGCCATATACCTTTACATTCTTAGAAATTATCTGTTTTATATGATCCATTTTATGACCTCCTGCTCTCTGTCATATAAGTCATTAAGGATTCCTGTGTTGCGTCGCTTGTATCATGATCTCCTGTTATTCTTCCTTCAGATAAGGTATAGATTCGATCACACATACCAAGAAGTTCTGGCAATTCAGATGAAATCATCATAATGGCCTTTCCCTGTTCAGCAAGATCATTAATAATTTTATAGATTTCATACTTCGCCCCAACATCAATTCCACGAGTAGGTTCGTCCAAGAGTAAAACATCTGGTTCTGTAAAGATCCATTTCCCTAGAACAACTTTTTGTTGGTTACCACCACTTAGATTGTTTACTGTTTGAAAAATAGTAGGGGTCTTAATATTCATTTTTTCTTGAAGTTTCTCCGCTTCTACCACTTCTTGATTCTCGTCAATCCTACTCTTATTTGATAATTTTCTTAGATTGGATAGCGTAAGATTGTTTTTTACAGAATCAATCAATATAAGTCCATATTCCTTCCTGTCTTCAGAAACATATGCCACACCATGTTTAATTGCTTGATCTACGTTATTAAATACAACCTCTTGGCCATCCTTAAAAAGTTGACCTGTGATTTTTTTACCATATGATTTTCCAAAAATACTCATCGCTAACTCTGTTCTCCCAGCGCCTACTAAACCGGCTAAACCAACGATTTCCCCTCGTCTCACTCTTAAATGAACGTCATGTAACATTTTTCTCTCAGAATCTAGTGGATGATACAAAGACCAATTCTTTATCTCAAAAACGACATGATCTTCTATTTTGTGGTTTCGATCTGGGTATAAATTGGATAAATCCCGTCCAACCATATCTTTAATAATGCGCTTTTCCGTGACATTTCCCTCTTTAAGTGAATAAGAGCTTACTGTCTTTCCATCACGTAAAACCGTAATATAATCGGAAACTTGGAAGAGTTCTTTTAATTTATGGGAGATGAGGATGGAAGTAATCCCTTGTTTTTTAAATTCTAATAATAATTGCAAGAGGTTTTCTGTGTCCTTTTCATTCAAGGCAGCAGTTGGCTCATCAAGAATTAAGAGCTGTACCTCTTTCGCTAATGCTTTTGCAATTTCTACTAATTGTTGTCGACCAACACCAATATTTTTGATTTGTTCTTCTGGTTCGACATGTAATCCTACTTTACCGAGTAATTCTCTCGTATTTATAAACGTCCTATTCCAATTAATAATCCCTTTTTTAGCTGTTTCATTTCCTAAGAATATGTTTTCTGCAATAGATAGTTCCGGGATTAAAGCTAACTCTTGATGGACGATAACAATCCCCATTTTCTCACTATCATTTATGTTTTTAAATTCACATCGGTTTCCTTTATAAATGATATCTCCTTCATACGTGCCATATGGATGGACACCACTTAACACCTTCATTAAGGTCGACTTCCCAGCACCGTTTTCACCAATTAATGCATGTATTTCACCTTCTTGCACTTGAAGATTAACATCATCCAGAGCTTTTACTCCTGGAAAAGTTTTGGTGATTTGCTTCATTTCCAAAATTGTCGAGGTCATTCGTTATCCCACCCTTTAATTTTAATACGGGTAGGATGACTTAGACGGAATCCCAGCCTAAGTCATCCCAAAGCACAAAGTGAAGCCTTAGGTTATTAGTTCAATTCTTCTTCTGTATAATATCCCGTATCAATGAGCTCTTCCTGATAATTATCCAAATCAATGGAAATCGGCTCTAACAAGTTAGATGGTACGACTTTAACGCCATTATCATAAGTTTCCGTATCATTTATCTCAGGCTCTTCACCACTTAGGATTGCCTCTACCATATTTACCGCACTCTTAGCAAGTTCTCTAGTATCTTTAAAAATTGTTTGCGTCTGTTCCCCCGCTATAATAGATTTAACAGAAGCTAATTCCGCATCTTGCCCTGTTACAATTGGCATCGGATTGTCATCTGTTCCATATCCCACTGCTTTTAGCGATGAAATCACACCACGACTAATCCCATCAAATGGAGAATAAACTACATCAATCTTTTCACCTGAGTAATGGGCACTTAACAAATTATCCATCCGTTCCTGAGCTTTTGCACCGTCCCAACGTAATGTTGCCCCTTGTTCAAAACTTGTCTGCCCACTTTTCACAACAAGTTTTCCGTTATCTATATATGGCTCAAGAATGGACATGGCCCCATCCCAGAAGAAATAAGCATTGTTATCATCAGGAGACCCTGCAAATAATTCAATATTAAATGGGCCTTCCCCATCTGCTAGTCCTAACTTTTCTTCAATGTATTTTCCTTGTAATACACCTACTTGGAAGTTATCAAAAGTGGCATAATAGCTAACATGGTCACTATTCATAATGAGACGGTCATATGATATTACAGGAATATCTTGACTCTTCGCCTTTTCCAACACTTCTGTTAGAGCCTCGCCATCAATGGAAGCAATGACTAAAACATCGACACCTTTCGTAATCATATTCTCAATTTGTGAAACTTGATTTTCCACAACATCTTCTGCATATTGGAGATCCGTCTTATACCCCATTTTTTCAAGTTCCTTCACCATATTCTCCCCATCAAAAACCCATCTTTCTGAGGATTTCGTAGGCATCGCAATCCCAACCGTCCTTGTCGCTTCCCCCTCTTCACTCCCGCTACTACCGTTACCGCAACCCACTAAAGCAACGGAAATCACCAAAAAAGTCACTAACCAAATAAATTTCTTCATGTTTTCCCCCCTAGTTTTTTATTTATAGATAGCGCTTTCACACGCTATTAATTAATATGTTCCTTCTATCATAAATATGAACAAGTTCAAAAGGGGTAGGTCAGTAGTCCGTTACCATAGTTAATAATGAAGCAAGCCTAATAAGACAACAATTGTTGAATCGCATCCTTTATTCGCTTCTCATTCGGTAGCCAGTCATCCTCAATCGTCCCAACAGGATAAGGTGTATCAAATCCAGTTATCCTTAAAATCGGAGCGGACAGGGAGAACACCCCTTTTTCACTAACGAGCGCAGCTACTTCGGCTCCAATCCCATTCGTTTTCACCGCTTCATGGACGATCATTAATCTTTCTGTTTTTTCAACGGACTCTAGTATCGTTTCTGCATCAATTGGTGCAACGGTGCGCAAATCAATTAATTCTAAATGAGCCCCTTCCTTTTTGTATTGATCGACTAGTTTTTCTAACATAGGAACACATGGCCCCCAAGATACTATCGTCGCCTGATTTCCTTCCCGAACAACCTTTGCCTTCCCGATTGGAATTTCATATAATTGATCTGGAACTTCTTGTTTCGTGGATCGATATAGTTTCATCGGTTCAAAAAATAATACGGGATCCTCGTCACGAATAGCAGCTATTAATAACCCTTTCGCATCGTAAGGATTGGAAGGCATCACAACTTTTAAGCCTGGTGTATGACTAAATAACGCTTCCAAACTGTCAGAATGTAACTCTGGTGTCCTAACTCCCCCGCCATATGGACTTCGGATGACCATTGGAACGTGGTATCTTCCAGTTGACCTGAAGCGCACTCTTGCCGCTTGGTTGGCAACTTGATCCATTGCTTCGTAAATAAATCCTAAAAACTGAATCTCCGCAATCGGGCGTAATCCATTCAAACTCATTCCCACAGCCGTTCCAATAATAGCCGACTCAGCCAATGGTGTATCCATGACACGCTCTTCCCCGAATTGATCGATTAATCCGTCCGTAGCTCGAAATACGCCACCATTCCTACCAACATCTTCCCCCAAAATGAGTACACGGGAGTCTCTCTCCATTTCCTGAGTCATTGCTTGACGAATCGCTTCAATCATCGTGATTTCACTCATGCCAATCACCTTCTTCTCTTATCCTTCTTGCTTCCGCTTGCTGTTCTTCCAACTGTGCATTTTTCTCTTGATAAACATATTCAAATGCTTCCTCTACTTTAGGGAATTCCTTTTCCTTCGATTCAATTTCATCAATCATATGATCTAATTCATCTTGGAATGTTTGGACAAAGGCTTTTTCTTTTTCAACATCCCATAGATTGCTATTTTCTAAATAAAGTCTCACTCTCCGAAGTGGATCTTTGACCTCTCTCCAAGGCTCGACATTTTCTTTAGAGCGATATTTAGTTGGATCGTCCGAGGTCGTATGTGGTCCTAGACGATATGTCACAGCTTCGATTAACGTTGGACCTTCCCCATTTCTTGCCCGCTCCACCGCTTCCTTCATGACTTCATAAACAGCTAACACATCATTCCCATCCACTTGCACCCCTGGCATCCCATAAGCAACTGCTTTTTGAGCGATGGATTTACTGGCCATCTGCTTTTCTACAGGCACACTAATCGCGTATTGATTATTTTGACAGAAGAAAATAGCTGGCACTTGATACACACTGGCAAAGTTTAATGCCTCGTGAAAATCACCTTGTGACGTAGCACCATCACCAAAATAACTTACCGATACATGTTTCTCTCCTCGATACTTTTGCGCATAGGCTGTACCTACTGCATGCAAGGTTTGGGCTGCGATAATAATTTGAACTGGTAAAATATTGACATCTTCAGGTACCCGACCACCATGCAGATGGCCTTTAGCATATAGAATAATCTGTTCCAACGGCATGCCATGTACCATATTTCCCGCGTGCTCCCGATAACTGGGACAAATCCAATCCGATTTTTCTAATGCAAAAACACTTCCAATTTGCGCTGCCTCTTGCCCACTATATGGAGCGTACGTTCCAATCCGTCCTTGCCTTTGCATTCGCAATAACTTTTCATCTAGCAATCTCGCTTTTAACATCCATTGATACATTTCCAGCACCTGTTCATCCGAAACTACCTTTTTATCATGTAAAAGAACGCCATCTTCATTTAACCTTTCTACTCTTTCAAACGTTAAGTCTTCTTCTCTAAACATACCGTCCCTCCTATCTCGCTCTCAACATCCATCTATCCGGATTTTCTAATAAGGATTTCACATCATTCATAAATAACCCTGCAGGCTGACCATCAATAATTCGGTGATCAAAAGAAAGACTCATCCCCATCACATTCCCAATTCCGATTTCTCGATTCGGCAAAATCACGGGTTTTTCTTTAATAGAATGGATACCAAGGATGGCAGCTTGAGGATAATTAATGATTGGTGTACCATAAAATCCTCCCTTTGCCCCGGTATTCGATATCGTGAACGTACCACCTTGAATTTCTTTTAAGGAAAGCTTGCCATCCTCAGCCTTCCTCGACAGCTCCGATATTTCAATCGCTATTTCTTCTATCGATTTCTGATCTGCATGATGGATGACAGGTACGATAAGACCATGACTTGTCGCTGTTGCGATGCCAATGTTATATTGTTTTTTTAATAAAATCGTTTGGTTTTCCTCATCGATGGTTGAATTAAAGATTGGGTTGCGCTTCAATGCTTCTACGACGACCTTTACAATAAACGGGAGAAACGTAATCTTTTCCGAAGAAACATGATTGAGTTCCTTTCTTAGTTGAATTAATCGATCGGCATGAATCTCTTCCATTCCGGTTACATGTGGAATCGTATAAACGGATTGAACCATATTTTCCGATATCTTCTTACGCAAACCGCGAATCGGAATCACTTCATCCTCTAGTGTCCCTGATGTAGGAGTTGCTTGTTGATGGGTGGTCGCAGCTTTTGGCATATTTGTAGATGGATTCGAATAGGCTAACACATCCTCTTTCACGATTCTTCCATGTTTCGCAGATCCCTGAATTTGCGTAAGATCCACACCTAAGTCTCTAGCTAACTTTCTAACACTGGGCGCTGCTTTCACTCTTTTTTCCTTCGTGGATTTTTTCATAGTCGAATTGGGCTGTGGATTTGTCTGTTGGGGTTGAATGCTTGGAACGGTTGCAGGTTGTGTTGGCTTGTCCTGCCCTTTTCTTGTTTTCCCGTCTAACTCGATTTCAATCAAAGTCTCCCCAACAAGAACAACATCACCTTCCTTCCCCCCCATTGACCTGACAACACCACTTTTAGGAGTTGTAATTTCCACCGCCGCCTTATCTGTTTGCACTTCTAAAATAGGCTGATCTCTTTCCACCTTTTCGCCAACTTTTACAAACCATTGCAAAATTTCTGCTTCATGAAGCCCCTCACCAATATCCGTAAATTTTAATTGGTACAATCAAATCCCTCCTTACCTGATTCATAAACACAATAGGCAACGCTTACATTGTTTTTAAAAAACTCACAACAATCGACGAATAGAATCCGTTATTCTACCTGCTGCTAAGAAACCTTGACTATCCTTTTCAAGCTCCTTCGAGTCATCACACCACTAATTAGAAGTAACACTCTTTCAGCTAGAATGATAATGATATTAATATACTATGATGGAATCCTGCTATATAGAACAAAGCCCAATCCTCCGTTCGGCAACGCATAAAATGCTTCTTGCCATGTTAAGTAATAGGATGAGTGGCGATTTGAATTGAAATTTCTATTACTCCGGCATTCATTGGGGTGATGAGTTGCGATTCTGATTAATATTTCCGTTGCTCGGGCACTCATTGGCACGATGAGTGGCGCTTCGAGTTAAAATTTCTGCTGCTCCGGCACTCATTGGTTCCCTAAATGGACTTCCGCCTATAGCAGCTTACTCATAAGATTCCATCCCCACACATTGAGAGAAACAACAGCGGCTTACAAAATTTGAATGCAACACAAAAAGAAGTAATCACCCTGCACTTTGATGGAGCGAAGGGTGATTACTTCTTTTATGGTAGCAAGCACGATAAATGCTATATATGATGTTAATCCTATTGTAACGAAAATACCAAATTTGAATAGCATAATCACATCATATGATATCCTTCCCTTTTCTTTAAGGGAATACCAAGTTGTTCTACTTAACTTTAAGCGTTTAAAACTTTTCATAAAATCAGCCTTATTGGGACGAGGGACCTGTCCCCTAGGCTCTTGTGTCCCCTAGGCTCTTGTGCAAACTAAGCAGCTCTCTCCAATTCAACCGTACAGCCACCCTTTGTATTTTACCCGTGTATTTCTATGGAATAAAGCCGTCGAGTTGCTTCAAACGAAAAGGTCACGGATTCGTTATCATAAAATTCCTTTTTAAAATAGCAATTATTTCTTAGATCTCGCCATTCTAGTAGGAGAGAGCCAACTTCTACGGTTACATTGTATGATACGGTTACTTTACTTCCTTTTTTCACCCAGAAACTATAATGTTCAAGGCCATCATACTTTTTATATGAAACACTTAGACGATTACTCGTGCGTTTCATCTTATAAAATAGATACGTTTGACTTCTAATGCATAATATTCCTTTCTTATATAGAATGTAAAAGATGATTAATAAAATGATAGTAGATATACTCTCCATCTGTTCCTCCCCTGTATGGATTCTGCCCTAATTATAAAGAGAGCTCGTAAGCCAAGTATCTCTAGAACATCATCTATCGCAAGCTATCAAGATGTTACGCGCAAATATTCATTTTCTACTATACTTTACCATATGGTGAAAAGTCTTATAGTCAGTAATATTCATAATAAGAAAGATTGGAAAATGACATCACCTTACTTATGAAAAACAATAGCTACAACTATCCATGAATGGGATTAACACGGACGGATACTTGCAGCTTATTAACAAAAAAGTGGGATGAGAATTGCCCCCGCCTCATTCATTAACCCTCATTACTTTAAACACTGTACTTTTTGGTATATTTGGGTTGTGGTGCACCACGTATGCTTTGGAAAAGCGATAAAGATACTCTTCTTCATGCGATTTCGGTGTAAGAATAATCATTTTCCGCTTCAATTCTTGCTCGTATAATTCAAACACTTTATCCTTTCTTCCCTCATCAAGAGCACTGTCAAATTCGTCTAGAACAATATAACCCGGCGATGCTTCGATAGTTTGTAGTAAGGCTAGAGCAAACAATAACGAACTGAGAGATTCTTCACCACCAGATACACCTTTACCAACTTTACCTCCTCGCGCTTTCACACTCACATCTTCTAATTTTCCCCGGTGACCTTCTTTACGTGCTTTTATGAATAAGGTATACCGAATTCGGCCACGTCGATCGGTGTTCATGTCCCAATCAACTTTCCCTTCAAATCCGAACTTGGACATATAATGAACGAACTTTTGATTCACACCAATTATTTTCATATTAATGGTATCTTCCAAATCTTCTTTAAAGCGTTCCATTCTTTCCGTATACTCTTCCAATAATAATTTTGATTTTTTCACTTCTGTTTCTGACCGGTCGTATTCCTCTTTCATTTTCTTATAGTTCTCCGGTGCAGCATCATCAATGCCCGTTTCGTTCCTCGCATTGTCAAATTTCGTTTTTCCAAGGTCTCGCATTTCCTCTGCTTGTGGCCTTGTTGTTTCAGGCAATTGTTTCGACTCTTCGCCAAACTCATCGATTAGCCGTTGAGCCGTTTCCTGTAGCCTATTCACTTCTTTTCTTGTTCTAGAATAGGCCTCTTCACTCGTTACCCGCTCATCAGACCGATTCCTTATTTGTCTCTCGATTTGTTCAATTTCACGGTCTTGATAGGTAACTCTATCTTCCAATCCCTGCAAATCCCTTACTAATTGTCTCTCTTCACGCCTTTTTTCGTCCAGTAAATCCTCCAGTTCATTTAACTGATCATTTTTCTCCTTTTTCTCTAGCCCTAGCTCAGCTAATAATCCCCTTAACTTTTGCACTTCTGCAATTTTTGCTTGTTCTTTTTGAAACTGAACATAGGTTGCTTGGAATTCCTTATAGGTCGAAACCTTCTGCTTCCATTCAGCAAGTAATGTGTTAAGCTTATTTATTTCGGACTGAGTCGCATCTCGCTTCTCTAGAGTATAGCTCTTTTCACTACTTAACTTGTCAAATTGCTCTCTCCGCCATTCTCTTTCATTTTCTTTCGTCAAAAATGCCTCAGCATCCTTTAGTGACTCACGCCGACCAAACAATATGGAATTTCTCTTTTTTAATTCATCCATTTCTTCCTTAAACTGTTCGATCTTTTCCTCGATCGTATTAAGCTCTTGTTCTAGCTTAATCTGATGGTTTTTGAGCACTTTTTCACTTAAAATAATTTTATTTTCCTCTTGGGGTCCTCTTATGCCCTGTCGATCGATTAACATCCCCTTTTCAATCACAGGCATTTCTTTTGTAAAAAAGGTTTGCGTCCACCATAGTGCTTTCACAGCAAATACATAGAGATTATCACTTAAATTATCCTTAATTTTGATATGCTTGTCCGGTAGATGGGTAAGGCTCTTTTCAGGAATCACGTTTGGTAATGGAACATGATACAAGTCATTTGGTGCTTGAAATACTTTTTGGTTCACAAATAAAGTATATTTAATCGCATCAAATAACTGTTCATCACTTTGTTTTGCTGACTCATCTAACTCCAGTAGCTCACGCAACGGATAGACCTCAATCTTATTTTTTTCAAAATAATGAACCGATTGCTCCTGGCGAGGGCTGTATATCTGATTTTTTCTCAGGTAGCCCAGTTCCTTGCCTAACACTTTTTCCTTACCTACCAGTTCACGCAGCTCATCTTTAAGAAACTCAAGCTTGCGTTCGTTCCTATCCATTTCCGCTTGAACAGCATTGCTACTGTGGTACGTTTCCATGAGGTCTCTCACCTGTTTTTCCTTCACATGCTCTTGCTCGATTTCCACTTCCAATTTTGCTAATTCTGGGGTTAAAATGTCTAAAGTTTTCGCAAGGCTACTACTCATTTCTTCCTTTTCACGAATCGAATCATCCACCTCAGCGTAGTTCTGTTCTGCTTCTTTTAACGCATTGGTAACTTCCTCTTCGGTCATGCCAATACGGTCGACCTTTTTGGTGATTTCTTCAATTTGCTTAGAGATGGCATCTAGTTTTTCTTGTGTTTCTTTCAACTTTTGATTGGACTCCTCCAACTCATGCCCCAATTCCTGTTGACGTCCATCAAGTAAGCCAAGCATTTCCGTAAACTTCGCATGCTCCTCTTTTTGCTCCACATGATGGATTGCTAGTCTTTTCTTCTCCTCAAGCTTTTCTTCCTTTGTATCCATCAATTCCGTAATTTGACCCTTCAAGGAATCAATTTGCTTCAAATGATAGGTTTCCAACCATTTCAAACCAATATAATATTGCTTAAATCCTTCCTCAAGCCGGCGATTCCGATCATAGTATCTGTCGAGCATCATCTTTTTTTGCTTCAAATCCATTTTGTTAAGCCCTTGCTTACTTTCTGCCTCTTGCAAGCTTTGTTCCGTTTCCTTCACAAGCTCTTTACTTCGCTCCCAGTTTTTCTGAATCTTATCAATTCCATTCATTTCGCTAAAAATCCGGAAACGTTCCTCAGGATGCATGATCGCAAATTGATTTACTTCTTTTTGATACCAAATCAAATAAAAGTCATCCGGATCAACCGCATACTTATATAACACTTGGTTTTTATACTCGGAAAAATTAAAATTTCCACCGGAGGAAAACTTCGTGGAACGCTCCCAATGGTCCATCACATCTCCTTCTTCAATGTAAAACTCCCTCTTAATCGGATCCCCAGGCTTTTGCTCGATATCTAGTCGAAACTGCACGAACTGTGGCGCATCCACTTTCACTTTCCCATCATTTTTGAAA
The DNA here is from genome assembly GCF_001659985.1 of Oceanobacillus sp. Castelsardo. Classification (GTDB taxonomy): domain Bacteria; phylum Bacillota; class Bacilli; order Bacillales; family Amphibacillaceae; genus Oceanobacillus. The sequence goes on from NZ_LYCS01000005.1 coordinate 151,163, forward strand.
AGTAATTCAATTTTTGCCCGCCATGTTTGATCAGATGGAAGATTATTCGACTTTAATCCTTCTAAATCAACCTTACTAGAATAAAGAACTCCACCCATACAAAAAGTAATCGTTGACTTACCAGCACCATTTGGTCCAGAAATAAGAATGTGATCATCTTTATCCGAAAAATCCATAACCGTCGGCGTATAATCACGAATCCCAGAAAATCTAAGTCTCCACGGAATCATCACTCACACCTCCATTCATGTTGTATCGTTTAAAGAACCGTAACACATCTTCCATATGAAGCTGATTGGACTGACTAAATTCTGCATACCGACGCAAGTACGAATCGGAGAACATATGCACACCAATGGCTGTCAGTTGATAGGCCTCTTCATTCGAATTCGTATCATATACTTCAATCGCACCTATTTTTTTCAAAGGGTCCAAGTTTGCCTGAATTTTCCTCGTCACCTGCAAAGATTCATGCCCAAAACTATGAATCAATTGCGAGAAAAGGGTGTATTCATTTTGCAACACTTCTTGGTGATAAAAAATAAACATGAGAATCGCAAGGCTTTCCTTATTCAAAACATTCCTCGCTTGTTTTGCAGGTACACGCATTAGCGCCACAACTTGGTTTCTACGCTCATCATAAATCACCTTAAAATAACGGCTAACCCCTTGATTCACCCGTTTCATAAACGAAGCAAAAGCTTCCTCATCATTCGTAATGCCAAGTAGTTTTTCTACTTCCTTACGCGACAAACCAAAGTTCCCCATCCGAATGGTAGCGGAGGAGGAAAACAAGATTTGCATAAAGACCAGTTCTTCTTCTTTCGTCAAAAATCCCTGGATCGACTGCAAAGCTGACAAGGGATTAACATTATGAGTCTCTTCTTCCTCGTTTTCGAATTCCATAGGTTCCTTGTTCATCCTCTATCCACCTCCAGTCTTTTTCTGTTTGATTGGCCTCCAGTTTTCGATTTGCTTTTTCATCGATATCTGCCTTTTTATTAGCTACAAGTGCAGACACACCAATTAGACCATTTAAGACGTCACTCCATTTGGCAGATCCAGCTTCAACGACTAATTCTTCCAACCCAGCTTCATCCACTTTTTCGAGATATGTTTCAATCTGTTCCGTATGAATCATTTGTTTGGTCATTTGCCATCTCGAGTCTCCCATGAGTTCTTCTAGTTGATCTTCCATCACTTCTTCTAATTCCGGAAAATCCTCTTCCACCGTTTCTTCAATTTCTTCCGTGATTGGTTCATAGTTCTCCACATACTGGATCCCCTCATCCATTGCCATTGGCGACAAAGGACTAGCAAATTTCACCGGTGCCCACATCCCATCTAATTCCTCATCCTCATATTGTCCCTGTTCCATAAAACTAAGGATTTGGTGGGCATTAGGTATGTCCGAACCGATTGGTGGATCAAATGACTTCACAATAAAATTCCGGAAAAGTTCTGGTTGAATCGTATGAATAAAATCTGTCTCTTGCAGGTGGGCAAACTTAAGAATCTTGTTGATCGTCCCAAGACTGATCTTGGTGCCTTCACTAATCGCTGTCGTCCCTCTTTGTTTCACAGAAGCAAAAACAAGTTCCTGATCTAGCGTTTCAAATTTAGCGAGCCTTTCAACCATTTTTCCTTCTAATTCCTTCATCAATTGATGGATAACCTCGACCTGATTCAATGCGTTACGATCGGACAAATACTCTAACTCTCGTTCGGTTAATAACGCGACCGCTTCCTCCACATTTTTAATCATACTCACCAGTTTGTTCCCACCAGATATGCCCTTATCGTCATAAGCCTCACTTAATTCCGCATCCCGTTTTGCTTGGAAAAGCGATCGTTGTACATCATCATTGAGATAATAGGCAAGCGAATCATTCGCAAGTCGAATCAAGACATCCATCATTCGCTTCCCAACATCACGCATCTTAATTCGTTTCCCCGTTTTTGCAATCCAGTTGAATTTTCCCAACACAAACGTCATATGTTTCATGTACCCAATCGTCATCTCTTCATCAAATCCAAATGTATGACGATAACGATAAAAAAGCGTGTCCTCATTCTCGATTGGATCCGTAATCCCAAGTGCCTCTTGATTAATAATATTTAACACCCGCAAAAAACGTAATATATGAATCGGCGACTGAAAATATTCCTTATCACTTAACTCACTTAGAACGCCAGATAACGCTGCAATGTCACGCATCGACTGGAGAAGTTCTGGCTTATCTTCATCCGCATCAAAGATGGAAATTAAAGCTTTATCCAATTCTTCCAATAGCCCACTCCTCCAATCTCTTGCTCCTGTTCTTCCTTCCTGTCCTGAATCGACTGTTTATATCGTGCTTCAAACTGCTCGATATCCGTAACAATCTCTAACGGCGGAACAACCCATTTGGTAAGGACCTGTTCATTTTTTGTCACCTGAAAAACTTCTTTGGCAATCGTTAAACCTGCTTCATCAACATCCGTCCAAATAATCACTTGTTTCACAAAGGGAACAAGATTGCCAATCAATTGGCGGTGTGCTGATCTCAACTGCCCATCAATTCCTAACACAAAACTTCTAGAATCTAGTAAAAATTCTTCTTCATAAGCCATCCGCGTTAACACGCCTCTATTCTCCACCAACCACAACACTTCCGCACTCGTTTGAAAGGTGTCGGTAAAAACAGCTAAATCGGTTGTAGCATGAACACTTCCATAGCTGTACGTTACCTTTTCCCCACTCATTGACCCAGAAAAAAATATCGGCGTGATCGTGCCCAAACTAGCAAGGCCCAACAAATGTAGCGGACGTTCAAGAATTCGTTCTACCTCTTCAAGGAAATCCTTTTTATAGGAGTCAAATTCCTTGGACCCTCCAATTTTCCGGTAATAACGGGCGCCAATTTGCTTCCAGTCATAATGATGTTCCACCGTAGCAATCTGGTACAATGCTACCAAAAAGTGCAAGAATAGAAGTTGCTTTCTAAACCTCCAGGAAGAATTTACTGTTTCCATTTTTTCGACTTGACCTTCTATAAACCGTTGTCCCTCATCGGCAATCCTATTTAATCTATTTTCTAATATGTCTAGTAATTCTGAGCGGAGCGTATCCTTCCCTTCACCGGTGCCATTCGTATCTTCCCAGCGTGTTTTCCATTCATGGATAAGCTGCTTTTTTTCTTCTACCTCTTGTTTTTGCATGGACTGTTGATACCGAAAAAGAGCATATCCCATCCGATATTGCTCGCTCTTTACGGTCCTCTCATCTTTTTCAAAGCGATATTCCCTAATCAACCATCCATTACGAATCCATTCATACATTTCATCCGATAGAGTCAACTGCTTCCTGACCTTGGGGCTAGTGAACACTTTTACTAGTTTGTTAGGTGGGGCAACACTGTTTTCCGTAACGATTCCAATGGTTAACCTAGAAACCGTTCTTCTTGTTCTAGTGGTTCTCTTGATCACAGGGATATCCACGTTTCCATTGTTTACATTTATATCGATTAAATGAAGTTCTTCATTTTTTAATAAAATATGTTCTTCTAAATAATTTTTCCATTCACTTGGTATCAAGTATTTTACCCCCTCAACCTTCTACTCCATTTTATCATAGAGAAACAAGCCATGGGGACAGTCCCTCGTCCCATTTGCCCTAATGACGTTATTCTTGATAAATAAGTGGAGTTTCACAAAAAAATAGAGCGATTCTCACTAAATTTTTTGTAAGAATCGCTCTTCTAGGACAGTTAAGTTCCCACATTCCTGTGGAAATACGAGAACTCTATATTGCCTAGGCACCATATATCTTTTTGGGACGCGTGGGTCTAAATAGAATTATAATATAATAAAAATAGACAGAGCACTACGAACACTCTTCCCAAGCAACATACATGCCTAATTCCCCTACACTTTGACCGAGTAGTGGGCGGTTACTTCTTTTTTCTGTTGGTGACCAGTGCGATAATCGCAACAATTGCTGTTCCACCTTCTTCACTGTTTAAACAGCAGTTTCCTCTCCTCCTCCGTAAACACCCGAGACCTCGTCAAAAACCTTTTACCTTCAGGACCCTCCAGGGAAAACATCCCCCCTCGTCCATCGACAACATCAATAATAAGTTGCGTATGTTTCCAATACTCATATTGATCTTTGGCCATGAAAAATGGCGTACCACTGATTTCACCTAAAAGGATATCCGAATCTCCTGTCCGAAACTCATCCCTCGGATAACACATCGGGGAACTACCATCACAACATCCTCCTGATTGGTGAAACATTAATGGTCCATGAATTTCTTTTAATTTTTCAATCAATTTCAACGCCTCTTCCGTCGCAATAACACGTTTAACCATGTGATTCCTCCTTTTTTATGAAAAAAGGAGCGACTCATCACGATGGAATGAATGCTCCTTTTAAAAGTCCGATATTCATAGGCAAGAACTCGTTACTCTATACTAATATTTCGTTTTTCATTACCGATATTCCGGTATTTATTACCGATATTCCAGGTACTCGCCGCAAATCCCTGCCGGCTAACACGTAACTTACATATATACCGAAATTTTCCTATCCACTAAAACAACCCAGTTGCCGCCTCACTATAATTAATCAATAAATTCTTCGTTTGTTGATAATGGCTTAGCATCATTAAATGATTTTCTCTGCCAATACCAGATTTTTTATATCCGCCAAACGCGGCGTGTGCTGGGTATTGGTGATAGCAATTGGTCCAGACACGACCCGCTTCAATGGCTCGACCGAAACGATATGCCGTATTAATATCGCGTGTCCAAACCCCTGCTCCCAATCCATACAACGTATCATTGGCAATTTTCAATGCTTCTTCTTTTTCCTTGAAGGTTGTTACCGAAAGAACTGGTCCAAAGATTTCTTCTTGGAAAATTCTCATGTTGTTATCGCCTTTAAAGATAGTCGGTTCTACATAATATCCACCAGCCAGTTCCCCTTCTAATTTATTGACATTTCCTCCAGTTAGGACTTCTGCACCTTCTTGTTTTCCGATGTCCAAATAAGAACTTATTTTTTCCATTTGTTCGATTGAAGCTTGTGCTCCCATCATCGTCTCTTTATCAAGTGGGTGACCAATTTTAATTTGTTTTACCCGTTCAATTGCTCTTTCCATAAATGCGTCGTAAATGGATTCATGAACGAGCGCGCGGGATGGACAAGTACATACTTCTCCTTGGTTCAAAGCAAACATAACCATTCCTTCAATTGCCTTATCTAAATAACCATCATCCTTATCCATCACATCTTCAAAGAAAATATTCGGCGACTTCCCGCCCAATTCCAGCGTTACCGGAATAATATTTTCCGAAGCATACTGCATGATTAATCGTCCAGTTGTCGTCTCCCCCGTGAAGGCAACTTTAGAAATTCCAGGATTCGTTGCAAGTGGTTTTCCTGCCTCCACCCCAAAACCATTTACCACATTCACGACTCCAGCTGGCAATAAATCTTTCACAATATCTAGAAAAACATGAATTGATGCTGGTGTTTGCTCAGCTGGTTTTAGTACGACACAATTTCCTGCTGCCAGTGCAGGTGCTAGCTTCCAAGTTGCCATTAACAGTGGGAAGTTCCACGGGATAATCTGCCCGACCACTCCTAATGGCTCATGGAAATGATAGGCAACCGTATCTTCGTCGACTTGACTGATGCCACCCTCTTGCGCACGAATCGCACCAGCAAAATAGCGAAAATGATCGACTGCAAGCGGGATATCTGCAGCAAGTGTTTCCCGAACGGCTTTTCCATTATCCCATGTTTCTGCCACTGCTAATACCTCTTTATTTTCTTCTAAGCGATTCGCAATTTTATTAAGGATATTCGCCCTTTCTGCAACCGATGTTTTTCCCCATGCATCCTTTGCTGCGTGTGCCGCATCAACTGCTAATTGAACATCTTCTTTCGTGGAACGAGCGATCTCACAAAACACCTCACCAGTGACAGGTGTGACATTGTCAAAATATTGCCCCTTCACAGGCGCGCGGTATACCCCACCAATAAAATTATCATAGCGCTTTTTAAATGAAACGATAGAACCCTCTGTGTTTGGATTATTGTACCTCAAGAATATTTCCTCCTTCATAATAGACATTTTTAGATGTTATGTATGATCTAGAAGAACGTCTCTAATAAACTTATTCTTGTCTTTAGGAAATATTCCAATTAATCCATGGGGACAGGTCCCTCGTCCCAAGTTTCTTTTGGGACGAGGGACCTGTCCCTATGGCTCTTCCTATAACTATATTTTTATGTTACAATGGGAACAAATGTTCTAAGTGAGGTGGTTTTATTATGTCTGAGGTAAATGACCGGGGCACGATTAAATGGACAGCTATGATGTTACCAGAGCATATCCAGCTGTTAAATAAGATGTGGAAAGACAAAGAAAAGAAAGCAAAGCCAATGTTAGATGAGCAAGAATTAGAGGAAATAAACATGAAACTGCAACTCGCCATTCATCATCACTTATCTGTTGAAATTAAATATTATTCCAATTATGATTACAAAATGATGAAAGGAAAAATAAAAAAGATTGACCTTGCCGATAAATATATACAGTTAGAGGACTATACGAGAATAGGATTAATGGATATTTTAGATGTTGATATGGAATAACCGTAGCCAGTAAAGATTAAGGGGCCTTTTTAGCGTAATCGGGGCACAACTTGGAATTTCGAGTAACACCCAAATTCAATCCTAAATCCCCCTTGTAGAAAATGTATCTGACTTGTAGGGATTAAGATAAATTTTATGTATAGTTGATATAGATAAAGAGAGAAGTCCAGCAAACACTTCTCTCAAAGCAACCTGTATTCTAATTCCAAACAAACACATAATCAAACATTTGTTTGAACCTATCTTAAGAACGCATTAAATAACCTATCCTTAATAAATGCCGACACTAGCAAGTAAAATAGCTGGGATTAGTGATAAAATCGGAAAGACGATTGCTACTACTGCAAGATCTCTGTACGATTGTTTATGCGTTAAACCCGTGACAATTAGTATGGTTATCACTGCTCCATTATGTGGCAATGCGTCTAGACCACCAGATGCGATGGAGGCAATACGGTGAAATGCCTCTGGTGCAATACCTGAGGATGCAGCAATTTCATTATATTTATGGCCTAACGCTTCCATCGTAATACCTAATCCTCCAGATGCGGAACCGGTTGCTCCGGACAATACATTCGACGCAATAGCCATCGAAATAAGCGGATTTGCATCAATACCTAGAATATAATCACTTAATTTCTGAAATCCCGGAACAACTCGTACAACAGTTCCAAATCCAACTGCTGCAGACGTATTAATCATGGCCATGACAGAATCTGAAGCACCTTGGTTTAGTGCTGAAACCATACCTTTGATTTTGCTTAATGAAAATACGATAATGAGTAAAATACCAACTAATAAACAAACCACAATATCCCATTTTAAGACATTTAGCGTAATGATTACAGATATCAATGGTAGTAAAGATAAGAGGATATGTGGTGGATTTTCCACTAACTTCCCGTTTGTTTCCTTATCTTTTTCAAACTCTTCAAATCCATATCCAGCTTTTTTTAAATTTTGTTCTCTTTTTTTCAGATAAAAATATGATCCCCCAGCCATAACGAGTGTAGCAGCAAGCCCCATAATTGGTGCTGCAGCGGCTGTAGTATTGAAGTAATCCATTGGAATCAAATTCTGAATTTGTGGAGTTCCGGGAAGTGCAGTCATGGCAAACGTCATCATCCCAGCTGTAATGGTGGCCGGCATAAGTTTTCTTGGAATATCGGCTTGTCTAAACATACTTACCGCAAGTGGATAGACGGCAAATACAACGACAAACACACTAATCCCACCATATGCCAAAACCGCTGAGGCCATAATGACACCAACAATCGCCTGTTTTTCACCAAAAAGTTTAATAATACCATGTGCGACAGACTGAGCCATCCCACTGAATTCCATTAATTTACCAAAGATAGCTCCTAACATAAAGACAGGGAACCAACTCTTCGTAAAATCAACAAAGCCTTGCATGTAGGTATTTGTATAAGCATCTAGTAAATCAAGCCCTCCAAATATCGCCACAACCCCAGAACAAATTGGCGCAATCCAGATAATGGACCATCCACGGTAAGCAAGAATAATTAACAAGGCTAACCCTAAAAATATCCCAATCATTTCATCACCTCTTTTTCATAAACATCCCCAATATCAAAGTGCTTACATAATTATGTTAGAAAACATAGCATCCACCCATTCTTTTGGCGAATGCCTTAGTTACACTTATGTAAATCTTAGCGATGAAGCGAGTAATCCGAGTGCCAGACGGGAAAAGTTTTATACTTTCCTATCTGCCAAAAATTAAGGGCCACCGTAATGGCCCTTTTCTTTTTCATTAACTACTAGGAAAATCAAAGTTTGTTTCATCTGTTTCAGACTGATCAAACCATCTTTCCGAAACTGTTTTTGTTTTTGTAAAGAATCGTGCAGTATCCGGACCAAACATTTGTCCTTCACCAAATCGTGAATCTTTCCACCCGCCGAAATTATGATAGCCAACCGGTATTGGAACGGGTACATTTACCCCAACCATCCCTACTTCTATTTCTTGTGTGAATTTACGAGCATCACGGCCACTATTGGTGAATACAGTCACACCATTACCGTACGGATGGTCGTTAATCAACTGGATCGCTTCGCCAATCGAATCTACCGTAACAATTTGACGTGCAGGACCAAATACTTCTTCTTTATACACTTTCATGTTAGGAGTAACGTTGTCTAGTAATGTAGCACCAAGGTAAAATCCTTCCTTGTTTTCCACATCAGGGTTTCGACCATCTACTACAATATTAGCTCCTTCTTCTACCGCTTCATCAATCGCATGTAAAATGCTTTGTTTTGCTTCTGCACTTATGACAGCTCCAAAGTTTGCTGTTTCGTCATCATAAGCACCTGGTTTTAAATCTTTTACTTTTTCTTTTAATTTTTGCGTAAACACTTCTGCAGTCTTTTGTCCGACTGGCATTGCGACCGAAATAGCCATACAACGCTGTGATGCCGAACCATAAGCAGCACCTATGAAAGAATCGACCGTTTTATCCATGTCAGCATCCGGCAAGATGACCATGTGGTTCTTCCCTCCACCGAAAGCATTGACACGTTTATGATGCTTTGTACCAGTTTCATAGATAATTTTTGCTACATTTGTAGAACCAACAAAACTTATAGCTTCAATATCTTTATGTGTGATAAGGGCATTTACCGTATCTTTATCCCCATTCACAACATTCCAAACACCAGCTGGTAAGCCAGCTTCCTCCCAAAGCTCCGACATGAATAAAGCAGAATATGGAACTTTTTCAGACGGTTTTAAGATCATTGCATTTCCCACAGCAACAGCCATCGTACTCATTGCAAGCGGTACCATGATTGGGAAGTTAAACGGAGAGATACATGTAACAACACCTAATGGTTGTTTCATAGAATATGCGTTTATTTCCCCACCAACATTAACAGAGTGCTCCCCTTTTAAAATATCCGGTGCGCCAATTGCTAAATCAACGGACTCTATTCCTCTGGCTATTTCTCCTTTTGCATCAGAGATTGTTTTCCCATTTTCTTTTCCTATTTGTATAGCTAACTTTTCCGTATTTTCTACCAATAATTGGCGAAACTTAAATAGAACTTGAATTCTTTTTCCTACAGAAACTTTTGCCCATTTTGCTTGTGCTTCTTTCGCTAACTGAACGGTCTCATCAACTTCTTCTGCTGAAGCAAAAGGAACAGTAGCTATTTTCTGCCCAGTAGATGGACTGTATACATAACCAACCAAATCATTTTTTCCTTCTACTTTTTTTCCATTAATATAATGTGTTAGTCTATCTAACGTAACTGTCGTCATCTAATTTATTCCTCCTACATATTTTTATGTAAATTTACTGATCCACTTTTTCCTTTTGTGCCGTTAGCATGAGATAGGCTGAAGACATATCTTTATCGGCATAATCCTCGATATTGGTTTCAAAGTAATCTACTAGCGCTTCACCCAATGGTAATTTGCCATTATATGAATTGGATATAGTATTTGCTAGTTTTAAGTCTTTTAATAGAAGTGCTGTAGTGAAAGCCCCTTTTATATATTCATCCTTGGCGATAAAATTTTCATAGTTTCGTCTAAATACATCACTCTGGCCTGAGCTTACACTAACAATTTTATATACAATATCATGATCTAAACCTGCAGCATCAGCAATAGACAAAGCTTCTGCAACTGCCTGAGTATGAATACCGGCCATTAAATTATTAATTAATTTAACCACTGTTCCTAACCCATGTTCTTCCCCAACATGGAAAATATTTTTACCGATTGCTTCTAAGTATGGTAATGCGAAATCGTATGTTTCTTTATTGCCCCCGACCATTACACTTAAAGTTGCTGCTTCTGCTCCAGAAACACTTCCACTTACCGGAGCACCTAAGTACTGAATCCCCTTATCCAATGAGGCTTTGGCAACTTTTTCATTTAACTTTGGAGAGATGGTACTAAGATCAATTAATGTTAAAGGTGCTTGTCCATTCTCTACAAGGCCCTCATTCCCTAAATAAACCGCTTCCACAATTTGCGGTGTTGGTAGACTAGTGAAAATCACATTCACTTCACTTGGTAATGTAGCAGAGGTAAAGCCAACTTTTCCACCAATCTTAGCAAATTTTTTCTCTGCTTCCTCATTTGCATCTACTCCATAAACAGTAAAACCTGCTTTTAGTAAATTACTTGCCATCGGGAAACCCATATTCCCTAATCCAAGAAATCCTACTTTTTTCGTATCCATTCAAAATCCCTCCTTCAATCCTTTTCAATTTTAAGAAAGCGCTGTCTTTTTCGCGTAGAAGATGATTCTGATTCTTAAATTATTATTCCTTTCAAATAAATGTTAACTTAACTATAATTGTCTGTCAATTGTTTCTATATTGACTATTTTATATAATTATTATTTGTTACAAAATAGTGAATACTCTTTAAAAACCTTGCTAGAATTCGAAAGTCCACTTGACTTATGCAGGTGTAGACAAGAGTAGTCTTCACCCTTTATGTCTGATTCCATTGAACTTCCGGCGTTTTAGTTGACATCATAGCATTAGAATGTGTGGGACAAGGGACCTGTCCCTATGGATCACTGTTGCTAAATATATAGGTAATTTGCTATACTATCAAATAGTAAAAAATACCTATGTTTTTTTGTGGAAAGGATCTTTAATATGTTGCATAAGGAAATGAGCTTACTACTAGAAGAAGAGCAATTCCATCACCATTTTCAACCATTGTATAATCTAAATGAAAAAAATAGGATTGGATTTGAAGTCTTATTTCGAACAAACCTTTATAACAACCCCGAATTAGTATTTCAATCAGCCCGTACAGCGAATAAACTATACGAGTTGGAGACTAAATCTATCGGCAATGCTATTTCTACCTACTCTAAATCGGGAAAAGTAAAACAGAACTTATTCATCAACGTCTTCCCTACAACCATTTCTAACCCGCTATTCTCCAGTTTTATGAATAAAATAGTAAACAAAAATAATATAAAAAGTGAAGAGATTATCTTTGAAATCAATGAATCAGAGATTATTTTTGATATGCCTCTTTTTCTACACGGCTTGGAGAATTTAAAAAGAAAAGGATTTTTATTTGCGATAGACGATGTAGGAAAAGGAGCTGCTTCTTTACGGGCCATCATTGAATTAGAACCTGATTATGTAAAGATGGATAAATACTTTGCGTTTAATCTATCAACTTCCGAACAAAAACAGGAAATGGTTAAATCCGTCCTGACATATTGTGAAAATACACATACCGAATTTGTATTAGAGGGAATTGAAAATGAGACCGATTTAAAAACAGCTCAAAAGATAGGTGTACCAAATGGACAAGGATTTTTATTAGGAAAACCAGCACCACTCTAATTCACCCTTTTCGCAATTTATATACATATTTATAATGGAGACTATTAACCTTTGTCGATTTATGTCGATAATATAGTCAGAAGGTCATATCGTGATAGTAATGGGTGACTATTTTACATACTGCTCTAAAGTCATTCATCATTCATAATGTGCTTAAAAAAAGGAGGGAAACGGCTTTATGAAAATAAATAATCTAAAAATAGGAACAAAAATTAATCTATTAATTATCGCAATCATACTATTCTTATCTATTATTATAACTTTTGTATCCTATTTCCAAGTGAATAAAGCGATGAAGGAAGTTTTTACCGATAGAGTCCAGGTTGTTAATAAACTTGGATACAATTGGTTGAATGAAACGTATGAAGGTGATTGGGAAATCAAGGGTGGAGAGTTATATAAAGGGAATGTAAAAATTAACGATAATAATGAGTTAATGGACAAAATAGGTGAAATTACAAATGGAGCTGTAACTATTTTCCAAGGGGATACTAGAGTAGCAACTAATGTCATGCAAGACGGACAGCGAACCATTGGTACAAAAGCTGACCCAGAGGTTACAGAAGTCGTATTAAAAAATCAAGAAACGTTTATCGGAGAAGCAGACATCGTTGGGGAAGATTATTTAGCAATGTATAAGCCATTAAAGAATTCAAACGGTGAAATTATTGGTATGTGGCTAGTAGGTCCAAAGATTAAAGTAATCAATAATACCATTCTATCTTTACTAACTATCCTATTAGTTGTAATAGTAGTCTCCGGAATTATAGCGATATTGGCTAGTATCTTTATCACAAAATCCATTGTCCAACCAATCAGAAATATCAATGACCAATTAAAAGAAATTTCGGATGGTGAAGGGGATTTAACAAAAGAATTATCTGTAAAATCTCAAGATGAAGTTGGTCAACTTGCTAAATCGTTTAATCGAATGATTAGTAGCTTACGTGATATGATTGGACAAGTTGGAACGACATCCAACCAAGTTGCTGCATCTTCTGAAGAATTAACAGCAAGTGCGGAACAGACGTCACATGCAACGAATGAAATTTCAGCGTCTATTCAAGAAGTTGCAAGTGGTGCTGAATCTCAAGAACAGAGTGCAAATGAAAGTTTAGCGGCCATGAGGGAGATGGCTATCGGTATCCAACATGTTGCCGAAACTACTTCTTCTATTTCAGAATTAGCTACAGAAACAAACAAGGAAGCAAATGATGGAGATGAATTGATCCAAAAAGCTGTTCAACAAATGAATGCAATCCAGTCAGCTACAGATAATTCAGCTACTGTAATTAAAAAGTTGGGAGAGCAATCCAATAAAATTGGCTCGATTATAGAAGTCATCACTGGTATTTCCGAACAAACGAATCTTTTAGCACTTAATGCAGCCATCGAATCAGCACGTGCTGGAGAACACGGAAAAGGATTTGCAGTGGTTGCCGATGAAGTACGTAAGCTTGCGGAACAATCCAAGGATTCTGCAGATCAAATTACGGAATTAATTGAACAAATACAAGTAGATACCTCGCACGCAGTTAATATGATGAATAAAGGTAAGGAAGAGACATCTCTTGGTATGGATATGATTAATCAAACAGGAGAAGGGTTTAAGAGCATTTTACAATCAATAGAAAAAGTAACCTCTCAAATTCAAGAAGTTTCAGCAGTATCAGAAGAAATGTCTGCAAGCGCAGAGCAAGTGAATGCCTCTATGGAGGAAATTGCACGTATTTCCAAAACATCTGCAGACAACACACAAAATGTTGCATCTTCATCAGAAGAACAGCTGGCTTCTATGGAAGAAATTACAGCTTCTGCTACACACCTATCTAAAATGGCAGAGGAATTACAAATGCTTGTCGGTAGATTTAAAATATAGGGATGAAATGAAAAGATCAATTCCCCATTATTAGGTGGGAATTGATCTTTTTACATTTTTCAACTCAATTATTTAAAACTCTTTTATAATGCCGTTCAACACTTATCGGACTTCTCCCCATTTTTTCACTGATTTCTTTAAAGGTTAATCCACTCTTACGTAACTCTATTAGGCAGGTTTCCTCTTTCGTAGTCCATTTTTGATAACGCCTTTTCTTCGGAGAATACGTATCCTTTCTCCTTTCCCTCTCCACCCATTCCGGCTCAGGCGGTATACTTTGAGGGTCAATATTTGAAAACTGAACTTTATCCTTATGTTGCTCTGCCCAGTCCCAAAAAGCAGGCGGGTCTATAAAATAGAAGTATTTACGTGCTCTTGTTGCTTTTTTGATATAGGGCAATTTATAGTTCATCGCCCATCCCTTGACAGTATTTCGATCCACTTTTAAAAGTTGGGCCAATTCGTGAAATGTGATATAACCTGTTTGTGCTTTTGTATTAGATAGAGAAAGTCTAGTCATCTTAACCCTTACGGAATCATAGGAGCGATCTAAATTCCGGGCAATCGTTGTAAGTTTATATAATCCTATACTATCTTTTAAATATGTAATTTCATCCGAAGTCCAATTTCTTCTCAAATCTTCTCACCTTTCCAATTTATTTTCTATGTATTTTTTGCATCCTCTTGATGAAAGATTATAGTAAAAAAGTTCTACTAAAACTCCGTGATATACATGAGTCGCGATTTAAATGAACAACTCGGGGATTCCGGCACTCATTGGCTCGATGAGTCGCGGTGCTAACAAAAAACACGATCGTTCCGCTACTCATCAGCCCCATGAGTCGCGGTGCTAACGAAAAACTCGATCGTTCCGCTACTCATCTGCACCATGAGTCGCGGTGCAAATGAAAAACTCAATCGTTCCGCTACTCATCGGCACCATGAGTCGCGGTGCTAACGAAAAACTCGATCATTCCGCTACTCATCGGCACCATGAGTCGCGGTGCTAACAAAAAGCTCAATCGTTCCGCTACTCATTGGCTCGATGAGTCGCGGTGCTAACAAAAAACACGATCGTTCCGCTACTCATCAGCCCCATGAGTCGCGGTGCTAACGAAAAACTCGATCGTTCCGCTACTCATCTGCACCATGAGTCGCGGTGCAAATGAAAAACTCGATCGTTCCGCTACTCATCGGCACCATGAGTCGCGGTGCTAACGAAAAACTCAATTATTCCGCTACTCATCAGCCCGATGAGTGACGATACAAACAAAATACCCGGTTGTTCGGGCTCTCATCAGCCCCATGAGTGACGATACAAACAAAATACCCGGTTGTTCGGGCTCTCATTAACACGACGAAAGCCAAAATACCTCTAATAAAAAAATAATGGAATACTTTGCAAAATATTTATACAAAGTATTCCACTATTATCGTTACCAGCACAGAGCCTTTACGTCCTCTCGTCCTATTGTTTTGGCGCTAGTTCTATTGCCTGACGGAGCGCTTCTAGCATACTTCTATCATCCACGATTCCTTTTCCAGCAATATCAAATGCTGTTCCATGGTCTACACTTGTTCGGATGATTGGTAGACCAACTGTGATATTCACTCCAGATTCTAAACCTAGAACTTTAATCGGTCCATGACCTTGGTCGTGATACATCGCAACGACGATATCAAAGTCGCCACGTTGGGCACGGAAAAATAAAGTATCAGCCGGTAGTGGGCCTTCTACATTAATTCCCTCTTTCTGTGAACGCTCGACTGCGGGAATAATTTTTTCTTCTTCTTCTCCATATCCGAACAGCCCATTTTCTCCAGCGTGGGGGTTTATTCCACAAACACCGATCTTTGGGCCTTGGATACCTGATTTTGAAAGGGTATCATGTGCCAGTTCTATTACTTTATGAACACGTTCTGGTTCAATCGTTTTAATTGCATCCAATAAACCAATATGAGTGGTCACATGGATCACTTTTAATTTTGGTGAAGATAACATCATGGAAAAATCTTTTGTACCAGTTAGTTCTGCCAGTATTTCCGTATGGCCAGGATAAATATGGCCACCTTTATGCAACGCTTCTTTATTCAATGGCGCTGTACAAATCGCTTGAATTTTACCTTCATTCGCAAGCTCAATCGCTGTTTTCAAAAATTCAAATGCAGCATGACCTGCTTCTGCTGATACTACTCCAAAAGGAAGATCAGCTGGAAGAATATCTAAATTCACACAAACTATTTCTCCAAAAGCAGTTTCTGTAAAATCAGCATCAGTCCCAATAGAACGAATCGTTGTGTTGATATCCAATAAATTAGCTGCACGTTTCAACATTTTCGCATCTCCTATTACAATAGGATGCGCCTGTTCGTATAGTTCTTCACTTTGTAAACTTTTCACAATGATTTCTGGGCCTACTCCTGCAGCGTCCCCCATTGTAATTCCGATAATTGGCTTCTTACTCATTTTTACCGAACTCCCTTCAATTGTTGCATGGCACGATAAATGGAATCTTCTTTTCCAAATGCACCAGCTTTCGTTACTGCTATATATTCTTTTTCCGTTCCAATTAAAGATCCTAATGGAATTCCTGCTTCTACCTGTTTCATCAACTGAAAACCAATGCCACCCAATTGACGAGAAGTATCTTTTGCCGCATCTCCACCTGTAAGTACAAAACCAGAGAGTTGTTCCGCTTCTTCCGCTACTTTAACCGAAATTTCTCCTAATGCATGAGAGATTTTTTCTCCAATTTGGTTGCCAGTCAGCGCCAACGTTTTTCCAATCTGTTTCACTTCTTGTCTAACTGTTTCATTTGACGGCACAAAAAGAACAATGTCGTTCCCTTCACGCAATCCGTTTAGGCAATTTTCAATATAGTGATTTCGATGCGAAACCCAATCCTCGGCAAATATTTCTACCGTATTTATCTCAACAGCCGTAACATTTGGTTGCTCCACTGCATATTTCACTTGATTCTGTGTCACTTGAGACAAGCTACCGCAAACGGTCATAACTTGTTTCGATATCGGAAATTCCTGCTCCCCGATCGGTTGTCCAAATCCAAGCACTTCCGGAAGTACCTCTGCTAATCCCGCAGAGCCGGCCCATATGACATTTTCGGTTATGGAAGCGATACGTTTTGCTGCCAGTCGTAAATCATCTTGTGTTTCTGCATCGCAAACAATATATGTTACGCCCCGACTTTTCCAAGTCTTTAGCTTTTCTTCAAACTCGGACACTTCACTTTCATAGTCCAATTGTGTTAATAGACCAATCGTCTCTTCCATTTCAATTTCGAGTAGAGCCGGGATAAAAGAAGTTGTAACCGGGTGTTTGGGGTCCTTGGAAAATTCTGTATCTACTATTTTTTCCCCATTTACATAATGTATTCCACCCTTTGTTGTTCGGCCCAGCGCTGGAAACGCAGGGGCAACAACGATAAATTCAGGATCAAAAACATCCCTCATCGCCTTTAGCTCTAACCCTGTTTGTCCTCTTAATGTAGAGTCCATTTTTTTATAAATATATTTATATCCAGCTTCTTTTAAAAACAAGGAAGCCTGTTTCGTAATGGAAACAGCTTCTTCCTTTAATAATGCACGTGAATTCGTGTCAACCACAATTCCACTTGATAAATGATGATGATGAGTTGGAATTTCAAAGTAAACCGAGGTATCGATTCCCTTCGTCGTCAATTGAATACCACTATCATTTGCACCTGTCAAATCATCCGCAATAATTCCTATCGTTCTATTCATGTTGTTCCCTCACCCTCATCTTTAATGAATTACTTATCGATCACATAATCCTCTGGTACACGAATCCCTTTTTTCTCCAGTCTCTTCACAAGAAATCCAAGGTAAATAGGAAGTAAAATAGCTGTTGTCACAACAGATGCAGCAACTTGAACCGTTGCAAGTTCCACATTTGCGGCAAATGCGGAGCTAGCAGCAGCAATTGCAGCAGGTGTTGCTACAGCATTTCCAGCCGTTGATCCTTCAGCAACTCCAACAATTGGATTCCATTTCATTGCTTTAAATACAAAGTAACCTGCAGTACCTGTAACGAATACCGTTAATAAACCAACGATAATACCAGATAATCCACCTTCAATAATGCTTTCAAAGTTAATTCCCATTCCTAGCGCAAATGCGAAAAACGGAATTAATACAGAGCTTCCTTTACTGAAGAAATTGCGCATATCCTCGTCTAAATTACCTAATACCATCCCAACAACAATTGGTAATAATACAGAAACAAAGGAAACGACAGAGAACATTCCATCCACAAATCCCATTGCTCCAAAAATAGTTAAGGCAACCATCGTTAAGAACGGGCCATCATTTAATGCCAATAAAGAGTATGCCGCACGGTCTGTCTTATCTCCGTATTGTCCAACTAACGCAACATATAATCCACCATTACTATTTGTCATCGCAGCAATAATCGCGATTGGTGCTAAGCCTAACCATAATCCATCATCACCTGCAAACATAAAAGCAATTAAACCAACAATCGCACCAACGACCCATTTCGTTGCTAATAGTGTTGCACCTTTCCCAAGACTAACTCCAACGTTTTTAAGATTAATTTGTGCACCTGTAAATAGTAAGAACAAAGCAATTAACGTACTTGCTCCATCCACAAATAACGCTTGTGTAAAGTTTCCTATTCTTAATAAATCCGGCGCGAATGTGTTGATTGTTGCAGCAAGTAACAACGGAACAACCATCATACCACCTGGAATTCTTTCTAATGTAGCTTTAATTCTCATAAAACTTACTCCCTCCATCATATCAATTGTTTCATTATGTAACAATTTTTAATTTCTTAAAGCGTTTTCCATAGTTATTTTATACTACAAAAATATATATTGCAACACATTTTTGCAAAAAATGGGAAAAAGGCCTATTTCACTTCCACAGAACAAAGTATGTTTGTTGCATTTTTAAACAACAAAAAGAAGAGACAGGCTCCCATCTCTTCTTTGGTGTTTCTTTATTGATTTAGTTTTCTCCACAACGTCGTACGATTAATCCCTAATCGTTTTGCGGCTTTCGTTTGATTATGATTCTCTTCTTCAAGTACCTTTTTAATAATTTCTTGTTCTATTTCCTTCAATGTTCGGTTATGTAGTACAGTTTCTTCAAATGTATCCCCTGTTTCTAAATGGGACAGAACCTCTTTTACATGATTCAATTCGATATAAAAGTCTGAAGTCGTCAAACTTAATTCATTAATCACGTTCTTCAACTGGTTAAAATTCCCTGGCCAATCAAATTGTTTTAAATAATCCATCGCCTCTTTTTTCATGCCTAATGTTTCATTTCCACTTTCCGCATGAAAATCAGATAGAAAATAGTGTACAAATGTTGCGATATCCTCTTTCCTCTCTCTTAATGGTGTTAAGTGCAGTGGAAGGTTAGATAGTTTATTGTACAACTCTTTATGAAATTGACCTTTTTGAACCTCGGAATCTAGGGAATGACTGACCAAGGTGATTACTTTTATTTCATTAGGCTTTTGATGTAAAAGCTCCAATAATTCATGTTGTGTTTGTTTTGAAA
The DNA here is from genome assembly GCF_001659985.1 of Oceanobacillus sp. Castelsardo. GTDB lineage: Bacteria > Bacillota > Bacilli > Bacillales > Amphibacillaceae > Oceanobacillus. The sequence goes on from NZ_LYCS01000005.1 coordinate 170,611, forward strand.
GTTCCTCTATATTTTTAAAGAGAAGCGTACCTTTCTGGATCTTGTACAATGTACGGTTAAGCTCTTCCCAATTCAAATCATTTAAACGGCTTCCTCCCAGGGAGACGATTGGGTAGTCTTGTCCGAATCGTTCAAAATGGATCGCTTGAGCTACCGTGCTCTTCCCTGTTCCGGCTTCACCTATAATGAGAATCGAATCGTCTGTTAATGCAAATTTGTTTAAATGATTCCGCAAACCTTCCGCCTGTCGACTGTCGCCAATAATGGGCAGCCGGACAGGACTATGATTGATTTGATAACTTTTATTATCTAATTTAGGAAAGGAGGAGTGTACGATCATTCCTGCCATCTTTTTTTCTTCCACAGGAAAAACCTGTATGACATATCCCTTAGATTCCCTATCTATTTCAGCCCACTCGCTTTGTCCACTTTCCAAAACACGTTTCACAACTTTCCAAACATCAGGAATGATCACATCATGTTGAAGAAGTTCGTTATGAAACAAACTATTTTTTTCCAAAATTTCTTTCTCGTTATTCACAAAAACAAACGGGAATGGCAGGGAATGTAAGATATGATGATATTCATTCACCTGTCTTGTTACACCTTTAAATAAACGATACAACCGCCGAGCCTCATCATACGCATCCATGATAGCTTCTTTTCCGGACGTAATTAATATTCCCCGTAAACCTATTTTTTCCGCTTCCTGTATCGTAATCGTATCACCAAGAACAACGGTAAATCCTTCGTTCTTTAACTTTTCCAAGGTTGGGGTCACATCATCTCTACTTTTCACAGTGACCATTCGAACATCATATTCCATTATATTAAATAACGTTTCCGCACTACGAGTAATGTTTTCAAACCCAACAAGTGCTACGCCATCATTCATTTCTCGAATAAAAGTAAAGACACGAAGCATATCATATCCACTAATATCAACGTGAATAACTGGGATGGAAACAACTTCCTCAATCATCGAAGCAGTACCACCACGACTAATAATAAGATCATACCCGTCTTTTTCAGCACGTTCAGCAATATCAATCGCATCTTCTAGGTTAGCTATTTCAATATCTATATCAAAATCATCAGGGATATCTGTCTTTTTGACCGTTTCCGCTAACCCTGTATAGGGCGCAATAAAAAGAGCTTTAATCATAGACACCACCTCATTCGTTGCATTTCTAAACAGTTGCTTTATTATGCCATAAATGAGTTAGATTGTCACCCTTTGCGACATGGAGAGACTGTCAACATGCGCCTTGAAGCGGAGGTTTTCGCAACAGAATGCCAATATATTACATTAGAATGAATCTTTTCCCTCTATTGAATCGTATTAACGTATAATAGACAATTGGTAAAGTCCCGTGAAGATAGATAGGAGTGGAATGATGAGTCGTAAACAAAAATCGGAAAATTCCTTTGCGGAAGGTGTCCTAAAGCCTTTAAAGATTGCCCTTTTAATTGGATTAACGATGGGGGTTTTCGCCTGGTTGTATTCAAGTTTTATAATCGTTCCTTTACTACTTTTTATTCTTTCCGTTCTTATTCTACTTGGTTTAGGGGGAACTAGTATTTATCTATTCTTCCGTTTGATCAAAGGGATGAGGAAAGGAAAGAGTTATACTTTTTTAGATAACGATACACCAGTAAAACGCTTTTTTGAATATGTATTTGTTACCTTTTTCACGCTAGGGATTGGGCTAATTCTAATCCTTGCCGTTCTATATAAGGTAATGGAAATGTTTAATATTGTTTAGGAGTTGGATGAGAAATTGGCAAAAAATAAAAAGAGAAAGAAAAGTAAATGGGAGCGAAAAAGAGAGCAAGAGAAAAATAGATTAAAAGAGGAATTGAAAACCATCCAGCCCCGTCCTTCATGGTTGATTCGCTTCCTTCATTTTATATTCATTTCAATATTTGGGATAATTCCTGCCTCCATCATTGTGGGGTTTTTTACGAAAGATACCATTCTGATGGAGAGAGAATGGGGGATTTTTGTCATTCTCGGCTTATTGTTCTTTGTTTGGGCCTTTTTAGCGTTAAGCGTTGGCAATTGGTATAAAAATCGTTACAAAAGCTACCTGGAATTAAAAAGGAAATTAAGAAACTACTAATTGATTCGTTAGTCGTGGGGGTGTTTCCGTTACTCGCGGGTGCGATTACGATAGTCGGTGGGGTTTTTCCGTTACTCGTGGGTGCGATTCCGGTATTGGTGGCGGATAATTCTGGGACGAGGGACCTGTCCCCATGGCTACACCGGCTTTTTTTCAATTCATCATTGCACTTTTTCACAATTGATAGTAAACTTAACTTAACTTAGTTAATTAAATTAATTAACCCACCTAAGCTCTACTTGAAAGATAAAACTAGGAGGATAGCTTTTAATGACTTCAAATTTACAACAATCATTTAAAAATATATTTAACACGGCCGTTACTCCACGTACCTTCTTTGCACCTGGCCGCATCAATTTAATCGGTGAGCATACAGACTATAATGGGGGGCATGTCTTCCCTGCCTCGATTTCGTTTGGAACGTATGCACTTGGGGCAAAACGTGAAGATCAACAATTTCGCTTTTACTCGATGAATTTTCCTGACAAAGGAATCATAGAATGTGACCTTTCCAACCTAAATTATGATCCTTCTCATGATTGGGCTAACTATCCAAAAGGAATGATTCTTACCTTAATGGAGGCCGGGTATGACATTTCCCATGGGGCTGATATTCTATTTTACGGAAATATTCCAAATGGAGCCGGTCTCTCTTCCTCCGCATCGATTGAACTTGTTACTGGTGTTCTATTCGAAGGTCTTTTTGAAAAAAATATCGACCGTATCGAGATGGTTAGGCTTGGTCAAAAAGTAGAAAATGAATACATCGGTGTAAACAGCGGGATTATGGATCAGTTTGCTGTTGGGATGGGGAAACAGTATCATGCCATTCTATTAAACTGTGACACGTTAGATTACAAATATGCTCCTGTTGACTTAAATAATCACGTCATTATGATTATGAACACCAATAAACAACGAACCCTTGCCGGATCAAAATACAATGAGCGCCGCTCCGAATGTGAAATAGCTTTAAAAGACTTACAAAAGAAATTACCGATTCATAGTTTAGGAGAGCTAACAACGGAAGAATTTGAAAATAATAAACATCTCATAACGGATGAAATAAACCAAAAACGCGCGAAACATGCGGTTTACGAGAATGCTCGCACCATCGAGGCTCTAAATCAATTAAAGCAAGGTAAAGTGGAAAATTTCGGAACACTGATGAACGAATCCCATATTTCACTTCGGGATGACTATGAAGTGACTGGTCTGGAATTAGACACGATTGTAGAAGCAGCCTGGCAACAAGATGGTGTTTTAGGGGCTCGGATGACTGGCGCTGGATTTGGTGGCTGTGCTATTGCTATTGTAGAGAAGGAGAAAGTTGAAATTTTTAAAGAAAATGTAAACGCCATCTACAAGGGTAAAGTTGGTTATGACGCTACATTCTATCCTGCAACGATTGGTGATGGTGCTAAAAGATTAGATAAAGGAGAGTTAATATGAGCGTATTAGTTTTAGGTGGGGCTGGATACATCGGCTCCCATGCTGTTTATCAATTAGTGGAACAGGGCGAAGAAGTAGTTGTGATTGATAGCCTAGAGACCGGTCATAGAGAAGCAATACATCCAAAAGCAACGTTTTACGAAGGAGATATTCGCGAAATAGATTTTCTTCGTTCTGTTTTTAAAAAGGAGACCATTGATGCGGTTATCCATTTTGCAGCCAATTCGCTAGTTGGGGAATCGGTGGAAAAACCACTGAAATATTTTGATAACAATGTATATGGGACACAGGTTTTACTACAAGCGATGGTAGAAGCTGATGTGAAACATATCATCTTCTCATCAACCGCGGCAACATATGGGGAGCCAGAATCGGTACCAATTACGGAAACGATGCCTACCAACCCTACAAGCCCATATGGGGAAACAAAGTTAATCATGGAAAAACTGATGAAATGGACAGAACAAGCACATGACGTGAAGTTTGTTTCTTTACGATACTTCAATGTTGCTGGTGCCAAGGAAACTTCAGAAATCGGTGAAGATCATCGTCCCGAATCCCACCTTGTTCCCATTATTTTACAAACAGCACTAGGCCAGCGTTCCCATATTACTATTTTTGGAGACGATTATGACACGGAAGATGGCACATGTATTCGAGATTATGTCCATGTAGAAGACTTGGTTCAAGCTCATTTGTTGGCACTGGATTACTTAAGAAAAGGTGGAAAGAGCAATATTTTCAACCTAGGAAGCAATGAAGGCTTTTCGGTGAAAGAAATGATTGAAACCGCTCGTGAAGTTACCGGAAAAGAAATCCCGGCACAAATCGGAAAACGACGTGCTGGCGACCCTAGCGTATTAATTGCGAGCTCGGATAAAGCGAAAAGCGTGCTCGGTTGGAACCCGACACGAACTTCTGTGAAACAAATTATTCAAGATGCATGGAACTGGCATTCTTCACATCCTGACGGGTATGGAAAGGAAGGATAAGACATGATTGTTCAACATATTGCGGGACTTATTCATCAAGCAATCGAGTCCAACTTAATTGAAAAAGAAGATAACATTTATGTAAGAAATCAAGTAATGAATCAGCTAAACGTAGAAAGTTTTCCCGAAACGGTCGAAAACCCTACAGCGGATACGATTCCGAATATCCTTGAAAAAGTCATTTCCTACGCTGTTGAGCACCACGTCATTGAAGATGTATTAGACGAAAAAGAAATTTTAACGGCGAATATCATGAATTGTTTCATGGATAAACCATCCATCGTGAATGAAAAATTCAACGAAAAATACAAGCAATCACCAGTAGAAGCTACAGATTACTTTTATAACTTAAGTAAAAACAGTAATTATATTCAAATGAACCGAATTGCAAAAAATATATCGTATCAAGCAGCATCTCCCTATGGGGACATGGATATTACGATTAATTTATCCAAACCGGAAAAGGATCCAGAGCAAATCAAACGGGAGCGCGCGATGAAACGGGATGTGAACTATCCGAAATGCCTGCTTTGTAAAGAAAACGAAGGATATACTGGAAGAACCGGACATCCTGCTAGAGCGAACCACCGAATTATCAAGGTTCCTCTTTTAGGAGAAAACTGGTATTTACAATATTCTCCGTATGTTTATTATAACGAGCATAGCATTTTACTGTCAGAAGAACATCGTGACATGAAAATAGATCGGGATGCATTTACGAGACTACTGACATTTACGGAGAAATTCCCGCATTACTTTATTGGTTCGAATGCGGATTTGCCAATAGTAGGAGGCTCTATTTTAAGTCATGATCATTATCAAGCGGGAAGATATGAATTTACGATGACAAATGCAGAAGATGCGTTTACCTTTCCATTAACTAACTTCCCGGAAATTGACGCTTCCATTTTAAAATGGCCATTATCGGTTATACGATTAAAAGGGGAACAGATGGATCATGTAGTAAACGCAGCCGACCATATTTTAAATATTTGGCGTCATTATTCGGATGAAGATGCGGATATTCTAGCATTTACGGAAGATACACCTCATAACACAATTACACCGATTGCAAGACATCGGAATGGAAAATTTGAACTGGACCTAGCGTTAAGAAACAACCGAACTTCGGATGAACATCCACTTGGAATCTTTCACCCACATGAAGATGTTCACCATATTAAAAAGGAAAACATCGGCTTAATTGAAGTGATGGGATTGGCTGTTTTACCTGCGAGATTAAAGGATGAATTAGCGGAAATTCAAAACTATTTACTTGGTGAACGTTGCAATGTAGCGGCCTATCATCAGGAATGGGCGAAGCAAATAAAATCGAAATACGGACTTGTAACAGATGAGGAACAGGCGGAAAAAATAATCCAAGATGAACTCGGTCATAAATTTGTAAGAGTACTAGAGGATGCAGGTGTCTTTAAAGAACGACAAGCTATCGATCGATTCATTGCGACATTGAATAAGTAGGTGACCGAAGCCATGCATATGGAGGAAAAAGATATACTAGGAACATGGAAGGAATATACCCTAACCAATAATCAGAATATGTCCGTTAGCATCCTAAATTATGGTGGAATTATTACAAAAATAATCGTTCCAGACCAGAATGGGAAAAAGGAAAATGTCGTTCTTGGTTATAAACATTACCAAGATTATGAAGCCAATCCGAATTATTTTGGAGCATTAATTGGCAGAGTGGCAGGAAGAATTCAAGGTGCAACTTTTACATTAAATGGTGAATCCTATTCTTTAGAAAAAAATAATGGAGAAAATCATCAGCACGGAGGATCAGACGGTTTCCACCAAGTCATTTGGGAAGGGCAAACGTTTCAAACAGAAGATACAGTTGGTTTACATCTTAAGCATCGTAGTCGCGATGGTGAAGGTGGGTATCCGGGTAACCTAGATGTTATGGTTACCTATACCCTTACCAGTGCTAATCAATTAGTTATCAACTATACGGCTAAAACGGATAAAACAACTCCAATTGCATTAACCAACCATTCTTACTTTAATTTAAGTGGGAATTTAAAAGAAACCGTTAAAAATCATCATGTTGCGATAGATAGTAGCCAATTTATGGAACTAGATGAGCATTTGATTCCAACCGGAACGTTAATCGATGTGGAAGGAACCCCTTTTGATTTTCGCGCCGGGAGGATACTAGGTACTGGTTTTAACCATCATTTTGGACAAAATAAGATAGCTGGAAATGGCTATGATCATTATTTTATTTTTGATGAAACAAAGGAAAATAAAGTAGTTTTGAAAGATCCCACTAGTGGCCGAGTTCTTGTTGTAAAAACGGATCAACCTGGAATGGTCATGTATACTTCTAATGGACTGGAAGAAGGTTTGAGATTGCGAGAAGCAGATTCTAGCAAACACCTAGGAGTTTGTTTTGAAACACAAGGCCCCCCCGCCTCCTTACATCATGAGCGATTTCCAACTATCGTTTTAAATGCGGGAGAAGTGTATGAGAGGCGAACTGAGTTTGCATTTGGTGTGGAGGAATAATGTATGGAAGTAAAATTGCTTTCCTTTAACTTTAGATAATTCGATAATTGTGTATGGGATTCCGATAATTTTTGGGGGTAATTCGTTACTTGTGTGCGGGATTCATTTTGGCGAAACACCATGTTAATAGTAAAATTATAGTAAAATAAGCATATAATTATACTATGGAGGTGTCTTATGTATATTAAACCATCTGCTGCCATTCGCAATAATTACAATGAAATCTCCAACATTTGTAAGGAATCCGTGGAACCCGTTTATCTTACCAAAAACGGTGAAGGCGACCTCGTTGTTATGGACATGAAATCCTTTGAACGTCGCGAAAAAATGCTACAACTTAGGGAAAAGTTAGTTAAAGTAGAAGAAAATAGGTTGTCTGGGATGAAAGGTTTTTCACTAGACGAAGTTGATCAGTTAATGAAAAAGACTATTAACGAATATATAAAAGCCGATAATAAAGAAGCTAACTTATTATCGGCTTTTATATATATTTCTTCTATTATACCGGATCAAACAGCTCTACCAACAGTAATGCCACCGCACCCAACAGTGTCGCATCGTCCCCTAATTTGGTTACCATGACCGTTGTTTCTTTCGATTTAGGAGTTAACGCACGTTCCTGAATCGTCTCAAGAATGGCGGGCATGAGGAATTTCTCACTTTTCATGACCCCTCCACCCAATATAATTTTACTAGGATTAATAAGATGGATTAAATTGGTTAGCCCAATTCCAATAATATTTCCTGTTTCTTCTAAGATTTGAACAAAAGCTGCTTCCCCCTGCAAAGCCCGTTCATATATTTCTTTAGCAGTTATTTCTTCTAAATTATGACACCGTTCCTTCATTCTTTTTACAATGGCATCCCCAATTACGAATGTTTGCAAACAACCTCGGTTCCCACACTTACAAACATCACCGTGCAAATCAATAGTCATGTGACCTATTTCCCCTGCCATGTCCTGTGCGCCATGAAATAATTCCCCATTTATAACAACCCCTGCACCAACACCACGACCAATATTGACAGCAACCATACTATTTACGTCATCATGTCCGCCGAACCAAGATTCACCTAAGGCCATGGCTCGTGCATCATTTTCGACCTTTATCTCCAGGTCAAACGTTTTACTTAATTCATCTTTAATCGGGATATTCTTTAAATTTAAGCTCGGAGCATTAAGGGACGTTCCATTTTCAACGTCAACTACACCATGCATTGCTACTCCTATACCGATAATCTTTTCCTGATCCATTTTAGATAACTCTAAAATAGTATAAATATTTTCCTTCAATAAGTTGAGAAACGTTTCATTTGTCAACTGCCCTTTTAATGAGCTTGAGGTTCTCTCGTATATTTTCCCTGTAAGATCGGTTAAAACACATTCTACTATTTCAGGACCAGCATCCACCCCAATCACATAAAATGCATCACTGTTAATATGTAACATCGTTGGTTTTCTTCCGCCACTCGATTCACCAAGCTTACTTTCTATAACAAGCCCCTCATCTACCACCTCTTTTACGATACTACTCACAGTTGGTGGTGTAAGACCTGTCTCTTTTGCAATTTGCGCCCTTGATATAGGTTGCGATGTACGAATTTTATTTAAAATAATTTTCTTATTCACTGTTTTCATTAATTGAAATGTACCGCGTTGCATGGAAATTCCTCCATTTTATTGTTTATCTAGACTTATTTTATCATAGTAGAGCCACAGGGACAGGTCCCTCGTCCCAGTTTCAAAATGAATTTGAAATAGATGTAAAAACAATCTACAAAAGGGATTTACCTATGATGGTAAATCCCTTTCTTAGAAGGTGTTCTTTCTATATTTTGATAAGTGGCTAGATTGATTAAGCATAACCATTCTATGTAGCACTTTATATCAATAATAACGATTTAAAAACAACCTTTTACCATTAATTCGCAATTCCAATAGGAGAAAATATAACATAAAGCATAACCATTACTGCAACAGCAGCAATACCTACCGGATAGGCAAGTTTCCATGGCGTGATATCAACTTCCTTTTTATCCTCCAAGACATACGCTGTATCACGTGGCTTGAATTTTCCAATGATTAACATTAGAGCGGAACATACGACAAAAAGAATTGCAAGGATATGCAGATAATGTACGCCTGTATCCCAGAACAACTGTGTAATGGCATACACAACAATAAACAGAACTAGTGCTATTTTCGCTGCAATGGCTGGTACACGTTTTGTTAAATAACCAATAATGAGAATAGTAAATATCGGTACATTATAGAAACCGTTTACCATTTGGAAATATTGGAAGAAACCTTGTGGCATCAAATCAATTAATGGTGCCATACACATTGCAAAAATCGCGATGAACGTCCCAAAGATTTTACCGTTACGAATGAGCTTGCGATCAGAAATCTGTGGTTTTACATATGGTTTATACACATTAAGCATGAACAATGTAACGGTTGAGTTTAAGCCAGAGTTAAAGGATGATAGAATCGCACCAAACAACACAGCCGCAAAGAAACCTACAAGTGGCAATGGCAACACATGATTCACAAGTGCGGAGTAAGCATTAATTGGGTCTAATTTATCCCCTAGTAAATTAAAAGCAATGATACCAGGTAGAATTAAAATAACTGGTCCTAGCATTTTTAAGAACGCCGCGATCAATAAGCCCTTTTGTCCTTCTTTCAAGTTCTTCGCTGCAATCGCTCGCTGCATAATATGTTGGGCAGTACCCCAATAGAATAGGTTTACTAATAATAACCCCGTAAACATCGTCGAGAATGGGAGCGGCTCAGATTCCTTCCCTATCGCATTTAATTTTTCCGGCGTATTTTCAATAATAGTCTGGAAACCTGCAATTGGGGACCCATCTCCTAAAAAGGCCAAACCTAAAATCGGAATCAGTAACCCACCTATTAAAAGTCCAATCCCGTTGATTGTATCGGAAACCGCAACCGCCTTCAAACCACCGAAAATCGCATAGATCGAACCAATCGTTCCAATAGCCCAGACAGTGACCCATAAAGCAGTTGTATCATCAACACCAAGCATTCCTTGTACATCGAACATTTCTCGTAGTGCTACCGCTCCTGTATATAAAATTGGCGGCATGAGATTTAATATATAACCAAATAGGAATAATATCGTAACAAACAATTTCACACCCGGGTCAAATCGTTCTTCCAAGAAGTCTGGAATTGTCGTTATTCCACCCTTCAAGTAACGTGGCAGCAAATAAAATGCTACTAAAACAAGAGCAAGGGCAGAACCAACTTCCCAACCCATGGAAGCGATACTGAATTCATAACCTTCCGCATTCAAACCTACGAGTTGCTCAGTAGATAGATTGGTTAACATGAGGGATCCAGCAATGACCCACCCCGTTAAGCTTCTACCTCCAAGAAAATATCCATCTGCTGTGTTAAGATCTTCTTTACGGGTTTTAAAATAAGAAATGATAGCAACTAAAGCCGTAAAGAAGACAAAGGAAGCAATTGTAACTAACGTCATGTAATAAACCTCTTTTCTAAGTTATCTTTCTACTAATCCGCTTACAAAAATATAATAGATTAAAAGTTAAATAGAACTTTTTTTGATCCTAATCCACAACCCTTTCATTTATAAATTAATTTAATTAACTATCAATATCCTACCATTTTGATAAAATAGTGTCAACAACTTTTAAAAGCGATTACAAAAGAGCCAAAAAGAGCCACAGGGACAGGTCCATCGTCCCAAATCATGGGACAAGGGACCTGTCCCCATGGCTCAAAAAGTCGCTATGTGGCCTTAGTGGCAGCATAGCGACTTTTCGGAAATACACTTATTTTAATAGATAAACCCTAGTTTCATAAGGTTTTAATGTGAATTCTTTCATTAACTCTTCATCTGTAACGTCATAGTTGTTTAGAACAAGCTGGGAAGATGCATAGGTTATACTTAATGGAAGCTCAAAATCTGTTGCTTGATTAGCAAAGTTATTGATTACAAGTGCCTGCTGACCGCCTAACGTACGCCTATAGACAAAGAGACTAGGATGATCGGCAAATAGCAGTTCATATGTTCCATACACAAATACTTGATTTTCTTTCCTTAAGCGAATTAATTTTTTATAGAAATTCAAAATAGAATCTGGGTCAGCCAATTGATCTGCAACATTAATTTCCGTATAATTCGGATTCACTTTCAGCCATGATTCATTTGAAGTCGTAAATCCAGCCATACGGTCAGCGCTCCATTGCATCGGCGTACGAGCATTATCACGACTTTGTTTCCAAATCACTTCCATCACTTCATCATGTGGACGGCCTTTTTCCGTTTCAATCCTGTAATAATTAATCATCCCAACATCATCATAATCATCAATGGATGGATATTGGACGTTCGTCATTCCAATTTCCTGGCCCTGATAAATAAATGGCGTACCTTTCATTAAGAAGTATAAAGCACCAAGCATCTTCGCACTTTCTTTCCAGTACTTCTGTTCATCCCCCCAGCTCGACACGCGGCGAACTTGGTCATGATTTTCAATAAATAAGGCGTTCCAACCTCTTCCTTCTAACTCCGTTTGCCATTTTGATAGATTTTCCTTTAATGACTGTACGTCAACGCTCCCGTCCGTAGCCTTTTCCCAAAGGCCCAAAAATTCAAACTGGAAAATCATATTGAAATAACCGTTGTCTTCATTCACCCATTTATCCGCATTGTCAATGCCAACACCATTTGCTTCTCCAACTGTCATAATGTCATAGTTTTTAATCGTCTTCTGTGAGAATTCAGTCAAAAACGCATCAATTCCCTCGACATTCATCATTTTAGGGAAACTCGGAACATAGTCTAATTTTTGCGGATTGGGCATATCGGCTAATCCAGGTTCCTTTTTTATATGAGAAATGGCATCTACCCGAAAACCATCAATCCCCTTTTCAAGCCACCAGTTCACCATATCGTACAAAGCATTTCGTACGTCTGGATTCTCCCAATTCAAATCCGGTTGACGTTCCGAGAAGATATGCATAAAATATTGACCAGTCTCCTCATCATATTTCCAAGCCGGACCACTAAAAATGGACTCCCAGTTGTTTGGTTCCTTTCCATCTTTTCCGTCTCTCCAAATATACCAATCTCGTTTTGGATTATCTTTAGATGATTTTGATTCAATAAACCAAGCATGTTCATCACTCGTATGATTAATGACTAAGTCCATAATCAATTTCATCCCACGTTTATGGACCTCGTCTAATAGTTGATCAAAATCAGCCATTGTCCCAAATTCGTCCATAATATCTTGATAATCCGAAATATCATAGCCATTATCGTCATTAGGGGATTTATACATCGGACTAACCCAGATGACATCTATTCCTAATTCTTTCAAGTAATCTAATTTTGAAATAATCCCTTTTATATCGCCAATACCGTCCCCATTACTATCCATAAAGCTTCTAGGATAGACTTGGTAGGCGACACTTTCTTTCCACCACTTTTTACTCATATTATACCTCCACATTTTTATCATTATTTAATGAAAGTGTTGACTTTCTTTCCACAATACTAGTAGGAATGATAATACTCTTTTTATATAAAGACGGGTCTCTTATCTCCTCTATAAGGCATCTCGCCGATTCATATCCTAACTGAAAAATTTGCGTATCAATCGATGTTAGGCTAGGGTTAGAAAAATTAGCGACTACCGTATTATTAAAGCTAATCACACTAACTTCATCTGGTACCTTAATATCTCTTTCTCTCAATACAGTTAGAGCATTAAGTGCACTGAGGTCATCTATTATTACGATTCCTGTAGGTGGTGCATCTAGATCCATTAGCTCATTAACAGCATTTCTAATGAAGTCCGGGGATACTGGGTTCTTTATATACTCATCAGATATATCCACCTGATTGAATAGAACTGCTTCTTTAAACCCTTCTAATCGATATTTGGCCACTTCATATTCTAGTGACATGCCGATATAACCAATCTTTTCATGGCCTCGTTCTATTAAATACTCAGAAGCTTCTCTGGCAGCCTTTACGTTATCATTATCAATATACGTAATGTCACTCACTTTACCTAAAGGCTTCCCAATCACAACAAAGGGAATGCCGCACTCCATTAGATAAGGGACAACTTTATCATCTTGTTTGGAATACGACACAATAATACCATCGACCTTTTTTCCCCGAACCATTTTAACAACATCCTGAAAAATCGCTTCCTCTGATTCACCTGCTGTCAAACTCATACTAAAATCCTGTTTGTGACACCAGGCGCTAATTCCCCGTAAAACTTCGGGAAAAAATGGATCGTGGAGTGATTCACTAGCAGAGCTCTTCATTACAATTCCAATGGTCTTAGTCGATTGGCTAACTAAATTCCGTGCATTTTGATTAATATGAAATCCCATCTCTTCCATGGCTTGACGAACTTTTTGCTTTGTTTTATCGCTAATCATAGGACTATCCGAAATAACCCGCGAGACGGTAGAGCTGGAAACACCTGCTTGTTTGGCAACATCCTTAATCGTAACACCCATGTACTACACCACTTTCAACTTTAATGAACTATTAAACAACTTATAGAATAGGAAAATTTTCCCTCTTCCCTATATATTAGCTCAATTAAACGGAAACCTACAAACCATTATCTTGCATATGTTTCTTTAATGATCGGAACACATAATGCACCAGCTACTAGGAAAATACCAGATAACAAAATCATCGCTGGCATGGACGATCCAATAACCGGGAACAAAACAAAGCTTAAACAAGAAGCGATAATTTGCGGTAAACAAATACTACCATTAAAAAGTCCAAGATACGTTCCCATATTTTTACCAGACAAAGCGTTCGTAAGCATGGTAAACGGAAATGTCATCATAGCCGCCCAGGCAATACCAATTAAAATAAATGAAATAACCAATGCTCCCTGACTATGAATAAAGAATACGGAACCAAATCCAATACCACCTAATAATAAGCTGATGGAATAAGCCAATTTATGCTTGTCGTTGGGCACACGTGACAAAACAAGTGACCATACCACTGCCGCAATGGATTGTATAGCTGATAAAATACCAAACCAGTTCCCTGCTGTTTGAAATGCTGCACTTGATGGATCACTTGTATTCCATACATTTGCTGCGATTGCACCTGTACCATAAGTCCACAAATATTGAAAACCCATCCAGCAAAATAATTGAACTAAAGTAACAGTCCAAAATACCTTTGGAGCATCCTTAAGTAATCCAAAAACGCTTACACGTTCTTTATTAGATTCTTTAGAAATGCCATGGTAGGCAGCATACTCTTCTGGTGTATATTCTTTCACTTTGAACACGGTAAAGAGACTACAAATAATTAAAACAGCTGCACCAACATAAAACGAAATAACAACCGACTGTGGTACAACTCCCTTTGGTGCACTATTTGACACACCTATCATCGTTAATAAAAACGGAAAAATACTAGCTAATACAGCACCACTATTTGATAAGAAACTTTGAATAGAATAGGCAAATCCCTTTTGTTCCTCGTTCACCATGTCCCCAACCATCATCTTGAATGGTTGCATTGCTACATTTGAAGATACATCCATAAACAAAATGGTAACCGCTCCAAAGGCCAATGCAACCATAGAGCTAAAGCCAAAGCTACCAGCATTCGGCAACAAACACATAACAATTACCGCAACAATAGCTCCAACAAGTAAATAAGGAATACGTCGGCCAAGCCTTGGCATCCAAGTACGGTCAGAAAGATATCCAACAATAGGTTGTACAACTAAACCTGCTAGTGGCGGTAATATAAAGAAGAAACCTAAATTTGTAGGGTCCGCCCCGATTGTTTGGAAAATTCGCCCCATATTTGAACTTTGTAAGGAGAAAGCCATTTGCACTCCCAAGAAACCAAAACTTATTAACCAAATCGTACTAATAGGCAAATTTGGCAAATGTCTTTGAGGACTTTCTTCACTCGTTTGATTAATCTTTTCTGATAACATAATATCCTCCTATAAATGAACTGTTTCTTTAGCATTCCATGTTGAGCATTACATCGCTTACATAAATCACGCTAAAGTCACTCAAACGTTTGCATAAAATTAAATAAATAATTACTAGATTATAAAAACAATAAAAACATCCATTATTGTGTCGATTTATCAGACCTTTCTATAAACACAAACAATACTCTTAACACTATATCCAAGCACCGATTAGTATACAACAAATCATAAAATTACGCAATCGTTTGCATAAAAGAGCCATAGGGACAGGTCCATCGTCCCAATTCGCTGCTCTTACTTAAATGTATGAGCATTGATCGTCGTTCTTACTCTCGTTCTTACTATCATATGATGAAACTTTGTCCTTCATTTTTAATCAAACGTTCGTTTAAATGAATAATAGTTCCCACCTTCTGTTAACAGTGAGAACTACCTTATTAAATACCGCATCATCATTGTTGGGACAAGGGACCTGTCCCCATGGCTCTATGAAGTAATCGCTGCAAATTTCGCGTGACTAATTTCTGCTAAATCTTGTGGAGCTAATTTAATCTGCATTCCGATCTTCCCTGCACTGACAATCATAAACTCCAATGTTTCTGCAGTTTCATCCATATAGGTAGGAAATAGTTTTTTCATGCCAATTGGTGAGCAGCCACCGCGAACATAACCAGTTAGTCCGAGTAAATCCTTCACCGCAATCATTTCAACTTTCTTCTCTCCTACCGCCTTTGCTGCTTTTTTCAAATCTAATTCCTTTGCAACAGGGATGACAAAGACGTAATAACGATTTGCACCCGCAGTTGTAACTAATGTTTTATAAACATACTCATCGGGATAGCCGATTTTTTCGGAAACGGAGATGCCATCTACCGGTTTCCCCTCTTCTGTGTTATATTCTAGCAACTCATAGGAGACCTTTTGCTGTTCAATCAAACGAACAGCATTTGTTTTCGTTACCTTTTTCGCCAAACTTTTCCCCTTCTTTCTAGGACAGGGGGGCAGCGTCCCAAATCAACGAATAATACTGGGACGAGGAACCTGTCCCTATGGCTCCTCCCTGTCCTCTTTTCGTGCCCAGCATTCTACACCATCTTGATTTTCTAATACATCGCGATAGAATACGGGGTCTTTTCCAGCTCTTCTTTGTTTTAGGTAATCGTCAAGAACAATCTTAGCAATTTTAAAGAGTCTTGTAATGGCGTATAAGTTAATAAGGGCCATAATTGCCATCGTTAGGTCTGCGAGTGCCCAAACAAAATCAAAGGATGCAAGCGTTCCGAAGACGACCATAACGAGAACAATGATTCGGTAAATAAATAAAGCTAATTTACTTTCCTTAATATAGTAAATATTGCTTTCTCCATAATAATAATTTCCCAAAATCGAACTAAACGCAAATAGGAAAATGGCGATAGCAACAAATACACCTGCCCAGCTTCCAAGATGATTAGAAAATGCAGATTGTGTAATCTGAATCCCTTCTATCTCACTACCTGCAAATCCACCAGAAGCAAGAATAACCAATCCAGTTGCACTACAGATTAACAATGTATCAAAAAACACACCAAGCGCTTGAACGAGTCCTTGTTTTACTGGATGGGAGACGTCAGCTGTTGCTGCTGCATTCGGTACAGACCCCATCCCAGCTTCATTCGAGAATAGCCCTCGTTTTACTCCCATCATGATAGCTGCACCGAAACCTCCACCTGCAACTTGTTCGAAGCCAAATGCATTAGCAAAAATCAGCTTGAAAATGCCCGGTATTAGTTCTAGATTCATGACTAATACAACGATGGAAAGAAGAATATAAACGATTGCCATCACCGGTACAATAATTTGTGAAACGTTAGCAATACTCCTTATCCCTCCGAAAATTACTAATGCTGTAAGAATGGTTAAAATGACAGCAACAGTAATCGGACTGATTTTAAATTGATCATGAAAGGCAAGACTAATGGTATTAGACTGGACGGAATTAAATATAAGTCCATATGTAAATGTAATGGTGACTGCAAATACAATACCTAACCATCGACTTTTTAAACCTTTCTCGATATAATAAGCCGGACCACCTCGGTAAAGATTTTTATCATTTACTTTATACACTTGACCAAGGGTACTCTCAACAAATCCAGATGCCGCACCGATAATCGCAACGATCCACATCCAAAATAATGCACCAGGTCCCCCAAGAGCCACTGCGGATGCAACTCCTGCCATATTTCCTGTACCTACTCTTGATGCTGCACTAATAGCAAATGCTTGGAATGAGCTTGTCCCTTTTTTTTCTGAATCCGACGAATACGCTCGTTTATCCGTTATCACTCGAAACATTTCTCTTATGGAAAACTGAACAAAACCAGTCCGAATCGTAAAATATAGCCCTAAACCAAGTAAAACAATAATAAGCACATAAGACCATAAAACATCATTTAAATTAGAAACAATACTTTCAATAAACTCCATTACTTTTGCACTCCTTTCTTCTGGGACACAGGGACAGGTCCATCGTCCCAAATCCAAATAGGTTGGGACACGGTACCCGTCCCTATGTCCCTTTACTATTATGAGCTTAAATATGATAACTATAATATTATAAGTTTTTTTTCCCTTACTCGCACGTTTAAAAACTTTTTGAAATTATCTGTTAATAAAAGCTGCCCGTGTTATCCGCTACATAAACGGGACGATGGACCTGTCCCTATGGTTCTTTTTTTGAAACTTTTTTCTATTTGATTCGTATGTATAGTAAGTGAATTAGGGGGAATTTTATGAAAAAGACAATTGGATTTCTTTTTATACTTATGGTCACGCTTCTATTTCCATTACAAGTATTGGCGGTTGATTTTTCCATCGACCAGTCGGATATTCATGCCTATCTAAAGGAGAATGGCAATGTACAAGTAGTGGAGACTCACACGTATGAATTTGATGGAAAGTTTAACGGGATTACACGTAATCTTATTCCAAAAGATGGAACTTCCATCACGAGTTTTAAAGCGACTGAAAATGGATCACCTTTAAAGGTAAAACAAGAGGAAGGAAACTATAAAATTTACCGTAGTGGAAAAAATGAAGTGATAACGATTGAGCTATCCTATTTGATAGAGGATGGGATCGAAGTATATTCTGATATGGCACAATTTTATTGGCCATTTTTTGATACGAGTAATGAGTCAGATTACGAAAACCTAACCATCTATGTTCACCCACCTCAAGAAACAGATGACGTCATTGCCCTTGGTTATGATGAAGCAGAAGGTACAGAGCATATGGAGAATAATGGAACGGTTATGTTTCAAATGGGACTGGTAGATAGTGGTGAAAAGGGAGATATCCGTGTCGCTTATGACCGAAAATTGTTTCCAGCTACCACTGTCCACCATGACAGCCCGCTTCGTGAAACACTACTAGCAGAAAAACAAGCAATGATTGAAAAACAAATCGCCTTCGAAAATCGAAAAGAATCGCTACGTATGATTGCACCATATCTATTCACGGCTTTCACGCTTTATCTGTTGGCTGTCCTATTTTTCGCTTGGAGAAAGCGCCAAAATATTAATTTAGAAGCCCAACGTAAAAATACTTTTCATTCTTTTGTACCTAAGCAAATCATGAGTATGCCTGCAACCATTTACTTTTATCGAAATCATTCGATTCCACATGCAGAGATGCTGACCGTCGGGCTCATGGACCTTGTGAGAAAAGGGAATGTCCAAAAGAAAAAAGAGGATGAATATCGTCTAGTCAATCCAATGACAAATCATCATCATGAGGACCATCTCATTCATTTGTTATTTGATAAAGTGGGAAAAAACAGTGTATTTTCATTTAAACAACTTGATAGTTATGTTAATAAAAATCAAGAAAACTTCCAAAGTCAAATAATGCATTGGTTAACACTAATAAAAGAAGAGGTTCATTCGCACAAGTTAACAGAGAAAAAATTAAAACTTCGTTGGTTAAACGGAATAATTGGCTTCTTTTGTATTCCACTAATCATTATCTTGCTTATCCATGAAGTATTTATGTGGGGTTTCTTCTTCGCTTTGTTAATGGTGGTACTATTTATTTTTGCGATTGCCTACCGCCCCATGACGATTAAAGGGCATATCATTAAAAATCAATGGATACAGTTAAAGGAGAAATTTGAAAAAACAACAGCTAGCACATGGAATACATGGTCAGATGATGACAAAGAACGTGCACTTATCTTCTGGACGGGAATAAATGAAAACAAATTAAAAGAAAAAAATAAATCTTTCATCTATACAATGGATGACTCCTTTTCTAGTCCGACGAATATGTTTTTACTTTTGGCCATATCTAGTTCAGCTTCAACAAGTTTTAATTCAGCAACTGAAATTTCTGCCCAATCTTCAAGCGTCACACCGTGTACTGGTACAGGTGTTGGTGGAGGCGGCGGAGGTTCTGGAGCATTTTAACATCCATAGGGACAGGTCCATCGTCCCACTTTCGCTAATTCAATCATCTCAATTAAAATTCATTTACCAAAACTAACGATTAATAAACTAAAACAAAAGCAGTCCTCACTTATTATTTAAAGTGAGAACTGCCCTTTCATTGCCTATGCTCTACTACTATCCTTCGCTTTAACTAATTGGCCATCTTTTTCCTTAAACTTTAAAATACCCTCGGCTGCCCGATAAGCTAATGCCCCTACTGTACCTGTAGGATTATAACCGCCATTATGTGGAAATGCAGAAGCACCGATGACGAATACATTATCCATATCCCACATTTGAAGATAATTATTAAGTGCGGAAGTCTCAGGGTCCTCACCCATAATAACACCGCCAGTAATATGATCATTATGGGCGGGAACAATATCGAAGTGTTCCATTAAATCCCTCGTTTCAACTTTATCGGCACCCATTTCATGTAAGATTTCTGCACATCTTTCCGAAATAAAGTCATGTAACTTATGATCATGCTCGGTAAAATCATACGTTAAGCGCATCAATGGGTTTCCATAAGCATCTTTATAAGTCGGATCAAGACTTAAATAATTATTTCGGTGTGGCAAAGAAGTCCCTTGGGAAGTTACAGGTATCGAACGATTAAAGTATTCGATTGATTTTTGCTTAAATTCTTTCCCCCAATTCGGAGTGCCTTTCGGAGCTGCATTTTCATTAATCGGTCTTTTACCTAATTGCTTCATCGTAATGGAACCACCATGAATAAAATCCAAATCGGAATGATCAAAGTTATCATTATTAAAATCATCCAAGGTCGTGCCGAGTGAACCCGCTCCCATTGAGGCATTAAACTTATCCTTAAAGAATCCAGTAACAACTGGGGTAATATGATAACAGTAATTTTTCCCGATAACGCCAGTCCCAGTATTTGGATCATAAGGTTTCCCAATATCCGATAGCAGTAAAAGACGAGCATTACTCACGGTATAGCTAGTTAACACAACAATATCCGCCGGCTGATCAAATTCTTCTCCTGTTTGAACATCTACGTACCGGACACCTGTCGCTCGCTTCCCGTCATGGTGGATACCAACGACATTCGCATGTGTCCGCAATTCAAAGTTATTCGTTTTTAATGCTGTTGGAATCACTGTCACATTTGGTGTCGATTTCGCGCCGTATTCACAGCCAAATTTTTCACAAAAGCCACAATACTGACATTGGTTTAGCGTTTGGCCATCAGGGTTTGTGTAAGCCTCGGAAATATTCGCGGATGGCAAACGAAATGGATGTAGACCCAGATTCGTTGCCGCCTTTTCAAATCGATCAAGCATTGGCGTACTTTTCATCGGTGGTGTTGGATAATCCCTCGTTCTCTCAGGTCTTAAGGGATTCAATTCTCCACTTGTTCCAGCCATCTTCTCAAACTTCTCATAATATGGCTCTAGTTCATCGTATGTGATGCCCCAATCTTGAATCAAATACTCTTTAGGAAGTTTATTCTTACCGTATTTCTTATCTGTCATTGTTTTTATTTCAAAATCATAAGGAGAAAAAAACCACGTATCCCCGTTCCAGTGCGTTCCAGCCCCACCCACTCCAGTTCCAATCAGAAATGCTCCAAATTGTCGCATGGGTAACGCCGTTTCACCCGGGTTATTCCGAAAAGTAATCGTTTCTTTAGATAAATCTTGCATCAAATCATACCGTATCGCATATCGATATTCATCGTGTACCATTTGAAAATCTTCTGTTGACCTATTTTCGCCGCGTTCAAGACCAACAACCTTTACTCCGGCTTTTCCAAGTTCGGAAGCAATGATACCCCCTGCCCATCCTACTCCTACCGTTACAACATCCACTTTATCTAACGTTTTAACCATAAGAAACCTCCGTAATCCATAATTTTATAAATGATCCTTCAAAGGGCTTGGTTCAATGTCGATAAACTCCTCGCTCTCAATCTGTTGAATATAACTCATTTGACTTCCAGGGAATTCCTTCATTCTCCACCCATCCATATTGGCATTACCACCGTATAGCGGGTCTGCATATACGCCTGAAAGAGTTGCTGTACGAAGCTGATCGAAAAAGTATGCCGAGCTAACATGTTTCATCTTCACTTTATTATCTTGAAACTTCTGCAGAATCTTATCTTGTTGTTCCCCTTCTAGATCAACAAAGGAAGTACCATAGTTTTCTTGACTTTCCCTTTCCATAGCTTGGATCCCAGCCGAAAATATTTCATGCCGCTTTAACGGGGATTGATAACCTTGGTAATCCGTCCCCTCTGAAAAAGGGCCGCGTGTATACTCTTTTTCATTATTGCCAAAGCCTCCAGCTAATTGGTGATCAATAAAATAAGGAGCACCTAAAGCGATAGCACCTGGACCATTTTCATCTTCAGGAAAAATTCTTTCTGTAGCGGCACTAAGAATTTCGAAATCCTTCCTTCTCCTAAAATACATCAACGCACGATTATAGGAATCCGCGTTATTCGTTGTAGTCTCCGGGGCCGTCTTTTGATCCCCATTCCAAACACTTGTACCAATAAGAGAGGTAAGTATACCACCGCCAATCGCCCCTCCAGCTACGTAACCGGAATTTTTAATAAATTTACGACGTGATAAATCCGGTGCCTTTTTTTCATCCGACAACTTTATTCCTCCTTACATGCATGATAGTTTTTATTCATTTTATCCAATTATTTAATTAGTAAACTTTTCCATGCAAAAATAGAAAAATATTTTCAAAGTTTTTTTCACATAGTAAAGTCAGATCGGTTTCAAACCTGAAACTTCTTGAATCGCACATCATAAAGGCTGAGCCATCCCGATAACGATTTAAGGAAGAATCTCACATAAATTAGCAAAAGTCGCACATCAAACGAACTGATGTGCGACTTACATAGGTTGCATGCGATTTGTTATAGTACGGCTTACTATGATATTGATACGTCTAAAAGTGGACCGAGACACTTGCCTGCACGGCCCATTTTAATCATCCAATACTTTGTTGTTATTATTCTTTTTTTCATTGTTCTCATCGTCATCACTAATTAAATCATTCGTTGTGCTCTTAAATTCCCGTAACGTTTGTCCAGCTGCCTTCCCAATTTCCGGAAGTCTTCTAGGGCCAAAAATGATTAATGCTAAAAAGATGATAAGAATTAAACCCGGAATACCAATTTGTGCCAAACCCAATAAAACCCCTCCAATCCAACTATAGTTTTTCTATAGCATTTCCATTTCTAAAGAACTTTACACGAAAATAACCAAAATGATCCATGGGGACAGGTCCATCGTCCCACTTAATAACATACTTACGAATCCCGATTTATCTGGGGGATTCCTGATATCTTGCTCTCCAGTGCTGATATTCTGCGGTGGGCGCCTGATATGCTGCTCTCTAGTGCTGATATTCTGGGGTGATAGCCTGATATCTTGTTCTCCAGTGCTGATATCCTGGTGTATCCTGATATCTTGTTCTCCAGTGCTGATATTCTGGGGATGTATACTGATATCTTGTTCTCCAGTGCTGATATTCTGCGGTGGTAGCCTGATATCCCGCTCTCCAATGCTGATATCCTATAAAACGCCTACTAGATCCACAGAAACAGGCAAACTTGTCCTATTATAGTTGACTCCCACTAATAGATAGTGAGAATCGATTCATGAACTTCAATTATTTGTAAACATCAGCAACTGGCGAAGCGGGACGATGGACTGTTCCTCCGACTCCCTGTTTAAATTCTTATTCCAAGGTATAAGCTAATTGTTATATAGGCTTCATTCTCTAACCAAATACTCTTTATAAATGGGGTGTTTTTGTGTTCAAAAAACAAAGGGTATACTCTCTTTTGCTTGCTTTTCTAATTCTTGGCATAGTATGGGTTAGTTATAATGTTATCTCCTATCAAGAAAATAGCAAAAGTACACAAGCAAAGGAGAATGATATCTCTATAAGACCAAGGCTGTTGTATGTCCCTTTAGATGATCGGCCTGTAAGTACCGAGGTGCCTAAACAATTAGGAAACATTACCGGTATGGAGCTAGTACTCCCCCCAAATGAATGGATTGGACACTTTGAAACACCCGGTAATACCAAAGCATTATCCCACTGGGTACTGGAGCAGGCGGAAAATGTGGATGGTTTTGTTTTATCGTCGGATATGCTTGTCTATGGCGGACTTGTCGCTTCAAGAACGGGGAACCTCTCTCAAGAAGACGCAATGAAAAATCTTTTATTACTCAAAACGATAAAAAAACTTTTTCCCGAAAAACCAATCTATGTTTATAGCTCGCTCCTTCGTCTTGCGCCAACAGCGAGAGACGAAAGTTATATGGAGGCTTATACCAATATTCGCAAGTGGGCAATCGCCAAAGGAACAGATGGAAAAGAGGATGAGGCAAGTCGCCTTGAAAACGAATTGGATTCTGAGTTTCTTGCACATTACAAAGATATAAGAAAACGCAACACAATAATAAACGAAACACTTATTTCTTTCGTAAAAGAGGGAACCATCGATTATCTAATCTATGGACAAGATGACGCGGCAAAATTTGGCTTACATAAACAAGAACAAGAATCATTAAAAAATAGTATTACAGAAAATATAAAGCAGAACGTATCCCTTTTATCTGGAACCGATGAAATGGCCAGCCTGCTCATCTCCCGTTTTGCAGTAGAAGTATATAATGTCACACCTAACATTCAAGTAGTCTATGATAGTCCACTCGCTCCTAGTTGGATACCTCCGATGGAATATGTGGAAATGAAGGAAAACATAACAGAACATATTAGAGCAATAGGAGGACGCATGACAGAGAATAGTACAGAAGCTGATTTTTACTATTTTGTAAAAACAAAATACACCCCAGAGTCCAGATCATTCGTTCATAAAATGAAAGAATATACAAATGAGGAAAAACCTATTGCCATTGTCGACACGGCAATTATAAATAAGGCAAGTAGTATGTTTGTAGAGGATATATTACACAACGTGGACATGGGTTCTATTTCAGCTTATAGCGGATGGAACACGGCTGGAAATAGTATCGGACTTTCTCTCTCCACTGCTATTATGCGTGAAGTTTACCTTGAGACTACTGATGATAAAACAATGGAACAAAAAGTCGAACAAACGAAACATCATGCAGAATTAGTATTCCGCTCGTTTTTAATCGATTATGGCTATAAAACAAATGCATATACATGGTTGAGTGAGGAAATAAAAGAAAACGGGGACGATCCTTTAGCTTTAGGGGATGCTACAAAAAAATATGAAGCCCAAGTTCAAGACATTTTAGAAAAAGAAGCAGCTTTTATTTTTAAAAAGGCATTTGAGGAAAAGCATTTTTATCTATCAAGAAATCATAAAGCAAGCATCATAATTGATAAACTTAGCCCCTTTTCCGCAACACTTCCGTGGAATCGATTGTTTGAAGTCGATATCAATCCAAGCTTTATTATCAAAGAGCCATAGGGACCACGGCTCTTTTTCTTCCCCTAAACACAGCATTATTTAACGGAGCATTCTGGGTACAATAAACATGTATTTCCACAAGTCGAAGTTTACTTGATTAATTTACTAGAATATATCACCTGTCACTATTCCCGGCCCCGAACAAGTCTAGCGATTACTTATATCACGGCGGTGATTCCCGATAACTTGCACATGTATGCTGATATAACGGTTGGCATCCCCGATATAATGACCTCGTATGCTGATATAACGGTTAGCATCGCTGATATAATGACCACGTGTACTGATATCACAGTAGGCATCCCCGATATAATGACCTCGTGTGCTGATATAACAGTAGGCTTTCCTGATATAATGACCACGTACGCTGATATAACGGTAGGCTTTCCTGATATAATAACCACGTGTGCTGATATAACGGTAGGCTTTCCCGATATAATGACCTTGTACGCTGATATAACGGTACGCATCCCCGATATAATAACCACGTGTGCTGATATAACGGTTGGCTTTCCTGATATAACAATCACGTGTGCTGATATAACGGCGTTAAACCCTGATATCATGCTATGAGCTACATGTATGGGCAATCCTACCCCATTTAGAGCAACCCTAACTAATAAATAATTTATTTGTGAACTTCGACAACTTTAATAAATCTCAGTATTAGATCAATTGGGACGAGGGACCTGTCCCCACGGCTCCACTCAAATAATGTAGATAACCGAAGTAAAACGGCAATTTTTTAAGTATATAAGGGATATAATCGTTTTCTTGCCACTTGTTCTCGTTTTCATGCCCATTGTTTTCGTTTTCACTGACATTGATGAAAAGCGCACTATATTAGATAATGGATATACAGAAAACAAGGAGGGAAATTAGATGAAAAAAATTATTAAAGAAGTTATTAAAGATACTAAAAAAACATTTCAAGATTATGCAGAAGGTTATGTAAGAGGCGTTAATATTCCATAAAGATTTATATCTTCAGGATTACGTCTTTTTTTATTGGATCTAGTTTTCAGTAATCAACTACAATACATACTTCTTTTTTACCAATCCACAAATAACCCTAGGATACGCACGGAACAGTCTCCTCAGCTTACACTAGATCCATTTCCTTAAAATTAGCTCGTAATTTTTTCTTGGCTTGCTTTCACAGCTTACACAGATACATTTTCTTGCTCTACAATTTCCCATATCCTCTACCTAAAATCCACTTGCATCCATAACTTGCCCGCACTATAGCCCATGATTCGTCCACACTGATGGCAAACAACCGTGATCAAACGTTTGTTTGAAATCTATTTACACCATCCCTTGCGCATCACTCTACAAGGCATTATAGATAATGATTAATACAGTTAAGATTATGACTGAGTAGAGGATTATTCCATTCCCAAAACAAAAATCACCTAGCAGGTCCGATTACCCACTAAGTGACTCTAATAACCATTCTATAATTCTACTTTACTCTCTGTACTTATCGATTTCAAACAAGCATCGATAACTCGCATGTTATTAATACTATTTTCAAAATCATGCTCCAATTGATTTAATGATAAATCATTTAGAATAGCATTGGAAAGATGCTCTACTTCATTACGATATTGATCTGCAGTGAATACTTCTGTTCGTGAAGAATCCTCCTTTTCTGTAATCACAAAGCCATCTCCACCCCACCAATCTGGACGGAATGCCTTAGGTACTATAATTCTTCCTTCTGTTCCGATAACTTCATATTCACTTCTTCTATACATCCCGAAACTTACATCAAAGGTAGCACGAATTTGATTAGGAAAAGTTAAATACGCAACCACATCCGTATCTACCCCAAAGTCGGAATCGATTACCGGATGAACATAGACGGAATTCGGTTCCACACCAATAGCATTTCTAATAGCGTGAATCCCATAACACCCTACATCGTATATACTCCCGCCACCTTTTTCCGGACTCATTTTAATACTGTTACCCTTCTGTGATAAATTAAAGGAAAAAGATGCTCTAACAAATTTCACATCGCCAATTTCACCAGAACGAATAATTTCTCTCACTCGATTATGTTGTGGGTGAAAGTAGTACATAAACCCTTCCATAAACAAGACCTTTTCTTCCTCACAAACCTTTTTCATTTCCACCACATCATCGGCATGAAGCGCTGCTGGTTTTTCACAAAGAATATGTTTTCCTTTCCTCGCTGCCTTAATGACCCACTCTTTATGTAAGTGGTTCGGTAATGGGATATAAACAGCATCAATATCCGGATCATCTAGAAGCGCCTCATAACGATCATATGTTTTTTCAATACCGAACGTTTCAGCTACTGTTTTCGCCTTTTCCAATCCACTTCCTGTTGCGATAGCAGTCACCTCAGCATTTACCCCACGTTCGAACGCCGGTATTAGCTCTTTTTGTGCAATTTTAGCCGTACTTAAAATGCCCCATCTTACTTTTTTCATTTTCAAAAAACTCCCCTCATAAAATTAAATAAGCCACAATGGTCCCAATTCCGCCAAAGACAAGCGCAAACGGAATATTGATTAACGTAATTCGGTATGGATTCTCATCAATATTCATAGAAGTTAATTGAAGTAGAAGTCCATACGTTGATACAGTTAATGTAGCAATAGCACTTGTAATCATTACAATGGCCAAACTAATTGGATTAATCGTTTCCACAAGAACGGTGATTACAGTACTTAAGATTCCAATTGTCGCGATTGGATGAACACCAAACATACTTAAGAAAATAAAAATAATCTGAAGTAATACGAATATAATGATTGGATATTCGGAAAACGCTAGGAACGGCTTTTGAATAACATCTAAAATACTAGTTCCATTTAGTCCGACTTCAAATAAGGATAACGAGATAAAAAGGACAACAAAATTATGCATGTTATTCGTACTATCTCTCCAGTTCGCCAACCCAATTCTCCAAAAACTACGCCATCTTTTCATTAATATAGCCCAAACCGCTGCGAAAGGGAATATTAATATCGTCACGGTAAATATGAAATCCAAAGCAAAAATACTTCCAAAAATCATAACTAATATTAGGAACAACGCTAAGGCGATAACCAAATGAACAAGATTCCTCAAAAGTTTTTTCATATCTATAGAATCTTTTACATCGCTTTGATATGTATGCTTCCTATAATGGATTCGCCCCCAAATCGCATCTAACACAAAAGTGATGACAGAGATGAGCAATAACCATGGTAACACAGAAATGTATTCTACTCCCGTTACAAAAATGGATGTCGCCACAAGTATTTCTAACGGACTCCATACCAATGCCAAGGAATAGCCTCTTATGGTTGAGGTATTAATAAAACTATTTCTAAGCCTGCGATTCGTCCCTTTTAAAT
The DNA here is from genome assembly GCF_001659985.1 of Oceanobacillus sp. Castelsardo. Classification (GTDB taxonomy): domain Bacteria; phylum Bacillota; class Bacilli; order Bacillales; family Amphibacillaceae; genus Oceanobacillus. The sequence continues at coordinate 199,018 of NZ_LYCS01000005.1, forward strand.
TTTGTATCAAAACCTTTTGAGAAATGGTAGCAGCAGATAAATTTAAAAAAGAAGCTAACGTCAGTGTTGTTGCTGTACTTCTCGGATAAAGCTTTCCTAAATCAGTCACCTTCACCTGCAATAATTGATTGAGGATTCTGTTAAACCGTCCTGCCTTAACAACACTATTCATCCAAGGGAGCATAGATAATAAGGTAAGTAACGAAATATTAGAAGTCATATGCTTAGGCAGATCCACAAGAGAATGGTCGGATGAAAGATAAGCAATTCCCCCAATAACAAGGAAAGCTGAACACAAGATTTTAAAAAGCCTAGATGTCCGAAAATAAGAAATAACGAGCATAACTAAAGCAAAAATCCCAATAATGTAATTTAATAGTTGATTATTAGTAAGCACATTAAAAATATTAAGTATGAAAACAATAGAATAAAAGATATATAGATAACGATAAATAAAAGGTGGTCCCAATTCGTAACTTCCCCCTTTTAATCTAAAAGAATAGTACATTTAGTTTACACAATAAACTAAATAGATACATATTCATTATATATGTAAGCGCCCTCCAAATCAAATGAAGTCAGGGGGAGGTGACTAGACTCCCATCTCTCCACTATCAACAGATCAAACGTTTGTTTGAAATTAAATATACAAGCCCTCCCCAAATCCCCCTCCCCTACCATACACAAAAATTCCCCCTAGGCATATGGTGTAGGATAAAGGAGGAGAATGCAATGTACCCATATGGCTATTATCCATTCGTTTATGTTCCGACAAATATGCTAAATCCCATCAGAAATGAAGGAAGCAGGGCATATGCGGATATCCGGGGAAGTGAGTTGGCACCTAATTTGCGTGGGCGTGTCTATTTTCAAGATGTGCCAAACGGAGTGGAAGTATCGGTAGAAGTGATGGGATTGCCGAAGTATCAGCCAGCCCAGGGAAATCAGGCTCCAATTGGTCCACACGGCTTCCATATACATGAGAATGGGGATTGTTCTGTAGGGAAAAAAACAGACCCATTTCAGCAGGCTGGTGGACATTGGAATCCAAATAATCAGCCGCATGGTCATCATCCAGGTGATTTTCCAGTCCTGTTTTCCAATGATGGTTATGCCAGAATGACGTTCTTTACCAATCGTTTCAAGAGTAAAGACATCGTTGGTAAGTCCGTCATCATTCATGAAAATCCGGATGACTATCGTTCACAGCCTTCCGGAGATGCAGGAAAGCGTATAGGTTGTGGTGTGATTCGGGCGTACTAGGGTTAGGAAAACGCCACAATCAAGGGGACGAATTTTCCAGTTACTATAAAATGTCCCCTCTTTTTCCCCTCCAATATTTCCACAATCCTAATGCAAAAAGAAGTCAATAATGCCATTCCGTGACAGACTGCATCACGGTCTACTTCCATCCTAATTTACTTCAACTCTTCCGTGACAGGCTGCATCACGGCTTACTTCCATCCTAATTAGCTCTAACTCTACCGTGACAGGCTGCATCACGGCTTACTTCCATCCTAATTAGCTCTAACTCTACCGTGACAGGCTGCATCACGGCTTACTTACATCCTAATTAGCTCTAACTCTACCGTGACAGGCTGCATCACGGTCTACTTCCATCCTAATTAGCTCTAACTCTACCGTGACAGGCTGCATCACGGCTTACTTCCATCCTAATTAGCTCTAACTCTACCGTGACAGGCCTCATCACGGTCTACTTCCATCCTAATTAGCTCTAACTCTACCGTGACAGGATACATCGCGGTCCCCTTTATCCAATACACCCCAAACCCAGCCGCATAGGAGCTAGCATCTCTTCCCTCTCGCCCCTAACAACCTCCCCGGAACAATTTCATATTTTCTTTTCTTCACACGAAAAAAGGAGCACCTCCTCACGAATGAATGCTCCTTTATAGCCCCTTTAAATAAATCAGTTACTTTTCCGCCACTTAAATAATCAAATCCCCTGTTTGTTCATCATGATCTAACTTCAATGAGGAAACTAATCACCCCTGAAAATGATTCTTTACAATAACATCCCGGCAATTGCTGCGCTTAATAGGTTGGCTAGTGTACCACCAATGACGGCAAGGAAGCTGTACCGAGCCAGATCTTTCCTCCGAGATGGGGCAAGTCCTCCCATTCCACCAATCATCATTCCTATAGCACCTAAGTTCGCGAATCCACATAAAGCAAAGCTAATAATCGCTACTGTTTTATCGGAAAAAGTATCGATTTCTTCTGCAAAAGAACTGAAAGCAACGAATTCATTTAAAACAAATTTTTGTCCAATATAGGATCCGGCCTTCAGTGCTTCATCCCAAGGAACCCCAATAACAAAAGCCAATGGAGATAATACCACACCTAGAATTTTCTCAAGCGTAATGTTCTCGAAACCTACCAAACTACCAATCCACTCAAGGCCAAGGTTAACCAATGCGATAAGCGAGATAAACGCAAGTAGTAGTGCACCTATATTTAGAGCCAGTTTTAATCCTGTTAATGCTCCCTTGGACGCAGCATCAATGATATTCACTGTTTCCGTATCTTTTTCAAACTTAATTACTTGGTCTTCCGCTTGCACCTCGGTTTCTGGCACTAACACTTTTGCCATTAAAAGACCTGCCGGGGCAGCCATAAACGCTGCAGCTATAAGATAATCTAGTGGAACACCAAGAAGCGAATACCCCACTAACACAGATCCCGATACAGAAGCCGCTCCACCAGTCATCACAGCAAATAATTCTGACTTGGACATTTTCGCCAAAAATGGCTTGACCACTAATGGCGCTTCAGTAAGTCCTATAAATATATTAGCTGCAGCCGACATCGATTCTGGTTTCGTAGTCTTAAGAATCATAGCTAAAAACCCGCCTACAGCTTTCGTTATAAATTGCATGACTCCTAAATAAAACAATACGGAAATAAGTGAAGAAAAGAAGATAATTACTGTAAGAACCTGGAAGGCAAATACAAAAGCGACTCCTTCCCCAGCAAGTACTCCGCCAAATAGAAATTGAATTCCTTCATTAGACGTATCAATAATACGTTGTACAAAATTTGTAATCCATTCAAACAGTTCTTTCCCTGTTTTCCATTTCAATACAATAAACCCGAAAATAAATTGTAATAATAACGCACTAACTATCGTGCGCACATTTATCGCTTTTTTATTGGTGGATAGTAAAAAGGCTATGGCCAAAATTGCTATAATTCCAAATATTCCCCATAAAATCTGCATCTTCCTGCCGTCCTCTCTAGGTGTTCCTACCTTTGATTTATGGATTAAAACTTATTTCCTTTGGTTATGAAATGGACCCTAGCACATGCAATAATTGATCCTTAAACATTTCCCGATTCACTTTTTCACATACTCGAACATTTGGTTCTTTTCCACTGCGACTGTTGATATCCACCATGCTATATCCTCTAGTTAATTCGCCCTTTGTTTCGACATCCACATAGTACGCAGTCGAACGGCTCATTAGTTCTTCTTTTGCTGCAATAGCTACCAACAATGTATCAGGATGCGTTGTCCCATTCAGGCGATGAACTTCCTTATTAAATTTCATCACAACGCGGTTAATATCAATAAAAAACTTCGATCCCGCAGTGGAAAGTTGTTCAATTTCTCGATGGTCTTCATCATCCATAATGGAATACTCCGTACACATATCCCATCCTACCAGTGTAATAGGAACCCCCGAATGTAATACAATTCTGGCCGCTTCTGGATCTACCCAAAAATTATATTCAGCAGCTGCCGTAATATTTCCTAACGAATTATTCGTTCCGCCCATGATATAAATATGAGGAATATCCTTTATGATAGTCGGGTCCTTTTTCATCGCCATAGCAATATTAGTCAACGGTGCAATGGCTAACAGATTAATTTCTCCAGGGTTTTCCTTCACTTTCTCAATAATAAAATCAACAGCATGTCCCTCTTCCGGTCGCTGTTCGGCTTTTTCGAAAAAGCTATCCCCCATCCCGTCTTTTCCATGAACATCTTCAACAGTTCGATGACGTTCTGTTAAATTAGTTAGGATAGGCCCTTCCAACCCTTTGTAAACAGGGACGTATGTTTTAGGATTAGCCACCTGAATGGTATAAAGTGCATTTTCTACCTGTTGGTCAAAGTCCACATTGCCACCAGTAATGGTCACACCTTCAACTTTAAAATAATGTAGCGCCGTTAGCAGGGCAATCGTGTCATCACCAGCAGTATCTGTATCAATAATTACTTTTCTCATGAAGTGAATCCTCCTTATTTATTTTGTTTAGCAAGTTCTGTAATGTAGTCAAAAAAGGCATTACGATCTACTTCATACACTAATTCAACTTCTCTTCCGTTCTGAGAGAGTTCCGTTTTCCCTTGACTTGCTCCGGACGCATGCACGATGCATTTTACTTTTTTCTTCTTCACTAAATCGGTATTTCCGATGCTCGCAGTAGTTAAGACATCCCATAAAAAGTAAGTAGAGTTTGTTTGAAAATGCACCAATGGCGGTACCATGGCATAACATTGACCCAAGAAATCAACACCGATATCACTTCGTTGTGATGCCCATTTTTTTCTAACATCTAACGTGAGAGGAACCATATTCGTACTTTCCAAAGCCACCAAATCAATAGGAATAGAGCTATCCCATACTACTTTTACTGCTTCTGGATCCCAGAAAGCATTCCATTCAGCTGTACCATCATGTTCCGGCTCTTCCACATTCCCATTTTCAAGGAAAGTACCACCCATCCATACTAACTTTTCAATCTTTTGCTTGATATCCGGTGCAATCTGAAGCGCACGCGCTAAATCTGTTAATGGGCCTATAAAGACTAATGTAGCGGGTGAATCACTTTCACGAAGAACTTTGATCATATGTTCATGTGCTGACAATTCAGATTCTTTTGTTTTGATAGGTTCGTATTCATTTAAAATTGGCAAAGCATCAACATAGAATGCGTGCATACGCCAATCTTTCGGGAAAGGGTTCTTTCCACGAGAATTAGACGCAGCAACTTCTACTTCTTTCCCATTCCCAAATCGATCCACAATCTTTCTACTTGCATACATCGCCGGTTCTAAATAACAATCAGCTGGGATAACCCCCACACCTAATAAATTAACATTCTCCATTTGCAATAACAGGAATAGAGAGATTAAATCATCTACCCCACCATCATGATTTAAATATACATTTTTACTCATTATGTTTACCTCCTCATTCTTTGATGTATCTACGGTTTTGGCCAAAAGAAAAAAGCCTAAAATATAGAATTAGCTCCATACCTTAGACCTACGAGTAAAGTAATATAATGTAGCAAAATGAAACTAGTGCTAGATTATAAACGGATGTCAAGTTGTCATAATATGGGACAACTATCCTTATACTTTAACTCGTAGTCTGGTTCTTTTAATGGGAACCAGGTAGAGACGCTCAGACCATATTACCGAGAATATACGAGTAATGATATTTAATTAATACGTTGATAATATAACAGAAAAACAGAGGATAATCAATAAAAAGTGAACATTGATGTTATTTTTCATTATAACATTCGGTTTTTGGTATAAAAAGAGGGGTTCACCTATAAAATAGATGGCTATAAAAAGTACACAACCATACACTTTTTCATTACCTTAGACATTAAAGGCTGACACCGAGGGACAGAGGGACACGAGGGACAGGTTCATCTTCCCATTTCAATATTCATTAACTGGGATAAGATATGATATTTAAGGTAATTCAGTCTTCTATTCTGGCACCTCCCATTCAACCAAACGTGATTACTTAGCGTTTCTAATTATAAGTAATATGATTGGCCCTATGGTAATACACGGGATGTTATAACAGATAGACGAACTTAATCTTTTCTAGAAATGTTAAAAGGAGAGCAAATTATAAAAAAAATCAGCTCCCCTTACATTTTTGTGCACCTTAGCATCTCTCATTTTGGTAACCATTAGCATTAGAATTCATTATTTATTTCATTTTCTTCTTCACCAAGAAGTATTTGCATATAATCCCGTCTTAAATATAGAATTCTATAAATGGATACATTTACATTATCTAATTTGTAGAAAACAAGGTGATTTCCACAAATTAAATACCTATAATCTGTTGGGACTTCTATTTTCGATGAAACCCAATACCTTACTATGGGAATTCCCTCAGCTTTTCATAGCACTCAATGATATTTGTAACCATATCTACTGCAGCATCAGGATTGGCAAGCTCTTTGGTAATGTATTCTTTGATAGCAACCAAGTCTTGTTTCGCAAGGGGATTGATTCTTATTATGCATGAAAGTTATACTCCCAAGTCTTTCTTAACCTGTTCGTCCGTTAACCATTCATCCCCATTTTTTATGGCCCTCTCAGCCTCCATTAATTTTGAAAGAAGCTTGATTGTAGCTTGATTTCTTTCATATTCCTCAATATCAAGAATGGCAAATCTACCTCGACCATTTTTCGTTAAAAAAACTGGGTCGCCTATAGAGATATCTTTTAAAACATCATTATAATTTCTTAAATCAGACACAGGCTTAATATTCGGCATAATATCAACTCCTTTTATCATCATCATACCATTATCTTACGTAAAATTTATACGTAAAATCTTACGCAAAAGAGCCATAGGGAGAGACCTGTCCCTATGGCTCAGGAACTGGCTCTCCCTATTTTAATTCGTCATGTATTAATCTTAAGTAATTTGCATATAATGAAACGAAAATGCACTTTTGTTTCATGTGTGGTATTCTATAAGTAAGGAGGGAATGCGATGACTGTTTTAGAAGCACATGAAACAAAGCAATCTAATGGAGTGAATATATCTAATATGTTAAAAGATGTAAATCTTGATAACGTAGGAAAGTTTTCTATATACGCATACACCATCCAGATGAAATTCACACGCTTTGTAATTGGTATTTCTCCGAATGAAGACACGGTATTTATTAATAAAAACGATATAGATGATGAGGAAATCATTGAATTCTTAGATGCCTCCATCACAAATGAAGCAACGGTTGAAAATTTTGCTGTAGCAAAATATTATCTTGAGAAGTTATTTTATGATAATACAACACGTGGTCAACTTGAATTTACGTATCGAAACTCATATTTACTATCGAGCAGTGAGTTAAGTAAGAAAATGAAAGTATCTCGCGCTACAATCATGCGATATGTTGCAAATGGCATGGAGAAAGTCGAAGGGGCAGGCCATAGATGTTATCCAAAACACGATGCTTTTTACTGGAAAGATGGTGTTTGGTCATTACGCATTCAAGCCTTACAGGAGCAATTCAAAGTTCGCAATCGCACAGATAAAATTCTTATTAAAGAAATTAGCGAACAGATAGAAGAATACGAAAAGCTGTATGGTGGGAAATTGGAGGAAGTCTTTGAAGATGTAATTAGTGGCGAAACAAATATATATGACTTAAAGGAACCGGATGATTATAAAGATTGGCTTGATTTGATAAACGATTTGGATAAAGTGCGAGGTAAAATAAATTAAATGAATTCAGTTCAACAATTTTTAGAACACGGTATCATCAAGTAGGACGAGGAACCCGTTCCCACGGCTCTTATTCTCCCTTTCTACTCTACCATTTGCTTGAATTTTTATTCATACTTGGTTATAGAATCATTCTATTCGCCCATTCGCTTGAACTTCCATCACATTATGGCCCATAGAATGCTTCTATTCGCCCGTTTGCTCGATTTCCCATCACATCCTGGGTTATAGAACGCTTCTATTCGCCCGTTTACTTGAATTTCCATCCCGTACTGGGTCATAGAACGCTCTTATTCGCCCATTCGCTTGAATTCCAATCACATTCTGGGCCATAGAAACAATGGGCACATCATAGCCGTCCCAGCTCAATTATAAATATAATGGGACGAGGGACCTGTCCCTATGGCTCCCTATGGCTCCGAAGACATTGAAGGCGTTGCAGATTTCCCCGAATTAAGTCGGGGTTACCCTATAATATTTCCGCGCTATTTCCCGGGAAATGTCGGATAAAATAGAAAATAGTCATTTAGATCAAACGCTTGTTTAAACTTATCCGACGGGAATCTCACTCGTTTTTAGTACGACTTTTGCTCTTGGATAAAAAAACAGCCTTAAACCCTCACGTTTTCTGGTTCTAAGGCCGTTATTTATTATCGGAATATTCCGTTGAAAATTAACCCGGTTATCTTCCATTCCTTTGCTAAACCTATTCATAACGCAACGCTTCAACTGGCTGTAATTTGGAAGCCTTAATAGATGGTAAAAGTCCAAATACAATACCAATTAACATGGAAAAAATAAAAGAACCACTAATTGCTGGTACCGAAACGTAGAATGGCATATTCGCAAATACCGATATAGCTTTAGCAATACCTAATCCCGTAAGAATACCAATGACACCACCAATACTTGTTAAAACGACGGATTCAGTTAGAAATTGAGCTAGAATAACATGCCTTTTCGCACCCAAAGCCTTTTTAATCCCGATTTCCCTTGTTCGTTCTGTAACGGAAACAAGCATAATGTTCATGACACCAATTCCACCTACGAGCAATGAAATGCTTGCTATGCCACCTAAGATAAAGGCAAAAGCTTGATCAAATTGTGATATTTCCTCCATCATTCGTTCAAAGTCAGCAACTTGATAAAGCGCCGTTTCATATGGAGGTAAATCCATATTCAAGCGATCGGCTGTCATTGTCCCGACTTCTTGAATGGTCTCTGAAGAACTTGCCTGAACTGCAACCTGCATCGGCGCATCAAATCCATTTAACAATGGCCAAGTCGTAGCTGGCAAATAAATGGTTGGCTCAGGATAATACCAGTCGCTATCCACTTCTGCGTCTGAAAATATACCTACTATTTTAAATGGCATACCGGAAATGTCGATGGTTTGATGTAGAGCATCACCTTCAGGGAACAATTCACTCATTGCCACATCATTGATTAGAGCAACCTGACTGTATGAATCAAAATCTAATTCCGTAAACTCCCTTCCCTCAACCATAGTAGCCGGAAAGAGATCAAGATACCGTTCATCGATGCCCAATAGTTTTGGATGGGTAACATTTATTAAGTGATAAGCCTCTTGCCAGCCCTCATAATAAATAGACATACCATTCACGTTTGGATATGTAAGAATTTCTTCGATTGCTTCCTGCTTAATAGGGGGGGCACTTCGATTAGTGACCTCTCCTCCCCACATCCCCTCTTCCTCATACATATCCGCTTCTTCAAAGACGACATTAACCGTATTATTTCCCATTCCAATCAAGTTACTTTTTAATTCTTCACTTCTTCCTTGAATAATAGCAAAAATTGCAATGACCGCAGCAATTCCAATAATGACACCAAGCATCGTTAAAGACGAACGGAGTTTATGACCCCAAATCGATTGAAAGGAGATACGAATATTTTCAAGCATAAGCGTCTTCGCTCCTATCTTTAAATAATTCACCATCACGAATATAAATAATTCGATCCGCCTTTTTTGCTACTTGCTCATCGTGAGTGATCATAATGATCGTTACTCCCTCCTCATGTAATTCTTGAAAAAGAGAAAGGATTTGCTCACCGGTTTTTGTATCGAGCGCTCCTGTTGGTTCATCAGCTAATATAAATTTGGGTTTATTTACAATTGCTCGTGCAATGGAAACACGTTGTCTCTGCCCACCAGATAATTGCGGAGGTCTAAATGAAGCTCTATCCTCCAGCCCAACCTTTTTTAATGCATCCATCGCCCTTTCTTTTCGCTCCTTTTTCTTCCATCCATTATAAATTAATGGGAGCTCAACATTTTGCAAAGCAGTTAAGCGTGGCAATAAATGAAAGGATTGAAAAACAAAACCTATAAATTGATTACGAATGTCCGCTAACTTATTTTCCTGTCCAGTAACCATATTCATTGATTCTAATTCATACCCGCCGGAACTCGGAAGGTCAAGACAACCTAGAATATTCATTAACGTTGATTTTCCTGAACCTGATGGGCCCATGATTGCAAGGAACTCTCCTTCTTCTACGTCTAAACTAATACGCTTTAGAATCGGGATTTCCTCCTTACCCAATTTGTAAGATTTACTCAAATTCTTCAAACGTATCATCGTCAATAATCTCAACCTTCTTTCCTTCTTTTACGGAAGGATCCGGATATACAACATAATCTTCCAGTGTTAATCCTTTTGGAATTTCAACTAAAAATCCGTCATCCAATACAGTCATATCTACCACTTGCTTATGTACTTCGCTTGTCTCCGGATCAACAGCCCATACATACGGTTCTTCTTCTTCTTGAACAATATACTCAATCGGAATGACAACCGCATTACCTGCTTTCTCCCCCTCGGCTCCTATAGCTTCTAAATTAACGTGAAAACCAATTTCAAGACCTTCATGTTCTTCTAGTAATACAGTAAATGGGTATTTAGATGTTTGCGGATTCCCTTCCTCATAATATTCGTCCATATTTTCTTCGTCATTGCCCACAGGAAGCTTCCCAATTTCTATAATTCTACCAATCCATTCGCCATCGGTTCCTTTTTTCGTTGTAATACGAACTTCATCGTCGACAGCAATCGTGTCCAGTAATAGTTCGTTCACTTCACTCTTTATTAAGTACGCCCCCGTTGAAACAATCGTCAATAGCGGACCAGTAGTTCCACCTTCTTGTCCATATGGAGCTCCATCCATTAAATCTTGATTAACGGATTGCACAACCCCTGAACCTTTACTAACGACAACTGGGGATTCTACTTTCTTCTTCATTGCATTAATTTCTTTTTGAATTTGTCCCGCCTGGAGGTTGTTCACTTTCAAATCAAAATTAACTTGCTCCAGTTCAGATTGCAATGATTCTTTATCTTCTACCTCTTCTCCCTCAAGTTCTGTCATGTTTTTTACATTAGAAGAAGCCTCTTTAATACTCTTTTCTAGCCGTTCTTTTTGTTTTTTCAAACGGTTAATCTCCACGTATGCCATTTCTAACTCTACTTGTTTTTGATCTTTTTCATACGTTAAATCCTCTGCCAATTCATATTCAAATAGTTTAGTACCCTCTTTTACTTCTTCTCCCTCTGAAACAAAGATTTGCTTGACCGTCCCTTTCTCTGGATCAAGAAATACTTTTTCCATCTTTTCTGCCTCTACTTTACCGGAGAAAGCAGCATATAACGACATATCCTCGTTCATTTCCATTAGAAGTTCTACTTTTTCTCCATATAGCTCAAACTCCTCATTTCCAAAAGCAGCATTTGCTGAATGCTGTAACAAGAATAAGCCAGTTCCCCCCGAAAGCAGAAGTATAACAACACCAATACTCACCCAAAGCCAAATTTTTTTCTTTGACATCTCGTTCTCCTTAAATTGTAATGTTTTAGTCATAATTGTAATAATTTGGTAAAAAATGTAATACAGATAACAATATTATAGTCTGTAACAGAAATTTAGCAATACATTTTTTTGAATTTTACTAAAAGTAAAAGTTACAACCCTACAATCCAAATACATCTTTTGTCCAAAATGATTAAGGAATAACTCCTTCAAACCAAACATATATTGAATCCGGTAGTTAAATTTCCTATATATATATTTAGAGGGGCTAGTTTTCATGAGGAGAAGCGAAAGGTTTAAATTAAGGAGAAAAAGAAAGAAATTAATCAAAATATGTTTACTAAGTATTCTCGCCATCGGGGTTATTGTCTTTTCCGCCATACAAGTTGGGCAATCGGATAAGGATACACGAACAACATCCCTAGAAGCAGCTAAAAAAGCATTGGAGCATGAAGAATATGAAAAAAGTATTGATTTGTTTCATAAGATTCTTAAAGAAGATAAATCACTTACCGGTGCACGCGTTGGCCTAGCAAAAGCTTATATGGGATTGGAGCGATTTGACAAAGCAATTGCTACACTTAAGAAAGGTATTGAAATAGAACCGAAAGAATCCCAATTTTACTATTTTCTTTCCGTGGCCCATGAAGGATTGAACGAATTGCCACAAGTCATTCAAACATTGGAAGATGGAATCAAAGCAACCGATAATACCAAGCTCCAAAAATCTATCAATCAATTAGAATCCAATATAAATATTGCACCTGATAGACATTATGTCCAAAAGGGCCATAGTCGAAATATCGTCTTAGAATGGGAAAAGACGGACGGATCCATCCTCCCAGTTGAGGCAGAGTGGAAATTAGAAAACGAGGATTACGGTTCACTAGTTGAAGAATCGGAAACAGTTATGACTTTTCAAGCAAAAGAACTTGGCACAGTGGAACTTTCCGCTAAAGTGGGATCCATTACAAAGGAAGCTGAACTACATATCGAGGAACAAGTGGTAGAAGAAATGACCTTCAAACCAGAAGGGATTGACCCCCTCTCCCTTCATCAAGAGTTGCAATTAACGGTTGCCGGCTTCGATGCGGATGGAGAGGAAATGGAAATCAACCCGGAATGGAGTTCCAGTGATGAGGAGATCATCGCCTTATCCCCCCAAGAAGGGAATGAGGTTACTGCTAAAGCAGCGATGAATGAAGGGGTCTCAACGATTACAGTAAATTACCAAGACTTAGAAGAAAAACTGGACTTCTTTGTAGATGGAAATAATAAATTCGTTAAGGCTGAGGTCGAAGGAGAAGGAACCGTATCGATCTCACCAGAAAAAACCAGTTACCCCGCTGGGACGGACATCACCTTAAAAGCAACACCTGAAGCCGGATATAAATTTGTCAGATGGGAAGGTGCCATTACCGAAACGAACAACCCACTAGAAATAACATTGGAAACTAGTATTTCTGTCGTTGCCATATTTGAACCAGCCGATCAGACTCTGAATCTTTCTATTTCTGGTGAAGGAAATATCATACGAAATACGTTAGAAAATCAATTTGCCCACGGAGAGGCGATTACTCTATTTGCCGAACCTAAATCCGGATGGGAATTTAGCCACTGGGAAGGATCCGTCAATCATAATGCCGGGCGAATCACAGTAGTGATGGATAGTAGTAAAGATATTCAAGCCGTGTTTAAGAAGATAAATGATTCTATTAGTAATCCAAGCAGTAGCGATAACGGACCTGGAAAGTCGAATCCAAATAACAAAACGAACAAAAAAGAGTCATCCAATTCTAATTCTAGTAATCACACAAATCCACCATCTGAGCCTGTAGAAAAAGACAATAATCAAAAACCTGAGAATAAGGAAGAGAATAAAGCTGTAGAGAAAGAGGAACCAACAGAAAAACCAAAAGAAGAGCCGAAACCAGAGGAAAAACCGGAACCGGAGCCTGAACCGAATGAGGAGAATAAAGAGGAAACCGAACCATCAACAGGGAATGAAGAAAAAGATAAAGATGTGATAGAACCACCGGCAGATGAACCTTTAGAGGATGTGGAAGAGGATTCTGGTGAATAAATATTGATTGAAAGAAGCTCAAAGATAACATTAAATCTTTGGGCTTCTTTTACAGATAAAGCATTCTTTAATCCCCACTAATCAAATCGTATAGAATGGCGGTAGTCTAACCCATTATCGCCTCTACCCCTCCACCCCCTTAACTACACTTACTATAAAATAAAAATAGATAGGAAAATTTTAAGCATGGAGGGTTCAAATGTACACAAATCATTTAAATTCATGAGATCTGAATATATGGGATTTGTTTAATTTTACTTGACGGTTACATTTGTATTGTATATTTCCTACTACCTCTATCCCTTAATAAATTCATCTTCTTCTGACTCTTCAGTGATATAGTTATTTGTATCAACATTATTATATAAATTTGTTATATAATGATTAACTATATTTGTTAAAGGTTCACCAATAGCTTTTTTATAATTAAATCCTAATAGTTGCATAGTCTTTAATGTATCAACATCAATGAGGCTAGAAAATTGTTCTATACCTTGCTGTTGCTCCTCACTATATTCACTAACACTTGTTAATAATTCTAAAACTCTATTAAAAGTATTTCTTAAATACTCAATATCATCATCATTTATATTCATTTTTTCATATTCATCTTTATAGCCTAGTGCCACTGTTCTTAATTCTTGATTTTCACTAATTATTGAGCTAAATATCTCTTCATATTTCTCTATAACAGCATCTTTATCATTACCTTTTTTAATTCCTTTTATGCTTTCAATTGCATATTTTGTTGTCCCTGAGCTGATTATAGTGTTTAATGTTTGACCTAACCCTAAAATATACGTTGGATCGATTATAAACCCTCCATTAAAAGATTATAACTTACGCTTTGTTCTGTAATATTAATAGAAGAGAATAGCTAAATCTATTCTCTAAGCGATTATGCTGCCTCTCAAAGAGCTTAATAATATTTTTCTTATCATATATCTGACAATCATTTGAATAAAGAGTCGTCATCACCCGATCCTTCATCTCCTTTATGGGAACATCTGGAAGACCCTCCACTCCTGGGAGTAGTCGCACCTCTGCTTAAACACGATAACCTTCCATCCCTTTTAGGCCATGCTAGATATAACTGCTGCAAATCCTCACACCCTTCTTTCTTTATTATATTTAGAATAATATAATTTAATAGAGTAGTCAAGAACAAATGTTCGTGTTATATATATAAATCACATTCTATGTAAAAGGATGCGAAACGGTCACAAAGTTTTATTTTAAGTTTACCCAGAGCCAGGGGACAGGTCCATCGTCCCAATTTCCTATGCAAGTTGTTAAAAGCTTCTTATTCAAGAATACCAAAAACGTATGTTTGAAATGAACGTGAATAGCAAGGAAGCAAAATACATTAGATTGCACCTTTTTTATTACTCACCGCAAGGAAATAATAACTCCTGTTAACATTTAACGGAGTCCGTAACTAGCTTTCTGCATATGTATATGGGACGTCGTAATACGTTTTGGCGATTTCTTTTTTTCTTCTTCCTTTGGATTCTTATTTAACTTAATGTAATCGGCATTTTAATATGCCTATCCTTGTCCATCCCTATATATCCCCCTAGATAAAAAAAGACCCACCATGGTCCGCTTCCGTGAGAGGCGTGGTGGGTTCTGTTACTTATAATATACCTTATATATGAGGCAAAGTGTCAATAGATGGATGTCTGTAAATCGTGGTAATTCACAAAATTAAAGTACCTACTCACCCTTATTTATGAGTACTGATTCTGGATAAATAAGCAATTAGTTATGTTCAATTAAATCAAACATTCGTTCTAAAATACATTTTGCTTTCAATCAACCACTTCATTATATCTGTCTAGCAGGGCCATCCCTCTAGTATCTAAGTGCACGAATATCAGTACTTACTCTACATTTTTCGGTATTCGTGCACCACCTCCCACCCACCTTGAAAAAAATACGAAGAAGATGCTTTAAACTATATGCAGTTTCACTATTTCTTACGATGAAAACTGCTTTTTTTATACAACCTTGTATCTCTCAAAAAAGTTTAATTTAATCAACCCATGGGACGAGGGACCTGTCCCCATGGCTCTGTAAAATTACTCGAACAGTATGTCTAAATATGAAACTTTTTTCATATCATTATAATGATAAATTATTAATTAAAATAAGAGGAGAGATATTGTGAGTGAGAAACCAAAATTTGGACCAATTCATTATAGTAACGCACCAAGATATACAGGTATTAGAACCTTCATGAAACTTCCTAATACTACAGAAACAGAAGGAGCAGATATTGCAATCGTTGGTTTACCATTTGATACAGCAGCCAGCTATCGTTCTGGATCTCGCTTTGGACCATCTAACATAAGAGAAATATCCATGCTTCTTAGACCTTCTAACGCATTCCATAAGTTAAATCCATTTGACTACTGTTCTGTTATTGATTATGGTGATTTACCTTTAATCCCTGGCCATATCCATGAATCCTATGAAATCATGAGTAACCATTATAGTTCCCTAGCAAAAAATAAAATAATACCAATAGGTCTAGGGGGAGACCACTCCATCACCTTGGGGGAATTACGAGGTTTGGCGCAAGTTTATGGTCCATTAAGCCTTGTACATTTTGATGCACATGGTGACACCTGGGATAACTACTGGGGAAAGAAATATACCCATGGAACACCGTTTCGAAGAGCAGCCGAAGAGGAAATAATTAATCCTAATACATCGATACAAATAGGTTTAAGGGGAACGGTCTATGATCCTAATGATTTAGATGAAGCAAAGAATATAGGATTTGATGTACTTACAACGGATGATGTTAAATCATTATCCGCTAAAAAACTTTCTGAACGAATTCAAAATAGAGTGAAGGACACTCATGTATTTTTAACTTTCGATATCGATTTCTTTGATCCTGCATATGCACCTGGTACTGGTACACCAGAACCTGGTGGATTAACTAGTTATGAAGGTCTAAATTTTGTTAGGAATTTACCGAATTTAAATTATGTTGGTTTTGACTTAGTTGAAGTATTGCCAGCTCTTGACCATGCAGAAATCACTTCCCATTTGGGAGCAAGTATCGTTTACGAATTCATTTCTTTAATTGCGCGTCAAAAGAAAATGAATGCGAACCAGTTGTAAGCGCTATCCACTAATTGTATAAAGGGGCGGTATACTTTGACAGGTTTTGATTTCTTCATTGTCATTTTTTACTTTGCTGTACTTATATCCATTGGTTTTATTAGTTCAAGGAAGATTAAGAACCATGCTGATTTTGTGGTTGCAGGAAGAAGACTTGGCTATGGTTCATTTATACCAGCAATGGCAGCGGTAGTACTTGGCGGTGCTTCAACCTTTGGGGGCACTGCATTAGGTTACCAATTTGGTATATCAGGTATGTGGATGGTTATGATGATCGGACTTGGAATTGTGGGCTTAGGATTATTTTTTGCAAATAGACTAAGTGAATTAAAGGTATTTAGTGTAAGTGAGTTATTAGCAAATAAATTTGGGATAAGTAGCCGGTTCTATAGTGCTATTGTAATGGTCGTTTATAATATTATGGTTATGGTAACTTCAACCATAGCAGTTGGAGTATTGTTTTCTACTATTTTTGATTGGACGCTTTTCTTTTCCATTGTTGTAGGTGGTATTGTTGTAGTCATTTACACATTACTAGGTGGTATGTGGGCGGTAACAATGACGGACGTTATGCAATTTTGGGTAATGACAATTGGTCTTATACTAATATTATTACCTGTTAGTTTTTTTCAAGTAGGTGGCTTGGAAGGACTTACTTCTAGAGTAAACGAAGGATTTCTTAGCCTCTCAAATATGGGGTGGAATACGGTTTTTTCATATTTCTTGTTATACTTCTTCGGTATGATGATTGGACAAGATGTATGGCAAAGAGCTTTTACCGGTAGAAGTAAGTCCGTTATCAGAAAAGGGACTATAGTGGCAGGAATCTACTGTGTCATTTATGGAATAGCCGGAGCACTAATAGGGACGATAGCTAGCGTTATTTTACCTAATCTTAGTGATCCACAACAGGCTTTACCAGCCCTAATCATCAATATTCTACCAACTGGATTAATCGGTCTAACTATAGCAGCGGCTATCTCTGCAGCAATGTCCACTGCATCAGGTACTATGATGGCTGCTTCAACCGTGTTTGTTAACGATATTATTATACCTTTGAAAAAAATTACTAACGAAAAAAGTAAAATCAAGTTAACAAGACTGATGATATTAATAGTTGGACTAACAGGAATCATTATTGCTGCAAAGCTACAAAATATCGTTATGGCTTTGGACCTTGCATATGCTCTACTTTCTGGAACTCTATTTATACCAATTATCATCGCGTTATTTTTCAGATCTATTCCAAAGAAAGTTGTCCTAACTTCAATGCTAGTTAGCTCACTTGTAGTAGTCATCAATTTAATGGTTGAAGGAATTACTTCACTGAATGCCATTATTTATGGATTAGCTGCAGGATTGCTAGTAGTAATAATAGGGAAAGTGTTAATAAGAGAATCAGGAGAATCAAAAACTACTTAAATATATTATGGATTAAGAATTGGTGTACCGTCCTAATTTTGTGGGGTAAAACTGTAGAGATTTTAGTTTTATTTGGAAATAACGGAGTGTTCCAAACTAAAAAGGAATGGCAATTTATTACTCTTTCTTTTGATGTCAATGGAGTACAGTCTTTACCTTTAATTAAAAAATAAATCAAGGATGTTTCTATCAATTGGAACCTATGATAGAACGGTAGGATTAAAATCGCATTTTAAGATTGCTAAATAGGCTAGACTTAAAGGGAAACTTCTTTGTTCCGGGAATACATTTGAAATAGACCCAACGATGATTGAAGTAATTATCGCAGCTCGGGGGCAGACCATGTAATCAACCTCCTTACTTCTTTATATGTATGAAGAAGATTGTTTATCCTATTAATTGGGATGAAGATAATGCTAATCAAAACAGAGTGGGAATCTGACTGAAAAAACTGATTTTCTTCATCATTTACGTACTTTAGCGCATTAATATAACGTAGAGCCCGCATCAATTCCACGTGTTTCTGATATTGGCCTTAAATCTAGAAATTGTAATGATTTTGTGTATATGGATATAGATAAAAAGAGAAGTGCGTCTAACACTTCTCCCGATGCAACCTCTACCGTCAGGGTGGTGGTTGTCTTATAGCTTTATTTCTTTCGTGAACCACCCTTATGCTTTCTACAGTGCGGGTGGTTTTCTTGTTATCTAATACGTTTTTCGAAAGAGGTGTGCAGCAATTTCCCGCACAATACCCTTCCAAATTTCACGAATGATTTCAAGTAATGTTTTCATATCGCCTCCTTTCCTCAAATGGAAAGAAGAGCGATAACCAACCACCTTCATAATATTCAATTTACCATATTTTTACAATACTATGATCTACTAATCTTCGAAAAAACCATCAAATAATCTACTTCGGCATCTAAAAAACATTAACGTGGTGGGAATCTATCCCAGCAGTATTATGCACTTTCAAATAGTGTTGTATTGTCTCAGCTTAGTAGGGGCTGACCCTGAAATCCATTTCCATATATAGCCTTATGTACTGAAATAGCAGATGGAACGAACTTTGGAATGTATGTATGGATGGAGATTGGATTTACAAAAAAAATAGTGCAGTACTTTGCTGATTTTATGCAAAATGCTGCACCTTGATTAACAACTCAGATAATTGTCGTTCGTTAAATTTTGTTTCCTTTGTTTGATCCTTTTTTACTGGTTCTAAATTTAGAACGGTATGGCGCTGCTTTTTCATGTCCGCTTTAACTCTTTAAGACAGTGAACGCTGACGCTGGCAAAACCCATAGACCTATAACCTTAAATTAATGATTAACAACTGGGCTATTATAGTGCAGGTTTCTCCCAGAAGTGAATTCTGGTAGTAAATTTCCATGTGCATCAATTAACTCTTTTGTCATATCCCATATTTCCTCAAGTGAGAGAACAGAAGCAGTGTGTGGGTCCATCATTACAGCCTGATAAACATAATCAATATTTTTAGTTAAAACAGCTTCAACGGTTAGTTGTTGTACATTGATATTTGTCATATTTATCGCGGCTAATTGTGGAGGTAATTTACCAACATAACAAGGTTGAATTCCTCCTTTATTAACTAAGCATGGAACCTCGACACATGCATCATTTGGTAAGTTTGTAATCAAACCTGTATTTGCTACATTCCCCCAAATAACACGATCTGTACCTGTTACGATTGAATGGATGATTGGTGCACCATATTCGTGACTTTTCTCTACCTCAATTGTTTCTCCATTTTCCACTTTAATCTTGGTTTGCTTAAACTTTTCTAGATTCTTTTCACTTCTGTGAATATATTCATCAATCGGAATATCAAACTGTTGAACAAGTTCGTCTCTTTTAATAAAATATGGCGTGTATTCAGACATATGCTCACTTGATTCTGTAACAAAATAATTCAACCTTCTCATCATTTCAAAACGTACTTTATCTTTACTAAAGATTTCCTTTTTCTCCATCGCTTCAAAAAGTTTCGGATATAAATCCTCACCATTACGTTTTAATTCTAGAAACCATGCCATATGATTAATTCCAGCAACCTTATAATCTAATTCATCGACTGAAATATTCAAGTAGGATGCAAGATCATCAGCAGTATTTTGTACACTATGACATAGACCAACAGATTTAATAGATGTCGCTTTAGAAACTGCATGCATTAACATGGCCATTGGATTTGTATAGTTTAATAGATATGCATCTGGACAAACTTCTTCCATGTCTTTGCATATATCAAGCAGTACTGGAATGGTACGAAGTGAGCGAAATACACCACCCACACCTAGAGTATCAGCAATTGTCTGGTTAAGTCCATATTTTTTAGGGATTTCAAAGTCAGTTACGGTTGCTTCATGCATTCCTACTTGAATTAAATTCAATACAAAGTCTGCATCTTTAAGTGCTTGTTTTCTATCCGTGGTAGCGAATACTCGGGCTTTTTTCCCTCTGATTAAATTACTAGCCATTTTTTCTGCTGTATTTAGTCTATCTTCATTGATATCTGTTAACGAAAAAGTGGTATCTGATAACTCTGGATAAGAAATAATATCAGAAATCAATCTTTTTGCAAATACAACACTTCCTGCACCTATAATAGTGACTTTTGTCATCATATATCTCTCCTCAAATTAAATTTATTCCTTCATTCCAGAACCAACAAAGCCCTGAATAAAATAACGTTGGAAAAACAAAAATACAAGTAAAATAGGAATAACAGATAATAAAGTAAGCGGCATTATTTGGGTCCACTCAATGTAATGTTCTCCTTTTACCATAGCTAGGCCTAATTGAACTGTGTACATACTTTTTTCGGAGACAACAATAAGTGGCCATGCTAATTCATTCCATCTCCACATAAATGTAAAAATAACGAGTACTGCAATTAACGGCTTAATGTTTGGTAAGATTACTTTTAGGAAAATTTTAAATTCACTTGCCCCATCAATTCTTGCAGCCTCAATTAATGAGTTAGGTACATTTAAAATGTATTGTCTTGCCAAAAACAAGCCAAATGCCTCTGCAGCTCTAGGAACAATTAAACCAGCATAACTATTAATCCAATCTAGTTCTTTTAAAATAAAGAAATTAGGTATCATTGTTATTTGAACTGGAATCATCAATGTACTAAGTACCATCAGAAATAAAAAATTTTTCCCCTTGAAGTTATATTTTGCAAAGGCGTAACCAGCTAGGCAATTTATAAACACAGTAAGTACTACAGCTAAAATACTAACTATTAAAGAATTGCCAATATAGCCCAGGAAAGGTGCTGCATCAAGTGCCTCCACAAAATTACTCCATCTCAACTCTTTTGGGAAAAGGCTAACATCTTTCGAGCTAACCTCTTCAGGAGATTTTAAAGATGTAGATAACATCCAAAAGAAAGGCATGATAAATAATAGAGACATAAAACATAGGGCGATAAATGCAATAGTCTTTTTAGCAGAAAATGTCCGTTTCCTTCTACTAGGCTTCATGTTTGTTTTTGGTTGAAAGTTATTTTGTAGGTTCGTTTCTGGATGTTCTTCATGGGAAATAGTAGTCGCCGTTGACCTCATGAATCATCCCTCCCTATCCTAAGCTGTATAGCAGTTAATACCATAATAATTAAGAAGAAGACGGTACCAATAGCTGAGGCATAGCCCATGTCACCTTCAACAAATGCTTTTTGGTAAATATATTGAACGATGACTGTTGTAGAGGTTCCTGGACCACCATTCGTCATTGTATAGATTAGGTCAAAGACCATGAAGCCATGAATAACCTCCATCACTACGATAAAGACAGTTGTTGGTTTGATCATGGGTAATGTAATTCTCCAGAACTTCTGCCAATCATTAGCCCCGTCAATATCTGCTGCCTCATAAAGACTATCTGGTACAGCTTGGAGTCCAGCTAAATAAATTACTAAACAATATCCAATTCTTAGCCACAATGTTGTAATGATAATTGCTGGCATTGCCCAAGTAGTTGAAGTTAACCAGTCTACTGATTCAATACCAAAGATAGATAGTACTTCATTAAATAGTCCATAGTGCGGATTAAACATCCATGTCCAAATTAGTCCTGCCGCTGTCATAGAGACAACAACGGGCGCAAAGAAGATCGTTCTAAATATTGGGCGTAGAGGAATCTTGCGGTTAAGCAAGATAGCCCCTAATAAACCGAATGCAGCACTCAGAGGAACAGTGGCAGCTGTGTAATATACGGTATTGCCAAGCGATATCCAGAATACCTTATCAGAAAAAAGTTTTACAAAGTTTTGAAATCCAGTGAACTCCGGTGCCCCAAGAATACCCCAATCATGGAAACTGATGTAAATGGTGAAAATGATTGGAATAATCATAAATACTAAAAATAATATGACGTTTGGTGCAATAAATATATATGGGGCAATTGCTATTGAGTTCTTTTTATACCAATTTTTTATTAAATACATAGCTCTAACCCCTTTTAGTTTTCTTCAAGAATAGAGTTTATCCTTTCATTGAAACTGTTAGCGGCATTTTCAGGTGTCGTATTCGAAATAAATAATTCCTCTAACGTATCTCCTAAAGCTTGATTTATCTTAGAAAAGTTGTTAGTTGTTACCGTTTCAGCTAATTCCTCAGGTACTGTCTGTGATTGTTCGATAAACAGGTTAAGCATTTCTTGATCCTCAATTGCATAGTTGAATGGTTCAGTAATATCAGTACGAGCGGGTAGGAATAAACCTTTCTCTACAAACGCCTTCATTACTTCCGGTTCACCCATGTAAGATAAAAACTTCTTAGCAGCTTCACTATGTTTAGAAGCAGCTGGAATCGCCATACCATTACCTCCTAAGTCAGATGCTGCTGACTCCTTAATTGGCATGTATGTAACGCCCCATTCAAAATCCTTCATATCAGATTCGTATTTAGGTATCATCCAGTTTCCTGATATTAAGAGTCCAACATTTCCAGAAGAAAATAACATATTAAAATCATCTGAACCCTTCATACTATTACCTTGGGTCATATGGTTTTTAAACATATCCTGTAGAAATGTAAATGATTCAATAGCCTCTGGCGTATCTACATTTCCTTGTGTTGAGTCTTCATTTAGTATGGTTGCTCCGTTTTGGAAGAAAAATGGTAGCGCACGATAAGCAGAAGTCTCTGACCAGTTTACTGCAATTCCACTATCAGCTAGTCCAGCATCCTCAATTTTTGATGCTACATCAATAAACTCCTCCCATGTCCATGCTTCTTCAGGTATACTTGGAGCCTCGATACCTAGTTCATCTAAATAAGTTTTATTATAGAATACAGCTAATGTATCAGTGTGATGTGGTAGACCATAGATTTTACTTTCAGAGGTAACCGCAGTTAATAAGCTAGGATTGTAGTTTTCCTTTTCTGATTCAAATAAATCCGTAACATCTAGTAAAGCACCTTCACTAGCAAATTCTCCAAACTTTTGGTATTGTATTCTGAATACATCTGGTGAATCATCAGCGGCAATTCTTGTTTGTATTTTAGTATAATAGTCTCCTGATGATGGAGGTGGTACTTGGTTGGCTTTAATGTCAATATCCGGATTCTTTTCCTCAAAATCTTCAATCATGTCTAAAAATGCCTCTTCCTCACCACCGGCAGCAGCCCAGTATACAAACTCCACTGTTTCTTTATCACTATCTCCTGCAGAATTTGATTCTACACCACTACCGTCAGACGCCCCTGCACACCCTGCTAAAAATAATCCCATCATAAGGGATACAAAAAGAATAAAACCAGCTTTATTAAACACCTTCATTTTAATTCCCCCTTTTTTAGACGCTTCCAAAGTAATGCCTCCTCTAAGTGACTATGCTAGGTTAATTGATATTACTATCAAGTTTTCCCTCCCTTTATTTATTATTTTTATTGTTACCGCAACTTTTGCGGACAATTAATTCGGTTGGCAAATATGTCGTTAAAGGCAGTGTGATTTCACTCATAATTCGTTGTGAAAGTAATTTAACGGAAATTCTCCCCAATTCCTCTTTATGTACACGAACAGTAGTTAAAGGTGGATTTAAAAATGGTGACATTTCTAAATCATCAAAGGAAATAATAGATATGTCTTTAGGAATGGTTAATCCTTTTTCCTGTATTGCTTTATAGGCACCATAGCTCATCCTATCACTAGCAATGAATATTGCAGTAGGAAGGTGACCGAATGACAAGATTTCCTTCATAGCCTGATAACCACCATTTACCGTAAAACTACCATTCTTAATCCATTCCCTTTTTAAAGGAATATTAGAGTTTCTAAGGGCTTGTTCATATCCTTGATACCGAGATTCCCCGGTAATAACTCCTTCAGATAGTTCATTCCCACCAATAAAAGCAATGTTCCGATGACCAAGGTTTAAGAGATGATTAACTGCCATCATCGCACTTTCTATAAAATCAATGGTGACATAGTCAATTGATATAGAAGGAATGCCTCCAACAGAAATGATTACTGAAACCTGTTCTTTCAAGGCTTGAAGAGAAGAATTATTAATTGGACCAACAACAATAATTGCAGTGTCATCTCCAGCGAATTTAGAGGGCAACATACTTCCCTCCAATTCCTGCTCATCCAATGTGAATCTTATATTTAATCCCTGATTCATCAATTCCTGTTCAATACCATAGATAATTTCTGAAAAATATGGATCCTTATATTTATTCTTTGAGTTATTTAATATAAGACCAACTTGCATTTCAGAAATATTTCTGTTTTTTTCCATATGTTTCATATGTTTTTTATATCCTAGTTCTCTAGAAATATTAAAAATATCATTTCGAATTTCCTCATCAATTGATGTTGGAGTATTATTCAGTACTCTAGATACTGTTGATACAGAAACATTAACCCTTTCGGCAATATCTTTTAATGTAACTTTCATAAATTCTCCTCCAGTTTTTCAGAAAAACAATGGAAATTTTCTGTATTTTTATTTTATATTATTCAGAATAAGAAATCAATACAATTTTGTGAATTAATTATTTATTATGAAAATTGCTACCAACCCTACCAGAACATAGTTAGCCTTTAATACATGTTTGACAAAAATTTGAAGAGTGAAGTGATACCAAATGATTAGGACATTAAACCGTACTTTCCTAAGTATATTTAAATCATATTTACAAACATATTTACGATTATTTTACACGCATAAGACTGATGTATAAATTAAATTTTTAGTTGGAAAAAACTTTTAAACTGTTAAATTTAATATAATACTTCTCACGAGTGCCGATATCAGAGCCTAAATACCGATATAAACCCACATGTGCTGATACCCCGAGCATGAATACCGATATAATCCCCTCGCGTGCTGATATCGTGGGACGAGGAAAACCCGTCCCCCTAAGAGTCTAACCCTAGGGAGCTTCATTCTTAAGCTTTAATTTTTATGGTAGAACCTCACGATTTGGAAAAATAAATGAATTTAAAATTCGTTCTAATACTTCCCATAATTAAATAGGAATAGTATCGAGTGTTTTTAATGAAATGAGGAGGTGAATGAATTGAACAATTTTATTAGTTTTAATAAGATGATTACACCAACCATCATTAAGGTGCTTTTTTGGATTGGGGTAGGATTCTCCATCATTCTGGGACTTATTCAAATTATAGCTGGATTTAATTCTTACTACGGTGGCGGATACCAAATATTCATGGGGTTATTAACTATCGTATTAGGACCAATCTTCACGCGGATTTATTGTGAATTATTAATTTTATTCTTTAAAATGCATGAAACAATTAAAGAAATTAATGAAAAATTAAGTTCGAAGGATAATTAATTTTAAATGGAATGTGAGCCAAGGGGGATAGATTCCAAGAGCCACAGGGACAGGTCCCCCCGGCTCTTTATTTTTTTTAAAATCACTTCTGGCTATATAAGAGATCTTTCCAGTTTTCTTTTAGACCTAAACAACTTATATCGATATGTTCTTCATACTCATCAATTAAAGCTTCAAATGACATTTGAAATCGATCTCCATCTTGTTTAGTTAGCAATCTTTTAGCAACATAAATCGCAGCAAAAACTTTTTGATTGTTAATCATTTTTCTTTCATTTCTAAATAACATCGGCTTAAAATTAAGATTCTTATTATAAATCCTTCCAAAGTGGGCACATATATTCCTAACATTTGACAGAGTCCGTAACCAGCTCTCTACATATGTATATGGGATATCGTAATATGTTTTGGCGATTTCTTTTTTATCTTCTTCCTTTAGGTTCTTATATAACTTAGAAAGCATTCCGAATGAAGTAACTTCTATCGCAACCCAAACCGGGAACTTCCCCGAGTAATTTTGATAATGGTGCTCAATGAATAATTCACCTTTCTTCGGATAGTGAATGTCTTTTCAAGTTCGTTTATAAACTCAGAATGCCATGTTTCATCTAAAAAGTTCTCTTTATTTCTATAACCAAGGGTGCCATATTTATGAGCAATTAGATAAGTAATGTGAGTTCTAAACGCAATTTCGATATTTTCTAAGCACTTCCATTAATAAGTGTCTTAATTTTTTATCTACTTCATAAATAGATATTAACTGATTAAATGTTGTACCTTCAAAAAAATTATTATCTTTTTTAAGAGTTAGCATATATGCCGAGAGTCTATAATAGTTAATCCGTTTCAAAGTTTCCTTAGCAAGATTAGGGTTTTGAATTTCCAGATTTCGCTTTCTTAATAATTCTACCTGTTCAGTAAATGTAGTCGGCATTTTAATATGCCTATCCTTGTCCATCCCTACATATCCCCCTAGAAATAAAAAGACCCACCGTGGTCCGCTTCTGTGAGAGGCGTGGTGGGTTCTGTTACCTACAATATACCTTATAAGAGGTAAAAGTGTCAATAGATATATGACTGTAAATTCAGATAATTATTAAATACACAGTGCTTAAGCACCTTATTTATGAATCTCATCCCGGGGAAAAAAACAATTAAATACGTTCAATTAAATAAAACGTACATTTCAACTTTTAAAATGCAGTTTTAATATATTACCAACAGCGAAAAAAGCGTCTTATTATTTTAGAGCCTTAAATTATCCAAGCAAGACATTAACCATCCCTCAGCTCCTTACTCCTTACCCACTACACACCCCCCGCACATAACTTGTATTACCAGCAATAACCAAACCAAACTTAATCCTATACATAGTAAATCCACTTACAGCGAGCGTATCTACGACTGTAAACACTTCACCTTGATTGACTATGGAATGTTTCGCATCCAAGTCCGGAGTCGTATACCCAAAGGCTGGCAAGAACTTCTACATATTTCGCGCCTGTAAAACCACTACCACTAACCTCATAGCCTAGTTCTATGCTCCCGGTTGCAAAAGTTTCCATCCCACTCAGGCCCATAGAATGCCCGTATGCTCCCATTTGCATGAATTTCCATCTCATTCGGGTTCATAGACTGCCCCTATGCTCCCAATTACATGAACTTCCATCTCATTCGGGATCATAGCACGCTTCTATTCGCCCATTTGCATAAATTTCCATCCCATTCGGGTTCATAGACTGGCTCTATTCGCCCGTTTACATGAATTTCCATCTAGTACGGGTTCATAGCACGCCTCTATTCGCCCATTTGCATGAATTTCCATCTCATTCGGGGTCATAGCACGCTTCTATTCGCCCATTTGCATGAATTTCCATCTCGTACAGGTTCATAGACTGGCTCTATTCGCCCGTTTACATGAATTTCCATCTCGTACGGGTTCATAGCTCGCTCCTATGCGCCCAGTTACATGAATTTCCATCTCATTCGGGCCCATAGACTGCCCCTATTCGCCCAATTGCATGAATTTCTAACCCATTTAGGTTCATAGCACGCTTCTACTAGCCCGATTGTTCCACTTATGCAGATCTTTACGGTGGGGCGAGTAATCGGAGCCCCAGACGGGAAAGATTTTATACTTACTACTAAAAATGCGTACCCTACTTTTAAAAGTAAGATACGCATTTGGAAGTAAATCAATTATCATAAGTCATTGCATGATTCTTTTGAATTCCTAACCAGTAAATAGTATACAAATCCATTCAAAGAGTCATCCAAATTCTTTTACTGCAATTTAAAAACTCTAACTAACCCGTTTAATTCTTCCGCTAATTTTGCAAGTTGTTCTGAACTTGCAGCTACCTCTTCCATAATGCTGCTTGACTGCTCAGAAGATGCGGAAGTTTCTTCAATTCCTGCAGCAGATTCTTCAGATATGGCTGCAATTTCTTCAATGGATCCATTCATCTCCTGTGCACTAGCGGCCATTTCAGATAAGTTTTCTGATATAACGGTAATGCTATTTACCATTTCTGTTACAGCTTCACTAATATTGCCAAAAGTCTCCCCGGTTGTTTCTATTTGTTCCGTTCCTAATTGCACCTCTTTATATCCACCTTCTAATGATTCCGTTACTAGGTTCGTTTCATTTTGGATATTGGTTACAATGTCGGTTATATCGGTTACTGAATCTGATACTTGTTCGGCTAGTTTTCTAACCTCATCAGCTACAACTGCAAATCCTTTCCCATGTTCACCGGCTCTTGCAGCTTCAATTGCAGCATTTAGGGAAAGAAGGTTCGTTTGGTCAGCAACATTTTGAATAACCGTTACTAAATTAGAAATTTTTTGTGAGTGTTTATCCAAACCTTGTACCTTTTGTACAGAGTTAAGTACGATTTGGTCGATTTTTTTCATTTGTTGAACAGATTTTTCCATCAAAGCGGAACCATCTTTTGTCATGCTTAAGACCATCTCCGAATTATCGCCTATACGTTCCCCATTTTCATTTGCTTCTTGTACCTTTGTGGCAAATGAACTCATAACAGATGCTAAATCAGTTGTACTATTAGCCTGTCTTTCGGAAGCAGCTGCTAATTCCTGCATGGTGGATGCCACTTGTTCGGATCCTGATTTAACTTCATTTGCGGATTGCGTTAATTCTTCACTTTGACTGTTAAGCGTCTCTGAAGTATTGGAAACATTCAAGATGATTTTTTTCAAATTACCTTGTAGAAGATTTAATGCATCCCCAAGTTGACCCGTTTCATCTTTGGATTGGATCTGAATGTCATTTTGGGTTAAATCACCATCAGCTAGATGTTCCATATGTCCGGTTACCTTTTTAATTGGCTTAGAAATACGGTTAGCAAATACCCAAACTACTAATATACCGACAATTAAGGTAATTCCAGCTACAAGGAAGACTAGGTTTAATAACTTATGGGCTGGTGCATTAAATTCCATCATATACGTACCTGCACTAACTACCCAGTTCCATTCTGGAAAGTAAGCAGAGTAAACAGCCTTTTCCTCTATTTGGTTTTCATCATGAGGAAGTGGATATTCATAGAATGTATATCCTCCACCATTCATCCCCTTGTCAATATACTCCTGCACAAACTTATTACCCTTTGAATCTACAAGATCCCAGGAATTATCGCCTTCGTTACTCGGATTAACAACAGAAAGCCCATCACTAGTATTAGCAAATATGTATCCATTTTTACCAAGATCAATATTTGGGTTAATGGGACGTGTACCATCTGCATCCTTTTCGCCTAAAACGATTTCCCTTACATTTTCTTGTGCTTCTTCCAGAGGCATATTCCCTTTTTCGACCTCTGCTTGATAGGATTCCATGATCTCCAGGGTAAATTCCACACTGTTTTTCAAATTCGTTTTACCAATCTCATCCAAACTAGATTTACTATATTGATAGCTAACCATTCCGATAATCAACATAGGTACAATCAATAGAAGAATCGATATCCAAATTAATTTTGCTTTAATGGATGAATTAATTTTAAGTGATTTAAATTTCATGATGTGAACACCTCTCTTTTGTGATTTTTGTATCTATTTTTCAGTATTCTTATAAAACGTTACCCAATCCTTCTTTCAATTAAGCAGCAAATAGATATCCATTCCACCAATATGATCGAATTCAGCAGTCATATGAATAGCTTTTTCATAGCCTGATAAGGTAGTATTTCCCTGCAAAATGGTTGGAGCCGTTATATCGGTTTGAATGCCATTCTCTAATATGATGGTGGATATTCTGCCTGCAAGCATATTGCCTAATTCACCACTAAAGGAGGTAAGCATTTCTCCTTCTAATGGCATACCAAACATCGCTTCTCCAATCGAACTAAAAACACCTGGATCACCAGTTAAAATTAAACTCCCCTTTACATCTCCTGTGACTCCAATCAATACTCCAAACTGCAACTCCAAGTTCTTGCCTAATAACTGAGGTTTACTTATTTGATAATTAATCGGTATGACCGACCCTAAAGCCTCATATGTTCCATTCAATAAGTCTGTAATGGCTTTACTCTTTTCATTAATCGTTATACTCACTATATAAACTCCTTCTTTTAATACGACAATCCTCATCCGTATATATCGTAATTGGGTAAAATGATAATACAAGCCCTTTGTGAACCGTTTCCTTCATTACCAATCAGGTTAAAAGAACCAGTATTTAATTCCTGTTTTATATCGGCTTTTTATTTTGACTTTCAAGTGTATAGAAAATAGTAGTAATTTTTAAATTATTAGAGAGCCACAGGGACAGGTCCCTTGTCCCAATTTTCTTCCGTAAAAAAACACCAGTTTCCCGAAAGGTCAATCGTGGAAATAATTCTTGAAAAAAAGTTTTGAAAAGGATTGCGCGAGAATCAAGTGTTTTTTTCTTTCGGAGAACATATTAGAAAACAAGAAAACCACCCGATGCCGTTGCAAGCTAAAGGGTGGTTCTCAAGACAAGAATTAAATAGTATTGACAACCACCACCCTGAGGGTAGAGGTATCTGTGCCGATTATTTAAGGTGAATATTTCAGGCCACAATTCTAATTAAAATAAAACAATAAGAAATCAAATAAAATAAGGAATTGCTTACGTTTTTACAAATCATTTTGGACGAGAAACCTGTTCCTACAGCTCTCCCGAATACCTATATCTTGCTCGCGTGTGCTGATATCTCGAGTGTGGATACCGATATAATTTCCCCATGTGCTGATATCCCCAGCGTGGATACTGATATAACACTCGCATGTGCTGATATCCCCAGCGTGGATACTGATATAACACTCGCGTGTGCTGATATCCTGGGCGTGAATACCGATATAATACTCGCGTGTGCTGATATCCCGAGTGTGGATATCGATATAATACTCGCTGTGCTGATATCTTGAGTATGAATACCGATATAATTTCCCCACGTGCTGATATCTCGAGTATGAATAACGATATAATACTCGCATATACCGATATCCCGAGCGTGGATACCGATATAATTCCCACGCGTGCCGATATCCCGAGCGTGGATACCGATATAATTTCCCCACGTGCTGATATCCCGGGCATGTATACCGATATAATTCCCACATGTGCTGATATCGTGGGACGAGGAACCCGTCCCCCAGGCTCTCGTCCCCCAGGCTCTCCGATTTACCAATCCTCATCTTTTCTTACCTGTAAAATTTCCTTTCCAATCCCCCCTCTCCTCCATTCCTTTCGATTGTATAAGTGAAAGGAGGTGAGAAACAAATGGCAGCATTCGAATTGACCAAGTCTACGTTACAACTTGTTTTGAATGATGGGAATGATTTAAAGACTGGTATGCCAGTATATAAAACCAAAAGTTTCAACAACGTGAAACTTGCTGCAACAGCAGATCAACTTTATGCGGTAGCACATGCTTTTGCTGGTTTACAAGACCGCCCATTATACAACATCGTTCGCAGAGACACAGCTGACGTTACAGCGGGGTAACTCACTAACAAAAATTAAAGAAAGGAGGGCTACACTTGAGAAAACTAGAACTCAAATTCACAAACGAAGATGGAAAAATCGTCACGTATTCGTTAGAAAACCCAATCGAACCAGTTAACCCATCAGCAGTCAGCGCTGCAATGGATACTATCATCAACGAAAATGCTTTTACATCAACTGGTGGGGATCTTATAGAAAAGCACAGCGCTCGAATTGTGGAAAACACTGTGGAAGAAATTGATATGGAAATCTAAACTTAAGAAAATAGACCAGCGGATGTCGATCGCTGGTCTATTTTTGCAAAAAAACATGGAGCGTGCACTTTAATTTCTAAACTAAACAAAGATTGGGGGGTTTTCCATGGAAGCTTGGATAGCATTCATCACAGATGTAGGTTTCCCTGTTGCGGTCACATTTTACCTTTTACACCGTGTCGAGGGGAAACTAAATCAGCTGATTGAATCAATACATGCATTGCCGGAGAAAATGAAATGACTAGCGTAGTGAGGGGATGACACGTTGGCCTTGAAAATGTGTTTTTAAATCATGTATAATATAAATAGAATTATAATAAAATAAAAAGAGAAGTGCGCTAACACTTCTCGATGCAACCTCTACCGTCAGGGTGGTGGTTGTCTATTTTTTGCGTGAACCACCCTTTTGCTTGCTACGGCGCGGGGTGGTTTTCTTGTTATCTAGTACGTTTTTTCGAAAGATATGTGCAACAATTTCCCGCACAATACCCTTTCAAATTTCACGAATGAATTCAAGAAATGTTTCCATGATTATCACCTCCTTCCCAATAAAGGAAAGAAGAGCGACAACCAAACCACCCTCACAATATTCAGTTGCTACTCTATTTCACCATATCCTTACTATATTATAATCTACTAATATTCGACATCTTATGACATAACCATCAGATAACCCAATTCTCCTTTGTGCACTTTAGTTCATTATCGCAGTGGGGATCCTAGAATTCCACGCTCTGCTTCTTTATTTCAAGGTTTATTTCATGTATAATAAGAATATAATAAAAAGAGAAGCGTTTGAGCGCTTCTCCCTACAACCTCTACCGTCAGGGTGGTGGTTGTCAATAATATTTAACTCTTGTCTTGAAAACCACCCCTTTGCTTGTGACGGCGTAGGGTGGTTTTCTTGTTTTCTAGTATATTTTTCCGAAAGAAATGGGCGCTTCCTTCACGCACAAATCCTTTCAGAACTTCTCGTAGAAATTCAAGAAATATTTCCATGATTATCACCTCCTTCCCAATAAAGGAAAGAAGAGCGACAACCAAACCACCCTCACAATATTCAGTTGCTACTTTATTTTATCATATTCTTACTATATTATAATCTACTATCCTTCGACATATTTTGACAAAGCTATCAAATTACTCAATTCTTCTTTGTGTACTTTAGTTCATTATCGCAGTGGGGATCCTAGAATTCCGCGCTCTGCTTCTTTATTTCAAGGGTTATTTCCTGTATAATATGAATATAATAAAGAGTGAAGCGTTCGAGCGCTTCTCCCTGCAACCTCTGCCGTCAGGGTGGTGGTTGTCAAAGTTGTTTATTTCTATTGTAGGCCACCCTTTTGCTTCCTACGGCGCGGGGTGGTTTTCTTGTTATCTTGTATACTCTTCCGAAAGAAATAGGCGCTTAATTCACGCACAAATCATTTGCAAGTTCCCTTCTTAATTTTGAATATACTTATTAAAGATATCGCCAAAATCTTTTCGTGTATTATCATTGTATGTCGTATTTAGCCAATCAAAAGCAAACTTTGTAGCCTTTTCAAACTCATTAGCAATCGTTCCTTCCTGGAAACGATTGTCAGTGAATAAGGTTTTCGATAAATCAAGACTATCTTTCGCATAGGCTTTGACACGTGCATCACTATCTTGAATGTGCGAAATCGTCACTAATGATTTATATAAATCAGCAATGGCCTCGCCTTCCTTTTTCTCAATATCAACAGAAATGGTTTGTTCCCCAATCGTAAATTTTATTTCAAGGTCCAAATCAATCGTACCAGCCGTTTCAACGGTGACATTTTGAATGGGATAGCAGTAGTAATCATAGCGATAGATATTTCGCTTACTGCTCGTCGCCTTTTCCCCATCTAAGTGAATTAAGGCACGATTCGTGAAACAATATTCATCTGATTTCGATTTAATCAGAAAATGAATTTGTTCTCCTTCTTCATGTAATACATAATCATCTGATTCGGTCTTGTCAAAATCGTCTGGCCGAATAATTTTACCAATATCACTCAATCCTAATGCATCACTAGCAATCTTTTTAAACATTTAGCCCATCCTCCTGTAACGAAACTTCCCTCAGTAGGAGTTTCTTTGATAAATTGTCCCAACTATACTATTTTAACGTAATGATGGAATAATAGAAATATGTGGTATGTAAAATAAGCGAATAGTCACAAATGAATGATGACCCTAAATGTTCAAGAATACCCCATCTCCTCCCTCAGCCTCTTAATCTCCAATCGAACAGCTTCTGCTTCTTCCGGATCTACTACCACACCCCTATTCGGTTCCTCCAATCGCTTCCTCGTTTCCTTTTGTTCCTCAAACCAATCCGGAATGATTTCACGCTTCCCTCTAGGAAAATAATGGTATTGCCGTTGTCTCCCATTTCGAAATTCCACATCTGCTGCCCTTGCCGCATCCACACTCCGAATTCCTTTCTTTTCCCATATATGCAAGACACCTAGCACATAACTCCATCTCGTAATTCCCTGTTCCAATGTACGTTTCATCGCTTCTATCACTAACGCTTCCCCTACATCATCCACGAGATCTTTCAATTCGCCCTCCATGTATGGGCTGCTGTCACCAAAGTTTTCCTTATAGAATCGTACTGCGTCGGTTTCCTTAGCCTTAACACCTCCCCCTTGCTCATCCCCGGTTTCCCCAACCATTTCCACCTCAGCAAAACATTCATCTGCTCTATCCACAACCGAATCCACCTGTTGCCCATCATCACTGTTCTCTATCAAACTAATCATTTGATAAACCGGTGCTTGATTGCCCCCTAGAGGTTCATAGATAATATAGCCTTTTTCTTTTAGCTCCGTTCTCGCTCGCTTAAAAGCGGACTCGTTCAAACCAGATTTAAGCCTTAAAACCATTCCCGCTACACGAAATTCACGCTGCCATCTTGTCCTGTTATTGATATGCATCAGCGCATGCCACAAGGCAATCGCCGAATTGGATAGTGGATTATACTCCATTGATACGTAAAAAGCATTTAATTCTTTTATGTAATTCATCCTGCTCTCCCTTTCTATACTCCCACTTTCTCTAATTTCCATCTCATTCAGGCTCATAGGCTGGCTCTATATGCCCATACGCCTAAGCTTCCATCTCAAACGGGCTCATAGCACGCCTCTATAAGACCGTTTACCTAAGTTTCCATCTCAAACGGGGTCATAGCACGCCTCTATAAGACCGCTTGCATGAACTTCCATCTCATTTAGGCTCATAGACTGGCTCTATATGCCCATACGCCTAAGTTTCCATCTCAAACAGGTTCATAGCACGCCTCTATAACCCCGTTTGCATGAACTTCCATCTCATTCAGGCTCATTGACTGGCTCTATATGCCCTTATGCCTAAGTTTCCATCTCATTCGGGTTCATAGCACGCCTCTATAAACCCGTTTGCATGAATTTCCATCTCATTCGGGCTCATAGCGCGCCTCTATAAGCCCATACGCCTAAGTTTCCATACCAAACGGGTTCATAGCACGCCTCTATAACCCCGTTTGCATGAACTTCCATCTCATTCAGGCTCATAGACTGGCTCTATAAGCCCATATGCCTAAGTTTCCATCACGAGCGAGTTCATAGCCTGCTTATACTCG
The DNA here is from genome assembly GCF_001659985.1 of Oceanobacillus sp. Castelsardo. Classification (GTDB taxonomy): domain Bacteria; phylum Bacillota; class Bacilli; order Bacillales; family Amphibacillaceae; genus Oceanobacillus. The sequence goes on from NZ_LYCS01000005.1 coordinate 234,730, forward strand.
CCCGACTGCTTGAATCTCATTCACATCCTAGGCCACAGAACCAGTCTAGCCCGCTTCATAATAACGAAAATCATATCGCTAGTAGTAAGCAATCAGACATCAGCTTTCTTCCCGGCTAAAATAAGCCCGCAATTTCTTCCTTGCCTGCTTCCCCCAGTCCTTCACCGCTTCCACAGATGCATTTTCTTGCTCCGCTATTTCTTTTAGCGACATATCACGAATGATGTAATAATACACCCATTTTCGCTGTTTTTCTGTAAGTTGGGAAAATACACGCTCCCAGAAAACGTCATCCTCCACTTCAATTCCACTTGTGTCCATAATCGGCATTTGAGAAGCACTGTGTTTATTGCCGTTATAGGAGGTTAAGATTTCTTTTTCCACATAGTCTTCTTCGTTCTGTTCGTCATTGGTTTTCTTACGGATAAGATCGATGAGGCGATTGCGAATGGTGTAATTGAAGTAAGTCGCGAGGGGGCCCTTATTTGGCTCATATTTTTGGTAGGCAGTCCACATGGCATATAACCCTTCCGAATAAAAATCACCAAATGGATCTCGTATGCCAAGCTTGTGCATGTGATAATAAATACGTTTCTCATTTTGTTTAAAAATCTCTTCAAACATATCATTTTCTTTCAATTCAACATCCTCCCTTTTGTAGGTCGAATCTAGCATAATCAACCCGATGAAATTTGTAAAGGACGCTAACTTCGCATAAATGACATAGTTCGACACATTTCGACTGAATTCCGCCCTGTTTTTTAACAAAAAAGACGTCTTTTTACGATATTTTCGAAGTTAGGCAGTTTTTACACTTTTTTTGCACTTTCTTTGTCATATTTTGTCGAACAGTAAAAAGAACCCCGTAAAAACACTGCCAGGAAAAGGTCGCCCATTTGCAATAATAATATTATGTTTCGTTTATGTTTCGTTTTGTTTATATAATGGGGCCGCACTTCGGTTCACCTTATGGTTCAGATAGCGGTCCATCCTTCAGTCCATTTTCCGTCCATACAGATGTCCAAACGGAAAAGCGATGGACCACCAAAAATGATCAAACGTTTGTTTGAAAACTACTTATCATCTACCATTTATCTCATGAAAAGAAGTGCAAGATTATGAAATGAATCATAACCTTGCACTTTTTACCGATTCACCTTCACCACCAGAAAGCTATGAAGCCTAATCCAATAAGCCTATTAAAATGAAAACAAACGTTTGTCCGAATAATATCAAACCTAATATCATAACAAAAATCCAACTAAAACACAAAGTGCTATAGCACGTAAAAATATTACCGAAATCCTTTGATAATTGAGTTAAAAAGGTGGATTTCTAATCGTGACGAAACGAACATTTGATCAAATATTAGGTGATAAACTACGAATAAAAAGGGAACAATTATCAAAAACACTGGATGATGTTGAATTTGAAGCAAAGATTAGTGAAGGACATTTAACTAAGATTGAGAATGGTAGGTCGGGGCCTAGTGCTTATACCCTTTTTAAATTATATAACCTATTACAAATAAATGTTAATGGAATATTTGATGAAATTAACAACGAATTGAACAACATAGAGGAAGATGAGCACTAACGAATACACACATGCCATTTACCGGCATCCCCCCTGAGGAACCAGATTAGTTGAGTATAGAAGCGAAATCACGTAGCCGAATTCCACATCAGCCCACCTATAGATTCCAACGGTTTCCCCACCTCCCCCACTAACATTACATACATAAGGAGTGTTTCCCCAATGATTATGATCTTACCACGTTATTCCATTCATTCAGGTACCATGGCACTTATAGCCGCAAACCATACAGATTACAAAACCGTTGCAATAGAACCAAATCGAAAATGTTACATCAAACAAAAACCTATTCAACTTATAAAACAAGCGTGTTTAGATAGATTCATCACATACGAAGGGGTAATAGAAGCTGTCGAATATCATACTGGATTCAAACGGAAAGTCCCTATTCCGCTTGATCCACATCTAAATATCTATCTCTTCCCCACCCACGCAACCAACCATAAGGGCTGCATCTGGCTGTCCTACAAACACGTGCGTCGAATAGAGAATCACCCCAACACTCATCCGAATACACCTTCTTCCACCATTCTCTTTAAAAATGGAGACAACCTTCCAATTCAGGTATCACCTTATATATTAAAAAGGCAGATGGAACGAACATTAGTATGTATGGATGGGTATTTGGATTCGCAACATAATGGTGCAGTAATTTGCTGATTAGATGCAAATTGCTGTGGCTATACTGGAACACTTTTAGCACATTCAACTAGTTCCAGCAGCGGGGATCTGACACATTGGCCTTAACTATTCTTTTTGGGCATAAAAAAAGATCCCTATCTAAATGGGAACGGTAGAAATTTATAGAAACTATTTATTTTCACTTGGAAACAAAACCGCCATAATAACAATATTATTATCCATTTGCTTAAAATAGAATGGAAACTTCCTAACGACAATTCGAGTTATTCCTTTAAATTTTCCAAATTCCTGCGTATAGGTTTTACTGATAACAGGATTCCCTAATACATCCACCGTTTCTAGGATGATTTGGGAAATATAATCAAAGGTTTCTTCTGAAGTAAATCTTTCACTTCTAAATTCAAGAAGCTTATCCCTTACAATAGGAGTCCAAATAATATTACGGGAGTTCATTACATGAAATCTTTTTTGAAAATGATTTTAAAAGATCGGAAGTTGTAATCCCAAATCCTTTCTTGTATTGTTCCTCACTTGCCTTGAACATTTCCTCAAGTTGCGGATTTTTCTCAACATCAGCTTTTATTGATTGTACATCTTCCTCCTGTAAAACAAGAGTGAATCTTCCTTTCCCTGGTATAGAAAATTGAAAAACTGAATTTTCGCTATCCATATCATAAATGTATTTCATAAGGTCCTTTGAAGATAGGACTTTTCCCATAAAATCACCACCATTAAATGATTTTCTAAATACAATAGTATCATACACCCTTAATTCTATAACTATGTGTCAAGATTGTATGTATCAAGTTTTTCTTACGAGGTGGGGTCTGACAAATTAGCCCTTTATACAATATCCTGATCGATAAAATTAGAAAATGTATCATTTTTTTTAACTGCACGCACTAGATTCCTAACTTGATCAACATCTATTCCATGTTGATACAAGTTATCAGGATCAAGATCTAATTCACCCGGCCAGGAAACAGTTCTTAATTCATCATCAACAAATACCTTTTCAAAAAAGCTTTGATCCTTTAACTTTTCTAAAACTCCAGTCATTATTGGGTTTATATTCACTAATTTCGCTGTTCTATCATCAAAATTAATTAATAGCCATCCTTTTAATCCAGGTACTATTTTTGCTTTATGTACTAAAACCATATTGGCACCTCCTATATATAAGGGGGGGATTTTTTTGGGTTGTCTATTTTCCATACAATCATCCCACACTTTTATAATATCATCTTTATTTATCTCAAGCCATTCTAGAACATCCTTTTCCTTTTGCTTTGGTAACGGTTCATTACCTTTCATATAATTTCCAGTATAAATTTCAATACTGGTATATATTCCATTATATATTACATGGAAATGTGGTGGATTATGATCATTATAATACATGACAATTTTGATTCCATTAAAGTTGCTGATTCTTGGCAATGTGTCACCACCTTATCCAAATTATTTATTTAACTGCATTAATTATGGTTGCCTCAAAATCCTAATCTCCTTCTACAAACTTCCGATACTTCTCCTTCCTCGGCACTTTAAAATGTCCTAAAATTTTCTCTGTTGTTACATGCTGATTCTTTAAATCAGAAATATAAGCACCATAACTACTCCAAACATAATCTTTCGGTTTAGTTACCATCTCTGCTTCTATCGGATTCAAATGAATATACCTACTAACTTCTAACTGATAATCTACTGTTTCAAATAATTCCGCACCGTATCGCCCTTGAAAGACATGTCCAACAAGACGATGCCTTTTATTGAAATAAAGTGCGTATCTAGAGTTCAACATTTTCATGATGTGCTGTGGATGATGGTCAACGGTTTCTAGTTGCAAATGAATATGGTTAGTCATAAGGCAATACGCATGGAGGTGAAAAGGATAATAAAACCTAGCCTCTTCCAAAATTTTTAGATAGGATTGTTTATCGGATTCATCATAGAAAAGTGCTGCTCTTCGGTTGCCACGACTTGTAATGTGATACATCGCACCAGGATACCATACACGTAATTTTCTAGCCATGACTATTTCACCATTCCTTTTGGTTGATGTAGGCTTTGCGTACGTCTTATGGTAACTGCCTCCCAAATAGATTGATTGGTGATATTTTCATCTCCGTTCAGATCTGAAATCGTACGTGCAAGTCTTCTTATTTTCATTTGCACTCTTGTACTCCAATTGTATTTACTCGCCCAGCTACGCATCATTTTCTCTTGTTCATCCGTTAAAATGGTACATTCCAATATTTTCTCATTCGGAACTATAGCATTACTTATTTCTTCTCCATACCTTTGATTCTGCACTTCTCTAGCTTTTATTACCCGCTCCCGAATAATTTCGGTTGTTTCATTATCTGCCGAGGATTCGTTCTCAAGTGTTACCGTTTCAAGTTTCAATAAAATATCCATTCTATCTTGGATTGGACCGGAAACACGATTACTATAAGCCGTCACTTGTTTTGGCGTACAGGTGCAATAATAATTTCTGGAACCCATATAGCCACAGGGACAGGGATTCATGGCGCCAATTAATAGAAACTGCGCCGGATAGGTTACAGTGGAGGCTGCACGACTAATCGTGACCTTTCCTGTTTCTATTGGTTGACGTAGCATATCTAGTGTTCGCTTAGGAAACTCCGCCATCTCATCCAGAAAAAGAACTCCTCGGTGTGCAAGGGACACTTCACCTGGTTTCGGATTGGTGCCACCACCTATTAGCGAGACAGCTGATGCTGAATGGTGCGGCGACCTGTAAGGCGGAGCAGATACATTCTGCTGACTAATTCCTGCCAATTGATAAATGCTCATTACCTCAAAACGGCTTTCTAATTTCAATGGTGGCAATATGGATGGGAATGTTTCTGACAATAAGCTCTTTCCACAACCAGGTGGACCTACCATTAGTACATTATGCCCACCTGCAGTAGCTATTTCCAATGCCCGTTTCGCTTGTTTGTGTCCCAATATATGTTTGAAATCTTTATCATAGGTAGGTGGTGATATTTCTAAAGTTTTTTCCGGGGATTTAGTAGGTAATGAGAATGCGGAAATTTGGCCCGAAAATGATTCAATTACCTCCTGAAGCGTTTCAACAAATCGCAATTCTAAACCATCTATTGTTTCAAAAGGAATATCTTGTAATCTAGGTAAATATAAAATCTCAAAACCTTCATTTCTAGCAGCCATTATCGCCGGTAACATGCCTTCAACAGTTCTAATGGTTCCATCAAGGGATAATACTCCTAAAAATGCAGCTTTATTAGGTATCTCCTCTTTTATCTCTTTCGCTTCTTTCATTACTGCAATAGCCATAGCAAGGTCAAAAATAGGGCTATTTTTCTTCTGTTCAGCAGGGGATAAATTAATAATAATCTTCCTATCTAAAATCTCACAATCATTTGCATAAAGGGCACCCATCACCCTATCCTTTGATTCCTTTACTGAAGCATCGGGTAACCCGACAATACTTACCCCATCTCCCGGAAGTAGCTGCACCTCTACATGAACACGATAGCCTTCAATACCTTTCAAACCAATACTTGATACAACGGTCGCCATTTACCTTACCCCTTTGTCAACTTATTTAGATAAAAGGTACTGAAAATCTATGATTCTGTCAAAAGGCTAAAATGTGAAAATAGGATGTTTCGGGATTCGTTTTTATTACTTTATAATAGTGGAAAAGTGATTTTTGTGTGTTTTTGGGGGTTTGGATTGTAATAACGGGTTTTTTTGCATTAGAAATATAGAATTGCAAAATGCATTCACAAAATAAATTATAGGTATGAATAATAATTCTATTTTACTTAAAAAGCATGTTACAAATTCCCGAACTAAGTCGGAATTACTCTAAAATCTTCCGCGATATTTCCCGGAAAATATCGGATGAAGTAGAAGTTCGTTGTTTAGATCAAACGTCCGTTTTAATTTACCCTGTTTCTAAATAACCATGGTTCCTGTGTAGTAATTATTTTCCCTTTTTAATCTTATATAGCAGCGGCACATTAACGTGGTGGGGTACTGACCCTAAAACCAGATGCGTCTGTTTATAGAATTTAGCAGTTAATTGGTATCTTCCCCCAACTCTCATTTAGATATTAACTAAAAAACTCCATAAAGGTATAGAATATAAAAGTGGAATACTTTGCTTGTTATATGCAAAGTATTCCACTCCTTATGTTAACAATTATATAGTTAATAACTTCAGTCGCTATTGTGTAATTTAGCACATTAACGTCTAGTCGGGTGGCTGACACCTTGGCGTATCCCGTTTTAATGAGGAAATATTGATGAATGAAAAATAGAGGTAAGAATGTTCTTGGTATGGAGACGATGTTAGCACATTTACTTTATAAAGGGATCATGCTCACCGTAAAATACTTTTAGTGCCCAACCCGTATTTGCATGGTAACAAGCCTCAATAAAAACAGCTGCTTCATGTCCAGAAATCCTATACAATACTATAGTATTATGGATATACGACCAATGATATCCATTAAATTTAAAGTTGGGATAGTCCGCAGAACCATAAGATTGACCAAAAGGGTCGCGAGATAATATTAATTTGGAAGCCTTGTAGACCCTCTCATGATCTATATTGTAAAGTTGACCCAACTGACGTAATGCCGACCTCTCCCATTTGACAGAATACTTATTGGCCATTTTTAGCCTCTCTTATAATCTGTATTGCTTCTTCATCATTTTCTACATAATCACGTTCAGTTGATGCTTTACGGAGTTGTTCCAATACATCTTCATTCGAAAAAATCACTTTGGTTATTTTACATTTTTGGTCTTCCGTTAGTTTTTCATAATCGACATTTCTCCTGAAAGGAATAACTATTCCGAATTCCTTTTCAAAAAGCTCTGCAAAGTCCTTTAATTCAATTATCGATTTATCCTTCAAATATTTATCTAACGTTTCCTTAGTAATATAATCCACTATGATCACCTTCCTTGCCGTCATTATACCATATCGATAAAAGAAAACGCATTGGCACAATTATTCTGTAAAGGTACATTACATTCCTTTTTTATTGAAGAAAGGATGTTTGCAATTCACAACTTTTTCCTCGCCCACCTAAGAAACCCAAGATCGGCTACGCTTTAAAAACTAGATTCTCAGAAACACCAAAATTCTTGCAGCCTGGCGCTGTGATAAGCCATCAATCCTTTTTACTTTTCGCAAGATTTCATTTCCTTTTACTTTAGACAAACTCTTAACCTGTGCGATTTCAATTGAACCTAGCAATGCTTGATTTTTTATCTCGCTCTTCGTCTGTCATTCGTCTTTTAATAACATAATCATCTAAACATTGATCATTATTTCGTTCCTCATTAATAATCGAAACCTTTCTTTTGTTGTCTTTCTATCTACAGAAAACATCCCTAATATGAAATCCTTATCCAATAAATGATTGGGAAAATAATCTTTATCATAATAACAAAGACAACTACTCCACTTCCATTCAACAACACGACCTACAATTCCTGCCTTGACAGGGTTTTGGTGAATATATCGTGTTACTGTTAATAGATACTGTTTTGTTTCCACATTTTCACTTTTGAACCTATCTTGAAAAAGATGACCTATTGTTCTGTACTTCCAGTTATAATATGAGACAAAACTGACACCTATTCGTTTCATGGTAATCGAAATATTTTCATTACCCTCTTTTATTAATAAATGTACATGGTTACTCATCAAACACCAAGCGAAAATATTCATTTCCGATTTGGCTTTATACTTTTCAATCGTTTGAAGGAACCTCATAGAGTCCTCCTCATCATGAAATATTTCTTGTCTGTTAGCACCCCGAAGTATAATATGGTATATACCGCTCTTACTTCTCACCCTTGCTTTACGGGGCATTAATCACCACTCCTCTGTGATTCATTCCATCTATAGATTGATTCTCTCCCCTAGACCCAATTTAATGGTCTCCCACGATTCCCTTCTTCCTTTTCGTAGAATTTGTTCGACGCATTGTGACAGCTTCCCAGATAGATTCATTGGTAATTGCTTCATGACCACTTAAGTCAGATATTGTTCTAGCTAAACGCAGAATTTTCATTTGTACCCTCGTACTCCAATGGTATTTACTTGCCCATTGCTGAATCATCTTCTGCTGCTCCTCTTTCAGTTGACAGCACTGTGACAACAGCTTGTTGGATACTATCGCATTATAGATTTCAGAACCAAACCGAGTGTATTGCCTTTCACGCGCTTCAACAACACGATTTCGTATATCAAAAGAGTTTTCATTATGATTGGTTGATTCGTTATCAAATGAAACAGTGTCTAGTGTTAATAAAATATCAATCCGATCCTCTATTGGTCCAGATACACGATTATTGTATGCAAGAATCGGCTTGGGTGAACAGGTACAATAACGGTATCTAGAACCTAAATAACCACTTGGGCAAGGATTCATAGCTGCTATTAATAGAAATTGTGCTGGATAAGTCACTGTAGAAGCTGCACGGCTGATGGTTACCTTTCCCGTTTCTAATGGTTGCCTCAGCATGTCCAACGTACGTTTCGGGAATTCAGCCATTTCATCGAGGAAAAGTACTCCACGATGAGCAAGTGATACCTCCCCTGGCTTTGGATTTGTTCCACCCCCAATTAGGGAAACGGCTGATGAAGAATGGTGGGGGTCTCTGAATGGCGGGATATGATAGTTTGTATTGGTAATGCCCGCTAATTGGTAAATACTCATGACATCAAAGCTGCTCTCTTGTTTTAATGGTGGTAATATAGATGGAATTGTTTCAGCTAGTAAGCTTTTTCCACATCAGGTGGTCCAACCATCAATACATTATGACCACCAGCTGCAGCGATTTCTAATGCCCTTTTTGCTTGCTTATGTCCCAATCTAGCTCCAGTGTCCAGCGACTAGCACAACTTCCTTCACCTTCGTACGTCGCTAAACGGACGCTTTAACTTTTTGTGAATACATGTTTGAAGTCCTTATCATAGGTAGGGTTAGTAATCTCTGGAGTTTCAGGGGTGTGATTAGAAGTAATAAAAGAAGAATTTAATTGACCAGAAAAAGATTCAATAACGTCATGAAGTGTTTCAACAAATCGGATTTCCAGCCCTTCTATATGTGATAGTGGGGAATTTTCCAAAGGTGGTAAGTACAAGATTTTAAATCCCTCTTTTTTAGCGGCAATAATCGCAGGTAGCATACCCTCCACAGGCTTAATGGACCCATCCAATGATATTACTCCTAAAAAAGCAGTATCTTTTGGAATTGGATGCTTGATTTCCTTAGCCTCTTTCATTATGCCAATTGCCATTGCTAAATCAAAAATCGGACTGTTCTTTTTCTGTTCAGCTGGTGAAAGGTTAATAATAATTTTCTTATCTAATATCTGGCAATCATTCAAATAAAGAGCCGCCATCACCCGATCCTTCGACTCCTTTACAGAAGCATCTGGAAGACCAACAATACTAATACCTTCCACTCCTGGGAGTTGTTGTACTTCTACTTGAACACGATAACCTTCCATTCCTTTTAGACCAATGCTAGATATAACTGTTGCCATATCCTCACACCTTTCTCTTTTTATTACATTTAGAATAATCTAATTCAATAAGGAAGCCAAGAACTTAATGTTCGTCGTGATTTTAAATTTGATTTAGGGGAAATAGGGACATAGGGTAACTAAATTCTATATATAAAAGTTGGTATTTAATGTGCGCAACGGTCACATCAATTTTTAATGTATAGAAATTTGGAATAAATTTATGTCCAATGGATATAGAGAAAGGGAGAAGTACTAGTAGTACTTCTCCCACAACCTCTACTGTCAGGGTAGTGGTTGTCAATAAAAGTTATTTATATTGAAAACCACCCTTATGTTCGCAATGGTGCAGGGTGGTTTTCTTGTTTTTCAAAATGCTTTTCCGAAAGTAATAGACGCTAATTTCACGCACAGATCCTTTCAGCCCCTAAGTTTTGATGCAAAAAGAAGCATGAGAATCGTCCCCGTGCTTCTCAAAAAATGATTACTTATAGGTTTGCCGAGGTAAGTATTCTTCTATCTCCCTTCTACAAACCTCCGATACTTATCCCTTTTAGAATTCTTGAAATAGCCTAATATTTTCCCCGTAGTTACATGTGAATTCTGAATCCCTAAAATGTAAGCAGAGTAGCTACTCCATGGATAGTCTTCCGGCTTACTCACCATCTCTGCCTCCAGTGGATTTAGATGAATATACCTACTAACTTCTAATTGATAATCTACTGTTTCAATTATTTCCGCACCGTATCGCCCTTGAAAAACATGTCCAACGAGACGATGCCTCTTATTGAAATAAAGTGCATATCTAGAATTTAACATTTTTATAATATGCTGTGGATGGTGATCAATAGTTTCTAACTGAAGGTGAATATGGTTTGCATGAGGCAATATGCATGGAGATGAAAGGGATAATAAAACCTAGCTACTTCCAGAATGTCTAAATAAAATTGCTTATCGGAATCATCATAGAAAAGTGCCGCTCTTCGGTTACCGCGACTTGTAATGTGATACATCGCGCCGGGGTACCATACACGTAATTTTCTTGCCATGGATTATTTCACCATTCCTCTTGGTTGACGCAGGCTTTGCGTACGTCTTATGGTAACTGCTTCCCAAATAGATTGATTGGTGATGTTTTCATCCCCGTTCAAATCTGAAATTGTACGTGCAAGTCTTCTTATTTTCATTTGCACTCTTGTACTCCAATTGTATTTGCTCGCCCAGCTACGCATCATCTTCTCTTGTTCTTCCGTTAAAATGGTACATTCTAATAATTTCTCATTCGGAACTATGGCATTACTTATTTCTTCTCCATACCTTTGATACTGCACTTCTCTAGCTTTTATTATCCGCCCCCGAATGATTTCAGATGTTTCATTATCTGCTGTGGATTCATTCTCTAGTGATACAGTTTCCAGTTTCAATAAAATATCCATTCTATCTTGGATTGGACCGGAAATGCGATTATTATACGCCGTCACTTGTTTTGGCGTACAGGTGCAATAATAATTCCTGGAACCCATATAGCCACAAGGACAGGGATTCATGGCGCCAATTAATAGAAACTGCGCCGGATAGGTTACAGTGGAGGCTGCACGACTAATCGTGACCTTGCCTGTTTCTATTGGTTGACGTAGCATGTCCAATGTTCGCTTAGGAAACTCCGCCATTTCATCCAGAAAAAGAACCCCTCGATGGGCAAGTGATACTTCACCTGGCTTTGGATTAGTTCCACCACCAATTAGTGAGACGGCAGATGCAGAATGGTGTGGAGACCTGTAAGGTGGGGCAGATACATTCTGCTGGCTTATTCCAGCTAGTTGATAAATACTCATTACCTCAAAACGGCTTTCTTGTTTTAGTGGTGGTAAAATCGATGGAAATGTTTCTGAAAGTAAACTTTTACCACAACCTGGCGGGCCTACCATAAGTACATTATGCCCTCCTGCGGCAGCTATTTCCAATGCCCTTTTCGCTTGTTTGTGTCCCAATACATGTTTGAAATCTTTATCATAGGTAGGCGGTGGAAGTTCTATAGGTTTTTGTGAAGATTTAATCGGTAATGAAAAAGCAGAAATTTGACCAGAAAATGATTCAATTACCTCCTGAAGGGTTTGAACAAATCGAAATTCTAACCCATTCACTGTTTCAATTGGAATGTCTTCTAATCTAGGTAAATATAAAATTTTAAACCCTTCTTTTCTAGCGGCCATAATAGCTGGCAGCATTCCTTCTACGGGTTTAATAGACCCATCTAGAGACAATACTCCTAAAAACGCTGCAATTTCCGGTATGTTATCTTTTATTTCATTCGCTTCCTTCATCACCGCAATTGCCATGGCAAGGTCAAAAATAGGGCTATTTTTCTTCTGTTCAGCAGGTGATAAATTAATAATAATCTTCTTATCTAAAACCTCACAACCATTCGCATAAAGGGCACCCATCACCCTATCCTTCGACTCCTTCACTGAAGCATCTGGTAGACCAACAATACTTACCCCATCACCAGGAAGCAGTTGTACTTCAACTTGGACCTGATAGCCTTCCATTCCTTTCAAACCAATGCTTGATACAACGGTTGCCATTTACCTTACCCTTTGTCAACTTATTTATATAAAAGGTACTGAAAATCTATGATTCTGTCAAAAGGCTAAAATGCGAAAATAGGATGTTTTGGGATTGGTTTTTGCTGTTTTGGAATAGCGGTTAATTAAATTCTGTATGTTTCGTGGAGTTTGAATTGCAGAAATAGGTTTTTTCACTAAATGTAATTTGGAGAATTGATTATATATGTGAAGGCTCAACATCAAACGATAAAAAATTATTACTTTCACAAATGATATATATATAAATGATTAATTCACTCCATAAAAAACGTGATAAAATTCGTCGAACTAAGTCTGAATTACTCGATAATCTCCCTTGATATTTCCCGGGAAATGTCGGATGAAATAGAAGATAGTCGTTTAGACCAAACGTTTGTTTTAACTTATTTGTTTCTTCAAAAGCCGGGTTTCTCTCAGTGATTTTTTCTTCTATTTAACCTGTTGTGCTTTAGCACATTAACGTGGTGGGGGTCTGACACTTAAATCGGTCACTTTAATCCTCAAGGTTTATTTAAAGGTTTATTTCATGTATAATAAGAATATAATAAAAAGAGAAGCGTTTGTGCGCTTCTCCCTGCAACTTCTACCGTCAGGGTGGTGGTTGTCAATAATATTTAATGCTTATCTTGAGAACCTCCCTTTAGCTTACGACGGCGTTGGGTGGTTTTCTTGTTTTCTAGTATGTTTTTCCGAAAGAAAAAAGCACTTGATTCTCGTACAATGCCTTTCAGAACTTCCCGTAGAAATTCAAGAAATGTTTCCATAATTATCACCTCCTTTCCAATAAGGAAAGAAGAGAGACAACCAACCACCCTCACAATATTCAGTTACCACTTTATTTTACCATATTCTCACTATATTATATTATACTAATTTTCGACATATTATGACAAATCCATCCAATAACACATTTCCCTTTTTGTGCACTTTAGCACATTAACGTGATGGGGGTCTGACCCTAAAATCCGACCCTAAAATCCGACCCTAAAATCCGTTCACCTTCTATATTTCAATACCATGTGCTAATAGAAATGCTTTATAGCTAAATCCTACAGATTCAACAATTATTTTTTCTCCAATAGCTTTTAGGAAAGCTTTTGATTTAGTATTACCCTTCTTAGCCCCTTGTATTTGTTCCATCACATACTTATCTTCTCTTAAGAATTTAATGAATTCCTCTGGATCATTTACGATTTCACCCTTAATAAGATTATCAACGATATCAATATCGTCAGAATTAATCACTTCAATGGCCTTTTCAAAACCAATTATTTTGTTTCTTCCAATATATCCGCCCTTTGAATTTTCTATTCTTATAGCAACTGGCTTATTATTCGAACCACTTTGCATAATCCCACCCCTTTTTTCTTATAACTACAAATTTATTATATACTAAATAGATAAATAAAAAGACATATTTGTATAATAACACCCCAAGAAATTTAATAGAGAAACAACATCCTGCACCAAATTGCCGTATCTAGGAAGTAGTGGGACTGACACCGTATCCGCATAGAGCCCTAGGAAAAGGTCGATTATAAAAATACTTTTTCGTTTGCGCATTCTAGTAAATTAACATGGTTGAGGTCTGACACTAGATTCCATACTTTTTGGACAAAAAAAGAGAGTAAACCTAAGTTTTACTCCCTTTGACAAAAATATTTAAGCAAAAACAAATTGCCCTTCTGCTTTATTTATATACCTACTTAGTTCTTTATCCCAGTCAATTTGTACCGTACCGTAACGTTTATTTTCAATATCCATAAGTGTTCTACTTGCATTACTTTTACTATCATATTGGCTGCTTATTAATTTTTTAATAAAAAGTTCAAGCTTAGTAGAAAATTTCAGTTTATATTTTTCACTATACCTAAAAGCTCTTACCAAATTTAGTTCTGGAAATGGATTGTCAGCTAACACAATATCTAATTCTTGGTTTGATAACGCATCCTTGAATCCATTATCATATAGTTGACAATCATTTAGATTGTAAAAGATACTATCTATATTTAGAAAAACAGTTTTATTCAAATCCGAAACTTCAGTATAACTTAATTTATCCTCTTTAAAAGCCCAAGTATTTCTTATATCCCATATATCAAATACAATGTCATCTACAAACACTTTATATCCACTAAATTTATTTCTCCTATAACTGAATTTATTCATTTGTAAAATTGTATCGATATCAATAAACATATCATTTAAAACTATATCAAAATCTCTAGGAATTTGTTCAAACTCATGATCTAGATAGTCTCGGATACAGCCACCAAATAATAATAATTCACCATTATTTTCTAAGTCGCTTAAGAGCTTTTTAGCCTCTAGACGTTCTTGGAAGATTTCTTCAAACCTTTTCTTTAAATTTGTATGATGAATAGGCATATTACTTATCCACCCCTTTAAGGTTCTTTAAGGCATTTTAACACCTTTTAATTTTTGATGCAAATCTAGAGCAAATGAATCCGTCATACCGGAAATATAATCCGTCACAAGCAAAAGTCTAGAATAATCATCTAATTCTTCAATTTCTTTTACTCTTCTTGGATTATTAACATCATCATTAAGTTGATGAACAAATCTAAAATTACCAGAGATAATATTTAATAATTTTCCAGGTTTCTCCCTGGGTTTAAATTCACCATCATGAAGAATACAATCCTTAACAAAAGCATTAAGTAACTCCGTAATAACTGAATCACCAACAAGTTCTAGAGACAATACCTCATTGTTTGGATAAATATGTTTTCCCATCAATTCGCGTAATAAATTATTTAATTGATATGCCCTATCCGTACTCTCCAATAGGTCCCCCTTATCATAAGTTCCATTCATTATCTCCTTATAATTCTTTATAAATACTTCTTTCACTTCACGAATCATCTGCCCCTGGGCCCATACCTTAAAGTTTTGAACACTTGTTAACAGATAATCTGGAAATTGGTTATCTTTAGCTTTCTTATGCTTTTGAATAAGTTTATGCTGTTCTATTTCCCTTTTATATAATTTATAGATATCGCCCATTAAAATATCTTTTTCAAAAACTTCTTCCCATGGTATTATTCCTTTTTTCACCCCATCCTCAATATCAGAACCCAAATATGCGATATCATCGGATGCTTCCAAAAAGTATGTTAGTGGATTTCTAACGAAAGGTATCCCAACAGTTTGTTGCATTATTTCTTCAGCTAATTCCTTATCCTGTTGAAAATACCCGAACTTATCCTTCTTGATATTACTTGAAGAATCCCAAGGATACTTTAATAAAATTGATAGAGTTCCATAAGTAAAATTAATTCCATATTGGTCATTAAGGAATTGCAACCGCGTGAGAACCCTTAATCCTTGAGCATTACCATCAAAATGCCGAAAGTCGTTTTTCTCTTCCGTTGTTAGATTAATAGATGGATTTGCTTCAAAAAATTCATGAAACCACTTTTTAATTACATCTTCACCATAATGACCAAATGGGGGATTACCAATATCATGTACTAATCCCGCTGTAGCAAGCATAGCTGGAATTTTCCCATTATCGTTACCAGCTAAATTCCCCCTCTTACTTTTTGTTAAATATTTTTCAATCCAAACGCCAAATGATCTTGCTATAGCTGAAACTTCCATGGAGTGCGTTAGTCTTGTTCGAATAAAGTCATTTGACTGCAAAGGAAACACCTGAGCCTTATCCTGTAATCTTCTTAATGATGAAGAACTCATAATCCTATCGTAGTCACGTTCGAATTCATTTCGATGATCAACAATAGAATATATATCCTTTGTACCTGTATTATTCATTTCCTTTGTTTTTTTATCTCTGTATTTAGGTCTTGTTTCATTTAATATTTTTTCCCATCTAATCATATTAAGCAATTTAATTTCCCCCTATTTCAATTTCTATACTTTCTATTTTACCACGATGCTCTGTGATTACCTCGCATAAATTTCCCTCCACAAACTTCCGATACTTCTCCTTCACCGGTTCCTTAAAATAACTTAAAATTTTACCAGTTGTTACATGTGAATTCTTAATCCCGGATATATAAGCACGATAACTGCTCCAAGGATAATCTTCTGGCTTACTAACCATCTCCGCTTCTATCGGATTCAGATGAATGTATCTACTTACCTCCAATTGGTAATCAACTGTTTCAATTAATTCCGCACCATAACGCCCTTGAAAAACATGTCCAACAAGACGATGCCTCTTATTGAAATAAAGCGCATATCTAGAATTCAACATTTTCATAATATGCTGTGGATGATGGTCGATGGTTTCTAGTTGCAAATGAATATGATTAGTCATAAGGCAATACGCATGGAGGTGGAAAGGATAATAAAACCTAGCTTCTTCCAGAATATCTAAGTAGGATTGCTTATCGGAATCATCATAGAAAAGGGCTGCTCTTCGGTTGCCACGACTTGTGATATGATACATGGCACCCGGATACCATACGCGTAATTTCCTCGCCATGATTAATTCACCATTCCTTTTTGCTGATGCCTAGCTTGAGTACGCCGCATTGTAACTGCTTCCCAAATAGATTGATTGGTAATGTTCTCATCACCGTTTAAATCAGAAATCGTACGAGCAAGTCTTCTTATTTTCATTTGCACTCTTGTGCTCCAGTTGTATTTGCTTGCCCAACTGCGCATCATCTTCTCTTGTTCGTCCGTTAATATAGTATAAGTTAACAACTTCTCATTTGGAACGATAGCATTACTTATCACTTCCCCATACCTTTGATACTGTGTTTCTCGGGCCTTTATTACCCTTTCTCGAATGACTTCAGATGTCTCATTATCTACAAAGGATTCATTCTCCAATGATACGGTATCAAGTTTCAATAAAATATCCATTCTATCTTGGATTGGACCGGAGATGCGATTATTATACGCCATCACTTGTTTTGGTGTACAGGTACAATAATAATTCCTGGAACCAATATATCCACAAGGACAGGGATTCATGGCACCAATAAGCAAAAATTGAGCAGGATACGTTACCGTAGAGGCAGCACGACTAATCGTTACCTTGCCAGTTTCCATTGGTTGACGAAGCATATCTAATGTTCTTTTTGGAAATTCCGCCATTTCATCCAAAAAAAGAACACCCCGATGTGCAAGCGATACTTCACCTGGCTTTGGATTGGTTCCACCACCAATAAGTGAGACTGCAGATGCTGAATGATGCGGCGATCTGTAAGGTGGAGCAGATACATTTTGCTGGTTTATCCCAGCTAGTTGATAAATACTCATTACCTCAAAACGGCCTTCTTGTTTTAGTGGTGGTAAAATCGATGGGAATGTTTCTGACAACAAACTCTTCCCACAGCCTGGAGGACCAACCATCAGCACATTATGTCCACCTGCAGCAGCTATTTCTAATGCCCTTTTTGCTTGTTTGTGTCCTAATATATGTTTGAAGTCTTTATCATAGGTTGGTGGTGGTAATTCTATAGGTTCTTGTAAGGATTTAGTTTGTATTGAAAAGGCTGATAATTGGCCGGAAAAGGAATCGATTACTTCTTGAAGTGTTTCAACAAATCGAAATTCCAAACCATCTATTGTTTCTAATGGAACATCTTGTATTCTAGGTAAATATAAAATCTCAAACCCTTCTTTTCTAGCAGCCATAATGGCCGGAAGCATCCCTTCTACAGATCTTATAGTCCCATCAAGAGATAATACTCCTAAAAACGCAGCATTATTAGGTATCTCATCTTTGACTTCATCCGCTTCCTTCATCACGGCAATTGCCATAGCAAGGTCAAAAATAGGGCTATTTTTCTTCTGTTCAGCAGGAGATAAATTAATAATAATCTTCCTATCTAAAATCTCGCAATCATTTGCATAAAGGGCACCCATAACCCTGTCCTTTGATTCCTTCACTGAAGCATCGGGCAACCCGACAATACTTACCCCATCTCCCGGAAGTAGCTGCACCTCTACATGAACACGATAGCCTTCAATACCTTTCAAACCAATACTTGATACAACGGTTGCCATTTACCCTTCTCCTTTGTCTTCTTTGTTAGATAAAAGGTACTGAAAAGCTATTGGTTTGTCAAAAGGCTAAAATGTGAAAATAGAATGTTTTGGGATTCGTTTTTGTTACTTTGTAATAGTGGAAAAGTGATTTTTGTGTGTTTTGGGGAGTTTGATTTGTAGAAATGAGCTTTTTTGCATTAAATATATTTAAAGAATTGGTTGTTCATCCCATATGAGGAGTACTCAACCAAATTATAATAAATTACTACTTTCATAAATGAAGTATATGTATAAATGATTTTTGCACCTCTTTAAAAACGTGATACAACTTCCCGAACTAAGTCGAAATCAAACAATAATTTTCCGCACTATTTCCCGGGAAATGTCGGATGAAGCAGAAGATAGTTGTTTAGATCAAACGTTTGTTTGAACTCATCTGTTTCTTTTAAAACGGAGGTGACTCTAAAGTAATCACCCTCCCGTTAAACCTGTAACAAGAAAAACACCAAATTGAAATTGCATACCCATTGCATTGTAAGCCACCAAAAAAGCCCCACTTCTTTATTTCAAGGTTTAATTGATGTATAATAAGAATATAATAAAGAGAGATGCGTTTGAGCGCTTCTCCCTGCAACCTCTACCGTCAGGGTGGTGGCTGTCTTAAATGTTTGATTTATTTATGAGAACCACCCCTTTGCTTTGGACGGCGCGGGGTGGTTTTCTTGTTTTCTAGTATATTCTTCCGAAAGAAATAGGCGCTTACTTCACGCACAAATCCTTTCAGAACTTCTCGTAGAAATTTCAGAAAACTTGGCGTTTGCCAATCTTTTAGGCGAATGCCTTAGTTGCACTTATGCAAGAGAATAAAGTATATACTTTATTCTCTGCCAAATAATGTTTCCATGCACATTAACGCAGTGGGGGTCTAATCAGATCCTCAAAAAACACTAAACTATTGCATACACTAAAAGAAATCATGTATAATATAAATAAATGTAATTATAATAATAAAAATGGCTGAGTGCTACTAACACTCAGCCGAAGCAACTACATGCCGCATGATAAGCGGCTGACCAGATATTGTAGTTTGTGCAAAGAAGTAACTACCCTAATCTTGGCAGTGGATAGGGCAGCTTACTTCTTTTTTCTATTGGTGACAAGTGTGATAATTGCTATAACAACTGATAATCCTGTTGCTAGAAAGATTCCAAATTGAAATAGCATATCCATTGCTTCGTAAGTCACCATTTAAACACCCCCTTTCATAAGGGAGTGCCAACCGCCCATCCGCTTTATGTAGTTACTGTGTGCTATACACACATTATAATATTAGCAGTATTACTAAATAATTTCTATAAATATATTAAAAGTAAGCTGAATTATATGGTTAACTTATCTGTTCAAGACACCAATAGCACTGACCCCAAAATCCCTGTTGTAACATAACTGATCACTGCTTCACATAGCAGGACGTTCGGATGGAAGCAAAAGAACCGTACCCGTGCTTCACAAACATATTCACTTCATCTTTTCACTTTAACGCTTTAAAGCAGTGGGGATCTGACCCTGAAATCAATTTTTCATATTTAATTGAGTAAATTTCACAATTCCCAGCCCATACAGGCCAAGGCTTTTAAGACATGAAAAAGGAAGTACCTCCCCAATCTTGTATAATGGTAGTCGTCTAAAACATCCCAAAAGACTGGAGGTGTACTTCCATCGCTTATAATAAGCGAAATGAATTAGAGATGCTTGGTTTTGATAAACACTTTGCCCCTACTTGCTTTCGGGAACACTCCTATCGTTACGATACCAATTAAAGGCAAAAATAATTATAACAATTGTCGTTATCAATGGAATTTAAAGAAGATGACCCCTATTAAATATAGAATCATCTTCTAGCTGCTTAACCCTCTTTTTTAGAGTGTCCTTGACATAGGTGCCAGTTTAATACCAACCACCCTCACAATATTCAGTTGCTACTTTATTTTATCATATATTTACTGTATCACAATCTGCTAATTTTTGACATATTATGACAAAAACATCAATTCCCCAATCCCACTCTGTGCACTTTAGCACATTAACGTGATGGGGGTCTGACCCATTGGCCTGAAATTTAGGAGGAATAGGACGACTGGGTCTGACAGGGTTACCATCTCTACAGATTTGCTGGAGGAATTTTCCTCTAATTTCATTAATGAAATTAAAACTACAGAAACAGAGTTAAGGTAATATGGCATAGATATTAGAAAAGTTCTTCCAAGCGCATTTAGGGGAACATCTGTGTTAGTAGATGCAAACTATCAGATGACAAACAACATGTAATGTTTAGATTTAAGAGCTATAACAAGTTTTATTTTCGATTAAGTAAAATTAGTGGTGACGTTTTCAATCGAATTTGACCCTCACCATGTATGGAAGAATGGTCCAGTAGAGATAAGTATTACTGATTCAGAGATTAATTTAAAGCAAGATAGTTTCTCTGGTATGAAGCCCTTCGAATTAAGGGGACAACATATAGAACTGACGGTTGAGGGGCTTTCCTTTAGAGTTCCATATTATGGCTTACCAATTAACATTGAATATGGATTGATTTTTTCTTACACTAACCTCCAGTGACGACAAAGAACAAACGATACCTCTTTCAAAATCGAATGTATTAAAATATAAGATTGAAGACGGATCATGGTTCTGCCTACGTCCATCCGGTACTGAACCAAAAATTAAATTTTACTTTGGTATAAAAGGTGAATCGCTTGACGCAAGTAAGAATGCTTTATCAGAACTCCGCGCGCAGTCATGGATCGAGTTGAAAAAGAATTGAAATAAATGAAAAAAGAAAGGCAGTAGGCTTCGAAGCATTACTGTCTTTCTTTTTTCATTTCCTACAGAAACATTTAATATGGATTTCACATCAAGATTCCATGTCTTCAATCATTCCATGAACTTTCATAACTTCCTCTTCTGGAACAAGATAATAATATACCCCATCAATTTTAGTTCCACTACCTTGCATCATATAACTTTCACTATTATGGCGAACACTAGCATAATTAAATAATAAATCCTGCATGTCATCAAAATCCATATTGGTAGTCATATTATTACCTAGTACGTTGATTGCACCTTTGATTTTATTTACAGCCCCAATATTGACACCTTTATCTAAAATAGCAGCAATCACTTTACGTTGTCTCTCTGTTCTACCAAAATCACCCTTAGGATCTTGATATCTCATACGAATAAATCCCATCGCTTGCGGACCGTCCAATTGAATTTGTCCTTTCTCATAATGATAACCCTTTTGATAGTATCCTGTATCCACCCAGTCTAACTCATTTTCAACCGTAATACCACCTAATAAATCAACTAGATCTGCTAATCCCTCCATGTTAATCTGGACAAAATAATCTAGTTCGATATCTAGAAGGTTTTCTACCGTTGCTATGGACATATCTGCTCCACCAAAGGCATATGCATGATTAATTTTATCTTCAGTCCCTTTTCCTACTATCAAAGTACGAGTGTCCCTTGGAATACTCACGAGCTGCATTCTATCATTCTTTGGATCAAGGGATAGTACCATTAAAGCATCCGAACGTCCTCTATCACCGCCACGTTTATCAACGCCAAGAAGGAGTATATTAAGTGATTGCCTATCATTCACTTTCTGTTTAACTACCTTTTTGTCTATATTAGTAACCGTTTCTTGCATGTTATCATTTACTACTTGTTTGGCATGACTAAAAATGGAGAAGGTATATGCACCAACACCTATAATAAGGACCAAAACGATTGATAAAACAATTAAACTTATTTTCTTCCAAAGAGGTTTTTCCATTTTATTCCTTCCTTTAGTAGACATTCTCATCTTCCCTATATTAAAATTTTATACAAACCACATTATAATCTAAAATTAATAAGTTGGATAGAGCATATATGCAAAACAAAATAGTTCACAATCCTAATAATAGGTGTGAACTATTTAACTCCCTTAAAATTATATTAATATAATTTTAATTACTATAACCCTTTTAAAGTTCTAAGACATCGGCTATTCTCTTGCTAGCAAATCCGTCACCATAAGGATTACTTGCTTTACTCATATTTTCATACTCTACCTTATCTTCAAGAAGTACTTTAAATGTATTGTAAATATTTTCCTCATTTGTTCCAACTAATTTTAATGTTCCAGCAGCTACGCCCTCTGGGCGTTCTGTTGTATCACGCATAACTAAAACTGGCTTACCTAAGCTTGGTGCTTCTTCCTGAATACCCCCGCTATCAGTTAATATCAAGTAAGAACTTGATAAAAAATTATGAAAATCCAAAACCTCTAAAGGCTCAATTATCCTAATTCTATCACAATTTCCTAAAATCTCATTTGCAGCCTCTCTCACTGCTGGATTCATGTGAATAGGGTAAATAACCTTAATATCCATGTGCTCATCAACAATTCTCTTGATAGCTTTAAACATATTCCTCATCGGTTCACCTAAATTCTCTCTTCTGTGAGCCGTTATCATTATGAGTTTACTATCTTGTGCCCATTCTAATTCTTTATGTGAGTAATCATTTCTAACTGTTGTTTTAAGAGCATCAATAGCAGTATTACCTGTCACATAAATAGTAGAAGGATCTTTTCCTTCTTTCAAAAGATTTTCTTTAGACATCTCTGTTGGAGAAAAGTTATATTTCGCCATTATTCCCACAGCCTGTCGATTAAATTCCTCAGGATATGGAGAATAAATATTATAAGTCCTTAGCCCCGCCTCAACATGACCAACTGGAATTTGTAAATAAAAACATGCTAGTGATGTTACAAAAGTTGTAGAGGTATCACCATGCACTAGGACTACATCCGGTTTGACTTCATCTAATACAACCTTCATTTTTTCTAAAATATTTATTGTTACATCAAATAATGTCTGCTTTGCCTTCATGATTGATAAATCATAATCTGGAACAACATCAAAAGCTTGCAAAACTTGATCTAACATTTCTCTATGCTGCCCTGTAACACAAACAATAGTTTCCAGTTTATCCCGGAATTTTAGTTCTTTAACTAAGGGGCACATTTTTATAGCTTCTGGCCTCGTTCCAAAAACCACCATTACTTTTTTTTTCATCTATATCTACCAACTTTGAATTAATTTTTGGTCAAAATTTCAAATAGCAATTTTCTAAAGAATATCAAACTTATTTTAAGGAATAGTTCCTTTCAAAGTATTTTTTATATTCTCCACTTATAATTTGTTCCCACCATTCTTTATTGTCAAGATACCATTGAATGGTTTGAGAGATTCCTGTTTCAAAAGTATAATTTGGGTTCCAACCTAATCGTTCTAATTTAGTAGGATCAATTGCATAACGTTTATCATGTCCTAATCGATCTTTGACAAATTCTATTAAATCCTCCGATTTATCTAAAGCATTGATAATAGTTTTAACAACCTCTAGATTTGTGCGTTCATTATGACCACCAACATTATATACATCACCATTAACACCTTCGTGCATGACTAAATCAATAGCAGCACAATGATCCATAACGTGTAACCAATCGCGAATATTTCCGCCATCTCCATAAACTGGTACTTTTTCATCATTTAATACTCTAGAAATAGTAAGTGGTATCAACTTCTCAGGAAAGTGATATGGCCCATAGTTATTTGAACAACGTGTAATATTGATTGGTAATCCATATGTTTCATGGTATGCACGAACTAATAAGTCGGAAGATGCTTTACTTGCACTATACGGACTATTTGGTTGTAATGGTGTTTCTTCTGAGAAAAAGGTTGTTGGATCAAAATCTAATTCACCATAAACCTCATCAGTTGATACATGTATAAATTTAGAAATGCCGACTTCCTTGGCTGCATCCAATAATACTTGTGTTCCTAATATATTCGTACGAACAAATACTCCAGGATCTGTAATTGAACGATCCACATGGCTTTCAGCGGCAAAATGAACTACATAATCAAATTTTTCTTTTTCAAATAGAGGAATTATTGCCTCCCGATCTGCAATGTCTGCCTTTAAAAAATGGTAATTTTCTTTTTTTTCAATTTCATGATGCTTTGCCAAATCTCCGGCATAGGTCAACAAATCTAGATTATAAATATTATAGCTTGGATATTTATCAACCATATATTGAACAAAGTTTCCACCTATGAAACCAGCTCCACCAGTTACAAGAATTTTCTTCTTTGTCATCTATTTCACCTCTGCTTTTAATACCTGAATATACCTTTTAACCGCATCCTCCCAAACTGGCAAAGGAGTAAAACCATTTTCTACAAGCTTTGCTTTAGACATTCTAGAATTCTTTGGTCGGACTGCACGTGTTGGATATTCATCTGTAGTTATAGAATTTACTCTTACATCAACATTAGCCTGCCTAAAGATTTCCCTTGCAAAATCTGCCCAGCTACAAAATCCTTCATTAGTAGCATGGTAAATTCCAAATTTGTCACTTTGAATCAAATCTATTAGCAAAGTTGCTAAATCAAATGTGTAGGTAGGGGACCCAATTTGATCACCAACTACATTTATTTCATCTTTTGTTTCCGATAAACGAAGCATAGTCTTAACAAAGTTATTCCCATTTTTTCCAAATACCCATGAAATACGAACAATATAAAGCTTTTCTAACAATGATTGAACAACCTGTTCACCTAGAAATTTCGTTTTCCCGTAATACCCAAGTGGAGATGGCAATTCTATTTCAGAAAAAGGAAAATCTCCTTTTCCATCAAATACATAATCCGAACTAATATAGATAAATTTCGCATTTACTTCTTTCGCGGCTTTTGCAAGATACATAGTCCCATTCACATTAACATCATAGCAAATTTTTTGATTATCCTCAGCAGTATCCACAGCAGTATAAGCAGCACAATGGATAATAGCATCCGGCTTTATTTTTTGGATGTATTCTAACACCTTAAGTTCACTCGTAATATCTAAATCACTTGATGTAGTACCCTGCATATCTAATCCACGTTTACAACCTTCTCTGACTACATCATAGCCTAGTTGTCCACCATATCCTGTTACTAATATCTTCATTATTTACTCACCACTCATGAAATTATTATCAGCATCATCAAGTAGTGGAGCCGCATCATCTTTCACAGATAAAACCGGTTTGATATTCATTGGCCACTTAATACCTATGACGGGATCGTTCCATAAAATACTTCTTTCGTTTTCTGGTGAATAGTTTTCATCTACTTTATACTGGACCTCTACATTATCAGTTAAAGTCATAAACCCATGTGCAAATCCCTTTGGGACAAATAATTGCTTTTTGTTTTCAGCACTTAATTCAATTCCAAACCATTCTCCGTAAGTAGGGCTTCCTTTACGGATATCTACTGCTACATCAAAAATAGCACCTTTCGTACACCTAACAAGTTTTGCTTGTGCCTTTGGGTCCATTTGATAATGTAATCCACGTAAAGTACCCTTCTTTGCTGAAAAAGAGTGATTATCCTGAACAAATTCTGTATTTATTCCATAATCTTCAAGTACCTTTTTACTATAAGTCTCAGTAAACCATCCACGATGATCCCCATATACTTTTGGTTCTATTACAAAGACTTCCTTTAGTCTTGAATTAATTACTTCCATGTTTTGCACCTTCTTACTTTTTATTTACTTTTAGTTGATTAGTAAGGCTTATTAAATATTGACCATACCCATTTTTCTTTAACGGCTCAGCCAAATCTAGCAATTGTTCTTTTGAAATATAACCCTTTCGATAAGCTATTTCCTCTAAACAGGCAACTTTTAAACTTTGTCTTTTTTCAATCGTTTCTATAAATGCAGATGCCTCTAATAAAGACTCATGTGTTCCAGTATCCAACCAAGCAAAGCCACGGCCTAATAATTCAACATGAAGATCGTTCATATTTAAATAAGCTTCATTTACAGCCGTAATTTCTAATTCTCCACGTTCAGATGGCTTTATACTTTTAGCAATATCTACAACTCGATTATCATAAAAATAAAGCCCCGTAACGGCATAAGAGGATTTCGGTATTTCCGGTTTTTCCTCAATTGAAACGGCTTTTCCATTCCCATCAAACTCTACTACACCAAATCTTTCTGGATCTTTTACATTATAACCAAAAATGGTTGCCCCCGATTCTCTGGAAACCACCTTTTTTAATAGGTTAGTAAAACCATGACCATAAAAAATATTGTCACCTAGGATAAGTGCAACATTATCGTCACCAATAAAGTCCTCTCCAATAATAAAAGCTTGTGCTAACCCATCAGGTGAAGGCTGGACAGCATAGCTTATTTGAATTCCAAATTCAGATCCATTTCCCAGCAACTGTTCAAAGCGTGGGGTATCACTTGGAGTTGAGATGATTAGTACTTCTCTAATCCCAGCTAACATTAAAATAGATAACGGATAATAAATCATTGGCTTATCGTAAACGGGTATTAATTGTTTTGATATTGACCGGGTAATTGGGTATAGTCTCGTCCCGCTTCCACCCGCTAAAATAATTCCTTTCAAAAAATCACCTCCAATTTCAAAATTATTTTTTTTCTAAAAAGAGTATCTCATACTTATTAACAATTTTGTCCCAAGAATACTCATCTGAAATTCGTTTATGTGCTTCAAACTCTAAATCCTTAATTTTATCATCATCAAATTTCTCAACATCATTAATTAAAGAAGATAAATTACCTTTATTCTTGTTGAAATAAACTGCACCATTTAATCCTACTTCTTTATTAAAGACAACATCCAAAAGTAAATTCACTTTAGTAGAAGCTAATGCTTCAAGTAAAGATGGATTCGTTCCACCTACTTCATGGCCATGAAAATACCCATAGGCAAGTTCTCTTATTTTTCTTAGTAATTCTTGATCATAAACAGTACCTACAAATTTTATACGTGGATCTTGATCAAACTTTGTCTTTAATAGTAACTCTTTGTAGAAATCATTTTGCTCAACATTCGAAATAATTATTAAATCCTTATTTGATTTGGATAACATATATTCCCGTATCATAAGTTCATAATTATTTTCAGGTACAAAACGCCCAACAATTAAATAGTATTCACCCGGTTTAGTATCATGTTCCTGATACCAACTAACTAACTTCTCATCGTTCTGATTTAATTGTGATTTTGTTACATCCGCCCCATATGCGATAAAAGTCGTTTTTGGATTATAATTAGAATAATCTTCATGAATATACGACTCAATTCCTTTTGAATCACAAACCAATAAATCAGCATGCTTTACCATTAAACGTTCAGATAACTTCCAGTAACGTTTAATCCAAAAATTCCATTTACTTCTTTTCCATTCATGCCCATCTGGATTAACAAATACTTGTGCACCTAAACTTGCTAAGTCCCTTTTGTATTTAGAAAAGAAGGGCCCTATACGGCAAGCTAATATATAAACAATACTATCAGTTAGGTGGTTTTCTTTTATATATCGAATACATTCTTTAATACTTAGTAAATCATATAAAACTGCCTTAGCACTTCCCACTTCAGGTACTTTGACATTAAAACAACGTGCATTATTATAATAAAATTCATCATTATTGTCCGCCATACAAGATACATGGTAGGTGATATCTTTATAGACTCTTCTTTTCGTTAGTTCATCAACAAATGTTTCAAAACCACCATATTTAGCCGGTATTCCCTTTGAGCCGATTATAAAAATGTTTTTCATCTAATTTGCTCCTATTATTTTTTCGTAAAGTCTTTTGATCTGTTTCGTATGGATTTCCATAGTCCACGGAAAATCCTCTTCACATATGTTTTCGTTTAGTTCCTGTAATATATATCGATTACTAATCAGCAGTCCTATTAAATTCGCTAATTCATCGGAATCAGCCTTAAAAATAAATCCTGTTTTTCCATGCCTTATTATATCTTGTGAACCAACATACTCAGATATTAGTACGGGAACGCCGTGTGACAAAGCCTCGAGAGCGATAAAACCAAATGTTTCTTTCCAAACACTAGGAACAATCAAAATATCCGTACTATTAAAAATATCCACTAATTTCTCGTGATTATAACGCCCATGAAATGAAATATACTTTTTCTCATTACCAACCAATAAAGTTTCATTTGTATTTCCATATATATTTAAATACCAGTTGGTTTCGTTTCTTTGTAATAAATTATTCAATGCCTCTCTTAATAGAGGAAATCCTTTATATTCTTCCAACGGACCTAAAAATGTGATTTTTAACGGGGCTTTTGTATCAAATGTTTTCAGATTTCGATTATCATTAATATCGTCGTGCGTAACTGGGGCAATTTCACCTTTTACATCAATAAACTTTTCAAAAACGCCTTTTGCAATACTACTATTAAAATAAAAGTAATCTATGCTATTTAACATTTTATAATAATAGTCTTTTAATTTTTTATATTGTACGGATAAATCTTTATCTTTTATGTGAACATTTGTCCCATTTTTTTCCTCTTGAACTTTAATATTCCCCTTTTTATAACTTCGCAACCTTTTAGTCAGTTTACTATCCTTAGTAATCCGATATAACTTAGATTGCATTAAATAAATTAGAGGAAGGCTATATGCGCTATGGCTATAAGTAAAATAATCTTCACTTTCTTCAATAATATTAGGTTTAGTTGATATTCCGAAATAATCATGGGTTGTATAAACCATCTTAATTTTTAATTCTTTCGCTGCAATAAAAAATTCCTGATGTATCCCCATAAAGGTATGAATATGAATAATTTCAGGATTTATATTTTCCAAAAATTTTTTATAAATATCTTTTGGAGAGACAGGTTTCATAAATTCATTTGGTTTTGATATTCCACCCATTAAGGGGACTGGTAAGGGATTAATAAGCTCAAAGACTTTAATTCCTTCAAAAATGTCATGTAATTTGATTTTTGTTTTATTCCCCAATAAAAAGTGACCTGGAAATAGTAAATAGACCTTATCATTTTGCGTAATTTGATTTTTCATAAGATCAATAGAATATTTTGTAAGCCCACCTGACCTGTATGGTGGAAGTCCTAGCGTATAATGTAAGATTTTCATTTATTATCACGTCCACATTTCTAATTACGTGTTCTTCTTATACAAAGTTTCATTTATGAACTCTACTCGTTCCTTCCAGGTATTATCCTTTTTGCATTTTCTAATATTATTTATAAAGCTCTTCTTATCACGTTCATCTAAATTGATAGTTTTTAATATTTTCTCTGCAAGTTCGTTAGGATTTCCAATGCAAGTCATTCCAATATTTTTTTCTTCAATAAACTTGGCTACTTCACCATGTTTAATAGCTACTATTGGAAGTTCATATGTTATATATTCAAATAATTTTATTGGTAAACATAGCTTTGTGTATTCATCTTTATATCTTGGTATTATTGCTAAATTACTTTTATTGTAAACTTTATATATTGTTTCCTTAGTTTCATGATAAATATTTAACCATTCGTGTTCCGCATTAACTTTCTGAAGATAATCATTTAATTGATATTCATTTTTCCTACACACTAAATTTAAAGGAACTCTTTGTTTCATATTTACAAGCTCCATAGCTTCAATTAACAATTCAATACCACTAAAAACTTGATCAATTTCACCAACATACACAACCCCTTTTTTGGTTGATTGTTTTACTGGTAATTGTTCACAACCTGGAGGAAGAACTTTAACCTCACATTCATTCCTTGTAAAAGTCTTCAGTTTTTCACAAAAAGAGTTACTCTGACCGAAAATCACGTTAACATTTTTACTTAAAAATCCTAAAAACCATTTATTTACAATTGGCACTAGAATATTTTTCAATTTACCTTTACTAATTTGAATATTATAAGCCCAATACATATCACGATAATATAAACCTGTTTTTACATTATTAAATTTTTTCTTAATTAATTTTAAAATTAATGTATCATAGAGACGTGTAACCCCAACCTTAGACTCAATATAGCAATAATCATAGTTATTAGTAACAGGTAATTCCTTGAATTTCAGAAATCTCTCTTTAGGATTTGCCCCCATAATAATATCTATATTTAATCCCTTTTTTTTAAACTCATTCAATATACTTAAAGAACGGACAGAAGGACCAGAATTGTTATTTCCTAAATCAATATCATTCAAAATGATAAAAAGGATACTTTGCATTTTCATCACTAACCTAACTTTTTAAATATATTATCTTAAATCAATTTATAATTGTATACTATTTATAACTCAACACCTTTAAAGGTACGGTAATGAACATTATAAACATAATTAATACCGGTACAGAATAAATAATCTGTGCATTTAACACTGCTGAAGTAATCAAAAAAGATAAATAAAGGATAATTAGAAGAGCCATAAACAACTTATTTTTTCTGAAATTAGAAATAAAACCAATAAAAATACTAAGTAGGATTATTATAAATATTAATACACCTATTACTCCTACTTTTACTCCTAAAGTATAAAAGATATTATCAATAAATGCCCCCGCACTACTAATTGTGTAATCAACGTTATATAGAACAAGTTCTTTTCCAAGGCCGTAGCCAAGGGGGTTCCTTTCGATTTCATTCGCAGCCATTTCATTTGATATTTCTCTAACGTCTAAGGAACCTTCATTGGATTGAAATCTATTAACAATATCGCTAATAATTTCTTGTGATGTTCCAATATAAGTTGAGACTATAAAAGTGGTTGTCAAAAAGAATAATAGCCCAAATAACCTTAGACCAAGCTTCCAATTTATTCTATATTGCCCATAACTTTTGTATAATAGTAATAATAAAACAATTAGACAATTAAAAATACAGAGTAGTATTAAAGTTCTTGTTTGTGATAAGAGTAAAGAAATTACATTAGAAAGCAAAACAATACTGAAATACAGTTTATATTTTGGAAACACATTTTTAATTAGTACAAACAATAAAAGTGGTATTGTCAAAATAAATAACGTTGTGTTACTAAATGTAATTCTATTACCCCACCAAGCATATAACCTTTCACCATATATATACGGTAGGTAATCCTGCATAAATAAATACAAAGATAACACTACAATAGAATAGACAAAACTAGAGTTTAAAAAGGTTTTAATTACACTTAAATAATTGTCCTTATTTATTAAAGATCTAAACATTACATAATTTATAAAAAAGTAAATGAAGGTTTTAACATCTGACAGCAAAAATTCATTATTGTTTTGTAACCCTATAAAAGTATAGATGACTACAAATATAAATAAAGCCGCAATTATAAAATCCAATTTTGAAAATCTAATATTTACACCTATATTAATAAAATTAATCACTAATAATATTAATAGAAATAACAGTAAGATATCTGTTGTTTCTACGCCTTTCCATTCAAGTACCAACTTATAATGAATATAATTATTAAATGGAATAGAAAGATTTACAAACAAATATAAACAAAATAATTTAGTTATATTTTTTTTTATAAAAAAAATAAAGCCAAATATTATAATAAAAAATCCCATGTTTGTACTCCTAAAGATATTATTTACCTGGTAGCTAAGCTTTCAACTTACGGTTTAAAAATACAATATAAATAACAGAAGAAAGACATATAATAGTGACTGTAGTTATTGCAGCACCATAAATTGAATAATTGTTTATTAAAATTATATCCAGACCTATATTTACAATACCGACAAATAAGTTAATTATAAATAAAGGTTTCACATGTCTTAACATTGATAACAAATTACCTGCAGGAATTCTAAGTGTACCAGCTATTAAATATCCAAAGCATAATATTCTAAACACCTGGATAGTATCACTATCTGAATAATTACTACCAAACAACATCCTAATAATGAAAGGAGCCCCGATAATTAGTAAGAATACTAAAAAACTGTTAATTAATAAAAGTATCTTTACCATTTTTTTGAATCTGAGTTTTACCCACTGCTTTTCTTTCCTATTTTTTGCAAAATAAGGATATACAAACGTCATAATGGAAAGTGGAATAAAATTTAACGCAAACGGTATTAGTGTAGCCGTCTTGTATGTTGCAACTAGTTGGGGATCGTGTATTATTAGGCCAATTAAGAATATATCAATTAAATACAAAATTTGTGAAATTACATTATTAAACATTGAGATAATAGAATATCCCATAAAGTTTTTCTTTTCAATGCTATTTATATTTGAATTCTGCCTATTAAAAAAGGTAAACCTTGTTCTTATAATATTAGAACCAAATATGATTGAAATTAAATACGAAATATAAAAAGCAATAATTACACCATATACCCCAAAGGAAATAGCCCCAATGATAGAAAATGTAAAAATTAGAAAACTATTTAATGTATTTAAAAAAGAAAATTCCTTATTTAATAATCCTGTTCTTAAATAATTTTGTATAAATTCATACAAAAACATAAATAGAGGAATAAATGACATTAAAATTAATGCAATTTGTGTTTGTTCATTTGGGAACTCTATTGTTAAAGCATAAAATATCATTAAGATTGAGATTACTAAATTAGAAAGAATACCTACCTTAAAACCTAGCTTATAAAAAAGGTTTCTTTTCACATCGGACTCTTCACTACCAAATTGTAAAAGAGCAAACAATACTCCTAAACCGTTAAATAATAAAAAGATATTTAATATATTCTGAGAGTAGCTATAATTTCCAAATTCTGTCTTACTTAGTAATCTAACTAAAAAGATACCACTACAGAAGTTAATAATCTTATTGATTAAGTTGGAGCCAAAAATGTGAAAAAGACCTTTTTGCATAAGCTTTTTTAAGAATTCATTCATCTATTATCACCAATAAACACCTTAACTGTTGCCAGAATAGTAAGTACTTGTATCTTTTCTACCGTTATTCCATCCCTATACAAATCTTGGCACATAATTTTAATACTTTTATGACTATCTAATAAATCTATGTTTTCTTTATAGTAGCTAATAATGAACTCTTTTAAATCCTGATTTTTTCTATACCAATAATCAAAAGGATTCATTCCCCTCTTGGCATTGTAACCATATAAAGCCGGCAATTTTAATGTTTTTAAAACCTTATTGACTATTTTTATGGATAGATTTTTTGACTTTATTAAATATCTCGGGGTTGTAATTTTTGACTTAATCTTCTCATAAATATAATGGGAAGCAGCTGGATATTTCCTTAAGATCCATTTGTAATATAGATTATGATTAATCCGCTTTTCTAATGGAATATTAAGACAAAACTGCATAAATTCCAAGTTGTAAAATGGCGAAAAAGACTCAGTTTGTTCTTGAAATGAAAGATTACCATTTAACGCAAAATTAAATCCCCTATTATACATTTTAAATAACTCATCATTTTCATAGTTGATGTATTCAATACGGTCCAATCTATCTTTATATTTCGTGGAATAAACATACTCAGAGAAACTTACTTTTTCATGTTTTCGACTTTTCGAAAATGACCCAACAATAACGTCACCTAACTGGCCAGTATGAACAAGCCCGTACGGGGCTAAATTAAGAGATTCTAGGTTATTTTTAGAATGCGCCATACCATAATAAATACTTGTACCACCGCTAATCTTAACTACATTTTCGATATCAAGCAAAAACTTTGCGTCATCCAATGATTTAAAGATAAACTCATGATTTAAGTCTACTGCAATTTGTTTTGCAATTTTCTCATCAAGATAATTTGACTGTGAAAATGTATAATTCAATAAATTTTTATATCCTAAATCGTGAGCTACGAAATTTACCATCCTAGAGTCGAGTCCGCCACTTAAAGAAGCTATATGCTTATAGCCATATTCCTGATCCTTATCAAATTGAAGTTTGACTGCATCTCTGAATAATCTATCTAATTCATCGATTATTTCATCTTCATTCCCAAAAATTGTAGGGGTATTATTGAATTGAAAATACCTTTTAATTTCAATCTTTTTACTTTCAACCTTAATATAATGACCAGGTAGCAGCTTCTTAATTTCCTTAAACAGAGTATTATCATCAATCATATATCCAAAAGTTAACATACAAAGACAACTTTCTTCATCTAAACTAAGTGAATTATTGTTATCTTTTAATATATTTGAAAGATCGCTGCTTCTTGATCCTAATAATATCCCTCCCTCAATTAAAGAATAATACACCTTTTTATCGCCAACCTGGTCAGTATAGATTAGCCATAAATCTTCATTTTTATCATGAAAAACACAGGAATAACTACCTCTTATGTCCTGGAAGAAAAGTTCCTTTTTATTTTTATACATACTTATTAATGTCTTTTCTAATGTTTCCTCTTGATATTTCGCCATCAATTGTCTACTATTTAGCAAAACTCCATCAGTAATTATTAAATAATTATCATCTTCAAAGAATACCTTATCATTAATAAACTTTTGGTTTACCTTCCTTTCAAAGTAAAAGCTATCAGATTTGGTTCTATTCTTTATTAGATTATCTTCATTAGTATCACCATGATTAATAAAATTAAGTTGATTTATATTACTCCCAATATATCCTGTTATTCCAGGCATTCCTATACCTCCAATGATTACCCCTAATGTTTACTAGTTTAGTATTACTTCTAATTCTTGTTTAATAACTTTATCTGGTCTACATTTATCAAAAATAGACCCAGAACCCTCCTTGGAAATATAATTAAATACGGAAGGGTTATAATATAGGTATTCTATTGATTCAGCTACCTCTGCTGGAGATTTAGTTAATAAACCAGTTTTTTTATGCTCTACAAACTCTGGAATAGCTGAATTGTCAGTTGTTATGGTCACTAATCCGCTAGACATAGCCTCACACATGGAAACCCCTTGCGAATCCTGTCTGGTTGGGCATAAAAATATGCCATTTTTCAAGTGCTCTTGTTTAATTTCTTTATGCTTTAAATATTTGTTTTTTATATTTACATTAGGGAGTTCTCTTAATGGTTTAAGTGTTTTATCAAACAACTTTCCTGAGCCATAAATGTTGAATTCCAAATCATTGAAGAATTCCTTATTTTTCAATTTCAATATTGCCTCTACAGCTACATCATTAGCATATTTTCTTGACTCAAACGGCCTAATAAGTAATATCTTTTTCCTTTGGGATGTGTCTTTCTCTTCAAACTTAAATAAATCCGTATCTACTACATTATGAATGATGTGATATTTATTTACTTTGGATAAAGTATCTTTCTCCATAATACTTTTAATCCAATTAGAAACAAAAATGAATTTAATGTCTCTTTCCTCTGACTCTTTAATGAATTTTCTTAAGTTAAATAATTGCCTAGTATTTTGTAAAATATATTTCAAAAAGTTATGCTCAGTAAAGTTAAATAATCTCCTATACCAAGCAATGGCTTCCATCAAATGAATCCAGACAATTATTGGTATCTGACTATCAATAGAGTTTAATGCCTTTATCATATGTCTATTTATAAAATGCACCAATATTTTATAAGGCTTTTCATTCTTGACGAAATGAATAAATGATTCATTATTTCCCTCTATAACTTTAACACCTTCAAACGTATATTCATTAATCTCATCCAGATTATTATCTAAAACAAATACCACAACCTCTAATTTAGACTTTATATATTCTAAAACTCTACGATGGATAAATGCATTTCTATAAAGACTATCTTCCTTTGGATACATGTTAGTTAATATAAGGTATTTCAAGTGATTAACTCCCCAATCGGTCCTTGTTTTTGACCTACGACTTTGTTAAGCACACCTTTAGTGTCAATAACGAATTTATCTTTAAGAATGTCACCATCTATTTCTTTAAAATAATCATGGTCGACTAACAATACAACTATATCTGCTTTATTAATAGCTTCAACTGTATTGCATAACTGGATATTATAATCTCTTAAGTTAACGGGTAGTTCATTAATATATGGCTCCACTACATAAACTGTATCTTTGAATTTTGTCGCCAATCCCTTCACAACATCTACTGCTGGACTTTCTCTTAAATCATCTATATTTGCTTTAAAGGAGAGGCCTAAACAGGCTATAGTAGAATTAGGTTTATTATTGACCTTTTCCGTAACCTTTTCTATAACATAATTGGGTTTTAATTCATTAACCATTCGTGCAGTATGAATGAGTCTAGATTCTTCAGGAGCAGAATCAATAATAAACCATGGATCAACAGCAATACAGTGTCCTCCAACACCTGGCCCCGGTTGTAATATATTTACACGTGGATGGTGATTTGCTAATTCTATTAATTCCCACACATCTATATCTAGCTTGTCAGCAATAATCGATAATTCATTTGCAAAAGCTATATTAACATCTCTGAATGAATTCTCCGTTAGTTTAGATAATTCTGCAGTTCTAGCATTAGTTTTAAGTATTTCACCATTTACAAAGCTACTGTAGAAATAAGCAGTTTTTTCGGTGGATATGTCATTAATTCCACCTACTATACGATCATTTGAAATTAATTCTTCAAGTATTTTCCCTGGTAATACACGTTCCGGACAATGAGCTACATAAACCTGTTGACTACTTTGTCCATCAAAATTTAAATCAGGTCTTTCTTGTTCAATCCATTCTACTACTTTTTCTGTTGTACCTACTGGACTAGTAGACTCTAATATAATAATATTTCCGGGCTCTATATAAGTTGCAATTGACTTAGTAGCATTTTCTACATAAGATAAATCTGCTTTGTGGTTTTCTTTAAAGGGAGTAGGGACTGATAAAATAAAAACATCGGCTTTTGCAGGAATTGTCGATGCAGTTAATAGTCCTCGTTCTACAGCTTCATTAACCTTTTTATTTAAATTAGGCTCAAAAATATGTGCTTCACCTTTATTAATCGTTTCTATAGCATTTTCATTTATATCGACTCCATGAACATTGTAACCACTATCAGCTAGGACAACTGCTGTTGGCAAACCTATATAACCTAGACCTACAACACAAATATTTTTCACTATCATTTCCTCTTTTCATTTATAATTAATAGGCATCTCTTGAACCAAATAATACTAGAACTGTTTTTAAAATTAATTTGAAATCTATCATTAAATTTCTTTCACGTATATATTTCAAATCTAACTCTACCCATTCATCAAACCCTATATTACTTCTACCACTAACCTGCCAATAACAAGTTAAACCAGGAGTAACAATTAATCTTTGTTTCTCATAATTATTATACTGGTTAACCTCATCAGGAAGAGGCGGTCTCGGTCCGACTAAACTCATCTCCCCTTTTATTACGTTAATTAATTGAGGTAATTCATCTATACTAGTTTTACGAATAAATCTACCTATTCTAGTAACTCTTGGATCATTCTTAATCTTAAATACAGGGCCAGTTGCTTCGTTTTGTTCCATTAAAACTGCTTTTAAGTCCTCCGCATTAGATACCATCGATCGAAACTTATACATATAAAATTTTCTTCCATCTTTACCTATACGTATTTGCTTGAAAAAAACTGGGCCTTTATTATCTTCTATCTTAATAAGTAAAGAAACAATAAAAAATAAAGGAGATAAACAAATGATACCAATAATTGAAAGGAAAATATCTGTTGTTCTCTTACTTATTAGATACAATTCATTATCATTAACTACAACCTTTTGATAATTAATTTCTTTAACAGCAGAATCTTTAACTTTCTTATCAGAAGTAGATATTTCCAAGAAATGTCACCACCCAATATATACTTTTATCTGCGCTAAGTGCTTAGTTATTTATTTTTAAGGATATTAATTCTTCTAATAATTTTTCAACATCTTTACCTAACTCTTCATCTTGTAGAGCAATTTCAACAGTAGTTCGAATAAAACCTAGTTTCTCCCCTACATCATATCTTTTCCCTTCAAAATCATAGGCAAAAACATTTTGTATTTGATTTAATTTTTGGATAGCATCCGTTAACTGTATTTCCCCACCCGCACCAAGTTCATGTTCTTCAAGGAATTGAAATATTTCGGGAGTCAATACGTATCTTCCCATAATTGCTAGATTAGAAGGGGCAGTTCCTTGTGCAGGCTTTTCTACAAAATTACTTACTTGATAACGCCTACCTTCAATTGTTAACGGATCAATAATCCCATATCGATGTGTTTCATTTTCTGGTACCTGTTGTACACCAATAACAGATGAATTTGTTTCATCATACTGCTCTATTAATTGTTTTAATCCTGGTTTTTCAGCTTGGACTATATCATCTCCCAGCAGTATCGCAAATGGTTCACTTCCAATAAATTTACGAGCACACCATACTGCATGACCAAGCCCTTTTGGTTCTTTTTGGCGAATATAGTGAATTTCAACATTAGAAGACTGGTTTACTTTATCAAGCATTTCAAACTTTTCTTTTCTCATTAGATTATCTTCTAATTCAAAGTTTCTATCAAAATGATCTTCAATTGCGCGCTTACCTTTACCAGTTACAATAATAATATCTTCAATACCCGATTCAATTGCTTCTTCAACTATGTATTCTATAGTCGGCCTATCCACTATTGGTAGCATCTCTTTTGGCATTGCCTTTGTTGCAGGTAAGAATCTAGTACCTAATCCTGCTGCTGGAATTATTGCTTTTTTTACTTTACTCATTTTATTTCCCCCATAATAAATTATTTTAATAAGCTTCTAAAACAAGCCAAGAAATTTCTTCCGTTTCTTCACTTGCTCAGGTTCCATACGATTAACATTCAAGTTACTTACTAATAAGTCACTATTCTCAATAAACATAAAGTAATAATCACTACCATATTTATTCTTCATTTCACGAAATGCCTCATCCATACAAAACCCTCTAGTCGTTGTGTTATGTGCATCTGATGCAATAAAATGCGTTAAGTTCGCTTCGATTAGCTGGTGAGAAAAGGTTTGAATATTCTTCCCAAACTTCCCTACCACACTAGCGGCGGTAACCTGGGTTAGTGCACCTTTCTGCACAAATTCATATAGTTTTGATGGGTGTTCCATTAATTCTCTATTTCTTTCAGGGTGAACGATAATAGGCTTGTACCCTGCTACTTGAATATCAAATAACATTTGCGCTGAATAACGTGGTACATGGCCAGAAGGGAACTCAACAAAAAGATATTTCGTTTCATTTAAAGGAAGAAGTTCCGCATTCTCTAGGTCTTCTATCATATCCCCATTGATACGCGTCTCTTGTCCTGGTAAAACGGTTAAAGGAATATTCTCTTGAACAAGTAGTTCATTTAATTTTTCCACCTGGCCCTTAATACTTGCGCGGTCATTGTCATACTTTCCATTTCGATGATGGGGAGTAGCAATAATAGAAGTAATTCCATGTCTGACGGCTTCTCTAGCCATTTTCAAACTATCTTCCTGTGATTTCGCACCATCATCAATTCCAGGTAATATATGTGAATGGATATCATTCATTCCGTACACCCCTTTTTCATGATAAAGACCCCCCACGTGTTAATAAATGCAAGGAGTCTTTTTCTGTTAATTGGTACCGTAGTAATAGTAATAATTGGAACCTTGCTTCTCACGACCGTTCAATACCGTTCCTAACAGTTTTGCTCTTGCAGGTTCTAGGATATCCTTCGCCTTCGTAGCTGTTTCTAATTCGGTATGTTTACTACGGATAACTAAAATAGAACCATCTACCATATTGGCTAATATTTGTGCATCAGTCACTGCTAATACTGGCGGTGTATCAAAGATGACTAAATCATACGCCTGTGTCGCTTCTTCGATAAATTGTTCCATTTTTCTTGATGCTAATAACTCAGATGGATTCGGAGGAATCGGACCACATGAAATAACATCTAAATTTTCAATATCTGTTCTGTTAGCAGCATCATCTAATGTAACTTCTCCAACAAGAACATTACTTAGTCCGGTTAAATTATCTAATCGAAATGTATAATGTACCGTTGGTTTTCTTAAATCCGCATCTACAAGTAAAACTTTCTTTCCTGCTTGTGCATAAACGATAGCCAAATTCGCCGTAGTTGTAGACTTTCCTTCACTAGGTCCAGAAGACGTCACTATAAGTGATTTGATTTCATTATCAACAGATGCGAATTGGATATTCGTTCGAATCGTACGATATTGTTCGGAGATAGGTGATTTCGGGTTAATCTTTGTAATCAGCTGTCTCATTTTGTTATTTATTTTAGACGGTTTTTTGAGCGCCATCGAATCCACCCCTTCTTGTTCTTTGTTGTTGGAAAGCCGCCTTGCCTTCAGCTATATCCTTATCACTCACTTGAGAAATAACCCCAATAACAGGTAGCCCAAGTTTCTTCTCCACATCTTCTTCCGTTGTCACTGTGTTATCTAAGTACTCAAGTAAGAATGTTAGACCAACACCAACCATGATTCCTAGAACGATAGCGATTACTATATTAAGAATTGGATTTGGAGCAACCGGAGTAGGACTTTTAGCAAGTTCTGCTTTCGTTAAAATGCTTACGTTATCAACTCTCATGATTTCCGGAATATTATGCTGGAATGTTTCCACTATAGTATTTGCAATTTTTACAGCTGTTGCAGGAGTTTCATCTGTTACTGTAACTGTAACCACTTGGGAATTATCTGCACTTGTTACATTAATTTTATCTTCAAGCTCTTCAGAAGTGTATGTTAGATCTAAACTTTCCACAACTTCATCTAGGATTGCTGAACTTTTAATAATAATGTTATACGTATTAATTAATTGTACATTCGATTGAATATCACCTGTTGTGTATTGTGTTGTTGGATCCTGTTGTTTCTGATTAACAATAAATTGCGAACTAGATTCATAGGTTGGGGTTAATAAAAAATAACTAACCACAGCAGCTACGATGGCTGCACCTAATGTAATAGAAAGGATAAGTAATATTCGTTTCCTTAAAACCTCGAATATTTCCTTCAAGGAAATTGTTTCTTCCATGTCTTTACCTCCAAGATTTGCTATTTTTCTATGATTTATGCGTTAATTTCTTGATTAGTTAACTACAGTATGGAATTATAACATAACAAATTCGTTTGAGGTATGCCTTTTCTGAAATTTAAATCGAGATTTTGTCGTTTTATGGGGGGCGTTCAGAAATTTTATTAATTAAATGCTTGATAGATTTATGTTTGGTCGCGCTTACATTATGGCGGTGAAGTTTTTGGTTATAATGGGTAATTTTTGTTAATTTGGTGATGGGTGGGGATTTGAATCAAACGTTTGTTTAAAGTATCATTTTCTAGAATTACGATAGATCAAACATTTGTTTTACATACACCGCTCAACACCGATACCGATATTTTTCCGTCTACTTCTATTTTTCTACCATTTACACTAACAAATACCGACAAGTTTCCTCAAACTCTAGTTATTGTGCTTTTTCCAAACGAACATTTGATTTAATTCCATTATAGCCTCATAGCAAACCAATACTCACTTTTTAACCTTAGTCACTCCAACTTAGTGTAAGGTTCTCCCTCCTATCATCTAGAAAAAAATGTCATATCATGTATAATGATAGTAAATTTCACTATATTAGAGGGGCCTATTTTTATGAGAATTATGAAGAATAAGAGAAGAAAGAGGAAAAAATCAATTCTATTAATCTTAATAAGTGCTCTTACCATCGGAGTTGCTGCTTTTTTTGCGATACAAGTCGTGCAGTCTGATTCTCCAACAAAATATCTAGCGACAGCTAAAGAAGCATTGGATAAAGAAGAATACGAAAAAAGTCTCGAGTTATTTAAAAAGGTTCTTGAGGAAGATGCATCCCATACCGAAGCACGGACCGGTCTTGCTAGTGCCTATATGGGATTGAAGCAATACGACAAGGCCGTTGGAACATTAGACGAAGGGATAGAAATAAAACCGAAAGAACCACAGTTTTACTATTTTTTATCCTTGGCGCATGAAGGTTTGAATGATTTGCCACAAGTCATACAAACATTAGAAGACGGAATCGAAGCAACCAATAATGAGGCACTAACCGAGTTGATTGACCAACTAGATTCCAATATAACAATTGCACCAGAAAGACATTACATCCAAAAGGGCCATAGCCGCAATATTGTAATGGAATGGGAAAAGAGTGATGGATCCATCCTCCCAGTTGAGGCAGAATGGGATTTAGAGAATGAGGATTATGGTTCAATAGAAGATGTATCAAAGACAGTCATGACATTTCATGCGGAAGAACTTGGAACGGTGGCTATTTCCGCAAAAGTTGGCCCATTCACAAAAAAGGATGAATTACATATTGAGGAACAAGTAGTGGATAAGATGACATTCACACCAGAAGAAATCGACCCTCTTTCCATTAATCAAGAATTGGAATTAACGGTTACTGGTGTGGATGCGGACGGAAAGGAAATGGAATTGAACCCCGAATGGAGTTCAAGTGACGAAGAAATCATCGAGCTATCCGCCAAAGATGGAATTGCAGTTACTGCTAAAGCAATGGATGAAGGTGTTACAAGCCTTACAGTAACGTACCAAGATTTAGAAAAGGAACTAGATTTCATCGTAGAAGGGAAAAACAAGTTTGTTAAAACAGAGGTGCAAGGAGAAGGAACTATATCCGTCTTTCCTAATGAAACGAGTTACCCAGTTGGAACGGACATCACATTAGAAGCAAAACCGAAAGCCGGCTACGAATTTGTCAGATGGGAAGGTGACGTTACTGGGACCCAGAATCCACTAAACATGACATTGGAATCTAGTATTTCTGTTGTGGCAGTGTTTGAACCAGTAGATCAGGCTACATTAAATCTTTCTATTTCTGGTGAAGGAAACATTATTCGGGATACATTAGACAGTCATTTTAAACAGGGAACATCCATTGCTCTTTATGCACAACCGAAATCCGGTTGGGTATTTAGTCATTGGGAAGGATCAGAAAATGGAAATATGGCAAGAATACAAGTATTGATGGATGGAGATAAAGATATTCGAGCTGTATTTGAAAAGAATGGTGACACGTCCCCTACCATTAGCCCAAGTAGTAGTTATAGTGGGTCGACAAATAATGGCGGATCAAACCAAAGTACCGGAACGAATGAATACAGGAATTCATCAAGTTCCAGTTCCAATTCTAGTTCCAACACCTATCGTAAACCATCTGGAAATGAACCAAATACAAATTCTAGTTCAAAGCCTTCGAATAAAGGGGATAGTAAACCAGTAGAGAACGACAAACCAAAAGAAGAAACCAAACCGGTAGAAAAGCCGAAGCCAGAGGAAAAGCCGGAACAAAAACCGGATGATAATAAACCGGATAAAGAGGAAGCCAACCCATCAACAGGAAATGACAAGGATGAAATAGATAAAGGCGAAACGGAAAATCCAGAAGATACGGAAGCTGGGGATAATGTGAACGATAGCTCTGGTGATTAATATAGTAGACTGGAATAACATGAAGTTAAAACAGTCGTAAAATACTTAGGCTACCAACCCACTACATTGTAGAGGGGATTGGTAGCTTATTTCTTAGATACCTCACTGTTTTATAGGTTCTTTTATTGTTAACATTGATTAGTTCCCCTTCTACAACGTTACCCATAGGTCGCTCGTCCCTCTAAAATGAATAAACCGCATGAAATCTATTTTTAATCCCTGATTTCATGCGGTTTTTTTATTCTATTTTCTGACGGTTTATTTCTCCCAAACAATACGTTCCTTACTACTCTTTAAATTAGATAATCATGTTTCGAAAAAATGGATTACTTATAGAAAGAAGGTAATTATAGTATCAGCTAAATTATCTATATAATCATAAGGAATATTTTTTTATACAATAAACGTATATGCTTTGTCCTTAAGTATGATATCCCCAATTTGGTAACCGTTCTAAATAGCACCCTATTTTCACTAAATTTGATTAAAAGTATATATTTATGTATAATAAGCTATAGAAATGTATACAAATAAAAGAAAGCCGAGGCGTTGGTAGCACCTCGACTTTGACAGCATATCCGTAGTGGTACGGCCACTGTGGAACTAGAGTAAATAATCCACCCTTTGTTCAACAGTGGAGACGGGTGGATTATTTTTTACTTATTTCTTTAATTAGTACGACGACTAGATTGATGAAACCTACGATGAATATACCTGTTGTGTATAGAACAACAACTTTATTAAACCCCAAGATTATATAGCTTGTGAAACCACTTCAATTTCACATGCTATTTTTATTTTTGAGATTATCCCCCTATTCCATATTATTCTTTATTTCCATGATTCCTTCCAACGGTAATTCTGCTGCCCAAGCTATCATTTCTAAGTCTATTCCCGTTCTTAAAGACCTACGTACAAATATTCCTCTCGCTCCTTTCCCATTCCTTTCTCCTCCAGTCCATTACTCCTATTGGCTAAACTAGCACAACCTAGTTAGTTTTTAATAGATTAAAAGCTCCCCACCCATGCGAGAAAGGAAATGAAGATAGGGTTTATTAGTCTATGACA
The DNA here is from genome assembly GCF_001659985.1 of Oceanobacillus sp. Castelsardo. Lineage (GTDB taxonomy): Bacteria > Bacillota > Bacilli > Bacillales > Amphibacillaceae > Oceanobacillus. The sequence goes on from NZ_LYCS01000005.1 coordinate 279,539, forward strand.
GGTCGACAGGGACAACGGAAAAAGATAATGCTGATATACTAAGATAGAGCACCGATATATCAACCTCGTATACTGATATATCAAGATAGAGCACTGATATATCAACCTCGTATGCTGATATAACAAGATAGAGTACTGATATATTAACCTCGTATGCTGATATATCAAGATAGAGCACTGATATATTAACCTCGTATGCTGATATAACAAGATACAGCACTGATATATTAACCTCGTATGCTGATATAACAAGATACAGCACTGATATATTAACCTCGTATGCTGATATAACAAGATACAGCACTGATATATTAACCTCGTATGCTGATATACCAACATAGATCACTGATATATTAACCTCGTATGCTGATATACCAAGATAGAGTACTGATATATTAACCTCGTATGCTGATATACCAAGATAGAGCACTGATATATTAACCTCGTGTGCTGATATACGACAAGAAGCACCGATAAGTTGATCTTTCTACACCCTGAACCCAAAATACGAGTGAAGGCTGCCCCTCACTCGCATTTTACTCTCCTATTTCTTTGCCATATACGTTACAATGGCATCCGCAATTCTTCTAGATGCTTCCCCGTCTCCATAAGGATTAGACGCTCTTGCCATCCTATCATGCGCTTCTTCATCACTCAACAATTCATTAGCCATATCAAAAATGGTATCCTCATCCGTTCCAGCCAATTTCAACGTCCCAGCCTCAATTCCCTCAGGCCGCTCTGTCGTATCACGCAAAACTAACACGGGCACACCTAATGACGGCGCCTCTTCCTGCACCCCACCAGAATCTGTTAAAATCAAATGCGCACGTGCAGCAAAGTTATGGAAATCCACTACACCAAGAGGTTCAATCAATTTAATCCGATCATCATTGCCTAAAATTTCTTTCGCTGTATTTTGCACAACTGGATTTAAATGTACTGGATAAATAACCTGCACATCATCATGTGCTTCTACTAATCGCTTAATCGCACGAAACATTTGGTTCATATTTTCCCCAAGGTTTTCCCTTCGATGTGCAGTCATTAAAACTAATCTGTCATCACCTAGGCTATCTAGGATCTTACTTGAATAGTTTGGATCTACTGTAGTTTTCAGCGCGTCAATTGCGGTATTACCAGTTACAAATATAATATCTTCTGCTTTATTTTCATTTAATAGATTTCGCTTCGACTTCTCAGTAGGAGCAAAATGCAAATCCGCAATGACTCCCGTTAACTGACGATTCATTTCTTCCGGATACGGAGAATACTTATTCCATGTACGAAGCCCCGCTTCCACATGACCAACAGCAATTTGATTATAAAAAGCAGCTAATGATGCAACAAAGGTTGTACTCGTATCTCCATGCACAAGGACAATATCCGGTTTTGTTTCTTTCATTACTTTATCTAGCCCTTCTAAAGCACGAGTTGTAATTTGTGCTAAAGACTGTTGTTTTTTCATAATATTTAAATCATAGTCAGGAGTAATATCGAATATCTCTAATACTTGATCTAACATTTCACGATGTTGTGCAGTTACGGTAACAATGGATTCAAATTCAGTTGACCGCTTTTGTAATTCAAGAACAAGTGGCGCCATTTTAATCGCTTCCGGTCTCGTCCCAAAAACAGTCATAACTTTAATTAATCGCTTCAATGAATTCACTCCAAATTTTTATTATATTCAGGACAAGTGTATGTATATTATGAGATCTATGTCAATATGATTGAATATAAATTTAAATAAACTTTATATTACTTACCTTATTGTTACATAATGAAGCTCAAAAGCGCAAGCGCCCGTTTAGCGACGTACGGACTGGACTAAGCCGCAGGAGATAAAGGAAACACGACGAACGGAGTGAGTCGATGTTGACTTTCACCACAAGGGTATAAGTGCGACTAAGCCTCTGGTTTCACCATTCGGCAAGTCTTCTTTATCGTACGGAGGTGAAGGAAGTCTCGCTAGTCGCTGGGCGCTGGAGCTGGACGTGGCTAATTTTGCTTATAAATATTAATAATGTTAATTTATAGTTCACGGTTAATAATAATGAACAGCAAAAATACTATTCCTAGTTCGTTTCACTCTTTTTTTCCATCATTCGACAATTCTTACACATTTAATCATTTACGAAAAAATAGATTCATAGTAAAATAAAGTTTAGGTTTTTTGATTTTTTTAATTATCCTATCAAAAATTTAAAGGGGATTAAAATAAATGTCTAAACGACAATTAAACGAATCGACACGAATCGTAAGGCGTAAGAAAAAACGCAGAGTTCGTAAACGTATCTATCTAATATTGTTACCAATTGTCATTGTATTTGTAGGTATATTATCATACGCATCTTATTTATATATAAAAGCTGACTCCATTTTCTCCAGTGCATTTGAAGATGATGGAAGAGAAAAATCAGATTTACGAGAAATTCCGGTCGACCCGACGAAAGATAATGTTTCTGTTCTTATCATGGGAATCGACTCCAGTGAAAAACGTGGAGCATCTGAGAAATCTAGAACAGACGCATTAATGGTCGCTACGTTAAACAAAAAGGAAAATAGCATTAAGCTTTTAAGTATTCCACGTGACTCACTCGTCTATATTCCAGGAGTAGGCTATGAAACGAAAATCAATCACGCACATGCTTATGGCGGCACAACTGCAACTATCGATACGGTCGAGAGTCTTTTAGATATTCCGATTGACTACTACGTGAAAGTGAACTTCGAAGCGTTTATGGAAGTGGTAGATGCAGTCGGCGGAATTACAGTAGATGTTCCGTATGAGTTCAAAGAACAGAACTCAAAAGACAAAGCAGACGCGATTCACCTTTTACCTGGGGAACAGAAGTTAAATGGCGAAGAAGCTCTAGCATTAGCACGTACTCGTAAAAAAGATAGTGATATTATGCGTGGCCAACGCCAACAAGAAATTATGAAAGCAATCATCGCCAAAGGTGTTTCCGTACATGGAATCATGAATATTGATGATGTCATTGAAGCTGTTGGCGGCAACCTAACAACGAATATGAGGTTTGGTGAGATGAAGAGTTTCATCACATACGGAACTTCAGGTAAGTCACTAGATATCGAAACATTAACGTTAGATGGTTCTGATTATCAACCTGGGCGTACGTATTACTATAAATTAGATGAGCTAGCTCTAGGAGAAACCAAACAAACATTACAGGCACATCTAGATATTATTGATGATCCAACGCTAAGTAGTCCTACCCAAACAACAACTGGGGAAAATCCTTATTAGAACCCTCTAATAGTATAATTCCCTAAATACGAAAAAGGAAACTTGTCTTTAATGACAAGTTTCCTTTTTTATATGTCTTAACTTTTTTGGAATAGTACTTCTTTCTGACGCTCTATTCCTTTTTCACGATACTCTTTTCTCTCTTGATTACTCATTTTCTTCCATTGATTTAAAAAGTCCTGATATTTTGGAATAACCTCTTCTACCGTTCCGAAGTCTTTTACCATTCCATATTCCAACCATAATATCTTTTCACAAAACTCTTTCATCTGTCCAAGCGAATGACTAACGAAAATCATCGTCTTCCCTTTTTGCTTAAATTCCTTCATCTTATTCAAGCTCTTCTCCGCAAAGGCTTTATCCCCTACGGATAATGCTTCATCGATGATTAATATATCAGGATCCACATTAACCGAAATCGCAAAACCTAAACGTGATTTCATCCCACTCGAATAAGATTTTACAGGCTGATCAATAAACTTCTCTAATTCCGCAAACTCAATGATTTCTGGCTCTAATTCTTTAATTTGTTTTTTATTAAAACCAAGCATGAGTAATTTTAGTTCTATATTATCTCTACCAGACAAATCATTTTTCAGTCCAGCCGAAACAGCAATTAAGGAGGATTGTCCATTCACTTGTACATTCCCTGAAGTTTCCGGAACAATTCCTGCAATGATATTAGATAATGTCGATTTACCGGATCCATTCGTTCCGATGAACCCAATAATGTCGCCTTTTTCCGCTTCAAAATTCACATTCGCAAGCGCGTAGAAGTCATCGCCGTAACTCTTAGGTGTGATCAAGTCTAATAGACGCTCTTTCGTTCCATGATATAATTTATATTTTTTTGTTACATTACTTACAATAATCGCTTTTTCCATAACATTCACAAGCCTTTACAAGTAATCGATAAAATGTCTTCTAAATTTAACATGTAGTGTTGCTCCGAATAGGAATAGAATGAATACTACCGCCCAGAAGTAGAGTGTGTATTGCCAGTTTGTAATGAAATACCATTCTGTTCCAAAGAAGGATGAACGATAACCTTCCATCAGATAATATAAAGGATTCAATTTCACAATTGTTAAGATAATTGGCGGGTATTTTTCCAATATCGAGAATGGCCAAAGAACCCCAGATATATATAACATCATCCTTAATACCGAGTTAAGTAACATATGAACATCTCGAATAATTGTCGATAAGGTTGATGTTATAAGTGAAATAGCAAACATCAAACTTATAGCTGCAAAGATATAATATAACAATTGAATATAATAAACATTAATATAATAACCTGCAAATTGAAAAATAATGATGGATAACCCTAGCATTACTAAATGAACATAGAACTGCGAAAATATAACATAACTAGGGATGATACTCATCGGAAAGTTCATTTTCGATAGCATTTTAAGCCTGGAGTAAATCGATTTGGAACCTTGAATAGTAGACTGATAAAAGAAAATCCAAAGAAAGAATCCGGCCATAAGCCAGTATATAAACGGAATCGTCTCCCCACCTACTTCAACCGGTGCACGACCTAACAATGTTCCAAATACAAACCAATAAATAAGGATTTGTATAGATGGGTTCAATACTTCCCACAACATACCCAGGTAGTTGTTTTTATTTTTGCTTTTTAATTCATAAAGTGAAAGCCTTCGTATTAAATAGAAGTGATTGAATTGCTCCTTAATAACTGTAATTGCAGATTTCATAGATATATCCTTTCAAACATCTTAGATGTAACATCATCTTACACATAAATAAATTATACAAGTATCAGAAATAAAACACAATGAAGAATCAGGCTAATTCATTAACCTATACAGCCTGAATAGCCTGATTTATACATGATTATTTAAGAGAAAAACCAATATTACCAGCCTTTGTAGTATAGAATTGGAAGTTCCTCTTCTTGTAAGTAATACTGTTTTCATTAATTCTTTTTATATTCGCCAAATGATGACCGTTATATCTTATAAACACACTAAACAATGAGTTAGTTAAAGTATTTAAGTCTTCATAGTTCACACGAAATTCACCCTTATTACCCGTTATTTTTACAGGAACAGTTAGCTCATTATCCGTATTATTTCTATCTCTTATTAAAACATGTTCTACTTCACTAATTTGATCGCCGTAAATTTCAAAGGTTTGAACATAAAAGTTGTTTTCAACATAGGAATCATTTGCGCGAACAAATAAGTTGATTGGGATTAATTTATAGATATGATCCTCATCAAATGGGTAAACGTCATAATACGCTTGTCCATCCTTTATGACAACATGCTTATTTTTTTCCTGCTTATACCATTTAAATAAGTTAATAAAGTCCTGTTCTTCACCTTGTAAAGCTAATTTCGCAGCTACTTGATATAGTGGCGTATCAAACGTTTCAATTATATTATATGGACGATCTTTTAAAATATTTAATGCTTCGACAATATAATTTATAAATCCTTTTTTATTATCACTTCGTACAAAAACAAAACTATCACAAGCTTTAATTAAATCATACTCAACCAATCTTTTCATGATTTTACTTTCTATATGAGTAGGCAAATCCATATCATAAATCGTTTTAATGATTTTCATGTCTGCTTCTCTCTTATATAATACATCGGTTGTCTTAGTAAGAGAGGCATTATTTTCATTCATTCGATTCAGATAACATACAGTATCTGTAATAGTAGAAGCAAAATTACAATGATTTAATACCCTAAGAAGAAAATGCTTATCTTCTCCAAATTTCATTTCTGGGAAACGTATGTCGTTTTCTTTCAAGATTTTTGTTTTAATAAGTTTTGATTGTGGACCCATGTAATATAATAAATATGGTATTTCAAAAGGAGACATATGATATCTATTTTTATATGACATAAATTCCGCATGGATAACTTCAGATGAATCATCCACTTTCACCGTTCGCCCTGTAACAAAATCATCCTTATTCTTATCCATGGTTTCCACTAATTTTTTAATTCCATCTTCCGCTAACCAATCATCAGAATCTAAAAACAGAATTTTATCGGTAGTAGCTAATTCAATTCCGACATTTCTAGGCATTGCTGCTGCGCCAGTGTTTTCTCCTAATAATACTACCGTTATATTTGAATATTTTTTCGAGTAATCCACCAATATATCAGCTGTACTGTCACTTGAATGATCATCAATTATAATAAATTCAATCTTATCAAATGATAAGGTTTGATTAATGACAGAACTCACACATTTTTTTATATGCTGTTCAGCATTGTAAGCTGCTGTTACGATTGTTACTTTCCTCTCACTCTTAAAAAACCTCTTTTTAAGAGACTTCGGATGATTAAATACTTTTGTCTCTTTATTGTTCAACATTTCTTTTGCTTTTTCAGATAAATGTTTATCCATTATAATCCCTCATTTTTTAACCTTTTAAGTTCGGTTTAATACTTTCAATGTACTCTAATAATGGTTCTCTTAAATCGTCTCTTGCTAAAGCAAATTCAATAGTTGTCTTTATAAAGCTTAATTTTTCACCAACATCATATCTTTTTCCCTCGAATTCAAACCCATAAACTTCTTGAACTTTATTTAAGTTCTCAATTGCATCCGTTAATTGTATTTCACCGCCAGCACCAATACTTTGCTCACCTAAAAAGTGGAAAATCTCAGGTGTTAAAATATATCGTCCTATAATAGCTAGGTTAGAAGGCGCTGTCCCTTTTGGCGGCTTTTCAATAAATCTCTTTACTTTATATCGTTTTCCTTCTACTGATTCCGGATCAATAATACCATATTTATGAGTTTCTGAATCAGGTACTTGTTGAACACCTATAATAGAGGAATTCGTTTCTTCATGCTCATTTATAAGCTGTTTTAAGCAAGGAATTTCATTTTGAACAATATCGTCACCAAGTAAAACTGCGAATGGTTCGTTTCCAATAAATTTTCTCGCAGACCATACAGCATGTCCTAAACCTTTTGGTTCCTTTTGCCTAATGTAGTGTATTTCTACATTCGCAGATTTTCTTATTTTTTCCAATAAATCGAATTTCTCTTTTTGAACTAAGTTTTGTTCCAACTCATATACATTGTCAAAATGATCTTCTATTGCCCTTTTTCCTTTTCCTGTAACAATAATAATATCTTCTATTCCAGAATTAATTGCCTCTTCTACAATATATTCAATTGTAGGACGATCGACGATGGGAAGCATTTCTTTTGGCATTGCCTTTGTTGCTGGTAAAAAACGTGTCCCAAGTCCAGCTGCGGGAATAATTGCCTTTTTTACTGTCATTTTCAACATCCTTTTTAGTTCGTGTTCAAAAGAAGGATGAAAATGACCGAGCAGTTCAAGGCGGCGTAGCTTTGAGGCAGAAAGGAAGGCGTTTCTGCATAAGTGCAACTAGGGCACGACGAACGCCAAGTTTTCTAAGAACGGAACGTATACAATTAATACGTGAGTATCCGAAAAGCAAGCCAACGAAGAAATGCGAAGTGTCATTTTCACCGGACTTTTTGAACATCCTTTTTACTGAAATACTTGGTCAACCACTCGTTTAGTAGCTTGACCATCCTCTAAAGAACAAAACTTCTTATAGAACTCTTCGATAGTTTCAGTTGGAACAAACCCTGTTTTCTCTATTTTCTTTATTTCACTTATAATTTCTTCTGTGGATCTTAGAAGTGGACCAGGAGCCTTTTCTTCAAAGTCAAAGTAAAAGCCTCTTAATTTATCTCTATACTCCTCTATATCATATACAAAAAAGAGCATTGGTCTTTGTAACAGAGCAAAATCAAAAAACACAGAAGAATAATCGGTAATTAAGTAGTCAGCAATAAGATAAAGTTCACGAATATCCTCATGACTAGAACAATCATAAACAAATCCTTTATAAGCTGTTAAATCGATGTTTTCTGCCACAAGATAATGTAGTCTTAATAATATAACAAAATTATCTCCTAATTCCTTTTTTAATCGATCTAAGTCCATTTGTAAATCAAATTTATATCTACCTTTCGCATAAAATTGGTTATCTCTCCATGTCGGGGCATATAAGATAACTTTTTTATTCTTAGGTAGCTCAAGGGAATCCTTAATTTCAGTTAGCGTATCATCATTACTATTAATCAAGAAGTCATTTCTAGGATAGCCTGTTTCTAGCATGGATTGATTAAACTGAAAAGCCCTTTTAAATATGTCTGAAGAATAACGATTTGGTGATATTAAATAATCCCATTTATTTGCTTCTTTTATGAAGTTTTCTTTATACTTAACCGTATTTGTTCCGGGCATATGAACTTCATCCATATCGGTAGCTAATCTTTTAAGAGGTGTACCGTGCCATGTTTGCAAATATATAGTATGTTTTGGCTTAGGTATCCACAATGGCAAGCGGCTATTTGATACCCAATATTTTGATTGTGCCATGATTAGAATCCACTTAGGTGAAAATCTTCTAACAGCCTTTACATTTTTATTTTCAAACACTTTTTTATGTCTACGATCATAACTCCAATACAGTTCATATTCTGGTTTATATTTCACCATGTATTCATAAATTGCTCGAGGATTATCACTATATTGCTTTCCTAAGAAACTTTCAAATATGACTTGATTCTTTTTTGGTGGAAACTTACCCAACAGGAAAATTAATACCTTAATTGTTCTCTGAACTATTTTAGTGACTTTACTTTTCATGACATCACACCCATTACTTAAAAAATGAGATACCTATCATCATTAATAGGTATCTTATAACCATGAACAATTATATACATTTACTACTTCTTTTTAAATATTTTATCGACAACTCTCTTACTAGCAAAACCATCATCTAAGGAACAGTACTTCTCCTGAAACTGTGAATATTTCTTTTCATATTTAGTTGATATTGTTTCAATATCTTGAACAGTTTCAATAATTTCTTCTGTATTATAAATTAAGGGACCCGGTGCTTCGTTTTCAAAATCCATATAAAAACCTCTTAAATTATCACGATAATTATCCAGATCATAGGTGTAGAATAGAATTGGTTTACCCGTATTCGCAAAGTCAAACATAACAGATGAATAGTCCGTTATTAATACATCTGCTAATAGTTGCAATTCTTGAATATCTGGATATTTGGATGCATTAATGACAAAGCCTTTTAATTCCTCGTCAATCCTTATTTTATTACTTACGACTACATGCATTCTTAGTAAAATAACGTATTCGTCACCTAGTAATTCCTTCATTTTATGAAGATCCATATTGATATCAAATGTAAATTTATTCTTCTTCGATGTTTGATCATCACGGAATGTCGGTGCATATAAGATTACTTTTTTACCTTCTTCGATTTGAAGGGTATTTCTAACCTTGCTAGCAATTTCCTCTTTATTATCTTGATAAAAGATATCATTACGAGGATAACCATACTCTAATACTTCTCCATCATAGTGAAATGCACTTCTAAAGGCTTCTGTTGCATACTCACTAGGTGAAATGAGGTAATCCCAATTCTTCACGGCATTTCCTACACGTTCAACATAATCATCACTTCGACCATGGACTTCTTCAATATCAAAAAGCATTTTCTTCAATGGTGTCCCATGCCACGTTTGCAAGTAAGTCGTTTCTGGACGTTTTTTCATATACGTTGGGAAGTTTTGATTATTTACCCAATACCTTGCTCGTAGTAAATAGTAATAATAACTTGGACTTAATCGTTTCACACGTCTCGTATCAGGATCATTAAAACGATGGTTTCGATTGTAAATCCACACTTTCTTATAATCCAAATCTTGGCGATTAATCTCGTCATAAATATTTTTCGGACTGTCCCCAAACTGCTTCCCAATTCCACTTTCAAACACAATTAATTTCGGATCCACCGGAATAACTTTAGAACCTACTTTAAAGAATAACTTCATCGTTGGGAAATAGTATTTACTCTTTCTATATTTATTAAAGAGTGCTTTCGACAACATATCTAGCTTCGGATTATCAATCACGCGTTTTTTCACTTCATTATTTTTCACAACTTCATAAATACGTTCGGATGCCGAAGTGTCACGATATTTAATGAATTTATTCGCACGTGCTATATATTTCTCTTTCATTGCAAAGTCGTTCTTCGCATAATTTTCAAGCAACCCTAGAATCTCTTCACTCTCATAACAAATTTCACCAGGAAGATCATTATTCAAGTCTAAATGAGACGGTCTCTTTCCGATAAAACGAGAACGGTCAAACTGGTAGTAAATAACCGGTTTGTGAAGGAAACTAAAGTCAAATCCAACACTAGAATAGTCCGTAATCATGAGCATGCTCTCTTTGATAAGATGCTGTACGTCAACTTCCCCTTGATTAATCACTTTTACAGCATCATTTTCAAAGAACTTGGAGAACTTCTGCATGTTCGGATGTAAGCAAAATAGAATCTCAAAGTTTTGTTTCTTGGAAAGTTCATGTAATTCAGGGCTATTAATTAATTGCTCATAGCGCTCATAATATTCACTTTCTAAGAATACTTCATCTGTTACAATCCAATCACGCCACGTTGGAATAATTAAAATCTGCCTCTTTATCTCGATATCTTTCTTAAATAGAGTATCGAATCGAGAAAGCCCTGTTACAAAAACTTCTTTCGGATGATAGCCGAAATCATTAACAATCATTTCTTTCTCAAAGTCAGAACTTACGATGAATAAATCCGTATCAAATCCAGCAGCACTTTTCCCATAGTTCGCTACCATATTCTTCGTACCCATTACCCCATGCTGTAAGAAGACTTTTGTTGCTTTCACTCTCCTTTTAAAAGTGCCTGTACGAATTGGATACAAATAATCAGGATGATGCGATGAAATAACTTTTTTCGCTAGTAACGTATATAAAATATGTTTCTTAGAACGATAATCAATAACATTTCCAAACTTCTCTACATTACGTTTTTCCGGAGAATCTGGATCAATTACATAATAAACCTGCTTTTCAGGATAATTCTCTCGCATATGTCTGAAGAAAGCATATCCCGTATCTTGTGCCTTATAGGTTCTTTCCCCAACGAGCCAAATATCTTTATTCCGATTCTTCAGTCTAAGTAGCCATGACCAGCGCATAACCCGGCGCATATATTGATACGTGTCAATCGGGTATTTATATACTTCAAATGATAAATTGAATTTCTTAAATGTAAAATAAGGGTTGATAACCATGGCTTCGTTTTTATCTTTGGCATAAAGTTCTCTTAAGAACAGTCTCGCTCTAAAGGTAGGTCTACCAATCCGAACCATTTTCGGTTCCCTTTTATCGTGAACATTTAGATTGAAGAATAAATCATAAACATCATCATCTAATACTTTACCTTGATTCATTTCCTTCAAGTTTATATTCGCAACATATGTATAGCGATTCAAACCATACTTTTTCTCTACTTGTTCTTGAAGTTTATGGAATGTAAGTTCACTCGAGGTTAAATGATAATCCGTATCCCGACCAACTAGAACGATTTGCCCATCCTGGATATTCGAATTTCGTGAAAATATTTTCCCTTCCAGTCGTAGTGTTTGATGGTTCTTCTTTACCTTATCAATTTGCAGTCGAATCGGCGTGTCTGGTTCAGCATTCACAATGACGGATAGATTCCCTTTAGTTGATATGTAATTCATAAGCGAACTATCATCTTGGTTGTAGAACTCTAACCCATCGACTTTCGTTTCCTGGAATCTTCCTAGACGAATAAAATATTCCACATAGAGGACATCATTTATCTCTACTAACTTTAGATCATCGGATTCTTTCCTTGAGTGAGTGATGGAATCATAGAGGGTTCGAACTTTGAAATACCAGTCGAATGTCTCCCCATCATTATCCTTAAGCAAATCCATTAATTTTTCTAGTGAAACTTCGAAATTGAACTCATTGGAAGGAGTTATTTCCGCAATTTGATACTTCTTCACTTCTTCATCACGAGAGAATAACCATAGTTCTTTAGCAGTAAAATCTTCTCTACGAAACACTCCAGAAATGTGAAGAGCGTTTGCATTCTGAGTAATATTTAACTTTTGTTTGAGTTTTGGCTTTGGTTTCTTTTTCGTAATTCTATTTTTTACCCATCGTAATATCATACAAAAACCCCTATAATCATTTTTAGTTTAGTTTCTCTTCTCTTATCAAGAATATGCAGTATCGTTAGAAAACTTAAGATTCACCAAGTTTTTTGGCGAATACCTTAGTTGTACTTATTTAGGTGGGAAAGATCTTTATTCTTCCCTTCCTACCAACATAAACAATCGACTTGTTTTGAAACACTTTCCACTCTATAATACTACAAATCTATATTATAGCCTTTCCATTTGTCATATTCAAACTTCGTGAGTTTATTTACAAATAGGAAAAAGTTACTAAATTCTATATATTTCTACTTAACTTTTAGTCCCATTTCTGAGATAATATGGAATGTTAAACTCATAGTTTCGAGGTGTATCATGAAATCTACTTTAAACTCATCATAATATGACAACATCATTGGGGGGTATCAAAGATATTTAAAAAAATTAGTCTCTTTTTGTCAGCTTTTGTATTAGTGTTCCATATGGTAAGTACACCCGTTTTCGCAATGACGACTACTGAACAAGACAATCCACCAGAAAAATCTATCATTCTATCAAATGATGAAAATGAAGAAATTCCATTATTTGAAGAAGCTTCTGATACAAGTGACGTACTCATTTTATTACCAAATAATGAAGAAGTCATTGTTTTAGAAACATTGGAAGAATACTCTCAAGTCGAATTTACAGATGAAGAAACAGAAGAAGTATTTCTAGGATTCGTATCGAATGACTTCCTCGAGTTAGACGATAATGAATTATCCTCTGAAACTTCATCAGAAAACGAAGAAATTACGGAAGAACCTACAAATGAAACTGACGAATTAGGTCAAGAAGATGATAGTATCCATGAAAATGAAGACACAGTAGATACTGAAGAAGAACAATCTGATGCGGAATCAGAAGAACAAGTAGAAGAGGATCAACTAGTAACAGAAGAAAGCCAAGAATTGCCTGAAGAGGAACTTCAAGAATCACTTGATGAATCGAATGATCCACAAGAAGATGAGACGAAAGAAGTAGATAAACAAGAAATAGAAAATGATGAGTCTGTTTCTGAAGAAGAAGAAGAAATCGCCGAAAAAAAAGAAACTCTCAGCCAGAAGAGATCTATCGCAACTATGAGTAAAAAAGTAACTACATACAATGGCGTTGCTTTAAAAAACAAAACAAATGTGTACCAAAAAACATCAAGAGATTCGAAAGTATTGAAATCCTATGATCAAGGATCCATTCTTAAATATGAATCCCACTCCTCTAACTGGTATACAGCAACCGTTAAAGTGAACGGTAAGTGGCAAAATGGATTTATCCATAGAAGTGATGTTGAGAATATTAAGGATCAACAAACGACCTATCATGGTACTGCATTAAAAAGTCCTACTAAAGTTTACCAAAAAGCTTCCACTGGATCGAAAACATTAAAATCATATTCACAAGGTTCTGTCCTTAAATATCAATCCTTTTCATCCAACTGGTATGAAGCTACGGTTTACGTAAATGGGAAGCGTAAAACTGGTTACATTCACAAGAGTCATGTTGAAAATGCAGTAGGTAAACAAACAACTTACCATGGAATTGGATTAAAGATTCCTACTCATGTTTACCAAGATGCTTCAACTAGCTCAAAGGTTCTGAAATCTTATGAGCAAGGAACGATTCTAAAATTTGAATCTTTCACATCCAATTGGTATGAAGCAACAGTTTATATTAAAGGAAAACCAACAAAAGGCTATATTCACAAATCTCATGTTGAAAAAGTCGGAGGATCTCAAGATAATCTTGAGGGAATCGCTGAAACAACTACGAAGATTTACTCCAAAGCTTCAACAAACGCAAGCACTTTGAAATCATACTCTAAAGGTTCCGTATTGAAGTATAGAACTTTCTCATCTGCTTTTTACGAAGCTACGGTTTATGTAAATGGCAAAAAGAAAACTGGTTATATTGATAAACGTCAGGTAGAGAATGCGGTGAAGAATCCTAAGACATTAAAAGGTAGCGCATTAAAACATCCAACTAACGTGTATAGAGATGCTTCGAAGTCATCAGGTGTTCTAAAAGATTATACTTTCGGTTCGACTTTGAAATTTGAAACATTTACAAACGAATGGTATGAAGCGAAAGTATATATTAACGGAAAACCGACATACGGATATATCCATATCAACGATGTTACCGTTGGGGACTTCGAGATGACTACGGATTATGACTATTCCTTTAAAGAAATGGTAGATAAGCAAATGGATGCTGATCCACAGTCTAATGGTCAAGGAACGATTGATGCAAGTCGTGGAGAAGTGGAATTTTACTCTAATCCGAATAACTTCCCAGTAGGAACAAATGAATTCTTCCAATTCTTAGTTCTATCTGGCCCAGCTGGATTAGATGCAGCAGAAGTAAACAAAAAAATCCTTAACCATACTGCAGGTAGTTTACAAGGAACAGCACAATACTTTATCAACGCTGGTAAGCAATTCAACATAAATGAAGCATATTTAATTGCTCATGCATTACATGAAACTGGCAATGGTAAGTCTAAATTAGCCCTTGGTATTCCTGTAGATGGGAATGGGAAAGTAACGAAGGATTCAAATGGAAATGTAGCGAAGACTTCTAAGACGAAACATACGGTTTACAACATGTATGGCTACGGTGCTTACGATGGTTGTGCGTTAGAATGTGGTGCGAAATATGCTTTTGATAAAGGATGGTTCTCTCCAGAAGAATCTATTATTGGCGGAGCAAGCTCCATTCATAGCTACATCAAACGTGGTCAAGATACATTGTACAAAATGCGCTGGAATCCAGTAAGCCCTGGATATCCACAATACGCAACCCATGTACAGTGGGCAACAGCACAAACAGACCGCTTATATGATGTGTATCAATTACTAGATAGCTATACCGCATTATTCGATGTACCAGAATTTGAGAATCATCGTGACTATAAAGATGGTGTTTACGGTACAGTGGCTACTAACTCATCTAGCTTGAACTTCAGAAGTGGCCCAAGCACTAGTTATGGTAAAGTAGGAAGCTTACCAAAAGGTGCTAAAGTACAAATTGTAGGATCCGAAACAAATGGATGGTACAACGTGAAATACAATGGTACTTCTGGATGGGTAAGCGCGTCTTATATTAATTTAATATATTAATAGAAAACACATGGATAACATTTATCCATGTGTTTTTTAGGTTTTATAAGGAATGTTTAATGGATCCTATTTAACTCCCAACTAGCTTTTTTCATTTACATTCTCGTTAAAACTAATGCCGATAGTGATGATAAGCCATTGGAGAATAGCGATTGAATAATTATTTTGGAATAACGTTAATTCTAAGTTTTCATAGGCTAAAATCGCTATAAAGAAAGCAGCTGATAGTTTGGCAACGTCATTATCCCTATTTTTCAATAAAAGTTTCCATACGGTGTATAGTAAAAAAAGAAAAATAACCAAGCCGATGAAGCCTACTTCAATTACGATTTGTAAATATTGATTATGAGCTGTTAAAGGGATAGAAATAATATCGCTCGCCCGTATGCCCATTCCATGACCCCAAATAGGTTTTTCCGAAATCTTTATAAATAACTGTTCCCAAATCTCACTTCTACCAGAAAAAAGATTTTTATTCGTATATTCGAGTGATAACTCATTCAGTGAATTCCCCAACTCCGTACCCTTTAATTTTGTATACGTAAAGAGAAACGCAAAATTAATGAGAAGGATAGCGTAAAATAAATAGGAATAAACCTTTTTCGTATGACGTAAGATGAACCATACAATTATCACAATCAATATTGCTAACAGAACGGAACGAGAGTTTGTCATATAAATTAAAAACAAGTTAGCTAGTATAACGATGGAGAAATAGATTTTTTCCATAATGGTATGACTATATTTCCAGGAAACGATTTGAAAATACAACATACAAAATAATAGAACCCCTAAATAATTCGGGTTGTTATAAATACTCACAAATCGGTTCGGAAAATCTAATACATACCCGTGAATCCAAATAAAAAGAAAGAAAACACTTGTTACATATCCGAACAACTTTACACTCTGTATATCCCACTTAATTCGAATCGATCCCAAAATAAACAAGAATAGAAAGATAACTTGTATGAAATAAGTTGTGTTCACATTTTTTGTAAAAACAAAACTAATCGTGTTGATAAATATAAGCAGACTTATTGCGATATAAATCATTTTTAAATTATTGAGCCCTGCTTTATGATAAATAAAGCTTCTTATTAGAAATAGAAACATAATAAATAACGTTAAATAAATACTTAATAGCCCAATGTCTTTCAATACGTCGAATTGGCTTCGCTGAAACGTATTAAAGAACACGAGTACAAATAATTGAACAAGAAATAAAGATTCCCCTTTATAGTTTTTCATGGTGTAACCCCTTCAAATAATGAAATTCAATTTATTGTAACAAATATAAATGCTATTAGAAAGCTATTCTATACATGTTGATAGATAGCGTTTACGATTACTAAAATGTAACAGTTTCTATCTCGTTGAAATCCATGTATAATACATATAGTTAAATTGTTAAAACATTGTAAAACTAAAATGAAATCTATGTAAATATATATGTTATAATACTGACAAGATAATTTTACGGAGGTCTAATAAATGAAAAAGGTAATCACATACGGTACATTTGATCTACTTCATACAGGTCATATCAATATTCTACGCCGTGCAAAAGAGTTTGGAGATTATTTAATAGTTGCTATTTCGTCTGATGAATTTAATGCGTTAAAAGGTAAAAAAGCTTACTATACATTTGAACAACGTAAAGCCATTTTAGAAGCAATCCGTTACGTCGATGAAGTGATTCCTGAGCATAATTGGGAACAGAAGATAGACGACGTGAAAAATAATGATGTAGATGTATTTGTTATGGGAGATGACTGGGAAGGTAAATTCGATTTTCTAAAGGACCACTGTGAAGTAGTTTACCTACCACGTACGGTTGGCATCTCTACTACACAAATCAAGGCAGATTTGAAACAAGCCAATGCTTAGAGAACTGGCAGTACATCTCTATCTTTTCGTTTTCCGTGTTATTTTTAATCTATGTAAACTATTCCCCCAAGAGAAGAAAGTCGTTGGTATAGCTTCTTTCGGGGACAATATCATGTACACAGCTCGGGCATTAAAACAACTAGACAACCAAAAAATAATCGTATTAAAAGATGAAAAATGTAAATATGAATTTGATTCAACTATCAATCAAACGTTTGATTTTAAAGTGAAAAAGCCTTTTGATTTTATTCAATCTATTTATCACCTAGCGACCGCTTCTACTGTATTAATAGATAATTATCAAGGCTTTTTAGCTGTGACTAAATTTAGACCTGGCGTTCGTTGCATTCAACTTTGGCATGCCGCAGGATCCCTGAAGCAATTCGGACTAGAAGATCCAACAAATGAAGCCCGTACATCCAAAGCGATTGAACGGTTTAAACAAGTTTATTCTCGTTTCCACTACACAATCGTAGGTTCAGAGAATATGGTAGAAACGTTTCAAAATAGTTTCGGCTTAAGTGACGAGCGATTTATTCGGACAGGCATTCCTCGCTCTGATATTTTATTTAATGAACAAGTAAAACATGATGTTTATGCGGAGCTTATAGAAAAATATCCCATGATCCAAGGGAAAAAGATTATTCTCTATGCACCGACATTTCGTCATGAACAACTAGAAAACTATCATTTAGAACTAGATTTAAAACAGCTCTACCGTGATTTATCCGATGACTATGTTCTATTTGTCAAATTACATCCAGCTGTTTCCAATCTA
Source organism: Oceanobacillus sp. Castelsardo (assembly GCF_001659985.1). Classification (GTDB taxonomy): domain Bacteria; phylum Bacillota; class Bacilli; order Bacillales; family Amphibacillaceae; genus Oceanobacillus. The sequence goes on from NZ_LYCS01000005.1 coordinate 297,726, forward strand.
GTAAACTATGAACAATACGAAGGCTTCGTCTATGATGTTTCTTATTTCACCGAAACGAATGCCCTATTATTAGTAACAGACATTTTAATATCCGATTACTCTTCCATCCCATTCGAATATGCGTTACTCGAAAAACCAATGATTTTCTTCGCATATGACATGGAACAATACAAAATTACGAACGGCCTCATCCATGATTATGAAAACCAAATGCCCGGCCCAGTCGTCTTCACGACATTCGAAATCATCCGCACAATTAAAGAGGATGACTTTGACCTTGGCAGGGTTCGTGCGTTTTCAGATGAATGGAATGAGTATTCTACCGGAAATGCTAGTATGAATGTAGCTAGGTTTATTGCTGGTGTGGAAGAAGAGGAAAAAGAGAGAGAAGAAGTTTTGGTTTGATTTGATTTGGTGATATGTGATTAGAGCAGCCCGATATACTTTGCTTGTGGCGAGTGGAGTGTGGTCGGGTTGTTTTTTTGTGTAGGTGAGCGGATTTTTGGGTGTGGGTGTGCTGATTTATTGCTCGTGAGTGCTGATATATACATCTTGATTGCTGATTTTCCGACCGCGTGTGCTGATATATTCATCTTGATTGCTGATATCCTGTCCGCGTGTGCTGATATATTCATCTTGATAGCTGATATTCCGCCCATGAGTGCTGATATATACACCTTGGTTGCTGATATCTTGTCCGCGCGTGCTGATATATTCATCTTGATTGCTGATATCCTGTCCGCGTGTACTGATATATTCATCTTAGTTGCTGATATCCTGTCCGCGTGTACTGATATATACATCTTGATTGCTGATATCCTGTCCGCGTGTGCTGATATATTCATCTTAGTTGCTGATATCCTGTCCACGAATACTGATATAACCACCTCCTCTACTGATATTCCGCCCACGAATACTGATATAACCAACTCCTCTGCTGATATCTTGCTCACGAATACTGATATAACCAGCTTGTTTGCTGATATCCCCCATTAACCCCATGTAAAGACTATTAACTTTCCATAAATTTCTCCCCCACATCCAGACGCCAAGTATAAAAGCCATTAAAATAGATTAGGATGTTAAATATGGAAAGGAGAAAAGAATGAAGAAGAAATATATCATTTCCATTGTGGCGATTATTGGTGTGTTGGCGTTGGTCGCGTTTGGTATCACGAAAATGGATACATCGTTTTCCGCTTCTACGGACGACGATGAGACGGAACCTAGAAATTATTCCAGTGACATTGTATTCGATGGGGATCATTATAAGATGGATCATGCCCCTTTCGAACAAGATGGTCACGTTTATATCGCACTTTCGGACTTAAAAACGATACTTACATCTAACGTCGAACAAACTGAGAATAAATTAACCATCACCTATGAAGATAATCAATTGAAATATGAAAATGGAACCATTCAAAATGGTAATGCAAAAGAAGATGACATACAGAAGTATCACACAAAAGATGACAACATCTATTTACCTGACCAGCACATTGAAAAGTTCCTAGGTGTGAAGGTTGATTACTTTTACACGGAAAAGACTGGTACGATCGCTCTTTCTAGTCCGGCTGAACAATTAAAACAAACGTTTGATCAGCAAATTGGGACGACGATTTTTTTACATAAAGAGGATGTTACGCCTGCTAAGTACGAGCCAAGGGACGGTATTTATTTAGGTGGCTATGTTATCCAGGATGAGTACATTAATACGAGCATGAATGTGTTTAATGAGCTGGCTGGGAAGGATCATGCTTCTTATTTCCGTTATGTTGGCTATGGCAAGCCTTTTCCGAAAGAGTGGGTGGAGGAAGTGAAGTCGGTTGGTGGATTTCCTCAAATTGCATGGGAGCCGAATGATGGTCTAGATAAAGTGAAAGATGATGAATATCTCCGTCAATTTGCAAAAGATGCGCGTGATGCTGGTGTGCCGATTTTACTTCGTTATGCGAGTGAGATGAATGGGAATTGGACTGCTTATTCTGGGGACCCTAAACTCCATATCGAAAAATGGAAGCTCGTACATGATGTCATGGAAGCAGAAGCACCGAACGTCATGATGCTTTGGAATGTATTTACGATGCCAGAACATACGATTGCGGAATATTATCCTGGTGATGAGTATGTGGATTATGTTGGGGTCAATATTTACAATGTCGTCTATCATAACGATCGTTTGGAGGATTTATCCGATTTCGAGGATCCATTACGATTGCTGGACTATGTTTATAATAAATTTAGTGATACGAAGCCGATAGTCATTGGCGAGTTCGGCGCGACGAATTATACGGTGACCGATGGCTTGTATCATGTTGATTTTGCTGTAGAGAAGATCCAGCGCATGTATAAATATTTGCCAGCGCTCTACCCGCGAGTGAAAATGATTTATTATTTTGATGTGAACAATCTGGTGAATGCACCTGAAGGACGTAAAATTAATAACTATGCCATCACCGAAAATGAAAGAATTACGAATGCGTATCATACAAATGTGAAGAAAGACGTGTTTCTATCTACCGTTCAGAAAAACGCGTCAGCTGAAGAAACCTTTTCCTATCGTGACTTTCTTTTTTTCTATAACGAAGAGCTTTTTGTAGATAGACAATTCGTCGAAGAATATTTAAAAATGGAAGTTCAAGAGGATAGCGAAAACACGTATAATGTAACGTTTAATAAACAAACAGCTTCCATTCCAAAAGCAGAACTAACTATCGATAAAGCAGCCTTTTTCGAAAAACGAGATATTCATGGAATCGCACTTGAAAAACTATTAGACGCCTTTTCAATCAAATATGAATACGAAAATGGAAATATCCATATTTACCAATAACATAAAACTTCACATGATCACTGATATTTTTGCGCAAAAGCTGATATCTTGACCATGATCACTGATATATCTGGCGCGAGGACTGATATCTTAACCATCATCATTGATATATCTGGTGTGAAAGCTGATATCTTGACCACGATCGCTGATTTATTTGGCGCGAGGGCTGATATCTTGACCATGATCACTGATTTATTTGGTGCGAGGGCTGATTTCTTGACCATCATCACTGATATATCTGGTGCGAGGGCTGATATCTTGACCATGATCACCGATATATCTGGTGCAAGGGCTGATATCTTAAGCATAATCACTGATATATTTGCGCGAAGACTGATATCTTAGTAGAGTTCATGCAGTTAGTCCATACGAGAAAATCCCCTTTCAATAAAAGAAGGGGATTTTTTTAGTTGCTTTACCATATTTTATCCATTGTGATAGATGCTCTACCCCATTACAATTTCTATGTGTGAAAAAATCTACAACCACGAACGACCGCCCCTCTCACCTAACGAAATATTAACTGCACTTTAACTAAATGTAAACATTATTAATTATCTGTAATTTTATTGTGATCTTCAGCAATTCGTTACAAGATTATATTACTATTAATCTTGTAGCTAAAAAATAGAATCGACATTACTTTTTATTTACACCTAGGAGGAAAACATTACAAATGAAAAAAGTAACCGTTGTTACAGCTGCAAGTGTTTTAACATTCACATTATCGTCACCTTTCATGGTACAGGCTGCTCCGAACGACATAAAGGGACATTATTTTGAAAAAGATATGCAAACACTCATTAATAAGGGTTTGTTAACTGGATACGAGGATGGAACGTATCGTCCGAATCGGGAAGTAACTCGTGCGGAATTTACGATTTTTCTCGTACGCGCGTTGAATATACCGAAAACGAAAAGGTCCATTTCTTTTAAAGATGTGAAAAAAGGTTCTTGGTATTATGCCGATATTGCGACTGCTAGCCAAAATAAATTGATTGGCGGATATCCGGATGGTTCTTTCAAGCCAAATCAACATATTTCGAGACAAGAAATGGCAGCTATTACACAACGTGCTTTAAGTCAACAAGGGATCGAGGGCAAGAAAGGAAAACTCAACTTTAAAGATCTTTCCTCTATCGACCCAATCTATCATTCTGCTATTGCGTCTTTGCTAAATTTAAAGATTATGGTAGGAAAAACAGATAAAAATGGAAACAGCTACTTTCAGCCAAATGCGAAAACGACCCGTGGGGAGACATCGGCCATTGTGAATCGTGTGCTTACCGCGATTCAGAACAAGCCTAAGCCAAAACCTAATCCGAGTCCCAACCCACCAACGCCGGCACCTGCACCAGCAAAACCACCAGTAACAGGTGTGAAAGAGACGGTAAACTATTCGCATTACAATTATAGTTTTTCTAGCATGATTGATAAGCAAATGGCTATTTCCCCTATTACGGATCGGCCGAAAGTAGATGGTGATGGGACCTATCTTGCTAGTCGAAGTTTAGTAGAATACTATGCGAATCCGAATAACTTTTCCAAGGGAACAAATAGTTATTTTCAATTTGTAGCTTTATCAAAACCAGCTGGGTTACATGCCAGTGAATTAAATGAAAAAGTATTAAAAGGCAAAGGTATTTTTGAAGGACAAGGACAAGCATTTATCGATGCTGCTCAGAAGTTTCATATTAATGAAGTCTATTTAATCGCTCATGCCTTGCATGAAACTGGAAACGGTACATCCGCATTATCTACTGGTTACTTAGTATCCGAGGTAGATGGTAAAAAGGTACAAGCAAGAAAAACGTATAACATGTACGGTGTTGGCGCGTATGACAAAGCACCGAATAAGGCCGGTTCCGAGTATGCCTATAAGCAAGGGTGGTTTACTCCTAGAGATGCCATTATCGGTGGTGCGGAATTCATCGCGGAGCGTTTTATTAATAAAGGACAAGACACGTTATATAAAATGAGATGGAATCCCGCGAGCCCTGCCACTCGCCAATATGCGACCCATGTCATGTGGGCTGATTTGCAGACGACTCGAATGGCAAACATCTATCATTTACTAGATTCGTATACCCTGCATTTTGATGTACCGACGTTTAATAACCTACCAAAAGCTTCTGCAAAGCCAACCGGAGAAGCACAATATGACGTCATTCGTACATTGGAGGGTAAGCTTGCTGTCACAACAGCGAATGTAAACTTCCGTACAGGCCCAACTACTAATTTTCCTGCCATCACAACTTTATATCAAGGAACTGAAGTGAAAATTATCGGCGAAAATGGCGGTTGGTACAAAGTAAATGCGAATGGCGTGACTGGCTGGGTTTCCGGTGATTACGTCGTTCTAAAAAAAGATATGAAGGTAATGGCCCGAAGCCTGATGCTACTTACGGAAGAAGAGGAATTACAACCTTTACCAGAAGTGCCAGAGGAACCTGAGGTAACAGAAGAATCTGTAGCGACGGAGCAACTTTTAGTGAAAGATGAATTAGAAAAATCTTCCGAAAAAGAAAACCATACAGAAGAGCAAGACCCAGCCGAATCCGATATAATAATGGAGAGATTAATTGGCGAGGTAACTGGAGATACTGTGTATTTAAGAACAGAAGCATCCAACGCCGACGATACCATTATAACTACGGTAGACAACGGAACCGAAGTTGAAATTATCGACGAAACGGACGAATGGTATTTGGTGAGAGTAGCCGAAGATGAAGGTTGGATTCTTAAAGAAGATATTATCATACAGTAATAAATTTTATAGAAGCTGGGGCATATTTAAAGTGATTAACTGTAATATCTAACAGCGCACTACCTTAGCGGAGGAAATATACGCAGACTCCTGTGGGAGAAGAGGCCTAGGTGAGACTACGTAGGGCAATAGCCCGGAGTAGGCTCAACAGCCGCCCACGGCAAGGTAGACACTGCGAGGTCTTTTCGAGCAGATGTCGCCCCTGTACTGGAAGTGAAAGCGAAGTATATTTCCGCAGCGGTGTATTCGCACCAGTCATAATTTCTAGGTAGTGACGCTCTGTCCCAGCCTCCCTCTCCATACATATCCTTAAGTTTCTAAAGGGGAGCGTTACAGATGAAACAAATAAATATTATGGGAGTTCCATTTATACATATTAACCAAAGGGATTTTGTTTCCCTTTTAGACAAACGAATCACTCAGCACGAAAAAACATTTGTCATTACAGCAAACCCTGAAATTGTCATGAAAGCAAATGAAGAAGCCGATTTTATGAATTATATTCAACAAGCAACCTACGTTACAGCTGACGGAATCGGCATAATCAAAGCTGCGAAAATGTTAGGGAATCCCCTACCAGAACGGGTCACCGGCTATGACACGATGATGCAATTACTAGATGTTGCCAATGAAAAAAGCTATAAAATTTTCCTATTAGGCGCGCACCCAGACACATTACATAAAACGAAAGAAAAGATTGAAAAAAAGTATCCGAATATCCAAATTGTTGGATCCAATGATGGCTATTTTGATTGGGACCATAATGACATCGCGGAACGAATTGCTGCTGCAAAACCAGACATTACGTTTGTTGCATTAGGTGTCCCTCGTCAGGAAAAGTGGATATCAGAGAATTTCGCGCAATTTGACCAAGGCGTATTTATCGGGATTGGCGGATCCTTCGATGTTATCGCAGGAACGGTGAAACGTGCACCAATGCTCTGGCAAAAACTGAATATCGAATGGCTGTATCGTTTAATTAAACAACCAAGCCGCTGGAGACGTATGCTCGCACTGCCACGATTTGCTTTTCGAGTTTGGAAAAATAAAGGGAAATCACTATGAGCCGCTCCACCCTCATCAAAGGGACGATTATTTTAACCGTTGCTTCCCTCCTTTCCAAAATATTAGGAAGCATCTTTCGCATCCCATTGCAAAATATTGCTGGAGATGAAGTGCTTGGTATTTTCAGCTTAGTTTATCCGGTTTATATGGTGGCACTGATTTTATCCGTTGCGGGAATTCCGACCGCTATTTCAAAACTTATTGCGGAAGAAAGAGCGCTCGATACAAATGCGAATATCCGGCCAATTTACGTGACGGCGAGCATTTTAGCCCTTTCTTTTGGGATTGTCAGCTTTACCTTTATCTACCTTTTCTCCTCCCCAATCGCTTATGCATTGGGAGGACCTACATCACGACTATCACTCATCATTGTAGCTACAACTTTACTTATCGCACCATATATGGCCGTTTTCCGCGGATTTTTCCAAGGGTTTGGAGATATGGGGCCTACCGCCATTTCTCAAGTAATTGAACAATTTATTCGTGTCGGACTCATTCTTATTCTTGCTTATATTCTCGTGTCGCGCGGATTTTCCAGTGAAAAAATAGCTGGGTATATTATGATTGGTTCAGTCGCTGGGGCTTTCGCATCTTTCCTTTTTTTAAGAGTAAAATTTGCGCGGTCCCCTTTGAAGCCTGCAGCAGATACGTCTTATTCGTTTGCGACCTTTTCACGTGTTGGGAAGAAAATTTTAAAAGTATCGATTCCGATTGCGATTGGTTCCATCACAATGGCGTTAGTAAATTTTATCGATTCCCTAACGATTCCGTTCAGCTTACGGTCGATTGGGGTGGGTGCGGCAAATGACATTCATTATTTATACGGGATATATGGCCGCGGATTAGCACTTGTGCAAATTGCTACTGTGTTTGCGACCTCAATCGTGCTCCCGTTAATTCCGTTGCTTACGGAAAAATTAGTGAATCATGATCGAAACGGCATGCGTGCAACCATCGAAAAAGCTTTTTACATGGCGAATCTCATTGCTTGGCCGGCTGCTTTTGGACTGTTGGCTTTAACTCTACCGATGAATTTAGGGTTGTTCTCTGATTTAGAAGGAAGCACGATGCTCGCCATTATCGGCTTTAGCTCTGTTTTTACTTCTTTAACCGTTTTGGGCACGGGAATTTTACAAGGAATGAACTTGGCCAATCAAGCAGCCATCATTATTTTAATTGGAATTGGCATCAAAACGTTTTCCAACATCTTCTTAGTTCATCTGTTCGGATTAGATGGTGCCGCGATTTCAACGTTAGTGGTCTACCTTCTTTTATTTATCGTGAACATGATATTCATTTACCGAAACATAGCTTTTTCATTTTGGAACGGTTGGAAAGTCTTAAAAATGGTTATCGCATCGCTCGTAATGGGAATCATGATAGGGGCACCTACCTTATTTTTCGAAGTAGCGGAATGGTCGAGGCTGCAAGCTGTTTTATATGTGGGCGGAGCAATCCTCGTTGGGGCAGTTATTTACTTTGGAATGTTAGTGATTGGGAAAGTGATTGATAAAGGGATTTTTAAAAAACTACCTCTAATTAAAAAATAGAGAGGAAGATAACATGATTAAGCAAAAGTGGGGTTGGGCAGTACTCCTTGTCCTGCTTCTAATCGCTTCGGTTGGTTTGTATCAACGTTGGGATGTGGAAACAACGAACAAGCCTTATGAAATGGTCGTTCCCTATGAGGAATTGAAAACATTAACGAATGATTCCACCTTTACAGTGGATGAAGTTTTATCCCGGTTAAAAAAAGCGGGATTAACATCGGTAAGTTTAAATCCGATGACATTGGTCGACCTAGACAATCAAGGTACCCTTTCCATTTATACTGATAAAATGCTAACAGAAATGTTTCGTTTTTCAGATGAAGATGTGCAAGTTCCGAAAGTACCTGGCTATTACATCACCATTCCTGAAGTGGAATACTATGAGCAAGTCATATTAGATGGGGTCGATCCGGAAAAACGGACGATTGCTGGAGAAGTTTTTTACTTTTTACCAAAGGATTCGGATAAAGGGTTAAACACGTTCCTTGGCTATGATGAAACCGTCCTAAATGAGATTACCGATCATGGATTAACCTATGTTCTGCGTATGGATAATGCAGAGGATTTTGATCAGGAAGCGATGGATCTTGTTCTTCAAGCTCATAACGGAAATACGAATATTCTTTTTCATGGCGAGGAAGTCATTGGCTTTCCCGAACTGGGGCAAATGAATGAGTGGACCCGGCAGCTTCATGAGGCTGGTTCCAGTTTTCACATGATCGAATTTGCCAAACAACATGGTTTTCAAACATTAGCACGAAACACAGACTATGACATCATCCGATTACATAGTATCGATTTAAACCAAAAAACATTGGACGAAAGTGCGAATCAAGTTGTCCGCGCTGTGAAGGAACGGAATATCCGCTCGATCTTTTTCCACTTAACGTATGGGGACCCGGAAGAAAGTTTGGAATATGCGGAGGAATTTTTGACTGAGGTTCAGGGGTTAATGCCTGGTGGGTTTCAATTAGGTAACGCCCAACCTTATGAGAAGATTTCTGTTTTACAATGGCATACGCTCGTTGTACTCCTAGCTGGCATATTATTTACATATTTGGCCGCAGCGAGAATTTGGAAATGGTGGAGTTTGTCGGCTGTAGCAGGACTTGGAATGGCCTTGTTAGCCCTTCTGTACATTGTGTTGGATCGATTAGTTATACTGCAAGGGTTTGCCTTACTAATTGCTATCATCACACCGATTTATGCTGTCTTAGCTTCTGTCGATGTGGGCGACAATCGACTACGAGATGTAACGATTCAATATGTGAAGGCGATTGCGATTAGCCTTGCCGGAATTATGATTGTTGTAGGACTGTTGAACGGAAATGCTTTTATTACCGGGATGGAAATATTTAGAGGCGTGAAATTAGTTTACGTCCTCCCTATCGCATTCGTCGGCATTTATTTATTTTGGCAAATGGCATATCGGATTTTACGTGAAAATGGCGTGCGACTGTTGAATGCAGAAGTGAAATATTGGCATTTACTAGTGTTCCTTGTCATTGCGGCTATTGGGCTGTACTATGTTAGCCGAACTGGAAATGCGGGTACAGCGAGTGATATCGAGTTATTAATTCGTAACAAACTTGAAGAATGGCTCTATGTCCGCCCACGAACGAAAGAATTTTTAATCGGGTTTCCATCGTTTGTCGTTGCGTTATACGTACGACCGAAAAATAAATTAATCGGAAACCTATTACTCATCCCAGGAACGATTGGTTTTTTATCCATCGTAAACACGTTTACCCATTTTCACATTCCTTTATATATCTCATTGCTACGAACTTTTTATAGTATCGTCATTGGATATTTCATTGGATTGTTGTTGATTTTTATTGTTAGAAAACTTGTTATTCGCTTTAGATTAAGCGAATGACTTAGTTGCACTTATGCAGACGGGAAGTTTTTATACTTTCCTATCTGCTTAGAAAATGCTATTCCATTTAATCTTAACTGGCAAAAGTGAGGTGACAGGCATGCACGTTGTTTTATCAGGTTATTACGGATTTGATAACTGTGGCGACGAAGCAATTTTATATTCAATTATCCAAGGATTGCGCAGCATTCAAGCGGATATCAACATTACCGTTCTGTCCAACAACCCGAAGTATACGAAAAAAATGTATGGCGTGAACTCCGTAGATCGACATCACCTCGGAGAAATTTCAGCTGTCATGAAAAAAGCAGATGGCCTCATTAGTGGTGGCGGCAGTCTTTTACAAGATAAAACCGGACTGAAGTCGATTCCGTATTATAGCGGAATCATTCAACTAGCAAAATTTTATAAAAAGCCCGTCTTCGTCTACGCACAAGGGATGGGTCCAATCTCCAGTAAATTAAGCAAATGGATTGTGAAAAACACGTTAAACAAAGTCGAGCATATTACCGTAAGAGATTTGGATTCCCAACGACTATTAGATGAACTTGGCGTAAGGAAGGATTCCACGATTGTCCCCGATCCCGTGCTAGGCTTGAACAGCAGCAGCTTTTCATGTGACTGGCAAGGACGCGGTGATGGTCCCATTGTAGCTGTTTCCGTTCGCGATTGGCCAAGTGGGGTTACATTTAAAGGGTATATTGCAGAGGCGTTGGATAAGCTTGCCAAGAAAGGTTATTCGGTCGTATTTGTTCCCATGCACGGAAAACATGATGAAAAAGCATCCATGGATGTAGCTAATTCGATGCAGGAAACAAGCGAAATTTTCCCATGCGATTGTGAAATAGAAGAGAAAATCGCCATCATCGGAAAAGCCGATTTGCTTATCGGCATGAGACTACACTCCCTTATTTTCTCTGCAATCACCTACACTCCATTTATCGCGATATCGTATGATCCAAAAATAGATTCCTTCGCCGAAATTTGTAAACAGCCAGTCATTGGCCACGTGGAAAAGAATGATTGGGATGGAGAAGCATTGTTTACGGTAGCTGAATCTATATTAGTAGATGAAGAAAGAAAACGGGCCAAGTTAAAAGAGTGTGTGGAACCATATCAAGCGCAGGCACTGCATACGCCGATGTATGCGTTGGAAACATTGGGGAAAAAACGAGCATAGGAAGTGCTCGTTTTTTTGTTTTGCGGGTGGCGGCAGGTTATAGCAGCTCTCGTCATATTGCTAATATACTGAGTAACAGTGCCGATAAATTAAGAGCGAACGCTGATATCCACGTCTTCACTGCTGATAAATGGACTGGGGGTGCTGATATCACTTGTCGTACTGCTGATATAATAGTGATTGCTGATATACAGTGGACCAGTACCGATAAATTGCGAGCGTGCGCCGATATCCTCGTCTTCACTGCTGATAAATGGACTGGGGGTGCTGATATCCTCGTCTTCACTGCTGATAAAATGGGAGCGTGTGCTGATATCCTCGTCTTCACTGCTGATAAATTATGAGCGTGTGCCGATATCCTCGTCTTCACTGCTGATAAATGGACGGGGTGTGCTGATATCCCCGTCTTCACTGCTGATAAACGGCCTAGGTGTGCTGATATCCATGTCTTCACTGCTGATAAACGGACTGAGAATGCTGATATCTCTTGTCGTACTGCTGATATAATAGTGATTGCTGATATACAGTGGACCAGTACCGATAAATTATGAGCGTGTGCCGATATCCTCATCTTCACTGCTGATAAACGGACTGGGGGTGCTGATATCCCTTGTTGTACTGCTGATATAATAGTGATTGCTGATATACAGTGGATCAGTGCCGATAAATTATGAGCGTGTGCCGATATCCTCGTCTTCACTGCTGATAAATGGACTGGGGGTGCTGATATCCTCATCTTCACTGCTGATAAATGAACTGCGTGTGCTGATATCTCTCGTTGTACTGCTGATATAATAGTGATTGCTGATATACATTAGACCAGTACCGATAAATTATGAGCGTGTGCCGATATCCTCGTCTTCACTGCTGATAAATGGACGGGGTGTGCTGATATCCCCATCTTCACTGCTGATATATGTCCTGAGATTGCTGATATCTCGTCTTGACTGCTGATAAATGGACGGGGTGTGCTGATATCTCTTGTCGTACTGCTGATATAATTGTGATTGCTGATATACAGTCGACCAGGGCCGATAAATTATGAGCGTACGCTGATATCCCCGTCTTGACTGCTGATAAATGGACGGGGTGTGCTGATATCTCTTGTCGTACTGCTGATATAATAGTGATTGCTGATATACAGTGGACCAGGGCCGATAAATTGCGAGCGTACGCTGATATCCTCATCTTCACTGCTGATAAATGAACTGCGTGTACTGATATCTCTCGTTGTACTGCTGATATAATAGTGATTGCTGATATACAGTAGACCAGTACCGATAAATTATGAGCGTGTGCCGATATCCTCGTCTTCACTGCTGATAAATGGACTGGGTGTGCTGATATCCCCGTCGTACTGCTGATAAGTATACTCAACTAATAATTAATAGTTATTTCAGTCACTTTTTATCATTTCTCCAAAGGAATTTCTTCGACTATACCAGTGAGCAAGTAAATACATTAAAGCTAATATAATAAATGAATAGTTAATCGACCAATCTATTTTCTTATGCAAGTCAATCATCCCTAACAATGGCAGACCTATATATGCACCAGCCCCACCGAAGATAATCGCTTTTATAAATGGATTAATTTGAGGCTTATATTGTAACAACAGCATTGTAAACACGGGCAAAACGGAAAGCCTGAATGAAAAGCTTACCGTAGCTATAGGAACAACTTTTACTGGATAAGACCATTTCCCTAAACTTACACCAATTGCATCCATAATTTCGGATAAAATCATTACTAGTAAACCGGCGGAAAATAGACGAGCCGACTTTTGACGATCACGGAATATTGCCCAAATAACCCAAGGAACAATAATCAATGCTAATGCTACCCACCATTGCCACGTAAATAAAAAGGCATTCATAACTGCTTCAACAGTTAAGTGATTTGCTTCTGTAATTTTTTGTGTTGCTTTATCTATTTGATTTAATCCATCCTGATAAGTCACCAATATTCACCTTTCTTACTTGGATTCATTGGCTATTAGTATTTACAAAGGATTCTTTACTATACTGCTACTGTTATTTATGTGGATTCCTTAAAATAACTATCTAGTTTTCTTATTATTTTGTAGCCCGTAATTTAACAATAAATAATAAAAGGAATCCATTTTGGAAGAATTTGATCAAAATGGATTCCATCAATATATTTAAATATGTTTTTTATAAAATGCTTTATTAGCTAGTGATTGTTGGTTAACCTGGTTTTGTTTAAATTCTCTCCGTGGTTGTTCAGTTTCATGAGGGATAAGTTCCTTCAGTTCCCCTCTGTTATATTCCGCGTAATTTTTATTTTTTCTTCCCAATTTCTTATATCTAATTTCAAATTCCTCTTGGATCCCAGACATTTTTGTTTCTGAAGGTGACTGTTTCATCCCAGATATCCATGTTTCGAAATCATTCATTCCTCTATTAATGATACCGCATAGATCTTCCAAAGAATGAGTCAACTCCATTAAACAATCCAGTCCATTTTGTAAGGTAATTCCTTTTTTCTTAGCTTTTTCCACAGAGTGTTCAAGTCTGTAAAATTTCTCATTGTAATAAAATTCAACAAAGCAGCTAGTACGATCCCAATTGAAATTGTAATTTTGAACCTTTAAAGATTTCATAACATCCGTAAGTTTTCTTTCATACACGCTTTGCTCACTATTCGGCTTCCAATTTAATAAACTTTTCGCGAAATTCTTGAGCATATCATTCACCTTCCTTATAATTTCGGCTAGTGTGTCGAGAAAATAATCTTATATTAATCATTTCTACAAAATGGACGAAATTCCTTTAGTAATCGTTTTACAATTATCGACTAACTTTTTCAATGTAAAGTCATTCTCATTCTATTTATTACGTAGTTGGACTGTGCACCCTCACCGTTTACCTTAAACATAAATAACCCCGACCTAATTTAGGACAGGGTTAAATTCATTTGTACTAGATTTTCCGTCATAAAGTTACTTCTGCTCTATTATCTGAATAAGGTTGCCACATGTATCATCGAAGACAGCGATTGTGATATCGCCCATTTCTGTCGGTTTCATCGTAAACTCCACGCCTCGCTCTGTTAGTCGTTGGTATTCCTCGCGAACATCTGCAACACCAAACATTGTTACTGGAATGCCATCAGCAAATAACTTCTTTTGATACTCTTTGGCGGCGGGATGTTCATTCGGTTCGAGCAAAAGTTCTGTACCGTCTTGACTGTCTGGAGAAACAAGTGTTATCCACCTATATTCACCAGAAGGAACGTCATGCTTCTTTACAAATCCCAGCATTTTTGTATAAAACTCTAATGCCTTGTCTTGATCTTGAACGAATACACTCGTAACAATGATTTTCATCATATTCTTATCTCCTTACACAACAATATCCTACATCAGAACACGCCATTCTCATTGGAGGAATCCTCCAGTATCGGCTGAGCCTAATATTCATATTATATATCCAATTTGTTGATGCTACACTAACCTAAAGGCAATTATTCAGTGTAACTTTTAAAATACCGGTCCGTTCAACCCTTTTCCATAAGATAGGTCGATTCAAACTTTAATAATTCTACCAAGAACACAAGTATCATTTTTTAGCAAAGCGTTTAAAAATAAATACAAACAAAACAACAACAATAGAACAGCCAAAAATCCCCACGGCCAACATCCAAAGCCCAATACCATACCAAGGATCAACCATTCTGCCCACCACAAAACCCGCTACAACTGTTAAAATGGCAATCGCAAAACTAACAATAGAGGGAAGATAGGCTTTACTCTTGTGATAATAATGAAGATACACACTTAATAAACCAAACAGTACCATATACAGAATCGCAATCGTTAAGCCATTTACCCCACGATCGAGCATTTGTATCAATCGATTACCACCTGCTGATTGAGGTGCATCGAGTTTGACTACTTCGATGTTGTGCGTTGTTGTATCAATGGTCATCAACTGGTACTCAGCTGGATTGCCTGGCCAATTGGTATTTTCCAGAAAAGCGATTTTATTTTCCTTGTGAAAAAAAGTCGGAGATGTTACCGCTGTTTTCAAGTCTGTCAAACGCTCCACATTTTGTGTTTTCAAGTCTAGTAAAAACAGATCATACTTGAAAAGCGAACTCTCCTCTGATTCCTTAGATACTTCCGTAAACACCAAATACCTTCCGTCTGACGACAATTGTGGTTCATAAAACGACTGTGCATTTTCTATCTTTTTAGAGAGAATAGATGGTTTCGTATTCACTGTGCCCTCTTCAGGTGAGTACGAATAGATCCGTTCTTCCACCCCATCAAATTCGCTATAATAAATCGCGCTTCCATCGGGGGAAAGGGTGAGATGATTCATTGAAAAATGATCAGTATCCGTCAATTTTTTCATATGGCTTCCATCTGCCTCAATTGAGTACAAGTCAAATCCTTCTCTCGACCTTTCACCTTTCTTAAACTCTTCCGCTTCTATTGCTACGAAATAGACTATTTCCCCATCAGGAGAAAAAATTACGTCTGTAACGTGAATGTCACTATCTGTCAATTGCCTTCCTTCACTTCCATCTTCGTTGATCCCCCGCAGCATTTGAATTCCTTCCGCATCCTTACTTACATAAACAAGCTTTTTCCCATCAGGAGAATACTTCGGATGGTGATCCTGCTGGTTAGTTGAATTGGTTATTTGTTTAACATGGGTTCCATCAGGATTCGCCGTATAAATGGATTCGTTACCATCTACATAGTAAGAAAATGCGATTTTTGAATCATCTGGAGCGACACTAATTTTTTCTCCGAGTCCCGTATAATATCGATAGGCATCATCATCTTTCAAAATAGCATACAGGACCGTTCCTACAAATAACACAAAAATTACGCTAATAGTTACTAAAAAAATGCGTTTTCGTTTCATGAATAATCCCTTCCCTGAGCATAAATTCATTTTATTTCCTTATATTCAATAATCATTACCCTCTGTCTCCGATAATATCATGTTTTCACCTTCCCATACTATGAATCAATAAGCCTGATTTCAGTACGGTTAGCCTTTATTTTAACAAAGAAACACAGATAAGGCGCCTTCTCTGTTAAAGAAATGCGCCCCCCTTAGGTGGAATTTATTCAATTTACAGTCACTTAACAGCAATGTATATTTCTATCGTTCCATTCGGATGATACTTTTCAAAATCAATGGTATAAGCACGCTGCAACTTACCTGCTTTTTCTTTATCCCAAATTTCACTCCACATTTTTAATATACCTTGCTCATCACTCGTATCAACGGTAAACGCCTCATATTTCTGGTCATTTGCAATAGTTACGCAAGGTTCTTTTTCCCCTTCGATAGCAACACTTAAAGAATAATCGCCAGTATAGTCACTCTCATAATCATAGTAAACACCGTACGTATTAGTCTCATGTTGGGCTAAATCTTTCGATGCTTCCTTCCACATGTCGGTTATTTTTTGCATAACAAGCTCATCATCAAAGTTGTTCGTTCGAATGCTATTAAGAATTGCCAACTTCATCCAATCTCCCCCTTCATCTATTTACTTAATAAAGTAATTCGACAAAACTTTAGCATGACCTTCTTCGATAGAATTTTTTTGTTATACCATAATGCTTGTTGCATTAACTGACCAATGGTTGAATGAAATGAGCTTTTATACACCCTTAGTTATTAGCAATTTGATGATGGATATCGATAAGCTAGCATGTGGATATCAGCAGTCATTTCAGATTTATCAGTACTCACGCGTAAGATATCAGCTCTCTTATCAGATTTATCGGTACTCGCGCGTAAGATATCAGCACTCCTATCAGATTTATCAGTACTCACACGAATGATATCAGCACTCCTATCAGATTTATCAGTACTCGCGCGTAAGATATCAGCACTCCTATCAGATTTATCAGTACTCACACGACAGATATCAGCACCCTTATCAGATTTATCAGTACTATCGCGAATGATATCAGCACTTTTTACCAAACCTTAATTTTTTAAAAAATAAAAGAACATTATTATATTTTTCCGTGGCCAATCATAAAAGAACGTGGACTGTACTAAATAAAATCTTGGTATTTTTGTCTTCCAAACAGAACACGAATGACAACTACCTGCTTTTCTACTTCTCTAACTAGATAGAATGCAATGTAATTCTCAATGATAAGCTTACGGTAACCTTTGTTTTTTATTATTTCATCTGTTACAAAACTGCAGGAATACGGAAATTCCTTTAACCTCATGATACTCATATAGCAGTCATGCGAAAATCCAACAAAAAAACAAGCTGCCTCCAAAAGACAACTTGTCTACTTTTTCCAACCTAATAAATTCAAAATCGGTCGATACCGATCACTAATTATTCCTGTAACTTCCACAATTAATTCCACCAAAACCAATAAGGAAACTAAAATAGAAATGGATCCCCATAATGTCGACCTCGTCAAGACGATTGCAATAACACTAAATAAAATACTTAGCGCATAAATCATAATAACCGTTTGTCTATGCGTGAATCCTAGGCGAATAATACAGTGGTGTAAATGTAATTTATCTGGTGATGAGATGGATCTTCCTTGTACGATTCGGCGAATGATGGCGAATGTTGTATCCATGATTGGAATTCCTAAGATGATGATTGGTATGATAAGGGATACGATGGTAACCTCTTTGTATAGCCCCAACACCGAAACGACACTGATCATATACCCTAAAAACAAGGAGCCGGTATCCCCCATAAATATTTTTGCTGGGTAAAAGTTGTATACTAAAAATCCGACTGTACTTCCGAGCATGACGAGTCCTAGAAATGCGATTAGGATATCTCCTCTTGCAATCGCAATGACAGAAATCGTAAATAGAGCAATAGATGATACGCCAGCTGCTAAGCCGTCCAGGCCATCAATTAGATTAATCGCGTTTGTAATGGCGACAATCCAAATAATGGTGATTGGGATGGCAAAGTATTCAAAATAAATTCGCTCATCCTGCCAGATCGTCACGAACTCGATTTGAATTCCACCTAGTACCGTAACTAGCGCCGCTACGATTTGGCCGAGAAATTTAAATTTAGCCGATATCGTAAAAATATCATCCATAATTCCAATCAGAATGATAATGGTCCCACCAGCTAAGATTGGCCAGTAGTCACTAGGATTTGGATAAAATAGGATAATTCCAATGATAAAACTTAAGAATATCGCTAAACCGCCTAATCGTGGCATAACGGAAGTATGAACTTTTCTTTCATTTGGTTGGTCCGTAGCTCCAATTTTCAACGCGAACTTTTTCACGATCGGGGTTATAATAATGGAACTAAAGAAGCTAACTATTAACGCAATATATAACATTTTTAAATCCTCCTGAACGGATAGGAAGTTTTCTTTTATTTTGTGTAGAAAGTCAATTTTAATTCATAGATAAGGTAGGATAAAAATGCTCCTTATATCGTTGCAATTCATCTGTCGTCGTTAAGATAGAAGGATATTTTTCCACTTGAATCATTTGCTCTTTTGTATTCACGGTCCAAACGACAAGCTGAATCCCAAGGTCCTCACATTTGTTAACATATTTTTCCTTTAATCCATCATACCTCACCGCTAAATATTTCGCATCTATTTTTTCCATTAATTTAAAATGCGAACGTTTTACCCTATTTACTAAAGGTCCGACTTGTGCTTCTGGAGATAGGCTGCGCAGCTTTTTCAACGAATCATGGTTAAATGAAATAAAATATACTTCATCCATCATTTCCAACTGATTGACCACTTCAACCACTTTTTCCTCTATCCTTTTATATAATTTTGTATCCTTTAGTTCGATGGAAACGATGATTTTCCCTTTAGCAACCCGTAAAACTTGAGCCAAAGTTGGTATTCTTTCCTCCGTCGCCTTGATGCGAAAAGCTTGTAATTCTTGAAATGTATATTGACGTATTTCCCCACGCCCATCTGTCATACGGTCAATCGTCGCGTCATGCATAACAACTGGAACCCCGTCTTTTGTCAAATGCACGTCTAATTCCATGTGAGTGAATCCCATTTCAATAGCCGCCCGAAATGATGAAATCGTATTTTCTGGATACTCCACCGGATAACCTCGATGAGCAATACCTCGAATATTCATTTCCCAATCCCTCCATTATTTAGGTGATATGTACATTATATTAGATGAATATTAAGCAACCGTTAATTAACGATTAACTTCGTATGAATTTTGTGTAAATTTCTAAAACAGCCTGATTCTGAAAAAAAATAACATTTAATGAAAGGGTTCATCAAATGTTTATTTCTTTTAGTCAATTTTAATTTTTACTAAGTTTTTGGATACCTACGTGCAAAATTAAACCTATCGCACTCCAAATGTTTAGAACCACAGCAATTATTATCAATGCCCAATGTAACAACTCTGGCAACTGTGTAGTTTGGCTTATCGTTAAGACACTACTACCGACTATTAACATTGCTAATAGCAAAGGTAAGTTCTTTACCATTAACTCACCTCCCTAATTTTTCCAACGTTTATTATAGCATATCTTTTTTCTTCAAAAACAAAGATTATTTGATATAAAGAGTAGTTTTATTTTCTCTAAAATAATTTCAACATATTGTTAAATAATATTATTAAGGAATGGAGGATTTTTTATGAAAAGAGTACTCACCTATGGCACGTTCGATTTTCTTCATAATGGGCATATCAACTTATTAAAACGCGCCAAGGAATATGGAGACTACTTAATTGTTGGAATCTCCACCGATGAATTTAATTTAATGAAAGACAAAAGAGCTTACTACAGCTTTGAGCAACGGAAAATGATTCTCGAAGCTGTGCGTTATGTCGACCTTGTCATCCCGGAGAAATCATGGGACCAGAAAATAGATGATGTGAAAAAATATAATGTAGATGTTTTTGTCATTGGCGATGATTGGGAAGGTAAATTTGATTTTCTAAAAGAATATTGTGAAGTGGTATATTTACCACGAACGGTTGGGATTTCCACCACAAAAATTAAAACGGATTTGAATCACCACGTGAAATAATGAGAGAAATCGCAGTAGCCATCTACCTATTTACCTTCCGCCTATTTTTCACCTTTTTTAAACTTTTCCCATTGCAGCAAAAGACCACTTTTGTTGCTTCTTTTGGCCGAAATATTTTATATACAATGCGTGAAGTGGAAAAAGTCACCGACCATCGTATCGTCATTTTAAAAGTTCACCCTTGCAATATTACCTTTAAAAAACGTCCGCATCGACGAATTATCTCTTTTAAAATGGGAAATTTCATTGGCTGGATGGAGTCTATCTACCATTTAGCAACTTCTAAAAAAGTAATTGTCGACAACTATTTTGGATTTTTAGCTGTGACAGATTTTAAAGACGAAGTAACATGTGTCCAGCTTTGGCATGCAGCTGGTGCGATTAAACAATTTGGACTACGTGACTTGTCTATCGAAAACCGCCCGCCTAGTGCTTTTAGAAGATTTAAAGCCGTCTATTCCCGCTTCGATTATGTTGTCGTTGGGTCAGATAAAATGGCAGCTATTTTTAAAGAAGGATTTGGAATAAAGGAGAAGCAACTATTGCGCACCGGTATTCCACGGACTGATTTCTTTTTTGACGATGATAATTTAGAAAAAGCAGCTAAGGCATTACATGGGTATTTTCCCACTATCGAGGATAAAAAGGTGATCCTCTATGCCCCCACCTACCGTGATCAAGAGTTACACGTACACGAATTAAAGATGGACATCGAAAAAATGTACAAGCATTTTCATGGGGACTATGTGTTGTTTTTGAGTTTGCACCCAGCTGTTAAGGTCGATATCGAAAACAACCATCCCGACTTTGCCATCGACGTCACCACCTATAACATCAACCATTTACTTGTCATAGCAGACGTACTCATATCCGATTATTCATCGATTATTTTTGAGTATTCTTTGTTTAACAAGCCAATGGTCTTCTTCGCTTACGATATCGACGAATATGCCGAAGAGCGCGGCTTCTGGGAAGTCTACGAAGACCTTGTCCCCGGACCAGTAGTCGAGAACATGGACGAACTTGTAGAAGTAATCGAGAAGGAAGCCTATGATATGAGCGGGGTTCGGGAGTTTTCGGAAGCATGGAATCGGTATTCGAAAGGAAGGTCGAGTGAGGAATTGGTGCGGGTGGTTTATGGTGGGGAAAAGGGTAAGATTCTATAAGTACTGATTTTTGGTGGGAGTGTGTGCTGATATATGGTGCTTGAGTGCTGAATATATGCAGGGCGTGTACTGATATATGATGCATGACTACTGATATCCAGGGCGTGTGCTGATATANTGGTGCGTGACTACTGATATATCCCGGGCGTATGCTGATATACAGCGCACGTGTACTGATATCTGACGGACATGTGCTGATATATGATGCATGTCTACTGATATCCCGGGCGCGTGCTGATATATGGCGTATGACTACTGATATCCGGCGGGCATGTGCTGATATATGATGCATGACTACTGATATATCCAGGGCGCGTGCTGATATATGGTGCATGTCTACTGATATCCAGGGCGTATGCTGATATACAGCGCACGTGTACTGATATCTGACGGACATGTGCTGATATATGATGCATGTCTACTGATATCCCGGGCGCGTGCTGATATATGGCGTATGACTACTGATATCCGGCGGGCATGTGCTGATATATGATGCATGACTACTGATATCCGGGGGCATGTGCTGATATCTAGAGAGCGAATGCTGATATACCACGGACGAGTACTGATAACCTGCACATGTTAGTAAATTGAAATAAAAAAGACCATGAGACATTTGCATATTATACTTATGATACTCAAATAAGTTTGCAAAATAACCAGGTAATACTAATAATAAATGTAATACTAATAAAAAAAGTAAGAGGCGGGATTGAAATGGAATTAGTAAGTGGGAAGATGACGAGTAAAGGTCAAATAACAATACCAAAAGAATTAAGAGATAGGTTGGATTTAAGTGTAGGTGATCAAATTAAATTTCTTATAGAAGATGATGAAGTAAGAATAAAGCCGTTAAAGAAAAAATTATTAAGTCAAGTAATTGGTAGAATTTCTTCTGAAGAGGAAATTGACCTTAAAGAAATAAGAGAGCTTGCTCATAATAAAGCATCTAAACATATTCTGTCAAAGGGTAGCGGACATGAATAAATTTCTAGTCGATACTAATGTTCATATACGACTGCTAGTTAAAGATAATCCTATTAGCTTTAATACTATAGTGAAACTTGTAGAAAGTTGAAAGAAAAGAATTAACTAAATGGATTTATAAGGCAATTATAAGAGAATAAATATTTCATTCGCCCTTTTTATGGATTTACATTTTCATTTTAAAATCCCCTTTAGACAAGGTACATCCAAAGGGGAATAAGACTTCACACTTTTTAAATCTATACAGGAAAATCCATCGTTATTTACTTTTCCACTAACAGCAATTAAAGTTGTGCTTATTTTTTGTATTTATGAGCATAAGGATGTCATTCCACCAGCAAACCATTTTACACAGACACCTTCCCCATAGCTTTTTCCGATAGCCATGTTTCAAAGGTATACGACATCTCCCAAAATGCGAGCTCATATTCTTTGGCAATGATGAATTGTTCTTTGATTTTCTCCTTCTCTGCTGCGCCTGCCTTTTCAGCTAATTCATCCAACAGGTCAATCATTTCCTGCGTTGATTCTTGGAACCAGCTACTTCCATACATGTTTAGCCAATTTTTATATATTTTTTCTTCCGGTTTTGCATCCTTATATTTCAAGCCGATATCCGCATACAACCAATAACATGGTAGCATCGCAGCTACAATTTGAGCCAGACTGCCCGATAATGCTGCGCGGTATAAATGAGATGTATAAGCATATGCAGTTGGTGCTGGCTTAAAATTTTCCATTTCCTTATCGGTAATCCTTAAAATTTCAGCATGCTCTTTGTGTACGGTTAGCTCTGCTTCTGCCGTGTTTTTTGCTTTTTCAGCAAGTTTAGCAGAAACATGAAAGTCATCCGAATGGGCTGCTGCAAATGCATGTACTTTGCCGTAATGTTTCAGATAATAGATGTCCTGCATAATATAATTTTTGAATGTTTCTAGCGGTAAATCACCGTTAACAATTCCTTGTACAAACGGATGATTCAAGCTTAACTCCCAGCTTTGTTTTGTTTCTTCTCGTAATGATTCTGAAAAACGCATAAAAAATCCTCCCCTATTTTTCGCTTCCGACTGATGGAGGAGGAATGGATGTACGCTTTTACTAATATCTTTTCCAACTACTGTTATTCTCTAAGAAATTTAAGTTCAATAGTTAAATCAGCGTTCTTCCACTTCCCTCCGCTGGTATTAACCAGATCAGGTTCAAAGGGTTCATCTCAGCCTAAACAAGGCACCCCTAGTAGAAACGAATTATTTTTTTCAAACCTATTATACTACAATTCTATCTTTTAGCAAAATTAAGTGACTTTTTGATGAATATGAGACTTTTAAGTTGAAATGTATATTAGAGTGTACTGATATATAGAGCGCGAATACTGATAAACTGCGAGTGTGTGCTGATATATGAAGCTCCAGTACTGATTTACTACCGACTTGTGCTGATATACCAAGCTCCAGTACTGATTTACTGTCGACTTGTGCTGATATACCAAGCTCCAGTACTGATTTACTACCGACTTGTGCTGATATACCAAGCTCCAGTACTGATTTACTACCGACCTGTGCTGATATCTCAAGCTCCAGTACTGATTTACTATCGACTTGTGCTGATATACCAAGCTCCAGTACTGATTTACTACCGACCTGTGCTGATATATGAAGCTCCAGTACTGATAAACTACCGACTTGTGCTGATATACCAAGCTCCAGTACTGATTTACTACCGATCTGTGCTGATATATGAAGCTCCAGTACTGATTTACTACTACCGACTTGTGCTGATATACCAAGCTCCAGTACTGATTTACTACCGACTTGTGCTGATATACCAAGCTCCAGTACTGATTTACTGTCGACTTGTGCTGATATACCAAGCTCCAGTACTGATTTACTACTGAGCTGTGCTGATATACCAAGCTCCAGTACTGATTTACTACTGACCTGTGCTGATATATGAAGCTCAAGTACTGATTTACTGCCGACTTGTGCTGATATACCAAGCTCCAGTACTGATTTACTACCGACCTGTGCTGATATCTCAAGCTCCAGTACTGATTTACTGTCGACTTGTGCTGATACAGGAGGCAGGTGTTGCGCACGAATCCTGATTACACACTAAAATACTTACATCACACAACAATTATTTTCTCTTCCTCATATAACTAGTTATTAGAAAACTTGGCATTCGCCAAGCCTTTGGGCGAATGACTTAGTTGCACTTATGCATATCTTTACGGTGGGGCGAGTAACCGGAGCCCCAGACGGGAAAGAAGATTTTATACTTTCCTACCTGCAAATAAAAAGGACTTTTGCCACTTCATGTCGTATTTTATACATTAAGCTAATTTATGAAAGGAATGAATTTACTTGTATGATCCACGAAACAAGAAACTGGAGCTTTTAACATTTCAGGCGTTCGAGCGTAGGCTTTCCGCAAATCATCCTATGAAACAAACTGTATTGAAAGATTTAAAAATTAAACAAGCTGAGGTGAGTGGCGAAAATGAAATTAAATATAGGTTACGTTTAATTGATAAGCAAAAGTTTATGGTGTTACACAACTTAAGATTACAAGATGAAGATGGACATTTTCAGATGGATACTTTAATTTTATCCAAGTTTTTTAATAATATTGTAGAGACAAAGAATTGGACGGTAAGATTCGGTGCAAATGGTCAAGTTACACGCATAGATAATGACGGACTAAAAGAAGGATTTCAGAACCCTATTGACCAAGTAAAAATACAAGCCCTCCGCTTGAAACGTTGGTTGAAAAATCATCATTTCCCCGATATACCGATTGAATATCTAGCTGTCATAAGTTTCCCCAAAACAATCATTGAACGAGAAACCCCTCAAGATATTATTCCGCATGAATTGATCCACAGTAGTGATTTAGTTTTTCGGATTCAAGATATAGAAAAGAAATATAACAAACCTATCTTATCGAAAAGCCAGGTCCATCGTTTAGCTAGACTTCTTGAACATTCCCATTGTCCGGTAGAAGTAAATTTATTTGAAAAATATGGTGTAAGATCAATCGATATAGTGAAGGGTGTGTTCTGCACACAATGTGGTACCTTACCTATGAGTAGATTTAACAAAAAATGGTATTGCCGAAGTTGTAAGCATGTATCAATTGATGCACATAAACAAGCATTGAGGGATTATCGACTACTGTTTGGTGAATGGATTACAAATAAACAAGCCCGATATTTCCTTGGAATATCCTCTCCTGATGTGACAAAAAACCTGCTTAGAAAGGAATGCACGGAAATGATTGGGAAGAATAAAGGCATGAGATATAGGTTGGGATGATAAAAGAGATAAGCGTGAATGATTTTTTGGCGAGCTTATATTAACCACCCAAATGGAAAGGAGATAATGACGAGCGCTGATATAATGGGGCGAGGGCTGATATAACAGCGGAGAGTGCTGATATAGTGGGGGCGAGTGCTGATATAACAGGGACGAGCGCTGATATAACGGGGCGAGCGCTGATATAACAGCGGCGAGCGCTGATATAACAGCGGCGAGCGCTGATATAACAGGAGGAGCGCTGATATAACGGCGACGAGGGCTGATATAACAGGGACGAGCGCTGATATAATGGGGGCTAGTACTGATATAACAGCGGCGAGCGCTGATATAACGGGGCTAGTACTGATATAACAGCGGTGAGTGCTGATATAATGGGGCTAGTGCTGATATAACGGGGCGAGCGCTGATATAA
>NZ_LYCS01000006.1 GCF_001659985.1 Oceanobacillus sp. Castelsardo
AAAACCGCCGCTTTGCGCGGCAACATCGGACCACCTGGCATGGCCAGGCGCAGTCTATACGTCACTAAACGGGCGCTTGCGCCTTTGTTCTTTTATTTAAACAATTCGGTTGCTGCTATAGATAGTAAGTTCAAACGAAAAAGAGGAGGATTTTATATGTTTAAAAAGGCTTTTGGTGTCTTGCAACAGATTGGTAAGGCACTTATGCTTCCAGTTGCGTTACTGCCAGCTGCAGGTCTATTGCTTGGTTTAGGTAATGCAGCGCAACAAGAAACAATGCTTGAATTATTGCCGTTCTTACATGCAGATTGGCTTCAACTGATTGCATCGGTTATGGAGGATGCAGGTAATATTATCTTTAGTAACCTTGCCTTGATTTTTGCGGTAGGGGTAGCGATTGGTCTTGCAAGCGATGGTGCTGCTGGGCTTGCTGCTTTAGTTGGGTACTTAGTATTAAACCAGGTAATGGGATCTTGGATGGGTGTAACACCCGAGATGATTGAAGCAGATCCTAGTTTTGCTAGTGTTTTAGGTATATCGACATTGCAAACCGGGGTATTCGGCGGTATTATTGTTGGTTTAATTGCAGCATTTTCTTATAACAAGTACCACGATATTGAAATGCCGTCGTTCTTAGGATTTTTTGCAGGAAAACGATTTGTACCAATTGCAACTGCTGTATTTTCATTTATTGCAGGTTTAATTCTTCTATTTGTATGGCCTACCGTGCAAGGTGCTATGAATAGTGCATCATACTGGCTAATTGAGGAAGGAACCTATTTTGCTGTCTTTTTATTTGGTTTTATTAAACGTTTACTCATTCCATTTGGTTTACACCATATTTTCCACGCGCCATTCTGGTATGAATTTGGTTCCTATACAACGGCTATGGGCGATATTGTACGTGGAGATATGACGATTTTCTTCGCACAATTACGTGATAACGTTGAAATAACAGCGGGTAATTTCATGGCTGGGGAATATCCAATCATGATGTTTGGTCTTCCAGCTGCAGCATTGGCGATGTACCATGCAGCAAGACCAGAACGTAAAAAATTAGTTGCGGGATTACTTGCATCTGGTGCGTTAACATCATTTTTAACTGGTATTACAGAGCCGCTTGAATTTTCATTTATGTTTGTATCACCATTATTATTCTTACTTCATGCTTTCTTAGATGGACTTTCATTCATGATTATGACGTTTTTAAGTGTTAACATTGGTTACACCTTCTCTGGTGGATTTATTGATTTTGCTTTATTTGGAATTTTACCAGGAAAAGAGCCATGGTGGCTAGCGATTATTGTAGGTATCGGATTTGCAGTCATTTATTACTTCTTATTCCGATTCTTTATTAAGAAATTCAACCTTATGACACCTGGTCGCGAAGCAGTTGAAGAAGAGAATGCAGAATCAAAAGGAAAAGCTGGAGACTTAGCTTATAATGTCTTAGAAGCGATGGGTGGACAAGAAAATATAGCTCATTTAGATGCGTGTATCACAAGGCTCCGTGTATCTGTTAACGATATACAAGCTGTAGACAAGGATGAATTGAAAAAATTAGGAGCTGCCGGTGTCCTTGAAGTTGGGAATAATATTCAAGCTATCTATGGTCCGCGCTCCGAAATCATTAAAGGACAGATGCAAGATATTATGTCCGGGAAAAAACCTCGTCCTGCCAAAGAAGTGGATCAAGAGTCTGAAATAAAACAGCAGATCGAGGAAGTTAACCCAGAAGCATTACAGAATGAAGTAGTAAATGAAGAAATAGTAGCGCCGATTAAAGGGGAAATTGTCCCAATTACGGAAGTGCCAGATCAAGTATTTGCCGAGAAAATGATGGGGGATGGGTTTGCGATTAAGCCAGAAGAAGGATTAATTGTATCACCAGTTAATGGAACTATTATTAATGCATTCCCTACAAAACATGCACTTGGAATTAAATCTGAGGGTGGAAGAGAAATTCTCATTCATGTCGGACTAGATACCGTGAATCTTAAAGGGGAAGGATTTGAACTGTTGGTAAGTGAAGGAGATACCGTTAAAGCTGGACAACCTCTATTAAAAGCGGACTTAGAGTATATTGGCAAAAACGCTAAATCAACCATTACACCAATTGTATTCACAAACCTTAAAGCCGGCGAAAAAGTTATTATTGAAAAACAAGGAACAGTAGAAAGAGAAGAAAAAAATATAATAAAAATTTGAGACGAAGGGACAGGTCCATCGTCCCGATAAATAGGTAAAACAAATAATTCAAGCTGATAGATTTGGAAATTTTCATCATTCCAAATTTATCAGCTTTTTAATTTGGAAATTGGGACAAGGAACCTGTCCCCATGTCCCAAATTCAATGTTGTCAACATGAGGTTTGTCAAAATTATATTTAGATGTTGTTGAATACGAAAATGAAGCGGAGTTACAATAATATATATGTTTTGATTATGAAAGGAGAGCTATTTTATGGCTGAAAATAAAGGAGCACGCGCCAAGATTCAACGCTTTGGAAGCTATTTAAGCGGTATGATTATGCCGAATATTGGTGCGTTTATTGCTTGGGGGATTATCACTGCCCTCTTTATACCAGATGGTTGGTTCCCAAATGAATCGATCGCAACTTTAGTTGATCCGATGATTAAATATTTACTACCACTGTTAATTGGTTTTACTGGTGGAAGAATGATTTATGATTTACGTGGTGGTGTAGTTGGTGCTACAGCAACTATGGGTGTCATTGTTGGTGCAGATATACCGATGTTCCTAGGAGCCATGGTTATGGGTCCACTAGCGGGATATCTAATGAAGAAAATTGATGAAGTGTTTCAGGGGAAAGTTAGACAAGGTTTTGAAATGCTTTATAATAACTTCTCTTCTGGTATTTTAGGAGCATTGCTTGCTATCGCTGCAGTACTTGGTATTGGGCCATTAGTGGAAGGTCTAAACCACGCTTTAGCTTCTGGTGTTGAAGTGATTGTCGGTGCCGGTTTATTGCCGCTTGCCAATATTATTATTGAACCAGCGAAAATTCTATTCTTAAACAATGCGATCAACCATGGAATATTGAGTCCTATTGGGGTTGAACAGGCAGCGGATGTAGGTAAATCTATTCTGTTCCTATTGGAATCTAACCCAGGACCTGGTTTAGGTATTTTGCTTGCATTTGCAATTTTTGGAAAAGGCGCATCAAAGAGTTCCGCACCTGGCGCAGCAATCATTCATTTTTTAGGTGGAATTCATGAAATCTATTTCCCTTATGTCATGATGAAGCCAATGTTATTCCTTGCCGTGATTGCTGGTGGGGTAAGTGGTGTATTTACGTTCCAATTATTTGATGCTGGGCTTGTTGCAGCTGCATCACCGGGTAGTATCTTTGCATTACTCGCTATGGCTGAAAAACATAGTTATTTAGGTATTATTTTAGGTGTTCTAGTTGCAGCCGCGGTAACCTTTATTGTTGCAGCAATTATTCTTAAATCAGGTAAACAAGGGGAAGAAGATTTAAGTGCAGCAGCTGACAAGATGGAAGCAATGAAAGGGAAGAAGAGTACAGTTACCAATGTCTTAAATCAAGACCAAGTAGAGGCTAATCGACCACAAGAAGAAGTAGAAAAAGAAAAACAAGCTGAAGAAGTCAACAAAATTATCTTTGCATGTGACGCTGGAATGGGTTCAAGTGCGATGGGGGCTTCCCTACTTAAAAATAAATTTAAAAAGAATGAGATTAACATCGATGTAACAAATAAGGCAATCAATGACATTCCAAATGATGCAGATATTGTTATCACTCAGAAGGAATTAACTGATCGTGCCAAAGCGAAACTTCCGGATGCTGAACATATTTCTGTGGATAATTTCTTAAATAGTCCAAGATATGATGAGTTAATAGAACGACTTAAAAAATAATAAATTTTTGAGGTGAGTGGTTTGTATATATCTGGTCGAGAGCGGAAAATGCTTTTACATTTGTTAACTGCCGTAGAGGAAGTAAAGGTAAAGGATTTAGCCGAAATTCTTGAAGTTAGTGAAAGAACCATTCACCGTGATTTAAAAAAGATTGAGCATACTTTGGCTGACTATCATTTAAAGTTAGAAAAGAAAATGGGACTAGGTTTGCGAATTGAAGGAAAAAGTAAAGATAAAGAGCAGCTTCACTCTCTCATTATAGGTGAAGCTGCTACAGATTTTACCCCAGAAGAACGAAAAGCAATCATATTGACGATGCTCCTCGAAAAAAAAGAACCAATTAAGTTATTTACACTTGCTCATGAACTTGGGGTAACAAGTGCAACAATCAGCAGTGATTTAAATCAATTAGAAGATGAAGTTGAATCTTTTGATCTTTCTATTGTCCGACAAAAAGGATTAGGGATTAGGATTGAAGGAAATGAAGCAAAAAAGCGTTCTGCGCTTAGTCACTTGATTTCACAAAATATTCACCCGATAGGACTTGCTAATCAGTTAAAAAAACAAATCCAACAAAACTCAAAACGACGAAACCATATTACAAATCGATTAATGGATTATGTGAATCCAAAAGATTTGGAAATAATCGAAAAGCGAGTAGAACAAGCTTGTAAGAATCTACCTTATGAACTTGCTGAAAGTGGCTATGTTGGATTGGTTGTTCATCTTACATTGGCAATCCAAAGGTTACAAAATGGGGATGTCATTCATTTTGATGAGGATTATTTACAAAAAATAGAAGGAACGGAAGAATATAAGACTGCCAAGAAAATTATTCAAGAGCTAGAGTTCGATCTTTCCCTTAACATTCCAGTTGATGAGATTGGTTATATTACGATGCATTTACTTGGTGCAAAATTGCGGACAGACCGCAATAACTTGATGGAAGATAACAGTTTAGACATTGCCCTAAAGGCGAATGAACTTATCCGCAATGTAAGTAAACTGCTGAAGAAGGATCTTGCGGATAATAATAAACTTTTAAATGATCTAACCATTCATTTAAAGCCAGCAGTTTTTCGTTTGAAGCAAGGAATGACCATTAAAAATCCGATGCTAAAGGAAATTAAAAGGGATTATTTTGATTTTTTTCAAATAGTTCAAAAGGGTGTTGTAGAGACATTTCCAGATATTAATTTTCCGGAAGACGAGATTGGGTATCTTGTGCTTCATTTTGCTGCAACTTTACTTCAAGTAGAAGGGAAATCCAATTTAAAAGCACTTGTCATTTGTTCAAGTGGAATTGGTACATCTAAAATCTTGGCTACGAAGCTAATGCAAAAAATTCCGGAAATCCGTGAAGTTGAAAATAAATCTTTATTTGATCTTGAAGACGATGTAATGAGGGAATATGATCTTATCGTTTCAACTATCCCATTAGAAAAGGTTGAAGGTAATTATATTTTAACATCACCAATGCTTACAGAAGCAGAAATTCATAGGATTAAGAAAGAAATTAGAAAAAAGTCTCTTATACCAAAGAGAAAAAGAAGCAAGGAAGAAAAAAACTATCAGTCACTAAATAAATTGGAGACCATTGAAAATTATTCTAGGGCCATTATGAGTTTATTGAGGCATTTTTCAGTCCAATCTATTCCTGAAAATCAGTCAGTAGAAACTATTTTAAAATCTATTTGTATGGAACTAGAGGAATGTAAAATAATAAATAATAAAGAGTCAGTTTTATTAAAATTACTCAGTAGAGAAAAATTAGGTGGTCTTGGTATACCAAATACATACCTATCCCTTTACCATACGCGATCAGTGAATGTAATGATTCCGAGTTTTAGCATCTACTCCTTAAGAAATCCTTTAATTGTTCGAGGAATGGATGGAGAAGAAATGGAGATTCATCGAGTTTTATTGATGCTTGCACCGGATGTCACGAGTAATGAAGTGTTGGAAATATTTAGTTATTTAAGTAGTCTAATCATACAAGAGCAAGAAACCGTACGTTTGTTTACTAACGAAAACGAACAACAATTGAAACAGTTTCTTGCTAATAAACTGTATGATTTTATAAAAGAAAAAATTTAACATAGGAGTGTATGACAACATGGCAAAAGAAATTTTAAGCAAAGACAATATTCATCTTCAAGTGAAACTAAATTCAAAAGAGGAAGCAATTCGCTATACAGGTAAGATCTTAGTGGATGGGGGATATGTTGAAGAATCCTATATTGAAAAAATGTTGGAAAGAGAAGATGTAGCATCAACTTTTATGGGAAATGGACTTGCTATTCCTCATGGTACGGAAGATGCTAAGAAAAATGTATTAGAAACAGGTTTGTCTGTTGTTACCGTACCAGATGGAGTTGACTTTGGTGGAGGAAACATCGTTAAAGTATTGATCGGAATTGCTGGAAAAGGAGACGAGCATTTAGAAATTCTATCTAAAATTGCTATTATCTGTTCTGAAGTTGAGAATATCGATAAAATCGTAAATGCTTCATCTCAACAAGAAATTCTTGACCTATTAGAAGAGGTGAACTAAATGCTAGCCGTACATTTTGGTGCTGGGAATATCGGCCGTGGTTTTATTGGTGCATTACTTTACCAAGCAAATTATCATACCACTTTTGTCGATGTGAATGAAACCATTATTAACGAAATAAATCAAAAACAACAGTACAATGTTGTTTTAGCTTCGGAAAATAGTGAAACATTAACTGTCAAAAATGTTTCTGGTATAAACAGTGTGACAAATCCGGATCAAGTTGTTGATGCAATTACAAAAGCAGATATTATCACAACAGCAGTAGGACCGAATATTCTAGCGATTATCTCTGAATTAATTGCTAAAGGGTTAAAAGAACGAGCGAAAACCAATCCAAAAGAATTAAATTTGATTGCCTGTGAGAATATGATTGGCGGTAGTTCTTTATTAAAGGAAAAAGTCTTTGATCATATTTCAGAAGATGATAAGGCTACATTTAATGAACTTTATGCTTTTCCAAATGCGGCAGTAGATCGGATTGTACCAAATCAGAAGAATGATGATCTTCTTCAAGTTTCCGTAGAGCCTTATTATGAATGGGTAGTAGAAGAAACAGCTATAAAAGGTGAAAAACCGGAAATTAATGGAGTTACCTTTGTGAAAGACTTAAAACCATATATTGAGCGGAAATTATTTACCGTAAATACGGGACATTCCGTACCAGCGTATTTAGGTCGTTATATGGGATATGCAACTATTAATGAAGCAATGAAGGATAAAAACATTCAGGAGATTATTGAAGGGGCATTAAATGAATCTGGTGAAGCATTGATACAAACCTATCAATTTGATCGTACACAGCATCAAGAGTATATTCATAAAATTATTGACCGTTTCAAAAATCCATATATATCTGATGAAGTAACAAGAGTTGCTAGAGGACCAATCCGTAAACTTGGCCCACAAGATCGCTTAGTTAAACCAGCAACCATGTACCTCAATGTAACTGGAAAAGAGCCAATTTACCTTGCTAAAGTTATCGCAACAGTCCTTGAATATAAAAATGAACAAGATGATGAAGCTCAAAAACTTCAACAAATGATTTCCGAAAATGGGCATGAAAAAACGTTTCAAACGATAGCTGAACTAGAACCTGACCATCCATTGGTTAAGTTAGTATTAAAGGAATTAGAGGAAATTGAGGTATTAAGAAAATAATTAAGGAAAAGAGGCGATCAACATTGATCGCCTCTTTTCCTTATATCTATAACTAATTAGTATGAAGTAAGTTTTATCTAATCCGCTAAGAATTCAATATGTTTCTTATATCGGGACAAAGCTCTTCCAAAGAATATTAAATTTTTGTAATATTTGATAAAGAAACAGATTAGGAGGTGCTAAATGAAAGTGTTTTATTAAATGCAAATAGTGAAAAAAAGTAATGCATGAAAAACAAGGGGGGATTCTGTTGAACCAGACTAAGACATCGCATTGCTGTAGCATGAGTCGGAATGACATTATTGAGGTGAAAAATGATTCAGAATTAATAAAAGAAGACTTAAACGAAAGTTCGGTTCCAAACATAAAAGAAGGTTTCCTAGGTAAAAAGGTTTATATTCCAGGTGGTAGCTTCTTTATGGGAACAAAAGATAAAGAAGGTTATCCAGAAGATGGGGAAGGCCCTGTTAGAAAGGTTACGGTAGATTCATTCCATATGGATGCGCATACTGTTACTAATGCGGAATTTAAAGAGTTTGTTCAAAGCACTGGTTATATTACAGATGCCGAGCGATTTGGATGGTCATTTGTTTTCTATCAATTAGTTAGTGAGAAAACGAAACGAAAAGTAAAACAAGTTGCTCAGCAAACACCATGGTGGCTTGTGGTGCAGGGCGCATCTTGGAAACATCCAGAGGGACTGGATTCTAACATAGAAAATAGATTAGAACACCCCGTTGTCCATGTGTCATGGAATGATTGCCAAGCTTATTGTGAATGGGCGGGTAAAAGACTACCAACAGAAGCGGAATGGGAATTTGCAGCTCGTGGTGGTTTAGAACATAAGAAATTTCCATGGGGCGATGAATTGAATGAACATCTTTGCAATGTTTGGCAGGGGGAGTTTCCAAAGACAAATACAGAGGAAGATGGATACATAGGTACTGCGCCTGTTTCTTCTTTTCCGGCAAATGGATACGGCCTATACAATATGGTCGGAAACGTTTGGGAATGGTGTTTAGATTGGTTTGCTAAGAGTGTACGAGACCGGGGTGGAAGAACAAATCCACAAGGTCCAAAAACAGGCGAGTCTCGAGTAATGCGTGGTGGTTCATACCTATGCCATGCCTCATATTGTAATCGATATCGGGTAGCAGCTCGGTCGAGGAATACCCCTAATAGTTCGTCAGGGAACATCGGTTTTCGTTGTGTGACAGACGTTTAAATTAATCACGTTATGAATCTATCATTAAAAAGGAGGAAATTGATCTTGGAATATAAAAAAAGAGATGAAAAGCCTTGGTCGAAGTACGTCAGGAAGGTGTCTATGTTCGGCACGGCGGCTTTGGCAGCGACTATTTTCTTAGGGGGGTGTCAAACGCAGACGGAGGAGGCGGATGCTGATGTGGCTCCTCAAGAAGACGCAGAAAATCAAGCAAAAGTAGAAGAAAAAACAAATGTCATGTATATCGTATTAGATGATATGGGCTTCTCTGATTTCGGTAGCTTTGGATCTGAAATCAGTACACCAAACATAGATGAGCTAGCCGAAAATGGTTTAAAGTATAATAATTTTCATGCAGCGCCAGTTTGTTCTCCATCACGAGCTTCCTTATTAACAGGAAGAAATAATCATGCCGTTGGAATGGGAAATGTAGCAAACTTTGATTTTGGAGAAGACAATCCAAGCCGTAGAGCCGAAATTACCGAAGAAGCCGGTTTTGTAACAGAGGTATTAGGCGAAAATGGGTATACAA
The DNA here is from genome assembly GCF_001659985.1 of Oceanobacillus sp. Castelsardo. Classification (GTDB taxonomy): domain Bacteria; phylum Bacillota; class Bacilli; order Bacillales; family Amphibacillaceae; genus Oceanobacillus. Next base: position 9,376 of record NZ_LYCS01000006.1, read on the forward strand.
ATTATGGACTTGGAAAATGGCATATTACGCCAACAGTAGAGCTTTCTCCTGCTGGTCCATATGATAGATGGCCGCTTGGAAGAGGGTTTGATAGGTACTATGGAAACTTAGAAGATTCTTCTGATCAGTTCCGACCAGAATTATTTAGGGATAATAGTCCAGTACCTTTACCTGATACAGAAAGTTATCATTACTCTGAAGATATTGTTGCAAATGCTATACAATATGTTACAGATCAAGTATCGGTTCGTCCGGATGATCCATTCTTTATGTATCTTGGATTTGGTGCACAACATATGCCACATCAGGTGCCAGAGGAATATATTAAAATGTATGAAGGCAAGTATGATGACGGCTGGGATGTTATACGGGAGCAGCGATTTAAGAAACAGAAAGAACTTGGGATTATCCCTGAAGATGCAGAAGTTGCTCCACGTGAGGAAGGCGTACAAGAGTGGGATAGTTTAAGTGATGAGCAAAAGAAAGTGTATGCAAGATTTATGGAGACATATGCAGGATTTTTAACACATACGGATGAACAAGTTGGTAAGTTGATGGATACGCTTGAGGAAACGGGAGAACTAGATAATACAATGATTGTGTTAATTTCTGATAATGGTGCTAGCTTTTCCGGTGGACCTAATGGAGCAACGAACCAAGCTGTTGCTTATAATAAGATAGTTGCAGATTTCGATTCTGTAAAGGAAGAATACGATGAAATTGGCGGAGAATCGACAAATAGTGATTACCCTGCTGGTTGGTCCCAAGTAAGTAATACACCTTTTCCAAAATTTAAAGGTACAACACATGCTGGTGGAATACGTACACCTATGATTGTACATTGGCCGAACGGGATAGAGGCGAAAGGTGAAGTTAGAACACAATTTACGCATGTTAGTGATATCACGGCAACTGTATATGATGTACTAGGTATTGAGCCGCCACAAGAATTAAACGGCGTGGACCAAATGGAAGTCACAGGAGTTAGTTTTGCTGAAACGTTTGACAATTCAGATGCCGAAACAGGGAAGGACACACAGTACTTCGAACATAGTGGAAAACGTACGATTTATCATGATGGATGGAAGGCGATTTCCGTTCATGAACCTGGTACTGATTTTGATGGTGATACATGGGAACTTTACAATGTAACAGAAGATTTCTCGGAATTAAATAATATAGCGGACGAAAACCCGGAAAAAGTAGAAGAACTTGTTAAGATTTGGAATGAAGAAGCAGAAAAAAATAATGTCTTACCGTTGTCAGAGAATTTCTTGGAAGGTCTAGCTAATTTACCGGCGGATAACATACGGGCAAAAAAATCGTTTACGTATTATCCTGCAATGTCTCATTTAAGTGAATCTGCTACACCACTGACATTGGATCGTAACCATGAGATTACCATTCCAATACATTTTGAAAAAGGTGACGAAGGAGTCCTCTTAGCCTTAGGTAATGATAAGAGTGGATATACGTTCTATGTAAAAGATAACATTCTTCATTATGAGTATCATAATGGGGCGGAAAGATTTACCATGACCTCAGAAGAGAATTTAAGTGATGGAGAAAATATCGTAACATTTAGATTTGAAAACACAGGTGAGAACCAAGGTACAGGCACACTAAAGATTAATGATGAGCGTGTTGCTGAAACTGAAATAAAAACACTCCCACTAAAAACGGCTTTCGAAGGGTTGGATATTGGAAAAGATTTACTATATCCTGTAAGCCCAGAATATGCGGAAGAGGGAAGCTTCCCATTCACTGGTGAAATTGAAAAGGTTCAATATGATTTTGAAGAGGCCGAACGAGTACTATTTGAATAAAAATAATGGAGGAGCGGTTATTGATCTGCTCCTTCTTACATTCCAACAAAAACCTTCAGTTTCTATGTGAAAATTAGTGTTTCCATGTCAATTGATTAATTATGTAATATTCTTTATAATTTAAATATTACTGCACTTGAATTATGTAAACGTTTACAAAAGTCGTAGTCTAAAGTTACTACTAATAAGGAGTGAAGAATGTTTGGAAGTGAAAAAATACCTGCAGCTTGAGCGTGATATAAGTTTTAAAGACGATGGTTTAATTTATACAGAAGGTAGCAGAGCGATTTTAGTCCCAACATCTTCATTTGGTATTTTAAGAAAAGATTTATACTTGAACATAGGAAAGGAAAGGGTAAAAGGTTTCTTGATTCGTTATGGGGCTGACCTTGGACGGAAAGATGCCAAGACCATACTAAAAAAGTTTAAAAGTGAACCAATCGAAACAATTATCCAAAAAGGTCCTGTTTATCATCAGTTACAAGGACATGTTATTCCAACCATAACAAATTTGAGGGCAGAAAAGCACGGGAATAAAATCTCTACTTATTTGGAAGGTACATGGGAACATTCATATGAAGTAGAGGAGCATATTGATCAATTTGGAATAGCTGACGAGCCGGTTTGCCATACATTGGCTGGATATGCTAGTGGATTTCTTACTGAGGTTTGTAATCAAACTGTGTTATTTAAGGAAGTATCATGTGTTGGAAAAGGGGATAAAATCTGTAAATATGTTGGTAGAACGATTGATTACTGGACAGAGGATATGAATGAAGAACTGAAATATTACAATGAGGAACCTATTGTAAAAGAACTGGAACTAACGTTTGAAAAGTTGTTAGAAGAACGGAATCATTTACAAAAAGTTTCTTCTATATATAATAAATTAACGGAAGAAATCTTAAAAGGAAAAGATTTGGATTCTATCACGGATTTCGTATTTAATTTAACACAAACTCCGATTTTAATCGAAAATTCAGATTTACATCCCATTGCATCAGGGGGAATTTCAGCTGAACAATTGAATGGACTAAATGAATCATTTAAAGAGTATGTTCAGTGTAAAGAAACAATGAAAAAATCATTTCAACGAACGAAAATAATAAAAATGGAAGATTATTTTAGAATAACTACTCCAATTGTTTTACAAGGGAAAACAATTGGATATTGTTCTTTCGTGTATGAAGGATCTGAGGAAGAGAATTCAACATTTCTTCAAATGATTATTGAACGAATTTCCTCAATTTGTGCTTTATATATATTAAATAAGAGAACGGAAACGGAAGCAGAAAATCGAATGAAAGGTCGATTTTTAGAACAAATTGTTAACAATGAATATACAAAAGAAGAGATTTTAAGAAGAAGTACCTTTGTAGGATTAGATTTATTACAACCATATTACATCATGGTCATCCGCTTTGATTTATTTAAAAAGAATTATAAGGAAGAATTAACCTTTCTTGAAGAAATGATAAAAGGTACATCAACTTATTTTCAAAAACTGGATATTCATATTTTGATGGGGCAACAAGCAAATGATTTAGTACTATTAGTTCTAAAAAGTGAAATAAAGGATAAAGGAATTAAATATCTATGTTCAAGTTATTTAGAAAACCTATCAAATATGTATCCGTCTGTAACGTTTCGAGCGGGAATTAGTATGGAGTCTGAAGAAATTGAAAAAGCCTCTGCCAGTTATAATGAAGCTCTTACTTCTATGAGAATGACTACAGAAGAAAATAACATAATGGAATTTGAATCTTTAGGAATTATTGGATCTTTAATCAGTACGAATAACCAAATAGAAGTTGAAAGAACTGCAATAAACACTCTAAAACCTCTTTGTGATGATTTGGAAGACCACAAAAAAATGGAATTAATTAAAACATTATACGTCTATTTACAAAATGGTGGAAATTTAGAACAAACCGCTTCTGATTTAGCGTTATCATTAAGTGGACTCAGGTATCGAGTTGGAAAAATTGAAAAATTATTAGAACAAGACTTAAGAAACCCAGAAGTATCGTACAAATTATTGTTATCCATACAAACATTAATATCAATTGGAAAAATTAATCATCTTGAAAAATATTAATACCAAAGTCTCCAAAGATGGGGGCTTTTTAATTTTGTATATTTTAAGTTTAGAATGGTAATTTGCATATACTAACATTTTATGTTTAAAAATTATGTATATTCAAACATCTGGTGTTGTTGTTTATGTAAGCGCTTTTAAATAAAATAAACATAAGAACTGTAGCAATAGTAAAAACATAAAAAGCATTGGAGGATGAATGAATGTTAACAGGTAAAGAGTATTTGGAAAGTTTAAGAGACGGTAGAGAAGTTTATTTAAACGGTGAAAAAGTAGAGGATGTAACAACTCATCCAGCATTTCGAAATGCGGCACGTTCCTATGCAAGAATGTATGATGCGCTACATGATCCCGAAACAAGCAAAAAGTTAGTTACCGAAAATGAATATGGAGATAAAACACATTGGTTCTTTAAAACACCAAGAAGTTCTGAGGATTTACTTAAAACTAGGGATGCGATTGCTGAATGGGCTAAGTTGAGTTATGGATTTATGGGGCGTACTCCTGATTATAAAGCTTCTTTTCTTGGTCATTTAAATGGATTTGCAGACTATTATGTAGGTTTTGAGGATAATGCAAAGGCATGGTACAGAAAAGCATCCAAAGATGTACCATTCGTTAACCATACCATCATTAATCCACAAGTTGATCGTTCCAAACCACTTCATGAAAACAAAGATGTATTTGTACGTGCGCTTGAAGAGAGAGATGATGGGATTATTGTAAGCGGTGCTAAAATGGTAGGTACCTCTGCGCCATTAACGAACTATAATTTCGTAGCGAACTACGGGCCGAGAGATTTAGGAGGAGGGGACCAAAGTCATGCACTTATCTTTATAGTGCCAATGAATGCACCTGGTTTGAAGATGATTAGTCGCACATCCTTTGAGTTAAATGCTGCAACAAATGGAACACCATTTGATTATCCACTTTCAAGCCGCTTTGATGAAAATGATTCAGTTATCGTATTGGATAATGTATTCATTCCATGGGAAGATGTTTTGGCTTATAAAAATGTGGATGTATCAAATAATTTTGTACCTGAGACGGGTTTTGTAAATAGATTCAGTTTCCACGGTGCGTCTCGGTTAGCTGTAAAACTAGATTTCATGGCAGGATTACTGCTAAAAGCTACAGAGGGAGCAGGTACAAAGCAATTTAGAGGAGTGCAGGTCAATATTGGGGAAGTATTAGCGCTTCGTAATATGATATGGAGTCTAACAACAGCCATGGCTAGTGATCCAGATGAAGGAATGAATGGTGTAGCAGTTCCGAATGGGTTCGCTGCAAATGCTTATCGTGTACTTGCGCCAAATACTTGGGTGAGGGTTAAAAATATTTTTGAACAAGTGGTTGCCGGTGGCCTGATTCAATTACCTTCCAGTTCAAAAGATTTTTTAAATCCAGATACAAGACCATTTATTGACAAATATTACCGTGGTACTGGAATTTCTGCAGAAGAACGAGTTAAATTACTAAAAATGATTTGGGATGCTATTGGTTCTGAATTTGGAGGACGTCATGAGCTTTATGAAGTAAACTATGCAGGTAATACAGAAAATATTCGTTTAGAGGCATTGAAACATGCGGAAGCAGTAGGTGCAGCAGAATCGTATAAAGCATTTGCGGATTTAGCAATGAGTGATTATGACTTAAATGGATGGACGAATAAAACATGGATTAATCCATCTGAAGTTGATAATTTGGTAAAACAATAAATTGATAAATTTCTAAAGGGGAGGATTTAGTATGGATGATCGTCAATTTAGAAATGCTATGGGGAAATTCGCTACTGGAGTAAATGTGATTACAACAGAATTTAATGGGGATGTTCATGGAATGACAGCTAATGCATTTATGTCTGTTTCTTTGGATCCAAAACTGGTTGTTATTTCTATTGGAGAAAATGCAAGCATGCTAGAAAAAATCCGTAAAAGTAAAAAGTATGCTGTAAACATTCTGTCTAATAATCAAAAGGACTTATCGATGATATTTGCAGGTCAAATCAAAGAGGAAAGACATGTTGATTTTGAATGGTTAGCGGATCTACCGGTTATCAAAGGAGCTTCAACACAAATTTCGTGTGAAGTTGTAAATGAGCATGTAGAAGGGGACCATACGCTTTTTATTGGAAAAGTAGTTGATCTGAAGCTTCAGGAATGTTCGGATCCGTTACTTTTTTATAAAGGTCAATATTCTTCTTTAGAAAAAACAAGTAATCTAGTTATGTAATCTTGCAGCTAACAATTTGTTTGTACAATTCAAACAAATTGTTAGCTCACGTTAAATATTAAATCTATTTAAAAAATTTAGTAAAATAATATAATTTGTCCGTTATAGAGGGACAAAGGGATTTGAAAACGCTTTAAAACTGATTATTATATAGTTAATAGCAAAGACATCTAGGTTGAAGCTGGAAATGAAAGCGTTTCCTAAAAAATAAAACTATTTAATTACAGGGAGGAATTTGTAATGAGTCAGTTTAAAGAACCAATTTTTGATGTAGCACAATTAGCACATGTTGAGCTTTTATCTCCAAAGCCACAAGAGTCTGTAGAATTTTTTACTAGATTTTTGGGGATGGATGTAACGGCTCGTGAAGGTCAATCTGTATATTTAAAAGCTTATGAGGATACGTATCAAAACACGCTGAAAATTACTGAATCTAATGATGCTGGTTTGGGTCACATAGGATGGCGAACACAATCACCACAAGCACTAGAACGTCGTGTGGAAGCGGTTAAGGCAACTGGATTAGGTCAAGGTTGGATTAATGGAGATATCGGACATGGCCCAGCATATCAGTTTGCAACACCTGATGGTCACAATATGGAGTTGCTATTTGACGTTGAATACTATCAACCAAAAGAAGAAGAAAAAACAAGACTTTTAAACCGTAATGTAAAGCGTCCTGATCGCGGTGTACCTGTGCGTCGCTTGGATCATATTAATCTTATGACTGCAAATCCAGCTAAAAATACAGATTTTTTAGTGGATGCACTTGGATTTAGAGTCAGAGAGCAAATCCAGGATAATGGTAATGTTCTTGCTAGTTGGATGAGTGTTTCTAACTTGGTGCATGAAATTGCATTTATGCCAGAACCAAATCAAATTCCGGGTAAACTGCATCACCTATGCTACTGGTATGGAATTCCACAAAACCTATATGATGTTGCAGATCTGTTAAAAGATAATGATATCTTTATTGAAGTACCGCCAAACAAACATGGTATTAGTCAAGCGTTCTGTATGTATGTATACGAGCCAGGTGGAAACCGTATTGAGCTATTTGGTGACGCAGGATATTTAATAACTGACCCAACTTGGGAACCTGTCATTTGGGAAATGAAAGATACACCTGGATATGGGGATACTTGGATTGGTACTGCTTTTCCTGATTCATGGTGGAACCAAGGTACTCCTGTAACGTTACAAGAAGCTGTAAAGTCTAAATAATGGGAAAAAGGTTTCTTTAAATAGTATTTAAAGAAACCTTCCCATTTTACATATTAAATTTATCTGCTCCAGTAACCAAGTCTTTCAGATATCAATTCCCCAGCACGGATTAGTTCACGTGCAAAGAATTGTATTCTTGGTAAAGTAAAGCGGTTACTTGGGCCAACTAGATTGATAGCGGAAATAACTTTACCTGAATGGTCACGAATTGGTGCGGAAACGGAGGTAACATCACGTCTAAATTCCCCCCTACTTACAGAATATCCTTGTTTACGAATTTTGTTTAGTTCGTTATGAAACTCATTTCTATCTGTAATAGTGGTGGTCGTGAATTTTATAAGACCATTACGTAAAAAAGAGTCGACAAGATATGATTCACTATGTGCAAGTAAAAGCTTTCCTGAGCTTGTACAATGTGTATGATTATGCAATCCAGAATGGGATCGTAATTCAATGGAGTTGTCACTCTCAACTTTGCATAAGTAAACAACCTCGAGTTTATCCAAGATTGCCAGATGAGATGTTTCTTTATGGGTATGTGCGAGTTTCGCTACAATGGGAAATGCTTCATGATGAAGGTCAATATTTCCTAAGAAGATAGAACTTAACTCTAGTACGGATAGACCAAGTTCATATTTATTCGTTTCCTCATTCTTACGTACAAAACCTTGCGATGCGAGTGTGACTAGAATTCGTTGTACACTGCTTTTTCCTATTCCGAGTTCAGATGCAAGTTCACGAACTCCTTTTTGTGGTTGTTCCATAGTAAAGGCGTGTAATATCCGAAGGGCATTGTTCACTGATGATAGTAGATTTTTAGATTCGGTTTGTTTCATAGCGATTGTCCTCCTTTTAGGCAGGTAGGAAAGTATAAAATCTTTCCCGTCTGCATAAGTGCAACTAAGGCATCCACCCAAAGGCTTGGTGGATGCCAAGTTTTCTAAGGATAATTATAATTAAAAATTCAGAAAACGTCTACTATAAAGGGACATTGGCATTGTTATGGGATGTATAGATTACTATACTTAGATTAAATATTGATTGCTTATTGAGGAAGGTGGAAGGTCAAATGTCAAAAGTAAAAGTAGCGATATTAGGTTCTGGAAATATTGGTACAGATCTCATGTACAAAATTTTAAAGAATGATGGAGCTATGGAAGTATCATTAGTGGCTGGTATTGACCCAGAATCTGAAGGGTTACGAAGGGCGAGGGAAGCTGGGATTGGATCCAGTCATGAAGGAATTAATGATATTTTAGCTGATCCAGAAATCAAGATTGTTTTTGATGCAACTAGTGCAAAAGCTCACATTCAAGCTGCTGAGCAGTTAAGAGCAGCGGGTAAAATGGCAATTGATTTAACCCCTGCAGCAGTAGGACCTTATTTGGTACCACCTGTAAATTTAAATGAACATATCGAAGCGAGAAATGTAAACATGGTATCCTGTGCAGGGCAAGCAACTACACCACTTGTTCATGCCGTCTCTAGAGTTGTTCCTGTTCACTATGCCGAAATGATTGCAACAGTTGCAAGTAAAGCGATTGGTCCTGGAACAAGACAAAATGTCGATGAATTTACTAGAACAACTGCAAACTCTCTAGTGAAAGTGGGTGGTGCTAAAACGGCTAGAGCGATACCTGTATTTAATCCAGCTGAACCTCCAATTACCATGACGAATACGGTTTATGCTGCGATTAAAGAGAAAGATTTTGACACAGATGAAATTAAGAAGTCTATTTATGGAATGATTGAAGACGTTTCAGAATATGTACCAGGTTACCGTTTAAAAGGAGAACCAATTATTGACTATCGTGATACTCCATGGGGGCGTTTACCTGTTGTAGTCATGATGAATGAAGTGGAAGGTGCTGGAGACTTTTTCCCTAAATATGCTGGAAATTTAGATATTATGACTGCATCGGCAAGAAAAGTCGGTGAATTGTATGCTAGTCATTTCTTAGCAAATATGAAAGTATAAACATTCTTATCTGGGGCTCCGATTACTCACCCCACCATAAAGATTTGTATAAGTGCAACTAAGATATTCGTCAAAGGGCATGCGAATACCAAGTTTTCTAACAAAAAGAGGAGGTACGAAAGTGAAGATTCCTAGACTTACGGATACAACATTAAGAGACGGTTCACATGCGATTAGTTATAGCTTTACGGAAGATCAAGTAAGAGATATTGTACGTGGCTTAGATGAGGCTGGAGTTCCGGTGATAGAAGTAAGTCATGGCGCTGGACTAAATGGTTCTACGATTCAACAAGGATTTTCTAAAACACCTGAATTTGATCTTATCAAAGTCGCTGTTGAAACAGCAAAACAAGCAAAAATTGCTTCCCTATTTGTTCCTGGAATTGGTACGAGTGAAGAATTAAAAGAAGCGGTGAAGATTGGAATCAAGGCGGTACGAGTTGCTGTTCATTGTACGGAAGCGGATGTAACAGAACAATATATTCGTTTGGCAAAAGAGTTAGGTATTGAAGCTGTAGGATTTTTAATGATGTCTCACACTCAACCAGCTGAAGTGCTTGTCCGTCAAGCGGAATTAATGGAATCTTATGGGGCGGATTGTGTGTATGTAGTGGACTCTGCAGGGGCGCTTGTTCCTCAAGGTGTGAGGGATAGGGTTTCCGCGCTGAAAGACGCATTGTCTATTGAAGTTGGATTTCATGCTCATAATAACTTAGGTTTGGCCATTGGTAATACAGTTGCTGCACTTGAAGCTGGGGCAGATCAAATTGATGGCACAGTAAGAGCATTAGGTGCTGGTGCTGGTAACGCTCCAACCGAAGTAATTGTAGCAACATTAAATAAAATGGAACTTGATACAGGTATTAATCTTACAGGTTTGATGGATTTATCTGAGGAGGTAGTAGCACCAATCATGCCAGTTCCGATTGTTATCGACCGGGATAATTTATCTAGTGGCTATGCTGGTGTATACAATAGTTTCTTAATGCATGTTAGACATGCAGCAGAGAAATTTGATTTAAATCCTACTGAAATTATGGAAGAACTAGGCAAGCGCCAGGCTATAGCCGGTCAAGAGGACTGGATCTTGGATGTAGCTCTTGAACTAGCAGAGAAGAAAAAATTAGGAGTATAAAAATAGATTAAAAACAAAAAGGAGGGGTATACATGACAATACAAGAAGCAGCAACAAGATTATTAGAAGCAGAAAAAACGAAAAATGTTATTCAACCTTTAACAGAAACATATCCAGGTATTACTGTAGATGAAGCTTATCACACCCAATTAGAATTAATTCGTCGTAAAGTCGATGAGGGCGCTATCATTGTTGGTAAGAAAATTGGAGCTACTAGTAAGGCTATCCAAAATATGTTTGGTGTTCAACAACCGGATTATGGTCATTTACTTGCTGATATGATGTATGTGGAAGGAGAGGTTATTCCGTTAGAGAACTACATTCAGCCAAAAGTAGAGTTTGAGATTGCTTTCAAATTGAAGAAAGATTTGAAAGGACCGAATGTGACGGTAATAGATGTTATCGAAGCAACAGATTATATTGCTCCAGCCATCGAAATTATAGATAGCAGAATAGAGGATTGGAAGATTAATTTTGAAGACACCGTAGCAGATAACGGATCTTCCAAAGGGGCTGTTATCGGCGGAAAACCGACCAAATTAGACGGTGTTGATCTAACCCATATCGGAATGGTTGCTTATAAAAATGGCGAAATGATAGATTCTGGTGCAGGGGCTGCAGTATTGGGGAATCCATTACGTTCAGTGGCTTGGTTAGCTAACTCTTTAGGGAAGTACGATGTTTCGCTTAAAGCTGGCGAAGTCGTATTATCTGGCGCATTAACTAGTGCGGTAGAAATTGAGGATCAAGATACTTTCACAGCGGAATTTGACCATATTGGTGCGATAAGCGTTACATTTAAACGATAGAAGGAGAGAGGTGAGACCATGATTAAAACGGATGTAGTGGATGTCATTGCACAGGAATTATTTAATGCCGAAAAGAATAAAACGGCGGTGGACAAATTTGTTGATAAATACCCTGAATTAGATGAGGTATTAGCATATGAAATTCAAGATAGATTAGTAGAAATGAAAGAGGAAGCAGAAAATACAAAACGGGTCGGATGGAAATTGGGTTTAACGAGTAAAGCAAAGCAACAAATGATAGGTGTTCACGAGCCCTCATATGGAGTATTGCTTGAAAGTATGCAATTAAATGAAGGAGAAGCCATTTCGATTGCTCCATTTATTCACGCGAAGGCAGAGCCAGAAATTGCGTTTGTTTTAAATAAAGAATTAAAAGGCCCACATGTTTCTATTGTAGACGTATTAGATGCAACAGAATATGTAGCACCAGCTATCGAAATTATTGACAGTAGATTCTATGGATTTAAGTTTACTTTAGCAGATGCGGTAAGTGATAATTCCTCCTCATCAAAATTTATTATTGGGGAACGTTTCTTCAGTCCGAAAAACTTAGATTTAAAATTGATGGGATTTGTTTATAGACAAAATGGAGAGGTTGCAGCAACTGGTGCTGGAGCTGCGGTAATGGGACATCCAGCAAGAGCGATTGCTTGGCTTGCCAATAAACTTTATAAAGTTGGTAAGGGTTTAAAACCGGGTGAGGTGATTTTAAGCGGATCTTAATCAGCTGCTTTAGAAATTAAACCGGGAGATCAATTTACAGCTAGTTTTGATGGAATTGGTTCCGTTACTGCAGTCTTTACTGAATAAAATAGTCAATAGAGGGGGAAAAAATATGCCGTTTATCCAAGTTAATATTTTGGAAGGAAGATCTCCAGAGAAAAAAGAGCGCTTCATACGTGAAGTGACAGATTTGGCTTCGGAAATCTTTGATGCACCTGAAGAAAATGTTCGGGTAATGATTACGGAATTAAAACCCGAACATTGGGGGATTGCTGGTGAATCAGTAAAGAAACGGAGGGAAAAATAAAATGACTAGTGTAAAAACAGAAGTAAAGGAAATTGGACTATATATCAATGGTGAATATGTACCATCAAGTGATAATAATACGTTTGATGTCATGAACCCAGCTAACCAAGAACTTATTGCGCGTGTTAGTGAGGCTACGGAAGACGATGTAGATCGTGCTTGTCGTGTTGCAAGAGATGCATTTGAAAATGGCCCATGGAGACAAATGTCTGTAGAAGAGCGTGCTGTCAAACTTAGAAAAATGGCAGACATTATTTTAGAAAGAAAAGAAGAAATTGCTCGTTACGATGCAATGGACGTTGGTAAACCATATGAAGCAACCGTTAGCCATGAAGTTGCACGTGCAGCGAATAATATCCGATTTTTTGCAGATTTTGCTGAAAAACAAGGGGCAGAAGCATACCCAATGGGGGAAGAATACATTAACTATACAAGATATGAGCCAGTTGGTGTTGCTGCATTGATTACGCCTTGGAACGTTCCTTTCATGTTAACCACTTGGAAGCTTGGACCATGTCTAGCAGCAGGAAACACAGCTGTTATTAAACCGGCTGAAAACACACCTTTATCTGTTTCGCTACTTGGTGAAATTGCAAAAGAAGCAGGAATTCCTGATGGTGTGGTAAACGTAGTTCAGGGTCAAGGTGGCGTGGTAGGTAACGCATTAACTACTCATCCAGAAGTAGATTTAGTTTCCTTCACTGGTTCCACTGCTACTGGTAAACGTATTTTAAAGAGTGGTGCGGATACACTGAAGAAAGTATCTTTTGAACTTGGTGGAAAAGCAGCAAACATTATTTTCGAAGATGCAGATCTTGAAAAAGCTGTTCTAGGTTCTATCCGTGCAGCATTCTTTAACTCAGGTCAAGTATGTCTTGCTGGATCGAGAATTCTAGTTCAACGTTCTATCTTAGACGAATTCCTAGAGAAATTTAAACAAGCTGCACAAGCTCTAAAAGTAGGAGACCCACAAGAAAAAGGTACAGATATGGGACCTTTAGTTAGTGAAGTTCACTATAATAAGGTAACAAGCTACCTTGAAATTGCGAAAGAAGAGGGTGCCAAGCTAATTACTGGTGGAAAACGCCCAGACCTTCCAGAGCATTTAAACAATGGCTTCTATCTGGAACCTACTATTTATGTACATGATAATCCAAAAGCGCGTATTTGTCAGGAAGAGATTTTTGGACCAGTTGTAACGATTATTCCTTTTGACGCGGAAGAAGAAGCTCTTCAAATTGCAAATGACACAGAGTATGGATTAAACGGTGTTGTTTGGACAGAAAATCTACAAAGAGCACATCGTATTTCACATGGTGTTCGTGCTGGTACGATATGGGTTAATTGCTGGTTCGTACGCGACCTTCGTGCACCATTCGGCGGATTTAAGAAGAGTGGTATGGGTAGAGAGGGTGGCGAACATAGTATGTCCTTTTTTACCGAAGCGAAAAATATTTGTATTGCATTGAATTGAAATGAAGGACGGCTATTCTGAAATAAATAAGGAAAGCCGTCCTTTTTTAATTTTCAACAGTTACTCTTGCCACTGCTTAGTTATTGCGCAATAAAATAGAACTCTCTTTTCTTCCATGCATAAAATAATAAAGAATGGTAGTTACGAGAACTAATACTCCCATTACCATATATAAATGGCGATAACCAGTTAATGGAATAATGAATCCTAGAAGATATGGTCCAAAACCAAGCCCCGCATCAAGTGCGATGTAGTATGTTGATGTTGCTAGACCCACACGGTGAGGAGGGGTCATCTTAACGGAAATCGCTTGAGTGGTTGACTGCATATTTCCAAATCCGAGTCCCATTAAGGCGCCAGCTAACAGTAAGGGAATACTTGTTGCTACTCCGCTTAAAAGCAGTAATCCTGCCCCAAATAGAATAAAAGCTGGATACATGACCGAATTTGCGCCTCTTTTATCCATTAATCTTCCGGTAAAAGGTCGTGATGCTAATATAGCGACAGCATAGACAACAAAAAATAGACTTGCCACATCGACCAAGTCAATCTCAATTGCATAGAAATTAATAAATGATAAAACACTAGAATAGGCAAGGGATAGAATAACAACAACTAACCCAATTGGTAAGGCCTTTGGTTCAATAAAATTAGAAATCTTAAACCCATGCTTTTGCTTCTTATCATCCTCATGCTTTTCTATGATGGGGATTTTTACAAAGAGTGCGATGATAAAACTAATAATCCCTAATGCAAGACAAAAACCAAAAATTGTCTGATAACCTGTATGTTGCCCCATATACAGTCCAAAGAAGGGGCCGATTGCTGTAGCAAGTGTGATGCTCATGCTGTAATATCCTATTCCTTCACCTTTTCGTGCTGCTGGAATAACTTCAGCTACAATGGTTCCTGTTGCAGTACTGGCCATACCAAGTGCAATCCCATGTAGAAAACGGGTTAAAAGTAAGAAAGTTATTCCGAATTCTATTAAATATAAGAGAGAAGTGAGTATAAAAAAGATAAGTCCAAAATATAGCATTTTCTTATTACCAATAGTGGTAATCAAACGGCCGAGAAAAAGTCGACCAATTAATGTTCCAATAATAAAAATACCTGTTACTAGTCCGGCTTGACTTTCGGACGCGTTTAATTGATCGACTGCATAGACAGCCATGGTTACTAATAATAAATAAAAAACCAAATACAAGAAAAAGTTTGCGGCTGAAACAATGATAAAGTCTTTCGCCCATAATTTTGATTCTGATCGATCCACTGAAACCTAACTCCTTATTTCAAGATATTATTTCTAATTACATCCATTATTTGAATGGCCTCCAATTGTTCTTTCTCAGAAATTCCTTTTAAAATTTCTTCTTCAAATTGATCAATGGTGACACGTATTTCTTCATAAATATTTACGCCAAGTTCTGTAAGTTGCATTCGCTTTTCGCGTTTATCTTTACTGGGAACACGTTCGATATACCCTAACTGCTCTAGGCGATTAACTGCTCTTGTTATAGTAGGTTTTTCTACACTTTGATAATGGGAGATTTCGACATTTGTTGCCTCGCCGTTATTATATAAATAATACAAAATAGTCCACCCGGCCCGATGAAGTTGATGTTCGTTAAGCAACAGATTCAGCTGATTTTCAAAAGGACGATATAACAAGATGAGTTGATGAAAAAATCTTTGTGCGGATTTCAGAGTATCCACCTCCTCTTAATTAGTTACCGAAGCTAACCTTATTTATTGTAGCAAATTGGACAAATTGTTGTCTAGGGATAAATAAAATCCCCCTCACAAATGTTGCCATAAAACATTTGTGAGGGGGTTATCATTCGATTTAAATGTTATAGATATAATCCTCTGGTAAAACCCTTCTTAAAAAGCGTTGTGTTCGTTCTTCTTTCGGATTTTCAAAAAATTCTTTCGGTGCTCCTTCTTCTACTACTACACCGCCATCCATAAAGATAACTCTATTCGCTACATCTTTCGCAAAAGACATTTCATGGGTAACAACCAACATCGTCGTTCCCTCTTTAGCGATTGTTTTCATCACCTCTAAAACTTCACCAACTAATTCTGGGTCTAATGCTGACGTCGGCTCGTCAAAAAGAATAATGTCTGGGTTTAAGACAACGGCACGTGCGATTCCAACACGTTGCTGCTGTCCGCCAGATAATTCACTGGGATACGCATTGTATTTTTCGGATAGACCAACTTTATCCAACGCCTCTTTACCCATTTTATTAGCCTTTTCTTTAGGAATACCTCTTCCTATAATTAGTCCTTCTGTTACATTTTCTAACGCTGTTTTATTGTTAAAAAGATTATAGTTTTGAAAGACAAAGGCAGTTCTTTTTCTAATGGTACTAATTTGTTTTTTAGATGCTTTATGAAGGTCGACTTGAATATCTCCAAAAATGGCTTTACCTTCATCCGCTTTTTCCAAAAAGTTGATGCATCGTAGCAAGGTAGTTTTTCCAGACCCACTTGGTCCAAGGACGACTACGACATCACCTTTCTTAATCTTTAAATTTACCCCATCTAAAACTGTGTTTTTACCGAATGATTTTTTTATTGTTTGAATCTCTAACATGTTTTCACCACCAAATTAGATTTATCCCGCATTAACTGGCTGTAAGACCCCCACTGATTGAAGTTTCACTTTACGCAGCAGGAGCAATTTTATATTTTCTTAATCGTTTTTCCATTCGTTTAAATAAAAATTCTACTAAACTACAAATAATGAGGTAGATAATAAAAATGTCAATGTAAGCTTCGATATAATTGTAACTAGCATTTGCTGCTACTTGGGCTTTTAATGTAATTTCTGGTAGGGACATGGCATATCCTAAAGAAGTTGCTTTAATAAGATTCACGGTTGCATTACATAGGTTGGGTAGCGCGACAACTAATGTCTGTGGAATGATAATTCTAGTAAATGCCTGAACAGTGGTTAGTCCAACTGAATAAGCGGCTTCAAGTTGTCCTTTACTAACGGTATTTATTGCTGAGCGGAATACCTCGATTAATGTAGCTGTTGTATTTAATGAAAACACAATCAATGCATACCAAATAGGGTTAACATCATAAACGTCCATTTGTATATTATATTTTTCAAATATGGACGCCAGTAGAAGGGGAACACTATTATAAATGATAAAAATCTGAACGATGACAGGCGTCCCTCTAACAAATGAAACGTAAACCCGGGAAAATTGATTTAAAATCGGCATTTTGTTGATACGTGTTAATGCTAATAAAAATCCAAGGGGCAAAGCAATAACTAAAGAAACAATGGTAATAATCATGGCTACAGGAACCCCTGATAGTGCTATGAAGAAGGTATCTATTAGAAACCCGAAATCTAATCCGTTTGACACACTGTCACCTCCTTAAACTGTGTTCAGATTTTTCTTTCCTTTACTAAAAACCTTTTCTAGTTTTAAGAAAAACTGTTCTATTAGAATGGAAAGGATCCAGTAAATAATAGAGAGTCCGATATAAATTTCCAATGCATGTGAATTATAGTTTCCTGCTATAATAAGATTTGCTTTACCCATAACGTCAATAAGTCCGATAGTGTAGGCGAGAGCTCCTTCCTTCATTAATTCCAACAAGCTATTTCCGAAATTTGGTAAGGCCACTACAAAAGCCTGTGGGAAAATGATGCGCCAATATGCTTGAGTATTGCTTAATCCTACTGAAACTGCTGCTTCATATTGTCCCTTATCAATAGATTCATAGGCTGATCGAATGACTTCCGACATGAGCGCACCAAATTGAAGGGTAAAGGTAATGACAACAAAAAAGGCTGAGCTCATATCGTTAAGATTGATACCAAAGTTCATAGCAATTGCTGGAACACCGTAATAGATTAAAAATAGTAGAACAATAGATGGGGTACATCTTAAAACGGTTGTATAACCATGGGCAATATTCTGGGCAATCTTATTTTTTCCTAGTTTCATCACTGCTAAAATTAATCCCAGCAAGCTTCCGAATAAGACGGAGAGACCTGCTATGATAAAGGTTACTTTTAAATAGGGAATGAGCGCTGGGATGGATTCCCAAATATATGCTGCATCAAAATATTTCTCCATTTTTGCACCTCTGTTTTATCTGTCGACAGATTCAAGTACTTCGAATAAGTCTCTGCCATAAAATTCTTCACTAAGTTCACTTAATTTCTTTTCTTCTTTAAGTTGTTTGATTGCTTCATCATATGCTGCTGCAAAATCTACTTCATTTAAATTAAACAATGGCCATGTTTTAATGACATCGAACTCATTGTAAACAACGTCTTCTACCAAATTATGGTATGGGCCATCTTCGGCGATAACTTGTTTCTTATAGGGGCCTTCAATAATAACTCCACCATCAACTCGCCCTTCATTCACCCATTGCACTACATCAACAGAGAATTGATCTCCTGCATCTAAATCAACCGGATTGTCTGGATTTTTTTGGTTATATTCATCTATTACAGTGTACTGGGCATTATTAGCAGCAATAGGAGCTAAAGTCATACCATTGGAAGCAAAGTCTGATAATGATTGGATATGTTCATTTTCCTTCTTCAACACAAGACCAATACTGCTTAAACCAAGAAATTCTTCAGGATAGATAAAGTTTTTTGTCCTTTCTTCTGTCCAAAATGCATTTTTAACTCCTACGTGATATTTTCCTTGTTGAACACCGATTAATAGGTCATCGCTAGTTGTGCCGATATATTCAAATTCATACTCTGGTAGCAGCTCATCAACCAATTTCATAACTTCCACATCATAACCAGTAGGATTTCCATTATCATCCAACCAAGAAATAGGTTTGGAAGACTGGTCATATGCTACTTTCACTGTTCTAACACCTGAATCCATTGAACCGTCCGAATCATCACTAGATGCAGTATCTGTTCCACCGCAGCCTGTTAAGAAGGTGATTAAAGCAATTCCTGTTAAAATACCTTTTAGAAACTTCCTATTCTTCATCTTTTCATTCTCCTCATCCACTTTTTATTTAATAAATAAAATTGTACTAATCACATAATTAATACCGTTTTAGTAAGGATTAGGCCGTGGGGACGGGTCCCTCGTCCCAATATTGGTCTTTAATGTGATTGGGGACAAGGGACCTGTCCCTTCGTCCCTAAAGCTCAGCAATAGATTTGCCTGCTAATTGCATGATGGTCATATCATCCATTGGTGGGTTATGAAGCCCTGCTCGAACATCACGGTAGTAGAGTTGAAGATTACTTTTCTCTGAAAGACTTCTCGCACCTACAATTCTCATAGCCAAATCGACTACGTCCACGGCCTTGTTTACTACGGATAACTTCACTGCACCAAGTTCTGGTCCCATTGTTGATTTTGTTTCTTCATTGCTTTGATCCCATTTCTTAGCAATCGAGTATAGAAAATGCTTCGATTCCAATATACCTAGTTCTATTTCCCCTAGTTTTTGTTTGACATTTGGTAATTCTGAAATAGTTCCTTTAATACTGTTTGGTGAGTAAGTAGTTGCAAATTCTAATGCTGCCTTTTGTGCAGCTTGTGCAATCCCTAAATAGCATGCAGGAATGTGTAAAAGCCAACCGGCTGGAGTTTTTTTACCTGGTGTCATGATTTCAACAAGATCGTCTTTTTCTATATAAACATCTTCTAATACAAGATCATGGCTTCCAGTTCCACGCATTGCAATGGAATCCCATGTTTCATCCACACTTACTCCATTTCTATCACGTTTTATTAAGAAATTACCAACATTATCTGTGCCGTCTATAGAAGCACTAACAATAAAATAACTAAGAATGGGGGATAGCGTTGTGAACGTTTTTCTTCCGTTTATAATCCATCCGGTATCTACTTCTTTAGCAAACGTTTCTGGTTTACCTCCACGGGTAGGACTTCCCGTCGCTGGTTCAGATGCTGCACTATTCAGTAATGCCCCTGTTCTAACGACATCACGAATAACAGATTCGTATTTTTCTTTTTTCCAGTTCTTTTTTTCCCCAAGTTGTTTCATAAGTCCCATATGCCATCCAATAGAAAGGGCAGTTGATCCATCTGCTTTTCCAATCACCTCTTGATAACGAAGCATTTCGTAAAGAGATATTCCTAATCCGCCATATTCCTCTGGTACAGCTAATGCGGGGTATCCAATTGCTTTTAATTCCTTAAAGTTTTCAAAAGGGAATGTTCCGTTTTTATCATGGCCTGTAGCCCGTTCGGTAAAAGGTTTTACTGTTTTTGTTAAAAGTTCAATCCGTTCCTCCATTGTATTTAGTTCTAATAAATTCATTTGTATTCCCTCCAATGGTAATATAGTAAATCTAATGAGAATAATAAGAATTATTGCATTAGTAATTAAAAACTTCAATAGTACTTTTTAATCATTAACCATAGTTTATAACTCGGAATAGTATGTTATGTGATATGATACTATATATGCAATAGGTTTGTATAGTGGGAATATTATAAATGTTTTTATATAATAAAAGTAATTAACAAGAGGAAAGTGGAGGGGTATTTATTTATGGATGACAATCAATTTCGAAATACAATGGGGAAGTTTGCAACAGGGGTTACAGTGGTTTTAACCGGTGTGAATGGGGAAGTTCATGGAATGACAGTAAACGCTTTTATGTCCGTTTCTTTAAATCCAAAATTAGTAACCATTTCAATTGGAGAGAATGCTCGTTTTTTAAATAAAATTAAAAGTAGTAAAGTATTCTCGGTTAATATATTAGCTTCTGATCAAGAAGAATATTCAAGAGTCTTTTCAGGAAAATTGAAAGATGATTTTCAAATAGAATTTGACTATCTAGACGAAAAACCAGTCTTACCAGGGGCTTTAGCACAAATAACGTGTGAAGTCGTTGCAGAGCATGCAGAAGGGGATCACATCCTCTTTATAGGAAAAGTGACTGACATTCATGTGGAAGAAAAGACCCCGCTTATTTTCTACGGTGGGAAATATCATTCTTTAGCTGATAAGTAATAAACGGTCAACCATCATTTTTAATCAATTTAGTTGACAGAAAAAAATAATTTAGATATACATGTAGATATTAAATATACCAATAATTGGAAAAGTAGGGGATGTAATAGTGAACATTGTCGCACTCGTTGGGAGTATTAGAAAAGAGTCTTACAACATGCAAGTCGCAAAAATGATGCAAAAACGCTATAAAGATAAGATGAATATAAAGATTGCAGATATTCGTTCTTTACCTCATTTTGATCAAGACGAAGAATTAGATCCGCCACCCGTCGTGAAAGACTTTAAACAAGAAATTTTAGCTGCTGATGGGATTATTATTGTAACTCCAGAATATAATTGGTCTGTACCAGGAGTTTTAAAAAATGCTCTCGATTGGACCTCTCGTGGGGAAAGGGTGTTTATTGGGAAACCGGTCATGCCGTTAGGGGCTAGCATGGGAATGATTGGTACGCTTCGTGCCCAAGCACATTTACGCCAAATTTTATCTGCACCTGGAATTCAGGCAAAAGTTCTTTCACCAGGTGGAAATGAAGTTCTTATTAATTTTGTTCAACAGAAAATAGATAAAAATGGCCAGTTAGATGAAGCGACATTAACATTTTTAGATAGTGTTGTTGAGAAGTTCGTTGATTTAGTCAGACTTAAATAATTGAAACTATCAAGTTCGGAACAATCTTCCCAGGGCACTGATTACGCGCTCTATCGTAAGGATGATTTGCATAAGTGAAAATTTGGCATTCGCCTATCCTGCATGTGAATGCCAAGTTTTCCGATATTGTGCAGTGCTATTTAATCCAAATGTTCTACTAAATACTTTTTATCTTCTTTAGATAAAGATTGTCCATTAATTTTCAAATCCTCAAGCAGTACTTTTCCATCTATAATAGCCTTTTCCAATAGAATACATGGAATTTCTCGCTTTATTAATTTCCCTTCTAAATCATAAAATGAGTAACCTTCTTTTTCATCATGAATAAATGAATTGATTTTCATATTTGGCGTAATGAATAACGTTAATTTTTCATTTTCATTCCACATCATTTTAACCATTATTTTTTTCTTTGTTTTCTTTTCAATTAATGCTTTCAATGTTGTTACTGAAGTTGTTTCTACCATTATAAACCTCCAAAGTAGGACGAATCTATCTTAATTGTTAAGTAATAAATAAAACTAAGAACTTGTCCATTAGCTCCCATTTTTAGAATATAACAGTTTTTGTTTGAATATACAAAATAGTAGGGAGGGGATATAATGTCTGAAATAAATTTTGCAAGTTTTCCTCAAAAGCCTCATGGTGGAAAATTAGTAAATGGTGTTTTAATAGGGAAAGAACAAGAGCAGGCTATGGAGAAAGCACAGAAACTGCCAATGATTATGGTGGACTTGGAGGCAGTTATTACATTAGAAATGATTGCAACTGGTGTCTTATCTCCAAACGAGGGATTCATGGTTGAGGAGGATTACATTTCAGTCCTCACAAAAGGTCGTTTAAAAAATGGGGTTGTTTGGCCAGTTCCTTTAAGCTTTGCCCCAATTGGAGATCGGAATAAAGAAGTAATCAAAACGTTATCCGTTGGAGATGAAGTAGCGTTGGCAGATGAAACAAAGGAACCCGTCGCCATTCTTAAATTAGATGATATTTTTCATTATGACAGGGATTTTCGGGCTACACATCTATTCGGTACGAAAGATCGGAACCACCCGGGTGTTGATTCTATTTATAGAAGGATGGGAGATACGGCTTTAGGTGGGCCGATTCAATTACTTAGAAGAGTACATTGGGGCCCATTTGAAAATCTTAGAATGGAACCAAAAGATACGTGGAAATTGTTTTATGAAGATAAAGAATTTCGTTCAGTCGGTGGATTTATAACTGGAGCAAATCCACTGCATCGAGGCCATGAATATATTCATAGAAATGCACTTGAAGAATTAGATGGTTTATTTGTTCAGCCTTTAGTAGAAATGGCAAAACGTGAGTACACAAGGCATGAGTTTCGTATGTTATCCTATCGTAGTGTATTAGATACTTATTATCCAAAAGAGAGAACCATGCTTGCCCCGTTACGTGTTACGTATATTTTCGCCGGTCCCCGTGAAGCGGTACTTCATGCGTTAATCATGAAAAATTATGGATGTACGCATGCGCTAATTGGTCGGGATCATGCTGGTATTGGTGATTTTTATGATAAATATGCGAGTCATTCCATCTTTGATGAATTCACTGCTGATGAATTAGGAATAGATATTCGATTGTTCCATGAAGTGTTTTATTGTACCCGTTGTGATAACCCGGCAACCGATCTTACTTGTCCACATGGTAAACAGTATCGGATAAATATTTCTGGAACTGGAATTAGGGAGTTGCTGCGTTATGGAGTACTTCCACCAAAGGAGATCGTTCGTCCAGAATCAGCTCGAATTGCAATGCAAGGGGTGCAACCTAAAGGGGTGGACGAGAACAATCAGGCGATTAATCCAGTCGGAAAAACAATTAAAAGCATTTTCCCTTATTATTTAGAATCATCACGGATTGGTGGGCCGAAGAGAAGAAATCCACTTCAAGTAGAAGAATTAACGATTGAAGATTTGGAAAATGCGATTCGCGATGTTCGTTCCAATGCAGATCAAGTGTATAAAGGAATTTTTGATGAATTTAGTTATGTAACCGATACATTACGTTCCACTCAAGATGATTGGGTTTCAGAAGCTCGCGAGTCTATCCATAAGCAACAGGAAATGGTTGTGGAATATTTGGAAGAAAAGGTCAATAAAGCACCAGAGGAAGCATCAGATGAATTTATGTATCAAGATAGGGGAGAAGCACAGCAAGAACTAGAAGTAGCACAGAAAATTTTTGATGATATTCCAGCTGCATTACGTGAAAAAGATTTAGAGTACCGGGTTTGGAATCCGCTGCCGTATAAGCGTTATCGTGGTAGTGATGAGAAATAGAGAATAGAATGAATGCATAGTTTATGGGGCAAGTTGCTCAAAACTATGCATCTTTTGTTGATAGCATCTTTTACTGCTGTAAGGCCTACCATCTGTCATGGGATTACCTCTCAGACCATGTTTATAAATCCTTTTATATCTTGGTGTATAACAGCCTACTAGATTAGCACATCATTTTTGTTATAATAAAAATAATATAAACTTAGTTTGATGGATGGAGTGATTTTTATCTATAAACTATTAATCTCTGATCGTGATAGGGATGAATTACAAGGCGTCCATTGGTTGCTTTCAAAATATTCTTTTCCAATAGAAAGGGTAAGACTGAAAGAACGAATATCAGATGTATTAACAACATTAGAAAATGAACTTCCAGATATTTTAATCATTGAATTAGATATGATACCTGAAAATAAGTGGGAGGTAGTTAAATCATTTATTCATCGATACTCTAAACAAGTTATTGCAATAACCGCGGAAGCTACTTTTGAGAGAGCGATGCAAGCAATGTCTATAAAAGCAGTTGACTTATGGGTGAAACCATTATCACCATCCCGTGTCAAATTTTCCATTCAACAAGCGATTCGTAATCTGTTAGATGTTGACAAACAAGAAACGGAAATAAAGGTGGAGCATGTTATTCGATATGAAGCAATATTTATTGATGATCACGTTCCTTTCCCATACCCGGTTTATTTATTAGAAGCGGAGTATCATGATACCTTGAATGATTTACGTTCCTTTATAGATAAATTTGATTTTGATTATAAGCCATCAGTATTCTCTACAATGGACCATATTATTTTAGTGTTTGATCATGATTTTCCAAATCCAATTAAACTAGCACAGCGATTCTTTCGGGAATGGGGATTGATTGGGAAAAGTTCAATTGCAATTATTGTCCACTCAGGAGGCAGGGAATCTTTAAATCATATTTATATGAAACTACTACGGATGATGGAAACAACATTTTTTACAGGATATAAACAAGTATTACACTCAGAGCAAATTCAGGAATGGACAGATATTGACCCTTTTTTAACTGTGGAAGAACAAAGAAATTGGATATATATGCTGGATACAGGCCAGGTAGATAAATTGAAAACATGGTTATATGAGGAGTTTTTTAACATGGAACCCCCATATCCCGAGCCAGGTTTACTTCGTACACGTCTAACTAGTATTTTAGCACAAGTACGACGGTTTATGTTTCGAAAGGGATTAAAAAGTAGTGAATGTGAAGATTATTATAAAAAAATATTTGAAAGAATTTTATATAGTCCTGTACTTTATCGTATTGTTCAAGAGCTAATTTTGTTTATAAATTATGTATTTCATATGGCAAAAGACGGAAATTTGTATGAAAAGGTTAATGTGACGGAAACAGCAATTACTTTTATGGAAAATAAATATATGGATTCAAAACTATCATTAACTGAGGTGGCAAAGCATGTGAATCGAAGCCCATCTTACCTAAGCCATTTACTTACTAAAAAATATAACCAATCTTTTCGTGAAATGTTAATTCATTTACGAATTCAAAAAGCAAAAGAAATGCTTGGAACAACGGATGAATCCATTTATAATATTGCAAACTCAGTTGG
Source organism: Oceanobacillus sp. Castelsardo (assembly GCF_001659985.1). Taxonomy (GTDB): domain Bacteria; phylum Bacillota; class Bacilli; order Bacillales; family Amphibacillaceae; genus Oceanobacillus. The sequence continues at coordinate 34,749 of NZ_LYCS01000006.1, forward strand.
TTTTCATAATCCAAACTATTTTAGCCGTGTATTTAAACTACATACAGGAAAGACTCCGCGAGATTGGAGATTAAGAGGATTTTAGAAATTCGAAATTCAAACTTTATAATCATATATTTTTTTCATTATCTATATATTGTGCTATAAAATGAGAGCGTTTTTAATAAAATACGTTCTTTTATCAACAATATTTATAGATTATCGTAAGTTGGTTACCTACTATCTCATATTCTTTGTTGTTAAAATTAGAATAATCGGTAAAAAGTGAATGTTGAAGTAATAGGGAGGGATTACCATGTCGAAAAATATGCTTATTTCTAATGCAAATCAAGTAGTTACAATGGCTGGACATTCAGTTAATCCGGCTAAAAAAGAAGCAATGTCACATCTCAATGTAATAGAGAATGGAAGTATTTGGATTGAAAATGGGAGAATTGTTGAAGTAGGTCCGGATGATGTAATTCGAGAAAAATATAAAATACAAATAAGTTCAGCTGAACAAGTTGATGCAACAAATAAAACAGTAACTCCAGGTCTAGTTGATCCGCATACACATATTGTTCATGCGGGCACTCGTGAGAATGAATATGCTATGCGCCTTCAGGGGAAAACGTATATGGAAATTATGGAAGCTGGTGGAGGAATCCATGCAACAACTCGTGCTACTCAGGAAGCAAGCTTTGATGAACTATATAAGGAATCAAAAAAACGTTTGGACAAATTTCTATTACATGGTGTCACTACCGTAGAGGCAAAAAGTGGTTATGGACTTACATTAGAGCATGAGATCAAGCAACTTGAAGTGGCTGAGCAGCTACAAAAGGATCACCCGATTGATCTTGTTTCTACATTTATGGGTGCACATGCCGTGCCGCTAGGTGACAAGAAAGACCCAGAACGATTTGTTGATCGAGTTATTAATGAAATGATTCCCGAGGTTGCTAAGAGAAATTTGGCTAAATTTAATGATGTATTTTGCGAACGCGGTGTATTTACACCTGAACAATCTAGAAAAATATTAGAAGCTGGCAAAAAGCACGGACTTATTCCAAAAATTCATGCAGATGAGATTGAACCATATGCTGGTGCAGAATTAGCAGCAGAAGTTGGAGCCATTTCAGCTGATCACCTTCTTAAAGCATCAGATGAAGGGATACAAGCCATGGCTAAAGCGGAAGTTGTTGGAGTGTTATTACCTGGAACGGCCTTCTTCTTGATGGCTGAATTTGCCAAGGCTAGAAGGATGATTGATGCTGGTGTTGCTGTGGCACTTTCTACTGACCAAAATCCAGGATCGTCGCCAACTATTTCACTTCCTTTCATAATGAATCTTGGATGTCTGAAAATGGGGATGACGCCGGAGGAAGTATTGACTGCTACTACAATAAATGCAGCACATGCTATTGGATTTGCGAATGAAGTTGGAAGTCTAGAAGCTGGTAAAAAGGCGGACATTACCATTTTTGATGTTCCAAATTACTTAACACTATCTTATCAATATGGAATGAATCATGTGGATACAGTTATAAAGAATGGTAAACCACTTGTTGTTGGGGGTAGGTTGCATGAGTTATCCTTATCCGATGCTTAAGATGCCAAACATGATTTGGTCAAAGCAAACAGATAAAATGAGTGATTTAAAAGTACATGAATGGATTGAAACAGTTGGAGACTTACCAATAGATTGGTCGCATTATGATGTGACGATACTTGGTATTCCTCTTTCTAAATCTTCCATTAGTACATCGGCAGCAAGTGAGAATCCAGACGCAATGAGGCAAGCATGGAAGTCGTTTGGAACGTATAATTTGGATGAAGATATTGATTTAGCAGATTTAAACGTAATTGATCTAGGTGATGTTAAACAACATGTTACAAATATAGAGTATACACATGAACAGATTAGAAAGGCAATGGTTGCTATGCGTACCCATCATCCTCATACCTTGCCTATCTCAATTGGTGGTGACCATTCCGTAACTGCCGAGTTAGTAAAAGGATGGAAAGTGGCTCACCCAAACGAAACAATTGGTATTTTACAATTAGATTCTCATTTTGATTTACGAGATTTGGAAAGTTTGGGGCCTGCAAATGGTACACCAATTCGAAATTTAATCGAAAGTAAAACAGTAGAGGGAAATCAAGTGCATAATATTGGTCTTCATGGATTTTTCAATGCAAAAGAACTAAAAGTATATGCAGACCAGGTTGGTGTTCATTATACGACGATGAAGCTTGCCCGGAAAGAAGGGGTTTGTAACACGATTAAAAAGGCGCTTGAAGAGTTAAATAAACAAGTAGACAGCATATATTTAACAGTAGATATGGATGTATTAGACATTATCCATGGACCTGGAACACCTGCTGGGGCACCAGGGGGCATGTACACAGAAGAATTATTTGATGCGGTACAAATTGCTGGAGAACACCCGAAAGTAAATGCAATGGATATAGTTTGCCTTGATCCAAGGAAAGATGTGGAACAAATAACAGTGAAAACAGCGGTGCATGTGATGTTATCCTTTTTAACAGGATTTTGCAAGAGGGAAAAATGATTAATTATTATTATTATTAATATTATGTTTTTCGATATTTCTGAAACAATATATTGACTATTTTTATTATTTTGACATATAATGGTATTAGTTATTAGTGGATAGTTATATGTATATCTTAAGGAGTACCTGTATGACCCAAAAAATTAGAATAGGTAAGATAGCAACGATGCTTGCTATGTTAGATGACAAGGAACGAAGTCATTTTGAAGATGCATTTAATGATGTAGATATTTGCCTTGGTAAAGTAGGGACAATGAATATACAGAAAGTAATCTCATCGGTTGAGACCGCCGTTAAAAGATTGAATCTAATTGAGGACGGAATTTATAGAGAAACACATGCGTTATACCATACCATTGTAGAAGCTCTTGAAGGAATAACAAGAGGGCAATTAACCCTAGGTGAAACAATGCGTACAGTAGGCTTACGGTTTGCGGTTGTACGTGGTAAACCGTATACAAATCCACAAGAAGGCGAATGGATTGCTGTAGCCTTTTATGGAACAATTGGTGCGCCGATAAAGGGTTTAGAACATGAAGCGATAGGACTTGGGATTAATCATATATAATTGAATAGAATAGTAAAATCATGACCTATAGTGATTAGTTAATAGGAGGTGATGATGGCTTATTTAAGTATGCCATTATCTCCTCCTTTAATTTTGGACTTTTAATGAAAAAAAGGGGGAATTTCCAATGATAGAGTTAAATGGAAATACGCTAACAATAGAACAATTAAAAAAGATCCTTATTAATCAAGAGGGAGTAACCATCTCTGAGGAAAGTAAGAATAAGGTTTATGAAAGTAGAAGTGCAGTAGAGCGGATAGTGGCTGAAAAAGAAATTGTTTATGGAATAAATACTGGTTTTGGAAAATTAAGTGATGTCATGGTTCATGAAGAAGACGTGGAAGACTTACAATTGAATTTAATTCGATCTCATGCTTGTAGTGTAGGGGAGCCATTCCCTGAAATCGTTTCACGAGCAATGATGGTGTTACGGTTAAATGCATTATTAAAAGGATATTCTGGTGTACGGCCAGTTTTAGTAGAATTACTAGCCGAATTTATCAATAAAAGAATCCATCCAGTTATTCCGCAACAGGGATCACTTGGTGCTTCTGGTGATTTAGCTCCTCTCGCTCACTTAGCACTAGCTTTGATAGGTGAGGGGAAAGTATATGATGATTCAGGCCAGATTGTAGAATCTGCAAAAGTGTTAGCTGATAAAGGGGTATACCCAATTGTTCTAAATTCAAAAGAAGGATTAGCACTTATTAATGGAACTCAGGCAATGGTAGCAATTGGAGTAGTAAATTATATTGAGGCTGAACAAATTGCTTATGATAGTGAATGGATTGCAGCAATGACTATGGAAGGCTTGGAAGGTATTATAGACGCATTCCATCCAGCTGTACATGAGGTAAGGGGATATCCTCAACAGTTTGCTGTTGCTAATAGAATGAGAGAATGGTTAGATGGAAGTCAGTTGATTACTCGTCAAGGTGAAAAACGCGTTCAAGATGCCTATTCCTTGCGTTGTATCCCTCAAATCCATGGTGCATCCTGGCAAGCACTTGATTATGTTAAGGAAAAATTAGAGATAGAAATAAATGCAGCGACAGATAATCCACTTATCCTTGATAATGGGAAATTAGTTATTTCAGGTGGAAACTTCCATGGCCAACCAATCGCATTTGCAATGGATTTTTTGAAAATTGCTGTAGCTGAACTTGCCAATATATCTGAACGACGTGTTGAACGATTGGTAAATCCACAATTAAATGACTTACCACCATTTTTAAGTCCACAACCAGGATTACAGTCAGGTGCGATGATTATGCAATATGTAGCAGCATCACTTGTTTCTGAAAATAAAACATTATCCCACCCGGCGAGTGTGGATTCAATTCCTTCATCTGCGAATCAAGAAGATCATGTAAGCATGGGAACAACTGCAGCACGTCATGCAAGTCTCATCATACAAAATACAAGACGTGTACTAGCGATTGAATGTATTTGTGCACTTCAGGCAGCTGAATACAAAGGTGTAAGTAAGTTGTCACCAAAGTTACAAGTGAAGTGGAATACGTTTAGAGAAATTGTGCCAAGTATTACAAAGGATAGGGTGTTTTCAGAAAATATTGAAGAAGTTAATAACGCTTTGAACCCTATTAAGAGAACGTTAGTAACAATAAAAAATGTCTAAATAGTTACCTCCCTATTCCGTGAAAAAACACATGTATATTATTTTACTTAATAATCGTAAAATAGTGCACTAAAACATAAAATATCATCCTTGTCATTAACCAAAATTTAGTTGAAAATGGGTATAAGAATAATTAGACAATTTGGAATGGGGGGATTATTCAGCATGAAGCAACCTCTTAGCAACATCAAAGTACTAGACTTTAGTAGAGTTCTAGCAGGACCATACTGCACCATGCTACTCGCTGATATGGGGGCGGAAGTGATTAAAATTGAAAGGCCAAATACGGGAGATGATACAAGGGCATTTGGTCCATTTCAAAATGGTGAAAGTGGATATTTTATGTTCTTAAATCGAGGTAAAAAGAGTATTGAATTAGATTTGAAGAGTCCGGAGTCTATGAAGGTTATCCACGATCTTGTGAAAGAGGCGGATGTCGTGGTGGAAAATTTTAGACCTGGTGTGATGAAAAAACTTGGTTTAGATTATGAAAGTTTAATAGGTATTAATCCTAAAATCATTTATGCCTCTATTTCTGGTTTTGGTCAATATGGACCTTACAGCCAACGTCCGGCATATGATTTGGTAGCACAAGCAATGGGTGGGCTAGCTAGTATTACCGGATTTCCTGATCAACCACCAACAAAAGCCGGAGCATCCTTAGGAGATATGAGTGCTGCTCTTTATGCGGCATATGGAATCATGGTTTCTTTATTTCATCGTGAACGAACAGGAGAAGGGCAGTATATTGATATCGCTATGGTGGATTCAATCTTTTCTTTACTGGAAAGTAATGTCATGAGATATACATCGGAAAATATTGTACCAGAGCGCATTGGTAATCGTCACCCTATAAGTGCGCCGTTTGACTTTTATAAAGCAAATGATGGTTACATAGTTATTGCTGTAGCAAATGATAAATTATTTGAGCGTTTCTGCAGAGTTATGGATTGCATGGATTTAAATAATGATCCAAGATTTTATACGGATTTTGAAAGAGAGAAAAATCAAGCAGCTTTAAAGGAAATTATAGAAAAATGGTTGAAAGCGTATACGGTGGAAGAGGCTGTAGAACTTATCAATCAAGCAGGGGTCCCTAGTTCACCGATTTTAAATATCGATGAAATTTGTGAAAGTGAACATATGAGAATAAGAGAAATGCTTATTGGAGTAGAACATCCAAAAGCTGGAAAGACAAGAATTCCTGGTAACCCTGTCAAACTATCAAAAACACCACCAATTATAAATAATCCTAGTCCTAATCTGGGAGAACATAATAATCACTATATTAACAAACTACAGAATAAATAAGAGGAGGAATTACTGGTGAATTACGATTTAACAGATGAACAATTGTCTATACGAAAAATGGTTCGAGAGTTTAGTGAAGAAGTGTTAGTCCCACGAGCGGCTGAAATTGACGAAGAAAATCGTTTTCCAACAGAACATATTCCAAGGTTAGCAGAACTTGGATTAATGGGGATTGCTTATCCAGAAGAAGACGGTGGAGTTGGGGCTGACTCTATTACAGAAGCAATCGCTGTAGAAGAGATAACACGAGGATGTGCAGCAACAGGTTCTATTTTAACGGCACATTATTTAGGGATTGATGGATTATACCTTGCTTCTAATCGAGAGCAAAGAGAAAAATATTTAGTTCCTGGTTGTACTGGAGAAAACCTGTTTGCCTTTTGTTTAACAGAACCCAATGGTGGTACAGATGTATCCTCTATGAAAACCAATGCAAGACTTGAAGGTGATGAATATGTTCTAAATGGATCAAAAATCTTCATTACTAATGGTGCTTATGCAGATACACTTGTAGTCTATGCAAAGACTGATACATCAAAAGGTAACAAAGGGATTAGTGCTTTTATCGTTGAAAAGGGAACACCGGGGCTCTCCTATGGTGCTGGTGATGACAAAATGGGAATCCGAGGAGCAAGAACGCATGAAATTATTTTTGAGAACTGTCGTATTCCTAAAGAAAATTTAATTGGAAAAGAAGGAGAAGGTTTTAAAATTGCAATGACTGTAGTTGATCGTGGACGTATTGGTATCGCATCAATGGCTGTTGGACTTGCGCAAGCAGCTTTAGACGAAGCCATTGCTTATTCCAAAGAAAGAATTGCTTTCAATGAATCAATCTCTAAATTCCAAGGGATTCAGTGGATGTTAGCTGAAATGTCCACTGAACTCGAAATAGGGCGTTTATATACGTATTATGCTGCTAGTTTAAAAGATAAAAAAGGCTACCGACTTTCTAAAGAAGCATCCATTGCCAAATTATTCACTTCTGAAGCGTCCAATAGAATTATTCATAAAGCAGTACAAATTCATGGTGGATATGGATTTATGAAAGAATATCCAGTTGAAAGATTCTATAGGGATCAACGTATTTTAGAAATATTTGAAGGAACATCTCAGGTGCAAAAAATGGTGATATCTCATCATCTACTTAAATAATGTATTGAACAATAAAATTATAGGAGGTACTATTAAATGAAGACAGAGAATATAGAAAAGAGGAATATTAAGGCGCCAACAGGAAATCAACTTACATGTAAAGGATGGATACAAGAAGCGGCTATGCGAATGTTGATGAATAACTTAGATCCTGAAGTAGCGGAAAATCCGGATGAACTAGTTGTATATGGTGGTATTGGAAAAGCTGCTCGGAATTGGGAAAGTTATGAGGCAATTGTTGAGTCTTTAAAAAAACTAGAAAATGATGAAACATTACTTGTTCAATCAGGAAAACCTGTAGGAATCTTTAGAACTCATGCTCAATCACCAAGAGTTCTAATTGCAAATTCCAACCTAGTACCTGCATGGGCGAATTGGGACCACTTCTATGAACTTGAACAAAAAGATTTAATGATGTATGGCCAAATGACTGCAGGTAGTTGGATTTATATTGGTGCCCAAGGGATCCTACAGGGAACATATTTAAGTTTTGTTGAAGCAGGGAAAAAAGTATTTGGTACACCAGATTTAACTGGTAAATTTATTTTAACTGGTGGAATGGGTGGAATGAGTGGAGCCCAGCCACTTGCTGGAAAAATGGCTAAAGGTGTTATTCTAGTTGTTGAAGTGGACCGTAAGAGAATTGAAAGAAAAATAAAAGAAGGTTACTGTGATTATATTTGCGAAAATCTTGATGAAGCACTTGAGATGGTTCAAACGCTTACGGCTAAAGGTGAACCGGCATCAATTGGTTTGGTTGGTAACTGTGCCGACGTTTATCCAGAAATCTTGAAACGTGGACTTATTCCGGATATTGTTACGGACCAAACAAGTGCGCATGATCCAATTAATGGATACGTTCCTCATGGCATTAGTTATAATGAAGCACTAGAACTGCGTAAAAACAATCCTAAATCCTATGAACAAAAGGCAAAAGAATCAATGGCTGTACATGTTCAGGCAATGCTAGATCTGCAAAAAGCTGGAGCAGAAACATTTGACTATGGAAATAATATTCGTGCATACGCAAAAGAAGCAGGAGTGGAGAATGCATTTGATTTTCCTGGATTTGTTCCTGCTTACTTAAGACCACTTTTCTGTGAAGGAAAAGGACCATTCCGTTGGGCTGCATTATCAGGTGATCCAGAAGACATCTACAAGACAGATCAAGTAGCAAAAGAAATGTTTTCTGAGGATGAAGCATTAGTGAATTGGATTGAGATGGCTCAGAAAATGGTGAAATGGCAAGGATTACCGTCCCGAATCTGTTGGTTAGGATATGGGGACCGTCACCGCTTTGCATTGAAGATAAATGAAATGGTTGCTAGTGGAGAAATTAATGCACCAGTTGTATTTGGTAGAGACCATTTGGATTGTGGATCTGTTGCATCACCAAACCGTGAAACAGAATCAATGAAAGATGGAAGCGATGCAGTAGCAGATTGGCCAATCCTTAATGCTTTAGTAAATGCAACTGGAGGAGCAGGATGGGTAAGTGTCCACCAAGGTGGAGGAGTTGGCATGGGCTACTCAATCCATGCAGGACAGGTACTTGTTGCAGATGGATCAAAAGAGGCCGCAGAACGCATTGAGCGTGTACTTATTTCTGATCCAGGGATGGGAGTTATTCGTCATGCGGATGCTGGTTATGAAAAAGCAATTAAAGTAGCTAAGGAAAAGAACGTTAAAATTCCTATGCAGAAATAGTAGTAAGCGTATCCTTCGGTTTTGTAGGGAAGGAAACGCGAATATGAATGAGAGGAGGAAACCATGTGGGGCAAACAATACTTTCGCCAATAGGTACTGATATATCTTGTAAAAATTGGGAAACTGAGGCATTATTACGTTTATTTTTAAATAGTTTAGACCCTCGTGTTGCTGAGAATAGACAAGAATTAATTGTGTATGGTGGAAGGGGAAAGGCAGCAAGAAATATAGAATCGATGAAGGCAATTATCGATGAACTACGACAACTTGAATCAGATCAAACGTTACTTATTCAATCCGGAAAACCAGTAGGGATTTTTCGTACTTTTCCATTTTCCCCACGGGTTATTTCCTCCTCCACTATGCTTGTGCCTAAATATGCAACGGATGAAGTTTTTTCTAAGTTAGAATCAAAAGGATTAATGATGTACGGCCAATCTACAGCGGCATCTTGGGCATACATTGGTGTTCAAGGTATTCTTCAAGCCACTTTTGAAACAATGAGTGAGATTGCAAATCGAAATTTCAATGGTTCTTTAAAGGGGAAAGTTATTTTAACTTCTGGTTTAGGTGGAATGGGGTCTGCCCAACCACTGTCAGTTACGATGAATGGCGGAGTTTGTATTGTAGTAGAAATTGATGGTTCCAAAATAGATAAAAGACTTAAAAACAATTACTGTGATATTAAAGTGGATTCATTAGAAGAAGCTATTCAATTAGCAAAAGAGGCAGCGGAACAGGGTCAGTCATTGTCCATTGCTTTGGAGGGTAATGCAGCAGATGTTTATGCTAAAGTTGCTGAAGGTGAATTCACTCCTGATATTGCAACAGACCAGACGGCGGCTCATGATATCTTAAATGGATACATACCAAGCGGTGTTACATTAGAACAGGCGATCTATCTACGTAGAAAAAGGCAAAAAAAATATTTAGAATTAGCAGGAAAGTCATTAGTAGCTCACGTTGATGCGCTCGTTCAAATAAGGAAAAAGGGTGCGATTGTTTTTGAATATGGAAATAACCTTAGGGGTCAAGCACACAATGCTGGATATAAAAATGCATTTTCTTATCCCGGCTTTGTCTCAGAATATTTACGTCCATTATACTGTGATGGAAGGGGACCTTGCCGCTGGATAGCCTTATCTGGAAATCCCGGTGATATTTATAAAATTGATGATGTCCTTTTAACCAAATTTAATCATGATAAACGAGTAAGCCGTTGGATTCAATTTGTTCAAGAAAAAATATATTTTTACGGTCTTCCAGCCAGAACTTGTTGGTTAGACTTTAATGAAAGAAGGCAGCTAGGAAATATCATCAATAATATGGTAGCCAATGGCGAGTTATCAGCCCCTGTAGCTATTACACGAGATCATTCAGAAGGAAGTACAATGGCATCTCCTTACAGAGAAACAGAGGGAATGCTAGATGGAAGTGATGCTGTTGCCGATTGGCCAATATTAAATGGTTTACTAAATGCTAGTGCAGGTTCATCTATGGTATCCATACAGCATGGTGGTGGTGTAGGGATTGGAAATTCAATTCATTCAGGAATGACCGTGGTAGCGGATGGTAGTATCGATGCTGCTAAGAAATTAAGTAACTTATTAACAATAGATCCTGGCTTAAATATCATAAGGCATGCGGATGCTGGGTATGAAAAGGCAAATCAAACATTGCATCGTCTTCAACTAAATAAACCTTTATAATATTTATCTTTAGTATTTGCTGAAAGGCTGGTCACCTATGAGTGTAAATATATTAGTATACAGCAATGGGAATTTTGCAAAAAGAATGGATAAGTTAAATAAGGATTGTAACTTAAAACTTGAAATTTACTCTGTGACAAATTTGAAAAAACTAGAGAAAATTATTTATCAATGTGACTTTGCTTTTATAGACATTAATCAATTAACCCATCATGACTACTCATCTATATCAAGCATATTACAATCGGAGAAGTGGAATAAAAATTATGTTATTTTAAATGAAAGGTTTAGTAAAGCGGAATTCCGGAAGTATTTTAAACTTGGGGCATATGATTGTATTACAAATCAAGTAGGCGAGGATGAGCTTTATTCTATCATTCTTGAAATTTGTAATTATGTGGAAAGAAAAAAGAATTACCATAGGGATACAAATAGTAGTGTGTATTATCGATCATCAGTAAGAGAGAGTTTAGCATATGATTTAATCTTCGGAAACATTCAAAATGCTAGAGAAATATGGGATAGAAGCCAACTTGCAGGATTATCAGTGGTTCCAAATACTGCAATGGTTGTTAGTGTTGATGATTTCCATATACTAACAAAGGATAAAGGAGAATCATGGAAACAGTATTTAAGAGAAGAAATTATAAAATCCTTTGAACAATATGCTTCGGTAAATGAAATTCTACATATTATTGTTGGACCAGAAAAAATCGTGATCCTTTTAGCTTTATCGGTTCAACAAGAGTTTTCCACATACAAGGTATTGGCACTTCAAAGGGCTGAACAAATTAAGAAATTTATAAACGAGCAAACCAATTACTCCGTTACTATTGGAATTGGCCATTATTATGAAGATGCAAGAAATCTTCATCTTTCTTACCAAGAAGGATTATATGCACTATCCTATCGTCTTTTTTCAGGGAAAAATACAATGATTCATATTGATGAAGTGGAAGAGACTAGTCAGGAAATAGTGTTTTTATATAGTGAAGAGATAAAAGTTATGGCTAATAGATTATCTATCGGTGATGTTAATGGTGTAAAAGATAGTTGGAGGACGATTATGAAAGATGTCTCCATATTATCCAGTATTTCACCAAAATCATTTCGATTTCAGATTTTAGATATTTTGTTTTCACTAACAAAATCTGCTATTGACGGAGGAGCAAAATCCCAAGAAATGATAGCGCTTCAATTGGAGTTTGCAAAAGAATTACTTGTAGCAGGGACATTAGAGGAAATTAATTTATTAATTGATCACATTGTAGATTGTTATTCCAAGAAGATTCATGAGGGACATAACGAACAAATGTTAAAGTCCGTACAAAAGGCTTTGAAGTATATGTATGCACATTATATGGAGGATGTTAGTTTAGAGACGGTTGCTCAACACGTTAATTTAAGTGTCAATTATTTTAGTACAATCTTTAAAGAGACGACAGGGTTATCTTTCATTGATTACATCACATATCTACGTATCGAAAAAGCTAAGATACTTCTTATGAAATTAGATTATACTATTTACAAAATAGCAGATGAGATAGGTTATAAGTCTTCTCGTTATTTTAGTAGGGTTTTTAAATCAATTACAGGGGTCACTCCAACACAATATAGAAATTCAATACTTGTCCCTAATGTATCTAATATAAAGTAAATTTTTAATTATTTTCGTAAAATTGTGCACACATTCTTATAAAACTACACTTTGTATTTTCTAAGGCGTCATGTAAAATTTAATTATCAGTAAATTCTAACTTGTCGAAGGGCAAGAAGGGAACTTAAATTCGATGAAAAGGTGAGATGTGTGAATAAAACATTATGGAGAAATGCCTTAGATTATATTAATCCATATATACCTGGTAAATCCATTGAAGACGTAAAAAAAGAATACCAGCTAGATAAGGTGGTGCGGCTTGCATCAAACGAAAATCCTCAAGGACCTTCCAGAGACGTGGTGAAAGCAATACAAAAATCCTTAAATCAATTAAACCTCTATCCTGATTCTACAGCAAAGAACTTACGTGAAAAACTAGCCATTTTTTATAACATTTCACGTGAAGAAATTATGACAACAAATGGTGCCGATAATGCCATTACTTTATTAATCAGTTCTTATGTTAATGAAGGGGATGAAGTAGTTTACAGTACTCCAACATTTCCGGCTTACAGGTCAACAACGATTTTAATGGGTGGTATACCTGTAGAGGTACCAGTAACAGAAGACTGGTGTTTTGATTTAAATGCGATGTATGAGCGGATAACAGATAAAACAAAATTAGTAATTATTTGTAACCCGAATAATCCAACCGGAACGATTGTTTCCAAGGAAAATTTAGTAGATTTTTTGGATAAAGTTCCAAATCATGTACAAGTTATTGTTGATGAAGCTTACGCAGAATATATTGATGATAAGGACTATCTAACAGGTATCCAATTGTTTAAAGAAAATTATCCTCTTATAACCGTTCGCACATTTTCTAAATTTTATGGTCTAGCGGGTTTGAGAGTTGGGTATGTGGTGGCCAAAAGAGATATTTTAGAACCTGTATTACGTATTCGTGAACCATTTGCAACAAATAGAATCGCAATTGATGCAGCAATTGCTGCACTTGATGATAGGGAATATGGTAAAACACATTTAAAGGAGACGAGAGAAGGAAAAAATTATCTTAGTAAAGAGCTAGGAAGTTTAGGATTTGAGGTTTTTCCATCTCATACAAACTTTTTATTTGTTCATTTAAAAATGGATTCATTAAAGCTATTTAAAAAGTTACTACCTTATGGGTTGATTATAAGACCGTGTGCTCCATGGGGACTTTCAGAGTATGCCCGGATTACGATTGGGATAAAGAAGGAAAATGAACTTTTTATAAAGACACTACAAAAGGAAATTCCAAATCACATTAAAATTTAGAATAGTAATGTTAACGCTTACTTTAAAATGGAGGTATTCATATGTCAAACAAACGTCCTTTAGTATGGATTTTAGATGATGAGTGGGAAAATCATGAAGTAGAAATGCAACGTTATGATGATGCGGGGTATGATGTCAAAATTACTAGAATCCAAGAGTTAGAAAAGGATTTACCTGTTTATGGACCAATAGCAAATGGTGTTGTAGCTCAAATAGGGTTTCCATGTGGGAAAAAGGTAATAGATGTCTTAGATAATTGCCGTGTTATTGCAATTTCCGGGGTAGGATTTAATCATGTAGATATAGAAGCTGCAGCGGATAAAGGAATCTATGTTTCTAACGTTCCTGATTACTGTATGGATGAGGTTTCCGACCATACTGTTGCATTACTTTTACATTGGATGCGCCGCTTAACGCCGTTCCATAAGGATGTTAGGGAAAACAGAAAATGGGACCCTTTAAATATAACAAACATCCGCAGAACACGTAATGTAACGGTAGGTTTATTAGGTTTTGGTCGCATTGCACGAAAAGTTGCAGAAAAATTGCAAGCCTTTGGGTGCCGTATTATTGCTCATGATAAATATGTTGATGTAGAAACTTTTCGTAAACTGAATGTAGAGTGTGTATCCTTTGATACTTTATTGGAAGAATCCGAGTTTTTAAGTTTACATGTTCCATTAACTCCGGAGACAAAACACATTATAAATGAGGAAAGCTTTAAGAAACTACCTAAAGGTGCATATATTGTTAATACATGCCGTGGTGGGATAATTAATGAAAACGATTTAGTTCAAGCTATTAGATTAGGCTATATTAGTGGAGCAGGACTTGATGTGTTAGAGCAAGAACCGCCTAATTTTGATAATCCACTTATTCATATGGATGAAGTTTTAATCACACCTCACTCCTCTTATAATTCAGTGGAATCAATACTGGAACTGAGAAATCGCACTTGTGATTTAATTATAGAGGGGGTTGAAACGGGGGAATTACAGCAGTCATTAAACGGTAAGGAAATTGAAAATAAAATAACAAGGTAAAGGGAGTGAAACGATGGTATTAGCGATACTCATTATTTATCTCTTGATTATTTTTCTCGTTGGTATTTGGGGTAATAAATTTAATAATGGAGTAGATGATTATCTTTTAGCTGGTAGAAGATTAGGAACATGGTTTGCTTCATTTGCATTAGTGGCCACATTATACGGTGGTGGAAAAGTAGTAGGTCTGTCTGAACAGGGGTTTGAAAGTGGTTTAGTATCTTGGTGGAACGGTATTGGAGGTGGGATTGGATTTATATTAATTAGTCTTATCGCCTATAGAATGCGTAAGCTAGCACTATTTACTGTTCCCGATTATGTTATGAAGCGTTATAACAGTAATGGTTTAAGAATAATGTGTTGCTTACTATCTTTAATTGCATTACTTGGAATTTTAGCATCACAAGTATTTGCGGCAAGTAGTATACTTGAAATGTTTGGTGTAGGATCCATGACAGGAGCAGTTATTGTTTCCGTTGTCTTTGTTCTTTATACAGCAATTGGTGGCTTATGGGGTGCAACGATTACTGACTTTATTCATATTATTATTGCTGCAGTTGGAACCATCGTCACTTCTATTATAGTGCTAGTAAAAGCTGGGGGATTCGGTGGCTTAGGACAGGGAATTGCTTCCGTTGATACTGCAGAATATTTAAGTATTACTGGTAACTGGAATGTTAGTTTTATGGTTTGGCTTGCATTACCACTTATTCTTTATAATATGATCGGTCAGGATGTTTACCAACGTCTATTCGCTTCAAAAGATGGAAAAACAGCGAAACATTCGGCATTTATTGCAGGTATTATATTAATCGCTATTACTCTTTTCCCGGTTATTATTGGGATGGGAGCACGTACACTGTTTCCAGAAGAAACCAATTCGGCGTTAGCTTTACCGCTAGTAGTAGGCGAGGTTTTACCAGATTTCTTAGCAGGTTTAGTTCTAGCGGCTGTTATGGCAGCAATAATGTCTACCGCAAACTCTATTTTAACAGCAGGTACATCCCATATTGTAAACGACTTATACTTAAACGGTGTGAAGAAGAAGGAATTAGCAAACGGTAAAACATTAGATGAGAAATTTCTTGTGAAATTATCTCGTACATGGACTCTAATTTTAGGTGCCATCGCCATTTTGGTTGCAACCATTCTTCCATCTATTGTTGATGGTTTACTAATCTCTTATACTTTGTATACTGCTGGTGTTTTTACTCCTGTTATTATTGGGTTTTTGTGGAAAAAGGGTACCAAGCAAGGTGCTTATGCCTCTTTTATAATAGGCCTTTTTGTCGCTATTTTAGGTATTGCTGGTGTAAGTACTTTCGGGATTCCAATTGAAGTATTATCAGTAGTTGTTGCGTTAATTGTTTATTTTGTTGTATCCCTAATAACATATAAAGGATCGCAAGAAGTAGAAGAGAGTCTTGAAAAAGTAGTCGGAGATAAATAATGGCTCTAAAACAATAAAAGGGAGAGGACTAATTCCCTCTTATTGTTATTTATGGAGAAAAGGTTTTTTAAAAGTGTGCACCCTAAATATCCTACAACTTTGAAAAGAATAGTAAGGATATGGAATGAAAAAGATTGTAATGAAAAAACAAGACCAAAGGAGTAAGCTTTACTCCTGGGTCTTTTTTCTTTTATAAATAGTGTGCTCCCTAGAAACTTGAATAGGTCAATTCTGAGTTTATATTTAATCCAAATGGATAAAATGATTAAAAAACTAATTGTGAATTGAAGGAGGCATTATCCATGGAAGAAACCATAGTAAAGCTACTTGGTTTAGAGGATGAGTATAAGCAGACAAATGATAATTCAGAAGAAGTATTTGCCACCTATATAGGAGAAAACAATAGGAATCACTTAGTTTTTTTACATAACGAACGGACAGAAGACCCTATTAAGATGCTAGCTCTAATACCAAATATAAAACGCAAATATTTGTATCATCGACTAAATAATGAAATAGGACTAAGCGTTGAAATTAGTCAACGACCTGATAAGAGTATGGACTATAAGTTTCTATAAGAGGATGCTCAAATAACAACAATGATAAGGATGAAACATTTATGAGGCTAACAGGACTAAAAGATGATTTACTTTTACTATCGAAACAGCCAAACGGACTATCAATATACTCAGGAAAAAAAAACAGTAACATTCTTATTTTTCATCCTATTGAAGAACTAAGAAAACCAAATGAAATATTAGATGATATTAATGATGAGGAAAGAAATTATTTATTTGATAAATTAAATAATGAACATGAGTTGGTTGTATATATTCGTAAATTACCAATTATAAAAAGTTGCTATACGTTGTTTTATCATATTTTTGATGATGTACTTCGTTTTGTGTTTCATGCAATGCATGATGAATTGTTAGAATATATAAAGGAAAAAGCAAAACTACCTAATTTTAAGTATACCGTAGTGAAAGATGGTGTTATGAAAGAAGTGCCCTATTTTTAGTAAATGAAAGACGCTTGGGAAAATCCCAAGCGTTACTTTCTTTTTCGTAACCATATAAAAATATTGGTAATAAATATGGATATGAGAAAGAACATATAATAGGTTACGAACAAAAAGATATAATTGATCCCATTATACATTTGGAAAAAATCAAAAGCCACTATGATTGGCTTAAAGACAAATCCGAGGAACGCGGATAAAAGTAATGCGTAAAGATATATATTTTTTTTGTGATTGATTGTCCATTGATATAGCAGCATATAACATATTGGTATTAAGGAAGCATCTACGGAAAAGCCCGGTATAAAAGGAAAAGGTTCGTAGGGATAATCCCATAACCCTAATCTGACACCAATAACATTTGTATAAGCAAACCATAAATGATAGTTTAATCCAAAGAATCCGAGTAGGAAGATGTTCTTTCGGTCGATATTGATAAATAATACAATTAGTGGAATAAGTAACACGAGTAAAATGACCCAAAATTGCCAAGTATCGTAAAAACTATACGCTTGAAAGTAATCTTTTTCTAGTTGCCCTAACTTTTCATTAGTGGATCTAATTTTATTTAAAAATTCAACTTGATTTTCTTCCATTGTTTATCTCACCCTATTTATTGATTTCTGAGTTATTATAGCCAAAATCAATTCGATTATACTTTTTCAAATGGTTGAAGTAAGAAAAGAATAATTAAAATGAATTAAAGGGTTCTATATTGTCGCAACCGCTCGTATCCATATATAAATAGAAAACATAGCAAATGTGCACACCACTTAATCGTAACCACTGAAATGTAAACGTTTAACATGCGGTATTTAAGATTCAGTGAATGAAAGGGAGGGTGCGTATTTTTTTGGCGAATACCAAGTTTTCTAAGGAAGATGTTTGGGAGAACGTATCATTTCAACTGCCATATTGGAAATCTTCAAGGAAGATGAAAAGGAAAGGTGTGGTAGCTAAATGAGTTTAACCAAAAAGATCTTAATTGCCCTTGTTCTTGGTGTGTTAGTAGGTATTATTTTAACATTTGTGCCGGAAGCTATTTTTTCTAAATTAGATACGTATATCTTAACTCCAGTTGGTCAAATATTTATTAATCTAATCATGATGCTTGTCATTCCGATTGTTTTTGTCTCCATTGTCCTTGGAACAGCTGGTTTAGGGGAACCAGCCAAATTAGGGAAAATTGGCATACAAACAATTATTTATTTCCTCGTAACCACTGCAATTGCCTTATGTATTAGTCTTGCTTTAGCATTTGCTATCAAACCGGGAGCTGAAGGAGTTTTTGATGTAAGCATCGCGGATTATGAAGCAAATGAAGCCCCTCCGATTATGGAGACGCTCGTGAATATCATTCCAACCAATCCAGTATTTTCTATGTCGGCCGGAGATATGTTACAAATTATTGCTTTTGCTGTCTTTATTGGGATTGCCCTTGCCGTTTTAGGGGATAGAACAAGGGGGATTCATCGTTTATTTGACCAGGCAAATGAAATATTAATGTATCTAGTAAACGTCATAATGAAAGTGGCTCCATATGGTGCGTTTGCGTTAATTGCTTCTGCGATTGGGGGAGCTGGTTTAGATGCTATTGGGTCAATGGGTGCGTACATGGGAACTGTTATTTTAGGTCTGTTTATTCATGCAGCCATAACGTACTCGCTAGCTATTTGGTTTATTGGGAGGGGAAATCCGTTAACATTTTATAAAGGATTTTTCCCGGCAATGTCTGTTGCGTTTAGTACGGCTAGTTCAAGTGCAACTTTACCAATTTCTATGAAAGCGGCACAGGAGAATCTTGGGGTAAGTAAAAGCATTAGCAGTTTCGTCCAACCATTAGGAGCTACTATCAATATGGATGGAACGGCTATCATGCAGGCAACAGCTGCAGTATTTATTTCCCAGGTCTATGCGATTCCCCTTGATTTTACCGATATAATTTTGATTATTATTACTGCTACTTTAGCTAGCATTGGAACTGCTGGAGTACCTGGAGTGGGATTGATTATGCTTGCCATGGTTCTCACTCAAGTAGGTCTTCCAGTAGAAGGGATTGCGCTCATTATTGGTATCGATCGTTTATTGGATATGCTTAGAACCGCTTTAAATATAACAGGGGATGCCGCTTGTGCGTATATCATTTCAGAAAGTGAAAAGCGTAAAGGAAAAGTTGGTTAACTTAATGAAGCCGCCTTTTTTTAAGGGCGGCTATGAATGTCTTAGACTAAATTTAATGTTTTTCCAAACGGAACTTGGGGTTTAAACTTGTCTGGAATTAACCAGATTACTTCATAGTCAATTTTTAACTCATCCCAAAAATACCCAGTTACATCAGTAATGTAGAAGAAAATGTCAATTTCATTTTCTTGTCCCCATTCTAATGCCTCAGTATATGAAGCTCTGCCGTGAGTATGGAAAGTTATGTTTTTTGCCTGTTTTGTATCAGTGACTTCTCTCAATTTAAAATCAGCTAATACAAGAGGGGTCCCCTCTTTTACTTGCTCAAATAATTCAATGATTTGACGTATTGTTTCAATTGGATATTCATCTGTGGATACATCAACACCTAGAGCAATTTTTTTATCCTTTGACTTGTTGATTAATTCTAATAATTGCTTTTGCCATTTCAAAATTTCCACCGTCCCTGTTCATGATGTAAACAATTGTATTATATGGAGTAATTTAATTGTTAAAAGTGGAAAAAATATCTAGTAAGTTTAATTTAAACAATGTAATCTCAACAAACAAATACTTGGATTTCTCCAAGTATTTGTTTATTCATAAAATAGATATAAAACATTGCTGTATGCCCTAGAAAGTACCTATAATTATTGGGCGGTAATTCCATCATCCATCACAAATTCCGACCCAGTACTATTTATTTTGTTGTAATTTATCCCGCATTAACTGGCTGTAAGACCCCCACTTCAAGATTTCGAGTTTAACCAAGAAATCTAAGTGGGGGACCAACAGCCAGTAAAAGCTCGATTCGTTCAACTAACAATCAGTGGGGGATGAGATGAAAACCCCACTGATTGAAGTTTCACTTTACCTAATTAAATAATCTCCCTTACCGATAGTTTAATGGTTAACTACCTAAATATAGTTTAGCACTAAACTACTTTGAATGTATAGAAAAAGCAAGGGACTTCATCTTAATTTGAATGAAGATCCTTGCCTTTATTCTTTAAGAAAATAAATCAATAAATTTTTCCCAGAAGCTCTTTTCTTTTTCTGCTGGTTCTTCTTCTGTTTCTTGTTCTTCTATCTCTATACTTTCAGTTTTTATAATAAATTGTACTGTGTTGATTTTTTCATTGTTTTTAGGGGAGACATAGGATTTAGCTTCAAAGTCTGTATTTTCAAAGTCAGAAATCATTTCGTCCACTTCTGATTTTATTTGATCAGGTAAATCATTTGTTGCTTCATATAATTCCGATGTTCCATTGTGGAGATCACTTACACCATTTTCTAATTCATTTGTTCCGGTAGAAAGTTCCACGATCCCTTCATGCAATTCTCCATAAGAGTTGGATAATTGATTGACGCCCCCAGTATATTCCACTAAACCAGAATGGAATTCCTTATAATTAGTGGAGAGCGTTGTTAATCCTTCTTCTAATTTTGTGATGGATTCTGTTATATCCATCTTTTTAAGAGAAGTGGTAAGCTCTTTAGCTGTTGTATTTAGCTGAGTTCCCATTTCTTTCATTCCGTTAGCGGTATTTTCTAGGGTTGTATCGACTGCATCAAAACCTTCTTTTACAGCGATATAGGTTCCTTTTGCAGTTTGAGCAGCGGAGTATGTTTCCTTCAATTTATCCAATACTTCATGAACTGCACCGCTAGCATATAAATCTTGAAATTCCTTTTCTGAAATTTCATATGCAGGAATAGCTTCCATAGCTTGGTCCAATGCACCATATGCTTGTACATAACTTTCTTGTAGGGTTGTTAGGCCGTCTGCTGTAGTATTTAGGTTTTCCCCAAGTACTGATAATCCTTCAGGTAGTTTACTTAGTGCAGTAAGATCGATTTCATCAGAATCTTCACCACTTAAAGAGTTACTGATTGTAGCAAGCGCATCGTTAATCGACTTCGATGCCCCAACTAATTCAGATGAGGCTCCTTTGACTTCAGTCATCCCATTTTTGTATTGTTCCGAACCGTTACGAAGGTCCTTAACCCCACCGTTTAATTCTGAAACGCCTCGTTTAAGCTCTGCTACACCATTATTTACTTTTTGAATAGCGTTTGTTAAGGATTGCATATCTCCTGTCATATCTTCTAAATTAGGTGAATCTATGGACATGGAAGATGGTACACCATTAATGTCAATACCGCTTAGTTCGAAATCTTGAACATCTGCAGAAAGTGTAAGTTCCGTTTCTTTTTCCGGCATTACAGTAAATGTTACTTGCTTATTCTTCCCAGCATTTGCGATCATTCCATCGTCTGCCTTGATATTTGTATAGATGCTAGGATCGAGAGTAAGGGATATTTGTAATAAATAGTTTTTGAAAAATACTTCATCTACTTGCTCGTTTTTAGAAGTAACAATCTGAATTTCGACATGGCCATCTTTTCCGGCAAGTTCTTCAGGGGATATTTTTTTACCATTTAAAAAATAGGAAATGGAAATATTCCACGGTAAGGCTTGCTTGTCCATATTCCCTTGGTAGTAAAATTTTCCCTTTGGAGCAGTGATTTCAATTGTTTCATTTTTTTGTTCTAAATCAGATAAATCTGTTAGGTTTTTAACTTGTGTATATGGACCATAATCTGTAATTTTTCCTGTTTTTGTTACATCTAATGTGTTCACAACATAAATTTCTTGTTTATTTCCAGATGGACTAAGCGTTGCATATATGACTTCATCTTTTACGGAAATCTTACCTTCATCTTCTGCCGCATCTAAATTCGAAGCAGCCATTACTAGATTGGATGGAAATAAAAGTACGACTGCTGTAAATACGAGTAGTATTTGTTTCATTCTCCTCATCATCATTTCTCCTTGTAAAAATTTGCCTTCCACGTTGTTTTATCAACCCATTTATCAAATACTAAGAGCATCGCTGGAAGGAAACAAACGACCATAATAAAGGCTAGTAACGCTCCTCTTCCTAGAAGTAAGCCAATGGAACCGACGATAGGATTACTAGACGTCATCCATAAAATAAACCCTACACTTGATAGGATAGAGGCTGAAATCGCAATGGAGAAAATTTTCTCATTGATTGTTTTCTTAATCGCTTCAAGTGCTGTCATATTTTTTCGGTTTTTCGTATATTCTTCCGTCAGTAGGATTCCGTAATCGACAGTAGCAGCGAGCTGAACGGTGCTGATAATTAAGTAGCCTACAAATACTAAGGAGGTATCTGTAAAGTATGGTATAGATAAATTAATCCATACTGCTGATTGAATAGTAAGTAGTAGGACCACTGGAATCGAAATTGATTTAAACGTTACAAATAAAACGATAGCAATGGTGATAACAGTAAGTAGATTCACTACCGTGTTATCTTTTTCAACCGTATTTTTGATATCATATAGTGTGACACTTTCTCCCAGTATATGTGTATCTTCCTCATAGTAGTTTGCTACGGTATTTTGAACCGTCTCTACTAATCCAAAAGCCTCATCGCCCTCTGTTCCAGCATTTGTTTGCAGAATAATACGACTGTAATTATTCGAATAAAATTGCTCTGTGATGGATTCATCTAGATACTCTGGAGGAATAACAGGATCAACTGTATTTACATAGGAAAGAACACTAGTTACATGATTTAGATTTTCAAGTTCTTGCACTAATTCCTCTTCTTTAGCGACATCTCCGTTTGGTACAAGTAAAACCATTGGGGTATATTTTCCAAACGTATCTTCAATGGTTACAATATCACTACCAGCTCTTGTGTTCTCTGGTTGTTCCCCAATTCCATAGGTGAAATTAGTTTGACTCTGTGCTAAAAATGCTGGGATGATTAATAGAAATACGATGATTAAACTTGGGATCTTTATTTTAACAATTTTCCTTTCTATTTTTCCAAAGCTTGAAAGGAACGGTCTATGCTGTGTTTTGTCGATCCATTTGTAAAATAGGAGTGTGAGTGCTGGTAAAAATACCATCACACTAACAAAGCTTAATAGAATACCTTTTACTAGATTTACACCCAAGTCAGAGCCTATTTCGAAGTTCATAAAGGTTAATGCAATAAAACCAAAGAAGGTGGTTGAAGCACTTGCTGCAATAGCAGGAAAGGAACGCTTCATTGCCAGTTTCATTGCTTCTTCCGGAACTTTCCCCTGACTTCTGTAATCTTGGAAACTATGAAGTAGGAAAATAGCATAGTCTAGTGATACCGCAAGCTGCAAAATCGGCGCCACTGATTGGGTAACAAAGGATATTTCCCCTAAAAATATGTTCGTCCCTAAATTAATTAGTATCGAAACTCCAATAGCTGTTAGGAAAAATACGGGTTCCATCCAGGAATTGGTTGAAATTACTAAAATTAATATAATAATAGGAACCAATAATGCGGCGGCGTACATCGACTCTGTACCAGCCATTTTTTGGGATGTAGCTGTATCAAGTGCTTCCCCTGACATTGCATTATCGTCCCCAATAAGCTCATAGATGGCATCGGTCGTCTCTACTTCTTTACCTTCTTCAATACTGAAGGAAAATAAAGCATGATTGTCTTTGTAATAGGACTCTACCATATCCTCATCCATCATTTCGATAGGTGTTTTTATATCAACGGCATCGTCTAGCCATGTTACATCTGTCACTCCGCTGACCGTGGCAAGCTCTTCTTTAAATGCCAATGCTTCCGCTACCGTGACGTTATGGATCATAACTCTTGTATTAGGAATGGTACCTGGAAATTCTTGTTCCATTAAATCTGTTGCTTCCATTGATGGAGCATCTTCTGGTAAGTAATCTACCATGTTGTAGTTTATAGATACAAAAAACTGCGTAAAAATGCTAATTATTGTAGCAATCGTAAAAGCAATAACAATGGATTTTTTATGTTTTAAAATTTGTGTTGCCATATCATTCAAGTTCATCCTCTCTTGCATTATGCCTATTTCCACTTTATTATATAAACACGGTGTTGGATTTTCAACAAACAGTTTATTAATATGCGTTTAGTTGACAACAAATGAAGAAAATCTGTTGGATATTTTAATTTTTTTGGGTGTACAAGGCGCTCGATTTTTCAATATAAAGGGAGATAACCATGAATTCGAAATTGGATAGAAGGAAAAAATATACGAGAATGGTCTTAAAAGATAGCCTAATCAAGTTATTAAAAGAAAAGCAAATTTCTCAGATAACGGTAAAAGAAGTATGTGAGCTTGCTGATATAAACCGCTCTACATTTTATTCCCATTATAGAGACCATTTTGATTTACTTTATCAAATTGAGGAAGAAATTATAGAAGATATGAATGAATATTTAAGTCAGTACAATTTTACGAAAGAGGAAGAGTCTGTAAAGATGACGGCCAAGTTATTAGAATATATTGCTTCTAAACGGGATATTTGCCAAACGCTCCTACATGAGAATGGGGACACTACTTTTCAAAAACGAGTTATGAATGTAGCACACCGATTTTTAATGAAAAGTTGGAAGGATATGATTAATCTAGATGAGGACATTTCAGGGTATTTGAGCACCTTTATCATTAGTGGAAGTATTCATGTTATCAAAAATTGGCTTGATCAGGGGATGGATCAATCACCTAAAGAAATGGCAGGAATCATTAATGCGTTTACAAATAAGGGGCTTTCTTCTATGAATGATTTTTAGTATGGTAGTCTTTAATGAAGTATGAATATAGGGAGGGGATAGTATGGATAAATTTATGAAACGAACAGTAGAGTTAGCACTTCAAAATGTAGAAGAAGGTGGACAGCCTTTTGGTGCAGTCCTTGTGAAAAATGATAAAGTGATTGCTGAAGGAGTCAATGAATTACATAAAAATTATGATGTCAGTGGTCATGCTGAATTACTAGCAATACGAAGGGCCCAGGAGATGTATCAGGTGAATGATTTATCGGGATTTACGATGTACGCAAGTGGTGAACCTTGTTCAATGTGCTTAACAGCGATGTATTTTGCTGGAATTGATAAGGTGTATTACTGTCAATCTGTTGATGATGCGATGGCAGTAGGGCTAGGAAAATCTAGTTTCATTTATAATGAATTAAACAAGTCAAAAGAAAACAGAGAAATAGAAATGATACAAGTGCCACTAAACGAAGCTCAAGAAAACCCGATGAAAAATTGGAAAGAAAAGCAGTAAATAGGAAAGGACAGGCGTAGTTGTTACACCTGTCCTTTCTTAATAAAATTGTATACTCTAAAGAGTCGTTGCTTAAAATTCTTCGTAAACGGCAGGGTCTTGATTTTTAAGTCTTCCATTTGTACGTGTTAATTGTAAGATGGTGTTCATTTCATCGTCATTTAAAGAGAAGTCAAATATACTAATATTTTCTAGTTGTCGTTCTGGGGATGCGGATTTCGGGATGGCAACTGCTCCAAGTTGATAATGCCAGCGTAAGATAATTTGTGAAACGGTTTTAGAATGACTTTCGGCTATGTTTTGTAACGTTTCATTGCCGAAAACTTCATTTGCACGTGCTAATGGACTCCAAGACTCGGTTATGATTCCGTTTTCTTCATGCCACTTTCTTTGTTCCTCTTGGTTAAAAAATGGATGAAGCTCAATTTGGTTGATACTCGGTATAACGCCGGTTTCTTTTTTTAGTCGTTCTAGATGTTCCGGTAAGAAGTTGCAAACACCAATGGAACGAATTAGTCCCCACTTCTTGGCATCGATTAATGCTTGCCATGCTTCTACATACACGTCTTGTTTTGGATTGGGCCAATGGATTAAATATAAATCGTAATAATCTAGATTTGCACGATACAAAGACTCTTGAATGGAAGTAACAGCCTTTTCGTATGTATGGTAACGACCTGGTAGTTTAGAAGTAATTCGTAAATCCTCTCTTGGAACTGAACTTCTCCGAACAGCTTCCCCTACGGTACCCTCGTTTTCATAATTATAAGCTGTATCAATTAATCGATAACCGTTGTGGATTGCACTTGAAATTGCTGCAGCACCATCATTTCCGTTAAGGTTATACGTCCCAAACCCTATAGATGGTATCGTCAATCCATCATTCAATGAAAGTTCTGGTATAGAAATACTCATGTCAGCACTCCTCTTTTTCAAATATTTATAATTATATAACAAGATTATCACCTTGCTAACTGTGATGACAACTTTTATGCGATTGCACTTCTTTCAATCTATTAAATATTCACGGTGGAATTGCCACCGAATTTGTGGAAATATATAAGCGTTGTTATAATGATATAAGTTTATTGGGGGAAAATAATGAAATAAGATAAGGAAGGTAATTATGAAGGCAAGTTTTAAGGTTTTTATAAATGACTTAAAGAATATGAGTACAAATTGGGTTGCAGCTCTTTTAATTGGGGGATTAATCCTCTTACCTTCACTTTATGCTTGGTTTAATATTGCAGCATCATGGGATCCATATGGCCAAACCGATCAAATTCCGATTGGGATTGTGAATGAAGATAAAGGGGCAATGGTTCGTGATGAGGAAATTCATGTGGGCGATGAGATTGTCGATACATTGAAAGAAAATCGTACACTGGATTGGAAGTTTGTTGATCGTGAAAAAGCAATGGATAAATTAGAGTATGGAGATTATTTTGCAGTTATTGTTATTCCAGAAAAGTTTTCTGAAAGACTCGGTACAGTGATTAGTGATCATCCGGAAAAGGCGGATGTAGAGTATTATGTAAATGAAAAGATTAATGCTATTGCACCAAAAATTACCCAAAAAGGTGCAAGTGTTATCGTTGAGCAGGTGAGTAGTAATTTTATTTCGACTGTAAATGGAACGATCTTTGAAATATTTAATGACTTGGGTATCGAAATTGAAGAAAATTTGCCAGATATCGAAAAATTTGAAGATTATCTTTTTACATTGCAAGAAAACTTGCCAGAAATACACAAGAAATTAAATCAGACAGCAGAAGATGCGGATCATGCTGATGATTTAATGGAAAAGGCTAAGGGTCTTATACCAAGAGTGGAAGAAGTAACTTCAAGCGGACTTTCAACCATTAATAATACGACAAGCTATTTGGAGAAGGCGGAGGCCCGTTTAAATGAAATTTCTCCACAAATCGAAAAGGACTTAGGGAAAATTCAACAGATGGTAGCTGATACGAATGCATTTGTTGGTGAAATCAACGAGTCCTCTATTGACTTTAGTGATGAAAAGCAAATAAAAGATTCAATAAACAATCAAATTAATGGCACATTGGAATCAATAGGTACGATAAAGAACGCACTTCAACAGGTAAAAGAAAATGGTCAATCAAATGAACAAGGGCAGGAATCAGAAGACCAGTCGGGTGAAGAAAATAACAAGGTCACTATAAACCCTAATCAAGAAGTAATTAACAATGCAATTTATGAATTGGAAAACATGGAACAACAATTAAAGGAAATACAAAAACAAGGGAATGCAATAGATTCATTGGTCGATAAAAGAAAAGACCAAGTTGAAGGGATCTTCAATTCACTGAAGGAACGTGCGGAAACAGTTAATGAGCGTGTGGATGCTTTTGTTATAGAATATAAAAATAACATTGAACCAACTGTTAAAGCAGAGGTAGCGAGTGCGAAACAAACACTTACAGAGGCTAAAGATATACTAGTTGGTATTCAGTCGACCATCCCCGAAGTGGAGAATTTACTTAATCGAACAGAGAATAGTTTAGGGGATGGAAAAGAGGTTTTACATGATGTTCTCGGAGAATTCCCTTATATTAACGATAAAGTAAATGAATTAGCGAATCGCGTAAGAGACACTAAAGAAGATACCGATATTAATGATATCATTCAGCTTCTACAAAATGATCCAGAAGCGGAAAAGG
This sequence comes from Oceanobacillus sp. Castelsardo, assembly GCF_001659985.1. Taxonomy (GTDB): domain Bacteria; phylum Bacillota; class Bacilli; order Bacillales; family Amphibacillaceae; genus Oceanobacillus. The sequence continues at coordinate 62,821 of NZ_LYCS01000006.1, forward strand.
GCTTTTTTGCGGAACCTGTTGTATTGAATGAAAATAAAATCTTCCCTATTGAGAACTATGGAACTGGTATGACCCCATTTTATACGGCTTTATCTCTTTGGGTTGGTGGACTACTATTAATTTCATTAATGTCAACGGAGGTACACGGTCCTCAGGCAGAAAATTATACCGCCAGACAAATTTATTTCGGTAGATTACTTACATTTATAAGCATTGGAGTTTTCCAAACATTAATTGTGACCTTGGGAGATCTCTTGATTTTAAATGTAAATATTAAAGAGTCGGTTTGGTTTATCCTATTTGGACTTTTATGCAGTATGGTGTTTGTTACAATAGTGTATACAGTAGTTTCTGTATTTGGTGACGTAGGAAAAGCTATTGCTATCATCATGTTAGTAATACAAATTTCCGGATCTGGTGGAACATACCCTGTTGTATTACTTCCTAAGTTCTTCCAGATGATTAATCCATTCTTGCCATTTACTTATGCGGTTGACCTTATGAGAGAAGCTGTAGGTGGAATTGTTTGGGCAAGAGTATTTCATGACGTAACATTCCTCCTTATTTTTGGCATTGTCTTCCTTGTTTTAGGGGGAGTACTTAAAGGTGCAATAAACACAAGCGTATTAAGTGAAAAATCCAAGGAATCTGGACTTTTCCATTAAATTAAGAAAGCTAATAGCGCCAAGCAATTAGCTTTCTTACATGTATAAATTTATAGTATGATCAGCCTTAGTCCCCCTGTTCTGTGACAGGAACCTTGAAAGCGATTTATAATAAATGTAAAATGAGAAAGATAAAAGGAGTGGGATGGTATGAACAACTATAATTTTCAAACACCACGTTATCTCGTGGTGATTGAACAAATAAAAGAAAAAATTAAAAATGGAGAATTGGCACCGGGTGAACGTTTGCCGTCTGAAATGGCTTTTGCTAAGGAATTAGGTGTCTCAAGAAACACACTACGAGAAGCTTTACGGATTTTAGAAGAGGAAAATATCATTATCCGTAAGCATGGAGTTGGTACGTTTGTGAATAAACAACCTGTATTCTCCGGTGGAATAGAAGAGTTATTTAGCATTACCGACATGATTGAAAGAGAAGGGAAGAAGCCTGGAACAGAAATTCTTTTTACAGGATATGTTGATCCACACGGTGATGATATAAAGGAATTAAATTTGGAAAAAAATGAACAAGTTTTTTTAGTTAAACGGGTTCGAACAGCTGATGAGACGCCATTGGTTTATTGTATTGATAAAATCCCAGCGAATTTACTGGAAAAAAGATATAAATTAAATCAAGAATCGATTTTATTATCATTAGAAGAAGAGGGGATCACGATTGGGTATGCAAAAGCTGAAATAAAAACAATGGGCTATAATGAGGAAATCTCTGATATTATGAAGTGTGATCAAGATACACCACTATTAATATTGCGCCAAATCCATTATGATTTAGATAATAGACCTGTTCTTTACTCCATAAATTTCTTTAATTCCAATCAAATATCGTTTAATGTATTGCGTAAACGTACCATTTAGCTGAAGGGGAACTTCCAGTTAATAAAGAAGTTTGAGAAGCTACTTGTGACGGTTTCGTAAAATCGCAGTAATTTTCGACAAGATATTCAAAAAAACAATTGACTTGTTGGACGTCTAACCTTACAATAGTATTGTAATCAAGGTGAAAGGGATTACAATGACTATACGTTGTTGGACGTCCTATCTATTTTAAGTAAAGATAAAACACCCAAACATGAAAGGTGAGAGTGTTTAATGAATATTTTATGGGGCATCATGGGGATAGTTGTTATACTAGGGATAGCATTTCTATTTTCCAATCAAAAGAAAGCGATTAAGCTAAGGACGATATTTGGTGGATTAGCAATTCAAATTTCATTTGCATTTATTGTACTGAAATGGGAGGCAGGAAAGGAAGCCCTCCAATGGTTTACCTTAAGAGTTCAAGATATTATAGACTTTGCGAATGAAGGTATCGGATTTTTATTCGGTTCCTTGGCGGATAATAATCAGTTTGGTACTATATTCGCTTTTCACGTTTTACCAATTATTATTTTCCTTTCAGCATTAATTTCAGTTTTATATTATCTAGGTATCATGCAATGGTTTATTAAAGTTATTGGTGGTGCGCTGTCTAAATTACTAGGAACGAGTAAGACAGAGTCCATGTCAGCTGCAGCGAATATTTTCGTAGGGCAAACAGAGGCGCCATTAGTTGTACGACCATTTCTTGATAAAATGACACAGTCAGAACTTTTTGCTGTAATGACTGGTGGTTTGGCATCTGTTTCTGGTGCTGTATTAGTTGGTTATTCCTTATTAGGGGTACCTCTTGAATATTTACTTGCTGCAAGTTTCATGGCAGCACCAGCAGGATTGGTTATGGCTAAAATGATGATGCCAGAAACAGAAACTGCGAAGGTATCAGATGAGTTTAAATTGGAAAAGGATACAGAAACAGTCAATGTAATTGATGCTGCTGCCAAAGGTGCATCAGACGGTTTGAAATTGGCATTAAATGTTGGTGCTATGTTGTTAGCGTTCATTGCACTAATAGCTTTGATTAATGGAATATTAGGCATTTTCGGTGGAATTACGTTAGAACAAATTTTAGGTTATTTATTTGCTCCAATTGCTTTTGCCGTGGGGGTTCCATGGTCTGAAGCAATACAAGCAGGAAGTTTTATTGGGCAAAAATTAGTACTAAATGAATTTGTTGCCTATGCTTCATTCGCACCGGAAATTGGTGTCTTAACAGAAAAAACAACACTTGTCATAAGCTTTGCCTTATGTGGATTTGCAAACCTTAGTTCCATGGCAATTTTATTAGGTGGATTAGGTGGTCTTGCACCAAGCCGTAGAGGTGACATTGCAAGATTAGGTTTAAAATCTGTACTAGCTGGAGCACTTGCCTCTCTACTAAGTGCAGCAATAGCAGGAATGTTCTTCTAACTTAATACAATCGATATGGAAAGAGAGATGATCACGATGAGAATGTTAGATATTATTGAGAAAAAACGTGATGGTTATTCTTTAACAAAGGAAGAAATTGATTTTGCAATTCAGGGTTATACAAAAGAGGAGATACCTGATTACCAAATGTCCGCATTAGCGATGGCTATCTTCTTTAAAGATATGACGCCAGAAGAAAGGGTTCATTTAACGATGGCAATGGTAGATTCAGGTGATCAGATAGATTTATCTGATATCGACGGCATTAAGGTGGATAAACATAGTACGGGAGGGGTTGGTGATACAACAACACTTATCCTTGCCCCACTTGTTGCTTCTGTAGGTGTCCCTGTAGCTAAAATGTCAGGGCGTGGATTGGGTCATACTGGTGGTACCATTGATAAACTGGAATCTATTGAAGGATTTCAAGTAGAAATTGATAGTAAAACATTTGATGAATTAGTTAACAAGAATAAAATTGCTGTTGTTGGCCAAAGTGGGAACTTAACTCCTGCCGATAAAAAGCTATATGGACTTCGTGATGTGACAGCAACAGTCGACTCCATCCCATTAATCGCTAGTTCGATAATGAGTAAGAAAATTGCCTCTGGTGCAGATGCGATCGTCCTTGACGTGAAAACAGGATCAGGAGCTTTTATGAAGGATCTTGATAGTTCTAAAGAATTGGCGAAAGCGATGGTTCAAATTGGTAATGGTGCTGGACGAAAAACTATTGCTGTAATCTCAGATATGAATCAACCATTAGGTTTTGCCATAGGTAATGCATTAGAGGTAAAAGAAGCTATCGATACGTTAAAAGGTAAAGGTCCAAAAGATTTAGAAGAGTTATGCTTAACGCTAGGTAGCCGAATGGTTTATTTAGGAGGAAAAGCGGAAACCGTAGAAGAGGCGAGAGAAAAATTAGTGGATGCGATGAAATCTGGCAAAGCCATTGAAACATTTAAAACCTTTGTTGCTGCACAAGGGGGAAATGCATCGATTATCGATGAACCAGAAAAATTACCAACCGCAGCATATACCTTTGAAGTTGAAGCGAAAGAAGATGGATTTATCACGCAAATTACTGCAAATGAAATAGGGGTTGCTGCAAGTCTTCTTGGAGCAGGTCGTGTGACAAAGGAATCACAAATTGATTTGGCAGTAGGTCTAGTCCTAAATAAAAAAGTCGGTGAACAAGTTAAGAAGGGTGACTGCTTAGTGACCATCCATAGTAACCGTGAAGATGTTGCAGAGGTTGTTGAAAAAATATATGAATCGTATACAATTTCGAGTGAATCAATTGACAATCATCCATTAGTATATGACGTTATCTCTGAATAACATATAAGGGTCCAACAAATATTGGACCCTTTCTATTGACCTAGAGAGGTTGGACGTCTTACAATAAAAGTATTGAAGGAGGAAAACAGCATGGGCAAAACAACACCATTTAAACGTATATTTCTAATTGTTATGGATTCAGTAGGAATAGGCGAGTCACCAGATGCAGAAAAATACAATGACAAAGGTGCAGATACATTAGGGCATATTGCTGAGCATATGGGCGGATTATATATGCCTAATATGGGCGCGCTTGGATTAAGTAATATCCGTGAATTAAAAGGTATTAAGCCTGTTGAAAAATCTCTTGCTCATTACACAAAAATGCAGGAAGCTTCAGCAGGAAAGGATACAATGACAGGCCACTGGGAAATTATGGGGCTCCATATTGATACGCCTTTTAGAACGTTTCCAGATGGATTTCCGGATCAAATAATTAATAAGCTTGAAGAAAAGACCGGCAGAAAGATTATTGGAAATAAACCAGCATCAGGAACGGAAATTTTGGATGAATTAGGCGAAGAACATATGAAGACTGGAAGCCTTATCGTTTATACTTCAGCTGATTCCGTGTTACAGATTGCTGCTCACGAAGAGGTAGTTCCTTTAGAAGAACTTTACGATATTTGTCAATATGCACGTGAATTATTAAATGATCCAGAATATATGGTTGGACGCGTTATCGCTCGTCCTTTTGTTGGAGAACCAGGTCATTTTGAACGGACACCAAACCGACATGATTATGCATTAAAACCATTTGGACGTACAGTTATGAATGAGTTAAAAGATGCTAATTATGAAGTAATCGCCATTGGAAAAATTTCTGACATTTATGATGGTGAAGGGGTAACCAAGTCACTAAGAACGGTATCAAACATGGATGGTATGGATAAATTACTAGATACGCTAGATATGGATTTTACCGGGTTAAGCTTCCTAAATTTAGTAGACTTTGATGCAAAATATGGACATCGTCGTGATCCACAAGGGTATGGAGAAGCATTAGAAGAGTATGATGCAAGATTACCTGAAGTATTGAGAAAACTAAAAGAAGACGACTTACTTATCATTACGGCAGACCATGGGAACGATCCAATCCACCACGGAACAGACCACACAAGGGAATATGTTCCATTACTTGTTCATCATAAAGGAGTCACAGAAGGTAAATCATTACCAATTAGAAATACGTTTGCGGATATTGGTGAGACCATTGCGGAAAACTTCCAAGTAAAAAGTCCACAACATGGACAAAGCTTTTTGAACGAAATTTGAAGGAGAATGAGCATGAGTAAAATCGAAATCGCGAAAGCATTTATAGAAGAAAGAATTACCTCTAAACCAAAAGTTGGTCTCATTTTAGGATCAGGTTTAGGTGTGTTGGCAGATGAAATACAAAATCCAGTTAAAATTAAATATGAATTGATTCCAGGATTTCCAGTATCCACAGTAGAAGGGCATGCTGGACAATTGGTAATTGGGGATTTAAAAGGGACTACGGTATTAGCAATGCAAGGACGTTTTCATTATTATGAAGGATATCCTTTAGATGAAGTAACTTTTCCTGTTCGAGTAATGAAAGCACTAGGAATTGAAACAGTTGTCGTAACGAATGCTGCTGGTGGTGTAAACCGTACTTTTACTCCTGGGGATTTAATGCTAATTAACGACCATATTAATAATGCAGGAGCCAATCCATTAATCGGCCCAAATGACAGTAAATTAGGTGTACGCTTTCCTGATATGTCAACTGCTTATACACCATCTTTACAGGAACTTGGACGTGAAGTTGCTAAAGATTTAAATATCTCACTAAAAGAAGGGGTTTACGTTTGGAATAGCGGACCAAGCTATGAAACACCAGCGGAAATACGTATGCTAGAGAAAGTTGGTGGAGATGCAGTTGGAATGTCTACGGTACCAGAGGTAATTGTTGCGCGTCACGCCGAAATGAACGTCATTGGTATTTCCTGTATTACGAACATGGCTGCAGGTATTTTAAATCAACCACTTTCTCATGAAGAGGTTATTGAAACAACGGAAAAAGCCAAGGAGGATTTTTTAAACTTGGTAAAAGGTATTGTCGAACGACTGTAAACTGCATGAATTTAAAATAAAGAGGAGATATAATAATGGAAAAAAACGTTGCAAAAATGATTGACCATACGGCTTTAAAACCAGATACAACAAAAGAACAAATTATAAAACTATGTGAGGAAGCAAAGGAATATGGCTTTTATTCTGTTTGCATTAACCCATCTTGGGTGGAAGAAGCCTCTCGTCAGTTAGAAGGTTCTAACGTGGAAGTATGTACTGTAATTGGCTTTCCGTTAGGGGCTAGCACATCTGAAGTTAAGGCTTTGGAGACAAAAGATGCTATTCAAAATGGCGCAAATGAAGTTGATATGGTTATTAATATCGCTAAATTAAAAGATGGCGATCTTGACTATGTCGAAAACGATATAAGAAATGTAGTGGAAGCAGCAAAAGGAAAAGCATTAGTTAAAGTAATCATAGAAACTTGTCTACTTACAGATACTGAAAAAGAAACAGCATGTAAGCTCGCTGTAAAAGCTGGTGCTGATTATGTTAAGACATCCACTGGTTTTTCAACTGGTGGGGCAACTGTAGAAGATATTCAATTAATGCGTCAAACAGTAGGTCCTGATGTAGGTGTGAAAGCATCTGGTGGGGTAAGAAATCGCGAAACTGCATTTGCATTGATAGAAGCAGGGGCAACAAGACTTGGGGCTAGCTCAGGAGTTGCGATTGTTTCTGGTGAAGAAGCGAAAACAGATTATTAATTGATTTTGGTCATTACTTTAAGTATGTGTTCAAAAAGGAGGATAAAAAGGACCGAGTCGGCTAAGAACGCAACGTCCTGTTGCAACGCCGACACTAGCACGTCCTGTGCGTCGGAAGTTCGAGACGGCGTAGTTTTGAGCAGAAGGAAAGCTTCTCTGATTCCGCATCGCACGTAGGAAAAGTGTTCTTCTTTTCCAAGGACCGGAATGTACATTAAAAGGTACATGAGGAGCGGAAAAGCAAGCCAACGAAGAAATTCGAAGTGTCATTTTTACCGGACTTTTTGAACATCCCCTTAAATGACTGGGTGGGTGAGGGAGATTAATAAAGAAGGAAGAAAAATGAAGGAAAAAATGAATAACCTCACAAATCTATCTGCAAAAGGAACAACGATGAAACGAGAGATTCTTGCTGGTTTCGTCTCATTCTTTACCATAGTATATATTATTGCTGTAAACTCAAGTATTTTAGCAGATGCGGGTATACCAATAGAGGCTGCGGTTTGGGCTACTATTCTAACCTCTGTAGCTGGGTGTTTAATTATGGGGATATGGGGTAATGTCCCCCTTATCTTAGTTCCAGGTATGGGTGTCAATGCAATGTTCACTTATACCTTTGTCCATACCATGGGCCTAACATGGCAAGAAGCACTTGCTGTCGTATTTGTTGCCGGATTATTATTTGCTATCATTGCTTTTACCCCATTGTCGGATATACTCGCAACTGCGATTCCAGATTCGTTAAAGGATGCAATTAGTGTTGGTTTAGGCTTGTTTTTAGCCTTGATAGGGCTAGAAAAAAGTCAACTGATTACAAGAGGAGAGCATTCTTTAATTAGTTTAGGTGATATAAGCAGTCCCGAGGTCATTGTGTTTATCCTAACGCTGATTATTGCTGTTATCTTATTTTTACGAAACATTCCAGCTAACTTCTTAATCACTATTTTTGTTGGGACGCTTATTGCTTGGATGTTTGGACTTGTGGACATGAGTCAAATGAAAAATGGCTTTGGAATTTCTTCTGGTGATTATGGTTCTGTATTTGGTGCGATGTCATTTCAAAGCATGACGTCCATTACGTTTTGGATTGCTGTTTTTTCCTTAACAATGGTACTCGTTTTTGAAAACATCGGATTGATTAGTGGACAGTTAGGACAGATAAAACAAAGTGAAAAATATAGTAAAGCTTTTCGGGTTACATCCATTTCAGCTGCGCTTAGCGGTATTTTTGGTTCTAGTCCTACTGTATCGACAGTGGAAACTGCAGCAGGGATTACTGCAGGAGGAAGGACCGGAATTACGTCAATCGTAACGGGTCTGTTATTTTTATTGTCGATATTCTTTATTCCGTTTGTAACGATTATACCGAATAGTGCTATTGCACCAATTCTAATTATTATAGGGGGATTAATGCTTCAGAATGTGAAAAGTATTAATTTCGAGGATTTATCTGAAGTTATCCCTGCTTTTTTAATTATTATTATGATTCCTTTTTCGTATAGTATTGCTGATGGGATCGCATTTGGATTTATTGCCTACCCAATTGCAAAATTAGTAGTTGGAAAAGCATCTCAAGTTTCCATCCCACTATATGTTATTGCAGGTTTATTTTTATTGAATTTTATATTGCACGGTGTTTAAAAAGGGTTGAGCTTTATTGCTTAATCCTTTTTTTAACAAAGAGGAAGAAGTATTTTTTCAAAAGTGCAAAAATATCTGCTATGATGGAGGGTGTAGTAAATTTTAAAGGAAAAGGTAGGATGATTCTTTTGCAATCCATCATTCGTTGGTCCGTTTATTTTATGGGCCTTGTGATTTTTAGTTGTGGTATTACCATGACCATTTATATGCAACATTTGGGAATTCACCCATGGGATGTACTTAATGTTGCCATGTATGAAAAAATTGGGCTAACTATTGGATCATGGAATATTATTTTTTCTTTTTTACTAATTATCGTTTCCTGGATTTTGGATAAAAGTTATATTAAAATCGGTACGTTTCTTAATGCTATTTTAATTGGTGCATTTGTAGATTTTTATATGTGGCTAGATTTTCTTCCAAAGGCAACACATACTTGGCTAGATATCTTTATTATATTGCTTGGGATTATGGTGATGGGAATTGGTGGAGGAATCTATAATGCTGCTGGAGTAGGATCAGGACCGCGAGATGGTTTTATGTTATCCATTTCGGATAAAACAAAGCAACCGATAGGAAGAGTTCGTATTATTGTAGAAAGCTTAGTATTAGTGATTGGACTTATTCTAGGAGGGCCAGTATTTATCGTGACATTTCTATTTACCTTTATCCAAAGCCCTATCTTTCAATTCGTTTACTTAAAATTAAGTAAACGAATTGAGCAGTTTGAATGTAACCAAAAAAGAAAAAGGTCTGTTTCATAACAACACTCTAGTTAAAGCTAGGATGTTGTTTTTTTAAAAGAGATTTTGAAGAATTGTATTATATAACGATGGAAAACAAAGAAAAAACGAGAAAAAGTCATTTGTTTGCGCTTTCCTACCATTTGCATAAATCTGTCGATGTGTTATGATGCAGAAGTTATGGACGGAATCAAGCTTCGAGAAAAGCTTAAAAAATTAAAAGGAAAGAGGGAAAAATTTTTGAAAATAGAACAATTGAAGAATGATTGGTTTGGCAATATTAAGGGTGATGTACTTGCAGGTATGGTTGTTGCATTAGCATTAATTCCAGAAGCAATCGCCTTTGCCATTATTGCTGGTGTGGATCCAATGGTTGGGTTGTATGCATCATTTTGTATTGCGGTTGTGATTGCCATTGTTGGCGGACGACCGGGTATGATTTCTGCAGCAACTGGTGCTACGGCGATGCTAATGGTTACTTTAGTAGCGGACCATGGATTACAATATTTACTTGCGGCTACAATCCTAGCAGGTATTATCCAAATAGTTTTTGGTTTATGTAAATTAGCGAATTTAATCAAATTCGTACCACGTTCGGTGATGGTCGGGTTTGTTAATGCGTTAGCAATTGTCATTTTTACTGCTCAACTTGTCCATTTTGTTGGAGAGTCATGGGTCATGTATGCATTGGTAGGATTAACCCTTGCTATTATTTATCTTTTTCCTAAAATTACAACTGCTGTTCCATCCACACTTGTTGCGATTATTGTGGTAACAGCGCTTGCGATTTTTGGCAATATTGGAGTACGTACAGTAGGAGACTTAGGTTCGATTACACAGCAATTACCAATGTTTTTGCTTCCTAATATCCCACTAAACTTTGAAACATTGATGATTATCTTTCCGTATTCTTTATCACTAGCGATTGTTGGTTTACTAGAAACATTGTTAACTTCGAATATAGTAGATGATATGACAGATACAGAGAGTGATAAAAACAAAGAATCACGAGGACAAGGAATTGCGAATATTGTGTCAGGCTTCTTTGGTGGAATGGCTGGTTGCGCGATGATCGGTCAATCGGTTATTAATGTAAAATCTGGTGGTCGTGGTAGATTATCTACCTTTGTTGCAGGTGTATTCTTAATGATACTCATTGTTGTTTTTGGTGATTTAGTTGTTCAAATACCAATGGCTGCGTTAGTCGGAGTTATGATTATGGTATCCATTAGTACCTTTGATTGGAAATCACTAACAACATTACACAAAATACCACTTACGGATGCGATTGTAATGGTTGTTACCGTTGGAATTGTTTTAGCCACTAATGATTTATCGAAAGGTGTGTTAGCTGGTGTCCTGTTAAGTGCTATCTTCTTTGCAGCTAAGATTTCAAAAGTAAAAGTAACAGAAGAGTTGGATATTCGTGCACAGAGACGTATTTATCAAGTGGAAGGGCAGATTTTCTTCGCTTCCGTAAATGACTTCACGGAAAAGTTCCATTTTGAAGATACGGTTAAAACGGTTGAAATAGATTTAACAAATGCTCATTTATGGGACGACTCTGCAATTGGGGCGTTAGATAAGATTGAAATGAAGTTTGAACAAAATGGGATACATGTCGAGTACACGGGACTTAACACCGAAAGTAAGCAACTAATTAATAAGATTGGTGGACTTACAAAAGCATCCGGAAACTAAGATATAAAAGCAGTTATTTTCAAATAATATTGGAAATAACTGCTTTTTTCTAAGCGGTGAGGGAAAGAATAAAATCTTTCCCGTCTGGGGCTCCGGTTACTCGCCCCACCGTAAAGATTTGCATAAGTGCAACTAAGTCATTCTCCTAAAAGCTTGGTGAATGACAAGTTTTCTAAGCAGTGAGGGAAAGAATAAAATCTTTCCCGTCTGGGGCTCCGGTTACTCGCCCCACCGTAAAGATTTGCATAAGTGCAACTAAGTCATTCTCCTAAAAAGCTTGGCGAATGACTAGTTTTCTAATAAAATTAGATTATTAAATTACTGGATAAGAGGTGTCTATATGTTCCAAAGAATATTACTGGCGACAGATGGATCACAGCATTCTATCAGAGCAACGAAACATGCTATTGAATTAGCCGAGAAATTTAAGGGGAGTTTAGATATTGTTTATGTAGTCGATGGTGAAACTGCAAAAGCAGATGTATTACATGCTGGATCGAAATTTGAAATAGAGAAGAATAGAAAGGAACGACTTAACCCAATTAAAAAGTTGATGGATAAATCAGGAGTAGATTATAATACGCATATTCTACATGGAGAAGCAGGTCCGACTATAGTGGATTTTGCTAATAAAAATGAATTTGATTGTGTAGTAATTGGTAGTAGAGGATTAAACGATCTGCAAACATTTATATTAGGGAGTGTTAGCCATAAAGTTGCGAAGCGTACAGATTGTCCAGTATTAATTGTGAAATAAATTAGAGTGCTCGATTGCAGCAATTTTTCTGGTGGGAAAATAAAAGCTAAAGGAAAATTCGCCGATAAATGAAAAGGGTCATGGGAGCTTTTCCTATGACCCTTAACATAAAGAGGTTTTAGTCCATCAAAGCACCACTAACTGGATAATCAGAAATATCGATTTCAACCTTATTACCTAAAGCTAAATTTGCTAATTGCTTTCCTACAAAAGGGCCGGTAGTTAATCCTGATGAGCCGAGCCCGTTAGCTAACAATAATCCTTCAATACCAGGTAATTCACCAATGACAGGTAAAAATCCTGGCGTAAATGGGCGAAAACCAACTCTTGACTCTAGAATAGTGCTTTTACTTAAGGTAGGAGCGAATTCCAGAACGTTAGATAAAATATCATGCAAACCTCCAACCGTTGTTTCAGAATCGAATCCTTGTTTATCTTCATGAGTACTTCCTAAGACGATATGGTCATCAAAAGATAATATATATTTATTCGTTGGTGGCATAACTACAGGCCAATTCGAAGTATCCATGTTAGGCATTTTTACGTGTAGGATTTGTCCTTTTTGCGGAACTACATCAAAATGGACACCTAAAGGCACCAGTAGTTCATTCATCCATGCTCCTGAAGTAGCGATAACTTTATTAGCTTCAAATACACTATTTTCAACGGAAGCTCCAATTACCTTTTCTTCATTTGCTATCAATTTGGCATCTCCAAAAATCACTGAAGCACCATGTTTTCTTGCTCCTCGAATGAGTGAATCCCTTATAGCTTTCCCGTCTACCCTAGCCCCGCCAGCAATATGGACGGATTGAAAACCATTAGCAAGTAATGGGAACAGTTCTTTCGTTTTCTTTTCATCAAGTAGGCTGATTTCACCGATTTCAGGGGCTGTTTCCCGACGCTTTAATGCCCTTTCTTTCATCCCCATAAGCTTTCTTTCATCTGTATGGATACTAATTGCTCCTACTTGAGAATAGCCAGTCTCTGTCTCTCCATCCTGTTCTAGTTCTTTTACTAGTTCAGGGTAAAGTTTTGCACCACCTTTTGCAAGGGTATACCATGCTTTGTTTCTTCGTTGAGATACCCAGGGACAAATCATTCCGGCAGCAGCGTTAGTCGCTTGTCCAACGTCTTTTCTATCTATTATCGTTACCTTTGCACCGTTTTTAGCTAAGTAATAAGCTGTGCTCGCTCCTAATATACCGGCACCAATTACAATGTATTGATTCATTCATAACATCTCGTTTCTTTTTGTTCTACGCGGCGTTACTAAAACTCCTGCCTCTACAGGCGGGAGATAAGTGCCACCAAGCTTCGAAATAAGGACGACTAAGTTTTAGGTGGAGTTAAAACTCTACCTGAACCAAGTCTTCTTTATTACTATAAAAATAAAAAATGGAAAAGTAAAATGGAACGGACAGAATTTCCAAATATTGAAGAACAAATAGCCTTGTGATAAAATTTGTAGAGGAATTGGAAAGCTATAAATTGTGACGAAGATTTACATAAAAGGAGAAATTAATATGACAAAAACACTTATTTTTGGACATAAAAATCCAGATACTGATACTATTTGTTCCGCATTGTCTTATGCTGATTTAAAAGGGAAAATTGGTGAGGATGTAGAAGCAGTACGACTTGGACAAGTAAATAAAGAAACACAATTTGCTTTAGATTACTTTAAAGTAGATGCACCTGCATTAATAGAAAGAGTGGAAAATGGACAAGAAGTAATTTTAGTTGATCACAATGAATTCCAACAAAGTGCGGATAACATCGAAAATGCAAAAATCAAAGAAGTAATTGATCATCACCGTGTTTCAAATTTTGAAACAAAAGAGCCTTTGTATTTCCGCGGGGAACCAGTTGGTTGTACGGCAACGATTTTAAACAAAATGTACAAAGAAAATAATAAAGCAGTTTCAAAAGAAATCGCTGGTCTTTTATTATCGGCTATAATTTCAGATTCTTTATTATTGAAATCACCAACGTGCACACAACAAGATGTGGATACAGCACATGAACTTGCAGAAATTGCTGGGGTTAACCTAGAACAGTACGGTCTTGAAATGCTTCAAGCAGGCGCTGATTTAAGTGACAAATCTGCTTTAGAACTCGTAACAATGGATGCGAAAGAATTTACGATGGGTAACGCAAAAGTGGAAGTAGCTCAGGTCAATGCGGTAGATACATCTAAAGTTTACGAAATTCAAGCAGAATTAGAAACAGAAATTAATAAAATTATTAATGAAAAAGGATTAGATTTATTCCTATTCGTTGTAACGGATATTTTAGAAAATGATTCTGAGGTATTTGCGCTTGGAGAAGGTAAAGGAAAAGTGGAATCTGGCTATGGAGTAACGTTAGATAACAACAGTCGTGCACTTCTTAAAGGTGTTGTATCTCGTAAAAAACAAATTGTTAACGTACTAACTGAAGAATATACGAAATAAGTAAACAGGCAAAAACCAACCAGCTGGATGGTTTTTGCCTGTATTATTTATTTTAGTAACGCCAAGCTTCAAAATAAGGGCGACTAGTTTCAGGTAGAGTTAAAACTCCACCTAAACCAAGTCTTCTTTATAATTGGCTTTTCTGTTTCTCTCATTTGTTCGGATATCATCATTTTTTTTAGAAGGATTTTTTAATTGTTTAGTGAATGGATTTTCCTTTTTCGAATGTTTTGAACGGTAAACGCTAGACAATATTTCCCCCTCCTTATTGATTGTCCTCCATTCATGTTACGTTAGTTTATTATAGATTGACCGTGTATTAGTCTACTGTTTAAATAATTAGATATTTGTCCAGCCTGCATAATTCATAAATTTTCTCAAACAATATAGTTGGTGAAAGGAGGAGTATGAATGGTAAATCCAAAAGGACCAAAACAACAAGAACGCCCACGTTTACCCCAAAGTCCACAACAAGGGTATGGTGAACCATTAAGTGGTTCGAAAAAGACGAAAAATGCAAATCATTCAAGACAAAAACATAATCCTCACCATGACATGTAAGAAAAAAACTTCCATCTTCAAAACGATGGAAGTTTTTTGATTTATTTATTTTCTGAAGTATTCGTTGCAGATAAATAAATTTTTCTTGATATAGTGGTTTGGATTATCATAAACAGCCCACCAACAGCCCAGTAGAGTGGTAGTGCAGCTGGTGCTGTTAACGAAATAACTCCAATCATAATCGGAGAAATAAGTCCCATTATAGCCATTTGTTGTTTAAGCTTTGGATCCATACCAATTTGAGAAACTTTAAATTGGAAGAAATATATAACGACTGCTAAAACGGTCAGTATAATGTCACTTTGTCCCAAATCAAACCAGAGAAAGGAATGGGTTGCAATTTCTGGTGTACGACGAATTGCGTAATAAAATGCAATTAGGATAGGAAATTGAATCACCATTGGTAAACAACCGCCGAGGGAAGCTAAAGGATTCATATTATGCTTTTGATAAAGCTCCATCATTTCCTGTTGCATTTTAGTTTTTGATTCCATATCTTTTTTATCTTTGTATTTTTCTTGTAATGCATGAAGCTCAGGTTTGATTTTTTCCATTTTTTCTTTCATTTGCACGCTATTCTTTGTTTGTTTTAAAATAAACGGCATTAATATTAAGCGAATAACCAATGTAATGATAATGATGGATAATCCGTAGTTGTCGTTAAATAATGCTGCTATACCTTTAATAAGTAATGAAAAAGGATAAACAAAGTTATGATCGAACCATCCCGTAGAATTGGCGTTAATCGGTTCGAATGATGCACTTTGACAACCTGAAAGTAACAAAAGGGTGAGAATCCCTAAAAGAATGCTATATTTTTTAAAGTTAGTGAATACAGATTTTGGCTCCATTTTTTTCCTCCTTGTCTTTTTGTTATTAAGGTGACAAAGAAGGAAGGAGCTTCGGAATCATCTATTGAATCGATTCTTTTTGTAATCGTACATATCCAATTTCTTAATTCTATAATACGAGGAATTATTTTTAGTTTTGGCAATAAACGAAATTGAACATCGTGACACTTACGAATGTAGATTTGATTTTCAAAGCTACGATATTGTAAATCAAATTGAAGAAATCCCAAGTGAAGGTTGGCAATGACTAAACTTAAGTATAGATAAAATGGTGATAAGTCATTTAGAAGTTCATTCAATAATTCAAGTAACATCTGTATTCACCTCCTTTTTTATTACCGTCTTTTATTATCGTAGTATTTAGTACGTTTCTATCGTATGACAGGTTTCGTTTTTTTTCAATGGTAATAGTAGTAAATTTAAAATGAGACAAATGCCATGATTAATTTAAACTCTTATTAAAATTGGGTACTCGCTTATACACAACCAATACAAATAACATAGGTTATTAGTGTATCAAAACAAGAAAGGGGAATGTATATGAGACGTCATCATGGACCACATTGCGGATGTCCGACATGTGTATATCCAACTAAAGTAAATAACGTTCATACTTGTTCAGAAAGCGTGGTAAATCACGTTCATCCATCTCACACTAATGTCATTAACCATCACACAGTTAAAAATGTTCACACTTATCCACACTCTACTTCTTATCAAAATGTAACGAATAGTGTTGATATTCAAGGACCATCATATCAAGTTCCAGGCCCAGGTTTTGGCCCGGGAACAGGTGTAATGGGGGCATCTACAGGTCCGGGACCAGGAATGATGGGACCAGGATTTGGACCAGGAGCGATGGGCCCAGGACCAGGTGTAATGGGAGCTTCGACAGGCCCAGGTTTTGGCCCAGGAATGATGGGCCCAGGCTGCGGTCACCATAATATGAACCATAAATGCGGCCCTTGCAATAGATAAATGTTATATTAGAAAAAGCTAGCAGTTAATTGCTAGCTTTTCTATTTAAGCGAATAAGTAAGTATATACTTACTTACTTATCTTGTACAGGTGGGAGGATTATATATGAAAAATTTAGTTGTGTCGGGATATAAATCCACGGAGTTAGGTATTTTTAAAGAGAATGATCCACGAGTAACCTTTATTAAGGCGGCAATCGAGAAGCGCTTAATTAGCTGTATCGAAGAAGGACTAGAATGGATTATTATTACCGGACAATTAGGTGTAGAAATGTGGACTGCCGAAGTTGTACTAGACCTTAAAGAAAACTATAATATCAATATCGCTATGATTCCGCCATTTGAGAATCAAGAAAACCGCTGGCCGGATCCTCTAAAGGAGAAATATCAGGAATTAACATTTGTAGTCGATTTCTTCCAACCATTGTATAAAGGCGAATATAAAGGACCTTATCAATTTCAAGCAAAAAATAAATGGTTAGTTGAAAAAAGTGATGGCTGCTTACTCCTGATGGACGAAGATAATCCGGGGAGCAATAAATATTTATATGATATAGTAAAGGAAAAAAAAGGTTATAATGTCTATTTGATTACTCCAATGGATTTGGAAGACATCGTGGAAGAGATTAGAATGAACGACCCAGATTATTGGGGATGATTACCAAAGGCTTGGCGAATGCCAAGTTTTCTAATCATCGTTGACAATGAGAGAATGGTTGATTTCAATAAAAAGGAGGAATAAGGTTATCCCTTACTCCTGCCATAAATATTCCCTTATATCCCCTTGGAATAGGTTTGTATCGATAGTACATGATTCCGCTTCAAGACCGTATTGCCAGCCGTATAGCATAGAATTTTCTGGCCCTTGAGGATTAAATTCAGGAGCGTTATCTTTTGTGGTGATTTGTTCTTGTGGGTAGGCTGTCCATACAATTGTATTTTCTTGAGTTTCTTGTTCCATTGCATTATATGCTTCTAATAAGCTACTACTTTCATCAAAAACTCCGTAAATACCTGATTGATAATTGGCGTTCTCTATCACTTCGTACCATGCTTCTAGAAAAGCGGAATCAACTGGGTAATCTGGCTCAACATCTAGAAAGAGAGCTATTCCTTCAGGTACTCCCAATTCTTCAGCCATGGAGATTGCTTTCTCAGCGTGATTTTTTCCTTGTTCACTACCAGTTACATCATTAACATGGTTATAGATTAATAGAATCGAAATGTTATTTTCGTGAAGAAATTCTATTTCTTGCTTGTCTATTCCAGTAGATACCCCTTCATTTTCTCCGATATATCGGCCCCAAACATCGGGATTTCCGAAGTTATCCACTACGCAAGAATACATGTTTTCATCCGTGTAATTAGCTGAGTCAACTCCCCAGTATAGTTCCTGAGTGTCTTTGTCATTATTGTTAGTTTCATCATTTTCATCATTTTCATTCTCATTATTATCCTCTTCTGCATTTTCCTCCTTATTTTCTTCTTGATTATTTTCCTTCTCATTTGAGTCATTATTATTTGACTCATCCCCGTTCGAATCGGATTTTTCTTGATCATCATCGGAAGATTCCTCATCTTCTCCGTTATTCTTATTTTCCTCATCCGACACTTGTTCTGAAGAAAGGCTGTTGTTCTCAACTTCATCATGTTTTGTTAATGCAAAAAGAACATAAATGAATAGGAACATAATTGCGAAGAAGACAGTTAATCCCCAAAGAGTAAAAGAAAAAATTTTTTTCATCTGATTTTTTACCCCTCCTATTTTCACATTTAATGCAGTATATTAAGGAGAGGCATGAGGTGTGCGGGTGGATAGTGAAATTGATTAAAGAGGATATTTCTTGCTTGAATGAATATAATTTATACAGGTCCATGTTATAATGTTATAAACTGTAATATTTCACTAATTAAAAGGGTGATTAATAGTGGACTACAATATTCGGTTAATGAAAAAAAAGGATATTTCACAAGTGCAGCACGTTGCTAGGGTAAGTTGGAATAGTACATATGAAGGAATTATCCCACTCGAGATTCAAAATAACTTTTTGAAAAAGGCTTATAGTTACAAGGTGTTGAAACGAAAATTGAAATATTCGATGATGTTAGTGGCTGAAGTTCATGGTAAAATTGTTGGATTTGCCAATTATTCCCACGTTTCTACAGAAGGTTCGACTTTGCTTGGAGCTATTTATATTTTTCCAGAATTTCAAGGTTATGGCATAGGAACTGCTTTTTTAAAAGAAGGTGTGAAAATATTCGATGATGTAAAGGAAATTCAATTAAATGTGGAAAAGCACAATTTGGTCGGTATGAGATTTTACGAGGCAAAAGGTTTTGAAAGAATTAGTGAAACTGAAGAAGACTTTAACGGTCATACTATACATACGATAAATATGAAATTGAAAATATGAATGTGTAAAATGTTAGGATGTTTAGATGAAGAAAAATGGTTTCTTTCGAGGATTTAAAATATTTGGTGGAAACTTAATTGCGGTTGCGTTATTAGGTTTAGTTATTATAGCTTCTCTATTATTGATTATTGGTACATATTTCTTTGGGTTCGCAGGATTTTTCTATATCTTTAATGTGAAATATGATTCACTATACTTTTTACTCTTATTCCTAGTCTTTTTTTTCATTTTAAGTTATTTTACTAAATTAATTGCTAAATTATCTCTCATTATCTTTGCGCCTTATTTAAAATCGAAAAAAAGATTTATGAGAATGAGCTTCATTTTACATAGCTTTGCTCTTTGGTTAGCTATTTTCATAATAGATGAAATGATGGTTCAAATTACAGTTCCTATCGGGACAGAAATATTAGGAGCATTCTTGCTATCTATTGCAGATATAGCATTCAAAGGTAAAATGAAAAAAATCGTTATTGTAAAGAAACAATAAGGAAAATCGTCATTGTTTATAGAAGTTTTTGAAAAACCTTTATCTATTGGTGAAAAATATCCCATTGCAACAGTAGTGTATTCCAAAGGGGACAGTATTAGTATTATCGATGATTTGTCCTGAGGATGCATTAAAACGACAAACTGATTATGAAGAAGTTTATATCTTTTCTGTCCAATTAAAATAAAATGCTTGGGCCAAGCAGAAATGACTTGGCCCTTTTCTTATGGCATTTCATCTTCTTTTGGTCTATTTTTAAAAGCTTCATGTGTCACAATATCCTCTACTTGTTCAAATTGTCTGCTATGCTCCTTACCTTCTACCATATTATGTTCTGGAAGGCTATTCGGATTACCTTTCTTTTTATGGTTATAAGCTTTTCCTCGTCCCATGCTTACACTCTCCTTTCAAATAATTCCTAGTTAGTTTACGCGTAAATGTCCTTAACCATTCAAAAATGATACATAAGCACGGATAAATTAGAGAAAATAAAGACATATTATTGATAAGAAGGAATGGAGGTACATAAACATGGCTTACGAAAATTTACATGAAGAATTACAACGAGCAAGTGTGCAAGTAAACGCTGCACAAGAAGCTGTGATTCAAGCGCAAGGGCGAGACACTCAAGTCCTGGACCAAGCAGAACAGCAATTAAAGAATGCTGAACAAATATTAAGAAATTTACAAAGTGAAGCCGGAACAGAAGCAACACAAAATTCACAATTCCAACAAGCGTTTGAAGAATTACACGATGTACGTCAACAAGTACAAGAAGCGCAACAAAACATAAATGATACACTTTAATAAATAAGTAGGGGGTTTGGCCCCTACTTATTTTTTGTTTCGTAGTAGAAAAAACTATTTTTTTCCAAATAAATGGTATGAAGGAAGTTTCTTTGTCGAAACATGTATTAATGCCTTATAATAAAGGGATATTCTAATAAGAGAATGAGTAGGTAATAAAGGAGCTTAAATCCCATGAATTACGAGGAAGCACTACAATATATTCATAACCCAAAGTATAACAGTATGAAGCTTGGTTTAGATAATATTAGATTATTAATGAACGCTTTAGGAAATCCCGAAAAACAGTTAAAGTTTGTCCATATTGCGGGAACAAATGGAAAAGGTTCTGTAGCATCCTTTCTTTCACACATTTTACGGAAAGCTGGTTATAAGATAGGGTTGTTTACTTCACCATATATTACAAGATTTAATGAACGAATTAAAGTGGATCATGAGGATATTTCAGATGATTCTTTAGCGAAAATTACGGAAATGATTAAGAATAAAATAGAGGAAGAACACATACCTACAACAGAGTTTGAAATAATGACGGCAATTGCTTTTCAATACTTTTATGAACAGCAATGTGATATTGTAGTACTCGAAGTAGGGTTAGGTGGTAGGCTTGATTCGACAAATGTTATTGAAGATCCATTGCTTTCTATTATTACTTCTATTGGTTTAGACCATCAAGCATTTTTAGGTTCTACCTTACCTGAAATTGCTGGTGAAAAGGCAGGAATAATTAAAGAAAACACTCCGGTACTTTTATACTCACAAGAAAAAGATGTTGAGGATGTCGTTTTCCAAGTTGCAGAAGAAAAAAATAGTCTTGTTTTTCAACCGGACTTTTCCCAAATAGCGAACGTTTCAACTGATTTGAGTGGGCAGTCATTTGATTATAAATCCATTCAAAATCTAAAAATCACATTGTTAGGTGAACATCAACTTAAAAATGCAGCTGTCGTTTTAGAAGCGGTCCAGCTCCTTAATGAAAATGGAATTTATATCGATGAAAATGCACTAAGATCGGGTTTAGCGGAAACGACGTGGCCAGGCCGATTTGAAGTCATTCATCAAAATCCAATCGTTGTTATTGATGGTGCTCATAATATTGACAGTATCATTGCATTAATAGATAATTTAACAAAGTATTTTAAAGATAAAAAAATAATAGCGATTCTTGGTATTTTAAAAGATAAAGATGTTGATGAAATGATTGAAAGAGTTTCTCCTGTTGTAGATCGTTTTATTACAGTTACTCCTGGTAATCCGAGGGCGATGAAGGCGGAAGATTTAGCCCTTCGTTTAAAAAATAAAAATCAGTTAGCCATGGTTAGTCAGAGTTTTGAAGAAGCGATTGATTTAGCACTGGAAGCGGCTGGGGAAGATGGTATAATTTGTAGTTTCGGATCACTTTACTATATAGGAGAAATCCGAAAAACTATCAAGTCAAAAAAATACGCTAGTAAGAAATGAGGCTTTCATAAATGGATAAGGAAAAAATTCAGTTAGCAGTTCGACAAATTTTAGAAGCGATTGGTGAAAATCCAGATCGCCAAGGTTTATTAGATACGCCAAAACGAGTAGCGAATATGTATGAAGAGGTTTTTTCAGGACTTTCAAAAAATCCCGCTGTTCACTGTGAAACGGTGTTTGAAGAACAACATGAGGAAATGGTACTTGTAAAAGATATTCAATTCTCCTCTATGTGTGAACATCATTTAGTACCATTTATTGGTGTCGCTCATGTTGCCTATATTCCGAAAAACGGCCGTGTCATTGGTTTAAGTAAGATGGCAAGAATTGTGGATGAAATTAGTAAAAGACCACAATTACAAGAAAGGATTACCAAATCTGTTGCAGATTTATTAATGGAAGAATTAGATCCAGTTGGTGTAATGGTTATTTTAGAAGCAGAACATATGTGTATGAGTATTCGTGGTGTTAAGAAACAAGGCTCTAAAACTGTAACGAGTGCAGTACGCGGATCATTCAGAGAAAATAGTAAATCAAGAAATGAAGTGCTTTCTTTAATTAGTAGGTAAAAGAGGTTACATGAATAGTGGCGGATTCACTGAATAAAACAGAGCTTAGAAAAAGAACGATTAACAAATTGAAATATCTGTCAGAGGATGAAAAACTAGAAATTGAACAGCAATTAAGAAATAATTTATTAGGTTCTGACATTTGGCAAAAGGCAAAAACAATCGGAATCACCATTTCACAAGGAGTTGAATGGGATACAACTACCCTTATTGAAAAAGCATGGGATGAGCGGAAAGCTGTTTGTGTTCCAAAGTGTCTTCCGAATAAGGAAATGGTATTTTATTTAATCAATGATTTTCATCAATTAGAAAAAGGTTTATATGAAATTCTGGAGCCAAATCCTAAAAAAACATCAAAAGTAAAAAAACAAAATATTGATTTGTTAATTGTTCCAGGTGTTGTTTTTGATCAAAATGGATATCGAATTGGTTTTGGTGGGGGATATTATGACCGCTTTTTAGTTGATTTTCCTAATGAAACGATTTCCTTGGCAAGCCATCTCCAAGTGATAGATCGAATTCCTACCGACTTCTATGATCTTCCAGTTAAATGTATTATTACGGAAGAGGGAATGATATAAATACGTTTATTAAATAACAAAAAAGCTTGGATTCTATCCAAGCTTTTTAATTTGATACAGATTAATCAGTGACTATTGCTGATTCAGAAGGCATATTTGATTTTCCCTTTTTCATAATTTTCCCATCTGGCCCAACTCTGCGAATGAAGAAGGCTAAGATTAGTGCAAGTGCAGCAATGAAGGTTGAGACTAAGAATGAAAAATTAATTCCATGTAGCATCGCTTCATTTAAAATCTGTGTTTTCATTTCTGTCACTGCTTGTTCCGATGTCGCAGCAGATGGATCCATATTTAACATCGCATCCTGCATTAATACTTCTGCTTCTGATTCACTGCGTTTATTCATGATTGTGATTAATAATGCAGAACCAATGGCACCAGAAACTTGCTGAAGTGTGTTGTTCATCGCAGTACCATGTGGATAATCTTTTTGAGGTAGTTGGTTTAAGCCATTTGTCATAATAGGCATCATTACCATCGACATACCTAAACTACGGATGGCAAAGAGAACCATTAATGCCGTATAAGAAATTTCCATATCTAATTTACTAAAATAATACGTAGTTACAATCGTAATAGTTAACCCAATAATACCTAAAGTCTTTGCACCATATTTATCAAATAGTTTACCGGTGATAGGGGACATGAATCCCATCACAAGGGCTCCTGGTAGCATTAATATTCCAGCTTCCATCGGGCTAAATCCACGAATGGTCTGTACATAAATTGGAAGAAGAATCATTCCAGAGAACATCGCAATTGCTAATACGATGGAAATAGCTGATGATAGAGCGAACATGGAATGTTTATAGATTCTAAATTCAAGCATCGGTTCATCCATACGCAATTGACGGAAAATAAGCCCGATAACAGAGATAACACCTACAATGATAGATCCATAAACGAATGGATTCGTCCATCCATCACTCCCAGCATTACTAAACCCATAAAGTAATCCACCAAAACCAAAACTGGATAAGATAAGTGAGAAAATATCTACTTTAATAGCACGCTGAGGAGTTAGATTTTTAAGTTTGAAAATACCGATTACTAAGGATAGTATCGCAATTGGAATGACAATATCGAATAACGTTCTCCAACTGTAATGTTCGACAACCCATCCTGATAAAGTTGGCCCTAAGGCTGGAGCAACAATCATTACTAGTCCAAAGGTTCCCATCGCTGCTCCCCTTTTTTCCACTGGGAAGGCAACTAGCATAACATTCATTAACAATGGCATCATGACAGCAGAACCTGAAGCTTGAATCATACGAGCAGCTAAGAGTACTCCGAATGTAGGTGATATGCTAGCTAGAATGGTACCTATAGTAAATAAAGTCATCGCTGTAAGGAATAAACTTCTATTTGTAAATCGTTGAATAAAGAATGCACTTGCAGGAATTAATATTCCATTAATTAACATATATCCAGTTGTTAACCATTGCACGGCAGTTGCATCGACCTTAAATTCCGTCATAATGGAAGGTAGTGCAACATTTAACAACGTTTCATTTAGAATTGCTACAAACGCACCGATAAAAAGAATTGCTATCATTCCATATGGTGGTTTACTATGCATTTGATTTTCTTGTGACATGTATCATCCTTCTTTCTTATTTTTACATTTTACAAAAAGGATCCCCATTCATTAAAACAGTGGGGGATTCTCATATACTAATTAGACTTTATACATTTTATACCGATAGTCCAAAAATAGCAATAGTATTTTTCTTTTTTATATTAAACATTGAATTTATGGGATTTAGGCTCTAAAATAAAATAGACTAATATTACAAAGGTGGTTTTTATGAACCAAAAAGAGAAGCAAATTATGGATGCTGCTCAAAAACTTTTTATAATTAAAGGATTTCGCGTGACATCCATTCAAGATATATTGAGAGAAGCTAAAATCGCAAAGGGCACTTTTTATAATTATTTCAATTCTAAAAACGAGTGTTTAATGGCTATACTAGATTCAGTAAATGAAGAAATTAAAAATGAGCGTATGAAACTCGTCTTCCACGAAGAATTAGATGATGAAACTGTGTTTATCAAGCAAGTGGACGTGCGCTTTAAAATGGATAAAAAACATAATTTGATGGCATTGTTTCATTCTATCCCCATTTCAGATGACGAAGATTTAAAGAAATTTATGGAAAAGCATTATAAATTAGAACTAGAATGGATTGCAAATAGATTGGTAGATTTGTATGGGGCTGAAATTAGTAACCACGCTTTGGATCATGCAATTTCGCTATTAGGAATACTCCAACAAGGTATGTATGCCACGAAATTGTTTAAAATGGAAATGAAAAAAACAGAGGATGTTATTAAGTTTGCCCTACAGAGAATGAAACAGGTAATCCAAATCAATCAGTCTGATACTGTGTTTTTCACAAACGACTATTTACATGCATCGAATAAACCAAAAGATTGCGAGAATTATAAAGAAGTGATCATCATTCAACTGAGGGATTTAATGTCAACGGTTCAAAATAAAAAAATCCATGATTATCTTCAATTTTTATTAGAAGAACTTCAAGAAAAGAAACCGAGACTTTACTTAATAGAAAGCGTACTTGAATCATTACAAAAGGAATTGAAGATAAAAGATATGGAATTTGAAGGTCAAAAAATATCTCAGCTAGTGTGGCGATTTATGGAAAGATGGAAAAATGAAAATTCATCTACTAAGGCTTTCAACTAGGCGGAAAGTATTTGTGAAAACGAGGAGATAGAATGCAATTATTGATACAGAAAATGACGGAAAAGTATGCAATTGAGGCGCTTTGTTGGAAATATGAAAAACCGTATAACTTTTATAATAATGTGTTATCAGGAAGCGCTATTATGGAACTTCTTACTAATCGATATTTTGTTGTGTTAAATGAGAAAAATCAATTGATTGGATATTTTTGCGTGGGGAAATCAGCTCGGGTACCTAATGGAGAGGTAGAAGGTCTATATAAAGAGAAATGCGTGGACATAGGAGTTGGAATGAGGCCAGAATTGACTGGTAAAGGGTATGGCTATCTTTTCTTTTCTACTATTCTTGAATTTGTTCAGGAAAACCATGTAGAAAAGGATCTTCGCTTAACAGTTGCTTCATTTAATCAGCGTGCTATTCATCTTTATGAGAAGTTCGGATTTGTTGTAAAAAGGAGGTTTACTAATAAAAAGGTAGAGTTTCTCATAATGAAGAGGAAAGGGGATAAAGGTAGAATGTAGAAATGGCGGAGAAGGTGGGATTCGACTCACGCGACGGCTATCTGTCCTAATGCATTTCGAGTGCATCCCCCTCAGCTGGGTTTGGGTAGTTCTCCGTTATAGAAAGAGGAGTGGATTTCTCCTCAACTAACGGTTAGTAAATTATTTTAAATGCTTTTATCCTTTCAGCCAAGTAGTGTTTAGGCTTTTTCCATATG
This sequence comes from Oceanobacillus sp. Castelsardo, assembly GCF_001659985.1. Taxonomy (GTDB): domain Bacteria; phylum Bacillota; class Bacilli; order Bacillales; family Amphibacillaceae; genus Oceanobacillus. Next base: position 89,372 of record NZ_LYCS01000006.1, read on the forward strand.
AGCAAAGTTCAAGTTTGTGTCAATATTACCAATAATTTGTTTTAGGCTTATGTTCTCTCCGTTTAACCATTTCTTAAAATCGAAGACAGTTGGTTCCTGATCTCCTCCTAATGCAAAGCCTACTTTCATTTCATTAGGCAGGTAAGTGGAGGTATGTATCGTACCAGCCCAATTTTGATATTCCTTAGAAAATACACCTTTATCTGTATCGTTCATCAACCGGAATGCTTTGGAAACATCTGTAGCTTGTTCTTGCTGTTCATCCATGGCTTGTAAACGGCGATAGGAATCATCTAAAAATCGCTTGTTTTCATCTTGTTGAAGTTCAAAATGATTTGTACACATGTTGGATTGACGTATTTGAATCGAACGTGGGCTTGCCTCTATTATATAGGTTTCCCCTTTTTTATCTAGTACGATATAGCTAAAAGAATGTCGATGTGGTATTTCTTTTAGCATCATAATCGCATCTCCAACATCTTTACAATTTTCGAGTATGATTCGTCCAATCATATGACAAACGAATCCATCTTTTGGTTTTTTTCGGTGGATAGAGTTATAACCTAATACAAGGCCGTGTTCATTCATTCCATCCATTCTGCCGGTTATGCGTTGTTGTGGTCCGATAATAGCAAATCCAACATCATTTGGTTGAAAAATGCTAAATCGTCCTTCATATGTTTTTGGGTGATAATCATAATTACGCACCATAAAATCTTTACCTGTAAAGATGGAACAACCACTTTTTTCAATTTCCACCCGATAGCCACCATAGTTTAACAATATTTCCTCCATCGGTTCGTTTAACGCATCCCGTAATCCCTCAATCTCCTCCCAAATTCCAGGTGCAAAATGATTTAACATTTGTTTTGTTTCATTTTGATTAATTTGGAATTTAGGTCTACGTAATTTCCAAAATCGTTTACGGTTATTCACGATAAATGAATCTTTTAATTGCTTTCCTTGTAAATATCCAAATTCATAATGGCTTCCTCGAAATTGGATAATATCACTATATATCTGTTTCATTTTTACCATCCTTGTACTAGTTGTTTATTTATTATTCTACATCTAATATTTACTTATTTCTACGTAGCTTTACTAAAACTCCGCCTGAACCATCTTCTTTATAAAACGTTTCGAATTGATCGGTAAATTATAAATTTTTCTACTAATAAAACAGTATGAACAAATTATGACAACTGGCAAATAAGGTGTATTTTAATCTATGAATAGTTTACAATACGATTGATTAAAACTTAGGAGGAAAGATAAATTGCATACAGCAGTGTTTGAGTTAGAACCATTAACTTCTCCATCTTGCATTAATAATATCGAAAACACATTAAACACAACAAAAGGAATATTTTCCGCATATGTTTCTTTTAGTTCGAAACGAGTAGAAGCACAATATGATGGGAAGCTAATTCAAGTAAAACAAATTGAAGAATTGATTAAAGATTTAGGCTATCCAGTCGTACATAGTAAATAAAATGTAACGTTGGATTAATATAAAAAGGAGAACACTAGATATTTATGATATGTCTAGTGTTCTTCTTTCTTTATGAGTAGCGGAGCGTTGACTTTTTCCATGTGTACCGGCACTCATTGGTTGTATGAGTAGCGGAGCGTTGACTTTTCCCATGTGTACCGGCACTCATTTGTCGTATGAGTAGCGGAGCGTTGATTTTTTCCATGTGTTCCGGCACTCATCGGTCGTATGAGTAGCGGAGCGTTGACTATTCCCATGTGTTCCGGCACTCATTGGTCGTATGAGTAGCGGAGCGTTGATTTTTCCCATGTGTACCGGCACTCATCGGTCGTATGAGTAGCGGAGCGTTGACTATTCCCATGTGTTCCGGCATTCATCGGTCGTATGAGTAGCGAGCGTTGACTTTTTCCATGTGTACCGGCACTCATTGGTTGTATGAGTAGCGGAACGTTGATTTTTTCCAACTGTTCTGGCATTCGTCCGGCGTGTGGGGGTAATATTAGAAAATTAAAATTTAAGATCGGAAGAATTATCCATTATGTGAAACAAACGTCACTTGATGTTGTGGGGATTCTTTGGAATAATAGATTTATAATTATTACAAGAATGAATATACATATGGAGGAATACATGTATGAAAATAGTAGCAATGGTAGGAAGTGTTCGGAGAGAATCTTATAACATGAAATTAGTTCGGTATATGCAAGAAAGATATTCGAATAAAGTAGAAATCGAGATTCTTCCTATAAATGAACTTCCTTTCTTTAATGAGGATGAAGAATTAAATCCCCCAGAACTCGTAAAAATATTAAGAGAAAAGATAAAAGAAAGTGACGGTATTTTATTTGCAACTCCTGAATATAATGCCTCCATTCCGGCTGTCTTAAAGAATGCTATTGATTGGTTTTCAAGAGTGGAACCAGTCTTAGTGAATAAACCAGCAATGATTGTTGGAGCTTCTATGGGAGTATTAGGTACTGTGAAAGCTCAATTACACCTTCGCCAAATTTTAAATGCTGGGAATGTTTCGACTAGAACATTACCTGGAAATGAAGTTTATGTAGGCTCTGTACATCAAAAGATGGATGAGTATGGTAATGTAACTGATGAAGCTACCATTCAATTTATTGATTCTGTAATGGAACAATATGTAAAATGGGTTGAAAAAACAGTAGAATTTAACACTTCATATTAATAGATTAATAGATGAATGTAACGCTTGGATTTTCATAATCTGAGCGTTTTTTTTATTTCATCCAATGGAATACATTTTCATTTTCTTTCCGGGCATACTACTTTATGAAAAATACATTTAGGGGTGAATTTATTGAATAGATATTTATTTTTATTAATTAGTACGATGGTATTAGGGATGTTTTGGATAGCTCCTACTACTTCTGCAAAATCCGATCATCATCCGTTGATTGAATCTGTTTGGGGAATAGACAATAAAGCGGAAGATAATAAAGGACAAGGTCACTTTTTCTCAGATGCTATGGTAAAGTTACACGCGAAAGAGCTTGGAATGGAAATAGAAGGTAAAGATATGGAAACTTTAAAAGAAGAAGTTTATGAAGCATTAATAATGAATGCTGCCGAGGAGCTAGAAATAAAAATAGAGGTTGAAGATACAAGTATTGAAGATATAAAGAAAAAAGTTCATAAAGCGAAAATAATAAAGAAAGCGGAAGAACTAGGAATCGAACCTGATGGAAAGGATCCGAAGACACTTGCTAAGATGGTTTATGAAGAAAGTATAAAACAAAAAGCTGGGGAATTAGGAATCACTACAGAAGATAAAGATAGTAAAGAACTTAAAAAGATGATCAAGGAAAAGAAAATAAAACAAGAGGCAGATGCATTAGGAATTGATACGGATGGAAAAGACTTGCGTGATTTAGCAAAAGAAGTTCAAGAAACAAAAATTTTACAAGCAGCTACTCAACTTGGGATTGACACAAATGGTAAAAATGCAGAAGAAATTTTGGACATGATTATTACAGTCTATTATGATGAAGCAAAAAGCCAAAGAGTATATCCTTTTGAAGGTGAACTTCATTAGAAATGAAACAGATTGCTTAGTATTAGCTAAGCGATCTGTTTTCTTTCTGTATGAATTATACCCGATCTATTTACCTATTCTAGTCGACTACATTATTTACCAAATCCAAGTATATAAGAGTAATTGTGAATATATATAAGCATTCTTAAGTTATATTACTTTTAATATGAATAAACCGTCTAGATTCAGGGATATGAATAAAAATAGAATTTTCTAAAAAGTGTATAATTTGCTAACATTAATGGTATTAGTTTTCCAAATTGATTATATAAATTAAGTAAGAGATAAAAAGGGGGCCTATTAAATGGGGAGAAGTAAATGGAAATTAACTTTAGCATTATTGGTGTCACTTATGTTTGTTTTACTACTTGTAGCTTGCGGAGGGGATAACGCAGCTTCAAGTAATGACGGGGAAGAAACAAATGGTGCGAAGGAAACGGCTAATAAGGAAGAAGAGTCTAGTGCTAGCGAAAGTGAGTTAGAAGACACATATACGGTTGTTAGTGATACATCTTTTGTTCCATTCGAATTTAAAGGTGAAGATGGAGAATATACTGGATTTGATATTGAGCTAATTAAAGCTATCGCTGAAGAAGCTGGATTTGAAATCGAGTTAGAAACAACAAACTTCGATGGAATAATTCCGGGTCTACAAACTGGTCAATTTGATATTGCTATAGCTGGAATTAGCATTACGGAAGAAAGAAAACAAGTAATTGATTATAGTGATCCTTACTATGAATCTGGTTTACAGATTGGGGTTGCTAAAGATAATGATGAGATTCAAAGTATTGAAGATTTAGAAGATAAAATAGTTGCGACACGTATGGGTTCAACAAGTTCGCAATTTATTAAAGAAAATATTGATGGTGCAGAACCTAAAGAATATGAACAACTAGATCAAGCTTATTTGGCAGTAGAGAATGGAAGTGCTGATGCCATTCTATACGATGCTCCAAACGTGAATTATTATATTAATACTACAGGAGAAAAATTAAAAGCAGTTGGAGAACTATATCAAGCAGAAGACTATGGAATCGCTATTACGAAAGGGAAGGAAGAATTAGTTACTGCAATTAATGATGCACTTGCTACACTAAAAGAAAATGGCACATATGATGAAATCTATGAAACATGGTTTGGCGCAAAACAAGAATAATATAAGAGGTACGCTTCAAGTGAAAAAATCTAAAAATAGGGCTTATCTCATGTAAGATAAGCCTTGTTTTCATTCTAAGAGGTGGAGATATGGAAGGCAGATTTAATTGGGCTGGTGTGATTGACTTTTTACCAGAGCTTGGTACGGGTCTTTATTATACATTACTCATTTCAATCATAGGACTTATTATCGGTTTTATTTTAGGAGCTATATTTGGACTTGGACGTATATCCAAAAACAAAATTTTTTATGGAATTTCATCCATATATATTGAAGTTATCCGAGGGACACCAGTACTTGTACAAGCAATTTGGATCTTCTTTGCGTTACCGCTAATAACTGGATATAATATGGCATCTGTAACAGCGGGAATTGTCGTTATTGCTGTTAATTCTGGAGCCTATATTGCCGAGATTGTACGTGGTGCGGTTCAGTCCATCGCGAAAGGACAAGTAGAAGCGGGAAGATCACTTGGTTTAACCCATAATCAAACGATGCGTTACATTGTATGGCCTCAAGCCTTTAAACGAATGATCCCTCCGCTAGGGAATCAATTTATTATTAGTATTAAAGATACTTCTCTATTATCTGTTATTCTTGTTCCAGAATTAATGTTTCAAGGTAGATTAATTGCATCTAACTATTTTAATGCTGTTGAAATTTATACAACGGTTGCAGTCTTTTACTTAATTATTACCTTAACATTATCGTTTATATTACGAATGATTGAAAAGAGGTTAGATGTCCAATGATTAAAGTAGAAAATTTACACAAAAGTTTTGGAGAACATGAAGTGTTAAAAGGGATAGATTGTGAGATTCACTCCTCTGAAGTTCTTTGTGTCATTGGACCAAGTGGTTCCGGAAAAAGTACGTTTTTACGCTGTTTAAATATGTTAGAGTCCATCACAAGTGGACAGGTGACCGTTGATGGATTTAATTTAAAAGACAAGAAAACAAACATTAATATGGTTCGAACGGAAGTAGGGATGGTATTCCAACAATTTAATCTATTTCCACATAAGACAGTTATAGAAAATATTATGCTCGCCCCAATGAAAGTTCGAAAACTCTCCAAAAATGAAGCGAAAGAACGTGGGCTAAAATTACTTAAGAAGGTAGGTTTATCGGATAAGGCTGATAAATATCCATCATCCTTATCTGGTGGACAACAACAACGTGTTGCCATTGCTAGGGCACTTGCAATGGAACCAAAATTAATGTTATTTGATGAGCCGACCTCGGCACTTGACCCTGAACTGGTTGGGGAAGTACTTGAAGTAATGAAACAACTTGCTAATGAAGGGATGACGATGGTTGTTGTGACACATGAAATGGGTTTTGCAAGAGAAGTGGCAGACCGTGTTTTATTTATGGATGAAGGGATTATTATGGAAGAAGGCAGTCCAGATGTTATCTTCTCAAACCCTACATCAGATCGAACAAAGGAATTTTTAGATAAAGTACTATAATTAAGAAAAAATTCCCTATGGTTAAAGGTGGGGATTTATGTTATTCTAAAAAAGCGATGAGCTGATTTGTGTAAGTCGAAAGATAATGAAATATATGTGAATGTGAACACATAGTTCTTTCGCCACAAATATATCGAAGACGCCTATACCATTGTTGTATAGGCGTCTTTTTATACTAAAATATATAAATAGTCACGAGTTTACCTCCTGGATAATATGTTATCAAGAAGGATTTTTTAATCGACTTTTATCTACGTGGCGTTACTAAAACTCCCGCCTCTACAGGCGAGAAATAAGTGCCGCCAAGCTTCGAACCAAGTCTTCTTTAAAGATAACTAAATAATCGTTTTTACCTTATAAACAGGAGGAATACGAATGTTTCCATATTATTTTTATCAACTCCCTTATTATGGGAATTCTTTTCCATATCAATCCGGTATACCCTATGAAAGAAACGACGCATTTACTATGGATGAAAGACAACCAGTACATGGGCAAGTTACATGGACATATGGAGGGCCGGTAACGAAATGTGAATTACCGTGGTCAGAAAATAATTATATGACAGCAGCTGTTGGGGAAGATTCACCTTATCGATGTGGTCAATTTATAAGATTAAAAAATATACAGGCTCCATATGGTAGGGAAATTGTTGTCATGGTAGTGGATGAGGTGGAAGGGTATCCATCCAATAGAATAAATATTCATCGGAAAGCATTTGAAGCTTTAGGAGTCAATCCTAGTGTAGGAGTTTTAAATGTAGAAATTATTCCTGCCTCCGATTCCCAAATGGAAGGATGGGGGGCACGCTTGCTCCATGTCGTTGAAACAGCCTATCCAGGATATCGAATGAAGGAATATCATTTATTGACTAAAACAAGGGTATCGGAAACTACAATGAAAGAAAGTTATTCGTTCAAGTTGCAGAAATCTCATGAAACACTTGAAATTCAAGGGGATATATTCTACAATCCAGAATTGAATCGACTTCGCACTATCCAAATAAGAGAAGTGTAAACACAATGTGTTTGCACTTCTCTTATTAACTAATTGGATAGTACATAACCTTTTCTTTGAGACCCGATTACTCTCCTTGCTGTAACGATTTACATAAATTCACCTAGTCTAAAGCGAATGCCAAATTTTCTAATGCAGTTATAATTCTTTAAATTTGGGTAAATTAAAACAGATACTACGTGCAAAGTGCTGAATTATTAATAAAGAATATAAGGGGAAAAAACAATTATCTTGATATTATTCTTCTGTTTTGGTATTATGTTAAAATTGCTCTTATAAAAATCAACCTTTTGAAATAATGTATAAAACCATTTATCCAATAAACTTAAGAAGGAGGAACAAGAATTGTCTGATCAAAATTCACAGGGGACTGAGAGTATTAATAAAGTGCCTTTACTAATCGTATTAATTTCAGGAGCGTTTATTGCAATTCTAAATCAAACGTTACTAGGTACTGCATTGCCTCATATTATGGCAGATCTACATATTGATGAAAACACGGTGCAATGGCTACAATCCGCGTTTATGCTTGTTAACGGTATAATGATTCCAATCACCGCTTTTCTGATTGGAAAGTTTTCAACTAGGACCTTATTTTTAACTGCAATGGGATTATTTGCAGTAGGTACGCTACTCGCTGCTATTTCACCAAGTTTTTCTATATTACTACTAGGTAGAATTTTTCAAGCAGCAGGTGCAGGTATTTTAATGCCTTTTTCGCAAACGATTATGATGCTTATTTTCCCTATTGAAAAACGTGGAACAGTAATGGGAATGTTTGGTCTGATTATTGCATTTGCTCCAGCGATAGGACCATCCTTATCTGGATATATTGTTGAGAATGCACCATGGCGAACGTTGTTTTATATGATTTTACCAATCGCTGTTATTAATATTATCGTTGCTTATTTTATACTTAAGAACATTACGAAATTATCGAACCCTAAGGTTGATGTTTTATCGATTATTTTATCTACCTTTGGATTTGGTGGTTTATTGTATGGATTTAGTATCGCTGGAAGTGCTGGTTGGGGAAGTATGCAAGTTATCGTTTCATTTGTTGTTGGTGCCATTACACTTACATGGTTTATTTTAAGACAATTAAGCTTAAAAGAACCCATTTTGGAAATGCGTGTTTTTAAATATAAAATGTTTACCTTAACGACTGCGCTTGGAATGGTTACATTTATGGCAATGATTGGTGCGGCGGTTGTTTTACCATTGTATATGCAAAATATGCACAGGTTCACCGCATTCGAATCTGGATTAGCATTATTACCTGGTGCTGTCCTGCAAGGCATCATGAACCCTATTACTGGTAGAATATTTGACAGATTTGGGGCTAGGTGGTTATTGATCCCAGGTTTGATTCTTATTACGGTCACTACATTTATGTTGGCAGTTCTTACGGCTGAGACGACATTTACGTATATTGCAACAGTTCATGCGTTTCGAATGTTAGGGATTGCGATGGTTATGATGCCCGCGACCACAGCTGGCTTAAATGTGTTGCCTATGCATTTAATACCACATGGAACTGCAGTGAACAATACATTCCGACAAGTATCAGGTGCCATTGGGACAGCATTACCAATTACCATTATGACAACAGCTGCTATCCCAGAAGAAGGAGTTAACGGACTTATTCATGGTGTGAATGTATCCTTTTTTGTTTCGGGTATCTTTGCGGTCATTGGCCTTGTTATTGCATTCTTTGTTCGAGATAAAGTTAAAGGAGAAGAGGGAAGGATTAAAAGTAGATAAAGGTTGTTGTGATAAAAGCTTGGCATTCTTGCTAAAAAACGCATGGGACTTTTCAATCCATGCGTTTTTTTTAGCTAAATCAATGGTATGATGAATGAAAAAAAGAAAAGGGATGTCAAATGACTTTACAACAATTAAAATATGTTATTGAAGTAGCAAGAAGCCGTTCCATAAGTAAAGCGGCACAGAATTTATTTATAAGCCAACCAAGTCTTTCTAACGCATTAAAAGAACTAGAAAAGGAAATGGGAATTACGATTTTTTATAGAACTAATAAAGGGATTACTATAACGCCAGAGGGCTCTGAATTTTTGGGTTATGCTAGACAAGTTGTTGAGCAAGCAGAACTTCTGGAAAATCGCTATTCCAATACACCAGATCCGCATCAGCAACACTTTTCTGTTTCCGCACAGCATTATGCGTTTGCAGTCAGTGCTTTTGTTCGACTTTTGGAAGATTATAATCGTGAAGAGTATGAGTTTACATTAAGAGAAACAAAAACATATGAAATTATTGATGATGTTAAAAACCTTCGTAGTGAAATTGGGATTTTATATATAAATGATTTTAATGAACATGTCATTTCCAAATTTATTAGAGAAGGAAATTTAATTTTCCATAAGTTATTTGATGCAACACCACATGTGTTTATTAGTTCAACTAACCCGCTTGTAAACAGGGAGTATGTAACATTATCTGATTTACTTCCCTTTCCATACTTATCATACGAACAGGGAGATTATAACTCTTTTTATTTTTCAGAAGAAATTCTTAGCACACTCTCCAGGCCGAAAAACATTCGGGTTACGGACCGTGCTACAATGTTTAATTTATTAATTGGTCTAAATGGCTATACAATTTCTACTGGGGTCATTAGTAAAAAATTAAATGGAGATATCGTTGCTGTTCCACTCAAAGTAGATGGGACCATTACGGTCGGTTATATTACTCATAAAAATATAACTAATAGTCCATTAGCTGAAATTTATATTCATTATTTAAAAGAATCAATTGAAGAAGAAAGAAAGTTGCTATAGTTTAAAGCTATAGCAACTGATAGCTTTAAAGTGTTACGCTATACTAACTCTTCCATGCTACACTTTGTTTAACAAATTAATTCAAAGGGAGAGAGAGTAAATGACTGTAAAAGTTAATTCCGGAGAAAGAACAGTAGCACCATTTCGATTCGATAATGTAGGAAGTTTTTTGCGTCCTGAAAAATTAAAAGAAGCACGCGCGGCTTTTGCAAAAGGAAGTATTTCAGAAGATGAATTGAAAAAAGTAGAAGATGAAGCAATTGTTGATTTAATTCAAAAACAAAAAGAAGTAGGTCTGCAAGTAATCACTGATGGAGAATTTCGTCGTTCATGGTGGCATTTAGACTTTATGTGGGGGTTGAATGGAGTTAACAAAGAATCCATTGAACAAGGTTATAAGTTCCATCATGAGGAAACCCGGGCAGAAACAGCACGTCTTACAGGGAAAATTAGGGGGGAGAACCATCCATTTATTAAGCATTTTTCTTTTGTTCAACAATATGCAACAGAAAGTGTTTTAGCAAGACAAACCATTCCGGCGCCAGCTCAATTTTTGGCGGAATTAGAGCGACCAGAAAATATAAAGGCAACGAAAGAGTTTTACCCAGATGTAAATGAGCTTGTTAAAGATATTGCAAATGCATATCAAACGGTGATAAAGGATTTATACGATGCTGGATGTAGAAATGTTCAATTAGATGACTGTACATGGGGAATGCTTGTAGATGAAAATTATTGGAAAGCACGCCAAGACAATGCAACGGTAGAAGGTGTTGGAGAACTATACTTACGTGTGAACAATTTGGCCATAGAAAATCTACCTGAAGATTTAGTTGTAACAACGCATGTTTGCCGTGGTAACTACCATTCTTCATGGGCCTCTTCCGGTGGATATGATCCAATTTCTAAATTATTATTTGCAAAAGAAAATGTTTCAGGGTACTATTTAGAATTTGATACGGATCGTGCAGGGAACTTTGAACCTCTAAAAGATTTGAGTGATGACAAATTAGTTGTTTTAGGACTTTTCTCATCAAAAACGGGAGAATTAGAAGATAAAGTAACAATTAAAGGTCGTATTGAAGAAGCTACAAAATATGTGGATTTAGACCGACTTTGTATTAGCCCACAATGCGGCTTTGCTTCCACTGAAGAAGGAAACATTTTAACAGAAGAACAACAATGGAATAAACTTCGCTTGATCAAAGAAGTAGCAGATGAGGTTTGGGGTTAAAAATGAAGTCGCAAGTAAACGTTACTTGCGACTTTTAATTTTAGTTAGTTACTTCTTCCTTATATTTATTAAACGCACCATGCATAACAGGACCAACATATTCATTTAGTTTCCATCCATGTTTGATTGCTGCGTTTACGAATGCTTTAGCATCAGTTACTGATTCTTTTACAGATTTACCATTTGCTAAATTTGCGGTAATCGCTGCGGCAAATGTACAACCTGCACCATGGTTATATGTCGTATCAATTTTTTCCCCTTCTAAAACGGTGAAGTCTTCTCCATCATAGAAAAGGTCGATTGCTTTGTCGTAATCTAATGCTTTTCCGCCCTTAATAACGACATTTTTCGCGCCTAATTCGTGAATTTTAACTGCAGCTTCTTTCATACCGTCAATATCCCTGATGGGACCGTTTGTTTGAGCAAGTTGCCATGCTTCAAAAAGGTTTGGAGTTGTTACAAGTGATGATGGTAAAAGTAATTCTCGCATTGCATCCGTATTTTCTGGTTGCAATACTTCATCTTCCCCCTTGCATACCATTACAGGGTCAAGCACATATTTATCTAGATTCGCCTCTTTAAACTTCTTCGCTCCTAATTCAATAATATCTACAGAACCAAGCATTCCAGTTTTAGCTGCATCGATTCCAACAGATAATGCTGTTTCTAATTGTTTTTCCACAAGTTCAACATCAATTGGAGCCACGTTATGATGCCATCCCTTTGGATCCATTGTAACGATTGTAGTTAAGGCAGTCATACCGTATACATCATGTTCTTGGAATGTTTTAAGGTCGGCTGCAATACCTGCGCCACCACTTGTATCAGAACCTGCGAGTGTCAACGTTTTTTTCATAGTCATGTAAAATCCCCCTAAAATCGTAAATTAAAACATAGTATAATACTAGGATATTGATATTTTATGAGTAAATAATAAACCTTTTTGTCATTAGTGTAAAGATTACTGCGATAAATATTCAAGGAGTAATATTTAAATTGGTTTTGGATAATGCTAGGTATATAACGATTTATTAGGAGAGATGAAATGGATATCCATCAAAATAGAAGTATGGACCAGCTCAATGAAGTGAGGGCGAGTATGTCGTTATCTGACGAATTAATTGGTCAAGCTATTCAAAAATATGATTCTGATCCATTACTATATGAAGAATCAATTCGCCAAGCTTCCAGGGAGTTAGCTCACATCCAATCTGTTCTTGATAATTCCCTATTTACTAGTTAGTTTTAATGCAACTGCGAACTCATTAGAGTAGGTAGTTGCATTTTTTACTTTATCAAATTGCAAATAATTGCAAATTATCTGATGTGTATGCTAATTTAAGTATAAATGAGAATAATAGGTGAAAACTTATGCAAAAGATGGATGGAAGAAAACTAAATGAAATAGATGAAAAACTTGAGAAATTGAAGGCAATATTTCCAGAAATTTTTACAAAGTCTAAAGTTGATTTAGAGAAATTAAAATTATCATTAGGAGAACTTCTTGTAGATAACCTTGAGCAATATGAATTTTCGTGGTATGGGAAAACGGAAGCGATTCGTTCAGCTTATGATCCACTTACACTAAGAGTATCCTCAAATCGTTTAAAAAGCGTCGATTGGGATACGACAGAAAATATTTATATAGAAGGGGATAATTTAGAAGTATTACGACATATGCAGCAATCACATCAAGAAAAAGTCAAAATGATTTATATTGACCCCCCGTATAACACTGGAATGGATTTTATTTATAAGGATAATTTCAGTGAAGCATTACGCAACCACAGAAGTTTTACTAACTCCACCCATTCATCAGGAAGATTTCATACAAATTGGTTAAATTTCATGTATCCAAGACTACTTCTTGCTAGAAATCTATTGACAGAGGACGGCATGATTTTTATTAGTATTAGTGACAAAGAACTTTATAATCTGAAAAAAATATGCGATGAGATTTTTGGTGAGGAAAATTTTGTTTCTACGTTTATTTGGGAGAAAAAGAAAAAGCCTTCTTTTTTGGATCGAAATGTAGGATGTGTAACGGAATATATTGTTGCCTTTTCTAAAAACAATAAACGATCTCACGCGCTTTCTATTGAAAAGACGGAGGAAGGAAAGAAGTATCCGTTAAATAACGCTGGAAATACACTACGTACGTTAACTTTTCCGAAAGGCGCTGTTCGATTCAGGTTTGGCGATAAAGTAGTTAAAGCTCAGAATATGTCTGGTGGTAAAATTATTACTAAATTATTAGATGACGTCATCATTGAAAATGGTGTGAATCAAAATTCCTTTCGATTAAAAGGAGAATGGCGTTATTCTCAAGAAAAGCTAAATGAGATTATTCGAAATGGAGAGGAAATTGTTATTAGTAAAGTACCTTTTCGTCCTAACCACGTAAAAAGAGGTGGAGAAGTAAAAAAAATTAAAAACTTATTTACTATAAATGGGTACGGCTTTCCTACTTATGAAGATGCAGATAAGGAAATAATAGATTTATTTGGAAAAAAGGTATTTGATTATTCGAAACCGGAAAAATTAATCCGTCACTTAATTCAATCCCTTTTATATAACGACGAGAAGGCCATTGTGCTCGATTTCTTCTCAGGTTCTGGTACAACTGGGGAAGCGGTATGGCGTTATAATCGGGAGTTTGGAACAAAGCATCAATTTATATTGGTCCAACATGCAGAAATAATTGATAAAAAGTCCATTGCATATAAAGCTGGATTTCGAACCATTTCAGAAATTGGGAGAGAGCGTCTAATAAAAAGTAGGAAGAAACTTTTAGATGAAAGAAGAGTCGGTGATTTGGGTTTTAAATTTTTTGAATTAATGGATGATTAGCATATGTTACAATATAGCTGGGAGGGATTATAGTGGACGTATTTAAAGCGATACAAGAAAGAAGAGAGATTACGAAATATAGTGATAAGTTGATTGCTGACGACAAACTTGAGAAAGTAGTGGACGCAGGTTACTATGCACCAACTGGTAACAATTTACCTTCGAAACATTTAATTGTTGTGAAGCAACGCGATATGCTAGATAAATTATCCGTTACGACTCCATATATGAAATGGCAAAAGGAAGCCCCGGCAGCAATTGTTGTTACTGCAAATCCTTCCGTGAGTAAATATTGGTTACAAGATGCATCCATTGCATGTGCTTTTATATGGTTGCAAGCAGTGGAGGAAGGCCTAGGTTCTGCCTTTGGAGCGGTTTATCATTCAGAGGATGAAGAAGAGTCAAGGAAAAGGGAACAACATGTTCGAGATTTATTAAACATCCCCGAGGAACAGCGGATTGTTGCGGTGTTAGGAATAGGCTATCCGAAAGAAACACCAAAACCAAAAAAACATGTGCCAAGAGAAAGTATTGTTTCTTATGAAAAGTTTTAAAAATATAAGGAAGCAGTCCGTAGCTTCGGGCTGCTATTTTTATGGAAAATTTATTATTGGAAATTTTATGTGAACATGAGAGAATTTTGGTTCCGGTATATATTTTGATATAATTTTTATGAGAGTAAAAAACTCAATAATAAATATGTGTAAAAGGGAGCTAATACCATGGCAGAAATTAAATACGATATTATTGAAACAATCGCAGTGATTTCTGAATCACCAAAAGGGTGGACGAAAGAGTTGAATTTGATTAGTTGGAACGGTAGAGAACCGAAATACGATCTTAGAGACTGGGCACCAAATAAAGAAAAAATGGGAAAAGGAATTACCCTAACTAAAGATGAACTATTAAATTTAAAAGCAACCCTTGCCGAGTGGGAATAATGGTATTTTCTAAGATATTCATTAAGCCTAATGTCGATTTTAAGTTTTTTTAAAAAAGGTCTTGCATTCTGTATTCCTATTTGTTACAATAGTTAAGTCGACAGGGAATACGGGACATTAGCTCAGTTGGTAGAGCAGCTGACTCTTAATCAGCGGGTCGTAGGTTCGATCCCTACATGTCCCACTAACTAAAGAGAGAGAGAGGGTAGGCATCTAGCCTACCCTCTTTCTTTTTATACAATCTATAACTCTTGTAAAATGAACATACAAAGGAGAGTTGATAGTTAAGATGAGAGAAATAGTCATTATTCTGGCAGATGTTGTTAATGAAATACATGACATACTGACTTTTCTTTTTAGCGGTATGACAGATAAAGAATTACATTTCTGGGTTATGGGAATTATCGGCATGGTTACATTCTTAGTCGTGCATTTTTTCTTTAAATTAATTGAAAGATTAAAGTGGAGTACCACGATTTTATCTTTTATATATACGTTTACTGGAATGATTGTTTTAGTGTTTGCGATTGAACTGCAACAAGCAATAACGAATCGAGGTAATATGGAATTCGCTGATGCTGTTATTGGTTTATGGGGATTTATGGTCTTGTTTTTTATTTATGCTGTAATAGGATTAATCATTTATTTTATAAAAAAATCGATATTTAAAAGAAAGGATGAATAATAGTTTTCATCCTTTCTTTTATTATTAAGTGTTTTCAGTTGTTTCTTAATCGATTGAAAATCTATATTGTTTTTCTCTTTGGAATTTTCCGTTCTCATATGTACGTTCATTAAAAGTTACGTTATTTTCTTTATCAATTAATAAAACAGTAGAAGATCTTGTTCCGTAATCAGGGGATGTGATGAATAGAGAGGATAGGATTCTCTCTAACTCCATTCCTACTCCTGTATTCGGTAAATCCTCATCGTTTGCTTGCTCAGAATTGGATGTAATACGGAATAATTCATTTGCTTCCATTTTTTTATGATTGGTTACATAATCCTGTAACATTTGCTTCCCTTTTTCTACTTTAGGCCATGGAGTATCTAATGTAGCATTGCTCAATCCATGTGTACCAGGGGTGATTTCATTTGTTTCATCTAAAATATTGTTGTAATGATATAATTCATCACCATTGCCGATGAGGACATTGAAGCCTGCATATTTCTCTTTATTTTTTTTTAATGATTGTAAAAATTCATTAGGAGATTGTTCGCCTGCTAAAAAGGAACGGACTACTTCTCCTCGCGAAAAGTCCCCTGTTTCCGGTAAATCTGGATCACGATAATTAGTTAATGCAGCGAAACGCCCTCCTCTTGTTATGCCAAACCAAGTTCCCATCTGTAGTAAGTCTCGCCCAGCTAAAATATTAGGGTCATCTTTCCAATAGGATGCAGGTGCAGTTGGACGCTGATAAAATTCATCCCGATTTGCCGCAACAATCAATTTGTAATTAGGATGATCATGAAAATGAAAGTTTATTAGACACATATAGATTCTCCCCTTTTGTCACATTATAACATTTTCTTCCCAGTGTTTAACTATTGACATATATTCGGTTTCTATCCATAATAATGTTAATAGATTAGAACGTTTAGGAAGGACTAGTAAGTGAACATTGCAGTGTCAGAGAGTGGAATTAGTAGCTGAGAGATTCCACCACAGGCAACCCACTGAACCTACCTTCGTCAGTCCTTTGTGAAAACATTGGCGTCTCTTCAGCGTTATTTGAAGAAAAGTGGGATGGTTGAACATCCAAAAATGGTGGTACCGCGGAAGTAGAGCTCTTTCGTCCTTTTAAATAGGAAGGATGATTGGGCTCTTTTTACTATTTAAGATTTGAATTAGAGTTTTCGAAATCATCATAATAAACAGGAGCAGAGATAAATGGCAAAGGAACGAATTGTGGTTAAAATCGGGAGTAGTTCATTAACGAATGAACAAGGAGAAATCGATCATAAGAAATTAGAAGACCATGTACATGCGATAGCTGCATTAAGAGAGAACAACCATGAAGTCATTTTGGTTTCATCTGGTGCTGTAGCGGCGGGTTTTAAAAGGTTGGGTTATTCTTCGCGTCCAGTAACGATAAAAGGAAAACAAGCTGCAGCTGCAGTTGGTCAAAGTTTACTTATTCAAACCTATTTGGATAAATTCCATGAATATGATGTTACTGCTGCTTTAATTTTATTAACCCGTTCAGACTTTTCTAATAGAGAACGGTATCGAAATGCATTCGCTACCTTAAGTGAACTGTTGGATCGAGGAGTTTTGCCAATTATTAATGAGAATGATACGGTATCCATTGATGAGTTAACTTTTGGTGATAATGATATGCTATCTGCTTTAGTAAGTGGCTTTGTTCATGCAGATAGACTGATTATTTTAACCGATATAAATGGAATCTATGATGGAAATCCAAGGACGAATCCAGCTGCAAAAAAATTTGATTATTTAGATACTGTAGATGATGAGATGTTTCAAGCGGTAGATTCAAGGGGTTCTAAAGTTGGTACCGGGGGAATGAAATCAAAATTACTAGCAGCAAGGACTGCTCTTTCTTTAGGAGTTCCTGTTTTCATTGGTCAAGGGGAAGGAAAAAGTAAATTACTTGACGTATTAAGTGGAAAAGGAAATGGAACATATATAGGCAATAAGGAACTAACTTGGGTAAATACAAATAAACAGTGGATTGGTTTACATTCTGAATCCTCTGGGAAAGTGTATGTTGACCAGGGAGCAGAAGAGGCGATTCTATATCATGGCCGCAGTTTGCTTTCACCTGGTGTGTTTAAAGTTCAGGGTATGTTTGAAAAGGGAGACGTTGTTGAAGTTTTAAGTAAAAACGGTCTCCTCGGAAAAGGTCAAGTGAAATGTTCTTCTAGTGAATTAAATAAAAGGATGGAATTACGTAGGGAAGAAGAAGCGACTCGGATTCCGGCAATTGAAGTGATACATCGCGACCAGTGGGTTGTTTTAAATAAAATTGGGGAGGTAATCGAATGAGTGAAGTACAATTTAAGGGGAAAAAGGCGCAAGATGCAAGTTATCAAATGACAGTATTAACAACAGAGGAAAAAAATGAGGCATTGGCCTTAATTGCTGAGCAAATCGTTGCAGACCAAGATATGATTTTGGAGGAAAATAAGAAAGATATACAAGATGGCAGAGAAAAGGGCCTAACGGAAGCTGTATTAGATAGAATTTTTCTTGATGAAGGTCGAATCGCGGGAATGGCAGAAGGGATTACACAGGTTATTGAATTAAAAGATCCAATTGGTGAAACGTTGGAAACGATAGAAAAAGAAAATGGCTTATATATTGAAAGAAAAAGAGTTCCTATCGGGGTAGTAGGAATGATTTATGAAGCGAGGCCGAATGTCACCATTGATGCAGCGGCACTAACATTGAAAACGGGTAATGCAGTTATATTAAGAGGAAGTTCCTCTGCCAAGTATTCTAACATTGCAATAATGAAATCCATTCATAAAGCATTGGAAAAAAGTCCTGTTCCAGTAGATGCTGTTCAATTAATAGAAGATACGAGTAGGGAAACAGCTAAGGAACTTTTCCGTTTAAATGAATACTTAGACGTTCTAATCCCAAGAGGTGGGAAAAATTTAATTGACACAGTCGTACGAGAATCAACCGTTCCAGTTATTGAAACAGGTGCAGGAAATTGTCATATCTTTATTGACGAGTCCGCGAAAGAATCAATGGCTGAGGAAATGGTGTTAAATGCCAAATTACAACGACCATCTGTATGTAATGCGATAGAATCCCTTCTTATTCATCCAGTTTGGTTTAAGAAAAATGGTGTCAACCTTCTAAATAAATTAAAAGAAAATCAAGTAGAAATATATGGGGATGAAGCAGTATGCGATGCGTTCCCTGAAGCGAAACTTGCAACGGAAGAGGATTGGGCTACAGAATATTTAGGTTTAATAATCAGTGTGAAGTTAGTTGATAACGTTACTGCTGCTGTTACTCATATTAATAAATATGGGACAAGACACTCTGAAGCTATTATTACTGAGGATGAACGAAATGCACAGATTTTCCAAAATGGTGTAGATGCTGCTGCTGTTTATCACAATGCTTCTACTAGATTTACGGATGGATTTGAATTTGGCTATGGAGCTGAAATCGGAATTAGTACACAAAAACTTCATGCAAGAGGACCAATGGGGTTACCGGCTTTAACATCAAGTAAATTTTTCATAAATGGTAATGGTCAAATTAGAAAGTAATCTACAAAAGCTGTCACACTCGTGATGGCTTTTGTATTTTTATAATGAAATATTTTCTACCGAGATGTGGTTTCAATTTACAGAATACTCTTAACTATGATATCATAATAATATGAAAATGAAATGAAGGGATTGGTATCTTGGATAGAATAAGAGAAAAACAAGCGTGGAGATTAAATGGCTTTTTAGGAATCTTAATCATTGCTATACTTTTAGCTGGAGCGGTATTTAGTATTTTAGAACAAGGATTTGTACTTGGCGGGATTTTAATTGTACTTGCTATTACACTAGCTACTGGAATTACATTGGTGCAGCCTAATCAATCGGTCGTCGTTATTTTTCTAGGAAAGTATATGGGAACCATTAGGCAAGAAGGAATTGCTCTTACAATACCATTTACGGTAAGAAGAACCATTTCACTTCGCGTTAGAAACTTTAATAGTAATAGACTGAAGGTAAATGACGTTAACGGGAATCCGATAGAAATTGCAGCAGTTATCGTATTTAAAGTGGTTGATGCAGCAAAGGCTGTATTCGATGTGGATCAATATGAAAAATTTGTAGAGATTCAAAGTGAAACAGCAATTAGAACGGTTGCGACGAAATATCCTTATGATTCTTATGAAAACAACGATCTTTCGCTACGTGGAAATGCAGAAGAAGTATCACAGGAATTATTAGTTGAATTACAAGATAGATTAAAAGTTGCGGGTGTAGAAGTGATTGAAGCAAGGCTAACGCACCTGGCTTACTCTACGGAAATTGCTCAGGCGATGCTTCAACGTCAACAAGCAAGTGCTATCATTGCTGCACGTAAGCAAATTGTGGATGGAGCAGTGGGAATGGTAGAAGATGCGATTCAAAGGTTAGAAAAGGAAGGAATTGTCGATTTAGATGAGGAACGTAAAGTCGCTATGATAAATAATTTACTCGTTTCCATCGTTTCAGACCATGGTGCACAACCAGTAATCAATAGTGGATCATTATACCAATAAAGTAGGGCTATTATGGCTAAAAAGAAGAATTTTCCTTTACGAATCGATCCAACATTATATAAAATGATAGAATCATGGGCAAACGATGAATTTCGCAGTGTTAACAGTCACATCGAGTATTTGTTACGAGAACAAGTGAAAAAAGCGGGAAGGTTACCAAAAAAACGTGACGGGGATGAGTCATAGTTTTTTCAGGTAAGCAAGTTCCAGTAAAGGTACAATTAAGGCATTCGCAAATCTTGATTGCGAATGCCGAGTTTTGTATTTCGATAAGAAGGGGTGATTATGATGGGTAGTCCTTACGTCCAAAATTTACTAGTAGGGATAGTAAAACAATTAGGCAAGCCCGGGGCCAAAAATCCGCTGGAACGTGAGTGGGAAAGTGGAATATATAAGAACAGTGTTAACGATGAAAAATGGCTTAGTAAAAACGGGTTAACAGGGGATGAAGTAGCGGATAAGAAAAATCATGGAGGACCGGAAAAGGCTGTTTTTGCCTATTCAACAAAACATTATGATGCATGGAAAGTGGAACTCGATATAAATATTGGAATTGGGGCAATGGGTGAAAATATCGCACTAGATTATTTGGATGAGGAAACGGTTTGTATAGGAGATACTTATCGATTTGGCGATGCAATCATTCAGGTATCTCAACCTCGTCGACCTTGTTGGAAACCAGCTCGTCGCTTTAAAATTATAGATTTTGCGTTACGAATCCAGAATACAGGAAGAACGGGATGGTACTTTCGGGTCTTAAAGGAAGGGTTTGTTCAAGAAAAACAAAATCTTATACTGTTAGAGCGACCTTATCCTGAATGGACGATTTCAAAATGCAATGACGTGATGTATGTAAAAAAATCTGATTTACAATTGGCGGAAGAGCTTGCTTCCTGTGAATTTTTGGCACCAAATTGGAAACAAACATTATCGAAACGGTTGGAGGGGAGAGAATCTTCAATCGAAAAACGTGTGTTTGGCCCGAATAAAGATTGAATTACATTTGTAAAAACACCCCAAAAGCTAGAATTTCACACAGCTTTAGGGGTGCACTACTATGCCTTAAAAGATTTATTTACTCTCCAAAAACATCTTTCCATTCATTTCTTTTTGCTAGCATTTCACGAGCTAATTCTTTCGCACCATCTAAGCTGTGACTTGCAGCCCAGCCGCATTGTACCTCATTACATGCTGGTACTTCTTCAGCCTTTAAAACATCTTCTAATGTTTTTTCAATGGTATCTAAAATTCTATCAAAATTATCATCATTTAAAACAGTGAGATAAAAACCAGTTTGGCAACCCATTGGGCTTAAATCCACAATTGTACTATGGTGGTTTCTAATTAATTCAGCCATTAAATGCTCTAATGAATGTAAAGCAGGCATTTCCATATGTGCTTTGTTAGGTTGTTTGAAACGAAGATCATATTTATGAATGATATCCCCATTTACACCTTCTGTAATTCCTGCTAAGCGAATGTATGGTGCTTGAACTTTAGTATGATCAAGGTTAAAACTTTCTACGTTCATTTCTTTTACCATTTTATCACTCCTTAACTTTTAAATTATCAATCTATATTTCATAGTAACACAGATAGAAGTACCTGATAAGTAGGCAATAACTGGAGAACTTTATGCGTTATATTCTATAATAGAAGTAATGAATACGTTTCAGGAGGACGTTATAATGACGATACCATTAAAGAAAATAGTCCTAAGAAAATTAAACATGCGGTTGAAAGACCCTTTTGTAACGAGTTTTGGAACGACTCAAGATAAGGAGTTTTTTGTAATAGAGGTATATGATGGGGAAGGAAACTGTGGCTACGGAGAATCAGTTGCGTTTGCCCAACCTTGGTATACAGAAGAAACGGTGAAAACGACACAACATATGTTAGAGGATTTCTTGATTCCCATTTTGAGGGGTAGTAGCGTTAATCATCCAGACGATGTTTCTAAAGCATTTCAGTCTATAAGAAGAAATAATATGGCTAAAGCAGCGATTGAAGGGGCAATATGGGACTTATATGCAAAACGAGAAAATACTTCATTAAGTAAAGCACTTGGTGGAGAAAAACAGGAAATAGAAGTTGGAATTAGTATTGGGATTCAGCCGACTATGAAAGAATTGATAGAAAGAATAGAAGATGCACTTCAAATAGGGTATAAGCGAATAAAATTAAAAATTAAACCAGGAGCAGATATTGAAGTTCTGCGAGAAGTGCGCTCCTATTTTCCGAATACAGCAATTATGGCAGATGCAAATTCAGCATATAGTTTAGAGGATATCAATCATTTGAAAAAGTTAGACGACTTAAATCTTATGATGATAGAACAACCTTTGGCACATGATGATATTATTGAACATGCTAAATTGCAAAAGGAAATCAATACACCGATTTGCTTAGATGAAAGCATACATTCTGTAGAAGATGTAAGAAGAGCATATGAATTAGGAAGCTGTAAAATTATTAATATAAAAATAGGGAGAGTTGGTGGGTTAACAGAGGCTAAAAGAATCCATGACTTTTGCCAAGAACATCAGATGGAAGTTTGGTGTGGTGGAATGCTTGAAGCGGGTATAGGACGAGCCCATAATATTGCGTTAACCACCTTGCCACAATTTGTTCTTCCGGGAGATACAGCTGGTTCCGGGAATTATTGGGAAAAGGATATTATCACACCTGAAGTAATTGTGAAAAAAGGTATGATTGAGGTTCCGAATAAACCAGGAATTGGATATGAGATAAATGAAAAGGTATTGAATGAATTCACAGAATGGAAAAAGGAAATAACAATGTAAAGAGCAGAAGGGGTAAAATTATGTTAACAGAGGTAACGGAAGGAATACAAAGATTAGTTGTCACATTTCCAATGGGGATGGGAGATGTAAATAGTTATTTAATCGAAGGAGAAAATGGTTATACTGTAATCGATCCAGGTGCTAACTTAGATGAAGCTATTGAAATATGGAAAGATGTATTAGATACAGGTATAAAGGTAGAAAAGGTAGTTATAACGCATACACATGAAGATCATGTAGGTCTAGCTCGTTGGTTTGGAGAAACACATGGCGTTCCTGTGGTTATACCCAAAATAGGTATTAAAGTAATGGAGAATGAATTAAATCAGGATTTAGAAGAAGTAAAGGCATATATTAAAAAATATGATGGTCCTGAACTTCCTGATTTTTATTTTGAAGATAAGTCGATTTTTGATTTTCAACCAGACGAAACGTTTGAAAACCACCAGCAAATTAAACTAGGTGATGATTTATATGAAACAATATGGACTCCAGGTCACGCTTATGATCATTTTTGTTTTTATAATAAAGATAAGAATGTTTTAATCGTTGGTGATCATGTATTAAAAGATGTTTCTCCAGTAGTTGGTATATGGGGTGGTGAAGAGGAAAATCCATTACAAGACTATTTCCAATCATTGGAAATAATTAAAGGTTATGCGCCAAGTATTGCTTTGACAGGACATGGGGAACCTATTTATCATTTTCAAAAACGTGTAGAGGAATTGCAAGTTAGACATGAAATGCGACTTGAAGAGGTATTTGATACTGTAAAAGATGAATATAAGACCATAAGACAAGTATGTGAAGAAATTTATGGTACGATGAACATTATTATTAACTTAAGTGCATTCATGGCGGTTTTAACAAGGTTCATTTATTTAGAAAATATGAAAAGGGTAGAAAGAAAAGAGATAAACGGGAAAGTGTTATTTAAGGCAAGATACGAAGAATAAGGTGGAAATATATATGAAGAATTCTGATGTGTTTTTAGCTTCTTTTAATCGTATTGATAAGGAATTAAAATCATCATTAACTCGTAAAGAATTCGGGTTTTCTAGGGCGGTTAGAATTTTGCAAAAGTCTAATCCGTTAATTAAACGCTATAAGGATGACTTGTTGGAATTTGCTGAATTAAGGAATGCAATCGTTCATAATCGGACGGATGTATCTTATGTCATCGCTGAACCACATGATTCAATAGTAGAGAGCATTATAAAAATAGAAGAAGAACTTACGAAACCGAAAATAGTATATTCTTATTTTGCTCGAAAGGTATATACCCTTCAAGCTAATGAAAAAGTGTTAACTTTATTAGAAGTTATTCGGGAAAGAGAATTCACGAAGTTTCCAATTTATAATGGGAAAGAGTTTTTAGGATTAATAACTCAAAAAGGAATAACAAACTGGCTTGCGAATGAAGTGTATGATGGCAATGACATTTTGATAGAAAAAACATTATCGGATGTATTGCAATATGAAGATAATGAAAATTATAAGTTTATTTCTGGAAACAGTTCCCTATATGAAGCGGTTGATTTGTTTAAAGAACAAATTGGAAATGGACATCGATTAGAAGCTATTCTTATTACGGAAAATGGTGCCCCTACTGAATCGCTAGTTGGCATTGTAACAAATTGGGATATTATGAAAGTGAATACATAAGATGAAGCGCAACGAAATAGTTGTGCTTTTTATATTGAATAATTCATATTTCTGAATTAATATAAAAGGTAGAAAATTCATTAAATAACTTACATCTATTTTCTTTTAGGGGTGAAGAGATGAATGTCCATACACAAACTAAATTAGACCAAATGGTTAGGCGTGCTCGAAGAAATACACTTGGTGATTTATTGGAACGTACGAAAGATCGTTATCCGACAAAAAAGGCGATAACATACAATGATAGAGAATTAACATATGAACAATTGGATAACTTAGTAAACCAAACTGCTCATGCATTTATTGAAGCTGGAATGAAAAAAGGTGACATGATTAGTGTGTTATCCAAAAATAGTTTAGATTTTGTCATTGTTAACTTTGCTTTAGCCCGTATTGGTGCGGTAATGATTCCCATTAACTATATGCTAACAGTAGATGATTTGCAGTATATATTAGAACATGCAAACGTAACAGGATTAATTGCGTCTGAAGAGTTTGCTCATTCGTTAGATAAAGCGGCGGGTAATTTAGCAATCGAGTATCGTTATTTAATGGATATCACCGAAAATAATAAAAAAGAACTTGCCTCGTGGAATATGTTGTCTGAGGTAAGAGATGGTAGACCTATAGAAATAATTGAAGCAGATATTGATGATGATGACCTAGCTCACGTATTGTATACGAGTGGAACAGAATCTAAGCCAAAGGGCGTTATGTTAACCCATAAAAGTATTATTAGTGAGTATATGAGCACGATTATAGATGCAAAAATTGAAACGGACGATGTGGTGATTCATGCCTTACCGCTTTATCACAGTGCACAGCTCCATGTCTTTTTGGGGCCAAGTGTTTATGTGGGATCAAGCGGGGTTATTCTTGGTTCAGCAACACCTGAAGCCATTCTCAAAACAATTGAGAAGAAAAAAGTAACATCCTTATTCTGCCCGCCGACTGTGTGGATTGGATTATTACGTCATCCTGATTTTGGGAAGTTTGATTTATCTTCTTTACGAAAAGGTTATTATGGAGCAGCCATTATGCCGCGCGAAGTGATAAAAGAATTAAGTGAACGACTTCCTAACATGCGACTTTGGAATTGTTATGGCCAAACGGAAGTAGCTCCATTAGTCACTGTTCTTGGACCTGAAGATCAATTAAGAAAACTTGGGTCAGCTGGGAAAGCGATTTTAAACTGCCAGACTAAAATAGTAGATGAGAATGATCAAGAAGTGGCTGAAGGCGAAATAGGAGAAATTGTACATCGAACACCACATGCAATGAAAGGGTATTTACATAACCCGGAAAAGACCGCAGAAGCATTTCGTAATGGATGGTTTCATAGTGGGGACTTAGGTGTGAAGGATGAAGATGGATACATTACCATTGTTGATCGGAAAAAGGATATGATAAATACTGGTGGTGTTAATGTTTCCAGTAGAGAAGTAGAAGAGACTATTTATCAATTGGATGGAGTATCAGAAGTTGCAGTTATTGGAGTCCCAGATGCATATTGGATAGAAGCAATTACTGCTATTATTGTACCGAAAGATGGAAAAACATTAACGAAAGAAGAAGTATTAGATTATTGTAGGAAAAATTTATCCAAGTTTAAAATACCGAAATATATAGCCATTGCAAATGAATTACCAAAAAATCCAAGTGGAAAAATACTAAAACGTTCATTACGTGAACAATATGAGGACATTGCTACACAATAGATACGGGAGCGAAACAATTTTGTTTCGCTCTTTTCACTTTTTTAGGATATATTGATAAATTTTAGAAACAATATGACTGGAGGTGTTAATCATGACAGATAAAAAATCAAGAAACAAAAGAGTCAACTCAAGTGTGAATCCACAAGGTTTAACAGAAGATGTTGCTGATCAGCAGCCAAAGTCACAATTAGAGCAACGTGCAAAGAAGAAAAATACGAAGATCTAAGTAAGAGGTGAATGATCATAGATAATACACTAAAATATCTACGAGAATCTTTATCCAATTATAGTGAAAATGAAGTTTGTCAGCATATTATAAGAAAAATAGAACAGAATCACTATAAAAGTGAAAAAGAATTCGTAGATGACTTAGAAGAGGCGGAAGTTGCATACTTAGATAATGTGTTGGAAAATGAATTGAACTACGCGAAGAATGTACAAAATGATGAGAGAGTTCAACAGTTAACAGAGGTGTTTGAGATCTTATTTTAGTGTTAGTGTAATATTGAGGATGAAAAGGACTGATGAGCAAGTCGACGGAGACATTTGAAGTATTATTTTTTCCGGAACTTTTGAATATCCTCTGATAGGAATATTTTACTATTGCCATTTGTTATGAGAACGTGTAGTATATAAGTACAAGCTACATTGTGCGTATTTAATTAAAGTTTTAACCTCTAATATGGTAATAGGGAGTTTTACATCGGAATCCTAATGCCGGGCCGTCATGTAACGGAGGGCAGGAAGATTTCTGCGAACACCCACTTGGCGAAGTGGTGGTTTAAAACTTTTTATTATAACAAATACGGCAAATGTGGCTGTACTACATAGGTGTATAATCTAAGGTCAGTATTCATGTTGAATACTGACCTTTTACATTTTTAAATACATTTACTCTTAAAATCCAAACTTTAAAGTCGAAATGTATCCCTTTTCATGATGGAATGCAAATTATTAGAAACATTTTACTTCATTTTATGGGTTGTAATTCGGGAAATCCGTGTTATACTGGAAACAAATCTGAAAACTTAATACATTTTTTTCATATAATAGCAAGGATATGGCTTGCAAGTTTCTACCGGTTTACCGTAAATTAACCGACTATGAAAAAGCAGAGGGTAATCACTTTTAGGGATTACTGTAAATTTCAAACTTTTAAGCTTGAGAATATGCTTCTTCATAGAAAGGAGTATTTCTTAAGCTTTTTTTATTTATTTCAATTGGAAGGAGATCTTTATGAAGGCATTAGAACAAAAAATCCTTGAAGAGGGAAAAGTATTATCGGAATCTGTACTAAAAGTGGATTCATTTTTAAACCATCAAATTGATCCAGTGTTAATGCAACTAATTGGACAGGAGTTTGCTCAACGATTTAAAGATGCTGGAATCACTAAAGTATTAACATTAGAGTCTTCTGGTATTGCTCCTTCTGTAATGACAGCTTTAGAGCTAAGTGTGAAAACAGTTTTTGCGAGAAAGCGTAAATCTTTAACATTAGTTGATGGCTTATATTCAGCAGAAGTATATTCTTTTACAAAAAAAGAATCGAATGAAATATCTGTTTCCAAACAATACATTTCAAAAGAGGATAAAGTACTTGTAATTGATGACTTTTTAGCGAATGGCCAAGCTGCTCTAGGACTTACTGATATTGTGGAGCAGTCTGGAGCGACATTAGTTGGAATTGGGATTGTGATTGAAAAAGGATTCCAAACGGGTAGAGAACTGTTAGAAGGACGTGGTATTCGAGTGGAGTCGTTAGCTATTATCGATTCTTTGGTGGATGGAGAAGTCACCTTTAAGGAGGAAAAATAATATGAAAACAACAGCGTTAAGTCTTCAGCATGTATTAGCAATGTATGCAGGTGCCATATTAGTTCCGCTTATTATCGGTGGTGCCCTTGGTCTAACGACAGAACAGTTAACATATTTAGTTGCTATCGATATATTTATGTGTGGGGTTGCAACTATCCTACAAGTAATAAGTAATCGTTTCTTTGGAATTGGCTTGCCAGTTGTACTTGGATGTACATTTACAGCAGTAGGTCCAATAATTGCTATTGGTGGAGAATTTGGCATCACTGCTATTTACGGGGCAATTATTTGTTCCGGTTTATTCATTATTCTTATTAGTACCGTTTTTGGAAAACTTGTTCGATTTTTCCCTCCGGTTGTAACAGGTAGTGTCGTAACCATTATTGGACTAACTTTAATTCCAGTAGCCATTAATAACTTGGCTGGTGGTCAAGGTGCAAGTGATTTTGGTTCTTCTATTAATCTATTGTTAGGTTTTGGTACGTTGGCTTTTATCATCCTTATGTATCGTTTTGCAAAAGGATTTATTCGTTCTATTTCCATTTTAATTGGCTTAGTCATCGGTACAATCGTTGCTGGTTTTATGGGGAAAGTCGATTTTAGTGCGGTTGCAGATGCGTCTTATTTGCATATGCCCCATCCTTTCTATTTCGGGATGCCTACTTTTGAAGTCTCAGCAATCATTACGATGTGTCTTGTTGCAATGGTATCATTAGTAGAATCCACAGGTGTTTATTTTGCACTAAGTGATATAACAGACAAAAAGTTAACCGAAAAAGATTTAGCAAAGGGTTATCGTGCAGAAGGTCTTGCTGTGTTTTTAGGTGGAGTATTTAATGGATTTCAATATACAGCATTCTCGCAAAACGTAGGATTGGTTCAATTGACAGGCGTGAAAAAACGTAAAGTTATCTTGGTTGCAGGTATTATTTTAATTGTATTAGGGTTGGTTCCTAAAATTGCAGCCTTAACAACCATCGTCCCAACATCCGTATTAGGTGGCGCTATGCTTGCTATGTTTGGTATGGTTATTTCACAAGGGATTAAAATGCTTGGAAAAGTAATGGGGGATTCGTCTGAGAACTCTATGATTATCGCGTGTTCGGTGGGAATGGGTTTTGGAGTAACTGTTGTTCCAGAATTATTCTCTGTTTTACCGGCAAGCTTACAAATTTTAACGAGTAATGGTATTGTTGCAGGAAGTGTAACTGCTATTGTTTTAAACATTATTTTTAATATGAAACCAGAGAAAAAAGTAGAAAATAATCCTGTCCCTATTTTGCAGGAAAAAGAAGCATAGTTCGTTTTTATAAAGGTATCTCCATGCGGGGGTATCTTTTTTTTGTTTCTCTTTATGTCCGTGATCTTTGATGACAGGACAGTTCTTGTGATTTTTTAACAAGAACTGTCCTTAGGTATATATTTAGAAAGTGAATCTATTCATTACTATACTCAAAAATGCGAAATCCTAAAGTAGAGACTTTTATCTTATCTGACGCTGTCAGTTGAATCGGCTTTCGTGAATAGACTGTATCTATACTAGTTCCAACTACTAGTTCGCTACAATATTTTTCAGGAAAATCTGGTAAACCTAACGTCTGTTCCTCCGTACTATTATTTATTACAAAAAGGATACGCCGGTTATCTGCTTGCTTTTGATAGACCAATGTATTTGTTTCATTATCGTACATAACGATTTGGAACGTACCATCATTTCCAAAAGCAGGAATTGTTTTTCGCATTGCAATCAGATTTTTAACATACGTAAACAACTCTCGATTCTGCTTCGTTTCGTCCCATACCATACATGCGCGGCAACCCGGATCTTGACCGCCTTCCATCCCAATTTCATCCCCATAATAGATACAAGGTGTACCAATGAAAGAAAGTTGAAAGAGATATAGAAGTTTCACACGATCCATCTCGCCATCTGCTAATGTCAAAATCCGCGGTGTGTCGTGGCTATCAAGCAAATTAAATGCAACTTCATTCACATTCGCTGGATACATATGCAATACATTGGTAATGGAATTCGTAAAGTCTTCAGGAGATCGCTCATTTTTTGCAAAGAAATCGATTGCACTATTTGTAAACGGATAATTCATGACAGCATCGAATTGGTCGCCGCCAAGCCAAGGCATTGAATCATGCCAAATTTCTCCTAATATATAAGCGTCCGGTTTCACTGCTTTCACTTCTTTTCTAAAATCTCTCCAAAACTGATGATCGACTTCATTCGCGACATCTAAACGCCACCCGTCGATATCAAATTCCTCGATCCAGTAGCGGGCAACTTTTAGTAAGTAGGCTTTCACTTCCTGATTTTCCGTATTGAGCTTCGGCATGGATCCAGCAAAGCCAAACGCATGATAATTTGGTACTGGCTCTGGTTTTACAGGGAATTCTCGAAGGTGGAACCACTCCGTATAAGCTGATTTCTCTTGTTTATCCAGTACATCTTGAAATGGAGGGAAATAATAGCCGCTATGATTAAATACCGCATCAAGCATGACACGAATTCCCCGCTGATGACATTCCCGCACGAGACGGCGGAAAGTTTCCTTATCCCCAAATTGCGGATCAATTTCCATGTAATCAATCGTGTCATATTTATGATTGGAATACGCTTTAAAAATAGGCGTGAAATAGATACCATTAATTCCTAAATCAACAAGATAATCCAAGTGATCGATAACGCCTTGAAAATCACCGCCAAAGAAGTTTGTAGCAGTCGGTGCAGCTGACCCCCATGGTAAAGTTCCCTTCGGATTTAATGATGGGTCCCCGTTTCCAAATCGTTCTGGAAAAATTTGATACCAAACAGTGTCCTTAACCCAGTCTGGTGCTTGGAAGACATCGATTTGATTCAAGTACGGGAAGCAGAAGTAATTTGAAATATCTGCTGGAGGATCAGAATAAATACCACTCTCCGTGTAATAGCATGTTTCACTAGAATCCATGCAACGAAATCCATAGCGCATCCGGTAGAACTCAGGTTTTACTGCGATAAACCAATAATCATATAAGGCGGTCGATCCTGACTTAATCATTTCAACCGTTTGCGTTTGCCATACCTCATCTTTCCAGTCATACGGATCTCCAAACAGAAGTGCAACAGACTCCATATCATTCTTTTTCGTTTGCAGTACGATATGTAATGTGTCCTTATCATAAGCGTATGCGAAGTTATTCTTTGGACGGTGGTAGATTGCTTCTTTTAGCATTTAATTTTCTCCTTTCTGAAATAGAAACCCCGATTTCCGTAATGTTAGAAATCGGGGTTGTTGTCATTTGTACAAAGCATTGCCCTTAAGTTGTTCTCCATTTAATGTAATGTAAGCGGATTAGGCTGTCAATAATAAAGGTAGATTTGACACTAAATTGATAGTCTCTTTTTCTCCTTAAAACGCGAGGGAAAATAGTATTTGAATTATCCTATTTATATATAAAACTAAAAAATATTTAATGAAATCGTTTGCGTAAATCTTGAGTTTAGTATAATATATTAATAGAGGTTGTGCAAACGATTTCGCAAGTTTCAAAACTACGATATTGGAAAGGAGATATCATACTTAAAACAAAATCATTTTTTGGTAATTTAAGAAAGCGTTTTAGTAGTCTTTCGGGGGCAAAAGATTGAATTAATCGACAAAACGTGAAAGAGGGGTTGTAAAATGAATATAAGGAATTGGAAAAAGTTTACATTAAGTATGATTATGGTTGCAATTCTGTTTTTAGCAGCTTGTAGTGGTGGCAAAGAAGACAAAGCTGATTCATCCAATTCAACGGATGGAGGAGAAAGTACAGGATCCGCAACATTAGAAGTTGGGGTGGAGGATGATTATATCGGCTTTATAGAGGAAATTGCCCCTGCATTTGAAGAAGAACATGGTGTCACCATTAAGGTTTCAGAAAAAGACATGTTCGACACGTTGGAGGCGTTGCCATTAGATGGTCCAGCTGGACTTGCACCGGACGTTATGATTGCTCCTTATGACCGTGTTGGAAACTTAGGCCAACAAGGACATTTAGCGGAATATACGTTCCCTGAAGATGGAAGATATGATGAAACAGACGAAAAGCAAGTGACATTTGAAGAGAAAATTTACGGAGCTCCATTCGTTATTGAAGCATTAGTCCTTTATTATAATAAAGATTTACTAGACGCGGCACCGGAAACTTTTGAGGAATTGGAAGCTCTAATAGATGATGAGCGTTTTGCATTTGCTTCTGAAAGTGGTAAGAGTACTGTATTCTTAGCAAATTGGTTGGACTTCTATAGCACATATGGACTCCTTGCAGGACATGGTGGTTATGTGTTTGGACAAGACGGAACAGACCCGACAGACGTTGGCTTGAATGATCCAGGCGCAATTGAAGGAATTGCGTATGCGACAAAATGGTTCCAGGATGTATGGCCACAAGGAATGATGGATGCCACCTCTGCAGGAGATTTCATTGATGCCCAATTCACGGGTGGAAACACTGCAGCTATTATCGGTGGACCTTGGCAAGCTGCGACTTATAATGAAGCAGGTCTAAATTACGGCGTATCTGCTATACCAACTCTTCCAAATGGTGAAGCTTACCAACCATTTGCCGGCGGGAAAGCATGGATCATCAGTAATTATGCAGAAGATAAAGAGCTGGCAGAAGAATGGTTGACTTATGTAACAAACGAAGAAAATCAAAAAATACTATATGATATGCGAGCAGAAATCCCTGCTAACAATTTCACAAAAGAAGAAGTCAGCCAAGGAGATAACGAGTTAACAAGCGCGGTAATTGAACAATATAACACTTCTGTTCCAATGCCGAATATACCTGAAATGGCTGAAGTTTGGAAAGGTGCAGAAACATTAATGTTCGATGCTGCTTCTGGTAATAAAACACCGGAAGAATCAGCGAATGATGCAGTAAAAGTCATTCAAGAAAATATCGAACAAAAATATCAATAAGGAAAACAATGTAACGGCAGGGCCCAATTAGGCTCTGCCGGGCATTTGGAAAAAGGGAGTGACACTGTTGTGGAACGTACAAAGGACGCGAAGAAGAGGGTAAGAACAGCGACATGGCTCTCAGTCATTCCAGGAATAGGTCAGTTTTATAACAAACAAACATTTAAAGGCATTGCCTTTCTAGTAGTATTCGCTTTGTTTATTTATGAAATGATTGTGTTTGGTTTTGCTGCGTTTACTGGTATGGTTACGTTAGGGTTAACACCAGGTGAGGATCATTCTTTATTCTTGCTCATAGAGGGATCCTTGCAACTACTTTTGACAGTTATATTTTTCTTATTTTATGCCATTAATATTTATGATGCGAGGAAAGTTGCAATACAAATCGTTGAGGAAAAGAAAATAAATAAAACGGCGAAGGATATTTTGAAGAATGTGTATCATAATGGTTTTCCTTATCTATTTACAATACCCGCTTACCTAGTTATGATTTTTGCAATTATCTTCCCGGTTTTAGTTACGATCTTTATCTCATTTACAAACTATGACTTTTATCATATACCTCCAGCTAGTTTAATTGATTGGGTTGGGTTTGAAAACTTTATCAATATGTTCTTCCTCAGCTCGTATCGTGATACATTTATAGCTGTACTTGGTTGGACGATAATTTGGACACTAGGTGCCACTTCATTACAAATAGCGATCGGTATATTTACGGCAGTTGTGTTAAACCAGAAGTTTATTAAGTTTAAACGGTTATTTGGAATTATTTTCTTACTCCCGTGGGCTGTACCTGCATTCATTACTATTATGAGTTTCTCAAACATGTTTAATGATAGCTTGGGAGCAATAAATTCACAGGTCATTCCGTTTATCAATTCGCTTGTTCCTTTTATAGATTTGGGAGCTTTACCATGGAAGACGAACCCCTTTTTTACTAAGATAGCAATTATATTAGTTCAAGGTTGGTTAGGATTCCCTTATATTTATGTGCTGGTATCGGGAATCTTGCAATCTATTCCAGAAGAACAATATGAATCAGCAAAAATTGATGGGGCTGGTCCAATCCAGCGCTTTCGTCATATAACCCTTCCAACGATATTAATGATTGCAGCGCCAGTGTTTATTACGCAATATACCTTTAATCTGAACAACTTCAACATGATTTACCTCTTTAATGAAGGCGGACCAGGAAGTATCGGAGCAGGTGCGGGTTCAACGGATATCTTAATATCATGGATATTTAAGCTTACAACTGGAACATCACCACAATATTCAATTGCAGCAGCAGTAACATTATTTATTTCGATATTTGTCATTACTATTGCGTTGATTGTATTTAAAAAGACAAAAGCATTTGAAATGGAGGATTAACGATGAGTAATTTATTCCGATCACAAAAATCTTCCCGATTCTTTACAAAGTTTTTCACGTATGCATTTTTACTACTCCTATCCGTGATTATATTGTATCCTTTGTTGATAACAGCAAGCTCCGCGTTTAAAGCCGGTAACATCTCCGCCTTTGATCTCAGTTTCGATGCGACATGGACATTGGATAACTTCAGGAGATTATTTACAGAAACACTCTATGGCGAATGGTATATTAATACGTTGGTCATTGCATTTGTCACGATGATTGTCCAGGTGATACTTATTACATTGGCCGGTTATACATTTAGCCGTTACCGTTTTATTGGCCGTAAGAAAAGCTTGATGTTTTTCTTACTCGTACAGATGATACCAACGACTGCTACTTTAGTTGCTTTCTACGTTATGGCATTGCTGTTAGGTGCACTCGACCAAAGTTGGTTCTTGATGTTCCTTTACATTGGTGGAGGTATTCCGATGAATACATGGCTCATGAAGGGGTATTTTGATACGATACCATACGATTTGGATGAATCGGCAAAGCTGGATGGTGCTGGTCACTTCAGGATATTCGCACAAATCGTGCTGCCAATGGCAAAACCGATGATTGCTGTTCAAGCATTATGGGCATTTATGACACCGTTTGGCGAATACATGTTAGCTAAATTCCTATTGCGGTCACCTGAAAATTACACTGTAGCAATTGGATTACATACATTTATTAGTAATCCGCAAGAACAGAAAGTAGCACTCTTCTCTGCAGGGGCAATCTTAATTGCGATACCGATTAGTATCTTATTCTTTATGTTACAAAAGAATTTTGTTTCCGGTTTAACTGCAGGCGGAACAAAAGGATAATCGATTTAAATCATAGAAATGAAGTGAGTATAGATGAAAACAGATATATTCCCATTAAATTACTTTAAAAGTATATTCAGGCCTACCGACATGTTTACGGGGAGACATCAATTAAACTGGTTGCAAATCATTATTGTGTTTTTCTTTTTAAATGGTTTGATTTTGATCCCAGTGTCGCTGGATTTTGCGAAAATGGATACTTACGAAATTGATGAAACGTATCCGAATGCGTTTGCACTTATTGATGACACAACCGTGACCTCATTAGAAAATGCAACTTTCTCTCAAGGAGAAATGGAGCATGCTCCTACTTTCTATCAAGAGAAAGAAACTGGCGTGATCGGCGGAAATTTATCAGATGAGAAAATGGAGCAAGCGCTGGAAATGGAAAATGCAGTCCTCTTCCAAAAGGAAGGCATAACAATCAAAGAAGCGGGGCAGCCAATTGCAAACATTAAATATACTCGGGATTTCAATTTGTCTGGAGTAACCAATGAAAAAGAACTGCAAGCAGCGATTTCTAATCAATGGTTTACCCAGAATAAAGCAATCGTTGTAGGTGGCTTAATCTTTGCTGTTTTTAATATCGCCTTTGCAAGCCTGCTCTTTTTTGTAATAGGTGCTTCATTCTTCATCTATTTAACGAAGAGAGGTCAATCCTCATCAATAGGGACATATAAAGAATCTGTCAATCTAATTGTAAACACACTTGGATTAGCAACTTTAATCGCAATGATTATGGGATTGTTAGGATTCGATGTTATTGTCATTATTATGACACAGTCAACGGCTCTAATCTTTATCTTGCTCGCTGTGTTTTATCATACTCACTTCAGTGATGAGTACGTTGAAAGGAAACAACTACAGAAAATAAAGACCCAGTATGGGAAGTCAGTCGATTAAAGAAGCGGGGTGAAATGGAAAATGGTAACAATTAAAGACATAGCAAAGGTAACAGGTGTATCACCCTCTACAGTTTCTAGGGTAATTGCCGATAATCCGAGAATTAGTCCTGATACAAAGAAAAAAGTACGAAAAGCAATGAAAAAGCTAGGTTATCATCCGAATATTCATGCACGAAACTTAGTTGCCAAATCAACAAAGTCAATCGGTGTTATCTTGCCATCATCTGCTGACAAAGCATTGCAAAACCCATTTTTCCCAGAAGTATTACGGGGAATTGGATCTGTTACACATAAGGAACAATATACAATGATGCTTTCCAGCGGACAAACAGAGGAAGAAATACTTGCGGAAGTTGAACGTATGGTTTATGGCAGTTATGTCGACGGTATGATCTTACTTTATTCCCGGATGAATGATCCTGTTACGCAGTTCCTTAGGGAAAGTGAATTTCCGTTTGTTATCGTTGGAAAGCCCTATGAGAACATCAGCGAAACAACCCATGTCGATAATGATAACTTTTCAGCAGGGAAAGAAATTACCGAACATCTTATTGAACAAGGGCATGAAAAAATCGCTTTTATTGGTGGGGCAAGGGATTTATTCGTAACAGTTGACCGTGAGGAAGGCTATAAAGCAGCACTGGATGAAGCTGGACTAGAAAATAAAGAAGCGTATCAGATTCATACCGAATTTCTGAAATCAGGAGGGCGGGAAGCAGTAGAGAGTTTATTAGCGCTCGAGACGCCTCCGACAGCGATTGTAATTAGTGATGATTTAATCAGCTTAGGTGTTTTAAGCATGCTTGAAGATTCGGGATTGCATGTTCCAAAGGATATTTCGTTAGTAAGCTTCAATAATGTATATTTATCAGAAATTACACGTCCTGCATTAACAACGATTGATATACAAATCTATGAAATAGGCGCACAATCAGCTAAAGCATTAATAGAAAAGACAGTAAATAAATCAGAACCGGCAAAACGGATCATCATTCCACACAAAGTAATTTACCGTGAATCCGTAAGTGAATATAAGTCTGAGTGAATATGGAAGATTGACTGGCCCCCTGCGCATGGAAATGCGGATTCACTAGACAAATAGCCGAGAAATAATCGAAGGAGGAATCGTCCTATGACAAAAATTCGTGTTGCCGTCATTGGCTGTGGAAGTATTGCAAAACACCGCCACTTAATCGAATACAACAATAACCCACATGTGGAGATTGTCGCTGTGAGTGACATTAATGAAGCAAGAGTAAAAGAAACTGCTGAAAAATATCATGCTAAGGCATATACAAGTTATGAAGCATTGCTGGAATCAGAAAATATCGATGCAGTGAGCGTCTGTCTCCCTAACTATTTACATGCACCAGTAAGTATCGCTGCCCTAAATGCAGGCGCTCATGTCTTATGTGAAAAACCGATGGCAACTTCCCGTGAAGAAGCTGAACAGATGATTGAAGCAGCCGAGAGGAATAATAAGAAACTCATGATCGGCCATAATCAACGCTTCGTTTCTTCTCATCAAAAAGCAAGGAAATTAATCGAACAAGGTGAAATTGGAAAAATTTATAGTTTCCGTACGAGTTTTGGACATGGTGGCCCAGAAGGCTGGAGTGCAGACGAAGCGGACAGTTGGTTCTTCAAAAAAGATCAGGCCTTTATCGGAGCAATGGGTGACCTTGGTGTACATAAAGCGGATTTACTGCGTTATCTGTTAGGTGAGGAATTCGTAGAGGTTGGAGCTTTTGTCGAAACGAATGCGAAAGAAAATATCAATGTCGATGATAATGCAACGTTAATTTTAAAATCAACAAGCGGCATCGTCGGTACACTTGCAGCAAGCTGGGCATATACCGCAAAAGAAGATAATTCAACGATTCTTTATGGGGAAAAGGCAACGTTAAGGCTTGAGGATGATCCCGAATACTCCCTTATTGTGCAATACAATAATGGAGAGGTAGTGAAGTATGAGTTGGATGGCATTCAATCGAATGAAGATGGAGGTCAAACAACCTCACATACAATCGATCATTTCATCGAATCCATTCTTCATGATACAAATCCATTAATTGATGGCGAGGAAGGTAAGAAATCATTGCAAGTGATTCTAGGTGCATTGGAATCAGTGGAAACGAAACGAATTATCAGTTTGGAGAAGTGAAATGGATGCGGAAATTGAAAATGGGAATCATCGGAGTAGGTGGGATAGCGCAAGATCGTCATATCCCGGCCTACCAGGCATTATCAGACAAAGTGGAAATTACCGCAATACAAGATCTTAAAATTACAAAAGCAAAAGAAGTAGCGGAAAAGTTTAATATCCCTTACGTGTTTTCCGATTATGAAGAACTATTCGCCACCGTTGATGCGGTGACAATTTGCACACCGAATAAATTCCATGCAGAAATCTCTATCGCGGCATTAGAAGCAGGAGTCCATGTTTTATGTGAAAAACCGATGGCCATCACGGCCGAAGAGTGCGATTTAATGATCAAAGCAGCAAAGAAAGCGGATAAGTGTTTAAGCATTGCGTATCATTATCGGTTCATAGAATCTGTTCAGCTGGCAAAACAAACGATGAAAGAGGTTGGGGACCCGCTTGTAGCAAGGGTCCAGGCATTAAGGTGCCGGAAAGTTCCGGGCTGGGGTGTATTTACGAATAAACAATTACAAGGCGGAGGAAGTCTGATAGATTGGGGTTGTCACTTTTTGGATGCAGCACTTTGGCTATTAGATGAACCCAACGCAGTAGAAGTAACAGGAACAACGTATAACAGATTAAGCAAAACGCCAAATCAGCTCAACGACTGGGGCAACTTTGATCATGAATCTTTTGATGTGGATGACCATGTATCTTCCTATATCCGATTTGAGAATGGTGCCTCTATGTTATTTGAATGCTCTTGGGCAGCAAATATAAAAGAAGATACGACAAATGTAAGCATATCCGGTTCGAATGGCGGATTGAATG
Source organism: Oceanobacillus sp. Castelsardo (assembly GCF_001659985.1). Lineage (GTDB taxonomy): Bacteria > Bacillota > Bacilli > Bacillales > Amphibacillaceae > Oceanobacillus. The sequence goes on from NZ_LYCS01000006.1 coordinate 128,715, forward strand.
TATTTCCAATTGAATTCTATCAGCCGAAACACGGAGCATACCTAACAACCACAGCAAAAGTAGAAGATGATCAAGCAAAAGCAGGATTTCTTCAGGCCAAAAACTTTATTGAAAGCTGTCTTGGGGAAGCGGAATTAGTGAACAAACCCGAGCAAGCCAGAACTGTTACTAAAATAATTGAAGCGATTTACAAAAGTAGTGAAAACAAATCAAGTATAACATTAAATTAACTGGAGGCGGTATCCATGAAATTAGGCGTATTTACAGTATTATTTAATGAAAAACCTTTTGAACAAATGTTGGATCATGTAAAGGAAGCTGGATTGCAAGCAGTTGAAATTGGTACTGGTGGGAATCCTGGCACTGCTCATTGTGATGTGGATGAATTACTCGCTAATGAGGATAAACGGAAGGAATTTATCGATAAAGTCCATTCAAGGGGCTTAACGATCAGTGCATTCAGCTGCCATGATAACCCGGTTTCCCCAAATAAAGAACATGCAAAAAAATCCCATGATATGTTCGTGAAAACCGTGAAACTTGCGCAAATGCTGGATGTACCAGTCGTCAACACGTTTTCCGGTACACCAGGATCACATGAAGATTCCAAATACCCTAACTGGCCTGTGACACCATGGCCAACCGAGTACACTGATATTTTAAATTGGCAATGGGAGAAAAAATTGATTCCTTATTGGAAAGAGCAAGCTCAATTTGCAAAAGATCATGGGGTGAAAGTTGGATTGGAACTTCATGCAGGCTTTCTCGTTCATACACCTTATACATTACTGAAACTGCGAGATGCAACGAACGAGGCAATTGGTGCTAATCTGGACCCAAGTCATTTATGGTGGCAAGGCATCGACCCGGTTGCAGCGATTAAAATATTAGGTAAGGAAAATGCGATTCATCATTTCCACGCGAAAGACACATTTATTGATCAAGATAATGTAAACATGTATGGACTGACAGACATGCAGCCATATGCAGATGTCCAGACGCGTGCATGGAGTTTCCGTTCAGTTGGGTACGGTCATAGTATCCAAGAATGGTCTAACATAGTTAGTGCATTAAGGACGTATGGCTATGATTATGTCATGAGCATTGAACATGAAGATCCAATCATGTCTATTGATGAAGGCTTTCGCGCAGCAGTTCGAAACTTGAAAGCTATCAATATGGAAGAGGCCCCCGCTAATATCTGGTGGGCATAATCTTGCTTTACAGGAAAAGAATTAGCTGATGTTCTATATCAAACCGTTCAGCTAAAGGAGGAAATAAGTATGACTAGCCAGTGGTGGAAGGAAGCGGTAGCCTATCAAATTTATCCGCGAAGTTTTATGGATTCAAATGGAGATGGCGTCGGGGATATCCAAGGTATCATCTCGAAATTGGATTATTTACAGGATTTAGGGATTGATGTCATTTGGATCTCCCCAATCTATCCATCTCCGAACATTGATAATGGTTACGATATTAGCGATTACCAGGGAATTTCAGCCGAATACGGAACGATGGAAGATTTTGATGAATTACTGGAAGAGGTACATGCCCGTGGTATGAAATTGATTATGGACCTCGTCATTAACCATACATCGGATAAGCATGAATGGTTCATTGAATCCCGTTCTTCAAGGGACAATCCATACCGGGATTATTATATTTGGCATCCTGGGATAGACGGCAAAGCCCCGAATAATTGGGAATCTATCTTTGGAGGGTCCGTCTGGGAATACGATGAGAAGACAGGGGAATATTACATGCATGTATTCGCCAGTAAACAACCAGACCTCAACTGGGAAAACCCGGAAGTTCGCCACGATTTGTATAAAATGGTGAATTGGTGGTTGGACAAAGGAATCGATGGTTTCCGAGTCGATGCAATTTCACATATTAAAAAAGTTCCCGGTTTTCCGGATATGCCGAACCCCGACAATCAAAAATATGTTCCTTCGTATGAGGGACATATGAACCGACCTGGAATTGAAGTTTTCCTGGAGGAACTAAGAAAAGAAACATTTGATAAATATGATATTATGACCGTCGGAGAAGCGAACGGAGTCAAAATTCAACAAGCGGATGCATGGGTCGGCGAGGAGAATGGCTTTTTCAATATGATTTTCCAATTTGAACATTTGGACCTTTGGGGCAAGAGTGCAACAGGCGGACTCGATATGCAAGGTCTTAAAAAAGCGCTCAGCAAATGGCAAAAAGGTCTGGATGGTATCGGCTGGAATGCTCTGTTCTTAGAAAATCATGATCAGCCTCGTTCTGTTTCCACATGGGGAAATGATACGGACTTGCGGGAAAAATCGGCAAAAAGCTTTGCAACCATGTACTTTTTAATGCAAGGAACACCGTTTATTTATCAAGGGCAAGAGATTGGAATGACGAACGTCAAGTTTGATTCCATTGATGATTATAATGATGTTGCAATTAAAACACTTTATAAAGAAGAACGGGTAGCCGGTAAAAGTCATGAAGAGGTGATGAAAATCATCTGGAAGAGCGGCCGGGACAACTCCCGAACACCGATGCAATGGAATAGTAAGGAAAACGGCGGATTTACAACGGGAACACCATGGATGAAAGTAAATCCAAATGTGAAGGATATCAATGTAGAAGCCGAACTGGAGAATCCCGATTCCATCTACCATTATTATAAGAAGTTGATCGAGCTGCGCCGTGGAAATGAGACACTCATATACGGTAGCTATGAACTTATCTTAGAAGAACATGAGCAAATTTATGCTTACGTGCGTACGTTAGGTGAGCAACAGTATGTTATTTTAACAAACTTATTGGATGGTACTGCCGATTTCGAGTTCCCTGAAAATTTACTAGGGAAGCAGGCGGAATTGCGATTAAGCAACTATCAGGTGCAAGAGGCTCATGAAACACTGGATACGATGACTTTCCGTCCGTATGAAGCCCGAGTGTATCAGATAAAATAAGATGTTGTTTGATCATTCAGGAGTAACCTACTCATAAGGAAGCAATCCGCTAAACTTACATGATAAGGAGTACGTCTAAATGGATGAGTTGATGATAGGCATAGATATTGGAGGCACTACTGTAAAAATCGGCTTAATCAATCATAAGGGAGAATTTTTAGTTAAGTGGAAAATACCAACGAACAAAGATAATGCAGGAAAGACAATTGTAAAAGATATTTGGGCATCGATAGCGGATACCTTATCAAAATACAAAATAGAAAATAAAATAATAGGAATAGGTGTGGGCGCTCCAGGCTTTATACATCCAGTAACTGGTATCGTGGAAGAGGCTGTAAATATTGGTTGGAAAAACTTCAATCTGAAAGAAGAACTTCACCGATTATCAAGTTTACCTGTATTTATAGAAAATGATGCTAATTTAGCAGCATTAGCGGAGAACTGGAAAGGGAGCGGCAACTCTGCTGAAAACCTTATATTTATTACGCTTGGCACTGGAGTTGGTGGCGGAATTATCGCAAATGGAGAGATTTCGAACGGAACGAATGGCACTGCCGGTGAAATTGGACACATTTTAGTTGCGCCAAACGAATACCGCTGTAATTGCGGAAGAATGGGATGTTTGGAAACAATAGCTTCGGCAACGGGAATTGTGCACATGGCCATGGATCATATAAAAGAAGCTCCTCACGGTGTACTCGCTGCCCGTTATAACCAACGTGGTATGTTAGAAGCGAAAGATGTTTTTGATTGTGCAACGTCCGGAGATGAAGCGAGTCAAAGGATTATTGAACGGATGGCAGATATGTTAGGTAAGGCGATGGCAAATATGGCAGTTACGATCAATCCTAGTCAGATTATAATTGGTGGCGGACTCTCTAAAGCAGGGGAGCCGCTGCTCGCTAAAATAACAGCAGCATTCAAAAAGTATGCCCTTCCTAGGGTAAGTGAATGTTGTGAAGTGAAGCTCGCACAATTGGACAATGATGCAGGAATGATTGGTGCGGCTTATCTTGTGAAAAGTCGATTTGAGAAGCGGGAACTAAGGAATGATAATTTAGTAGAAGCATAAAAGGAGAAAGCCGTAAGAATGGCTTTCTCCTTTTAAAGTTATTTAGGAAACGTTTAATAAAAGTGAAATCATGAAATCTAGAATTAGTCATACCTGATATAGACGAATATATCACTTCTAATATTCTTTGATATTTTCCTGTAAATTGAAGAAACTAACAGGCAGAAAGGAGGTATTATCCAATGTCTATTAAAAATCCGTTAATAAGGTTAGTTTGTGTATTTGCGGTGATCATGGTTCTTTCTAGTTTTGGCTCGCTACATGGAGTTGCAGAAACTGAAGCTCAGAATGCAAATAATGAAGTCGTGGTCGAATTGAACGATGATTTCTTTAATCCGGACGTAATTACGCTTCCAAATGAAGAAACGACAATTCTACTGCTTCAGAATAAAGGAATGAAAGAACATACCTTTACTGTAAAAAGACTAGCCATTGATGTGGAGCTTCAACCGGGAGAAGAGAAAAAAATCTCGATAAAGCCCGAAAAGACCGGCACGTATGAATTGATATGCCGATACCATGAGAAGGAGGGCATGGTTGGAGAAGTAGTGGTTGAATAATGAGGATTTGTTGAATTACGACACAGCATGACATCTCGGAGAGAGAGGGTCATGCTTTTATTTATCGACAGGTGCTATGATTATCGCGTGTCCAGTGGGAATGGGTCTTGGAGTTACTGTTGTTCCAGAATTATTCTCTGTTTTACCGGCAAGCTTACAAATTTTAACGAGTAATGGTATCGTTGCAGGAAAAAGAAGCATAGTTCGTTTTTATAAAGGTATCTCTAATAGAGGGATACCTTTTTTGTTTCCAGCATAAGTTTTCTAATAAAGGTTCTTTAGGGTCACTCTTTTTGTCTATGAACCTTGTCACGGACATTCCAGGAGCGTTTTTATTTCTTTTGTCCGTGACAGGAGCTCACGGACAATTGAAGCAAGAAGAACAGGAACTTTGTCCGTGAGAAGAGCACTCACGGACAATTGAAGCAAGAAGAACAGGAGCTTTGTCCGTGACAGGAGCACTCACGGACAATTGAAGCAAGAAGAACAGGAACTTTGTCCGTGAGAAGAGTACTCACGGACGATTGAAGCAAGAAGAACAGGAACTTTGTCCGTGAGAAGAGCACTCACGGACGATTGAAGCAAGAAGAACAGATAAAGTCCATATAATTGTGTAAAAAGAAAGGTCATCTTTCATGACCCATGTTACAATGTTTTCGACCAAGAAAATAAAACATGGAGGTATGAAAAGATGACCCAGATTAATATTACTATAAATTTGGAAGACCTAAAAGAGAAAGTTGAAAATAGTTCTCTAGAATCCCCTGTAAAATCTTCCCTGGCCTTAATTTTGAATTCATTAATGGAAAAGGAAAGGGACGAATATATTAATGCTCTCTCTCATGAAAGAACTAGTAATCGCAAAGGGTATCGGAATGGTTACTATGAACGTGAGTTAATCACAGGTGCTGGCTCACTTAAATTAAAAGTCCCTCGTACGAGAGATGGGGAATTTTCACCGACAGCCTTTAAGAGATACGAGCGATATGACCAGGCATTAATCATATCCATGATGGAGATGGTTATTAATGGCGTCTCAACGCGTAAAGTATCTAATATCGTAGAGGAGTTGTGTGGAAAGAAAGTTTCGAAGTCCTTTGTGTCAGAAATTACGAAGGCACTGGATCCAATTGTTAATGAGTGGAAAAGTCGACCACTGAATGTCTATTACTACCCCTATATTTACGTAGATGCTATGTATATCAAGGTTCGAGAAGGTAGGCGTGTGGTTTCCAAAGGGGTTTATATTGCTTGTGGTGTAAATGAAAGAGGGTACAGGGAAATCATTGGCTTGAAAATTGATCATAAAGAATCTAAGGAATGCTGGTCTAGCTTTTTCGAGTACCTAAAATCTCGTGGTATTCATTCACCAAAAATGATTATCTCTGATGCTCATGCTGGTTTAGTTAAAGCTATTAAACAAACATTTTTAGGTACTTCTTGGCAAAGATGTGCAGTTCATTTTTTACGAAATATCATTGATACGATGCCTAAAAAGAATATGGAAGAAGTCAAGGATGATCTTAAGGCTATTTTCAGAACATCCAAACGTAAGCATGCCAATGAACTAAAGGAACGTTTTATGGATAAATACCAAAATACAAAAAGCCTTGAAAAGGCGATAAAATTGTTAGATTCAGGGTTTGAAGATGTGATGCAATACCATGCCCACCCACTAAAATATCATAAACATTTGAGAACTACTAATATGTTAGAACGTGTAAATAGGGAAATACGCAGAAGAGAAAAGGTAATTTCTATCTTTCCAAATGATCAATCAGCTATTCGAATAATCGGTTCTGTACTTATGAACATTGATAAGGATTGGGAGAATAAACAATACTTTAAGAATTATGACAAATACGAAGACGATTAGGAGCTTTACTCGAATAACGCCACCATTGACTTTACTTTTATCCGTGTTAGTGGTGCTGTCAAAGGATGGCTAAAAAACACCCTTTACGGGGCATCCTTCTCTAAATTGTAACACGGATAAATCGATTCTAAGCATCTGCTGGCGGGGCCCCGTCCCCTTCCAGCAAATACTAAGAATCGGGCGCTACAGTCAACGGCAAGCAGCATAGCTGTGGCTTGATCTGGTACTTAGATTTCACTTTAATAATATTTTGGTCGGAAATGTACTTTTACACACAAATATGGACTTGACTGAAGAACAGGAACTTTGTCCGTGAGAAGAGCACTCACGGACGATTGAAGCAAGAAGAACAGGAACTTTGTCCGTGAGAAGAGCACTCATGGACGATTGAAGCAAGAAGAACAGGAACTTTGTCCGTGATCCCCTTTGTCACGGACTTTCCGCGGTAGTATTCCGTTTCTTATGTCCGTGATCCCCTTTGTCACGGACTTTCCACGGTAGTATTCCGTTTCTTATGTCCGTGATAGACTTTTATCATGGTGATTTTACTAGTTTATTCCGTTACCCTAGAAATTAGACGAATGCTTAGTAGAAGTTTTTATGGTAATTTAAAAGAAAACGGATCGGGGGCAGACAATTGAAAAGAAAGATTATTAAAGTATTAGCAATCCTTTTTATTGTCCTGAGTGCATCTTTGTTTTTCGTTGTTAATTATTTTTATGGGGAAGCTGTAAAGCGTGGAGTGGAGTTGTATGATGGTAAAAAGGAACAAACTGTTGAGGTCGTAAAAAAGGAGGAAGAACCTTCTACATTAGATGACGCGAGGAATTGGTTTAAAGAACAAAATTTGGAAGCTGTTAGCCAAACTTCTTTTGATGGATTAACATTATATGCTAGGTATTTAAAGAATGAAAAACAAAATAATAAAGCAGTCATTCTTGCCCATGGTTATAGATCGGATAGTGACAAAATGGGAGATTATGCTAAATTCTATTATGATCTGGGATTTGATATTCTAATTCCGGATGCAAGAGGGCATGGAAATAGTGAAGGAGATTATGTTGGTTATGGATGGCATGATCGAATTGATTATCTTGGATGGGTTGATGTATTAATTGAAAAATATGATATAGAAGACATAGTCCTTCATGGTAATTCCATGGGGGCGGCTACTGTATTAATGGTAAGTGGTGAGGAATTGCCTCCACAAGTGAGAGGTATTATTGCAGATAGTGGATATACAACGGTAAAAGAAGAGCTTGCCCATCAATTAAAGCATTTATATGATTTACCAGCACGTCCGCTTTTGGACTTTACTAGTATGATGACTAAAGTTAGATCTGGATTCACCTTTGAGGAGGCATCTGCTTTAGATCAAGTGAAAAATAATAAGCTACCACTATTTATCATTCATGGGGATGAGGATGAATTAGTACCAACAGAAATGGCACATGAGCTTTATGAAGCCGCGGGAGGAGAAAAGGAATTATGGATAGTTCCTGGTGCGGGTCATACAAAAGCATATGAAGTGGCGACGGAAGAATTTGAACATCGATTATCTCAATTTTTAAATGGAATAATCCACTAAGAAAACAAAACATAAAAGAACACCCTCATTTCATATAAATGAACAAACACGTATTATTTATCATTTATCCTTTATAAGGAGTGAGGTCATTGGAAAGTTTGCCACAAATATTTTTGGTCATCTATATGATTATTTTTTCTATAACCCTAGTAGCAAGCATTGTATACTGGGTCAAACAGAGATTTAGTGCGTTGGCAGCAATTGCTATGATATTATCTCTTTTAATACCATTAGTTTCATTTGTGTATACTGCACAGAGAAAAACGGGTAATGGATATGAATTTATGTTGGAGAAAGTGTTTGATTTAAATGGGCTAGCCATTACATTAATGATTGGGTACGTATATATAATCGGCTGGCTTATATTTGTTATAACCGAATTGCTCACAAGGTTATATCACGTTCCATTTATTAATGAGAAACTGAAACCGATGTTTCAAAAGATGGAAGAGCATTGGATAAAGAAAGGGATACCACCGCTTAAGCGTTTCTTTTCATTAATACGGGAAAAACTACCGAAAAGAAGAAAGAAGGCGGACGAGACCTTGGAAGAAGAACATAAACAAAGTAGCCAATAATTTTAAAAAGCAAATACGGATAGTGAGTGATTGAATTGGATAAAAAAATAGTTTCTTTTCCACCAGTACTTCCAGATGAACCAAGAGTTTTAATCCTTGGTTCCATGCCTAGTGTGAAATCACTAGAAGAACAGCAATATTATGGCAATCCTAGGAATCATTTTTGGCCAATTCTTTTTGCTTTATTTCAAGAAAATAAAATAGATAATTATGATGACCGAATCGATTTTGTGAAAAAACATGGAATAGCATTATGGGATGCAATTGCAGCTTGTTATCGGGAAGGAAGTTTAGATTCTTCCATTAAAGATGCAGAGGCTAATGATATAGCTGGGCTTTTAGAGAGATATCCCACTATTCGTTTTATTGGATGTAATGGGACGAAAGCTTTTGACACATTCAAAAAGCACTTTGATTTCACTCAATTTCCGGATGTCCATGTTAAGAAATTGCCTTCCACTAGCCCTATTCCAGGTCGATTTACCAAAACATTTGATGAAAAAGTGGAGTCTTGGAGTATTATTTTAAAATTTATCCCACCTCAAACTTCTGGGGGACAAAGAAAGTGATGGGGGATAAGCTCCACGTAAAGATGTAATAAACTAGCATTTATATCGTCTTCCGCTATGACTATCTATTCGAGTATAATAGAATAATAGTTAGCGTAGAGGAGCGAATAAATGAAAAAAATAATCTTAAGAATCGTCGTAGGGTTATTTATTATAGCAATTATTATCAATTTCGTGATTGGATATTACTTATATGATCTAGCAATAGAAAGAAATGTTAAAGATTTCTTAAATGGCAATCAGGATCTGCAGGTTTCCGCCCAAGCGATGGAAGAGTTTACACAAGGGGATTGGCGTGATTGGGTAAAAGCTCAAGACTTTAGAGAGTGGGAAATGAAATCTTATGATGGAATTACACTTAAGGGATATTTTTTACCTGCCAAAGAGCCAACGAATAAAACAGTAGTCTTTGCTCATGGCTATTTAGGACGAGCTAGTGATATGGGCTTGTTTGGTCAGCATTATGTAGAGGAATTAGGTTACAATATGTTTACTGCAGACATGCGAGGACATGGAGAAAGTGGTGGCGACTATATTGGCTTTGGTTGGCATGATCGTCTTGACTTAATCGACTGGGTCAATCGTGTAGTTGATGAACTTGGGGATGATACAGAGATTGTTTTACATGGTCTTTCCATGGGCGCCGCAACAGTATTAATGGCTAGTGGAGAAGAGCTTCCGGATAATGTTAAAGCAATTGTAGCAGATAGTCCATATACAAGTGTAAATGATTTATTTGCATATCAATTGGATAGAATGTTTAAATTACCTGAATTTCCGATATTACCAACAACTGGACTCATCACCAATATAAAAGCCGGATATAACATTAAGGAGGCTTCCGCACTGGAACAAGTAAAAAAAGCGGAGGTACCAATCCTTTATATACATGGGGGAAGTGACACATTTGTTCCAACCTCCATGACTAAGGAATTGTTGAAAAACACGAAAAGTGAAGCAGAGCTTATGATTGTGGATGGAGCTAATCACGGTGAATCCATTATCTTGGAACGAGATAAATATTTAGATACATTAACTAGGTTTTTAGACAAATATGTATATTAAAAAATGGTTCTTCAGTTTTCTGGAGAACCATTTTTTATCCTTTAACCATCGGTGGTGGATAAAGGAAAATCCCATTGATGGAAGTCTTCTTTATACATCCTTTATACAATTAAATGGAGGTTTTCAGAAATATTTATGCATAAATATTAATTTTTTTTCATAAATATACTTGCGTAAATGGATAGAAAAATCTATAATAATGAATAATTCGAAAAATATGAAAGGGAGTCATTCGGTGAAAAATGTAGCAATCATTGGTGGAACGGGTTATGGCGCGGTTGAATTAATTCGATTACTTCAGTCCCATCGTTATATGAAGATTAAACAGATCATTTCACATTCACAATATGGAGAGCAAATTACATCTGTTTATCCGCATTTAACAGAATTTTATGATGATCCAATGGAAGAATTAAATATTAATAGATTAAAAGATGAAATAGATATTGTCTTTCTTGCTACACCTGCTGGGGTTGCAAAAGATTTAGTACCACAATTCCAAGAATCAAATGTACAATGCATTGATTTATCCGGGGACTTACGCCTACATTCTCGTGAAGCGTATCTAACCTGGTATGGTAAAGAAGCGGCACCACAGGAAACATTAGATGAAGCGGTTTACGGATTGTCCGAGATTTATAAAGAGGAGATTATAAAGGCAAAGGTTATTTCTAACCCTGGATGCTTTCCCACTTCTGCATTGCTTGGTTTAATACCTGCAGTAGAACATGGGATATTGAATAATCAATCCATCGTTATTGATGGTAAAACTGGAGTATCTGGAGCGGGAAGAAAACAATCTCAGATGACGCATTACTCTGAAACGAATGAAAATGTTACCCCTTATAAAATTGGAAAACATCAGCACATTCCTGAAATCGATTTATATTTATCGCAAGTTGCGAATGAAGACATAGCTACGACCTTTACAACACATTTAATCCCGATGACAAGAGGATTACTATGTACCATGTATGGAAAGTTAGATAAGCAAGTATCCACTCAAGACGTGATGGATTTATACCAATTCTACTATGAAACGCATCCTTTTGTAAGAATTAGAGAAGAAGGAGGATTTCCTTCAACAAAAGAAGTGTACGGAAGCAATTTCTGTGATATTGGCTTACATGTTGATGAACGAACCAATCAACTCATTATTGGATCCGCAATCGACAATTTAGTTAAAGGGGCAGCTGGGCAAGCAATTCAGAATGCAAATTTAATGAATGGTTGGGATGAGAAGCACGGACTATATCATATCCCTATTTTTCCATAAAAATATGTGTTCAAAAAGGAGGATGAAAAGTGTCAATTTCACCGGACTTTTTGGAACAACCTCATAAGGAAAGGATGAAATAAGTTGATCACAACACAACCAAAGAAAATGAATATCTTAGAAAATGGACATGTGACAAGTCCAAAAGGGTTTATAGCAGGAGGGGTACACTGTGGAATTCGTAGAAAAAAACTAGACTTTGGTTGGATTCATTCAGAAGTTCCGGCTGTTGCGGCTGGTGTATTTACCTTAAATGCTTTTCAAGCTGCGCCATTGCAGGTCACGAAGAAAAGTTTAGAAAAGGTCCATAAAATTCAAACCATTATTGTTAATTCTGGGAATGCGAATTCTTTTACTGGTGAACAAGGGTATCAAGATGCTTTAGAAATGCAAAGATTAGCAGCTGAAAAAATGACGGTTGAGGTCGATCAAGTTGCGGTTGCTTCTACTGGTATTATTGGTGAAACATTGCCAATGGATAAGATTCGTATGGGAATTGCCGCTATGGGAGAAGAAAATCATGTAGCTGCAGAGAACTTTGAGCAAGCAATTTTAACAACAGATACAAAAACAAAGCATGTAGCAGCGGAAATCGAAATTGATGGAAAAATGATCACAATTGGTGGGGCGGCTAAGGGATCTGGAATGATTCATCCCAATATGGCTACCATGCTAGGATTTTTGACGACAGATGCCGTAGTTGACGCTGTAAGTCTGCAAAACGCATTACGCCAAACAATCGACTATTCCTTTAATATGATAACGGTAGATGGCGATTCAAGTACAAACGATATGGTCCTTGTGTTAGCTAATGGAACGCAAGAAAATGAAATGTTAAATGAACAACATCCACAATGGGCAGAGTTTGTGGAAGCATTACAATTTGTTAGTCAAGAACTAGCGAAGAAAGTAGCTAAGGATGGAGAAGGGGCAACTAAACTTATTGAGGTTAACACTTTTGGTGCACCAACCGAAATAGTGGCGAAACAGGTGGCGAAAGCAGTTATTTCTTCTAATCTTGTAAAAACAGCTGTATATGGTTCAGATCCAAACTGGGGCCGTATTATTTGCGCAGTTGGCTATAGTGAACAACCAATTTTGCCAAACAAAATTGGTGTGTCAATTGGGGATATCGATGTAGTGAAAGATGGGGCAGTTGTTTCATTTATGGAAAAAGAAGCAAGTGAGTATCTTCAAAATGAAGTAGTTAAGATTAATATCGATTTGCAAAACGGAGAATTTGGAGCAACAGCGTGGGGCTGTGATTTAACCTATAACTATGTAAGAATTAATGCTTCTTATCGTACGTGAGGTGAACAAAATGGGTATTGTTGTGTTAAAAATGGGTGGTAGTGTTTTAGAAAAACTTCCTGAAGACTTTTATAAAAGCCTTGTTGAATTAAAAGAAAAGAAAATATGTGACCCGATTATCGTTCATGGTGGGGGACCTGAAATTAATCAAGCACTTAAACAAGCGGAAGTCGAGAGCTCCTTTGTGAATGGATTACGTATAACAACTGAGGATGTTCTAAAAATTGCCGAAATGGTGATGAGCGGTTCTATCAATAAACGAATTGTTAATAAATTGATAAAAGCGGAAGGGATAGCTTTTGGCCTTAGTGGTGTCGACGGTTCTCTTTTACAAGCAGAGCCGATGGATCCCTCTGGAAAATTAGGTTTCGTAGGCAAGGTGAAAAAAATTAATGATTATTGGCTTAAGTTAATCATGGAGCAAGGTGGTATACCAGTTATCTCACCAATTGGAATTGGTAAGGAAGGGATTCGCTACAATATTAATGGGGATATGGCAGCTGCAGCTGTTGCGAGTAGCGTTGGGGGCAAATTGATATTCGTGAGCGATATTCCAGGGGTTATGGAGAAGATGGATGGGAAACAAGTGGTCCATTCTAAACTAACCAAACGAGAGATTGATTCCATGATATCTTCCGGAGTTATTTATGGTGGAATGATCCCTAAAGTAAACTCCGCTATGGATGCATTATCGGCTGGTGTAGACGAATCCGTTATTATAAACGGGGTATCTCCGAGTGACTTGAAAGATTATATGGAAGGGAAAAACATTGGAACAAAAATCGTAATGGGAGAGGTCGAACATGTCTAATAATCTAGCAGTTAAAAATGTAGCAATCATGAATACATACAATCGATTCCCAGTAAAACTAGTAAAAGGGAAAGGGAGTAAAGTTTGGGATGATAAGGGAAATGAATATTTGGATTATACATCCGGTATTGCAACATGTAATTTAGGGCATGTTCCAGATCGAGTACAGTCTAAAGTAAAAGAACAACTTGACCTACTATGGCATTGTTCGAACCTGTATGAGATTCCAAATCAGGAAGAATTGGCCACGCTACTAACAGAAAACAGTGTGTTTGACAAAGTGTTTTTCTGTAATAGTGGTGCAGAAGCGAATGAAGCGGCAATTAAGATTGCTAAGAAATATGCGAAAGATCAAGGGAATCCAGAACGTACGGATATTGTAACGTTTAAACAATCTTTTCATGGACGTACCGGAACAACGATGGCTGCGACAGGCCAAGAAAAAATTCATCAAGGCTTTACTCCATTAGATAGAGGATTTCGTTATTTAACTTTAAACGATTTTGACGCATTAAGTGAGATTAATGATGGGAAAACAACCGCAGTCCTTGTGGAAGTAGTTCAAGGAGAAGGTGGAGTAAATCCAGCTGACAAAGAATGGCTTACACAATTGGAAAAGGTCTGTAAAGATAACGATATTCTCTTTATGGTTGATGAAGTACAAACGGGGATGGGGAGAACTGGAAAATTATTTGCTTATGAACAATTTGATTTGAAACCAGATGTGATCACTTTAGCGAAAGGACTAGGTTCAGGTATTCCGATTGGTGCAATGCTTGCGACTGAATCTGTTGCAGCTACCTTTAGCCCTGGAACACATGGATGTACTTTTGGTGGAAACCCGCTTGCTACAAGTGCTGGAATTGCAACAATTGAATGTTTATTAAGCGAAGGGTTCCTTGCAGAAGTAAAAGAGAAAAGCGATTGGTTCCGTACAGAATTGGCAAAATTACAGCAGGCCTCTACTAATGTTATCGGAGTAAAAGGACTAGGGTTTCTAGTTGGAATTGAATTTACTGAGCCAGTTAGTCCATTGATTGAGCAGTTCCGTGAAAAAGGAATTTTAGTATTAGTAGCTGGCACAAATGTATTAAGAATTTTACCTCCACTAACGACAACGAAAGAAGAATTAAAGCAATTTGTGAATGCTTTTCATGAATTATTATTGGAAACGGAGGAATAACATCATGACCAAAGGATATCTTGTGTTAGAGACGGGCGAAACATTCGTAGGTGAATGGTTAGGGGCAGATATAGAAACTGAAGGGGAAGTTATATTTAATACGAGTATGACTGGATATCAGGAAATGTTAACAGATCCGTCTTATCGAGGGCAAATATTAACATTCACTTACCCGACAATAGGTAGCTATGGTATTAATGAACATGATGACCAAAGTAATGATATCGCTGTTTCGGCTGTTATTATGAATGATGTTTGCGATGAGCCTAGCCATTATCAATCTACTACAACTATTTCAGAGCAGTTAAAAAAATCAAATATACCTGGATTAGCAAATATTGATACACGTTCTTTAGTTGATATGATTAAAAAATATAAGACAGTGAAAGGTACCATTACAAAGCAGGAAGGATATTCAAATAGCAAATGGAAAAGCACGGATTCAATAGAATTGGTTAGTGAAGTTTCTGTTAAAGTACCAGAAGTATATGGGAATGGAGACCATCATGTCGTCATTCTTGATTTCGGTTATAAAAAATCATTACTTCAGGCATTATTAAAAGAAAATTGTAAAGTAACGATTGTCCCATATAATACTTCTTTCGAGCATATAAAGTCTCTACTTCCTGATGGTATCTTGATTAGTAATGGACCAGGAAATCCTGAGGAATTACATGGGGTACTTTCAACCATTAAGGAATTAACTCAAAATTACCCTACACTTGGAATTTCCCTAGGTCACCAACTTATTGCCTTAGCTTACGGTGCAAAAACAGAAAAGTTATCATTTGGGCATCGTGGGAATTATCCAGTAAAACATATGGGATCCGGTAAAGTTTATATTACCTCACAAAACCATGGGTATGCTGTGATGGGTAACAGTATAGATTCTAATGAATTTCAAGTGTTGTTTAGAAATGTCAATGATAAATCTGTGGAAGGAATGAAACATATACACTTACCCGTTCAATCCGTTCAATTCCACCCTGAAGCACATCCGGGACCAAGTGATACAGAATATATTTTCGCTGATTTCGTGCAGCAGATGATTTCTTCAGGAGGGAAAAAGTATGTCGAAGCATAAATCATTAAATAAAGTAATCGTTATAGGTTCGGGACCGATTGTTATCGGGCAAGCTGCAGAATTCGACTATGCTGGCACACAGGCATGTCTTGCTTTAAAAGAAGAAGGCATAGAAGTAGTGCTTGTTAATAATAATCCCGCAACGATTATGACAGATGAGTCCATTGCTGACCACGTATATATGGAACCATTGACCATTGAATCTATAGAAAAAATTATTGCTAAAGAAAGACCAGATGGTTTAATTGGAACATTAGGTGGTCAAACGGGTTTAAATTTAACAGTTAAATTATATGAAGAAGGTATTTTAGATAAATACAACGTCAAATTATTGGGAACTTCTGTTGACTCCATTCAAAAAGGGGAAGACAGAGAAAAATTCCGTCAATTAATGATTGATATAGGTGAACCGATTGCTGAGTCCCAAATTGTGGAATCATTAGATGAAGGTTTGGATTTCATCAAACAAATTGGTTACCCAGTTATTCTTAGACCGGCTTATACTCTTGGTGGGGAAGGGGGAGGTTTTGCCTATAATGAGAAGGAGTATATTGCCCTTCTCGAAAATGGTCTAAAACTAAGTCCCATTCACCAAGTACTAGTAGAGAAGAGTATAAAAGGATGGAAAGAAATCGAATATGAAGTAATGCGTGATTCCAATGATACATGTGTGATTATTTGTAACATGGAAAATGTTGATCCAGTTGGTGTGCATACTGGGGATTCCATCGTTGTTGCGCCTTCACAAACACTAACAGATGTGGAATATCAAATGCTTCGTACTTCCTCTTTAAAAGTTATACGTGCATTGGGTGTAGTTGGAGGATGTAATATTCAATTTGCTCTTCATCCAGAATCAAAAGAATACTGTATTATCGAGGTTAATCCACGAGTTAGTCGATCATCCGCACTAGCATCAAAAGCGACTGGTTATCCAATTGCTAGGATTGCAACAAAATGTGCAATCGGCCAGCATTTAGATGAAATTATTAATCCGATTACAGGTAATACATATGCCTCATTTGAACCAGCAATCGACTATGTCGTTTTAAAAATTCCACGTTTTCCTTTTGATAAATTTACGGAAGCAGACCGTACACTGGGGACACAAATGAAAGCTACTGGGGAAGTTATGTCAATGGATCGGACTTTTGAAGGTGCATTAAATAAGGCTGTCCGATCACTCGAAATGAATATGTATAGTTTGAACTGGCCTGGAATGGATGAAAAAACAAATGTTGAAATCCTAGATTTACTAACTAGTCCAAATGACCTAAGACTATTTGCTATCGCAGAGGCTTTTCAGCGAAAAATAAGTATGGAGAAAATCAAGAATATCACTCAAATTAATTTTTGGTTTTTACGAAAAATAGAAAGAATTGTACAGCTTGAGGCTACATTGAGTGGGTGCGAGTGGCCAAATGTCCCGAAAGAGGCGCTATTCGAAGCGAAACGATTAAATATTAGCGATCTTCGAATTGCTGAACTTGTAGGAACATCGGCGAAAAATTTAAGAAACTATTATAAAGAGATTTCTATACATCCGGTATATAAATTAGTAGATACTTGTGCAGGTGAGTTTGATGCAGTTACTCCATATTATTATTCAACCTGGCAAGGAAAAGATGAAGTGAAAATAACCAATAGTAAGAAAAAAGTGCTTGTTTTAGGATCAGGTCCGATTCGCATTGGACAAGGGGTAGAATTTGACTATTGTTCGGTACATGCAGCCTGGGCTGTGAAAGAAATGGGATATGAAGCCATTGTTATCAATAATAATCCAGAAACAGTAAGCACGGATTATTCGATTGCTGATCGCTTATATTTTGAACCATTAGCATTAGAAGATGTCCTTCAAGTTATCGAGAAAGAACAAGTAGAAGGGGTTCTTATTCAGTTTGGTGGTCAAACAGCCATTAATTTAGCCAATGATTTAAAGGAAGAAGGTATCCATATTTTTGGTACACTTCCAGAACATATTGACCAAATGGAAGACAGAGAACAATTTTATGATCTTCTAAATCAATTAAATATCCCACACATTTCCGGACATATCGTTCATTCTTTAGATGAAGTATCCGCATCGGCAAATAATTTAGGTTTTCCAGTCCTTATTCGTCCTTCCTATGTGATAGGCGGGCAATCGATGTTCATTTGTAATAATGAAAAAGAATTATATAGTTATATATCGCGTATACAAAAGGATACGAATGATCGTTGTTGGCCATTGCTTATTGACGAATATTTACCCGGTGTGGAATGTGAAATCGATGTGATTAGTGATGGGACCGATATCGTTGTTCCCGGGATTTTCGAGCATATTGAACGTGCTGGAGTTCATTCAGGGGATAGTATGGGAGTATTTCCGCCAATTTCTTTATCGGAAGAAGTGAAACAACAGCTCGTGGCTATGGCTAAAAAGATAAGTCAGACAGTTCCGGTTATTGGAATGATGAATATTCAGTTTGTTATCCATCGTGATGTTATCTACGTATTAGAGGTTAACCCTAGATCATCAAGAACTATTCCGATTATGAGTAAAGTAACTGGTGTTCCAATGATTGAATGGGCAGTTCAAACGCAATTAGGTCATTCATTAAAGGAGATTACAAATCAATTAGATTTACTCCCTGAACCCACCTATTATACTGTCAAATCACCAATATTCTCTGCAAGTAAATTAAAAGGGGTCGACCATGTTTTAGGGCCAGAAATGAAATCGACCGGGGAAATTATTGGATTAGGGTATTCCAATAATGAAGCACTACAAAAAGTCGCATCACATATGGGTGATTTAAGAAATGTAAATCAGTTATTTGTTTCCATAACTAATCGGTTAAAAGAGGAGAGCTTACCTCTTATACAAAAATTTGTAGAAGCAGGAACTCAACTTGTGGCAACGGAAGGGACTGCGAAATTTTTAGAAACAAAAGGAATTTATGCATTTCCACTTTCTAATAATAAAGATGAAATATTAAATTATTGGATAACGAATACGCCAGATGTTGTATTGAATATCCCAAACCAAGGAAGAGAAAAGGAAAAAGTCGGATTCTATATAAGGGAATTGGCAGTAAGATACCAAATCCCATACTTCACAAGTTTAGAAACACTTGATATCATGATAGAATGCTATAACAATAAAGAAAATCAAGTAAAAACCTTATCGTTACAAGAATACTTGGAAGAGAACAAAAGCGCAAGCGCCCGTTTAGCGACGTAAGGACTCCGCTACCGCAGGACATAAAGACCGTTCTTAGTCGGTCTTCTCAAAGACAAGATTTAATAAGCTAAATTTTTTAATTTCACAAGGATAAAAGAAAACGGGAGTGATTTACACTCCCGTTTTTTCTATCTAATCCTTATTTTGTTAGTTTAGCATCTTGTTCATAAGCTGCCTGAAGCATTTTTGTTACTTTACCAGGTTTTCCGTCAGTAATAATTGTATGGTCTACTTGGATGATTGGTAACACTTCGGAAGTACTACTTGATAAAAATAATTCATCAGCTTTTGCAATATCTTCAACAGAGAAGGCATCTTCAATGAATTCAATATTTAGATCTGTAGCAAATCTCTCAACAGCCATTCTAACACAACCATGTAGGATGTTATTTGTAGCTGGGTGAGTGAATATTTTTCCATTCTTCACTAAATATACGTTAGAACTACTACACTCCGTTACCGTCCCATCTTTATGTAGAATTGCTTCATAACAATCATTCTCACTAGCTTCCTGTTTAGCGAGAACATTAGGTAAAAGATTCAAACTTTTAATATAGCAATTTTCCCATCGTGCATCACGCCTTGTAATAGCTTTTACTCCATTGTTTAAATTGTTTAAGTTCCGGGGTAATTCTTGAATGTACCCATAAATATTTGGTAGAACCCCTTTAGGAAAAATATGATCCCTTGGAGCTGAACCGCGGGTTGCTTGGAGGTATAACTTACCATCCTTGTTCATCTTATTTCTAGTCATTAATTCCAGTAATAAATCTTTTAATTCTTCTTTTGAATAAGGTAGTGTAAGTTTGATTGCTTCCGCAGAACGGTATAAACGATCTATGTGTTCTTCAAATAAATAATACTCACCCTGATAAATGCGGATTACCTCATAAACTCCATCACCGAACTGTAAACCTCTTTCTTCAAATGGATACTTTAAATGATCGCGATGCATGAATTTAGATTGAGTCAAAATAATAGGATATACACCCATTTTTCTACTTCCCCTCCCCTAAGTAAGTCTAGTTTATCACTTCTTATATAGTAGGTCGACAACAAATCTTGTCGTGTATTCATGTGTTTTTATCTAAAATTGTAGTAGAAAGATAGGTGTTTATAATATAATTGTAAAAAAATGTAGAATTTCCTTGAATTCAATATACTAGATTGTTATAATATATTTTGTTAGCACAACAAACAAAAAATTAAATAATTTTCCTATGCGGGTGTAGTTAAATGGTATAACCTCAGCCTTCCAAGCTGATGTCGTGGGTTCGATTCCCATCACCCGCTCCATACATAAGGTTGTAACGCAGTGTTTCGTAGTAAAAATGGCTACGAAGTATTGCGTTTTTTACTTTTTATCTACGCGGCGGCACTTATCTCCCGCCTCTACAGGCGGGAGATAAGTGCCGCCAAGCTTCGAAATAAGAGCGACTAAGTATCAGGTGGAGTTAAAACTCCACCTAAACTAAGTCTTCTTTGTGACCACCTTTTCCAATTTTTTAACACGTGAAAAATGGTATCAGCTATATAAAAAAATAAACTTCATTGATAATCCCGCTTATAGACATAACTTGAAAACAGCATTTTTTCCGTAGTATTCTAAAACTATATAAAATAAAAAATATACATAGAAGGTAGAAAGGAGGTTCTATGGATGCGCACCGAAGAACTACAACAAGAATTAAGAGAATATGCGCTCGGAATAGGTATAGATAAAATTGGTTTTGCTACAGCGGATGTTTTTACTGAATTAAAGGAACGTTTAAGACGTCAACAAGAATTAAATTATCAATCTGGTTTTGAAAAAGGGTCTATAGAAGAACGTACAGAACCAGTACGATTACTTCCAGAAGCACAATCCATTATTTCTATTGCTTTAGCTTATCCGTCTCGAATGAAAAATGCACCGAGAAGTACGAAGGAAGAAAGACGTGGCCTTTTTGCTAGAGCTTCGTGGGGGATTGATTATCACGAAGTATTACGTGAACGATTAAACAAACTAGCTGATTTTATTCATGAAAAAGTACCCGAAGCTGTAACGAAGATAATGGTAGATACTGGAGAGTTGTCAGATCGTGCGGTTGCGGAACGTGCTGGTATCGGTTTTAGTGGTAAAAATACATCCATCATTACTCCTGAATTTGGTTCGTTTGTGTATTTAGGAGAAATGATAACAAACATTCCTTTTATTCCAGATAGTCCGGTAGAAGATAGTTGTGGGGATTGTAGGAAATGCTTGGATGCTTGTCCAACTGGTGCATTGGTTGGAGAAGGTGGACAACTTAATGCGAATCGTTGTATCGCGTTTTTAACTCAGACAAAGGATTATTTAGAGGATGAATTTCGTATAAAACTAGGAAATCGCATATATGGCTGTGATACGTGTCAACAAGTATGTCCAAAAAATAAAGGTGTTGATTTTCACATCCATTCAGAGTTCGAACCCGATCCTGAAATATCCAAACCAAAATTAATCCCTATGCTACGAATTTCGAATCGCGAATTCAAAGAAAAATTTGGTTCCATTTCAGGTTCATGGCGTGGGAAGAAACCACTTCAACGAAATGCATTAATTGCTTTAGCTCATTATAAAGACAAAACTGCTGTAACAGAGATAATTGAAGTAATGAAAAATGATCCAAGACCAGTTATTCGAGGAACAGCTGCATGGTCATTAGGTAAAATTGGAACAGAAGAGGCATATTTAGCTATCAAAGAAGCAATGCAAATAGAGAAAGATGATCGAGTAATATACGAAATGGAAAAGGGCTTGGAATTTGAGAAAACGACTCGTTAAGCAGGTGGGAAAGTATAATCGGAAGGAAGGTGTGTGCGATGAAGTTTTATTTTGATGAAATAGAGTCTCCTATTGGTCCGATGACTCTACTTAGTCACGACGATAAACTTATTCGGACGGATTATGGTTCTATGAATGAATTATCCGAACACTATCATAAGTGGATGACACGTTATTTGCCGGCGCGGACAGAATTAATTCATAAACCAAATGCTTTCTTGCAAGTTAAATCAGAGTTAAAGAATTATTTTGATAAAAATCAACCAAGTTTTTCAGTTGATTTAGAGTTTCATGGTACACCTTTTCAAAAAGCAGTCTGGCAATCATTATATGACATTATTCCTTTTGGTGAAACGAGGTCATATAAAGATATAGCGATAGCGATTGGAAATCCTAGGGCAGTTCGAGCGGTAGGCGGAGCTGTTAATAAGAATCCTTTTTCTATCATTGTCCCGTGCCACCGAGTTATTGGAACAAACGGAAAAATGGTTGGCTATAACGGAGGATTATATAGGAAAGAATTTTTATTAAAACATGAAAACATGGTAAGGTAGGTCTTTAATTTTATCACGTCTTAACTGGCTGTAAGATCCCCAATTCAAGAAATCGAGTTAAACCAAAGAAATCAAAGTGGGGACAACAGCCAGTAGCGCCCTGATAAGTTAAACTACTTTCAGTGGGAAAAAAACTCCACTGAATGAGTTTCACTTTATACTTAAACCAAGCTATCCCTCCATATACTAAAAAGTGGAGGGGATTTTATGGAAAAGGTTAAACATTGGTGGTTAGACTTTTTTCAAAACGAGCGAAATAATGACGATTGGTGGGCACGAAAAAAAGCTCTATGGGAAAAAAGAAATGCTAAAATTGTCCAGACGAAGGGGAACGGAAAGGTATTTCGAAAACTGAAATATGATAGGGAAACTCTTTACCAGTACTTATTTCATGTTTCTTTCTTAATAAAACAGGGAAAGAATTTTCATCTAGAAGAACTAGTCGTTCCGTATCAATATAGACTAATAGATAATGAAATAGTAGATCATGAACAGATTGTTACCAATGTCGCTTCAGACGACATACCAACCCTGAATGTAGATAAAATAAATGAGCGAAATGGTGAGCGATTTTCTTATGACAGACATTCTGCAGTACAGTATGCAGAACGATGGTGGAATAATTATAATCCTGAGTATCGAGTGTTTGATGTAGATTGTACCAATTTTATTTCTCAGTGTCTTAGAGCCGGTGGAGCGCCAATGCGAGGGGCACCAGTTCGTGATAGAGGATGGTGGTACACTGGGGATAACTGGAGTTTTAGTTGGGCGGTTGCCCATTCATTACGATGGTATTTAAGTGGTTCAACAGAAGGTTTGAAAGGAAGAGAAGTTGAAAAACCGGAAGACCTTTTGCCAGGGGATATAATTTGCTATGATTTTCAGGGAAATGGCAGATGGGATCATAATACAATTGTTGTAAGTAAAGATGCCTATGGAATGCCTTTAGTAAATGCCCATACGGACAATAGCAGACATCGATATTGGTCTTATGAAGATTCAACCGCATATACGCCGAATATACAATATAAATTTTTCCGTATAGGGGAATAAAACGTGCTATAATAAATTTCGTGTTTAAAGAGGTTGTTCAAAAAGGAGGGTGAAAAGGACCGAGCAGTTCGAGGCGGCGTAGCTTTGAGCAGCGGAACGTATGCAGTTAATACGTGAGCAGCGGAATAGCAAGCCAACGAAGAAATGCGAAGTGTCACTTTCACCGGAATTGATAGGAGAATGAAAAGTGAGTTTACATGTTGTACTATACCAACCAGAAATTCCAGCTAATACGGGTAACATTGGAAGAACATGCTTAGCAACGGATACTACCCTACATTTAATTCGTCCTCTTGGATTTTCAACGGATGATAAAATGGTTCGTCGTGCGGGTCTTGATTACTGGCAAAATGTAGATATCCATGAACATGATTCACTTGATGAGTTATATGATAAATATCCTGAAGGTGAATTTTATTATATTGAAAATTTTGGAACTAAACATTACACAGATTATGATTTTAGTGACCAAAATAAGGATATATTTTTCGTTTTTGGCAGAGAAACAAACGGAATACCAAAGGAATTGCTTGTTGGTAAAGAGGATCGATGCTTAAGAATTCATATGAATGACAAAGTACGTTCCTTGAATTTATCCAATACAGCGGCGATTATTGTTTACGAGGCACTAAGACAACAGAACTTTCCTAATCTGACATAAGAAAAGCGGAAGCGCCCGTTTAGCGACGTACGGACTGGACTGAGCCGTAGGAGATAAAGGAAACACGACGAACGTGGTGAGTCGATGTTGACTTTCACCGCAAGGGTATAAGTGCGACTAAGCCTCTGCAAGCAATCGGCAAGTCTTCTTTATCGTACGAAGGTGAAGGAAGTCTCGCTAGTCGTTGGGCGCTGGAGCTAGACATAAGAAAAGCGCTGGGGTTAGCCATAAAAAAACCGTCATGTTTTCATACATGGCGGTTTTAGTATTATTGATTATCTTTTGGAACTCCTGGTTTTGCTTCATAACCTGATTGGAAGATAGAAACTAGAAATGTAACAGTTACTCCTAAAATTAAAGCTAATTTCATATGTATTTCCTCCTTATTTAAGAAAATAGAGATACTATTATAATATAGTATAAATCAAAACGGTTTCAATGTTAACTAAAATTCAACACAAAATGTAAAGAGAATATTCAGTTATTTTTCGTAAAATATATAATTATTACGACAATTCATTTTCTTTACAAATATCGAGTAGATTTATTGTCTCCACCAATAAAATAAGGTATATTATTGGTGAAGGGCAGTATCTATCAATTATTAACCGTTTACATAAACGGAGAAAGTATTTATGGGGGTATTCATCGTGGTAGTAGGATTGGAAAAATCTGCTAAAAGATTTTGGGAACAATTTTATGGCCCAAATATTGGGTATGTACAGCAACAATATGAATTATTTAAAAATGATCCTGAAGCTGTTGAGCCATCAATGAAAGAAATATTTGAAAAATACGGTTCACCTGAGAAGCTAAACCAGCAAAATATGGAAGAATCTTCGAACATAGCGACTCTTCATGCGCCTTCGAATTTTGATGTAAAAAAGCTTACCTCAGCATTGAAACTTGTTGAGGCTATTCGTCGTTATGGTCATTTAGAAGCTGATATATACCCTGTATATCAACATAAAGACCCAATGTCTCATGAGATTGATCCAGAAACATATGGTATTACAGAAGAAGATTTAAGAACTATGCCAGCTAATTGGCTATGGGAACAATCCCCGGCTGGAGTTGAAAATGGTCTAGATGTATATAATACATTGAAAAAATATTATACTGGAACCATTACATTTGAGTATGATCATGTAAACAATGATGATGAAAGAAAATGGTTATTTGATTTAATTGAATCTGGTAATGCTAGATTAGAATTATCAAAGGATGAGAGAATTAAATTACTCGAGCGCTTAGCTCATGTAGAAGGTTTCGAATTATTTTTACAAAAAACATTTGTAGGACAGAAACGATTCTCCATCCAAGGTCTAGAAATGATGGTACCAATGTTAGATGAATTAGTTAATTTTGGTAATCAAGATAAAGTTGAAGATATAATGATGGGTATGGCACACCGTGGGCGTCTATCTGTACTTGCACATGTGCTTGGAAAACCAATCGATAAGATTTTTTCTGAGTTCCATCATTCATCAGATAAAGAATTAATACCTTCTGAAAGTTCTAGGAAAATTAATTACGGGTGGACTGGTGATGTTAAGTATCACTTTGGTGCACAAAGAGTAGTTAAAAATGGAAATCACACAACAAGAGTAACTTTAGCTCACAATCCATCACACTTGGAGTTTGTCAATCCAATTGTGGAAGGCTTTGCTCGAGCTGCACAAGATGATAGAAGTGAAACAGGCTATCCGAAACGTGATGTCGATAAAGCATTCAGTGTACTTATTCATGGAGATGCCGCATTTATCGGAGAAGGTGTTGTAGCAGAGACGCTTAACCTAAGTGGATTGCCTGGATATCATACTGGTGGTACCGTTCATATTATTGCTAATAACCTTTTAGGATATACGACAGATCGAGAAGATGGCCGTTCTACTAGGTATGCAAGTGATATGGCTAAAGGTTTTGAGATTCCAATTATTCGTGTAAATGCAGATGATCCTATTTCTTGTATGTCTGCAATTAAAATTGCCTATGAATACCGTAAAAAATTTAAAAAAGATTTTTTAATAGATTTAGTTGGCTACCGTCGTTTTGGTCATAATGAAATGGATGAACCGAGAACGACACAACCACTACTTTATAAAGAAATAGATAATCGTCCTTCCGTAACTTACGTATATGCCGCTTCACTCGAGAAAAATGGATATATCGATGAAGGAGACATAAAGCAAATTACGGAAAGAGTAGAGCAAGAATTCCGCGATATTTATAATGGTATGATTGAAAATGACTCGGTAGATTCAGAGCCGACTCCAATGCCAAGTGTTTTAAGGAATGGCTTAAATAAATTTGAAACTGGCGTTGAACTAGAATCGTTAAGAAAACTAAATAAAGATCTGTTAAAACGTCCTGAAGGTTTCAAAGGATTTAAGAAAACAGAAAGAATATTGAAACGTCGTGAAGACGCGCTTAAAGAGGGGAATAAAGCGGATTGGGGAACTGGTGAAGCATTAGCATATGCTTCCATACTAAAAGATGGAATTCCAATTCGCCTCACTGGCCAGGATACCGAACGTGGTACCTTCGCCCATCGTCATATGGTACTTAATGATGTGGAAACGGGTGAAAAGTATTGTCCGTTACATGGAATCGAGGATTCTAAAGCTACTTTCGAAATTAGAAATAGTCCACTTTCCGAAGTAGCTGTACTAGGATTCGAATATGGCTATAGTATTTATTCACCAGAGACATTAGTTATTTGGGAAGCTCAATTTGGCGATTTTGCCAATGTGGCGCAAGTAATGTTTGATCAATTTATTTCTTCCGCACGTGCTAAATGGGGAGATAAATCGAACTTAGTAATGTTACTTCCGCATGGATTTGAAGGTCAGGGGCCTGAACACTCTAGTGCTCGTCTAGAAAGATTTTTACAAATGGCCGCAGAAAATAACTGGATTATTGCTTATCCTACATCATCTGCACAATTCTTCCACTTGATGCGCCGACAAGCTAAATTAGGTGGAGAAGATGTTGCAAGACCATTAATTGTTATGACACCTAAGAGTAGTATGATTCGTAATCCAAGAATGGCATCTGAGGCAGGAGAATTTACAGATGTTAAATTTAAATCATTAAGAAACCAGCCAAACGTTGCAGTAAGTAAAGATGCAAAACGTTTATTAATTGGTACTGGTAAGATTATGGTAGACATTGAAGAAACAATGGATGAATCACGTGAAAACTATGATTGGTTACGTATTGTTCGATTGGAACAGATTTACCCATTCCCTCTGAAAGAATTAGAAGAGATGATGAATGAACTTCCAAATCTAGAAGAAGTTGTTTGGGTTCAAGAAGAACCGAGAAACATGGGAGCATGGGACTTTGTGGATGATTATATACGCCCATTATTAAAAGATGGACAAAAAATACGTTATATTGGTCGTCCAGATCGTTCAGCACCAGCTGTAGGATTACCAAACGTGCATAAATTTGAACAAAATCAAATAATACAACAAGCAATTAACCCTGAAGGAGGAAAATCCAGTGCAAGAAATTAAAATTCCAGAACTCGCAGAATCAATTACAGAAGGTACTATCGCTGAATGGCTTGTAAATGTAGGGGATAAGGTAGAAAAGGGAGACCCTATTGTAGAACTTGAAACAGATAAAGTAAACGTTGAAGTAAACTCAGATTTTTCAGGGGTAATTACAGAGGTTCTTCAAGAAGAAGGTAATGATGTATCAGTAGGAGACATTATTGCTAAATTAGATGAAAATGGAACAGCGGGAGCAGCACCAGCGCAAGAAGAAGCTCCTGAAAAGGATGAAGCAAAAGCGGCACCAGCAGCGGAAGCAAAGGCTCCACAAGCACAGGAGGAAGTAAGTAGCAATGCGGATGTTATCGCGACACCTGCAGCTAGAAAACGAGCGCGTGAATTAAATATTGATTTAAGTACGGTAACCCCACGTGACCCACTAGGTCGGGTTCGTCCAGATGATGTGGAAGCAGCGGCACAAGCAAGTGCAGCTCCAAAACAGGAAACTCAAGCGAAGAAAGAAGCACCTGCACAAGACACTAAACAGGAATTCGAAAAGCCGGTTGAGCGTATTAAAATGACAAGACGCCGCCAAACGATCGCAAGAAATCTTGTTTCTGTACAACAAGAGTCTGCAATGTTAACTACTTTTAATGAAGTAGATATGACTGCAATTATGAATTTGAGAAAAGAAAGAAAAGATAAATTTGTTGAAAAACATGGTGTAAAACTTGGATTTATGTCATTCTTTACTAAAGCAGTAGTAGGGGCATTAAAAGAATTCCCATTATTAAATGCGGAAATTCAAGGTAATGAACTTGTTTTGAAGAAATTCTACGATATCGGTATTGCTGTTTCTACGGATGATGGCTTAGTTGTGCCAGTTGTTCGGGATGCGGATCGACTAACATTCGCTGGTATTGAAAAAGAAATTTCTGACCTTGGTAAGAAGGCTCGAGATAATAAATTAGGGTTAAGTGATTTACAAGGTGGTACATTCTCTATTACTAATGGTGGAATCTTTGGATCTATGATGTCTACACCAATTCTGAATGCACCACAAGTAGGAATTTTAGGAATGCATAGTATACAAAAACGCGCGATGGTAATGCCTGATGATTCTATAGAAGTTCGTCCTATGATGTACCTTGCTCTATCATATGATCACCGAATTGTGGACGGAAAAGAAGCAGTTAGTTTCCTAGTTCGTGTGAAAGAAATGCTAGAGGATCCAGAAACGTTATTGTTAGAAGGTTAATTATATATGGAACCCTCGTATTGACTGATTGGTTAATACGAGGGTTTTTTTCTGCTTTTTATGGCAAACTAAAAAGAACTTTTCCATTGCAATTTATGTTAAAAACGAATATTATATAGAATGTTGGTTTTATTATTCGGAAAGATAGGTGTTTGAAATGGAGAACTTCTTTAAACTAAAACAAAATAATACAAATATCCGAACAGAAGTAACTGCGGGAATTACAACATTTTTAACAATGGCTTATATTATAATTGTAAATCCAGCTATTTTATCGGCCGCGGGTGTTCCATTTGAACAGGTGTTTATGGCTACTGTTATCTCCGCAGTTGTTGGTACATTAATGATGGGATTACTTGCAAATTATCCAATAGCGATAGCGCCGGGAATGGGATTAAACGCATACTTCACTAGTGTTGTAGTAACACAAGGTTTATCTTATCAAGTTGTTTTTGGAGCGGTTTTTATAGCCGGTTTACTCTTTTTAATATTAACTTTTACTAAATTACGTGAAACAGTTATCACGGCTATTCCTGATTCATTAAAGTATGGAATTACGTCTGGGATTGGTTTATTTATTGCATTTGTTGGATTAAAAAATGCAGGAATCATAAGTACCAATGAAGTAAATATGATTGGGTTAGGGGATTTGACAAACCCAATGGTTGTATTATCAATAGTTGGATTATTCATTACTTTGATTTTATACACTTTAAAAGTTCAAGGTGCATTATTTTTTGGAATGGTAGCTACAGGTATAATTGCCTTTTTTACCGGACAATTACACTTTGAGGGAGTAATGGAAACACCTCCATCCCCTGTGTTTTTTGATGTGGATATTGCTGGTGTTTTTACGAATGGTCTTTATACAGTAATAGTGGCATTCTTATTAGTTACATTGTTTGACACAACTGGAACGATGGTTGGTGTTGCCGAACAAGCAGGATATATGAAAAATGGAAAAATGAAGAATGCTAAAGAAGCATTGCTATCAGACGCTACTGCAACAACAGTAGGATCCATGTTTGGAACAAGTCCATCTACTGCATATATAGAATCTAGTTCTGGTGTTGCGGCTGGAGGAAGAACAGGACTTACTTCGGTAGTTGTTGCCATATTGTTTATTGTTTCTATTTTCTTTACTCCTATTATCGAAGTGATTGCGGGTGTTCCGGCTATTACTTCTCCAGTTTTAATTATAGTTGGAAGTTTTATGATGGAAGGGTTAGCGAAAGTAAATTGGCGAGAATTTGATGAAGCATTTTCAGCGTTTGCCGTTATTTTAATGATGCCCCTCACCTCTAGTATTGCAACGGGAATAGCAGTTGGTTTTATTATTTATCCAATCCTCAAATTAATTAGCGGTAAAGGGAAGAATGTTCATTGGATTATTTACGTGTTTGGTTTTATTTTCCTCCTACAAATGATTTTCTTTCCAATGCATTAAGCATAAAAGCGCCGTTGGGAAGTGAAGGAAGTTCTGCTAGTCGCTGAAGCTGGACGGGCTTTTCTTAAGTCAAGAATTAATTAGCTTAATTTTACTTAATTGCATAAAGGGATAACGATTTCGGTTTATCGTAGGCGTATATTGACTACAAATTGTATATCAATTTGTAGTCAATTTTTTATTTGTAGAAGAATTGTCCATTGAATTCTTATCATGGAAGATTAGGAGCATATTTACGGTAAAGTAAGCCGAGATAGAGCTTGTCACGGAAGACTAGGAGCGGAATTAAGGTAAAGTAAGCCGAGATAGAGCTTGTCACGGAAGACTAGGAGCGTATTTACGTTAAAGTAAGCCGAGATAGAGCTTGTCACGGAAGACTAGGAGCGGATTTAAGGTAGAGTAAGCCGAGATAGAGCTTGTCACGGAAGACTAGGAGCGGATTTAAGGTAGAGTAAGCCGAGATAGAGCTTGTCACGGTAGACTAGGAATGAATATCCGGTAAAGTAAGCCGAGATAGAGCTTATCACGGTAGACTAGGAACGAATATCCGGTAAAGTAAACCGAGACCCCACTATTCACAATGGATATTGTGCCTATCCGGTTTATATTGTTAATCATTTGCTCGTTTAATGGTGAAAGTTACTCTATTAATGGGATAAGTATAAAAAATAAATCATAGGAAATAAGATAGGTATTTTAGCATGGTGATATTATTTTTAAAAATTCATGTTAAACCTTTAAGTTAAAGGGTATAACTAAAATGGATTGAAAAGGAGGAATTTCAATGGACATTTTATTAGGAATTTTAGCTATTATCTTGGTTCTAGTAATTGCTTATTTCATGTCCAATGATAAAAAAAGAATTAACTATATAGGCGTAGGTATTATGCTGCTACTTCAGTTGATTGTTACTTGGTTTATGTTTAAAACTGAAATAGGAACAAAAATTATTAATGGGATTTCTGCTATGTTTAATAAATTAATTGAATTTGGAAGTGCGGGGATTCAGTTTGTTGTTGGTGGATTTGTCATAGATGAGGGAGGCGTTTTCTTCTTTAATGTTTTACTTCTCATTATCTTCTTTGCAACCCTTTTATCTGTGTTAACCTACTTACGAATTCTTCCTACCATTATTAAATGGATAGGTGGATTGATTTCTAAAATTACTGGTTTACCAAAGATTGAATCGTTTAATGCGGTGAACAGTATCTTTTTTGGACAATCAGAGGCGATTATTGCCATTCGCTCTCAATTTCATTATTTGGATAGTAACCGTCTATTCATTGTTTGTGCGTCTGCCATGAGCTCGGTATCGGCATCTATCGTAGGATCGTATATTTTAATACTTCCTCCAGAATATATATTAGTTGCCTTACCTTTGAACATGTTTAGTGCTTTAATTGTTGCGTCTATTATGGTACCAGTTCATGTCCCAAAAGAAGAAGACCATGTCGATATTAAAGATGTATCTAGTGATAAGAGTATTTTTGAAGCGATGGGGAATGGAGCGCTAGAGGGTGGAAAAATAGCCTTAATTGTAGCAGCAATGTTAATCGCGTTTATTGCTTCACTTGAATTGGTAAACTGGTTGGTACAATTGGTTTTTGCTGGTTTAACGTTACAAGCTATTTTAGGTTATATATTTGCTCCATTTGTATTTTTAATGGGTATACCATGGAATGAAGTAGTACAAGCTGGGGCTATTATGGGAACTAAAATTGTAACTAATGAGTTTGTTGCAATGCTCGAATTTCAACCGATGTTAGATCAGATGTCTGAAAAAACGATTGCGGTTGTAACCGTATTTTTAACTAGCTTTGCCAACTTTTCTTCCATTGGAATTATTGCAGGATCTGTAAAAGGGATTGATAGCGCAAAAGCTTCCATTGTTTCGGGATTTGGGATGAAGTTATTATTAAATGCGATTTTAACTTCAATATTATCAGCTACTTTTGTTGGGCTTTTTATAAGATAAAGGTAGTAAGGATCTTATTTGGGGAAAAATCCCTCAAAGATAAAAAGGGCCCATCTGTATACTTCATACAGACGGGTTCTCTTTCAAATCTCTATATTTTTTATGCAATACAAACATTCTCCAAAATAGGGCAATTGCTCCGCAGCTCAAGCCTACCGTAATTCCAACCCAGTAACCAAATGGTTCAAGCGAAGTATAATTAGCTAACAACCAACCTGTTGGTAATCCGATTAACCAGTAAGATACTAAAGCAATAATTAACGTTATGTTTACATCTTTATATCCACGCAATACGCCTTGAATCGGTGCACCAAATGCATCAGCCACTTGATAAAAAATCGCAAAAGTAATGAACTGGGTTGTTAATTCAATAACCTCTGGATTTGAATTATAAAGCGTAGAGACGGGACCTCTTAATACATACAGAATGGCTCCATTTAATATTGCAATAAAAATAGATCCGCTTATTCCAATATAAGCATACGTTCGTGCTTCCTTAAAGCGTTTAGCACCAATCTCAAAACCGATAGGAATGGTTAATGCCATTCCCACGCTTAGTGGAATCATATATAATAATGATGCAAAATTCATTGCAGCTTGGTGTGCTGCTATGGTATAGGTGCTATATACACTCATTAAAATCGTTACAGCTGAAAAAATACTAGTTTCAAAGAACATAGCAAATCCTATTGGTGTACCAATTTTTAATTGTTCTCCCCAAGTTTTTATTTTGGGAAAAGCCCAATCTGACAATACATGGTACGAACGAAATGGGGAGACTTTTTTAGTAACGATAAGTGCGATAATACAGACAATCCAATAAGTTAGTGCAGTTGCAATTCCAGCTCCAATTCCACCAAATTGGGGTATACCTAGCTTACCGAAAATAAAAATATAGTTAAAGATAATATTGATTGGCAAAGATATTAGAATAATCATCATGGAAATTCTCGTTTGACCTAGGGCATCCATGAAATTTCGAAGTGTACTGTAAATGAAGAGTGGAATAATCCCTACTCCTAAAGAAATAAGGTAATATTTTGCGATATGGTGTACTTCCGGTTCTAAATCCATTAGGCTTAAAATGGGATTAAGGGCTAACCCGCCGACAATGATGACGATAAGCCCAAGAGCAATGGCTAAATAGATACTTTGTTGTATTTTATTTGAAACGAGATGATTTTTCCCCGCGCCAGTAATTTGCGCTATAATAGGAGTTATTGCTAAAAGAATACCATTTATAGCGGTCAAGACAGGTACCCAAAGACTGGATCCTATGGCAACCCCAGCTAAATCAGCTGCGCCTGCTTGGCCAGACATAACGGTATCAAAAAAGTTCATTAAAAAGATTCCGAGTTGAGTTACTAAGATAGGGATTAAAATCATAGTAAATAATTTAAACTTTTCTTTTAAAGAAGATGTTTCATACATAATATAGCATTCCTTTTTTGTATAATGGAAAATAAACGCATAAGACTCATTATAACTCAATAAGATATTTACGGGAAGAAAGGACGTACATAAATGAATACGAAACGAATATTATTCACTGGTGGTGGAACGGCGGGACATGTCATTGTTAATTTAGCTCTCATTCCATATTACCAGGAAAAAGGTTGGGATATCGATTATATCGGATCGTACAATGGAATTGAACGAGATTTGATTACATCATTAAAAGGTGTTACATATCATCCAATCTCAACAGGGAAATTAAGAAGATATATTTCAAAAGAAAATATAAAAGATCCTTTTAAAGTGCTAAAAGGAACGATGCAGGCCTATCAAATAATAAGGAAGCGAAAGCCATCCGTTATTTTTTCAAAAGGTGGTTTCGTTTCCGTACCAGTTGTAGCAGCTGCTAAGCTTCGTGGTGTACCGACCATTATCCATGAGTCTGACTATACTCCGGGATTAGCGAATAAACTATCGATTCCATTCGCGAAAAAAGTGTTAGCTACATTTCCGGAAACGATGCAGTATTTACCAGAAGATAAATCAGAACATGTTGGGGCTGTCATTCGTGAGGAACTTTTCCAAGGTAATCGCGATAATGGGTTAAAAGTTGCAGGATTAACAAAAGAAAAGCCGGTTCTTCTCATCATGGGGGGCAGTGGAGGTTCACAAAAAATTAATGAAACCGTAAGAAATAGTTTATCCGAGCTATTACATACGTTTCAAATTATTCATATATGCGGTAAAGACAAGGTAGATCATTCAATTAAGGAAAAAGGGTATGTTCAATTTGAATATGTCAATGAGGAATTAAAGGATATATTTGCTACTACTGATTTTGTTCTATCGAGAGCTGGTTCCAATGCTATTTTTGAATTTTTAGCTTTACGAATTCCCATGTTGCTTATTCCTCTTTCTAGGGCAGCGAGCAGGGGAGACCAAATTGTAAATGCCAAATCATTTAAAAATAAAAACTATGCTCAAGTGTTAGAGGAGGAGCAATTAACAGAGGAGACGTTAGTGGAAGAACTACTTCGCTTGAAAAAAGTTGCTCCAGTTATGATTGATCATATGAAAGAATTTAAAAGTGAAAAAGCCCGTGACAGAGTTATTGAGATTATAAAGGAAGTACGAAAATAATCAAAAAGGAGGCTGGGACAAAAGTTTTTTAACCACATAAAATCCGAACATGGTTGAGCGAATAATCGCTCCGGAAATATACTTCGCTTTCACTTCCAGTACAGGGGCGACATCTGCTCGAAAAACCCTCGCAGTGTCTACCTTGCCGTGGGCGGCTGGTGAGCCACCTTGTGCTATCGCACTGTGGTGTCTCACCTAGGCCTTTCCTCCCACTTGAGTCTACGTATATTTCCTCCGCTTAGATAGCGGATTGTTCGCCTTTAGGATTAAGCACTTTTGTTATGTCCCAGCCTCGATTTACTTCTATTCTGTTGTACCAGTATGCATAATATCTACATTTACATTAAAGTCTACAGAGATTTTTGGATATTTCTCATCCCACTCTTCTTCAGTAATTAAACCTTGCTTTTTGGCAATACGATATATTTTACCATATCCGAATGGATCGACATTAGCTTCTTGTGTTTTATTTAGTAACCCCTCAAATTGCTTTTTAAACTCTTTTTCTAATTCTTTTTCCAAAACTTTTGTAACCCCTCTTTTGTTAATTTTAATATCGTCGTATATTTCCAATAAATCAATTTTCATACTAATGTCTGTTTCATACGTTAAATTTTTAAAATTTTTCATGTTTGTCTTACTTTTACCCTCGACAATAAGGAAATTTAACGGAACTTCTTGTTTTTCCTGATTTTGTTCGTGTAGGATGAGAGGAGATTCGTCATGATATTTTTCAACAGGTTTCGATGGTATGGCCATTTCAAATGGAGTATCTTTTATATCATCTATAATCAGCTTTAATAACAGACTTTCTTTAAGAGATATTTCTAATGCCAGTTGATCATTATGAAAAAGACCCAAACCTTTAAGGGTAGGAACTCCATCTTTTAAACCAACTATAGGTATTACTCCGTCTTGGCCCGTTGTAGCAGCTCTTCGGGAGAAATCCTGAAGGGAAGAAGAAGGAATATTACCCACTTCTGTTTCTTTTTCAAGTAGCTCATCTAAAAATTTTCCAACTCGGGAGGCTTCTTCAGATTTTGCATTAAATATTTCTTTAGCCGTTTCCTCCGCTACCACTAGGTACATCGTATCAGATGTTCTGGCATCTCGTACGGAGCTCATTATATATGAGCTTATTCCTCTTTCAGCTATTCCCTTTCCGTAAATTTCCGCATTAAGTTGACCTTCTCTTAATTTATAACTAACTTGTCTTGCAATAACTTCCCTCGCCCCTTTTAATGTTTTACCAACGCCTGAAACCGTACCATATATACTATCTGATTGAGGATCAAATCGCATGAAATTAACCGTTTTCTCGATTTTATCATCTTCCGCAACATCTATTCCCCGTGCAGTAATAATCGCAAGTTCCTCTATGACATTCGTTTCAACACAACCAGTAAGGAAAATTAAAGCTAAACTAATCATTCCAAGTTGAATTTTTTTTCGCACGATAATCACTTCCTATTTTCTATAAGTCGTTTTTTTATTAGAACGATAGGCAATAGGATAAAAGGATAAATATAGACTAGCCAAAATCCCAATTGAGCTGAAAGGTCGATAACCTTCTGTATTAAAAAATGTTCATAAAAAAATGGACTAGCTGCGAGTATGAGGAAAGAAACGATATAAAGTGTATATTTTTGTGGTATTTTATACATTCGTTTCAACCCATAAGTTATTCCCCACATTAGTAAGATCATATTAGATATAACGATGATCATCCAACTGGATACAACGATATAGTCAAATCTTTCAATAAAGGAAAAACGTTGAATTTTATATAAACTAAGCAAAATCCATTCTCTCGTACTTATTTCACTGAAACTTAAATATCCCATAACTATAATAGTAACGAATAACATGATCAAAGTTGTCCAACTAACAGCTAGAAATAGAGGGAATTTAATCTTTTTTTTGTTTTTTATATATGGATATAGAACTAATATAATTTCAAAACCAAGAAATGAATACCCACTTAGTTTAGTCCCCTTTAATATATCAGGGAATGGGGCTTCGAATATTGGTAACAGATGAGTGAAATCCATTTGTAATGCAGGTTGAATTAATGGAAATAAAATCCAATTAGAATAAATACCAAATACAGTACAAACACCTACAACGACCCGGATACCCCCAAGAACACTATAAATGACTAAACAAAGGATTAAAAAACTCAATACAAAAATTGAAATGTTCGGGAAAATGAAGACCCTAACAATCTCAATGTAAGTAATTAATAAAGAGAACATGGAAATAGCAAAGTGTATGAGGAATAGTGTTCCTATTAATTTTCCAATCCATTTTCCGAAAATGTCAACGTGGATTCCGAAAACATCGGAGTTATCATACTGTTTAAGAATAAGTAACATGGCAATAAGTACACAAACGATATAAGCATAAGCTATAAGAATCGAAATCCATGAGTCTTGAAGGGCTTCCATAACAACAATCCTAGGAAACCCAATTAGACCAACTCCAATTTGAATAGATACAACAATGAAGAAGACGTAAAAAGCACGTATTTTTAAGTTTTCTTTCACTTTTATATTAATATCCATCGTTCCACCTACTCATCAATATCCTTTTTCTTTTTTGCTTTTTCACGACTATAACGAATTAAGTTTTTTGGACGATATGACTTAAATCTTTTATTTTCGAATTCAGTTGGCAAACGAAAAAATACTTTATTAAAGTCTTGAAGTCTTAATGGATATAGAGGAGATAAATAAGGTCTACCAAGCGAATTCAATTTAAGTAAGTGAATGACTAAGAAACAAAGACCAAAAGCTAATCCTAACATTCCTAAATATCCGCCAAGAATGATCATAGGGAATCGTATAACTCTAGCTGTTGTACCCATCCAATAATTAGGTGCTGTAAAAGATGCTAGAGCACTTAAGGCAACGAAAATGATAAGAACATTACTTGTAATTCCAGCTTCTACTGCTGCCGTTCCTACAACTACACCACCAACGATACCGATTGTTTGTCCAACTTTGGTTGGGAGTCGTGCTCCAGATTCCCGGAGTAATTCAATCATTAGTTCTAAAACCAAAGCTTCAATTAAAGGAGTAAATGGAACTCCCGCCCTGGATTGACCTAAGTTTATCAACAATGGTGTTGGGATGATTTCATAATGAAACATTACTGCAGCCACATACAATGGTGTCATAATAGTGGAAAGAATAAATGAAAGAAATCGTAATGCTCTTAAAAAACTCCCAATATTCCAACGCATATAAAGGTCTTCCGTTGATTCAAAAAAACTAAAAAAGGTAGTTGGTGCAATTAGTGCTGTGGGGCTGTTTTCTACTAATACTCCAATTCTTCCTCGGTTAATACTATAACTAAAGCGATCTGGCAATTGAGTTGTCATAAACAAGGGGAAAATAGTAGAGGAAGAGTCCTCTATATATTGCATCAATACCGAACTGTCATCTACAACATCAATTTCTAGCTCATTAATCCTCTGTTTCATCGTATTAACATCTGCCTCGTTGGCTAATGACTTCAAGTAAATGATGCGTACTTCCCTTGGTTCTCGTTCTCCAACCAGGAATCTTTCTAAAACTAAATCTTTAGATCTTATCGTCCAACGAACAATATTTAGATTCGTAATCATTGATTCTGTAAAACCTATTTTTGGACCTAATACGACCGATTCCGTTTCAGATTGTTGTAAGGAACGTTTTTCTTTTTTTGAAATAAGATAGGCAATAACACTATCTTCTCCTTCTATATAAACAAATACGCCACCAATTAATAAATCTGTTAGTATATCATTCAATGACTGGACAGTTTTTGCCCTACTTAAAGGAATTTCATTCATAATAGTAGAATTGTTCCACTCAATATCCTTCTCGAGAAATGGTGCATATAAGTATTCTTCCACCATGTTTCCTTCAACTTGGTAAGCAATGAAAAAAATCATTGCTTTTTTACCTTGTTTTTCGAATTTAGAAATAGTAAGGTCCGGGTTATTTTCAAATTTACTATTCAATAATTCTTCTAATTCTTCAATGGTGATTGGAAAAATATTATCTTTTTTCATAAACCGATTTTTCCTCATTAGTATGCCCTCCACATAGTGAAGCATTCATTTCATTGGTATAGTATGAGGAAAAAAGAGAAATTTTATGTAAGAACAAAAAAACTATCGCAAAAATTTGCGATAGTTTTTTTTACTTAACTTAATCTTCCCTAGTAACTACATCTACTTTCCCAGTACCTGGATCGATTACTAGTCCGTGAACTTTAATGCCTTCAGGTAAGAGTGGGTGATTGCGAATAATTTCTACACTTTGCTCAACAGATTCTTCAACCGTATTAAAACCATGGAATTCATCATGAAAATCAATTCCTGAATGTTTTAATGTGTCAATCGTTTCTTGTTTAATTCCACGGTCTGTCATACTATCTGTTAAAGCCTCAATATCCACGTGAGACATTCCACAATCATGGTGGCCAATCACAGCTACTTCATCCGCTTTTAAATTATAGATTGCAACTAAAATACTTTTCATAATACTATCAAATGGCTTACGGATGATGGCACCAGCATTTTTCACCATTTTCACATCACCGTTCTGAATATTCAAAGAGCGATGTAATAATTCAACCAGTCTTGATTCCATACAAGTGAAAATAACCATTTTTTTATTTGGATATGTATCCGTCGTGTAAGCTTCATATTCTTTGTTCTCTACGAATTTCTTATTAAATTCTAACATTTCATCAAGATGCATTTCTAATCAACTCCATTTCTTTTATAAAATAATATCAGATTTTGTAGGAAAGTTGTAACAATTTTGTCTTGAAAAGTAAAAATAATTATAAACATTAACTAAGGTATTCCCCGATGTCTGAAGCAAATGCCATAGCGCGCTTTATGCTCCCGAAAGAAGGGGAATTAGTGTGTATTGGTAGAATAGAGCTGTTCTATGCTCCCGAAAGAAGGGGAATTAGTGTGTGTTGGTGAATAGGGCTGTTCCATGCTCCCGAAAGAAGGGGAATTAGTGTAGAACGGTCGAATAGAGCTGGCACTTATACTTATCCATACGATATTGCGAATAATCAAAGTTTCAGAAAGAAGGTTTTATAATTTCCTGCAAATTAAAAATAACATAGTTAATTCATGCATGGTATAATGGTATAAATATGACAGAATTATTTTATTTACAAATGAACGTATATTGCTCGAGGTGATATATGGATAAGAAAAATAATGATAGACTAGATATTATTGATGAAGATTTATATGAAGAAATTGATGATGAGGAATTATATGAACTTGTCCAGGAAGAACGCAGGAAAGTTTTAGAGAAAGAGAAAATGAGAAAGCATGAACCACCAAAACGCCCATTTCCGAAATGGGCGTTTTGGTTAATTGCTATTACTATGATTTTTAGTATGTTTTCTACTATTCCAGAAACGTTTTCTATACCTGCAATAGAGTTTTTAAAGAAGTCAGCAACCTTATCTATGAATGAAGATATTCAACAATATAAAAAAGCAGTGGTAGTTGTCGAATCTGAAAATAGTAAGGGGACAGGGTTTGCTATTTCAAATGATGGGTTTATCTTAACGAATCATCACGTCATTGAAAATAAACGAGAAATTGTAGTGGCATTTCCGGATAATGGACTTTTTGAAGCAGAAATATTAAATACATATCCTTCTATTGATTTGGCTTTAATAAAAGTAGAAGGAGAAGACTTACCATATTTAACATTATCAGATACTTCTTTTGACGTGGAAGAAGAAATACAATTTATTGGAAATCCATTACGATTTAACGGAATTGCAAATGAAGGACACATTATTGGAACTACCATATTAAAGGATTGGGAAGAAAAAGTTGTGATGATCAAAGCCCCTGTATATCGCGGTAATAGTGGAAGTCCTGTATTAAATCAGACAGGGGAAGTAATCGGAGTTATTTTCGCGACATTAGATCACGAGTCGCATGGTAAAGTTGGGTTATTTGTTCCTATTCAGTTATTTTTGG
Source organism: Oceanobacillus sp. Castelsardo (assembly GCF_001659985.1). Taxonomy (GTDB): domain Bacteria; phylum Bacillota; class Bacilli; order Bacillales; family Amphibacillaceae; genus Oceanobacillus. The sequence continues at coordinate 169,724 of NZ_LYCS01000006.1, forward strand.
AGTAAGTAGCATAAAAACATTGTTTATTAAATCTTTTCCTAGGAAAGGCCACGTCCAGCTCCAGCGCCCAGCAACTAGCAGATCCTTTTGATGGGATGAGCTTTAGCGTAGTCCCAAACTTCACACTCTTCCACTACGATAAAGAAGACTTGCCGATTGATGAAATCAGAGGCCTAGTCGCACTTATACTCTTGTGGTGAAAGTCAACATCGGCTTAGGACATTAGGGAAGGCCGACTAAGAACGGGCTTTGCGCCCAACGTCGGCACACCTCTATGAAGAGGCGTGTTTTCTTTATCTCATTGCAGAAAAGGAATGTCCAATTAAAACCGCTGCTTTGCGCGGCAACATCGGACCACCTGGCATGGCCAGGCGCAGTTTGTACGTTGCTAAACGGGCGCTTGCGCTTTTGATTTTAACACGAAAATGAAATATATGGTCACGGAGATTTAAATAAATTGTAATGCTTTTGAGATAGCTTCTCTACATTGGTTGCGATACGATAGGGTATGTCGAAGTGAATCGAAAAGTGTCGTGACACGAATTAGAAAATGGTGGAATAGAAATGTTAGTTTCTTTAGTAAGTCAAATAAATAATAATAGTAGGGAACCACACCCAAAAAGTTTCCTTATACTACGAAAAATATATTATCAGGGGGGGTCCTGTAATGATTAATGAAACAGTACAAGAAAAACCCCTTGAGCAGATGATCATTTCTGCGCAAAATGGAGATACAGCTATACATAATTATCTATTGAAAACGTATCAACCATTTGTAGCCAAATGTGTTTCGGAGGTTTGTAAAAGATATATCAATCCTCAACATGACGATGAATTTAGTATAGGATTAACCGCTTTTAATGATGCGATTTTCTCCTATTCAGTTGATAAAGGTAGTTCCTTTTTAAACTTCGCGAACATTGTCATAAAGCGGAAAGTAATTGATTATATCCGTTACAGTCAAAAGGGCGTCAAAACGGTTTCTATGGATGAAAATTTTGAAGAAGACCAATTGGAAAATCCGACCGAAATTCGTATTGCCAAAGAACATTATCAAGAAAAAGAAAATACGGCTATGTTAAGGGATGAAATTGAAGAATTTAAGAAAAAGCTCTCGGAATACAAATTAAGTCTTATTGAGTTAACAGAGGTTTCTCCAAAACATAGAGATGCAAGGGAATCTGCTGTTCGAACGGCACGTATTTTATACACAGATAAAGAATTACGAGAATATGTTTGGAAAAAGAAAAAGTTGCCAATTAAAAGGCTTTCCCAACAGGTGGATGTAAGTAAAAAAACATTAGAACGTAACCGAAAATTCATTTTGGCCATTTTTATTGTTTTAAGTGAAGATTTTATATATTTGAAGGACTATCTTAAGGGTGTGGGTCTGTGAAAAAAGGAATTATACTCGAACAACATCGAAAATATACTATCTTAATGACAAAAGACGGGGCTTTTGAAAAAGGAAAAGTTTTTATAAAGGATGCAAAAATAGGGGAAGAAGTAGCATTCAAGCCAATTCGCCAAAAAAAGTTCTTATTTTTATCAAAACATAATAAAAGGCATTTTCCTGCTAGAATATTAACGATTGCATGTATCATACTGATCTGTTTTCTTCCCTTTTATTTTTTTCCAAATGATAAAACATATGCCTACGTTACAATCGATATAAACCCTAGTATCGAATTAGAGGTAGATGAAAATTATACCGTTCGCAATATACGTGCAATGAACAACGATGCATATGAAATAATGGAAGAATTAACGGATTATTTAAACGAAAATTTGGAAATAGTCATCCAAATGATAATGAATACTAGTGAAAAAAATGGATTAATCAACGATGAGAAAAATATTTTAATTGGAATAAGCTATATAAATGGTGAAAAAACGGACGAACGAAAGATATTAAAGGAAATTGAAAGTCATTTTGGGCAAAATAAACCTGATTGGAATCTTGCAGCTTTTAATGTTCCGAAAGATATTCGTGATTTGGCGAATGAACAAGAGACATCAATGAATAAAGTAATGGCTAAGCAATTAATTATCGACCAGGAACCAAAATCCATTCAGATTCTTCAAAATGATGATATTCTTGATATTTCAGAAGTAGAAATTATTGATACTTTCTTTAAAACTACAGATACCTCTGAAGAGAAAGCAATGGAAGAAGATACTGCAAAAGAAGAGGTACCGCAGAAAAATCATGAAAAAGAAATCGAAAGTGACCTAAATATTGAAGATGAAGTGAAAGGTGAAGTCAATTCTTCTGATTCATCACAGGAATCTGAAGTTGAAGAACAAGCAGAAACAAACGAGGATAACGAAGAAATTCCAATTATTAACGAACCATCAAAAGATGCCCCACATCCAAGTGATTTAAAAGGTAAAAATGGCGAAATTAATTCAAACGGAAATAATATAAAAAAGAATAAGGATCATCATCCTAATCATAAAAAGGACGATGATAAAGAGAAAGATGAAAATCATCCAAGCAATAATAAAGGAAACAATGGAAATAATGAATAAACATAAAAGGAAAAGCAAAAATGCTTTTCCTTTCTTATATTTCCATTGTCACAGTAGGTGTTTGTTTCATTGCATGGTCTAAATAATAAAGAAGGTTATCATGAGATTCCATTATCTTCTGCTGATCAAGGGAATAACGGAATGAATGGAGAAAATGCTGAATTTTTTTTGAAAGCATATCATCCTTTGTTCGTACCATTAATACAAGTAAGTCATCCCATTGTCCCCATAGCGTGTAATATAAGGCTTTATCATAATCAGGCACCATTCTACCCCTCCTTAAAATTCAGGGTTATTACTATCATGCCCTCATATAGCGTAACATGTGTATTTAGATTATGGATGGATTACCAGAAAAAGTATCAACATTCATCGCATATTGTTCTCCTGCTGAATCATACTATGATTGATTCATAATCAAAAGGAGGAAAATAATTTGAAGAAAAAGCTCTTATCTGGTGCAATTGTAGTAACAATGGCTTTAGTGGGATGTCAAGCTGCAGATGAAGGAGCTGCTCCAAATGGTAATATGGATCAGCCTAGGGTTGGGAATAACACTGGTGATGGAATGACCAACGTTCGTAACAACACATTAGAACGTGATGCGGACCGTTTCCAAAACCGTGATGGGAGATACTTTAACAATAACGATTTATTTGACTCCATGAACAACAATGGTAACAATCGAGTTGGAGATCGAAACGATGGGGTTCGTAATAATGGGGATCGAAACAACGGCGTTCGTAATGTCGGTGATCGACAAAATACTCATTATGAAGTATCAAAAGAAGCGGCAAATAAAATTTCCAACAAAGTGAAGGAAATAAATAATGTTTATGTATTAACGACAGATAATAATGCATATGTTGCCGCGGAATTAGATACGGATCGTAATGATCGAAATAACAACCGTAACAACAATGATAATGACATGTTTGACGATCAATTATCAGATAAAGTCAAAAAGGAAATATCAAATATTGTTCGTTCTGTTGACAAAGATATCGACAACGTTTATGTCTCCACAAACCCGGATTTCTTAGATTTAGCAAATAATTACGCAAATGACATTGATCGCGGAGAACCGGTAGAAGGGTTCTTTGATCAAATTGGTCATACGATTGAACGTTTATTCCCGGAAAACCAAAGAAAATAGGTACTTTCTCTTGCAAGCAACCTTATATGGTTGCTTGCTATTTTTTCTATCTTTCCAAAATATGCTAAAATGGATGAAAACATGTATGGAGGTAAAAAGATGAGTGAAAAGGCTTTAAAATATTTAAGAGAACATCAGGAGGTCTTATTATCCAAACTAAATGAGTTTTTATCTATTCCTAGTATTAGTACAGATGGTAAATATAGAGATGATGTAAATAAAGCTTGTGATTTTCTTATTACATATTTAAATGATATCCAATTTGAAAGAGTTGAAAAACAAGAAACGGAAGGGCACCCAATCGTTTATGCCGAATACAATGGCGCGGGTCCTAATGCTCCTACTGTATTGTTTTATGGACATTACGATGTGCAACCGATAGATCCGATTGACAAATGGGATAGTGATCCTTTTAAACCAGAGATTAGAGATGGAAGACTATATGCGCGTGGGGCGAGTGATGATAAAGGACAAGTATTTATGCATCTTGCGGTATTTGAGGCATATATGAATACTGAGGGAAGACTTCCAATTAACGTAAAAGTATGTATTGAAGGAGAAGAAGAAATAGGTAGTGAGAATTTATATGAAATTTTAAAAAGCAAAAAGGAACAATTCCAAGCCGATTTTGCCGTAATTTCAGATTCAGGGATGGTAGCCAAAAATCAACCTACTATTTTATACGGGTTAAAAGGGTTTACTGGAATTGAAATAACAGTAACAGGACCGGACCATGATCTTCACTCAGGTATGTATGGTGGTGCAGTAAGAAATCCTATAATGGCATTAAGTCATATTTTATCCACCATGAAAAATGAAGAGGAAATAATTACGATTGATGGTTTTTACGATGATGTTGAGCCGCTAACGGATGGGGAGAGAAAGTTAATTGCTGATGTGCCAAGTGAAGACTATGTGAAGGCGACAGGGATACCGGAAACAGTTTCGGAAAAAGGATATACAGCTAAAGAGCATACGATGGGACGACCAACCTTTGAAATTAATGGGATATATGGTGGGTATCAAGGGGAAGGAACCAAGACAATTATCCCTTCATCTGCTACAGCAAAAATTACCTGTCGATTAGTTCCCGGACAGGACCCAGAAAAAATTCAACAATTATTAGAACAACATGTCCATCGTGTAGCGCCAAAAGGTGTCTTAGTAGAAGTGAAAAAAGAAAAATTATCAGCTAAGGCATATAAAGTAGAGCCAACGCACCCTCTAATTAAAAAAGCTGCAGAAAGTTATACAAAAGCTTTTGGTAAAGAGACTGTCTATATTCGCATGGGTGGTTCTATTCCAGTTGTGGAGTGGATAGAGGCTGTTTATCAAATTCCAATAGTGTTATTAGGGTTTGGAACCCCTGAAGATAGATTACATTCACCAAATGAAAGTTTTCCTATGGATAGTTTTGAAAAAGGTATGGAAACTTTAGTTTATTATTGGAATAGCGTGAAATCCAACATTTAAATAGGGGAGAGGAGGAAGAATAGTGACGAAATACGCCATTATTACTGGTGATTCAAGAGGTCTAGGGGAAAGTCTAGCTAAGTTGTTTTTAGAATCCGGTGTTAACGTTATTGGGTTATCAAGAACGAATAATCACCAATTACCAAACATTGCGGAAGAAAACAATCAAATTTACAAACATTTTAATTGTAATTTAAGCAATCCCGACGAGGTAGAAGACACTTTTGAGCAAATAAAAAGTATTGTTTTTACACCGGAATTAACGACGACTTTTCTTATTAATAACGCAGCTGCCGTAGAACCGATGGATCATGCAATGAATATTAAAAAGGAAGATTTAGTTAATCATATCCATGTCAATATGATAGCCCCTATGTTATTAACGAATTGCTTCTTAAATGAGGCGAATCAACATGAACATGTACAAGCTATAGCAGTTGAAGTTACTTCTGGAGCAGGAAAACGACCAATTTTTGGCTGGAGTACGTATTGTTCTACTAAAGCAGGTATTAATCTATACACAGAAACAGTAGCCCTAGAACAAGAGGAATTGAATACTGGAAATAAAGTAATTGCATTTAATCCAGGAGTTATGGATACAAAAATGCAGGAAACTATTCGTTCAATGGATAAAGCTGCCTTTACAGATGTAGAACGTTATCAAAAATTAAAAGAGGAAAACCAATTAAACAGTCCCATTAACGTGGCTAGTGTTTTGATTGATATTTTAAACGATGAAGATGTCGTTAATGGGCAATTGTATAATATTACAGATTATCTTTAATTTTGTTGCATTATGTGGGTAAGTAGTTCAATTAAGGCATTCGCCCAAATGCCTGGCAAAGGCCAAGCTTTGAATAAGGGTGACTAAGTTTAAGGTGTGTCAAAACCCCACCTTAACCAGGTCTTCTTTATAAAAAAATCATTCCCATTTTGAAGTCCGATTGAATATAGTAAATTAGCCTTTAAAAGAGGGAGGGAAAGTTATGAGTAAAGAATTTTCTGGAGGCTTCGGTTCAGGCTTCGCGCTATTAGTCGTTCTATTTATCCTTCTAATTATTATTGGTACTTCCTATACAGGAGGATACGGATATTAAGAAAAAATGCAGTGGGAAGCCCACTGCATTTTTAAATAAACATTAACCAAATAAGGTAAACTTATAAAATCTGCAAGAAGTTTAACTTTATGTTAAAATTTATCTACGCGGCGTTACTAAAACTCCACCTGAACCAAGTCTTCATGAAGTATTGTAGAGTAAAGTGTTGATATAGATGCAGGGATTATGCAAAAGAAAGGAAGAAGAATAGTTGATTACTCGTAAAAGTAAACGTGAAATTGAAAAAATGCAAGTAGCAGGCGATTTGCTTGTTAAAACACATAAAGAAATAGCAAAAATGATTAAACCTGGTATTACAACAATGGAAATAGATGCTTTTGTAGAAGATTTTCTTACAAAAAATGGAGCAATTCCAGAACAAAAAGGGTATAATGGCTACCAATATGCAACATGTGCTTCTATCAACGATGAAATATGTCACGGGTTTCCTCGAGACGAGAAACTTAAAGATGGAGATATCGTGACCATTGATATGGTTGTGAATGTTGATGGAGGATTGGCAGATTCTGCTTGGACATACGCAGTAGGAAACGTAGATGAAAAAGGGAAACATTTAATGGATGTAACGAAAGAATCCCTTTATAAAGGAATTGAACAGGCACAAGTTGGAAAACGCATTGGTGATATTGGTCATGCTATTCAAACTTTTGCAGAAGCAGAAGGTTTTTCTGTTGTACGTGATTTCACCGGGCACGGAATTGGTCCTAGCCTTCATGAAGATCCGCATATTCCCCATTTTGGTTTGCCAAATAAAGGGTTGCGCTTAAAAGAAGGAATGGTAATAACAATTGAGCCAATGATTAACGAAGGGGATTGGCGCAGTGAAATGGATTCGAACGGTTGGACAGCGAGAACAGTAGATAAAGGCCGTTCAGCACAGTATGAACATACAATTGTCATTACAAAAGATGGTCCACTAGTAATAACAGAACAAGAAGAAAACTAGGTATTGGCTTTTACGTCTTTACGAAGGAGAAAGTTTTCTATCTTCAACTAATAATATAAATTTACATTCAACGTCCAGAAAATGCAAAATTACATGTCGCATCTTCTGGGCGTTTTTATGTATATAGGAGGAGAGATTTTATGAGAGTTGTTTCCATTTGTCCAAGTAATACGGAGATTGTTGCTTACTTAAATTTAACTAAATTTTTAGTAGGGGTGGATAACTATTCGGATTGGCCAGTAGCTGTTCAAAATTTACCACAGGTTGGTCCAGACCTTTCTATCAATATGGATAAAGTAGAAGAATTAAAACCTGATCTTGTACTTGCATCTTTAAGTGTGCCTGGGATGGAGAAGAATATTGAAGCATTGGATGAAAGGAAGATACCATATATAATTTTAAATCCAAATTCACTCCAAGAAATTGCACAGGATATTCAAACAGTAGGGGAAGTACTTGGGTTTAGGGAATTAGGAGAAGAAAGGGCTACACAATTCTTAGGAGAAATAGAAGAAATTAGAAATTCATTTCAATCAAAAACGGATAAACCTAGATTATATTGGGAATGGTGGCCAAAGCCAATTTTTACTCCAGGTGGATTAAACTGGTTGACAGAAATAAGTGAAATTGCTGGGGGAGAGAATATTTTCTCATCGGAAAAAGTCGCAAGTTTTCAAACGGATTGGGACGATGTAAAAGAACGAAATCCAGATCATATTTGTATGGTTTGGGTAGGAGTGAAGGAGGAAAAAATGCGCCCCGAATTAGTGATGAAAAGACCGGGATGGAGTGAGATGCCAGTTATAAAAAATAAAAAAATTCATGTTTTAGAAGAATCTCTATATTGCAGACCATCCCCAAGATTATTGGATGGGTTAAGAAAACTAGTTTCAATTATACATGAATAAATGGGGAGCTCTTGATAAGTAGTTCTCTAAGCTAGGTGATGAGTGACGGAGCGCGGAGGGGAAATTTTCATTCCGCTACTCATGGAGGTAATGAGTGACGGAGCGCGGAGAGAAAATGTTCATTCCGCTACTCATCAAGGTAATGAGTAACGGAGCGCGGAGAAAAAATGTTCATTCCGCTACTCATCGAGGTGATGAGTGACGGAGCGTGGAGAAAAAATGTTCATTCCGCTACTCATCGAGGTGATGAGTGACGGAGCATGGAGGAGAAATTTTCATTCCGCTACTCATGGAGGTAATGAGTGACGGAGCGTGGAGAAAAAATGTTCATTCCGCTACTCATGGAGGTAATGAGTGACGGAGCGTGGAGAAAAAATGTTCATTCCGCTACTCATCGGGGTAAGAGTGACGCAATGCAGAAGGTTGTCATGCGAATACTCATTAATGCAATCTATCCTGTGAATTTCGTTTTTTCTAATAGAGAATAGCTACTATTCAATTGTACAGATTTTCTAATGTTTACTGTTTAATCAAATAATTGTATAATAAACTTTAAAAATTATAGCACTTTTCGGTAAATGATTTGGGGGGAACAACGTGACATCGAAGTTGGAAACTGAAATACAGCCTAATGTAGAAAGAAATAGTGGACAATTACAAATGCTTCAGCGAGGGGTAATGACAGGTATTCCCATCATGTTAGGTTATATACCAATAGCATTGACGTTTGGAGTACTTGCAAAGCAAGCTGGTATGTCTTTAGTTGAATTAACAGCAATGAGTTTATTTGTCTTTGCAGGGGCGGCACAATTTATGGGAGCAAATATGCTTGCGGTCGGGACAGGTGCAGTTGAAATAATTATAGCGACCTTTGTACTGAATTTTCGTCACTTCGTCATGAGTCTTTCATTTATGAACCAATTACGAAGGATAGCTTTAAAATCGAAGTTACCCCTTTCTCTTGGTTTAACAGATGAAACATTCGCTGTATCAGCACTCCATTCTGATGAGGCAAAAAAAGAACATGGTGCCTTTTTTTATGGAGGTATTATATTAGTTGCCTATCTTTCTTGGGTTTTTGGTTCCTTGTTAGGTGGAATTCTTGGAGATATCATACCTCAAAGTTTGAGTCAAAGTATGGGGATTGCTTTATATGCAATGTTTATTGGATTATTAGTTCCTTCCGTTAAAAAGAATTTACGTATCGGACTTATTGCTATTTTCGCAATGTTAATTAATGCTATTTGTGTTCAACTTGGATTAAGTACGGGTTGGGCCATCGTTATTGGTACCGTACTTGGTGGGATCAGTGGAATTTATTTGTTAGGGGAGAAGGAAAAATGAACCATTTTCTAATTATTTTAGGGATGTCACTTGTAACAATGTTTCCAAGAATGATACCGGCATTCGTTGTGGAAAAAATACAATTCCGTCCATGGGTTAATCGTTGGCTAAATGCTATTCCATATGCAGCATTGGGTGCTTTGATTTTCCCTGGTATTATGACAGTTATTCCTGAACAACCAATTATTGGTCTTATTGGTGGAGTTGTTGCAATAATATTAGCATCACTAGGACTAAATGTAGTCCTAGTTGTTATAGGTGCTATTTTCACTGTGTTTTTATGGACGTTATAATGTTGAAAAAATAGGCTGTTTCTAAAAAAAACAGCCTATTTAAAGTATGGTTCAATATGAATATGCACATGAGTTATTTTATGTTGTTCATATAAGTAATTCTCTATATTTTCGGTTATACGATGGCTTTGGATAACGTTTAAATTGGGATCGACCAATACGGTCACATCCAAAAGGGACTGGTTTCCGTGAATTCTACCTTTTACATCAACCACTTCTTTTACTTCTTCCACTTTTTCAATACTAGATTGAATTTCTTTTAATTTGTCCTCTTCAAATCCATCTGTAAGAGTATGAGTTGCCTCTTTAAAAATATCCAAAGCTGTTTTACAAATAATGATTCCTACTACAAAGCCTGCAAGTGGGTCAAGCCAAAATAGCCCAAATTGCGCACCAATAATACCTATAAAAGCTCCAATACTTACTAAAGCATCTGACTTATTATCTTGTGCAGCTGCATTCAATGAGTTACTTTCTATTTTTTTAGCAAGTTTAATATTGTAACGGTAAACAAAAAACATGACAATTGCTGCACCTAGAGCAGTCCAAGCAGTTAATAAATTAGGTGCTTCTGACATTTGATTACCTATGATTTTTTGGAAAGTGTCAAAAATAACCTGTATTCCGATAAACGCCATGATAAACGCCGCAAATAATGAGGCAATCGTTTCAACTCGATAATGACCATAAGGATGATCTTCGTCTGGTGGTTTGCGGGAAATTTTTAATCCAACTAAAACAGCTATGGATGCTATAACATCCGTTGCATTATTTAATCCATCTGCACGTAAAGCATCAGAGTTACCAACATAAGCAATAAGCAATTTTATAATGGATAGAGTAACATAAGCTATAATGCTTATCCATGCCCCTTTTTCGGCCTGCTTTAGGCTATCTGAGTAATTCATCTTATTTCCTCCGCTATATTGTTACTTAAATTCTCTCATATGTAGATTTTATAGTCTAAAGAAAGGTTAAGGTATGTAAGAAGTTTAATTATTATGATTACAGGGTATATAATGAATACCTACTTATTATGATTCAAAAGTCAGCATGTATTTGTGAAAATAATTATTGAGATTTTTCTGTAAATTCATTATAATAGTAAAAAGGTTAAGGGGGAGATCTCTTGAAAAAACAAAAAGTAATTTACCACTTTCGTCGCTATACGGGTATGGAACTTTACGCAAGAAAAGAAATCCCTTATGAGTTTGGTTTAAATGCGCAGTTAATGTTGGATGAGATTTGCTTTAACTGGAATAAACGAAAAATATTGGACAAGATTGATCATTCCATTGAAACGGATAACAAAGAAGAATTTTTAAAATATAGTCAAGCGTATAAAGATTACGTTTGGGAGTAGAATTATGAAGCCTTGCCATATTTGGTGAGGCTTTTAATAATATCTAACTGTTCTTGATTCTATTGGTTTTCAAGAGTAGGGTTAAATAAGGCAATTTTATGACCCTTTCTAAAAATAAACCTTATCCCGGTGTATTTAGTATTCTATTTGTTACGAAATTTGTTACAATATAGGTGATATTAGAAGTTACATAGGGGAGGAATTACAGGATGGAATATCGTGTGGAAAGAGATACAATAGGGGAAATTAATGTACCAGCAGACAAATTCTGGGGTGCGCAAACACAACGAAGTAAACAGAACTTTCCAATTGGAAATGAACTCATGCCAAAAGAAGTGATTCGTGCATTTGCAATTTTGAAGAAAAGTGCTGCGAAAGCAAATAGTGATTTAGGCTTAATGGATAGTAAGAAGGCCGAAGCGATTGCTTATGCAGCAGATCAAATTATTAAAGGGGAAATTGACAATCACTTCCCGTTAGTTGTATGGCAAACTGGTAGTGGTACACAATCCAATATGAACGTTAATGAAGTAATCGCGCATGTTGGGAATAAGTGGCTATTAGAAAATGGTAGCGATTTAAAACTTCACCCTAATGATGATGTAAATAAATCACAAAGTTCTAATGATACATACCCAACAGCTATGCACGTTGCTTTTGTATTAAAATTAGAAGATGAAGTACTTCCTGCGGTTAAAGCACTAAAAGATACTTTTAAAGATAAAATGGATGCGTTTTCTGATATCGTAAAAATTGGACGAACCCATCTTCAAGATGCTACACCACTTACATTAGGCCAAGAAATTAGTGGATGGCATCGCATGCTTGAAAAATCAGAAATGATGATCAAGGAAAGTGTACAACATGTTAAAGAATTGGCAATTGGAGGAACAGCCGTTGGTACTGGGCTTAATGCGCATCCTGAGTTTTCAGAACGTGTGTGTCAAGCAATTAGTGAATTTACTGGAAAAGCATTTGTTTCCGCGCCAAACAAGTTTCATTCTTTAACTAGTCATGATGAATCTGTATATGCTCATGGTGCACTAAAAGGTCTTGCAGCGGACATGATGAAAATTGCTAATGATGTTCGTTGGTTGGCAAGTGGTCCACGCTGTGGAATTGGGGAAATTACAATCCCAGCGAATGAACCAGGAAGCTCTATTATGCCTGGTAAAGTTAATCCAACTCAAAGTGAAGCAGTCACAATGGTAGCTGCACAAGTAATGGGTAATGATGCTACAATTGGTTTCGCAGCAAGTCAAGGTAACTTTGAATTAAATGTATTCAAGCCGGTCATTGCTTATAACTTCTTACAATCTTGTCAATTACTAGCGGATAGTATTCTTTCATTTGACGAGCGTTGTGCACAAGGAATCGAACCGAACTATGAACAAATTGAAAAGAATTTAAATGATTCCTTGATGCTAGTAACTGCATTGAATCCACATATTGGATATGAGAATGCAGCGAAAATTGCTAAAACAGCATTTAATGAAAATTCAACATTAAAAGAGACTGCTGTTAAACTAGGTTTGCTTACAGCGGAAGAATTTGATGAATATGTAAAACCGGAAGAAATGACACATCCTAAATAAAGAAGAAATAAAACGCTTGGAGTAAAAAGTAATATTCCAAGCGTTTTTCATTTTCATTTGTACTAGTTGATTAGAGAAGAAGAATAAAGGTAAAGTTATTCCGTTAAAAATGGGTAATTTTTAAATTTTACCATTGAAATGGAATAATATCTACAATTTACCAGTGAAAGTTTGTAATAAGATTTATATAAATAACAGACAATAGAAATACAACAAACAAGGAGGTGAGATAACATGGCAAACAACAACAGCAACAACTCAAACCAATTATTAGTTCCCGGAGTTGAGCAAGCTCTTAACCAAATGAAAGTGGAAATCGCTTCTGAATTTGGTGTGAACTTAGGTGCAGACACTACTTCTCGTGCTAACGGTTCAGTTGGTGGAGAAATTACAAAACGTCTTGTACAAACAGCTCAACAACAATTAAATGGAAGACAATAATTTAATATAAAAATGGCATAAGAGGAAAGCTTAAGCTTTCCTCTTTTCTACGTGAAAAAGTCGAGCGCAAATGTACTCGACTTTTTTAGATTGGGCCTTATTTAATACGAATCTCTGTTTCAGCGTCAAAGAAATGTACGTGGTTCATATCAAATGCTAGTTCAACTTGATCTCCGCCATTAATATCGGAACGTGAATCTACACGAGCAACAAATTCTTGACCTGCAACTGAAGAATATAGATAGGATTCAGCCCCCATTAGCTCAGATACATCAATTTTAACATTGAGTTTTGTTTCAGGTGTAGCAGAAATAAATGCCGGCTCATCATGAATATCTTCCGGACGCATTCCTAAAATAACGTCTTTATTTACATAACCTTGGTCACGTAACGATTTCATTCTGCCTTCTGGAACTTTAATTTTAACATCATCCATTTCAAAATAACCATCTGTAAGTTTACCGTGAAAGAAGTTCATTGCTGGTGATCCGATAAATCCAGCAACAAAGACATTTTCAGGAAGATCATAAACTTCTTTTGGTGAACCGATTTGCTGGATTATCCCGTCTTTCATAACCACCAGACGTGTAGCCATCGTCATCGCTTCTGTTTGGTCATGTGTTACATAAATTGTAGTTGTTTGTAGTCTTTGGTGTAGTTTTTGAATCTCGGCACGCATTTGAACACGAAGTTTGGCATCAAGGTTTGATAAAGGCTCGTCCATTAAGAACACTTTGGCATCACGTACGATTGCGCGACCAAGGGCAACACGTTGACGTTGACCACCTGAAAGGGCCTTCGGTTTGCGGTCTAAATAAGCTTCAAGACCTAAAATTTTAGCCGCATTATTCACACGTTTATTAATTTCTTCTTTGCTAAATTTACGTAGTTTTAACCCAAATGCCATATTGTCGAATACAGTCATATGTGGATACAGAGCATAGTTTTGGAATACCATCGCAATATCACGATCTTTAGGAGCGACATCGTTCATACGTTTACCATCAATATAGAAATCCCCACCTGAAATTTCCTCTAATCCAGCAACCATACGAAGCGTAGTAGATTTACCACAACCAGAAGGCCCTACAAAGACAATAAATTCTTTATCCTTGATATGCAGATTGAAGTCCTTTACAGCGATTACTTCTTTATCATATTTTTTTTGTATATGTTCTAATTTTAATTCAGCCATTTTTATTCCCTCCATTTAATGTAAGCGGTTAATTATATTGTATGTTTTAAGGAGAATTCTGAAAATGGTAAGCGTGCACAAAGAATGGATTAATTCTTGTGCACCATAGACAATATCGTTAAATATACAGCCATTGCGCCATTAAATTGCCTAACATCTATTCCTGTTTTATCAATAAATTTATCTAGTCGATATTGTAAACTATTCCGATGTAAATGTAGTTTTTTAGCAGCTGTAGTTACATTTTGATTACTTAAAATAAATACCTTAATAGAATGAAGTAAATCATGATCTTCAGCTAATTCTCCTAATACAATATCTTTTGTTTTTTGTAAAAATTCCTTTTCTGCTTGGTGAACAAAAAGATAGGAAATCACATCAACATAGGTAACAACTGCTTGATCCGCATAATGAAATGCAATGTTAGCTTCCTTTATAAAAGTCGTATAAAAATCATTTAATCTTGCCAACGTATTCATATACGGCCCAATGCAAAAACGTATATTAATATATAAGTCACTCATTAATACTTCAATCATTTGTTCATAGGAAATAGGTTCATCCGATATTTCAGGTTTTTCTTCTACGATTACGCCTTGATGATCGTTTTCCCAAATGATTGCTACTGGATTCGTATAAAAATTATGTATCGCTTCTTTAAATAATTGTGGTTCCATTTGATTCGTTTTCGTTGAAAAATAAACAAAACGAAACGTATGAACACTTTCATTACTAAAATTAGTCTGAATTCGTTGATTCCATCTTTGTTCTAATTCTGTTGGCTGAGGAATGGAGATATGGTGTGGTGTAAGAAAGGTTGATAATATTTCCTCATTTTTAGGTGATAGTTCCTTTTTATCAATCCCTATTATTTTATTATCATCTGTTATAAACCAACTATATTTTTCTGGATCATTATTTACTTCATTTTTAAAACATAAAGAAGGAAATATCTTTTTTAGTTCATTTATCATATATAAATCCTCTTTTCTATAATGTACATCTATTTTAACATGGCGGAGGTGATTCACTGAAATCAAATATTGACTTATGGGTATACATAGGAAATCACGTTTGATATAGTGGACTAGAATAAAAATCTAGGAGGGTACGTTTTTGGCTAATATTCATGATAGTGCGTACGATTTAGAAAAGGCAATTCGTGAAAGTGAGGAATTCAATCAATTAAAAAATTCCTTTGAAGCAGTAATGAATAATCCTGAAGCAAAAGTATTATTTGAACGTTTTCGCGATACACAAATGCAATTACAAGAAAAACAAATGCAAGGATTGGATATAACAGAAGAAGAAGTGGAAGAAGCACGTAAAGTTGTAGAAGAAGTACAACAACATAGTGATATTGCTAAATTGATGGAAGATGAGCAAAGACTAAATCTTTTAATTAATGATGTTAGTAGAATTATTACGAAACCATTAGAAGAGCTTTATGGAAATCCAGAACACCAATAAAAAGAAACGACTTCATTGTGAAAAGTGAAGTCGTTTCTTTTTGGTGTCTAGCTCCAGCGCCCAGCGACTAGAGAGACTTCCCTCACCTTCGTACGATAAAGAAGACTTGCCGATTGGTGAAACCAGAGGCTTAGTCGCACTTATACCCTTGCGGTGAAAGTCAACATCGACTTACTCCGTTCGTCGTGTTTCCTTTATCTCCTACGGCTCGGTCCAGTCCGTACGTCGCTAAACGGGCGCTTCCGCTTTTCGATTTATCTATGGAATAAAACTAATTTAGCTTGAGGTGACACACAGCGATGTGTATGTTCACTATAACCTTTTTCTTCTAACTGTTGTTGACCGATTGCTTTTGCTTCTTCATTATTTTGTGCTGTAAAAGTTTCATCTAATAATTTTTCTCCAGATTTGCTGAATACAGTTAACGTATATTCTCCCATTTCATGCTCCCTCCAACTTATCGTATTCTTAATATTATTATAAATCAGAATCAGGAATAATGAAACTGAATTAAAATTGTAAAGCCAACTTGACATACAAATGTTGGTAAAGTATACTTTACGTAAAGCTGATTTTACCATTTGCAGAGGCGGAATGATGATGAAGACATTAATTCGTGAAAAAAGAATAGAAATGGATATGACACAAGAAGAATTATCAAAAAAGTTAAAAGTATCTAGACAAACAATTATTTCATTAGAAAAAGGAAAATATAAACCGTCTTTAATTTTAGCGCACAAGCTAGCCCAAACATTTAACTGTGCGATTGAAGAATTATTTATTTTTGAAGGAGATGAGAATATTGAGTGAATCCTTTATGGAGAATCCTTGGGGGTTAATTGGAATCATTGGTGCAGGGATTATTTTGCTTATTGTGTACTTCATTAATAGGCATATTGGAAAGAAGAAACATTTATTTGATGAAAGGTATCGCCAACAGACCAACCGTATGAAGGCTAGATCATGGGACGCAATGATTGTTATATATATAATTGCATGGAGTATTGTCATTATATTTGATGGTATTTCATTTAGTTTCTTTTTAATAACAGCTCTTTATGTTTCTCATAATATTACCGCAATTATTGCGAATCTATATTTTTTTAACAAAGAATGATCTATTTTTTGTTATAATCATACTGTTACTGTTTTAGGGGGGGATATCGAATGACGTTAGTGTTAAATCAAGTAACAAAAAGATTTGGAAAAGACACAGCAGTTAATCATTTATCGCTAAAGATCCCAGAAAAAGAAATGTTCGGATTTTTAGGTGGAAATGGTGCTGGAAAAACAACAACCTTTCGAATGATTTTAGGTCTTTTGGATATTACGGAAGGAGAAATTTCTTGGAATGGAGAGCCAATTAATTACAGTAAAAGTCATCTTATAGGCTATCTTCCAGAAGAAAGAGGCTTATATCCGAAATTAACGGTTAAAGACCAGATCATTTATTTAGGTAAATTACGAGGGATGAGAAAAAAAGAAATAGTATCGGAGCTTGAAAGTTGGCTAGAACGTTTTAAAGTACCAGAGTATATGAATAAACGAGTAGAAGAACTATCAAAAGGGAATCAGCAAAAGATTCAATTCATCTCAGCAGTAATTCATAAACCCAAATTATTAATTCTAGATGAACCATTCTCTGGGTTGGATCCTGTCAATGTAGAAATGTTGAAACGTGCTGTTATTGATTTGAAGGAACAAGGTACATCTATTGTTTTTTCTTCGCATCGAATGGAACATGTAGAAGAATTATGTGAGCATCTATGTATCTTGCATAAAGGTAATCCTGTTGTTCAAGGTTCATTACGAGACATTAAACGGTCGTTTGGCAAGAAAAACCTTATCATTCATGCAGATTTTGAATTAGATTTTTTGGGTGATGAATCTGGAGTGGTTCAATATAAGAAGGTTGCAGAAGGCTGCGAATTACAAATTGAAAATGAAGATGTATCCCAACAAATTTTTTCTATGTTACAAGGAAAAGGGTTTATTCGTAAATTTGAACTAGAAGAGCCTTCATTAAATGATATTTTCATAGAGAAGGTAGGTGCAAAATATGAGTAAATTCTGGGTAATCCTATCACATACCTATTTATCAAAATTAAAATCTAAAGCCTTTATCATCAGTACGATTATTTCACTTTTATTTGTTGTAGCAGTAGCGAATGTACAGTCCATTATTGATCTTTTTGCAGACGATGAGGTTGAACAGATCGCTGTAATTGATGAATCGAATACGTTATTTGTACCATTATCGACTAATGTAGAAGCGGCTACCGATGATTTTGAGTTGGTAGAGTTTAATGGAACGGAAGAAGAGGGGAAAGAGGCCGTCATCAATGAGGAGTATAAAGCACTTCTAGTTACAACGTTAAATGATAAGAGATTACCTGAAGCATCGTACTATGCAAATGATATTTCGGATTCAGGGAATCAAATACAACTTGAACAGCAAGTGCAACAGTTAAAAATTGCATTAGCTACTGGGTATTCAGGAATTGATGAACAGGAATTAATGGAAATTAATGCACCAGTAACATTTCAAGTAACCGCATTGGATGAAACCGCTAAGACAGAAGAGGAATTGAATCAGGCAAGAGGTATTGTTTATGTGATGCTTTTCCTTTTATATATTACGGTTATGTCTTATGGGCAATTGATTATGACGGATGTTGCCAATGAAAAATCATCACGAGTAATGGAACTCTTAGTCTCTAGTGCTCCAGCAGTTACTCATATGTTCGCAAAGATACTTGGTATTGCGCTGCTTGGACTAACACAGGTCGGTTCCATTATCATTGTAGGATTCATTCTTATTAAATCAAAACAAGAAGAGTATATGGGAGGTATTTTTGAATATTTAGGTTTTCAAGACATTTCCCCAGCAGTTTATATATATGCAATTGTATTCTTCTTGCTCGGATATTTGGTATATGCAACAATAGCTGCCATGCTAGGTTCCTTAGTTAGCCGAGTGGAAGATGCTGGACAAATGATGTTACCACTTATCTTCTTAATTATGATTGCATTCTTTATAGCTATGTTTGGTCTAGAAGCACCGGATTCAACGATTGTCAAGGTTACATCCTTTATCCCTTTCTTCTCACCAATGATTATGTTTATGAGAGTGGGAATGTTGGATATACCAACTTGGGAAGTAATATTGTCAATAGGAATATTAGCGTTATCCATTCTTTTATTTGCTTATATTGGAGCTAAAGTATATAAAGGTGGAGTTCTATTGTATGGACGATCCAGCTCGTTAAAAGATTTCAAAAAAGCATTAGCATTATCTAAAAAAGATTCATAAATTCGTAGGGGAAGGTCCATAGTTGACCTTCTCCTTTTTGCTTGATGAAGGGTGGTTGCCTGTTGTGGGAAGTGATAGAACGTGCATTCTGTTTCTTAGTTTGCTAGAATAAGATGTAAAAAAAGGGGTGGGAAACGATGCAAGAGATATCTTTTATTCATGCGGCTGATTTACATTTGGATAGTCCGTTTAAAGGGCTTGCGCATACACCGGATCATATTTTCCAAGAAATAGTGGAGAGTACCTTTCTAAGTTTAGATAAATTAGTTGCTATTGCCATAAAAAAGGCGGTAGATTTTGTTCTTATTGTTGGAGATTTATTTGATAATGAAAAGCAAAGTTTAAAAGCGCAAATTCGACTTCGTAAAGCTTTTGAAGAATTAAAAAGACATAATATAGAAGTTTATCTATCTTATGGAAATCATGATTTTCTAAATGGGAACCTCCACCCTGTAACATACCCAGATAATGTTCATATTTTCGGAAAGGAAACCGTATCCCATTTTACATATAAAAAGGGAAATGAAACTCTCGCAAATATTTATGGATTTAGTTACGAAAATAGAGCTGTAACAGATAGAAAGGTGAAAGAATTTAAAGTAATCAATCATGATATCCCTTTTCATATCGCAACTCTACACGGAAGTATACAAAATAACACAGAACATGATGTCTATGCTCCTTTTCAACTTTCTGAGTTACAAAAAGAGCCATTTGATTATTGGGGGCTTGGCCATATACATAAACGAGAAGTTTTAAAGGAAAATCCACCTATCGTTTACCCTGGAAATATACAAGGAAGAAATCGAAAAGAAACAGGGCAAAAAGGATGTTACCATGTTGTATTGTCGGGAACGGATTCAAGGTTAACTTTTATTCCATTACATACAATTACATTCCAACCCGTTCAAGTTGATCTTTCTAATTGTGAGAATCTTCACCAAGCAGAAGACCTAATTCAAGAGGCAATAAATAATGATAGGGAAATAACGGGGAAGACCTTGATAGACCTTACTTTAACCGGTGATTCTACTTTGAAACAATGGGAGAATACCAAGCAAATTGAAGATTTAATAGAAATAATAAATGAAATGATTTCCCGTGACGGCCAATGGAAATACATTTTTCACTTTCTTACTAACATTAAGAAAGAAAAAATAGATGTGGATCTTAAAAAAGGGGAGCATTTTTTAGGAGAAGTTATTAGACAAGCGGAAAAGATGGATTTACAAGGAACTATCCAGGATCTGTATTTACACAAGAGAGCAAGAAGATATTTACAATCAGTCTCATCACAAGATCGACATGAAATTAAAGAAGAGGCAAAGGAATTATTATTAAATGAATTGTTAAAGTAAGTGTCATTTTCACCGGACTTTTTGAACAACCTCTTAAAGGAGTGATGTAATGAAATTTACAAAAGCTTATATTCATGGATTCGGTAAATGGGTAAACTTTGACATAAGCTTTTCGGATGGGATTTGTATTTATGGAGAAAATGAATCAGGAAAATCGACTATTTATCATTTTATTCTATTTATGTTATTTGGGTTACCCCCTAAACAAAGGGAGTTTTACCGTCCGAAGTCGGGAGGACAGATTGGTGGAAGATTGACTGTCCTTGATGAGAAAGTTGGTCAGTTCACAATTGAAAGATTAGACAGTTTAAGAAACGGAGCAGCAATATGTTATACCTCTGATGGAATGGAACATGACGAAGATTGGCTTAAAGAACGCTTAATGGGAACAACTTTAGAAACCTATCAATCCATTTTTTCCTTTTCTGCAATGGATTTAAATAAGATTACGAATATGAAAGAAGCTGACCTTGGTGAGGTGCTATTAGGAATTGGATTAACTGGTTCAACGGAGATCCACACATTAGAAAAAAAGTTAGACAACAAATTAGCTGAACTTTTTAAACCATATGGAAAAAAACCGATGATCAACCAGCAATTAGATACATTAGATAAGCAATTTGCCTTACTACAGGAGTATAAAAAGAATGAAGCAACCTATCGTGAAAAGATAATAAATGAATCCCATCTTGAGGACAGACTATGTCGGTTACAGGAAGAATTTCAAGACGAAAAGAAAAATCTATTAAACGTCGAAAAAAAAATACAAGCATTGCCACTTCTAGGAGAATATATTCGATACCACAGTAACTTAAAAAAATATGGACACAATCTTGAATTTCCAGAACATGGTGAAACTCGTCTCGAAGATATAAAATCCAATCTTTTACCATTACAAAGTGAAATGGCTGTTCTAAAGGGAAATGTGGAGAAATACCAAGAGAAACTAGAGCAGTTGCAAAATAAATTATCCAATCAGGAACTATATGAAGAAGCGCAAACATTAATCAAGCTAAAACATGAGTTTTACGATAATAAAAAGGAACTAGAGCGCGCTGAAAACCATATCGATAGTAAAAAGATGGAAATGGAATTGGAATTAAATCGTTTAAATGTTGGTTTAACTTTTGAGCAATTATACAGAATGAATTTTCCGTTTCACATTGAAAAAACATGGATACAAATTAAAAATGATGAAGTAAGTGTAACTTTAGAAAAAGAAAGGATACAAGCAGAAGTTCAACAATTGAAACAAGAAAGAAATTATCTTTATAACCAATTGGAAGAACTAGAAGAACAAATTTTACCAGATGAAAAAGTTTTTGAGTTAAATGAAAAAATAAACGGGTTTCATAAACATAATGTAGTTAGAAGTTTGCAAAATGAAGCGGCACAAAAACAGCAAAATTGGAGAGAAAACAGAGTAAAAAAAGAAAAAAGCATGAATTTTTACCTCATCAGCTCTCTTGTCATTGCAGTAATTTTTTCTATAATAGGGCTAGTTACTGATATAAGGTTCCTCCTCGATATTAGTTTTTTATTATTGTTATTTGGAGTCGGACAATGGATGTGGGGGAGAAAAGGCTTAAAGGAAATGGAAGTTGTTATTCAATCAGAATATCAAACTGATGCGTTTAATGTAATTTCCAAAGAAGAGGTTCAAGATGCAGAAATACAAATCTCTAAACATCATAAATGTGTGACTGATATGGAAAATATTAAAGAGCAATTAAAATCCAATGATATAAAACGTTTAAATTATCGAGACAAAATGAACGTTGTAGAAGACAGATACGAGAAAATTCAACAACAAATAAAGGAACAGTATGAAATCTACCCCTTTTTAAAACATGTTGATACTTCCTATTGGCCAGAATTGTTTCATGCGATGAAACAACTTGTTTCTCAATTTAAAGAGTATACGGAAGTGCTGGAGGATAAAGAAAAACTTCAAGATAAAATAACTCTAGTTAAGTCCACAGTAAATGAA
This sequence comes from Oceanobacillus sp. Castelsardo, assembly GCF_001659985.1. Lineage (GTDB taxonomy): Bacteria > Bacillota > Bacilli > Bacillales > Amphibacillaceae > Oceanobacillus. The sequence goes on from NZ_LYCS01000006.1 coordinate 192,219, forward strand.
TTTGTCCAAGAACAAAATTGGGAAATAGGTGATCTGATAGAACAACAGCTAGGGGCAATTGAATCTTTTATTATGAAACAGCATGAGATATCTCAGCAAATCGAACAATATTCTCAATTACTTAAGGAAAATAAGAAGGAACAGGATGAATTGTTGCTAAGAATAAAGACATATGAAAGGGAAAAATGGATTCTATTTGAATTGGCACAAGTTGAATCAGAGGAATTGTTTTATCGAAAATCAGACCAAGTAAAGGAAAGAAAACTGAATGAGGAAGCGCTAGATAACACATGTATACAATTAGAAAGATTATTTCCCAATGGTCAGTGGAAACCGCTCGTAGATAATATTCAATCGGAAAGTGAACTGGAATGGATAAGGAATGCTACGGAAAATAACATTGAAGAGTTACACTGGAAAATTTCTGAATCGCAAAAGGAACTAGTTACGGTACAAACACAGTTAGAAACAATGGAATCTTCCGAGGAGTATTCCAATAATTTACATCAACTTGAAATGGAACAAGAACAATTAAATAAATTGGCAAGAGAATGGGCAATAATAAAAACAGCAAAAGAACTATTAATCGAAACAAAACGAATATATAAGGAAAAACATTTACATCAAGTGATGGAAGCTACATCAAATTTTTTTAACAGGTTAACAGGAAATAAATACGAAAGAGTATTCGCCCCAATAAATCATAGGTCCTTTCAAGTTGAGGCAAACAACGGTATACGCTACGAGGTTAATGAACTATCCAAAGGAACTATAGATCAACTCTATGTATCATTGAGACTTGCCATTGGAAAAACGATGAGTGAAAGTAATCATTTACCTTTTATAATGGATGACGCATTTTTACACTTTGATTCCTTACGAATTAAACAGGTAATTAATATATTGGAAGATATGTCGAAGTTTCACCAGATTATTTTATTTACATGTAAAGATGAGATAGCCTTAAATATGAGTGAAGTGGAAACTGTTTTTTTGATGGGTGAAAAAGTATAAAACTTCTCACTAAATAAGTACAAAGAAAGCCTACACCAAGCCTAATAATGAATGTTATATTTTCTAAGGAACCTAATTCGCATAAAATAGAATTTAATGTTAAACTATTTCCAGATTAGTGTATGTAGAGGGGGACACCCATTGGCAACAGAAAGAGATGAAAAAAACTGGGAAAAGCATGAAGCAACAATCGAAAAGTTTATCCAAGTCATTGCGAAGAATATGAATTTATATGGAATTACACCGTCAATCGGAAGACTGTATGGTGTACTATTTTTCAATGATGACCCGATGACATTAGATGATATGCGAGATGCTTTATATATGAGTAAAACAAGCATGTCCACAGGCGTTCGTACATTATCCGATATGAAAATGGTGGAATCTGCTTTTCGTAAAGGAATACGAAAAGATCTTTATCAGTCAGAAGAAGATTGGTACAAGTCATTTACCTCTTTATTTGGTAAACGATGGAAATCCCAGACTGAATCAAATATTGAAGAAACGATGGAAGCTATTGATGCTCTAAAAGAAATGCATAAGGACACGGATGATGAAATGCTAAAGGAAAAAATCGAGCATGACTTGGAGAAATTGGAATATGCAAAAAAATATTATCAATGGCTTATGCAATTTATAAAAATTGTAGATTCCGGAGAGATATTTAATTACATTCCAAAGAATAAATAAAATCCGATTGAAAGTTTTAAAAGATAAAAAAACTAGGACATTCGCTATAAGCTTGGCAAATGTTCTAGTTTTTTGTCGTTTAGGAAATTATAAAATTCGCTGCATGTGGATAATTATTCAGAAAAGGTCACGTCCGGCTCCAGCGCCCAGCGACTAGCGAGACTTCCTTCACCTTCGTACGATAAGTCAACATCGACTCACTCCGTTCGTCGTGTTTCCTTTATCTCCTACGGCTCAGTCCAGTCCGTACGTCGCTAAACGGGCGCTTGCGCCTTTGTTCCTATTTAATGACTTCTATATTTTCATACCTACTATCCAAATAATCTACTATGTGAATTAAATATCCTTCAATTGTTTCTGGTGATCTAACGGCTGATCCCCATTCTGGAAGACCGTGATGGCAAAGAATGCAATGAGCCATTTGGTGGATTTCTTCCATCGAAACAGGAATATTTTCTATTTCCATGATTTTAGATAAAATAAGGACACCATAAGGAATATGTCCAACCATGGCTCCTAATTCATCCATTGTAATACCTGCTTGTTTACGATTGTCAAAATTGCTATTAGTAGCAGTTGGAAATAGAAAATGGAAATCTTCAAAGGTTTTTCCCGCATGATCATACTCAAGTAACTTACCGATATCATGAAATAATATACTAGTCATCAGTAAATCATAATTTGGTTGGCTTTCCTTATGTTTCATCGCTCCATAGAACATTTTATATAAATGATCTATCGTATCTTTCCATATAAAAGGCTGACCTTGATTCCCTTCAATTTCTGCCCAAAGCTCATTTTTATGGGCCTTTTCCACAATGTTTATTAATTTCATTAATGCTTTATAGTGGTTATCCTCAAATTTTAAAATGTACCGAGCAAATCGCATTAATCCGACTGTATGCTTTAATAATCCACCTAAATAATTATGGTGATAACCTTTGGCTGCAGGTCTGATAGAAAATTGTTCCCAAAATCGATTCATTGCGGAAAGGCTAATTTCTTTATATGGAGATTTTAATTCATAAAGATATGAAAATAACTCAACTGTCAAACTTTCTAAATCCTGTTTCGTATAAGGTAAATAACTAAAAGGGTTAATTTTCTCCTCACAGGGATTTAATTCATTCACTGTTAACGATTTAAAACCATTGAATTCATCTACCCTGCCAACAACATCGAAAATGGAATGTTGGTCTAATAAAGGTAAGATTCTTTCAACCGCGCCTTGATTATCCCATATTTTAGCTTGGATTAATCCAGTATTATTACTAAACCGAACTTTTAAAAATTCCTTATTCGTTTTTGTTAATTGTACTTGATAATCATTAACTAGTAGACGAACTTGAACTTGATTTCCAGCAGTTTCTTGATCCAAATTAAAAGTATCCTTACCGCTTGGTAAAGATGGTGGGGGAAATTGCTCTAGAATTTTTTCTCGATCTAAGTCACTAATTTCAAAGTTTATAGGAACATTTGAATAAAAATAGGATTGTGTATTTGACATGGTATCACTCCAATTGCGAAGTAAGTTTACTACTAGTTTACTAGACAAGAAAAGTTAATGAAAGAAAAGATTATGGGTAAAAGAATATTTTTACGGAATCCATCATATATATTGGGGTAGATAGAAGTGGACAAGGGGGTAGTGCTGTGATTCTTGGAGTACCTTGGTGGGTTCTTGCAGTTATTATATTAATATTTTTTAGTGGTTATATGGCCTTTCGTGCAATGGTTGCGGAACGAAGACTAGAGCAACAATATGCGGAGAGGGAAGGGAAGGTTTATATAGAACGAATGAGACAAGAAAAAGAACAACGTGACAAAAAAAGACAACAAACCTCGTAGCAGGAAGAAAAATAGAGGTACAACTCATCTTGATAAGTTGTACCTCCATTTGATCTACTGCTAATTAGCCTTTAGCATCCTCTTTAGGTTCTTCTTGTTCTTTTGGCTCTTCCTGTTTAAACATATCTTTAAATTCTTTTATTTTAATATCAACGTCAGCATCTTGAATGATACCATCAATTTTACTTTGTAAAGCAGTCATATCCACTTTTTCGGAAACTAGTTGACGACGGATATCATCTTTCACATCCTCGTATTTTTCAACTTCTCCCTCTTTTTCACGGACATCATTTACTTTGATAATATGGTAACCGTACTGTGTCTTTACAGGGTCACTAATTTCGCCAGGTTTCATGCTATATGCTACATCCTCAAATTCTTTAACCATTTGGCCCGCGGAGAAATAACCTAAATTTCCACCATCTTGGGCACTGTTGTCAGTAGAATACTCTTTAGCAAGCTCTGCGAAATCTTCACCTTTATCTACTTTCTCTTTTACTTCTTTAGCTGTTTTTTCATCAGCCACTAAAATATGTTGTGCATCAATTTCTGTCTTTTGTCTTTCATATCTTTCTTTTATTTCCTCTTCTGAAATTTCAACATCTTCGGCAGCTGCTTGTTCTTGTAATAGGGAGATCCTTATAATGCTACGTAGGCTTTCTTCATCACCGAAGTTTTGTTGAATAACCATATCAAATTGATCTCCATACATTTCTTTCATATTTTCAATTTCACTATCTATATCTTTATCAGAAACCTCATACTTATCTTCCAAAACCTTAGTAGTGACTAATTCTTTTAGTACACCTTCACCATATCGGTTTTTTAGCTCTTCGTAAAATTCATCTTTTGTAACGTCTCCCGCATCTGACTCCATAACAACTTCAGAGTCCGCATTATTGCACGCAGATAATGTTAAGACACTAGCAGATAATGCCACGGCTACAACTAGTTTTTTCATCTAAACGAACACTCCTAATCCTTTAAGTATACTTCTTATTTTATACAGAATTAAATATAACATACATCAATAGGAAATGAATAGTTGTAAACGAAATTACTTGAAAAATACCTAAATTCTGCCACAATTGAAAAGTAGAGCGAGTACTGCTCCTTCTATGGAATTAAAAAGAATCCGGTATTATACCAGATTCTTAATGAGCTTTTAATAATATATCGAAACCGTCATGTTCAGTATGGACATATGCTTCTTTAGGTGCGCGGATAATTTGATTCATATACCAGAAATCAAGGAAAGAAACTCCGATATGAATGCAAGTGAATAATAAAATATATAGATAATATTCAGCAAAAAGATAAGTTAAAATGATTCCGGTAAGTGTAATTAGAATTGTTGGTGAAATTAAAACGATTAAAGACACTTTTTTTGTTATGTGAGTTTTTGTATAATAGGTAAAAATAGGGAAAATCTTCATTTTAAATTTATAACAAATATTGACTCGTTTATTCATCAGAATTAATGGTAAAATATGCATAAACGAATGAATACTTGGTAAAAAACAAACAGATATTAAAAATGGGATAAGACCAGTTTCATGATTACGGTCTGTTCCATGATAAATCGTAAATGGAACATATAAAATGATAAATGTAAGAATGCCAATTAATACAGATATAAATAGCATTCGACTTTGACCGATCTCTTTATTTGGATTAATGGATTTCCAACAATTCATAGTTAAACACCTCTTTTACATTAACAGTTGATCACGTCTTAACTGGCTGTAAGACCCCCACTTCAAGAATTCGGGTTAACCAAGAAATCTAAGTGGGGGACAACAGCCAGTAGCGCCCTGATAAGTTCAACTAACAATCAGTGGGGGATGCAAGAAAACCCCCACTGATTGAGTTTTACTTTATAAGTTACGTTACATAAATAAATTGAAGATTGTTCGAAAGTACTTCATGAATAATAGTACGATTTGAAATAAAAATCAATAGTTATTCTGTAATTTAGATGTGAAAATAAATGACATAAAAAATATAATGAAGAAATGCACAGAATGGGGGGTTAAATATATTGAGGGAGTTTAGGAAGTGTGATACCTCTTCATTTCATATTCAATTAATTTCAAAGGTTATCAATCTTAATAGGTATCCATTTATTAGATTAGTTATTGAAAATAATATTACGGAAAAGGAATATACCGATTTGATGGAATTGTTGAATCGCCTTAATCAGACATACCATCAACAAAAAGAAGAGGGGCTTATAGACTTCACTACACTTCTTGTAAGATTTGCAGGAATGCTAAATGAAAAACTTAACCCAAATGAAACAATAGACGCACTAAAAAAAGAAGGATACTTTCCTTCTTTAATGAATGAGTTTACCAATATAATATTGAGAGAATCGAAAATAAGAAAAAGGTAGAATTACTATTTTTCATCCACTTTCTTGTAGAGCGATTCAATCTTACTATGAAAAGCGATGATTTCCTTCAACCGATTAGAAATATTCTCCATATCTGTTGAAGGTTCTTTATATTGTTCGTCTTCCATTATTTTATGTATTTCCTCTAATGATTCCTTTTGACTTTTTGCTGCATTAACCCATTCCTTAATATAAAAGTTCATAAATGTTTTAAATAATGGTGAATTTGCCTTATATAAATCTTTTCTTACGCCTTTCCTCCAAACACGTTGGACTAAATTCATATCTAATAAACTACGAATATTGGTACTCATAGAAGTTTTGCTTTTACCTAAACCTTCACTCATTTCATCAAGAGTAAGCGCTTTTCCAGAAAGGTATAAATATGAAAATAAACGAGCTTCTAATGGATTTAATCCGAACAATTGAACTGTTTTTGAGAACTCCGTCATGATTTGCTGTGTTTTTTCATTATTTATGATATCCATTAACTTACCATTCCCCTCTATATAAAACCCTACAATAAATAATAAAAAATTAAAAATAGACAGTTATATAGTATTTGGGCGTTATTTTGAGTAATTCAAAGAAATCCTTGCTTATATTTTGTACAGTTTAAACTGTACGTAAAATACATTCGAAAATAATGGTATTTAAAGTTTGTAAAATACTAACAATAAGATATATAGTTATATAGTATTACTTGTTGTTTAGAACTTTTGGTGTAATAAATGTGCTAAAAACTAAACATTTTGCTCGGTAGATAGAAAGGTATGAAACTTTCTTCGTGCATAGTGCAAGTGCAACTAAGGCATTGCCATTCCAATTGCAAATGCCAAGTTTTCCAATTAAATAGATTGAAAGAAAGAGGTGAAAGATATGTCAATCATCCAAGTAGATAAACTAACAAAAGTATTTGGAAAGAATACAAAACAGGCATTAAAACTACTTAATGAGGGCAAATCTAAAGAAGCCATACTGAAAGAAACGGGATGTACAGTTGGGGTTAATCAAGCTTCCTTTTCTGTAGAACCCGGTGAAATTTTTGTGATTATGGGATTATCAGGGAGTGGTAAGTCAACATTAGTACGACTTATTAATCGTTTAATTGAACCAACGATAGGAAGCATTCTTATTGACGGAGAGGATTTATCTAAGATGGATCAATCAGCCCTGCGTCAAGTTAGAAGAGAAAAATTAAGTATGGTTTTCCAGAAGTTCGGTTTATTCCCACATCGAACGATATTAAAGAATGCGGAATACGGACTGGAAATCCAAAATGTACCTAAAGAGGTTCGTGAAAAGAAGGCAAAAGAAGCTTTAGAACTAGTAGGCCTTGGAAATTATTTAGAACAATATCCTGGGCAGCTTTCTGGTGGGATGCAACAACGTGTTGGACTTGCTAGAGCACTAGCGAATGATCCGAAAGTGCTATTAATGGACGAAGCATTCTCGGCACTTGATCCATTAATTCGTAAGGAAATGCAAGATGAATTAATAGATTTACAAACGACGATGCAAAAAACAATCGTCTTTATTACACATGATTTAGATGAAGCATTACGTTTAGGTGATCGGATTGCATTAATGAAAGATGGATCTATTGTACAAATCGGTACACCTGAAGAAATATTAGTTCATCCGGCAAATGATTATGTTGAAAAATTCGTGGAGGATGTTGACAAATCTAAAGTATTGACGGCTCAACATATTATGAAGCGACCAGAAACGATTAATATAGAAAAACATGGTCCACGTGTTGCATTAGAAAGAATGAGGGAAGAAGGTTTATCAAGTATTTTTGTAGTAGATGGTAAAAGAAATTTAAAAGGATACATTACTGCAGATGATGCATCTGATGCACGTAAGAAAGATATTAGAGATTTACAGCAAATAATAAAAACAGACATGCCGACAGTGGATAAAGATACGGCATTGCACGATATATTTTCTATCATTCATGATTCGCAAGTACCTGTAACAGTAGTAGAGGAAGGAAAACTAGTAGGAGTTATTGTCAGAGGTTCTGTTATAGCAGCTCTTGCCGGGGAAGGCGAGGTGAATGTAGATGCTTAATAGTATATTAGGTTTTGTACCCAAACTACCCATTGCGGAAGGTACAGAATGGGTTACAGATAAAACGAAAGAAACGTTTTCATTTTTATTCGAACCGATCAAAGAATATTTAAATGTATTTATGGAATTTTTCACAGAGGATGTATTATTAGCAATTCCACCTGTTATTTTTATTCTTGCTATTGCGGTAATAGCGTTCTTTGTTTCCGGGAAAAAATTTGGTCTTGCCGCTTTTTCCATTGTCGGTCTTTGGTTAATTTATAATCAAGGTCACTGGGAAAATTTAATGTATACTGTCACATTAGTATTGTTGGCAAGTATCTTATCCGTCATTATTGGTGTTCCAATTGGTATTTTAATGTCTAAAAGTAAAATTGCAAATGCTATTATTACGCCGATTCTAGACTTTATGCAAACCATGCCAGCATTTGTTTATTTAATACCTGCTGTAGCATTTTTCAGTATTGGTATGGTTCCCGGTGTATTTGCTTCATTAATATTTGCTACACCTCCAACTGTTCGATTTACAAACCTAGGGATTAGACAGGTATCCAATGAACTAGTTGAAGCCGCAGATGCTTTTGGTAGTACAGGTGCACAGAAATTATTTAAGGTAGAATTACCGATGGCTAAATCAACCATTATGGCAGGAATTAACCAAACCGTGATGCTTGCACTTTCCATGGTTGTTATTGCTTCGATGATTGGAGCAAAAGGTCTAGGTAGAGAAGTTCTTTCCTCTCTTCAACGGGCAGAAGTGGGTACTGGTTTTGTAGCTGGTTTAGGTATTGTTATTTTAGCCATTATCATTGATCGTATTACACAAAATATGAACAAGAAAAAATAAGCTTAGTTGGCATCTTTTCAATTTGAAAAGTTTCCATATAAATATTAAAAGAAGGGGAGATTTTAGTTATGTTTAATCTTAATTGGAAACGTCTAGGTGTTGTAGCTGGACTTTCTTTATCGTTAGTTGCAGCAGGTTGTGGAGCAGCAGATTCGGAAACTGAAGAAAATACCGATTCTGCAACAGATAACCAAGCTACATCAGAAGAACAAAACGAATTAGAGTTAGCTTATGTAGAGTGGGATTCTGAAGTTGCTTCAACAAATGTTATTGGTAAAGTATTAGAAGATTTAGGATATGATGTTACACTTACATCACTTGATAATGCTATTATGTGGGAAGCTGTTTCAACTGGTGATGTTGACGCGATGGTTTCTGCATGGCTACCATTAACCCATGGATCCCAATTCGAACAATATGGTGATCAAATGGAAGATTTAGGGCCAAATTTGGAAGGTGCGAAAATTGGGTTAGTTGTTCCTGAATACATGGATGTTAATTCGATTGCTGATTTGAAAGATGAAGCAGATCAAAAAATTACAGGAATTGAACCAGGTGCTGGTGTAGTTGCTGCGTCAGAACGATCTTTAGAAGACTATGACAACCTTGAAGGCTGGGAAGTACAAACTTCTTCAAGTGGTGCAATGGCAACAGCATTAAGTGAAGCAGTTGAAAGTGAGAAAGAGATTATAGTTACAGGTTGGAATCCACACTGGAAATTCTCTAAATTTGATCTTAAATATCTAGAAGACCCTGAGGGAACATTTGGAGATGCAGAAACGATTAATACAATGGTTCGTGAAGGATTCAAAGAAGATGCGCCTGAAGCTTATCAAGTATTAGATAACTTCTATTGGGAAGTTGAAGATATGGAAGAAGTAATGCTTGCTATTGAGGAAGGAGAAACTCCTGAAGATGCAGCAGCAGCTTGGGTAGAAGAAAATCAAGATAGAGTAGCTGAGTGGACAGAAGGAATTAAGTAATTAAATAAGTATAAAAAAGCTGATGCATATTGTATCAGCTTTTTTGCAGATAAGAAGGTGCAGAAACTTTGTCTTACCTTAGTATCTATTTAATTGGTGGTGGTAGTCTTTACTTTTTCTTCAAGATCTCTTAAACTATTTTCTATTTGTTCTAAGTACTTATGAATATTCTCTTGATGAGGTTCTACTGTGTCTTTCCATTCTTCCACTGATTTCTTAATATCTTGGGTTAAATCCTTGATTAAGGATGCACTTTCTTTTGAAGTTTCAGTTATTTGTCTTTTAAGACGTAGGCCATCTTCTTTTAAATTGTTAAGTAACTCCTTCATATCTTGCTCTCTAAAGCGGTTACGAAAATCTCTTCCTGATGAAGGTGTAGTTAATAAAGCTATGGATGCACTAACAGCTCCGCCAACAATGAGTCCTAAAACGAGTGATTTCGTTCTTGACAAAGATAACACGCTCCTTTCCTTTCATTCCATATTATAACATGATAATTAATAATACTACAGTAAAGCGTTAGTTGAAAGCGATACATTTTGCTTAAGAACAAAAGCGCAAAACGTGGCATTCCTTATGATAATAATTTAATAAGCAAAGTTTTTTCTATGATTCAAAAAAAGGATCCTTAGGCACTATGCCAGAGGACTCCTTCGAAAAAATATTCTGTTTAAGTTGCCGCGATGAACTTTGTTCTCTTCATGATGGATTGGACCACTGGGTAAATTACTACCATGATAAGTGTATTTACTGCAGCAGCAGGTAATACCGCGCCAATTAACATTGCTAAGAAAGTCCCATCACCTAAACCAGCAATTAATGCAACTACTCCTACAAATACGGAACCACTAATTACCGTTCCGATGAAAGTCAAGATAGGTGCACTAACAGCATTGCGAACTTTCTTTTGTAGTAGTACGAAAAGAGCTAAAACAATAAATGCAGATAAAGGCTTATCAATCATGTTTGCAATTTGCCCACCAGGAGCTTGTGTAGTTAAGGCGGAAATGACTCCAGATACTAATGCTAATAACAAAACGTACCTTGCTTTAGGGAATAGAAATACACCCAAAAACATCATGGATAACAACATATCTGGCTTAACCCCAAAAACAAACCCTGGAACGACCGCGTGTAATACAGTACCAATCCCTACTAAAAGTGACAAAGTAATTAAAATGCGAATATTCATTCTTATCTCTCCTCATCTAAGCTTTTCTAAGCTACTCCCAACTGTACACTCGTTGTCAGTTGCGGAAACTTACAGTCATTATAACAAAAATGGTAATAAATAAAAAGTAGTATTTTTTACTTTCTTTGTTTTCAGATTAATCGCGGATATTCTGCCCAATTTCTGTAGCGATTTGTTGTAAATCTTCTGATGTATAGTCATCATTATGAATAATCCAATTAGGTGTATAGCCGTCTCCCTCACCATAACGTGGGATAAGGTGGATATGTAAATGAAATACAGATTGTTCAGCTGCTTCTCCGTTGTTGTTTAATGTATTTAATCCAAGTGGTTGATATGTTTCTTTTATAGCATTTGCCACTTTTGGAATTCGTGCATACAATTCTTTAGCTACTTCAGGTGGTGTTTCGAAAATATCTTTTACATGTGTTTTTGGGATTACCAATGTATGTCCTTTTGTAACTTGTGAAATGTCTAAAAATGCATATACATGTTCATCTTCATAAACTTTCGCTGATGGAATATCACCATTGATAATTTTACAAAAAATACAATTTTCATGATTCATATTGATCACTCCTAATTCATAATAATTATTACTATTGTATATAGGAATAGGAAACAAAGTAAAGTGTTTAGAGTATTGTCTTTACTGAATATTTAAAGTTTATGGTTAATAAAAAGAAATAGGCCCAACCCGCATATGCGAGCTAGACCTATTTTATGAAGAAACAGGATGGTAAACCTAATGAGTGGGGACCGTAAACCTGTTAGACAGAATTTACAAAAACCTTTTTGTCAAAGCCTCAGGAACTGAGACGATATCTGGCAAAAGGGTTTTCTACATTAGAATCGCCAACACTAACACCTCATTTGTGTGTAAAATAGTCTCAAATTCAGAGTAGATTATCGTTCACTAACACCTCATTTGTGTTTTTTTAATATACACAAAATCTATATTAGTAACTCGATCACTAACACCTCATTTGTGATTCACACTTGATTAAGTGTTTGCTGCATCCCGTTTCTTCAGTACCTATTATGAACCTATTTCACAGTTTATATACAAAAAAAGATAAATTTTTTCAGAAAAAAAATAAATCCCTATTTATATGTCGAAATTTTGCTGACAGTTTGTTTTGGAAATGCCCGCTAAAAGTGATAAAATCAAGGGTAATGAAGAGGAGGAAATGATTTGGATTCACTTTTACAAATTGATAATCTTTATGGTGGGTATACACATAAAAACGTCCTTCATGGTATTTCCTTTGATGTAAAACCGAAAGAAATTGTTGGTTTAATTGGATTAAATGGTGCAGGAAAAAGTACAACCATTAAACATGTTATAGGCCTCATGCAACCGAAAAAGGGGAACATTGCTGTAAATGGAAAAACGTTTAGGGAAAGCCCCACAACTTACCGAAAACAAATCGCATATATTCCTGAAATGCCAATACTTTATGATGAATTAACCTTATATGAACACCTTCAACTTACTGCAATGGCGTACGGACTTAATGAAGATATATTTAAGGAAAGATTAGATCCTTTATTAAAAGAATTTCGTATGGAGAAGAAATTGAATTGGTTTCCGGTTCATTTTTCAAAAGGAATGCGTCAAAAAGTAATGATTATGTGTGCATTTTTAATTAATCCACCATTATATATAGTGGACGAGCCGTTCGTTGGGTTAGATCCACTTGGAATACAATCCTATTTACAATTAATGAATGATGTTAAAAACAATGGTGCGGGAGTTTTAATGTCTACACATATATTAGCAACTGCCGAACGGTATTGTGACCGTTTTGTCATTTTGCATGATGGTAAAATTCGTGCAAATGGTACATTGGACGAATTAAGGGACAGTTTCCATATGCCAGGTGCTACTTTGGATGATTTATATGTTCAATTAACAAAGGAAGATAGCCATGTTTGATTCCCATTTGTTTTATAAAAGGCGTTTATCCGCCCATATGAAGGAATTAGGGCGGTATTTACGTTATATATTAAATGGACACATGGCTGTTGTGCTTTTCTTTCTAATTTCAACTTTAGCTGTCTATTATCAGCAAGCTTTAATTCTTTTACCGCCTAATTTTCCAACTGCTGTCATTATTGGGATTTTATTTGGTTTAGTTGCCAGCTATAGTCCTGTACGAACATTATTAAAGGAACCAGACCTTGTATTTATTATTACAGCAGAAGATAAAATGAATGCTTATTTTCGAAATACTTTAATTTATAGCTTCGTCATTCAATTATATTTAATCTTACTTTTAGCGGCAGCTTTAGGACCTTTATATTTTGCTTCTTATCCCGAACGTTCTGGAACCACTTATCTACTTTCTTTACTCGTTTTACTTATAATTAAAATAGGTAATCTTTTCGCAAATTGGTGGATGTTAAAAGTTAGAGATAAGAACACACGACTTTTAGATGTTTTCGCTCGAACCATATTAAACATTGTCATTTTTTATTTTCTTGTACATGGCGATGTTATGTTTGCAGGAATTACGACGATTATTTTTGTTATCATTTTTCTCTATGATTATTACTATTCCAAAAAGCAAATAGGGATTAATTGGGATTTACTAATCGAAAAAGATCAGCATCGCTTGCAGGCCTTTTATCGTTTTGCCAATATGTTTGCAGATGTACCTCATTTAAAGGTACGTGTAAAAAAACGCCAATGGCTCGTTCGTTTAATTACAAAATCAGTTTCATTTCAAAATAAAAATAGTTACGACTATTTATACCGCATTACTTTTGTACGTAGTGGGGAGTATTTAGGGATGTATTTCCGATTAATCGTAATTGGAGGATTATTTATTTTCTTTATCCCGATTATGTGGTTAAAGGTTATTCTTAGCATATTATTTTTATATTTAAGTACTTTCCAAATGATGACGTTGTATCACCATCATCGAGTGAATATATGGTTAGATTTGTATCCAGTTGAATTGGGTGAGCGAAAAAGAGCTGTTATGAAAATTTTATATCAATTAAGTATTGTTCAAACAATTCTTTTTGCTCTTGTCGTAGTTTTATCACAAGACTATTTAGGATTTTTTATTACGTTAATTGGTGGTTTATTATTTAGTTTCGCATTTATTAATGGGTATGTGAGGGCTAAATTGGATTAAAAAAGAAATCAGCGGGATAATCCCGTTGATTTCTTTTTTAGATATCCAATTAAGATTGGAATCTTGGATCTTCTAATAGTCGTTCAATTTCCTCTTTATGATTTGTTTCATCTGCAATTAAATCTTCTAATTTTACAGCAAGTTCTGTTAAACCTAGATTTTCTGCCTGTTGTTTTCTTGTTTCATATCGTTTAACTGTATTTGATTCAGCTTTTAGAGTTGCCTCTAGTAAATCTTTAACATCAGTTGGTTGTGGGACTTCTGCAGCACTAGTTGTCGGTACTCCACCCAGTGATTTAATTTTTTCGGAAAGATATAATGCATGTCCTAACTCATCTGTAATCTCTTCTTCAAAAAAAGGCTTAAGAGCAGAACGATAAAGTCCAGAAACTACGGATGCGCTATAAGTATATTGAATAGCTGCTCCATATTCATGAGATAAATCTTCATTTAATCCATCGATTAATTGTTTCATTTCTTTTTCCACGATTATCCCTGCCTTTGTATTTTTGTTATACTACTTCTATACCACGTTACATATTTTTAAAACATTATATAGAAAAAAGGGGTTACCATCATTGTTGCGGAAAAGAAATCTCATTATATTGCTATCCCTCATGATACTCTTAACTATCTCAATTTGGATTTTTCAAATTATGAATGGCTATGTTCCCTTTGTGGATCAGTGGGTAATTGAACTAGTGGAAGGATATGCGGATACACCTTTATATTCTTTTGCATTTGCAATAACTCATTTGGGGTCAAGGCAATTTTTGATTCCTTTTGTCTTTATATCATCGGTAATTTTGTTATTGATATATAAACATTGGCTTCCTTCCCTTATATTTGCGGGTGGCACACTTTTTTCCCATTTTATAAATGGATTAATTAAAGGTATTATCCAGCGTGAAAGACCTAGCATTATCGTAGAAGCTAATGCGGTGGGCGAAAGTTTTCCATCAGGTCATGCAATGGTATCAATGGTTTGTTATGGTCTACTAGCCTATTTTATTACGAGAAAAGTGAAAGCACGTAGCATATCTTTGGTCATACAGATTATATTATCTTTTCTTGTATTTCTTATCGGGATTAGTAGGTTTATTATAAATGCACACTATTTGACTGATGTTTTAGCGGGATTTGTTATAGGATTCATCTTTCTTATCTGCTACATTTATCTATATGAAAGGCTTCATCGAAAAGAGTCATAAAGTTGTCATAGTTATTTTTAGTAATCAGGTTGTGTTTCGTAATTTAATTCATGTATAATTAATTTTTAGATAAGTAAACCATGAGAGGATATTCGATATGGGAAAACTAACTAAAAAAGCTGAGAATCTATTAATGCTAGCATGGACACAAGCCTTTATCGCAATGGCTGGGAGTTTGTTTTATTCTGAAGCAATGGGATATATCCCCTGTGAGCTATGTTGGTATCAGCGAATTTTGATGTATCCATTAGTCATTGTTTATGGAGTTGCTGCAATTAAGAAAGAAATTAATATTATTCTACCGGGCGTTATTTTAAGTGGAATTGGTATAGTTGTTTCTTTCTATCATTATCTTGTTCAAAAGGTTCCAGCAATGCAGGAAATTGGAGGATCATGTATTGGTGGGGTTCCTTGTAATGTGATGTATGTGAATTATTTTGGTTTTATTACTATACCGTTTTTAGCGTTAGTCGCATTTATTGTTATATTTGTTTTAAGTATACTTTTATCACGTCTTAACTAGCTGACCGACTAAAAACGCAATGTCCTATTGCAACGTGTCGGCACTCGCACGTCCTGTGCTTCGTAACCCCCAATTTAAGAAGTCGAATTTAAACCAAAAAATCTAAGTGGGGGCAACAGCTAGTAGCGCCCTGATAAGTTCAACTAATTATTCTATGGGGGATAAAAGCGCCCCGGCTGAATGAGTTTCACTATATTTAAAGAAAGCAAAGGAGGAAGTAAATAATGGGTAAAAAAATGATAGCAATCATTGGGGTTATTGTCGTCTTAGTCATTGCTTTGTTTTTCGTTGTTCAATATCAAAATAACCAAAAAACGAATGGTGCAGATAATCCTTATGGAACGAGTGATTTAGAGCAAGCAACGATTGATCAGTTGGATGATCCTAATTATCAAAATCAAATTTTACCGGACGAGCTTCAGTCGAAGTTGGAAAATGGGGAAGATGTGACTGTATATTTCTTTAGTCCAACATGTGTATATTGTCAAAATACGACACCATATTTAGCCCCACTTGCGGAAGAAAATGATGTGGATATGAAAATGTTTAATCTATTAGAGTTTGGTGAAGAGGGTATGCCTTATGCTATTAAAAATACTCCAACTTTAGTTCATTTTAAAGATGGGGAAGAAGTAGCAAGAATAGTAGGTCAACAGCCAGAAGAAGAATTTCAGAAGTTTTTTGATGAATATGTACTTAAGTAAATCAAACAAAAGAGCTAACTAGCGTAAAGGCCTAGTTAGCTTCTTCTTTTTCGTATAGAAAATAAGAAGTTGTAAATGGTAAATCATTAGGATAAGCAGGTATTTCTGTTTGCATTATTTTTTGTGCATCGTGATAACGTTGGGATTTTTTCCAGTTATTAAAGTTTTCAACGGACTTCCAAACGGTTAGTATAACAAATTTATTCCCTTTGACAGGTTTTAAAAAACGGTAAGCATGGCAATCATCTATTTTATTTACTAGATTATTTTTTAATCGATCTTCAAATACAACTTGATCTTCTTCATTAACCGAAATGGTATTCATAACAATATAGGCCTTTTTGATAAAATCTCCTGATTGCTTTATGATTTCATATGTTCTACCAGCACTAAAAATTTTCTTATCGTTGTTCTCATAGTAAGCTAGTGCTCCGCTATTACTCGTCATAAAATAAAATGGAATCTTCGGATATTTATCTTCTAGTTTTAGTAGAAAATCCAACGTACCATTTGTCATATGAGCCTTCATCGTACCATCCTTTCTTTTCATCTTATACTTATTATTATATTACCCGACTTAAAGGAATATAAGCTATGTGTATATAGCGGTGAAACTTAAACGAGAAATTATTTAAAATAATTATTAAATAATAGATACTACATTTTACTTTTCGGATTGCGAAATTTGTCGTATAATTAGAAGTGTATTATTACTTGAGGTGAATCGATGCGAAATAATAAGAAGGATCAATTATCAATTCGACATCGCTTAATTAGAAAACTGAAAAAGTATTTTATTTTACTTATTGGTATTTTATTATTTTGTCTCATTAGTTATGGGGCCATTTGGTTTGGTGGAAGTCTAGTTGCTGACAAAGAAAAATTGATATTAGACGGGACTACTACCATTGAAACAGCGAATGGTGAAATTATAGGCAAACTATATAATGAGAATAGAACCTACGTATCTATCGATGAGATACCAGAACATGTAAAAGATGCATTTATTTCCATTGAAGATAGACGTTTTTATGACCATTCAGGTGTTGATTTCCAATCTGTAATACGTGCTGTTTACAAAGACATTCTTGCCATGAGTAAGGTAGAAGGAGCAAGTACTATTACGCAACAATTAGCGAAAAATCTCTTTTTATATAATGATAAAACATGGTCCCGAAAAGCCAAAGAAGTTATGGCGGCTATTTATTTAGAGCAGCAGTATACAAAGGACGAATTATTAGAATTATATTTGAATGAAATCTACTTTGGGAAAGGTGTATATGGATTACAAACAGCGTCTCATTTCTTTTTCTCTAAATCTGTTTCCGATTTAAGCCTCGCAGAAGGTGCTATGTTAGCGGGTCTCGCAAAAGCTCCGAATGGTTATTCACCAATTCATTATCCTGATAAGGCCTTGAAACGAAGAAACATAGTTCTACAGTCTATGGAGGATGCAGGAAAGATTTCTAACGAAACTAAAGTAAAAGAACAAAGTACTAGCCTTGATTTAAATTTGCAAAACGAAAAAGAAGATCCATGGAATGATACTTATATAGATCTAGTAGTAAAAGAGGCGAAGGAAAGATATGAATTATCCCTGGATGATTTAGAAAGAAAAGGTTACCGTATTGTTGTTAATATAGACAATAATATACAGAAAGTTGTTTACAAAAAGTTCCAAGATAGTGATTATTTCCCGGGAAACAATGATGATGTGGAAGGAACATTTGTCATGATGGAGGCGAAAACGGGGAAAATTGTCGCATCTTTAGGAGGAAGAAATTATCAATTTGGTAATTTAAATCGGGTTTTGGTAAAGAGACAACCTGGTTCGACATTCAAACCTTTGGCCGTGTATGGTCCCGCAATGATGAAGAAAGATGTTTATTCAGCATTCTCATTAATTCCCGACAAACAAATGGATGTTCATAATTATATGGTTTCCAATGCGGATAATATGTACGCAAATGTAATTACGATTTATGATGCAATCGTCCAATCCAAAAATACATCTGCTGTTTGGTTGTTGAATGAAATAGGCATTGATTATTCTAAAAAATATTTAGAAAAAATGGGAATGCAAATAGACGATGATGGACTTGCAATTGCTTTAGGTGGATTAACTCATGGAGTCACCCCAATCCAATTGATGGAAGGGTATAGTGCTTTTGTTAATGAAGGGAAAGTGGTGGAATCATATACGATTAGTCGTATTTATGATCGGTATGATGAAGTGGTATTTGAGGCAAAACCGCAAAAAACAGAGGTTTTCAACCCTCAAGTTGCATGGGATATGACTAGAATATTATCTGATACAGTGGATAGGGGAACAGGTAGTGCAGGAGAATATAATAAAGCTTTAGCAGGAAAAACAGGATCTACGGAACATCCCCACGTCCAAGGACAAACAAAAGATGCATGGTTTGTAGGATATACGCCAGAATATGTAAGTGCATTATGGATGGGATATGACCAATCGGATGAAAAGCATTATTTAACAGGTGGAAGTTCTTACCCTACTGCTCTAACTAAATCGATATTAACTGAGTTGGATAAAATAAATTCATTATCTCAAGATTTTATTAAGCCTAATAATGTGGAAGACTTACCCGAGCCTATTTTACTGCCTGAAATAAAGGATGTTCGCGCAGAACTTGAATTCGGAGGGATTTCCTTAGTCAGGGGGAAAATTTCATGGGAAGGGTCTACTGATGACCGAGTGGTTTATCGCATCTATCGTAAAAAGGATGGAATAGATGAACGGGTTGGAGAAGTAACAGGAATGGATGAATTTTATTTAAACTTTAATGTATTTCATTCGAATCAATATTACGTTGTTCCCTATGATCCGCTTACGAAATTGGAAGGGAAAAGGTCTGAAACGGTAAAATTATCATGGTGAAACTGTTTTAAAATAAAAAGATGTTCAAAGGATCCGGTGATAATTTTGTTGGCAAGTTAGCCACGTCCAGCTCCAGCGCCCAGCGACTAGCGAGACTTCCTTCACCTTCGTACGATAAGTCAACATCGACTCAATGTTAAGGAAGGTCGGCTAAAACCGGCCTTTGCGGCCAACGTCGACATACCCCTATGAAGGGGCATGTTTCCTTTATCTCCTACGGCAGGGGAATGTCCGATTAAAACCGCCGCTTTGCGTGGC
>NZ_LYCS01000007.1 GCF_001659985.1 Oceanobacillus sp. Castelsardo
ATGATCAGTTACTATCATACTTGTTCTTCCCTAACAACAGAGTTTTACGATCCGAAAACCTTCTTCACTCACGCGGCGTTGCTCCGTCAGACTTTCGTCCATTGCGGAAGATTCCCTACTGCTGCCTCCCGTAGGAGTCTGGGCCGTGTCTCAGTCCCAGTGTGGCCGATCACCCTCTCAGGTCGGCTACGCATCGTCGCCTTGGTAGGCCTTTACCCCACCAACTAGCTAATGCGCCGCGGGCCCATCTGTAAGTGACAGCTTACGCCGCCTTTTAAACTTCTTATTATGCAATAAAAAGTGTTATCCGGTATTAGCTCACGTTTCCGCGAGTTATCCCAGTCTTACAGGTAGGTTGCCCACGTGTTACTCACCCGTCCGCCGCTCTTTCCACTACTTTCATCCCCGAAGGGATGAAAGTAGCTTCCAGCGCTCGACTTGCATGTATTAGGCACGCCGCCAGCGTTCGTCCTGAGCCAAGATCAAACTCTCCAAAAAAAGTTTGTTCAAATTGACACCAATCAATTTGAAGTTCTTAGCTTTTCAGAGGTTAAATACCTCTATCTTCAAAAGAAAAACGAGTTTTCTTTTTCCTTGACATACTGGTTGTTTTTGTTCAGTTTTCAAAGAGCAAATGTTTTACGCCGCTTCGCAACAGCGACTTTATTAATATAACATGGTGTTTTTTAAAAGTCAACACTTTTTTTAAAACATCTTTTTTGTTGTTTCTCTTTTCTAAGAGAAGCAACGTTTAATAATTTACCATTTATTAATATTTAAATCAAGTACTTTTTTTAAAAAAATAAATTTAATTTATATCTCATGCTAATGATAACCTATTTCATATAAAATATGCATTACTATTTACTAACAACAAACCATGTAAAAGGCACTTGATTGCTTTCTTCTAAAACCAAGTTCCTTAAAACACATAGTCTCTTATTATATATAGACCGTATAACTATTCGCTTTAACTCTTCCATTCTAACTGACCTTCGCTTCAAAAATGTTTTCAGATTGAATTGTTAAGCAATCACTAATTTAATATTATTTCTATTGCTCATATATTTAGCTAAGTATCCTAGCAATATACCTTATTTCCATTAAATCACATTACTCTTACCACATATAACCCTATCAACTGTACCCGATATAGGTTCGACACAGATAAACACATACAATTGGATAAGAGTCTAACTTGTATTGATTTCTCCCTATTTAAACTATGCTTTTTACATTGCTTAAAAAGCTTTGAACTAATATACCGTAATTTAGTCCAAAGCTTTATATTATTATTTATTACGCATTTGAGGGAATAGAAGAACATCTCTAATAGAAGGTGCATTGGTTAATAACATGACAAGACGGTCAATACCTATTCCAAGTCCACCTGTTGGAGGCATGCCATATTCCAATGCCTCTAAGAAGTCATCATCCATAAGATGTGCTTCATCGTTTCCTTCTTCTCTTTCCTTAACTTGTGCTTCAAAACGTTGGCGTTGGTCAATTGGATCATTCAATTCACTAAATGCATTCGCATGTTCACGGCCAACAATAAATAATTCGAATCGGTCTGTAAATCGTTCATCTTCTTTATTTTTCTTAGCTAATGGTGAAATTTCCACCGGATGGCCGAATATAAAGGTTGGCTGAATCAATGTTTCTTCTACCTTTTGCTCAAAGAATTCATTAACAACATGTCCAAATGCCATCGTGTCTTTCACTTCAACACCATGTTCTTTCGCTAGTTGGCGCGCTTCCTCGTCACTCATTTCATTCCAAAAATCTACACCTGTTTGTTCTTTAACTGCGTCTACCATATGAAGTCTCTTCCATTTCGGCTCTAGGTCCACTTCGTATTCGCCATAGGTAATTTTCGTTTTCCCAAGTACATCTTTTGCGATATGGGCAACTAGGTTTTCCGTTAATTCCATAATATCGTGGTAATCAGCATATGCTTCATATAGTTCGATCATTGTAAATTCAGGGTTATGACGTGTCGATACACCCTCATTACGAAACACTCGTCCAATTTCATAAACCTTCTCTAGTCCACCAACTATAAGACGTTTCAAATGTAATTCAATAGCGATACGCATATATAGCGGGATGTCGAGTGCATTATGATGCGTAACAAACGGACGTGCCGACGCTCCGCCAGGGATACTATGCATCATTGGTGTTTCTACTTCTAAATAACCATGGTCATTTAAATATTTACGCATGGATTGAATAATTTTACTGCGTAGAATGAAAGTTTCTTTGCTTTCCATATTCGTAATTAAATCTAAATAACGCTGACGATAGCGTTGCTCCACATCTTTCAATCCATGATATTTTTCAGGCAATGGACGTAATGATTTGGTTAACAGGTTAAATTCCTCCACTTTAATGGATAATTCACCCATATTCGTACGGAAAATTTCACCCTTAACCCCTACAATATCCCCAAGGTCAATAGATTTAAATACTTCATACGCCTCTTCACCAATTTCATCTTTTCGTACATATATTTGGATTTGTCCACTTAAATCTTGAATATGAGCAAAACCGGCTTTTCCCTTTCCTCGTTTTGTCATGATTCTTCCAGCAACGGTCGCTTCTTCTTTAACTTCCTCTAAATCTTCCTTAGAAGATGATTCGAATTTTTTTATAATATCATTTGCTAAATGGGTTCTTACAAATTTGCTTCCAAATGGGTCTAATCCTTTTTCTATATAATCATTTAATTTCCCTCGTCTTACAAGCATCTGTTCGTTTAATTCTTCTGACACAATAAACCCTCCAGTCCTTTTATAGGTGTAAGTATATAAGAAAAAAGTATTTTATTCACGTATATAGCATTAAAACCTTATCTTCTTCTATGGCATTATTACCTTTTCATTTATTATAAATACTTCCTTATTCAAAAACCCGCCAGTAAAGCCACTAGCAGGTTTTTGACATGAACTTTAGATTACTCCATCGTAATTTCCTCTCTTGGTATATCAAGGACTTCCGAAATTTGATTCATTAATTCGTCTGTCACAGGCTTTGTCCCTCTTTCTACATTTCCAATTTGAGAAATAGAAACATTTAATGCCTTTGCAAAATCTATTTGGGTATATCCCTTCAATTTGCGAAAGGCTTTTATTCTTCTTCCAATTCGTTTCGAATCCATTTCCTTACTCCCTTTATGTCTGACTCTTGAAGTTTATTTAGTAAATCTCCTGCATGCTGATTCCATGTTGGGATCCTAAAATTAGGAGCAATTTCTTGTAATGGAATGAGCACAAAAGCACGCTCATGCATTCTCGGATGCGGAATAAGCAATTCTTCTACTGTACTATTTTCGTTATTATACGTCAAAATGTCAAGGTCAATTGTTCTTGGGCCAAAACGTATTTCTCTCTTTCTGCCCAACCTACCTTCAATGCTTTGACAATACTTCAGAAGCTCCATGGACGAAAGAGATGTTGTTATACCAATAACGATATTCAAAAAATCACTTTGTTCTGTATATCCAACAGGTGCTGTTTCGTAAATGGAGGATTTGTCTTTGATTGATATATCACCACTTTCCTCCAATAATTCTAGAGCATCATTTAAATAATCTATTCGTGGTTCAATGTTCGTTCCTAAGGATAAATATGCTTTGTTCATTTTGTCTTCTCCCGATATATCTCTACCGCGACGGATTCATAGTGTCCTGGGATTGGCGGGTCTGGCTTAATTACCTTTACTGTACAAGCATTTAAAAGATAGAATGAGGAAAGTAGTGTATCGGCTATATCCTCCGCTACGGCCTCAATCAAGTTTTTGGATTCCCCTTCTACGATTCTTTTCACTATTTCATATGCCTCGCCATAATGAATGGATTCTAACATATCATCTGTTTGTCCCGCTTTACGTAAATCCGTGTATAGCACGACATTTACTAAAAATCGTTGACCTAATCTTTTTTCTTCTGGCATTAATCCGTGGAATCCGTAAAATTGTAACTGATTTAAAAAAATCTTATCCATGTTGTCTTCCCCCCGCGCGTTGCATTGCATCCATCATTCTAGCGAGCTCAACATTTACTCTCACATTATGTACACGAACCATATGAGCACCTTTAGCTATTCCTAAGCATGTCGTTGCGCCCGTCCCTATGTCGCGCTGTGTTGGCTCCGTAATATTCAAAGTGTTGCCAATAAACCTTTTGCGTGAAGTAGCTAGTAAGAATGGATAGCCCATTTGTACAAACTGTTCTAAGTTATTCATCACTACTAAATTATCTGTTTCGGACTTCGCAAATCCCACCCCTGGATCGAGAATAATATTTTCCTTTTGCACACCAGCTTTTAAAGCTATTTCAATGCTTCCTTCTAAATCCTCTTTCATATCATGTATAAGGGATTGGTAATTTTCATTGTCACGGTTGTGCATTAAAATAATTGGCACATTATATTCTTTTGCAACTTTTGCAATCTCCGGGTCTTTCTTTGCTCCCCATATATCGTTAATAATATCTGCACCCGCTTCAACAGCATGTCGGGCTGTTTTCGCTTTAAAGGTGTCTATGGAGATGGGTAAATCAACGTGCTCCTTAATTGCCTTAATGATGGGCACAACCCTATCAACCTCTTCTTTGGACGATACAGGAACATGTCCGGGTCGTGTTGACTCTCCACCTATGTCTATAATATCTGCACCTTCTTGTTCCATTCTTTTCGCCTGGTCTATTGCTTTCTCAATGGTTGTATAATTTCCTCCATCAGAAAAAGAATCCGGTGTCACATTCAATATCCCCATAATGTGTGTACGCTCAGACAAATGTAATGTTTTACTTGCTGTCTTTAGTTCCATTTTACTGCCCTTCTTCCGATATTTGTTTTATCTTATCCTACCATACTATATAAAGCTCCATCCAGCTTTCTCCCTAGAAGAAAAAAAGACAAAGGATAAGTTCAAAACTAATCCTTTGTCCTTCCGTGCACTGCTAAACACGCACTTCCACTTTTGGTATTAATTCTCTTCTTCAAATTGGTAAAGCGGAGTAGATAGGTAGCGTTCTCCATTATCAGGAATGATTGCTAACACCTTTTTACCTTTACCTAATTCTTTTGCTACCTTTTTAGCCGCAGCAACTGCAGCACCTGCTGAGATACCGCCTAAGATTCCGTTCGTTTTTGCTACTAGACGAGAGGTTTCGAACGCTTCGTCGTTTTCAATCTTAATAATTTCATCATATATTTTCGTATCTAGAATTTTAGGTACAAAGCCAGCTCCGAGACCTTGGATTTTATGTGGTCCAGGGTTACCTCCAGATAAAATTGGTGATGCTGAAGGTTCAACAGCATAGATTTTTATATTCTCAAATTTTTCTTTTAGAACTTTACCAGCACCTGAGATAGTTCCACCAGTACCAATACCGGCAACAAATGCATCTAATCCATCAGACATTTGCTCTACGATTTCCTTACCAGTAGTACGTTCATGTACTTCAACGTTTGCTTCATTATTAAATTGTTGTGGCATGAAGTAGCCATTTTCTTTCTGTAATTCCTCAGATTTGGCAATCGCACCCTTCATCCCATCAGCCCCAGGAGTAAGAATAAGTTCCGCTCCATAAGCACGTAATAAATTACGTCGTTCCATACTCATGGTATCTGGCATAACTAAGATTGCTTTATATCCCTTTGCTGCGGCAACCATGGCTAAACCAATACCGGTATTTCCACTTGTTGGTTCAATGATGGTGTCTCCAGGTTTTAATACTCCTTCTTTTTCAGCTGCCTCGATCATAGCCATTCCAATACGGTCTTTTACGGAACTACCCGGATTAAAAAATTCTAATTTCAAGTATATATCTGCACTATTCTCATCTGTCATATTATTTAATTTAACGATTGGAGTTTCTCCAATTAAACCTATTACTGAATCCGCCACTCTCACAAAAAATTCCTCCCTCATCGTAATCCTAGTATTCTTATATGATTAATTTATAACGTTTGATCCATTCTGTCAAGCACAAAGGCGTAAGCGCCCGTTTAGCAACATACAAACTGGAGCACTCCGCAATGAGATAAAGGAAACACGGCGAGGTACGAGCCGATGTTGACTTATCGTAGTGGAGGAGTGTGAAGTTTGCTAGTTGCTGGGCGCTGAAGCCGGACGTGGCCTATGCTGTTCTTATCAATCCAATCCAATCCAATCCACGTTCAACTATTCCCATAGCACTTCTGCATAAAGGGTTCGGTTATTGCTCTAATGCTAATTCACTTTCTATATAAGGCTTTATTTCCTTATACGAAAACTTAATGGATGGAGTACAATGATAATACTGAACAGTAAATCTTTTGGACATTTTTAAGGTTCCTTTCATTACTGTTTTAGTTCTTCCAATTCTTCAACTGTAAAATGGTATTTTTCATTACAAAAATGGCAACTAGCCTCAGCACCCTGATCTTCTTCTATCATGCTTTGAATTTCTTCATTTCCAAGTCCCACGATTGCATTTGCAATTCGCTCCTTTGAACACTTACAACGAAACTCAACTGGCATTTTCTCATGAAACTTAACTTCGCCTTCTCCAAACAAACGTTCTAAAATTTGCTCAGGTGTACTTCCTTCTCGAATTAGCGTACTAATTGCAGGGATACTTTTTACCCTTTCCTCTAACTTACTAATTATTTCCTCATCTGCACCAGGCATCACTTGAACGATAAATCCACCTGCAGCTAAAATGGTATGATCTGGGTTAACAAGTACTCCAGCACCAACCGCACTTGGAACTTGCTCTGATGAAGCAAAATAGTATGTGAAATCTTCGCTTATTTCCCCAGAAATAATAGGAACTTCTCCCGTAAAGTAATCTCTAAGTCCCAAATCTTTAATAACACTTACTCGACCTTCGGTACCAACAGCCCTTCTTACGTCTAATTTCCCCTTTTCATTTAAATCAAAATCTACATGTGGGTTTATGACATATCCACGAACTTCCCCTTTCGCATTTCCATCCGTCACAATCCCACCAATTGGTCCATCTCCATCCACTTTAACCGTAATGGAGTCTTCTCCTTTTAACATAGCTCCCATCATTGCCGTAATGGTAAGTGTTCTTCCTAAGGCAGCTGAAGCCGTTGCCCATGTATCCTGTCTTCTTCTAGCCTCTTCTACCATCTCCGTTGTTGATGCTGCATAAGCGCGAATCATTCCATTAAACGCTGTTGCCTTTATCAAATAATCTTTCATCTATATTCTACTCCTTTAATTATGGTTTTCTTTAACAATTTCCTTATAAATAATATATAAACCCTTTAATGTTAAATGTGGATTTACCTTATCAATCGTGTTAGAATCCTTCGCTATTAACTGTGATAGACCGCCAGTTGCAATGACCTTTGGTGATGTATTTAATTCATCTTTCATTCGGTTTACAATCCCATCAACCATTCCAATAGTTCCAAAATAAATACCAGATTTCATCGCTTCAATCGTTGTTGTTCCAAGTACCTTGCCAGGGGAGTCAATCTCAACCCTTGGAAGTTTCGATGCTTTCGTGTACAAAGCCTCCATCGATATATTCATGCCTGGAGCTATTATTCCCCCACAGTACTCTTCTTTTTCATTAATATAGCAATAGGTTGTAGCCGTCCCAAAATCAACTACAATAAGTGGTCCGCCGTATTCTTTTATAGCGGCAACTGCATTTACTACTCGGTCTGCTCCAATTTCCTTAGGATTAGGATAATTCATTTTTAAATACGTACTGAAGGTTTCTTTACCAATGATATATGGTTCAATTTTAAAATAATCACGACTCATTTTTTCTAATGAGAACATGATTGGTGGGACTACAGAGGAGATTATAATGCTATCTATTTCTGTAAACTTAAGGTTATTAAATTCAAATAGTGAGTGAATTAACATTCCAAACTCATCTTCTGTTTTATACCGATCTGTTTTTATTCGCCATTCGTATTGTAACGTGTCATCTTCAAAAACACCTAATACTGTATTTGTATTTCCTACATCTATAACAAAAAGCATTGTTACCAAACCTTCCTTGAGCTATTCTTACACATATATTGCTCTTTAAAATCATGTATACACACGTGTAAAATATACCATATTTTATCTTTAAAACAAAAAGCGTAATATCTATTTAAGTATAAAAAAACAGCCACTTTAATAAAAAGTGACTGTTTTCTCTTATTTATTATCTTTGTCTTCATCTGAAACTTTGGTTTCAGGCTCTATTACTTCTTCAGCTTTAGTATCTTCAACTTTAGCCTTAGCCTCTTCAAATGAAGAACCTATAGCATCTTCATCATCTTTAGAGTTAATGTTCACTTTGACATCTTCCTCATGATCGATGACATCGGGGTCTGGCATTTTTCCTTCTTCAAATAGAGATCTAATTTGTTTCGCATCTAATGTTTCTACTTCAAGTAGAGTTTGTGCAATTAATTCTAGTTGTTCTCTATGCTCAGTAAGAATTTTCTTAGCCCGGTCATAACAATAATTAATAAAGTTTTGCATTTCTTTATCAATTTCATAAGCGATTGTATCACTATAAGTCGGTTCATTCTGAATATCACGACCTAAGAACACATTGCCACCGCCACCGCTTGAGAATTGTAACGGGCCAATTTTATCACTCATACCATACTCTGTAATCATCTTATGCGCAATATTGGTAGCACGTTGGAAGTCATTATGGGCACCAGTACTTACTTCGCCAAACATAATTTCCTCCGCAACACGTCCTCCGAGTAAACCAGTAATCTTGTCAAACAGCTCAGGTTTTGTCAAGAAGTAACGGTCTTCCCTAGGGAGCATTACCGCGTATCCACCCGCTTGCCCACGAGGTACGATGGTAACCTTATGCACCATATCGGCATCATCTAAGACCATTCCAATAACCGTATGTCCACTTTCATGATGGGCAACAATATTTCTTTCTTTCTTAGAAATAACCCTACTCTTCTTAGCTGGCCCTGCGATAACCCGATCGGAAGCTTCATCAAGATCATCTTTATTAATGGTATTACGATTATCTCTCGCAGCAATTAAAGCTGCCTCATTAAGTAAGTTCTCTAGATCTGCACCAGAAAAACCAGGAGTACGCATTGCAATTGCTTTTAAATCAACTGACTCATCTAGCGGTTTATTTCTAGCATGTACTTTAAGTACAGCTTCACGACCATTTACATCTGGACGGTCTACTGTAATTTGACGGTCAAAACGTCCAGGACGTAATAATGCTGGGTCTAGTATATCCGCACGGTTTGTTGCTGCGATAATAATAATACCTTCGTTTGCATCAAAGCCATCCATTTCTACTAGCAATTGGTTAAGTGTTTGTTCACGTTCATCATGACCACCGCCAAGACCCGCACCACGTTGTCTACCAACGGCATCAATTTCATCTATAAATATAATACAAGGAGCATTTTTCTTCGCATTCTCAAATAAATCACGTACGCGGGAAGCACCTACCCCTACGAACATTTCAACAAAGTCTGAACCACTGATAGAGAAAAACGGAACACCCGCTTCACCTGCAACAGCACGAGCAAGCAATGTTTTACCCGTTCCAGGAGGGCCAACAAGTAGAACCCCTTTAGGTATACGTGCACCAACAGCTGAGAATTTACGTGGGTCTTTTAAGAAATCAACCACTTCAACAAGTTCTTGTTTTTCCTCATCTGCACCTGCAACATCTTTAAAACGAACCTTTTTCTTCTCTTCCGTATACATTTTAGCCTTGCTCTTACCAAAGTTCATTACACGGCCGCCACCGCCACCGCCTTGGGCTTGACTAAAAATGAATAATATAAATAGTCCAATCAACAAGAAAGGAAGGATTCCGGTTAAGAAAGTTAACCAAGGACTAGGCTGTTCTTCTTCAATAACATTAAGAACCCCTTGTTCTGTTGCTGTTTGAGTAACTTGGGAAATAACATCTGTATTATCAGGTACTTGTGTAACAAAAGTTGTATTATCTCTTAAATTACCAGTAATACGGTAAATCCCATTTGCCGGTTGTAACGTCATGTCCTCAATATTTCCGGCATTTAATTCATCCATAAATTCCCTTACATTATATTGTTCTCTATCTTCACCTTGTCCATTGAATACACCTATAACTCCGATAACTACAAAGAATATAAGGATCCAAAAGAACACATTCCGAAAAATCTGATTCATTTCGTACCTCCTCCCGTATGGGGAAAACTATAGTTCATCGTATCATATGAAAAACTTTAATTACAACTAATTTAGCTAAAATATTCAATAAATACTAAAGTGAAACTTATTCAATAGGAGTTTTCGACACAAAGGACGTTCTAGTACCGATATTATGACAAATCTTTACGATTTAACGAGTAATTAGAGTCCAGGGACGTCGCAGTTTTTAGTCGGTATTTTTCATCCCTATTGAGTTAGTAAGCCAAATTGGCTTATTCTCCACCGTAGATTTTTGGCTTAAGCACACCTATGTAAGGTAAATTTCGGTATCTTTCGGCATAATCCAAGCCATACCCTACTACAAATTCATTTGGAACATTAAACCCAACTAAGTCCGCTTTTATATTTGCAGTTCTTCCTTCAGGTTTATCCAATAATGTAACAATTTTGATGGAATTTGCCTTACGATATTTAAACAAATCGACAAGATAGCTTAATGTTAATCCACTATCAATAATATCTTCTATAATGACTAAATCTCGACCCTCCACTTTTGTGTTTAGGTCTTTTACAATTTTCACTTCTCCAGAGGATTTAGTTTCATTTCCATAACTTGAAACATCCATAAAATCCATTTCAACATGACAGTCCATGTTTCTCAATATATCAGACATAAAAGGTAAAGCACCTTTTAAAACTCCAACCGCCAACGGGAACTTCCCTTTATATTCCTCTGAAAGTTGTTGACCTAATTCTTTACATTTTAACTTTATTTCTTCTTCTGATATTAATGTTCTCTCAATATCATCATGAATATAATCGTTCTGCATCCGTATCCTCCTACTAGTTAGCTGCTGTGTATTGTAATTGTATCCATTGCCCTTCCATTTGAGTTATTTTAGGGTTCCCTTTCTTTAAGCCGATAAGCCATAAAATCTCACCATTATTATCAACTAAAATAGGCCATCTATTCCGCTTATCAATTGGAATCTTTTCATCAATAAAGATATCCTTTATTTTTTTACTACCATTTAAACCTGTCCAACTCATGCGGTCCCCAGGTCTTCTCGTACGAATATGTAATGGCAAAGCAACTTGACTTGAATAAAACCCATATGTAACCCTATTTTGTTCTTTATTTCTATTCATTTGCGCAGATACTACCGATCCGTCCGGTAATGTAACTTCCCCCGGAATAGTTAATAGTTGATGAAAGGTACTATCTTCTTCATTCAGTGAATCAGAAAAAAGAAAAATAATTTTTTCATATGATTTTTCTACTCTTAATTGTGATGGAAAGTCGATACGATTGTTCGCCTTTTTTGAGTATAATAATGAAAAAAATTCTTCCTCATGAATATATGATAAATCAGAAGGTAAATCATTATATAGATAGTTTAATATTAGATGAAGCGCACGCCTTTGTAAAGCACGGGGCCTCATTTTAAATGTTTGAATTTGAAAGGTTGCTGTATTCGATTTTCTGTCAAATTCGACTAAACTTTTCACCATTTCTGACGCCTCTTCTTGGAGAAATGTTTCATCTTCATGAAGCGTTTCATTTAAATGCTGTATGGTAGTATGTATATTGCTATTTTTCTCTTTTATTAATGGAAGAATATATTTTCTAAAATAATTTCGAGTATAGGTAGTATCAAAATTTGTTTCATCAATTCGAGGTTGGATATTAATTTCCTTACAATAGTTTTCAATATCGAACTTGGTTATACATAAGAACGGACGAATAATCCACCCGGTTGAAAACTCTCGCTTCACAGGGATACCGGAGAAGGCTGTTGATGAGGCAGACCTTGTAAGGCTCATTAGCATCGTTTCAATTTGATCATCTCCATGATGACCTAATGCTAAATAATCTGCTTGGAAGGCTTCCATTTGTTCGGAAAAGAATTGATATCTTAACCTGCGGGCTGCAACCTCTGTACCTAGACGATTTCTTTCTTTATATGCTTTAACATCTAAAGAGTCAGAAACGAACGGGATACCCCATTTGTTACATATATCACGGACAAATTCCAAATCTAAAAGAGACTCTTCTCCTCTTAATTGATGGTCAACAGAAAGAGCAACCACGTTTATTTCCCATCTATTTCGATTACTATGTAGAAAATGGAGCAAAGCTATGGAGTCTGCTCCACCAGATACTCCAACTAACACAGTTGCTCCCTTTTTTATTAATTGATGTTGATTTATAAACTTAAAAACGCATTTTTCCATACGTCAAACCCCACTAAATTAGCAAACTATTGATTCTAGTTACCATTATATTAAAAAAAGCATAATCTCCTCAACTAAAGTGTTAGAAAATCAAAGAAAGAATATAAAATCCAATGGCAACGACCGAAATTCCTCCCATCTCTATGTAAAAAGGAATATTCGTAACTTTTTGATTGCTCTTTTTCTTTAATCTACTTTTATTTTGTGCTTGATAAACAATTTGCAGGACATCATTCTTCATTTCGGAACTCGTCTTATATTTCCCAGCAATCGCCTTTTTTAAGGGGTTACGATAAGGTTGCAACGGCTTTACTTCGTCAATTTTTTTGTAGATAAGTTTTTCAGAATATGTCGTTTTTTCAAATCTCCGTGGATAATAAATATGGAGGAAAACCATTACTAAGGCAAATAAATCATAACTAGGTTCTGCTTTTCTCGTTCCTAATCCCCAATAACCTCTATCATAAAACTCCGTATACTCCTTTATCGCGCGGCCTTTTTGAGTTGTCCCGCCAACATCAACCCACCGTACTCTCGAAGGGGATGATAGGACCATTAAATTATCTAATTTTAGATCACCAAAAACCCATCCAGATTGATGTAGTTGTTCTAAATCCTCAAGTAGTTGAAGTAGAAATACTCCTACCCATACATTTCCATGATTTTTAATAAAATAGGCCATGGATTCTCCTTTTAAATACTCCATCACATAGAAAGAGTAAGTTGTTCCATATGGGGATACCCAATCATCTACATCCAATAAATAAGGCCCAAGCCTAGTTCCTTGGACCTGACCGAGTGATTTTAATACATTTACTTCAACCGTCATGGAAGTACCTTTATCACTTATCTTAAGTGCAGCTAACTTTCCACCCGATTCACATAAATAAACGGTACCTATTGCACCCTTACCAAGCTTTCCTTTTATACGGTATTGATTTTTATACCACTTTCCTGTAATTTTTGTCCCAGGCTTAAAGTCAATATCCGAATTCTTCCACGTCTGTGCTCTCATTTCTTAAGCTCCTTAATAAGCTCTTTTTACCAAATTGATATATCGCTTCTCGTAATGCTGGTCCTGTAGGTGTGATTCCGCCACTTGTTAATTTGGGGAAGACTTCGGAAATAGAATTTAATTGTGGTGACCAGTCTAACACTTTCTGAATATCTTTTCGTTTTCCAGGAAAGCTAAAAATACAAAAGCGGTTTTTCCCAATCCTGGAATTTAGACTAATAGATAAGTCAATTAACGACTCCTTTACGGTAGGAAGCTTGTCGTGCATACTCGCACTAGTATCTACTAATACGACAACCTCCAAATCACTCGATTCTCCCAAATCTTCAACTACTTCCATGATTTCTCCACGTTTTTCTGGGTCTATATCCTCTATAGATTGGTTGGAACCTAGTATTTGTTTCAATTCTTTATTTACAAACCCCTGTATAGTTTGAGTCATTGCTTGACGTGTTACCATTTTTACTGTTTGTGATAATATTTCTGGATAAACAATTTGGCTTACACCACCACCTGAAAGGGCGATATCTTCTACTTCTTTTAGACCTCCCACCTCTTCTGTTTGATTATTCTCTAATATTCCAATCACATTCACTGTTATTCCTTGTTCATAAGCAAGAGCTGCCACTCCCGCGGGATCTTCACCTTTATTCGAGCAACCATCTGTTATAAGTAAAATCTGCTTTAACGTCCCTTTTTTCAAGAAAAAAACCTCCCTTTTCATTCACTAGCATCATCGCCAAGATAGAGAGGATTTATACATTTATCAAGCTTAGTTATAGATAGTCTAGCATTCTAGATTTGCGTAAAGATAAGGGTATATAAAATCTATCTTAATATACCTTATCACAAGGAATGCCGCGGCCAGCTCCAGCGCCCAACGACTAGCGAGACTTCCTTCACCTTCGTACGATAAGTCAACATCGACTCACTCCGTTCGCCGTGTTTCCTTTATCTCCTACGGCTGTAGAATGTCCGACTAAGACCGCCGCTATGCGCGGCAACATCGGACCACCTGGCATGGCCAGGCGCAGTCCGTACGTCGCTACGAAGCACAGGATGTGCGAGTACAGGCGTTGCGACAGGACGTCGCGTTCTTAGCCTGTAAGGGCGCTTGCGCTTTTGATCATCGGACTCCCTCTTGCTCGCACATCTGTGAGTAAATGTAAATAGCCTTTTACCCTCCTTGTTCCGCTCACACTCGAGAAAGCATTCACAAAAATGAGAGCCTCTTTCCCAATAGTTATATTTGCAATTATTTTATCCTTAATATTAGACATTCGCTTTAATCCCGACTGGATCAATGTTTCTATTTGTTTCGCCCGAATCAAATAAATGTAAGCAATTAAAAATGTTGTTATCATGGAATTCATCTACTAACACTCCTTATAATGCTTTGTTATTATATAGTGGAACGGAAGCCCATTTTGGTTTGTTTTTATTAATCTTTGCTACTAGTACAGTCATATCATCATCTATCGTTCCAGATTTTGTCCGGATTACTTCTTCTAACAATAGATCGGCAATTTCCTGTGGGTCATCTGTTGCCATTTCTTTTAGTTTCCTTCTCATCCACATATCCGTATTTTCGATATGCATTGGACCATCAAATATACCATCGCTCATCATAATAAGCAGATCCTCTGACAACAGCTGTTCACTTACAATATCTACATCAAAATCCTGTATGATTCCGATTGGTAGATTACTAGCTTCTATCTTAATAATATCCTCCCCTCTTTTTATAAAGCTTGGTGTTGATCCAATCTTAAGAAATTGAACAAAGGCATTGTGCAAATCAATAACTGCTAAATCAAGTGTTGCAAACATTTCATCTGTCGTCCGCAATGATAGAATAGAATTAATGGACTTAATCGCTACTTTTTCCGGTATTCCGGTCTGCAGTATTTGTTGAAGTAGTCTTAGTGTCTCTACACTTTCTTCCCGAGCACGTTGGCCATTCCCCATTCCATCACTTATCGCCATTGCATATTTACCAGCCCCCAACTCAATAGTCGTATAACTGTCACCCGATATAATCCCTCCACCTTTTGCGGCATTTGCAGCACCAGTTGTTACTACAAATTCCCTTGCTGACCCAAAAGCTAAATAACTTGTACCATTTGGAAACGGTGAAATATCTTCCTGTTTCACTACAATCATTTCACTTAATATGTCGGATAGTACTGGAGCAATTAATTTCGACCCCTCCCCGTGATAATTGTAGAAGGATACTTTCATTTCAATATCAACATTGCCCTTTTCTAAAGAATAGATATCCAGTTTCTCTAGTTCGATTCCCATCGTTTTTAACCCATGTATAATTTGCTCCTCTTGTATTTCATGATTTTGCCTTTCTTTTAAAATTTCTTTAGCAAAATCACCCATCACCTCCGAAACACCTTGTAACTGATCGGCAACTAAACGCTTACTTTCTAACACTTGTTGTCTAAGTTTCCGATTTGCTTCAAATAAAGTGATTTCTTCCTTCATAACATCAATTACCTTCTTCGATTTTACACAGTGGTTTTCAAATTCCCTCCATACTTTATGATTAGGCGTATATCCGTCTTCAATATCATTTTTCATTTCTTCCATTAAAGAATAAGTGGTATCAAATTCCTTTTGCCAACACCTGTCTTTCATAAAACATGTTTGACATGATCTCTCTGTTACTTGCGATAAAAAATAATCCGTTTCCCTCCTTTTCTCTGTTTCATCCACAGCATAAATTTCTGTCGTATCAAAGCTTTTTGCTAATGCGTGAAATACACCAGAAAATTGTTCTACACGTCTAGCGGTTACATTTCGAACCTTTTGTAAGTAGCGCTCTTGCTCATGCGTATACTCCTCTGTTCCTGGTATATATCTAGAAATTCTATTAGACCAAGAAGCAGGAGTAAGAAAGAATAAGGTAATAGCAATCAATGATTCAATAAGAGAAGGGATTAATTCCGCTGAACTGCCATAAATACCTATCAGAAAAGTACCGACGAGTAATCCAATCGCTACTCCTATTTTTTTCCCCTCTTTTAATAGGCCACCAAGCAATCCCGAAAATGCTAAAAGACTCATTTGATAGAGATTGGCTACGCTTGCTAAAGACAGAATTAATCCCGCTACTACCCCAACTGTTGACCCAATAGCCGCGCCACCTACAAAGGCAAATAATAATACAAAATAGCGAGAGAAAACCTGTTCAATGGAAGCACCATAAACTTCCCAACCTATTGTTCCGGTCAATATGGAAGCAATAAGGATAATCATACAAACTATTTCTTCATTTTTTAATGTGGACTTATATCTTTTTGGTGATATTAGTGGAATGCTTTGCATAAAGATTAATACTAGTACCGTTCCTAATACTCCTTCTATCGCTAAAAGTACCCACTCATAAGAGGTTAATTGATTTTGTATAGAATAAAGAAATACTCGGGACAATATGGTAGATAGAAATACAAATAAAGGTACTAGAATTTGCTGGCTCTTTTTATTCTTAAATATGGCTGCTAAAAAAATAAATACTGTCATCGCCATTACTAGAAATAGACTATGAGTGAGAGAATAACTAACAGAGCCTACTAGAATAGCGAGCATCGTTGGAAAGGTCTTGGCTCGATCAACGAACCAAATGGTAGCCAAAAAGGCAACCGCAAAAGGAGAAACCTCCGTTAAGATAACTGCTCTACCTAATAAAAAGCCAACTAAGAAGAATAACCAACCCTTTTCAAATAATTGAGACTTACATTTTAATAGTAGTCTCTTGTGGAACTTGCTTATTCGTTTATTTTTATCTACACCAAATCCGCTCGATTCCATTTTTGGGATAGAACTCATCATATTACCACTCCTATCTTTTCTATTAGTAAACCACACTATGTCTTGTTTTTTTGTCAAAACAACGGTGCAACATTTAAAATTCGTTCGACGTCTTTCTAACTAATAAGCAAAATTCAACAATCTAGCATAAACCTAGTAATATATAGGTTTTGCCTTAACTCTGTCTCTACTTTCTCATCAACCTAAGCACTTATTTCAGATTTATAGGCTTTTTTTTATTTCAATCTTTGCCGAATTGTCTTCTGACTTGACGAATAAAGTAACATTATTATATTTCTTTATCGCATTTATACATTTTTCATCATAGAATAGAATAGAATAGAATATTTAATCTTCTCTTTTTTCTATTGACAGAAGTAATGGTATATAGTATGATATTTTTTGTTGGCATTTGGCGGCGTAGCTCAGCTGGCGAGAGCGTACGGTTCATACCCGTGAGGTCGTGGGTTCGATCCCCTCCGCCGCTATTATAAAGGAAACAGCTATCACAATCGTGATAGCTGTTTTTTTGGGATTACCGTTTATCAAAAGTAAAAAAGCAAGGTATCTGCATAAAAACAGACACCTTGCTTTTTCGTATATACAAGAGCATTCGCTACAATTCATAGACAGCAACTGCTAGCCTCGCTTAGCACCTCGACCTCCGCGTTTGGATTCCGTATGCTTTTTCAAAGAGGCTAAACGATCCTCAGAATCTTTGAGAAAGCGGCTCATTTTAGCTTCAAAGTTCTCTTGGCGTTCTTTCTTTACTTTTGGACGGGCAGGACGCGCAGGGCGGTCTATTGCTTTCTTGATAGAAAGTCCAATTTTACCATCCTTTTCGACATTAATGACTTTTACTACTACTTCATCCCCAACTTTTAGATGGTCGTTAATGTCTTTTACATAATTGTCGGCAACCTCACTAATATGAACAAGACCTGTCTTTCCTTCTCCAAGTTCAACAAATGCACCAAAATTAGTGATTCCAGTTACCTTTCCTTGCAGCTTGCTGCCTACTTCGATTGACATAAAAAAAATGCTCCTCCTTAAAAGATTAGATAAAGTGATACTAAAGATCCCTTTAGTTCACTTATAGTATATTAATCAAATGAAAAAGTGTCAATATGATGGTTCTTCATCTGGAATAGTAAAAATCAATTCCCCTTCTTTAGATAAGAAGTAATTTGTTCTGGCGATATCCAAAACGTAGTCCTCATTATTTAGCAATTCAATTTCTTCTTTTAAATTCTTTTCCGATTGCTTTAATTCATTTAACTCTTTTTCCAATTGCTCGTGCTGCGCCACTTTTTCTGCATGAATAGCACGCTGCTTCATATGATATCCTGCCATGCACCCAAATATAATTAACGTAGTTACTGCGAATAAGACTAACCGACGAACTAACCGTTGTTTCTTTCTTTTCTGTCTTTCTATGTAAGTGTCATATTGTTGCATATAGCTTGAATCGATTTTAGCAACGGTAGTTTTTCGAGAAGACAAAGCTTCTACCTCCTCATTGATTGAAATGCATGTCCAAAAGGAGGATGAAAAGGAACAAGACAGCTAAAGCTGCAACGTCCTATTGCATACCGAAATGTCATTTTCACCGGACCTTTTGAACAAGCTCCTTAAGAATTTTAAGCCATTTTACTAATATATTCTTTATTTTACTATAAAATCCTGCAATTCGCTTTAAAAAGTTTTTAAAACTATTTGGCAGGATATAGTAAATGGCCTTTAAAATCCATCCTATTGGAGTAAGTAGAAGCTTTAAAATGAATAAAATCAATTTCCATATAACACGAGCAATACCTAAAATAATCGTGACCAATAAAGTAATAGTCCATATGATTGGTTGAACGATAAGGGCTTGTACAATCCTTTTACAGAAGCGATAAATATTGGTGATGATTCGAATAATTTGTTCTAATACTTTTTTATATATAGTTGCAGCAAATACTTGATATATAGCAAACCCTAATAAGCAAGCAATAAAAATATAAAACCTAATTTCACCTGAATTAACCTGGAATAGAATGTAAAACAATACGACCGTTTGGGTTAGCCAAAAGCAAATTTCCATAAAGTAAGTTAAAACTATTTTACGCTTCCAATATGGAGTGAATCGACGAAAAGTATCAAGGGCTATTCCTAAGTAAAAGCCGCTTAGAACCATGGAAATCATGGTCATAAACTGAACACTAAGCGTCATCTAAATAACTTACTAAAGAATCCTTTAGCTTTCTCCTGCCCCTGATCATCTACGTAGGAAAGCTCATAAATTTTACCCTTAATCGCCACAACTCCTTCTTGTACATCAAGATTCTTTAATTGTAAATTTTGGCCGCGTACGATTAAATATCCCATTACTGTTTCCAGTAAGAACTCTTCATTGTCAAAACTATCGACCTCTTTAACCCCGGTAATTTCCAAATTTCTTCTCTGATTTAGCTTTAAAAAGTGATCAGTTTGTTTACTTGTCACGTTTTCCCTATTCTCATAATAATTCATAATAAAACGCCCTCCTTATCACTATTAATTTATGAAAGGAGGGACAAGTATAGAACTAGTCTTTTGCATTATTGTATTGACAATCTTTTCATCGCAAGCAGTGTAAGTATACTCTTAAATTTTCTCTTCTTTTACTAATGTATAAAGGGTCTCTGCTTCGTCTTTTTTTACTGTTTCTCTAATATCATTTACCTTAAATGTTACGATCTTTTGTCCAAATTGAATCGTCAATTCATCGCCTTTAGCTAATGTGGAGGAAGCCTTTGCCTGATTTCCGTTTATTTTAATCCGACCTTGTTCTGCAACTTCCTTCGCTAGAGTACGTCGTTTAATAATTCTTGATACTTTTAAAAATTTATCTAGACGCATCCTAAATCACTCTCTTTCTTTCGCTTGATCCCAATATTTATCCATCACTTCTAATGATGCTTGTTTTATATCCACACCATCACTCTTTAATTTTTCTTCTATATAGGTAAACCGAGAAATAAACTTTTGATTCGTTCTTTCTAACGCTGTTTCAGGGTTAATTTTATAAAATCTTGTTAAATTAGCGAGAACAAATAGAACATCACCAAATTCTTTCTCCATTTCTTCGCTATCCTGTTGTGCAATAACCTCTTGGACTTCCTTCATTTCCTCATCAAGTTTTGCCCATATATCGGACACTTGATCCCAATCAAACCCTACCTTTGCAGCCTTTTTCTGTATTTTATACGCCTTTAATAAAGCGGGTAGTGGTTTAGGAACGCCATCTAAGATGGATTTCCGTTTTTCTCCCTTTTCCTGCTTCTTTAGTTCTTCCCAATTATCCACAACCTCTTCAGAAGAGTCTACCAATACATTACCGAACACATGAGGATGGCGGAAAATCATTTTATTTGTAACTCCACGAATCACATCATCTACGGTAAAGTACCCATCATCTTCCCCAATCTGGCTATGTAGCATAACATGCATAAAGATATCGCCAAGTTCCTCAATAATTCCTTCATCATCTTGGTTATCGATAGCTTCTATTAATTCATATATTTCCTCAATAGAATGTTCTCTTAATGACTCATGCGTCTGCTCACGGTCCCATGGGCAACCATCAGGGGCTCTTAATCTCCTCATTACTTCTCTCAAATTATCAAACGTGTGATTCAATAGATGATTTGGCACTGGTGGAACATAAACACTCGTTAAATTACTTATCTCCACTTGGCGATCTAACTCTACTAAGGGAACGGTTATAATTTTCTCCTTTTCACTTCCAGCCGCTTCTACAATAGTGACTTCATAATCAGACGGTAAATCCTCTAATAGAGCAAGCTTTACATCTGATGCGATAAATGGATCATATACTTGACAAAAAATGACATGTCCACGATATGAAATGTCACTTCTTGCAAATGAGGTACCATCTAAAAATTGAAACCCATCAATTGGATCAATTTTTAATGCGGTAAATAGGTCATCCAAATAACTTTGTCCTCCACTAATATTTATTTCGACCTCATCTTGTTCCAATAATAGTTGAACCGTCCTTTCCGCAAGCATTGGATGGCCTGGAACCGTATAAACGATATAAGCTGATTGTTTAGCTGCTTCCATCAATGTAGAAACAATTCGTTTATACACTTCTTCAAATGTTTCCTCTTCTTCATATAAGTAATCAAAGGATTGGAAACCTACCCCTTCCTCTTTTAACACCTGAATAACAGGATGGTCTAACGTACGGGTATATACCAATCCATCCATGTTTTTCATCTTTTTATAAATTCCTAATGGGAGCTGGTCCATGTCTCCAGCACCTAATCCGAGCACATCAATTTTTGCCATTATGTTTCCCTCCCTTATATATATGAATAAACCAAGATGCTTTAGGTAACAAACTTAATTGTCCTTCCGATAATGCCTTTCCTCTAATTAGCGTAAATAAAAAAATACATGCACCTATCATAACAACAACGATGACATAAATGAATAAATGAAGTCGGCTGTTAAGAACATGATCCTGAATGATTAGATCTGTACCAACAAGAAAAACAATCATATAAAACGAGGACTTTATTAGCGTTATCCATCTTATATTTTTGATAAATTTCAACTCTGGTAAATTTCGTTCCAAGTCTATTAAAACAATTACTAGTAAACCTAATAGGCTAATTACCGTTGCGATGGCCCCACCTGTAAGCCCAAATAACGGGATAAGCCATAGATTGAATGCCGCTTTAATGATAAATATTATAAATATAATGATTGCTGTACGTTTAATATACCCCAAACCTTGTAATATGGATGACGCGGTAATTGCCAAGGAACTTAAGAAAAGTGACATGACAAGTATTTGTAAAGCGAATGTTCCTTTATCATCTTTAAATAATAAGATGTTAATTTCCGGTAATAGGATAATCAAACCAATCATGGCAGCAAAGGCTAAATAAAAACTAAACAGTAACGCACTACGTATGTAAAAGTAGAATTCGTCCTTTTCGTGTTGCAATCTTTCCTTTGAGATGGACGGAATAAGTGCTAGTGCAAAGGAAGACCCTAAAACAGTACCTATCTGAATTAATGGTTGGCCTCTATCAAATACTCCTTTTGCTTCCATCGCTTCAAATGAAGTTAAACCAAAATCCATTAATCCCGAAACGAGTGTTAATGAATCGGCAAATTGAATTACTAATAAAATCATATGATTTACTGTTGCAATTACACCAAATATCACAAGTGTTTTAACATACATGTTCCACGGAATAGGATGCGAATCCAAAGATATAGGTCTTTTGGAAAAAAAGAAAATAAAAAGGATTATAATAGCCGTTATTGCTCCTGCCAAAGCAGCAATGACTGCTGCATTCCCAATGTTGTAAATATCAAATACTTGATTTGCAATAAGTGTTGCAGCCATTAAAATGAGAAATACACGAATGAGTTGTTCCCCTATTTGGGAATACGCCGTCGGTTTCATATATAAATTCCCTTGAAAAACACCTCGTATTAAGGCAGTAAAAGGAACGAGTAAAAAAGTAAAGGAAGCATATTTATAAGTAGAAGCTAGATTAGGGTCATTTACCCAATTAGCTATCGGATTTGCAAAGAGAAATAAAGATACAAAAAAAACACCATTTAAAATAAATAAAATGGAAAGTATCGGGATGTAAAAGCTTGTAAAGGATAGTTTTATTCCTTCCTTTTTCATTTCTATTATTATTTTAGATATCGCTTGGGGAAATCCATACAAAGATAACATCATTGCAATTCCCAAAATAGGATACACCTGCTGATAAATATAAAACCCAACATCCCCAGTTAAATTTTGCAATGGTATGCGGTAACCGGCACTTAAAATTTTACTAATCAATCCAGCTAACGTTAAGAGTAGTGCTCCCTTAACTAGCCGATTAGATTTATTTTCTTCCATTTGTCTAACAACCTCAACTAATATTAGCTCTATAGTCTTATTTCCATTTTTTTCATTATAGCATAGTTGCCTTCGCAGGAAGAAAGGGATATATCTTCTATCTGCAAAAATAAGCAAAAACCAGATTTAGCTGATTTTTGCTCATTTAACTTTACTCCATTTGTCTTGCCAAAAAGCCTGAAGCAGTTTCTGCTGACTTTTGTTCTACATTGGTAAGTTTGTTTCCATCTTTTGAAAACATGAGTACACAACCAATTGGGTCACCATTAGCTATAATTGGACTTACACAATAAGAATTTATTTCTTGTTCATGGCCATCTAAAATTTCTACATGTTTTGTTTCTGTTTCAAAAACTGTTGAACGGTTTTCAATTATTTTTGTTATTTCGGAGCTAATAATCTTATTTAAGTAGTCTTTCTTAGACTCCCCGGAAACCGCAATAACTTCATCACGGTCACAAATGAGTACTGGAACTTGTAGTGAATCAAAAAGTGCTTCAGCATATTCTTTTGCAAAATGCCCTAATTCATTAATCGGTGAATACTTTTTCAGAATAACCTCGCCTTCTCGGTCGACGAAGATCTCTAGTGGATCACCTTCACGAATCCGTAAAGTTCTTCTAATTTCTTTAGGAATAACCACCCTTCCTAAATCATCAATTCGACGAACGATACCTGTTGCCTTCATTTGAGTAGCCTCACTTTCTATGATGATTACACATAATCCGTTTGTGAAATATGTTCGGGATGTTCCTTAATCACCAGGTGTGCTTTTAGTATAAGACAACTCCATAAGAACTATACATTACCTACCATTTTTTTAGCCAATTCTATCCACTGTATCTAATTTTTTAATAAAATCCTCGACTATTTTATATCTTTCATTCGTTTTATCCGTGTATTTAACCGTAATCTTAAGCTTATTATTTTCCGTTCCTAATTGTACATTTCGACCAAACTCATTTGCTAGTTCAAATAATTTTGATCCGTCAATTGATTGACTTCTATCTTCACTTACAAGCAGCGTAATTTTATTGTTCTTTTCCGAGATAGATTCCACTTTTTCCTTCTTTGAATACATCTTTAATGAGGAAACGATAAATAAGTTCTCAACCTCAATCGGATAATCCCCATAGCGATCAACTAATTCTTCTTTTAATTCACTTATTTCCTCAGCTGTTTCTAATGAGCGGAAATGTTTATAGATTTCAATCTTTTGCCTTTCATCGTTCATATACTCATCCGGTATATACGCGTCTAATTTAAGGGTCAGCTCCGGTTCGAATAGAGTAATGCTCTCTTCTTCTTTTCCTACCTTACGAGCTTCAATTGCCTCTTTTAGCATTTGGGAATACAGATCAAATCCAACAGAATCAATAAACCCATGTTGTTGGGAGCCTAATAAGTTCCCCGTACCACGGATAGATAAATCCCGCATTGCAATCTTGAATCCAGAACCCAATTCAGTAAATTCCTTTATTGCCTGAAGTCTCTTCTCTGCAACTTCTGTTAAGACTTTATCTTTTTGGTACGTAAAATACGCATATGCCACACGATTGGATCTACCAACTCGTCCGCGTAATTGATAAAGCTGACTTAACCCCATCCGGTCCGCATTACTTATAATTAATGTATTTACGTTAGGGATATCTACCCCTGTTTCTATAATCGTAGTACTTACGAGAACATCATATTCGCCTTCTAAAAAGCTAA
This sequence comes from Oceanobacillus sp. Castelsardo, assembly GCF_001659985.1. Lineage (GTDB taxonomy): Bacteria > Bacillota > Bacilli > Bacillales > Amphibacillaceae > Oceanobacillus. The sequence goes on from NZ_LYCS01000007.1 coordinate 24,867, forward strand.
CAATAATATTTTCTAATTCTGTTTCCGTCATTCTCCCATGAGCAACACCAACTCTTGCTTCGGGTACTAGCATTCCTAAATCCCTAGCTACTTTATCAATATTCTCCACTCGGTTATACAGGAAGAAAGTTTGTCCACCACGAGCCATTTCTCTTTCGATTGCTTCCCTTACTAATATCGGATTATATTCCATTACGTAGGTTTGAATCGGGAAACGGTTTTCCGGCGGTGTTTCTATAACAGATAGATCACGAACACCAAGCATAGACATATGCAATGTCCTTGGAATTGGGGTTGCTGTAAGTGTCAAAACATCTACATTTGATTTTAATTGTTTAATTTTTTCCTTATGTTTTACCCCGAAACGCTGTTCTTCATCAACTATTAATAGACCAAGATCACGAAACTCCACATCTTTTGATAAAACACGATGTGTCCCGATAACGATATCTATCGTACCTTTTTTCAATTCATTAATGGTTTCAGTTTGTTGTTTTCTCGTACGAAATCTGCTTAATAAACCGATGTTAATCGGGTACCCTTGAAAACGCTCTCTGATTGTTTCGTAATGTTGTTGTGCTAGGATTGTCGTTGGAACTAAAATGGCCACCTGTTTTCCATCCATGATTGCTTTAAAAGCTGCACGTATGGCAACTTCGGTTTTCCCATAACCAACGTCCCCACATAGCAAACGATCCATTGGGCGCTCATTTTCCATATCCTTTTTAATTTCCTCTATACATCTTAACTGATCTTCTGTTTCTTGGTATGGAAATGCAGCTTCAAACTCTCGTTGCATTTCGGTATCTTCTGAAAAAGCATACCCTTTTCTCGATTCCCTCTCTGCATAGAGCTTAATTAAATCATCCGCAATATCCTCCACACTTGATTGGACCTTTTTCTTTACCTTTGTCCACTCTGTGCCACCAAGCTTATAAAGTTTAGGCTCTTTCCCTTCTGCCCCAACGTATTTTTGTACAAGGTCGATTTGGTCAATTGGGACATATAACTTATCATCACCAGAATAACGGATAAGCATAAAGTCTTTGTGAAGATTTTGTAGTTTTAATGTTTCAATTCCTAAGTATTTTCCAACCCCGTGATTTGCATGAACAACATAATCGCCGACTTTTAATTCTTGGTAACTTTTTATTCTTTCAGCATTAGAAACCTTTTGCTGTCTTCTTGTTCGTTTCACACGTTTTTTAAATAACTCATTCTCTGTTATAAATACGAGTTTATGCATTGGTAGCTCAATACCGCTACTAATATTCCCAACTGTAATCGCCGGCTTTTCTATCGGGAGCTTTAATTCTTTTGTAACAGCTGATTCTATATCATAATCCGACAAAATGGAGTGGATTTTCTCTGCTCGTTGTTCATCTGGTGCTAGTATGACAACTGAAAATCCTCCTTTTTCCCAACGTAGCAATTCATTCTTAAATAAATGCATTTGGCCATGAAATTCCTGCATGACCCTAGAAGAAAGGTTAACAATGTTTTGTGGGTTCGTATTCGGTATATGGCGTAAAAATACAGACATGTACAATCGTTGTTGTGACATATTGTCTATAACAGCTTGCCAATCATACGAAAATCTACTATTTTGAACCATCTTACCCGACTCTAATAAGCTTGAATACCACTCTGCTTCTTCTGTGTCTAAGTTCATCGCTGTTTCTTGAACCCTACTCATCTCATCTAAAATAACTAAACCATCTTTGGTAAGATAATCTAACAAACTAGCAGGTTCATCGTATAAATAACCAATATATTTATACATTTCCTGAAACCGCTCGATATTCTTAAATCGACTAATGTCTTCTTCTATTACCTCAATTAGATGCTCTTTAATTTCTGACTTCTTCATTTTTTTTAATGAAACAGCTAAAGCATCCTCTAATTTCCCTGATGCTGCCATAATATCCTGATCTGTTAATAATAATTCAGTGGCAGGCTTTATAATAATCTCATCTAATTTAGATAAGGAACGTTGTGTTTCTGCATCAAAGAAACGTATGGAGTCAATTTCCTCATCAAATAATTCAATTCGAATAGGGTTTTCCTCTGTTAAAGGGTAGATATCGATAATTCCTCCACGTTTACTAAATTCACCTGGAGTTGTTACCATAGATGCTCTTTCATAACCCATATCTATCAAAAAGGTAAGATATTGTTCTATATCTATTTCCTCACCTAATGTAAAAGTTAGTTGATATTTATTCCAATAATTTGGTGGGGGCAATATCCGCTTTAAGGCGGCAACAGGAGCAATTAAAATCCCTGATTTATTTTTCGTCCATTCTGTTAATGCCTCAATTCGCTGACTTCTTAACTCTGGACTTGAAAATGCAATTTCAGAAGCTATCAGTTCATTAACTGGATATAAATGAACATTTCCCTCCCCTACCAATACGACTAAATCATCATATAAACTTTGAGCGTGTACAAGTTGGTGTGTAACTAATAAAACTGGCTTTGTAATAGACTGGTTTATAACAGAAACTAGCATACTTCTTGCGGAACCAGATAAACCAGCAACTAGCTGTTCGTTCATACCACTTGTAATACCGTTAATAACGGATTGTATGTCTTCTTTTGATTGTAAATATTGATTAATTCCTTTCATCATGTACCCCCGCTTATACTACAATTAAGCGCAAAAACGCTTTGGTCTAAAACCAAAGCTCGTCTTGCTTATCTTTTAATGTGTGAAGATTCCTTTATTGTAAAAAGTGATCAAGCTCGTGATAGTGCGGATTCCTCCCTAATGTTTCTTCACAACTTTCACAAATCGCTATTACAAGGACATCACCATTATCACGATATTGTATCATTTCTTCCTTTTCCTTTTCGGATAATTGATTAAACCCTAACAAGGAAGTATCAATCATTTGGTTATCTAGCTTACCAATATTTTGTCCGCAATGTCTGCAATTATAGACAATTGACAAAGAAACTCCTCCTTAAATATTAGATTCCTTATTTAAGAAGTTTAACCTTATTGCACTATAATATACATGTACGGACTATTGCTGAATTCCTTCATCTATTATTGATTAAAGGTATTCATTACTTCTAAAAATGGCTTTCCTTTTAACCATTCTTCACATGCATCAGCTGATTTATGAATACTTTCTGTTATGTTTTCTTCCTCTTCTTTTGGAAATTCCCCAAGGACAAAATCAACTACTGGTATATTAAACTTTGGCCTTCCAATACCAACACGAATTCGGTTGAAATCTTTAGTCCCTAAATGATCAATTGTATTTCTTACACCATTATGTCCGCCATGGCCACCCTTTTGGCGCAATCTAATTTTCCCAGGAGAAAGATCTAAGTCATCGTAAATAACAGCAATGTCTTCTAATTCAATATTGTAGAAATCCATCATGCCACGTATGGATTCACCTGATAGATTCATAAACGTTTCAGGCTTTAGGAGAATTACCTTTTCTCCTTCAAAATGTTCCACACAAAAGCTTCCCTTAAATTTAGACTTATTTAGACTCCAATTATGGCGACTAGCTAACTCATCTATAACCATAAAACCTACATTGTGTCTCGTCTTTTCATACTTCTTCCCTGGGTTACCTAAGCCTACTATACATTTCATTTTTTCGTTGTTTCCTTTTTTAAGATTTTTTCTATTAAATAATAACATCTTATTCGTCTTTACCTCATTATATTAAAAATCTGCTTAGGAAAAATACAATAACCCCTCCTATAAGAAAAGGTATTTCATTTCTTGAAGGAGGGTTATTGTTAGCAAATATTTAAAGTTATTATTTTTTCTCTTCCGATTCCGCAGCTTCCACTTCTTCGGCATGTTCTTCAGATACTTCATTATCAGGAGCCAATACAGTTGCAACAGTTGTCTCAGGATCATCTAATAATTCAAAATTCCCCGTTACAGGTATGTTGGATACTGTAATTGTATCACCAATTTCAAGTCCAGAAGTTTCAACAACAATTTCCTCTGGGATCTCGTTAGGTTTGGCTCGTACTTGTAATTCGAATAAAGGTTGTTGTAGTATACCTTGTTTTGGCTCTCCCTCTAATCGCAAAGGAACGGTAACGTCGATTGCTTGGGACATATCCGCCATATAAAAATCAACGTGAATTAATTCACCTTTTAATGGATCCATTTGATATTCATGAAACAACACATCTACTTTGTTTGCAGAATCAATATCTAAAGATAAAACAGCATTTCTTCCTTCGCTACGAATTACCTTTATTAGCTCCATTTCATCAACAAATATGGTCTGTGCATCTTTCTCTTTTCCATATACAACACCTGGAACTTGTCCACTTTCTCTAAGAATCCTATTTTGAGACCTTGTTAAACTTTCTCGCTTTGATGCTTTTAATGACACTGACATATTATCCATCCTCCAAAATTTTATTCAAAATCAAACACACATTAAGAAAAGCTTAGACGCCCGTTTAGCAACGTACAAACTGGAGCACTTCGCAATGAGATAAAGGAAACACGGTGAGCTGGAAGCGAACCGATGTTGACTTATCGTAGTGAAGAAGTGTGAAGTTTGCTAGTTGCTGGGCGATGACGCTAGACATAAAAATACGTATTCCATCTTTCTTAAACCTTGGATCTTCTATGTGATTATATAGCCAATACATTTATTCCCTTATCTAAGCAGGTCTAAACATTTTTAGGCAAATTAGGAAAGTATAAAATTCTCTTCCTATACAACAATTGTACCTTATAGCGAATGCCTAATCAAAGAGAATACTAACAGATTGTAGTTCATGAACACGAATAATCGCTTCTCCAATAAGCGGTGCTACAGATAATTTAGTTATATTTTCAATTTCTTTTTCCGGTGGTAGAGGGATACTATTCGTAACTACCAATTCTTTAATTTGTGAATTCTGAATTCGTTCAATTGCCGGACCTGATAATACAGGGTGTGTACAACAAGCATAGACTTCCTTAGCACCATGTTCAATTAATGCATTTGAAGCTAATGTAATCGTACCTGCTGTATCTATTATATCATCTATTAAAATTGCCGTCTTGCCTTCGATGTTTCCGATGATATTCATCACTTCCGCTACATTTGGACGAGGTCTGCGTTTATCAATGATACCTATTGGAGCTTTTAGACGATCAGCCATTCTACGCGCACGAGTAACCCCACCATGGTCTGGTGATACCACAATCACATCTTCTAATCCTTTAGACTCAAAATAATTAGAAAGGATTGGAACACCTTGTAAATGGTCAATTGGAATATCAAAGAATCCTTGGATTTGTGGAGCGTGTAAGTCTAATGAAATAACACGATCCGCACCTGCTGTTTCAATTAAGTTTGCAACTAATTTTGCCGCTATTGGTTCACGTGCACGAGCTTTTCGGTCTTGTCTTGCATACCCATAGTAAGGCATGACAATATTAATTGATTTAGCGGATGCTCGTTTTAAAGCATCTATCATAATTAATAATTCCATTAAATGTTGATTAACTGGAGCACAAGTCGATTGTATAACGTAAACATCACAACCACGAACACTTTCTTCAATATTAATTTGTACTTCCCCATCACTAAATTTTGAAACAGTACATTTCCCCAAAGATACTCCTATATGATCAGCTATCTCTTGTGCTAACTTAGGATTTGAATTTAGTGATAATACCTTCAAGGAACCATCGGTATAATTAGATGACATGAATTTGAACCTCCGTTAATCTCTTTTTCTGTTTTTTAGTTTTGAAGCATAGCCTTCTTTATTCGTTTGCCTTGCCCGAGCAACAGATAGTGCCTCTGATGGAACATCCTTTGTAATCGTAGATCCTGCCGCTACATAGGAGCCTTTTCCAATGGTTACTGGTGCTATTAAATTAGAGTTACAACCAATAAAAGAATCATCTTCAATAGTAGTTAAATATTTATTTACTCCATCATAGTTCACTGTAATTGTACCACAACCTATATTAACATTGCTTCCTACTTGTGCATCTCCAATATAACTTAAATGGGAGGCTTTACTTCCCTCACCCATGACAGACTTCTTAATTTCAACAAAATTACCAACCTTAGCCCCATGACCAATCGTTGAATCAGGGCGAATATGTGCAAATGGGCCAATGTTAACGCGGTTACCAATCTTACTATCACTGGCAACACTATGTCTGATAACCGTAGATTCTCCTACTTCACAATTAATTATTTCACTATTAGGGCCAATCTCTGCATTTTCTTTAATAATGGATGCCCCTTTAATGATAGTCCCCGGATGGACGACAACATCAGATTCAATGATTACCTCCGGGTGAATGTATGTGTTTTCTGGATCTATGATGGATACACCATTTCTCATATGTTTTTCATTAATTCTTTCTTTCATCGTCTTCTCAGCCTTAGCTAAAGCAACACGGTCATTAACTCCAAGTGTTTCATCGAAATGATCCGTCATAAATGCAGTAACCTTTTTCGACTGATTACGTAATATTTCAATGACGTCTGGTAAATAATACTCACCTTGTACGTTGTCATTGGATACTTCTTTCAGGGCTTGGAACAGAGCCTGATTATCAAAACAGTATGTACCTGTATTAATTTCTGTAACTTGGAGTTCCGCTTCATTCGCATCCTTATGTTCAACGATTCGTTCCACTTCGTTCTCCGCATTACGAATTACTCTACCATATCCAGTAGCGTCATCCGCCTTAGCTGTCAGGATGGTAGCACTTGCGCCTTCTTCTTCATGATGTTTAAATAAAGCTTCAAACGTATTATTGGTGATTAATGGAGTATCTCCACAAACGACAATAGTTGTTCCCTCTTTATCCTGTAATAACGATTTTGCTTGAATAACTGCATGACCTGTTCCTAGTTGTTCTTCTTGAATGACAAATTTACTTTGGTTTCCGATTACTTCTTTTACCATTTCTGCACCGAAACCAACAATTGTAACTGTTTCATCTAGATTTAGGGGAGTTAATTGGTCAATAACATGTTGAACCATTGGGCGCCCCATTACAGGATGTAAAACTTTATAAAGCTTAGACTTCATTCTTGTACCTTGACCAGCCGCTAAAATCACAGCATACCGATTCGTCATAAGGATACCTCCAATTATTACTATTTTCCATAATAAAATATATCCTAAACAAGTTCTGATTTCAACACATTGATAATTGTAAACCATTGGATATTTACTATTTTGCCCAATTTTTGGATGTTGTTACTAATTTATGTAGATGATTGTTAAAGAGGGTTACAAAAGGGGTTTTTATTAAGAACAAAGGCGCAAGCGCCCGTTTAGTGACGTATAGACTGCGCCTGGCCATGCCAGGTGGTCCGATGTTGCCGCGCAAAGCGGCGGTCTTAATCGGACATTCCACTGCCGTAGAAGATAAAGGAAACACGCCTCTTCATAGAGGTGTGCCGACGTTGGCCGCAAAGGCCGATCTTAGTCGGCCTTCCTTAAACACCGAACCGATGTTGACTTTCACCGCAAGGGTATAAGTGCGACTAAGCCTCTGGTTTCACCAATCGGCAAGTCTTCTTTATCGCACGGAGGTAAAGGAAGTCTACTAGTCACTGGGCGCTGGAGCCGGACGTGGCTATTTCGATATCTAAGGTATTCACAGCCATACAAATTTTATAATTTCCTAGAATATAAAAAAAGAAGGCCAACCTTATTTAAAAGATTCGACCCCTTTTATTGATCATTTTAGGAAGCTCCTGCTTCTTCATATTCAACTTCTGCCTCACCCACACGGTGGTATTCTTCTAACACTGCGTCTTGAATCTTCGCACGTGTTCCAGAATTGATTGGATGTGCTATATCCCGGAATTCGCCGTCTGGAGTTCTCTTCGAAGGCATAGCAACAAATAAGCCATTATTACCGTCAATAACACGGATATCGTGCACTACAAATTCTTGATCCAATGTAATGGATGCGATCGCACGCATTCTGCCCTCTGTGTTTACGCGGCGCAATCTTACGTCGGTTACTTCCATGATGTCTCACCACCTTTTCCATTTAAACTTACTAAACTTATTCAACAAAATTAATTAAATTCCTGCTAAAAATAGAAAAAAGATTATTTATTTTTCAAAATATGTATTTTCGGTATAAAAATGGAGCCAAAATTCCTAAGTATTTAAGGCTTTTTGGCTCCATTATATTTTTTAAGACTTTCTTGCAATTAAAACGAAGGCATCCTTTAGACGAATGCCTTATTTTCTAATCGAACTATCATACTAAAGAAATATTACCATTTTGAACATCAATCGTTTTATGTAATAGATCTACATTAGATATTTTTATCAAAGAAGTATAGTCCGTAACAACTCTTTCTTCTTCATCATCATCAGCTTCCGCTAAGACTCCAATAGCTTGTACTTTTGCATCAAATTCTTCTAATAAGCTAATCATACCATTTATCGTACCGCCAGCTTTCATAAAGTCATCAATGATACATACATTGCTTCCTTCTTTTAAACTTCTCTTCGGTAGCACCATGGTTTGTATTTTTTTTGATGAACCAGATACGTAGTTGATACTTACGGAAGAGCCTTCTGTTACTTTTGGGTCCCTTCGTACTATCACAACTGGAACATTTAAGAATGATGCAACAGAATAAGCCAAAGGTATCCCTTTTGTAGCCACTGTTACTACTACATCTATGTTTAATTTTGAGAAACGCGAAGCAAAAACACGCCCAATTTCCCGGACTAGTTTAGGATCTCCTAAAATATCACTCATATAGAGATACCCACCTGGTAGTATTCGACTAGGATCCTCTAATTCATGACGTAGCTTATCAATAAATTCCTTGTTTCTGTCTGACGAAACCTCCGGAATATACTTAACTCCGCCTCCAGCCCCTGTTGTTCGTTCAAGGTACCCTAATTGTTGGTTTTTTAGGACATGGTCAATGATATCTAAATCTTCACTTACAGAAGACTTTGTGGTATCACATAGATTCACGAAAAAAGGTAATTGAATATGTTTTCTTGGGTTTTCCAAAAAGTACTCTGTTAAAATAACTAATCGGTTACTCCTTTTCATTACTACACCTCAAAGCCGTATATTTGTATCTTAATATACCACCTTTATACGCAAATTGGCAAACACTCATCCTAATATCCGAACTAAATAAACTTCAGCACAGAATCCGCGCATTCCATTATAAATTCTTCGTGCCTTGTTCTCTTGTTCCACTAAACCGTAAACAGTAGGTCCACTTCCACTCATTAGAACACCATTTGCCCCCATACCCTTCATCGCTCGTTTTATTTGAAATACCTCAGGATGCATAGAGGAGGTAATTGGCTCTAATGAATTACCCATATAATGGCAAAGTTTATAAAAATTGCCTTCAGATAATGCCTCTAACACTTTTATAGTATTAGGGTGATGCAATTCACTCATATTAATCCGATTAAAGACCTTCCAGGTGGATACCCCAATATTTGGCTTCGCTAAGATTACCCAACAGGGTGGGGGGGATGTTAATCCTTGGATTTTTTCACCATATCCCCTAGCTATAGCTGTTTTTCCATAAATGCAGAATGATACATCTGCACCTAAAGTTGCTCCTAATTCTGCTAATTCATCCATCGGAATATTTAATTTCCATAACCGATTAAGACCCCTTAATACCGCAGCTGCATCCGTACTACCCCCACCAAGTCCTGCAGATACAGGTATACTTTTCTCTACAGAAATATGAACACCTTTTTTTACTCCATATTTATTTTTAAAAGCCTGTGCAGCTTTATATGCTAAATTCCGCTCATCGTCTGGGACATATCTACTTTCAATTGATATTTCTATTTTATCTTCATGAAGTGGCTTTAATTCAATACGATCAGATAAATCAATGGTCGTCATAACCATTTCCACATCGTGAAAGCCATCTTCCCTTTTCCGCAATACATCTAGAGATAAGTTTATTTTTGCTGGCGCCCTCTCAATCAGTGCCATCCTGTCACCTACTTGTACCATCAAAAGATATCCAAATTGTAACATATTCAAATATAAGAGGCGAGAATTTATTCAAGAACAAAAGCACTGGGGCTGGTCGTGCGTGGCCTTTCTTTGATAAGGTTTATTATGCCAAATTTCCGTTTAATGAAAAGAAAGGCAATTCAACATTATGAATTGCCTTTCTCAGCTATACTTTGTTGAGCAATCTCAACAGCCCTTTTCACCATATTACCAGCATCTCTAGCGGTAATACCTCCCCAGCCATCTCGTTGTACAGTGTCGTAAAATCCTAACTCTTTAGCAATCTCTTCTTTCATTTGGTTTGACATCATTCCTCCGCGTCTTGCCATGAAAGAACAACCCCTTTCAAGTTTGTTTACGACATTTTCAGTTTATGCGATTTAGGCTGGAACACTCTCGGTAATTATATGCAAAAGAGGAAATTTTACTTTTTAAGAAAAAGGGGGTAGGTTGAGGTTCTTTACACAAACTTAAAATAGTTACCATAAATAGCTCGAGTATTACAAAAGCTAACTATGAACAACAAAAACAAGAAAAAACAGTAGACGAATGGCTGTCCACTGTTTCACAATTAAATAATGGAAGTATTATGATCTTCTAAAAAATTAATTTCTACCGTTTCAGTTAGTACGTCTGCATAGCTGTAAGAAACACGCTCGAATGCATTTTCGTCTTGGTCTAACTCGACAATGAATACAGAAGGGTATGTTTCTGCTAAAGTTCCTTGTCGTACAATTGTCTTTCTTCTACCACCGTTAGCTTTTAATTTAAGCCTTCTTCCTACCTGACCTTCAAGACCTTGCTTAATTTCGAATAATGTTTTAGCCAATACACTCCACCTCACTATGAATAGTATAGCACAAACTTGTATAATAGTCAAAAAGTTATATTATAACAAGATGTGTTTTTCCATGTCAACAAAGAGTTTTGTCTACTTTTCATATTATTTGTCAAAGTTTACAAAATATGTATCGATATTTATGTTTTTATTACATTTCCTTCTAGTTGAACCACGATAAAAAAACTTATCCAATATTAGGATAAGTCCTTTCAATCATTATCATTATAATCTACCTCATCATCTAATAAATACGGCATGCCTGTGCGTAGTAAACCTTTCGTTTCTACTCCACCCATTCCCTTTTCGCCCGTCAACGTATTTCTAATTGCATCCCATACACTTACACGTTCCATGAAAGAGGTATAAGCAATTTTTGCTGCAATATAAACAGGATCTAACGCATGAATATTAATTCGCGTTGGGGAACTTGCAAAGTTTGCTCCTGCGCGTATAAGTGATTCAAAATGAGACTGACAAGCTCCTGCAAAGATGACGAGTTGATCAAGATTAGGATTGATTCGCCTAGCTTCTCTAACGGTCTCAGCGAAATACCTTGAATGTCGATAGGCCCTTAAGTCCTTTTTTGTTCCTTTATTTTTTGAGAAAGAATCGTGTCCTGTAATGACAATCACATCTGGCTGAATTCTTTGAACTAATTCGCCAATTTGATTGGGCATATCCTTTTCATTTAAATGGACACCATGAACTTGTAAACCTATCCGCTGATAAAGTTCAATACACTTCCTTAAGTACATTTGATCACCATCTAGGTGAAGAACTTTTGCAGGTAATTGAAAGTATTTTGCATAGTTTTGATATCCATCTGATGCCTGATAATCACGTTTCTCCTTCATTAATTGATAATCTTGGCGAAATAGCCTATACGAGAATTCCTCTTTCTCCTTTTCCTTTTTTCTTCTTGTTTCTAAATCTCTATCTTCAATTCTCTGGAGGTCTTCTAATGGCGCATCTGCCTCAAGTCGCATCTCTTCTCCATATAAATTTGCCATATTATCTTTAATATTTGCAATACGAAATAATAAATCATGGTTATAGGATTTTCTAGTTACTAAATTGTTTTTTGTTAGGTCCATACATTCACCCCATAGTCTACATTAAAACGAAGCTTACCCACTATAAACTATGAATCGAAAATTGGTTTTGTGCCTTATATAATTGGCAATGTTCGTAAGCACTGTGTTAATTAAGGAACTCAGTCTAAAAAGATAAGCTATCTGCCGTAGCAGATAGCTTATTTTTGAAGTGACTTAGTAAACGTATTTGCTAAATGTGCAAATTCCTCAATACTTAAGGATTCACCACGCCTTTTGGCATCTATTCCAGATTGTTGTAGAATATCCGTAATCATGTCTTTATCATATTTGTCTTTGAAATAGCTTTTTAAATTATTTTGAAGTGTTTTACGTCTTTGTGCAAAGCTTGATTTTACCAATTCAAAGAAAAAGTCTTCATCCTCTACATGAACTGGAGGTTTCTCTCTCATTTCTAACTTTAATATGGCTGAGTCCACGTTTGGCTGTGGCATAAAAACAGTCTTCGGCACAATCATAACTACTTCTGCACTCGTGTAATACTGCAGGGCAATTGTTAAGGACCCGTAACTCTTTGTATTTGGTTTTGCTGCCATTCTTTCTGCAACTTCTTTTTGAATCATCACGGTAATACTTGATACTGGTAATTTATCCCGAACTAATTTCATCAAAATTGGAGTTGTGATGTAATATGGTAAATTGGCAACGACATGTACAGGTTGGTTTTGGGCAAAGTTTTCTTCAATTACTTCCTTTACATTCGCTTCTAAAATATCCTGATGGATGAGATTAATATTAGAATAATCACCTAAGGTATCTTTCAATATCGGTAATAATCTTTGGTCAATTTCAAAGGCAACCACCTTATCCGCATGGATTGCCAATTGTTCCGTAAGTGCTCCAATTCCAGGCCCTATTTCGATAGCACCTGAGTCTTTATTTATACCGGCATGTCTCACTATATTTTTTAATATATTTACATCGACTAAAAAGTTTTGGCCTAAGCTTTTTTTAAATGTAAACTTATATTTATTTAAAATTTCCTTTGTACGAGATGGTGTGGCGATGTAATTACTCATCTTCTTCCTCCTGATCCAACTTTATAATCGCTTGGTCAAATTGTTCCTTCGTTATTTGAAATATGGTTAAACGTTTTAATAACTGCTTCCCATTCGTATGACCTATTTGAAGAATCTCACCTAGTCTTTCCCTTCTTTTTCGTGCTTCGTTTGTCCCTAGTAGTCGTGCTTGAATAATATCTTCTTGGCCGATTTCACTTTGGATAGGTTCCGCTAATTCATGAACGTCCTTTAGGGCCTTCCTTATATCGTCTATACTTGCATGTTCTATCCCTAAACTTTTATTATGCGGGTTTTTTGCCCTTGCTTTATCTTGCGTTAAAAAGGCATGTTTACAGCCTGGAACATGTTCATTAATAATTTTCCTAATTCTTTCACCAGGATAGTCTGGATCTGTAAAAATAATGACCCCACGTTTTTCCTGTGCATGTTTAATTTGAGTAAGTGTATACTTATTAATTGCCGATCCATTTGTTTCTATCGTATCTGCATCGACAGCAAGTTTTATTTTCGTAGTATCGTCTCTACCTTCTACTACTATAACTTCTTTAATTTTCATTGCTTTCCCCTATCATCAATTGTTAGTTAGCATCTTTTCAAAAGGCTAGTCTAGCTCCAGCGCTTTTCAATATAAAAATACTCCTACCATTTATCATGGTAAGAGCATATAACTTACATACATGTTAATCAAGGATTTTCACTTGGACATTGCGAACTCCCCAACTGTGTGCTTTTGATTTATTTGGTACATGAACATCAATTCGGCTTCCTTTAATATTACCACCAGTATCACCAGCAATAGCTTCTCCATATCCTTCTACCCATACCCTTGATCCTAAAGGAATAACATTTGGATCTACTGCAATTACCTTTTTATTCGGATTAGCCTTCAAATTAATTCCCGTTGCTGTGTAACCAGAACAGCCACTACAGCTTGCTGTAAATGCACTTGCAGTCACGCTTATTGTTTTTCCACTTGAAGCTTGACTACTTGAACTAGAGGTAGAAGTTACGGATACCATTTGAGCAGGCTCTTTCGTACCAACTGCCACTACGCGATCTACCTTTTCCTCCTGAATCGCCTCATCTAATAATTCACGGCTCACCTCTTCACCATTCTCTAAAGTAACTTCAAAGGTTTTAAGGACCTTTCCTTTTTTCCCTTCCGTCATAACCTTTTCTTTTCCTTTTTCAAGTGAGGAGTCCTTTTTTGTTTCCGTATCAAAAGCTATTTCTTCTTCAAGTTTTTCTTCCTTTTTTTCCACACGGGTAATGGTTACAGAAGTATCTTTTGTAACTTCATCATCTAATGAAGGAGATATCTTATCTAGTTTGTTTAACTCAATCTTACTTTCTTCTAATAAGTCTTTTACCGTTCCACCTGTAACTTGTGATGACTTCTCTTTTCCTCCATCATTTACCGTTACTTCAAATGCCTTTTTCACTTTTATTTCTTGTCCATCTTTTAATATGTCATTATTTTGGAGCGACACTTCATCGTATTTCGAGAATGAAAGGCCTAGTTCCTCAATAAATTCTTTTAATGTTTGTGCTGTTGAATAATATGTATTAGTCTTACCATCTATGTTTAAAACAAGCTGTTTTGCAGATTCATATTCAATTTCCATACCATCTTCAATTTTGGCATTTAAGTTATGGGATAATTCATCATAATCCCCTACTTCGATACCTTCCTGATCAAGTAATTCACCAACGGTATTTTTATGTGTCTTTATTTTTTTCTCTTCACCGTTACTTGTCATGGTTACTTCTACTTTCATTAATTCAAAAACAACCATACTGGTAAATAAAACTAGTGCAAGCACACCTATACTAGAAATAACCAGCTTCATTTTTGATGCCGGCAATAGCTTTGATAAAAATCGCATGCATCTTGCCCCCCTTTGTATGAACGATTATATTAACAAATTATGCGTAAAGTAAATGCTTTTCCCTTTACGGTTGCTTTACAATTCTATTACGCAAGCCTATTCGACATCGTTTTACATTACTTAAGGGGTGGTGGGAACCATTGATACTAAAAGGTTATGTCGGAATCTAAAAGTAAAATAAAAATAGAGACCAGCTAAGCGCCGATCTCTATTTTCGCCATCATTCTTCTATTATTTCAATCTAATTTAGTATTATTTTACTAGAATATTACAGTTCTATTTCATTTCAGTTCTTTAGATATTAAAATAAGGCATACTTTTATTAAAACGAAAAGAAAATATCAAAAATACATTTCCTAAACGACATTTGAATGAAAATTATTCTAATCCAAAAAAGCGAAATGCATTTTTTGTAGTTATTTCACTAATTTCTTCATAGCTCATATTCCTTAATTCGGCAATTTTCTCTGCTACTAGTTTTACATAAGCTGGTTCATTTCTTTTACCTCTATTAGGATGCGGTGCTAAATAAGGTGCATCTGTTTCTATTAATAGGCGGTCTAAAGGAACATATTGCGCTACTTCTTTTGGTAGAGGGGCATTTTTAAATGTGACAGGTCCTCCCAAGGAAATATAGAAGTTCATGTCTAAACAATCATCAACATATTGGACAGAATCACTATAACAATGCATGATGCCTCCAATTTCCTTTGCATCTTCCTCTTTTAAAATTTGAATAATGTCCTCGGTTGCTTCTCGATTATGAATGATGATTGGCATTTTTAATTTTTTAGCCAAGCGGATTTGCTTCCGGAAGACATCTTTTTGGACATCTTTTGGTGATTTATCCCAATGATAATCAAGTCCCATTTCACCTATTGCTACTACTTTTGGATGTTTTGCTAATACCTCTATCCAATCTAGTTCCTTGTCTGTCATATCGATTGCATCAACAGGATGCCAGCCAACAGCGGCATAGATTGTTTCATATGCTTGCGCAATTTCTATGGCTAGTGGGATTGTTTCATGGTCAAAGCCAACTACTGTCATGTATTTTACACCAGCATCAAATGCACGCTGTATCGTTTCTTCACGGTCTTCTGTAAATTGTCTCGCATTTAAGTGGACGTGTGTGTCAAATAGCATACGTATAAGTTTACCTCCTTATGAAAAATCCAAGTTCTAGAAAGAGTGACCTTTTGTATTATTTCTTTATAAGTTAAACACCTTGGTTATGTCGCAGCCTTATATAAATTTCATTAAAAATTACACCATATATTATTACTTCACAACAGATCCGTTTGGTAGGGATGAGTCTACAGTTGCTAGAGATAGGTTTCCTTTTTCGTCTTCGCCTGATAAAATCATACCTTCTGACATTTCTCCGCGTAGTTTGACAGGTTTTAAGTTTGTTACACAAATTACCTTTTTACCTACTAATTGTTCTGGCTCATAATATTTCGCAATGCCTGAGACAATTTGGCGTTTTTCTGTTCCAAGATCAAGTTGTAGTTTTAGTAATTTATCAGCCTTTTTTACTCTTTCCGCCTTTAATACTTCACCAACTCGTAGGTCTAGCTTCATAAAATCGTCATACACGATTTGTTCTTTTTGATCTTCCTCTTTTTCCGGCTCCTCTACGACTGGCTTCTTCATCATTGCTTTAATAGCTTCAATTTCCTTTTCTACATCAAGTCGTGGGAATATGGGGTCACCCTTTTGAATTTTAGTTCCAGCCGGAATTTCTCCATCTCGATAAACACTTTCCCAATCTTTCAGCGATTCAGCTGTTACATTTAACTGACGGAAGATTTCTGCCGGTGCTTCTGTTAAGAATGGCTGAAGCATCACAGCTGATTTCCTCAATGATTCAGCTAAGTGTGCCATTACATTCCCCAATCGCTCTTTATTTTCTTCATCTTTTGCAAGTACCCATGGTTGAGTTTCATCAATATATTTATTTGTTCGACTAATATATTGCCATAGGGAAGAAAGCGCAACAGAGAACTGCATATTTTCCATTGCTTCTTCTACTTTGTTAATTGTATCTTTGGCAAATTGCTCAAGTTCACCATCCACTTCTGTTTCAGATGACTCATATGCAGGGATTTCCCCATCAAAATATTTTTCAATCATTGCCACTGTTCGATTTAATAAATTACCTAGGTCATTTGCTAAATCATAATTTGTTCTTTCGACGAATCCCTCTGGAGTAAAGACACCATCATGACCAAATGGGACTTCGCGTAATAAGTAGTAACGTAAAGCATCTAGTCCATAACGATTAATTAGGCTAACTGGGTCTACTACATTCCCTTTTGATTTGGACATTTTCCCATCTTTCATCAAAATCCATCCGTGTGCAAATACCTTTTTCGGTAATGGTAGGTCAAGCGCCATTAACATAATTGGCCAGTAAATCGTATGGAAGCGAACAATTTCTTTACTCATTAGGTGAACGTCTGCAGGCCAATATTTCTTAAACTTCTCATTATTTTCGGTTCCATAGCCAAGTGCGGTAATATAGTTTGATAATGCATCTACCCACACATAAATAACGTGTTTTGGATTTCCTGGAACTTTAATTCCCCAATCAAAGGAAGTACGCGATACCGCTAAATCTTCCAAACCAGGTTTAATGAAGTTATTAAGCATTTCGTTTTTGCGACTTTCTGGCTGAATGAATTCGGGATTATCTTCATAATATTGAACAAGTCGGTCTACGTATTTACTCATTTTAAAGAAATAAGATTCTTCTTTAACTTTGTCAACTGAACCACCACAGTCTGGGCAACTTCCTTCATTTAATTGTCTCTCTGTAAAGAAAGATTCACAAGACGTACAATACCAACCTTCATATTCATCAAGGTAAATATCCCCTTGTTTTACTAGCTGATCAAAGATTTTCTCAACAACATCTTTATGTCTATTTTCTGTTGTACGGATAAAATCGTCATTTGTAATTTTTAATTTTTTCCACAGATCCTGAATACCACTAACAATTTCGTCTACATACTCCTGTGGCGTAACCCCTTTTTCTTCTGCCTTCTTTTGAATCTTTTGTCCATGCTCGTCCGTTCCGGTTAAATACATTACATCATAGCCACGCATCCTCTTATATCTAGCAATTGCATCACCTGCAACTGTAGAATATGCATGACCTATATGTAAGTTACCACTTGGATAATAGATTGGTGTAGTGATATAAAAAGTCTTATTCTCCTCTAGCATACTGCTACCTCCTTAAAAAAACTTGGTTTAACCAAGTATTCAACAAATTCCCACATTTTTCTACAAGGTTCTACTTAAATATTAATAAAATCCACAAAAGTGTCATTTTTAAACTATTACTATTGTAGCTATTATAACGTATTTTGCCAAATACTGTGCAATATTAATTATTGACAAAATCAAGCTGAGATAAGCATTTACCATAGCCTTTTTATAAAAGAAAGAGATGAAATCAAATCGTATGTTTGACAGATTTCAAGTGATTATAATATTAAATGATTCAAAAAAGGATAATTTCCTACAATTTTCTATTTACAAAGTCTTAAGCCCTTGTTACAATCAATTAAAAGCCCAAAGAGAGCTGACGCATGCAAAAGCACGTCAACTCTCTTTTATTTTGGAATAAGAAGGTAACAAATTTAACTTCAATCCACATGAACATGATAGGTTTGGTAGACTTCTCGTTTTGGCATTTTTCTATCAATAGCTACTTGCTTTATAGCCTCTTTAGAAGATAAGTGATTTTCATTGATGTAGTAATCTACATGTTCCATAACGTTTAAGTCTTTCCACCATAATTCCGTTTCTATCTCTTCTGAATCACTACCAGAGACAACGAGGCAGAACTCCCCTTTTTGTTCATTCTGATCTGTCCACTCCATTAATTCTTCTACAGACCCTCTGATGAATTCCTCAAACCGCTTCGTTAATTCCCTAGCAATTACGATTTGTCTATTTCCAAGAACTTTATTCATGGCAAGTAGGGTTTCTTTAATACGATGTGGTGATTCATAAAATAATAAAGAAGCTTGAATATATTTTAAACGTTCTAATTCTGCTTCCTTATCCTTTTTCTTTCGAGGCAAAAATCCATAAAAATAGAACGCATTCGTGGAAAGCCCAGAGCCTACTAAAGCACATAGGGCCGCATTTGCTCCTGGTAAAACAACTACTTTCAATTCTTCCTCTATTGCCGATGTTACTAATTCATATCCAGGATCTGAAATAGCTGGCATTCCTGCGTCACTTACAATAGCTATCGAGTCACCTTTTCTTACCCTTTCTAATAATTGTTCTTCTCTAGAAAGCTTATTATGCTCATGATAACTAATTAGGGGCACGTTTATTTCAAAATAGTTTAAAAGTTTCTTTGTATTTCTCGTATCTTCTGCTGCAATAATGGATACACTTTTTAACGTATTCAAAGCCCTAAAAGTAATATCTTCTAAATTTCCAATTGGTGTTGGTACCACATAAATAGTACCTAAGTTTTCGTCATTAAAGCTCTTTTGAATTTTCATTTTGAACCACTTCTTTCAACCAATTCTGGATTAGTAATAATTTCCCTTTTCTTTTTAGTTGTTTTACTTCATACTCTCTTTTTAAAGCTTCTTCTTTCGTCTCAAATTTTTCAATGTATACAACTTGAAAGGGACCTCTACCTCTTGTATATTTTGCCCCTTTTCCGTCTCTGTGTGCTTTTAAACGGTTCTCTAGATTATTTGTATATCCTGTATATAAGGAATTGTCTTTACATCTCAACATGTAAACTAAATGTTCCTTATCATCCATATATAATTTCCTCAGCTTCCTTTGTATACGTGCCATCTTCATGATATATATATAACGGTGGCAAAATTTTCAAATCTGGTTTACCGTCCCGAATTCCTTCTATTAAGAGCATATTTGCTTCTTTACCCATTTTCGGAAAGACTAACTGCATACGTTTTGGTTCAATATTATACTTTCTAAATAAATTTATAATATCTACAAGTCTTCCTGGCCTGTGAACCATTGCTACTTTCCCCCCTGATTTCACATGTAGTTTACATGCCTTTACAACATCCTCTAATGTACAATAAACTTCATGTCTTGCGATGGTTAAATATTCATTGTAATTTTGCTCATTACTGGAAGGGGTTTTAAAATAAGGAGGATTACATGTCACCACATCATACGTGCTTTGTCCTAAAACATGTTTCATCTCTTTTAAATCACCGTGAACAAGATGTATTTGTTCCTGCAATTTATTCAACTCAATACTTCTCTCTGCCATACTAAATATACGCTCTTGAATTTCAACACCGGTCATTTCAACTTTTGTTTTTCTCGATAACAATAAAGGAATAACCCCATTACCTGTACATAAATCTAAAACCTTTCCTCTCCTTTTCGGAACGGAGGCAAAATGCGCAAGTAGTACAGCATCTAAAGAAAAAGCGAAAGCAGTCGCACTTTGAATAATACTCATACTTTCGTCAGCTAATAAAGAATCTATACGTTCATCACCAAATAATTGTACCATCTTTTTCTCCTACCTAATCAAAACTTTAGCCTTTGTCATTTATCTTGTCCATATGAAAAGAAAACTGCCTCTATAGAGAGACAGTAATTTTCATGTGTGGCTTTTAAACTCTATTTTGTTTTATCAAAGAATTCCAGACAAAACATACAATCTTCATTCCTTCTTGGTCTTCCAAATTCTAAATTACAAATATGGAATCCCTCATCATACAGCCTTGCTAAGTTGTCATATCCTTCACTTGGTAAGTTATCTTTTTTCTTCGTAGACTTCTTTTTATTCGATGATTTTTGTTTGCCCTCTTCTATCGTATCCAAATGGTTTCTTAGATTATGATTTTCCATAGCAAGTCGATGATTTTCTTCTAGTAATTCACTTAGCTTTTGTTTAAGATCACCAAGTTGCTGATATAATTCTCCAATTTGTTTTTCCATATCAGACACTTGATCAAAGATTTGTCGATTCCTCACGCCCACTCACCTCGTTATCTTTGGCCCTGAGCTAAAATTCCCTCATCAATTAATTCATCTAATGTATATTCAATCACTCGTTCTTTTTCTGGGATTTCAATTTGAATTAATTTCTCAAGAATATTTAATCCAACCACTTTCCCTTTTCCATATGGAGTAGTTATAGCTTCCCCTATATCTGGTAATTCGCGCTTGGCACTTTCATATTCATCATTTTCGTACTTTAGACAACACATAAGACGACCACAGAGACCAGAGATTTTAGCTGGGTTTAGAGATAGATTCTGATCCTTTGCCATTTTAATAGATACTGGTTCAAAGTCTCCTAAAAAGGTTGAACAACAAAGCATTCTTCCGCATGGTCCAATTCCACCAAGCATTTTTGCCTCGTCCCGAACACCAATTTGTCTTAACTCAATACGGGTTTTGAACATCGCTGCTAAGTCTTTTACTAATTCCCGGAAGTCTACACGACCATCGGAGGTAAAGTAAAAGATTATTTTATTACGATCAAACGTATATTCTACCTCTACTAGATTCATATCTAGCTGATGTTCCTTTATTTTTGTAGTACATATATCAAAAGCATTTTTTGCTTCTTCCTGATTTTCTAAAACGGTAAGTTTATCTTTTTCATCCGCTACCCTGATTACTTTTTTCAAAGGCAGAACAACATCTTCCTCGTCCACCTGTTTGTTTTGTATGACTACTTTTCCAAACTCAACGCCACGTACCGTTTCCACAATGACGTAATTGTTTAGTGAAATATCTTCACCATCAGGGTCAAAGTAATAGATCTTCCCCGCCTTTTTAAAGCGAACACCAATAACTTCTATCATTTGTTTCACCTCTGTATTTGAAGAACCAATTGTTCAAACACCAATGTAGGTTGAACATTTTGCTTCAGTTTTCTTTTAGCTTTTAAAATAGCATTTAAAACATCCATAATTTGCTCTTCAGAAAATGACATTGCTGCTTTCTCAAGTAAAACATCTGTCGATTGATAGAATGTAGGTTCATTTTCATTGCCGATATGATAATAAAGAATATCTTTAAATGCCAATAATAATAAATCGAGCGTTCTTTCTTGATCTTTTCTTTCTTTTAAGAGAGGTATCAAATGACTATGGATAAATAAGTAAACATCTTCTGGTTTGGTTGAAAACATTTCAACCAATTGTATCACTAACTTCCTAGCTTCGGCAAACCACTCATCATTTGACCATTCAATCGCTTCCTGAAGGTTATTTGTTAAGGCACTAAATAGGATTGCATCTTGTTTATTTATCCCATTTTCTAGTAGTTTATTTTGAAAGGAAACTGAATTAAGTGGTTTTAAGTCTATAATTTGACAACGAGAACGAATCGTTGGGAGTATAGCTTGACTGTTTTCTGTAAGCATAATTGCTGTTGTTTGTCTTGTTGGCTCTTCTAAAAATTTTAAGATTCGATTAGAGGCATTTACAGTAAGCGTATCAGCATCTTTTATTACATATACTTTCCGATTAGATTCAAGTCCAGAATATGTAAATTCCTTTTGCAGATTTTCAACCTGCTCCTTTTTTATAGACTTTCCTTCTGGTTCAATCCAATGAACATCAGGATGGTTATGGGATTCGATTCGTCTACAATTTATACAGTGATTGCACGGTTCTATTCCATTAGGTTCCATACAAAATAGAACCTTTGTAAGAATAGTAGCGATTTCCTCTTTTCCGGTACCACGTTCGCCATGAATTAAGTACGCATGTGAAACCCGGTCTTTTTTAATACTATTTGTTATAACTTTACTCGCCAAAGGCTGTATCTCTGCAATCTCAGACCATGTCTTCATCCAATATCCGTCCTATCAAATTACAATTATTTCTTAACTAATAGGGAAAATTAACTTATTATACCTTATCGCAAAAAGGGTCACATCCGTGAAGCGCCTTTGTTCCTATATATATATATTAATCAATAACCCTTTTATTTCCCCTATTAACCCAAGTATATCAACCGTTTTCTTCTCTTGGCTCATTATTTGCTCGGTTAATTCTATAAGCTTTTCGTCCACTTGTTTGATTAATGTTAAATGGTTACTTCCATTTCTATTAAAACTCTGTTCCTTTTTAATACGTAAACCGCCAGATACCGTTTCTCCTAAAAAGGATTTAATCATCTTTTTAAATTTAGCAAGCTCTTTGAAATTACGGGAACGGGCTAACTTTTCACCTTGTAAGGAAATATTCTTCATCATATTGTCTAGTTCCTGTTTTTTTTGCGATAAATATTGGGACTGAAGTGAATGTTGGAATGATTTCGTTTCTGTAGGTGCTTGTCTAGCATATGATGTATCTCTTTGCCTATGCACATCATTTATAATTTTCATTTACTTCGCCCCCTTGAAGAGATTGTTCAAAAGGTCAGGTAAAAATAACACTTCGGCACTAGAGACCTTTTCCTAAGGTTCCGGTACTCAAAGCTTCGCCGACTCGGTCCTTTTTATCCGCCTTTTGAACATGCACTTATCATTTAAAATTGGTAAAATGACTCAATCGGTAAAACAAATACAGTTGCTCCACCAACCTCTACTTTAACAGGATTCGGTATATAAGAATCCGCATTTCCCCCCATAGGAGAAATAGGTGCAACCATTTGTTCACGGTTCGAACAATTATCTTTAATGATTCGTAACACCTTATCTACATTTTCGTCGTTACATCCAATCATTAATGTTGTGTTACCTTCTTTTAAAAACCCACCAGTTGAAGCAAGCTTCGTAGATTGGAAATCCTCCTCACCTAAAGCATTCGTTAAGCGATTTGTATCCTTATCTTGAACAACAGCCATTATTAGCTTCATACTAGTCCCCCTCTAATTTTATTTAATCAAATACTGATTAATATACATTATGAGATCTTGCATCAAGAGTGACGAATAGAGATTTCGCGCCAATAAGATTATTTTTTAATATTAATAAGAATCTTATTCAAAACCTCTTCTTCAACCTGTTCCAATGGTTGGTCTGCATTGATGGATTGAATACGGTTTGGGAACTTATCTAATAGGATTTTGTAACCTTCATACACTTTCTCATGAAAAGAGACAGTTTCCAGATCCAAACGATTTCTTTCTCTATCTTTATTCGACGCAATACGGCTTAACCCTTTTTTCGGTTCAAGATCAAATAATATAGTCAAATTAGGCATCTGATCTTTAATGGCAAATTGATTGATTGCAAATACTTCATCAATTCCAAGCCCTCGTGCATATCCCTGATACGCCAAACTACTATCGATAAATCGATCACAAAGAATAATTTTCCCTTGTTCTAATGCTGGGATGACCTTTTCCACTAGATGTTGTCTTCTAGCAGCGGCATATAGCAATGCTTCTGTTCTTTCTTCCATTTTGGTATTGTTTGTATCAAGAATAACATGACGTATTTGCTCAGCAATTTCAATCCCGCCAGGCTCTCTTGTTGAGATTGCATCATACCCTAATGACTTTAATTTCACGAGAGTGTTTTGCATGATCGTTGTTTTTCCTGCACCCTCGACACCTTCAAAAGTAATAAAATATCCGTTCACTTCTTGTATTAACTCCTTTTATGTCTAGTTCAAGCGCCTAGCAACTAACAAGATTTACTTACTTATCCTTTATTATATATCTTGATACCTTTTGTTCTTTGTTGTATGGTAACCCCTTGCTTAAGCAAGTGATTCACAGTCATAGCTTGAGTTTTTGTTATTTTTTCCCCTTTTAAAATAAGTGGAATTCCAGGTGGATATGGAATAATCGATTCAGCAGCAATATTCCCTAATCCTCTATCAAGAGCGACATTTGTATATGTTAATTCATTCATTTGTTGATAGGTTAAAGCTAATTCAGAAATTGGTTCTGGAAAGAGCTTTGATATATCTATTGTAGCATGGATTATATCTTTTTTTAATCGTTCATTGATTCTTTTTACCGCCTTTTCTAATGGAATAAAATGCTCAAACGGTGCTAATCCATGAATGAGTAATAGTTGACGATCTGTCGTTAATTCAGGGTATATATGAAATTCTTCTAACCCTAAGATGATTTGTTGAACAGAATAGGACGGTTTTACATGTAAAGTAATTTTTAACATGTCGTCTTTACCAGTTAATGGTAATACATCCAATCCCTCACAACGCCCAAGTATCTCTCGTACTTTAAAAACGCTACTTATGATTTTTTCTATATCCTTATCTGTTCGTGTAGCTAAATAACTCCTTGCTATATCCAATGATGCCATTAGCGGATAAGAAGGACTACTAGATTGGAGCATCTGCAAGTAATAGGCAACCTTATCCTTAAGATTAAAAGCACTATTAATATGTAAGTAGGAGGATTGGGTCATGGCGGGAGCTGTTTTATGTGCAGATTGGACTACGATATCCGCTCCTAACTGAAGGGAAGATGTCGGAAAGGGATCTCCTAAAGAAAAATGTACTCCATGAGCCTCATCTACTAAAACAGGAATATGATAATGATGAATGGATTCTATCATTCTCTTAATATCATAAGTTCTTCCAAAGTAATCTGGATACGTAAGAATAACAGCCTTTGCATCTGAATGTTTCTGAACTGCTGATACTACAGTTTCATAACTCGGTGATGTAAATCGACCAACTTCCTTGTCAAACTCAGGGGCGATGAAAATAGGCTTTGCACCGCTTAATTCTAATCCATGCATAATGGATTTATGGCTATTACGTTGCACAATGACTTTATCACCTGATTGAACACAGGCCATGATCATTGCCAAATTACCAGCCGTACTTCCACCAACGAGAAAAAAGGTGTGATTTGACTTAAAAAAATCTGCGGCAAGTTGTTCTGCCTCTTGAATGGCCCCTGTTGGAGCATGTAAATCATCCAAACCAGGAAGTTCGGTGACATCTAATTTTAAAACCTGCTGAAAATATGAACTAGCAAACTCTAGAAAAATCTCTCCATTTTTATGGCCAGGAACATGAAAAGAAGTAGAATGTTTCATTGCAAATTTATCTAATAATGAAAACAAAGGTGTACTGGACTGGTCCATTTCTTATCTCCATTCTATTTTTATTTTAACTATTATAATAAGACAAGAAAAAAAGCCTTTGCAAGCAAAGACTTGGATTAGGAGTATAATTTCGGTGTACTAATATTTTTCAACTTTTGTAAATAATATTTATACTTTTCTTCTCTTGGCTCCGTATGAATCATGTTATGTTCACACTCTGAACAGATAAACATGTTGTATAAATGAATCCCAGTCTCTTTTTCGTCCTCACAAATCCCACAGCATTCAAATAGATTTACTTGTTCCATCCTTTCCACCTCCGTTAGTAACTTGGCATTCGCTATTAGATTGGGCAGATGCCATAGTTGCTCTTATACAGACGGGAAAGATTTTTATACTTTCCTACCTGCTTAAAAATTAGTATCTCCTAATCTAACGGGAAGTATACAAGGAATCTTTGAAACTTTAATTTCATCTAAATGATAAATAGATGAATGGCGGTTAAGGAAGCTACTCCAAATAAACCTAAAAACCCAGCCACAATAGCGGTATACATATTGATAGGAATATGTAGACCAATTGCACCGCCAAAGACATTGACAAAAAACAGAAATAAAATGCCAATGCCAATTTTAACAGTAGCCTGTCCAATAAATCTCATTGGTTTTATGGGAGCTCCGACAAACAATAAAAGGACGATTAAAGCAACCATAATCGTAATAATGAGTGTTGAACTCATAGAAAATCAACCCCTCTTTTACCTACATTTATGTTTATCCTATATTTATGACCTTTAAAAGGGAAAAAGAACTAGATTAAAAAAAGACAAGGATTTATCCCTGTCTTAAAGTTATCTCAATAATTCTCTTAATCTACTTTAATTTAAGTGCATGCAAATTCCGATGTCTTGCCTCTTTTAATAAAAAGATATACTTTGCTTGGGCAAGTGATTCCTGAAGACGGCCAATTTGAGAAGCCTCCACACTATGCTCCATGATGGAACGAATTTGTTTCCATTCCGATTCTAATTGGTATATCGAATGTAATAGTTCTGCGTCGACATCTTTTTTCTTTATTTTTTTCCCCATGATTTCACCTTTTTGAACAATCTTTTTATCGCAGGTTAACCGGCTGTAAGACCCCCACTGATTGAAGTTTCACTTTATAAGTCCCTTCTACCTTCTAACGCTTTGGACAACGTCACTTCATCCGCATATTCCAAATCTCCACCTACTGGAAGGCCATGTGCAATTCGGGTCGTGCGAATACCGGATGGTTTCACAAGGCGTGAAATATACATTGCGGTAGCTTCACCTTCTATATTCGGATTCGTTGCAAGTATAATTTCCTCGACCTCCTCATCCTTTAAGCGTTTCAGTAAATCAGGGACATTAATATCTTCTGGACCAATTCCATCCATTGGGGAAATTGCACCGTGAAGAACATGATATTTACCACGGAATTCCTTCATCTTTTCCATAGCAATAACATCTTTAGGATCTTGTACAACACAAATAATTGAATTATCTCTAGACGTATCCGAGCAAATTGCACATGGGTCTTGGTCCGTAATATGACCACAAACCGAGCAGTGCGTTAATTCCCGTTTCGCGTTCACTAGAGCGTTCGCAAAATCCATTACGTCGTCATCTTTCATATTGATAACGAAAAAGGCCAGGCGTACAGCTGTTTTTGGCCCTATACCTGGCAATTTGGTAAAACTATCAATTAATTTTGAAATAGGTTCCGGATAATACATGTTGTGCCTCCTAGAACATTCCTGGCATATTTAGCCCTTTCGTAAATTGTCCCATTGTTGCATTTGTTTTGTCATCAACTTGTTTTAAAACATCATTTGTAGCGGCAAGGATTAAATCTTGAAGCATGTCAATATCGTCAGGATCTACAACTTCCTCTTTAATTTGGACATCCGTAATTTCCTTTTTACCATTTGCAATGACCGTTACCATTCCGCCACCAGCAGAAGCTTCAAATGTCATTTCAAAGAGTTCATCTTGAGCCTTCATCATTTTCTTTTGCATTTTTTGCATTTGTTTCATCATGTTATTCATATTTCCTTTCATGGAAATACCTCCTCTATATTATATATTTATTAGACAAATCTAATCATGTATTTCTACTAAATCATCACCAAAAAGCTTCTTTGCCTCATCTACTACAGGGTCTGGTTGTTCTTTAGAATCTTCAGGACTATTTTTCTCCTGACTTTGGATAAAGTCGGCACGAAGTTCTTGCCAATCACGATCAGGTATAGCAATCATTTCCATTTGCTTTCCTAGTACACTCATAAGTACAGATTGAACCGTATCTTTATGGTCTAAAAACAGGGAACAATGTATTTCATATTTAAATGACACTACGATTGCTTGATCAGATGCAGCAACTGGTTTACTATCCTGAATGGTAGCATGTGCTGGGGCATTTGTCCCTTTTAACTGACTCAAGAAATTTGCCCAGCCGGATTGAACCTGTTTTAAGGAAGGTTTATTTGCTTCTTTAAGAACCCCACGAATTCTCTCATACGGAACTTTATAACTACTCTTGCTAGTAGCTCTTTGTGGTCTTCTTTTTTCCACTTGAGGTGGGTTAGTAGTTGGAGCCGGATTTTGCCTCAACTGTTGTAATTGAGATTCAAGCCCAGATATCTTTTGGTTTAATTTCAATATGGCATCAGAATCGATAGATCCAGGCTGTTGTTCTTCCCTATGATAGCGATTCGTAATCGTTAAAATTGCAATTTCAATAAAAACCTTTGGACTATTTGTCCATTTTATTTCTTGCTGGCATTGATTCAATTGCATAATGGCATCTTGTATCCAGTCGTTGTTAATGGTTGATGAAAGAGCTTGAAATGCCTCATCAGCCCTAGCCCTTTCCAATAATCCTTCAAGAGCGGGCGCACTTTTGTATAAAAGTAAATCCCGCAAGAAGTAGATTAAATCATATACAAAACGACCAGGGTCTTTTCCATTTTGAATAATATCATCTAATCGTTTTAAAGCTTCTTGAACGTCTTTATTATACATTGCATCGACTATTTCGGTAAGTACCCCTTGAGATACTCCGCCGGTAACAGCTAGGACATCGTCTAACTCTACAACATCTTCACTGTATGAAATAGCCTGATCTAAAATACTTAATGCATCACGCATACCGCCCTCTGCAGCAAGAGCTACAGTTTCTAAAGCTTCTTCCGTAACGGATATGTCCTCCGCTTCTATGATTGTCTTCATACGATTCACTATCGCCTGATTAGAGATTGGTTTAAAGTCAAATCTCTGACATCTCGATAAAATGGTTAACGGAATTTTATGTGGCTCTGTTGTTGCTAAAATAAACACAACATGTTTTGGTGGTTCTTCTAGAGTTTTCAATAAGGCATTAAACGCATTATTAGAAATCATGTGTACTTCATCGATGATGTACACCTTGTAAGGAACGGAGCTTGATGCATATTTTACATTTTCCCGTATTTCCCGAATGTCATCCACACTTGTATTGGAAGCAGCATCAATCTCGATCACATCTTGAATCGTACCATCTTGTATTCCTCGGCAGGCTGCACATTCATTACACGGTTCTTTTACTGGTGCATGCTCACAATTAATTGCTTTAGAGAAAATTTTGGCAGCACTTGTTTTCCCAGTCCCTCGTGGTCCTGAGAATACATAAGCATGCGAAAACTTTTGTTCCACAATCGCATTTTGTAATGTACGAGTAATATGTGTTTGTCCTGCTACGTCTTCAAATTTCCTTGGACGCCAGACTCGGTATAATGCTTGATAGCTCATAGCGTAAATTCCCCTTTATATTCTATTCTTATTATACCCGATTTGAGGGGTGAATGTGAACTACCACGAAAAATTCATTTAATTAAAATAGCTATATATAAATATTAGAAAACTTAGCTTATCGCCAAGGGCTCAATCGTATATTTTGTTGCTTTTTAATTCGCACTTGAAGGGAAATGCGACAATATTTTAGAAATCAGCCTCGCCAAGTCTATATTGAAAGCTTTAGTTTTTCTTATACTTTAATCTTTTACAAAGTTAAAATTCCTTAAAGCACAAAAAAAGTTAGAGACAGTATCTCTAACTTTTAATAATCTATGTATACCGTGCACCCATTGTCGATGAAACGATTATATGCGTTACTTAAGTTCATGGCTCAGCCTAGGCTTCCCTACGGCACACAGAAATGACCACTTACTGCTGCTTCCTTCCGGACCTGACAGGGTTCATGGGTTTCTGTTGCGTAGGACCCGGGCGTCAACACCAATTCCTTAAGGACAGACCATACAATCGCCCACCTCGAATGGGGATTCGGCCTCGCTATAGCGGATTGCGAGTACAGGGCACCGCTACCTCCCCGCTTAGCACGGTAATTATCATTATATAGACTTTGGATTCATTTTGCAATGGAAATAATGTGAAATTCCATTCAATAAAGTTCCATCACATATATTAGCTAGTACTTCCACAATGAATAATAACCTGAATTCCTGTTGCACAATGAAAAGCCTGTTATTAAATGGAACTAAGAATAGGCCTTTTTATCAATCATTCTGGAAATAACTCTGATGATAAGTAGCGTTCACCAGTATCAGGAGCGATGCATAAAACTTTTGCAGAGGACGGAAGGGCTTTCGCTAATTGAATTGCAAAAAAGGCTGATGCCGCACTAGAGGCCCCTACAAAAATTCCTTCTTTAGCGGCAAGACTTCTAGCCATTTTTTGTGCTTTTTCATCTTCAATATGAAGAATTTCATCAAAAATTTCTTGGTTTAAAATGTTTGGAATAAATCCTGGCCCTGTTCCTGGAATCTTATGTGGACCTGGTTTACCACCAGATAAAACGGGAGATCCTTTTGGTTCTACAACATAAATTTTTAATTGAGGAATTTGCCTTTTTAATTCTTCCCCGGTTCCAGTAACTGTTCCGCCTGTACCAGCTGTCAACACTAATGCGTCCAGTTGTCCATCAAAGGCTTCCATAATTTCCACAGCGGTTGTTTCTCGATGTGCATCCACATTTGCTTTGTTTTCAAACTGCATTGGAATGAAGCTACCTGGTGTCTTTTCGGCAATTCTATTCGCTTCATCTATAGCACCTTGCATTCGCTGGCTTGACGGGGTTAAAATAACTTCTGCTCCATATGCTTTCATAATTTTAACCCGCTCTTTTGTCGCATTATCAGGCATCGTAATTATACAACGATAGCCTTTTACGGCACAAACCATACAAAGTCCAATCCCAGTATTACCGGATGTTGGTTCAATGACTGTGCTTTTTCCCGGAATCAGCTTTCCTTCTTTTTCCGCCTGTTCAATCATATTTAATGCAGCTCGATCTTTAACACTACCACCAGGATTAAATGATTCTAATTTCATAAAAACATGTGCACCATTTTCATCCGGCAACCTATTTAATTGTACAATTGGGGTTTTACCGACAAGGTCAAGAATAGTTGAGTATAATTTCATCCTGACTCCCTCCTTCTACCTATGAAAAATCAATTCCCACTAAGTTAATGTGTATACTTTATTTTATCGCATTAAAAGGTTCGTAACAATAGAATTTTTGATTTTTAACTAATTTTTCAAAATGTTATTGACTTTCGCAACTACCAGCATATAATTAATTATAACTATTCCGATTAACTAAGTATGTATTATGTGAATATGAAAAGGTGGGAAAAGGTATGTTCCTAACGATTAAAAATATACAGAAGAGTTTCTCGAACTATGGGAATCCCGAACAAGTATTAAAAGATATTAATTTATACATCAAAGAAGGCGAATTCGTATCTCTTTTAGGACCTTCTGGTTGCGGTAAATCGACCCTCCTCAACATTGTTGCGGGGCTCCTGAATCCAAGTAAAGGGGAATTGCACTTGGAACATAACAAAATTACAAAACCAGGAAAAGACAGAGGAATGGTTTTTCAGCAAGCAGCCCTTTTTCCATGGCTGTCTGTTGAAGAAAATATCATGTTCCCTCTAAAGAATGAAATGAAAAAGAAAAAAGCAAGGGAGATTGCGCAAGAGTATTTACAATTGGTTCAGTTAAGTTCTTATGCAAAACACTCCCCACATGAACTATCGGGAGGGATGCAGCAAAGGGTTGCCATTGCTAGAGCCCTAGCCATGAACCCGCGTGTTCTTTTAATGGATGAACCGTTTGGCGCTTTAGATGAGCAAACGAGAATAAGACTTCATGGTGAACTTGAAAGAATATGGTCCGAAACGAAAAAAACGATTCTTTTTGTTACACATAGTATCCAAGAGGCTATTAAATTATCAGATCGAATTATTGTGATGGGCACACACCCAGGAAGAATTTTAAAAGTGATTCCCGTAAATATGGAACGCCCGCGTGAAAAACATATACAACAAATCGCTCACTATGAGGAAATGATTATGAAATTATTAAAAAATGAGATGGATAAAGTCGCAGAAGAGGAGTCACAGTATGCAGTTAGCTATTAAGCGAATTATTTTTTTTGCGGGTTTATTTGGGTTCTGGGAATTAGCAATCAGAATCTTTAACATTCCAGCCGTCATTTTGCCATCACCGGTAGATGTTCTGTTAAGTCTTCGGGAAAGTTTAGTTGATGGTTCCTTATTAGAAGATTTAGGGGCTAGTTTTACTAGATTAATCATTGGTTTATCCATTGCACTTATCATTGGTGTTTTATTAGGCGTATTCTTGGCCAAAGTGAGAACAGCTGATGAGACATTGGGATCACTTATACTGGCACTTCAAAGTATTCCAAGTATTGTCTGGCTTCCCTTAGCGATTATGTGGTTTGGACTCAATGAAAAATCAGTTATTTTTATTGTTATATTAGGTGCCGCTATTGTTATGACGATTAATATGCGAACAGGAGTTAAAAATGTTCAACCACTTTATATAAAAGCAGCCCAAACAATGGGATCTACTGGAATTGATCTATTCTTCCGGGTTATTTTACCCGCAGCGGTTCCATATGCCGTCACAGGAAGTCGATTAGCATGGGCATTCGCATGGCGTGCCTTAATGGCGGGAGAGTTACTGAGTACAGGACCAGGACTCGGTTATACCTTGAAATATGCATCTGACTTTGGACGCATGGATATGGTGATTGCGATCATGGTAATTATTGGTGTTATTGGTGTTACCGTTGATATTCTTATTTTTCAGCGGATTGAAAATAGAGTCATGGTGAAATGGGGACTTGAACAAAAAAAAGCAGCATAATACACAGGGGGGAACAAAGGTGAAAAAAGGCTTGTTATTGATTACATTCATGCTCATCATAGGAGTATTAGCAGCATGTGGTGAGGATAGTGAAACTTTCGGTGGAAAAGAAGGTAAAGAAAAAATTATTATTGGCTATTTTCCAAATATCGATCACGCGCCAGCAATGGTTGCACGTGAAAAAGGATATTATGAAGAAGCGTTGGGAGAAGATGTTGAAATTGAATATCGTACATTCCCTGACGGCGGAACCTTTATGACCGCATTAAAATCGAATGAAATTGATGCAGGGTTAGTTGGGCCAGGACCTGTTTTAAACAACTATTCAAATGGAGCTGATGTCAAAATCATCGGTGGTGCATCAACGGGTGGCACAATGGTTGTTGCCAGCGAACAAAGTGGAATTGAGAGCTTAGAGGATATGAAGGGAAAAACATTCATCACACCAGGAATTGGCTGTACACATGACGTTCAGTTTGAAACATTTTTAATGGAAAAAAATATTGATAATTTAGCATCTGCACGTATTGGTGGTTCTTTAAAACATGTTACTGGTAATCCGGCAACATATCAAGGTATGTTTGAAACAGGTCAAGTAGAATTAGCGGCGGTTCCGGAACCTTGGGCATCTATTTTGATTGAAAACGGTGCAAATGCAGTTATAAGTACAGAAGAAATTGCATATGGGGAAGAACTTCCGAACGTCGTTTTTGTAGCTTCAGGTAAGCTAGAAGAGGAAAATAAAGAAATCGTTAAAGGCCTTGTGAACGCACAACAAAAAGCGGTAGATTTTATTAATGACAACCGGGAAGAAGCACAAGATATAGCGATCAAATCAATCAAGGATTTAACGAAACAGGAAATGGATAAAGAGATTGTAGCAAAAGCAATGGACCGCGTTACGTATACAACAGAAATTGATGAAGAAGTGTTAAAAGAATTTGGTCAATCTTCTTTTGAACTAGAGTTTCTTAAAGAAGCACCTAATTTTGACGGCTTAGTAGTCAAATATCCTTAATATTTCGGTAAAACCAACGTCGCGTTGAAATGTAGCTCTATAGAGTAGTCTTTTTTAAGTGTCTACTCTATAGGGTTTATAGGTTTCTCAGACTTTTTCTTCCTTCTCAATTCACGGAAAAAGTTAGTTAGCAGTTGTGAGCACTCAGCTCCTAAAACACCACTAGTCACCTCTACCTGATGATTAAATCGTGGCTCATCAAGTAAATTCATAATTGTTCCTGCACATCCTGCTTTAGGGTCTTTTGCCCCATAAACAACATGTGGGATTCTAGATTGAACAATAGCGCCCGCACACATTGGACAAGGCTCTAAAGTCACATAAAGTGTACAATCCTCCAATCGCCAGCTTTCAATCCTTTTATTTGCTCCCTCTATGGCAATTAATTCCGCATGGGATAAGGAGGATTGAGACGACTCACGTAAATTAAACCCTGAGGCAATAATTTCATCTTGATAAACAATGACAGCACCTATTGGGACCTCATTTAATTCACGAGCCTTTTGCGCTTCCTTCATAGCGACACGCATATATTTTTCATGCATTTTATCACAACTTTTCTATACTAAGTAATTAAATTATATCAAGAATCTTTTTCCATTAATATATTTCTAATGACATAAGTCCTCTAAAAATTTCATACAATTGGTAACAAACATTCATTTTAAAGGAGGAAGTTTATTGCAAATTCATGTTGTTCAGCCAGGAGATTCTTTGTTTCAAATAGCAAGTACATACCAATCTTCCATCGATGCTATTATCCAAGCTAATGAGTTAGAGGCTCCCAATCAACTTGTAATAGGCCAGTCCTTAGTTATTCCAATTGTTGGCCAGTTTTATTTTGTACAACCGGGGGATTCCCTTTTCTCTATTTCTAGAAAGTTTGGTTTATCTACTACCCAATTGGCTGCGATTAACAACATACCAGTTAATAATACCAATTTACCTATTAACTATAGACTATATGTTCCTCCCCCTATAAAGCGAGCGATTACCTCCATAGGTTATATCGAACCACTCGGCGGCTCTGTTTCTGAAAACCTAGAGAACGCAGCACGAAAGGCATCTCCTTATTTAACTTATTTAGCACATTTTAGTTACCAAATAAATCGGGATGGTACGCTCAGTCCACCTCCTACTGGTAATTTACCGCAAATTGCTAGGGAACATCGTACAGCACTTTCAATGGTCGTAACCAATTTAGAAGAAGGTGCCTTTAGTTCGGACTTAGCACATATTATATTGACCGTTGGGGCCGTTCAAAATACACTGTTGGACCAAATAGTCAATACCGCGACATCAGGTGGTTATCGTGATGTTCATTTTGATATAGAATTTGTTAAACCTGAGGACAGAGAGGCTTATAATGATTTTTTACGTAAAGCTAAGGCACGCTTATCGCAAGCTGGGCTTATTATGTCATCTGCCTTAGCCCCAAAGACAAGTGCAACACAACAGGGAATTCTATATGAAGCTCATGACTATAGAGCGCATGGGGAGATTAGTGATTTTGTCGTAATAATGACATATGAATGGGGATATAGTTATGGTCCTGCGATGGCAGTTTCTCCAATTAATGAAGTTCGTCGCGTCATAGAATATGCTTTGACGGAAATTCCAAAAGAAAAAATTATAATGGGACAAAATTTATATGGGTATGATTGGACCCTCCCATTTGTACAAGGGGGACCTGCAGCAAGAGCAGTAAGTCCGCAGCAAGCTATTGCAATCGCACGTGAGAATAATGCTGCCATTCAATATGATGAAGTAGCCCAAGCTCCACATTTCAATTATTGGGATTCAAAAGGAAATCAACATGAAGTGTGGTTTGAAGACGCAAGATCGATACAAGCAAAATTTAACTTAATTCGAGAGTTAGGTTTGCTTGGTATCGCCTACTGGAAATTAGGTTTGGCATTTCCACAAAATTGGCTATTATTAGGTGACCAATTCGACATTACAAAATTAGAGT
The DNA here is from genome assembly GCF_001659985.1 of Oceanobacillus sp. Castelsardo. Taxonomy (GTDB): domain Bacteria; phylum Bacillota; class Bacilli; order Bacillales; family Amphibacillaceae; genus Oceanobacillus. The sequence goes on from NZ_LYCS01000007.1 coordinate 60,991, forward strand.
AATTTATAAAGAGGTTGGGACATAACTAATGTGTTTAACCCAAAAGACGAACAATTCACTATTTAAGCGTAGGAAATATACGTAGACTCCTGTGGGAGGAAAGGCCTAGGTGAGACTACGTAGGGCGATAGCCTGGAGTAGGCTCAACAGCCGCCCACGGAAAGCGAAGTATATTTCCGAAGCGATTATTCGCTCAATCACGTTCGGATTTCCTGTGGTTAAAATACTTTTGTCCCACCCTCTTTTTTATTTTGACCACGTCCAGCTCCAGTGCTAAAGCCGTAGGGAGACCTCCTTCACCTTCGTACTTATACCCTTGTGGTGAAAGTCAACATCAACTCACTGTAAGGGCCCTTACGCTTTATATCCCCATAAGTTCTTTTAGTTCTTGCTCGTTTTCGATTAAATCCTGTAATGTAAATCCTTCTAAGACCTTATAAAAGGAATGTAATGCTTTATTTAAAACATGTTTTAATGTACAAGCAGGTGTAATTACACAATGGTTAGCCCCTTTATCAAAGCATTCTAATAGGGGGGATTCGTTTTCTAAAACTCGTACAAGCAAACCAATATTTATTTGATCAGCTGGCTTAGCAAGGCGAAATCCACCATTTCTCCCTCTTATGGTTTCTAGTAATTCTAGTTTATTTAATCCGTGTACTATTTTGCCAAGATGATTTTGGGAGATATTAAAGACCTGAGAGATTTCCTTTATACTAGCCAGTTCATGATCCGGCTTCATCCCCGTAAAAATTAATACCCGTAATGAATAATCTGTATACTTTTTTAGTTGCAACTTACCAACCTCGCTTTAACGCTTTCACAATATTGTAACACATTTCCCGTTTTCCCTATTGATACATTGTAAATATTTTTATTACAATAAAGATGTATCCTAAATACATGTTTAACCAATTAAAGAATGGAGTGGTTTTTAATGGCTACTGAAACATTATTATTAGATCAAAAAACAATTGAAACTGTAAAAGCAACTGTTCCAGCACTTCAAGAACATGGTAATACAATTACACAACACTTCTATAAAACAATGTTTAAAAATTACCCAGAACTAAAGAATATTTTCAACCAAACAAACCAAAGAAAGGGAGACCAACCTAAAGCACTGGCCAATACGGTTCTAGCTGCAGCAATGCATATTGATAACCTTGAGGCAATTTTGCCAGTTGTAAAACAAATTGGTGAAAAACACAGAAGTCTTAATATTAAACCAGAACATTATCCAATCGTTGGAGAAAATTTACTAATTGCAATTAAAGAGGTATTAGGAGATGCAGCTACAGACGACATCATGACTGCATGGGAGAAAGCATACGGTGTAATTGCTGATATATTCATCTCTATAGAAAAAGAAATGTATGAAGAAGTTGCAAACAAACAAGGTGGTTGGGTAGACTACCGTGACTTTAAAGTGGTACAAAAAGTAGAAGAAAGTGATGTTATTACCTCATTCTACCTTCAACCTGTAGATGGTGAGAAAATCGCAACATTTGTACCCGGACAATATATTACTGTAAAAGCAGAGATAGAGGATCAACCGTATAATCATTTACGTCAATATAGTTTGTCTTGTGCTCCAGGGCAAGATTACTATCGCATTAGTGTAAAACGTGAGGATGCAATGGGAGATAATCCGGCCGGTGTGGTTTCTAGTTTCCTACACAAGCATAAAGAAGAAGGAAGCATTATTCCGATCAGTGCACCAGGTGGGGACTTCGTTTTAGACCTGGAAGATAATCGTCCACTTGTCCTAATCAGTGGTGGTGTAGGGTTAACACCAATGATGAGTATGCTTGAAACAGTGATTAAAGAACAACCAGAACGTGAAGTACATTACATCCATGCAGCAAGAAGTGGAAAATTCCATGCTATGAAGGCTCGTGTCGACGAGATTACGCGTAATCACTCACAAGTGAAGAGCTATACTGTCTATGACAATCCAGTTGAAGGCGACCAATTCGATAAAGAAGGCTTTATTGATTATGAATGGTTGTCCACTATTTTACCATCCACTGATGCTGCATTTTATTTCTGTGGACCAAAAGGCTTTATGAGAGCTATGTACCAAAACCTAAGTAAATTTGGAGCGGATGAATCAGATATTCATTATGAAATATTTGGACCTGCTGACGATTTAAGTAACTAAGAACAGTAAAAATGTGAGCTTCCTAAGATAAAGGGTTCCATAATTGAGAGTAACTATTAAATAACAATATAATTAAGGGTGCAATCGCATAGCGTTTTGCACCCTTTTTAATAGGCATACCTATGTATTACTGCTAATCGGTGTGTAAAAACACGAGTAAATTAAGCGTTATTTACGAAGAAGATGCGGCTGAGGTCTATGATTTTATTGGTTATCTAAATATGAAACGGAGAAGATAAGCCATTGAGTGCCTGAGTGCAGAGAAATTATTGTCGTTCCGCTGCTCATCCGGGGAATGAGTGCCTGAACGTGGAGAAATTATTGTCGTTCCGCTACTCATAGAGGTAATGAGTGCCTGAACGCAGAGAAATTATTGTCGTTCCGCTACTCATAGAGGTAATGAGTGCCTGAACGCAGAGAAATTATTGTCACTCCGCTACTCATAAAGGCAATGAGTGCCTGAATGCAGAGAAATTATTGTCGTTCCGCTACTCATACGGGGAATGAGTGCCTGAACGCAGAGAAATTATTGTCGTTCCGCTACTCATAGAGGCAATGAGTGCCTGAATGCAGAGAAATTATTGTCGTTCCGCTACTCATAGAGGTAATGAGTGCCTGAGTGCAGAAAAATTATTGTCATTCCGCTACTCATAGAGGCAATGAGTGCCTGAGTGAAGAGAAAGAATTATGAAGATGATGTGTTCAACTTTATTTTTTTACTTTAAAAGTATTTTTGAATAAATACACTTAAACACTGTTGCTTTAGTTGAAAAAGTGATAGTAAACTTTTTAATCAAAAAAAATGCCCAGAGTTTTCTGAGCATTTTTACCTGCTATTGATATTTCTAATTTGTTGTTGAATTATTTCCTAATTAGTGTGTTCCTCTCCAACTGCCGTTACTCATAAGATCTCTCTTTTTTTTAAAGTCTTAATTCTCTAATGTCGAGGTATCACCCGTTGGCAGCCCTAGTTCCCAAGATTTAAGTAAACGTCTCATAATCTTACCGCTTCGTGTTTTTGGAATACTATCCTTTATTTCCATTTCACGCGGGGCAGCATGAGCACTTAAGCCTGTTTTTACAAATTGGCGAATGTCCTCCAATAATTCAGGTGATTCTTCATATCCCTCATTTAATGTAATAAATGCTTTTATGATTTCTCCACGCTCTGGATGTGGTTTACCAATAACGCCTGCTTCCGCTACCGCATCATGTTCAATTAATTTGCTTTCCACTTCAAATGGGCCAACCCGCTCACCAGATGTATTTATGACGTCATCCAATCTTCCTTGGAACCAGAAATATCCATCTTCATCACGATAAGCACTGTCTCCAGAAACATACCAGCCATTAATAAAATAACTCTCATATTTCCCAGGGTTATTCCAAATTTTACGCATCATTGCTGGCCATCCAGCTTTTATAGCTAGGTTGCCCATCTGATTTGGAGGCAACTCATTCCCCTCATTATCGACAATCGAAGCTTCAATACCCGGAATTGGTTTACCCATGGATCCAGGGCGTATTTCTAAGGCAGGTAAATTAACAATAAGTTGTGCCCCTGTTTCTGTCATCCACCATGTGTCATGTATTCTTAAATTAAATGCCTTCATTCCCCAGGTGATTACTTCAGGGTTAAGTGGTTCCCCAACACTCATCAAATGTCTAAGGGAGGTTAAATTATATCTTCTTAATTTATCCTCGCCATAGCTCACCAACATGCGTAGCGCTGTAGGTGCTGTGTACCAAACCGTAACTTTATTTTTTTCTAATGTTTGATACCAATCATCTGGAGTAAACCGACCACCTCGAATGACGTTTGTCACTCCATGTAACCAAGGAGCAAATATTCCATAGCTTGTCCCTGTAACCCAACCAGGATCGGCAGTACACCAATAAATATCATTTGGTTTCAAATCTAAAACCCATGATCCTGTTGCATAATGTTGAATCATCGCATTATGGACATGATACACTCCTTTTGGTTTTCCTGTTGATCCGGAAGTATAGTGAAGAATCATGCCATCTTCTAAATCAACCCATTCTACTTCAAAATCCTCTGAGGCCTCTTTCATTTCCTCTTCATAGTGAATATATTTAGTATCATTTATTTCCCCAACAATAATGACTTTCTCTAAATCAGGTAAGTCAGCTTGTGGGACTCTTTCAAGAAGATCAGGGGTTGTAATAAGTATGCGTGCTTCACTATCTTTTAACCGGTCTCGTACCGCCTGTTCCATAAAGGCTTCAAAAAGAGGACCCGCAACAGCACCTACTTTTAAAATACCAAAGAATGCTGTGTAAAACTCTGGACTTCTCGGCATGAATAAAAATACTCTATCCCCTTTTTCAGTGCCATATTTCTTAAGGATATTAGCAAATTTATTACTACCCTTACTTAATTGAGAGAAAGTTAACGTTTCTTCCCTCTCTGGAGAAGAATATAATAAAGCAATCTTATCTTTTGTAAGTGGATTTTCCGCATGACGGTCTACTGCCTCATACGCCATATTTACCTTTCCGGTCTCATACCAAGAGAAATTTCTCTTTATATCATCCCAAGAAAAGTGTTCACAGAATTCCTCATAATTCTTTAAGTTATAATCCCCATCTCTTACTGAAACTACTTTCATATCCATTACTTTCACCTCATCCTTTGAAATCGATTACAATTCTAATTAGATAAAATAATTGAAATATTTAGTATCATAATCCTATTTTAGAATATTTTGTGACAATTTTAAAGTGTGAAGTTTTAAAAATTAAAAAAAGCATGCTAAATAGATAAGCCTGCTTTTAATAAAAGACGGCCCCGGCAGGATTCGAACCTGCGGCACATGGTTTAGGAAACCAATGCTCTATCCCCTGAGCTACGAAGCCAACATGTAAAGTTAATACCTTTAATTATACATAAATTTCCGCAAAAAGAAAAGTATAAATCATCTTTCTATTATGTTAAAATAAGCTTTTGTGAGCAAGGTAAAGGCAAAAGTAGATTGGAGGGTTGGCTATGTCTGGTGTTCCTTTTATTGCCATTGAGGGTCCCATTGGAATTGGAAAAACCTCTTTAGCCCAAAAGCTTTCTAGTCATTATCATTTCTATCTATTAAAAGAAATCGTAGAGGATAATCCTTTTTTAGGTGAATTTTATGATGATATGGAGTCTTGGAGTTTTCAAACGGAGATGTTTTTCCTTTGCAATCGAATGAAACAATTAGAAGATATTCATAGAAACTATTTGTTAAAAAACAAATCTGTTATTGCGGATTATCACATTTCTAAAAATATGATTTTTGCCAATCGTACATTACAATCAAGGAAGCTTGAGAAATATAAGAAAGTATACGAAATACTAACGGACGATATACCAATGCCCAATATTTTAATTTACTTGTACGGAAGTATGGATACTATTTTAAAACGGATAAATAAGCGTGGAAGAGACATAGAGAAAAATATTAAATCTTCCTATCTCCTTGACCTTTCTAACGATTATGAGGCATATATTAGTCAGTTTGAAAGAGATAACCCAAGTATCCCGGTTATCCGGATTGATGGAGACAAGGTAGATTTTGTTCACATTCAAGAGGATCTGCAAATGATTATAAATTTAGTAGACAAACAACTTAGTAAGTTAGATAAAGGGGAGTAATGATGGATGGATCCTAGAGAACGATACTTAATACCGAGCGATAGTGTCATTACAATTGCTGGAACAGTTGGTGTTGGTAAATCTACCATGACCAATGCATTAGCCAATGCTCTCAACTTTAAAACATCCTTCGAAAAAGTGGATACAAATCCATATTTAGAAGATTTTTATCATGACTTTAAACGTTGGAGTTTTCACTTACAAATTTACTTTCTAGCTGAGCGTTTTAAGGAACAAAAAAAGATATTTGAATATGGTGGGGGCTTTATTCAAGATAGGTCTATCTATGAAGATACAGGAATCTTTGCAAAAATGCATTTTGAAAATGGAAATATGTCAAAAACGGATTATGAAACATACACCAACTTATTTGAATCCATGGTGATGACACCATACTTTCCTCATCCCGATTTATTGATTTATTTAGAAGGTCCGTTAGAAGCAATTTTAAAAAGAATAAATACTCGTGGAAGATCGATGGAGAAAAGCACCCCAGATTCTTATTGGGAGGAAATGTATCGTCGTTATGAAGAGTGGATCAATAATTTTAATGCCTGCCCAATTCTAAGGATAGATATTACAGATTATGATTTAATGAAGGAAGAAAACACCATCGAACCTATCCTAGAAAAAGTTGGACACTTTATTCAACAGTCTAGGTTACATTCCAACAGAATAAATAGAAAAATACCAGGGTGCTAACGAACACCCTAGTATTTTTATAGGTAACGATATTAGTAGTGAACTTCCTCTTTTAAAGGATTATTCTTTTCCTAATTCCTCTGACCGCTCCTTCGCTCCCTTTACACAATCCATCACAATCCGTTGAAAGTGGTTTTGTTCCAACACATGAATTCCTGCCTCTGTCGTGCCATTTGGGCTCGTAATTTTTTTCCGTAACGTACTAGGAGAGTCTTCCGATTGTTGCAACATTTCTCCAGCACCTTTTATCGTTTGCGTAATGAGTTCTTTTGCTGTTTGTGGGTCAAAGCCAGATTCTACAGCAGCCTTTTCCATTGCCTCCACCATATAGTAAAAGTAAGCCGGGCCACTCCCAGCAATTGCCGTTACGATATGCATGTCATCTTCTTTCACTAGAGTAGTTGTTCCAATGGTTTTAAATAATTCCTCTGCTATCATTAAATGTTCCTCTGAAGCATACTGACCTTTACTTAATGCAGTAGCAGAATGCCCAATCATTGCCGATGTATTTGGCATCACTCGAATAACAGGGGAATCCATTTCTAATTCCTTCGTTATCGTATCTGTAGAAATACCTGCAAGAGTAGAAATAATTAACTGCCCTTTATGGATAAACTCTTTTACCCCTTGTAAAGATTCATGAAGATCATATGGCTTCATCGCCAAAATAAGTATATCGGCTGATTGTATTGCCTTTTCTTTATCTTGTTCAGGTATTACTCCGTACGTTTCCTCTAAATATTCTAAGCGTTGTTTATTACTTCTATTCGTAACAATTATGTTTCCCTTTTCAATCTTTTCTGCATTTACGATTCCAGATAAGATTGCCTCAGCAATGGACCCTGCACCTAAAAAGGTTATGTTTTTATTCACTTCATTTTCCCCCCTAAAATAATTTAAAGTGAAACTTCCCTTCGTAGGAAACCTTTAGCCTAGGATTCCTTCTCTTTTGAATAAATATGTACTACTCGCCTACTATAAATTTATATGTTTAAAGTAATATATGCCCTTATTAATAAAAGGTCAGTATATTAGAAAACACCATTACAAATAAGTAACGGTGTTTTTTATCTCCAATATTATGTGCGCGTTATTTAAAAATGGAGGAGGTAGAGGGATTCGAACCCCCGCGCGGTTTGACCCGCCTGTCGGTTTTCAAGACCGATCCCTTCAGCCAGACTTGGGTATACCTCCGTAACGACAAGGATTAATATATCATCATTTGAAATGCATGTCAATAATTTTCTTAAAAAAGGGAGAGATTTCTCTAAACGGGCTCCGTTACTTAACGTAAACAAAAGGTTTCTATAAAGTATTCTGACTCCATGAAGTAAAATAAATGTAGAGATTGTGAAATAGTGTTCTTAAACTAACTGGCAGGATAATTCAATAGTGAAACATTACTTTTTCCAATTCGTATGTAAGATATAGTGACAAAATAACAGCGAATGATTATTATCTGCTTAGTATCTAAAAGAGAGTTGTATTTATATGTCTGACCATAATGATGATTCATTTCGTGATAAGAATATGAAACAAAAAGTAGGAACAATTGTGGGAGTAACACTTTTTATAGCCGTGATATTAGGTTTTATTATAGGGATTTACTTGTTTGGGATGGCGGGTATTTTTGAATTGCTTGGCGTTCAATACACTTCCGTTTGGTCATTGATTATTTTTGTTGTCAGTTTTTTTATTCTGGCTTCTATTGTCGAACTATTTTCTAAACCAATTTCTAATTTAATTACAGGGAAAATAACAGGAAAATTTGAAACTTTGTTTATCCAGTTTAGTATTCAAAGTCTATCTAATTTGTTATGTCTTTTTATAGTGGATGTGTTTATGGGCAGTATTACACTTACCTTGAAATCGGGGTTTATAGTTGCGATATTACTGACTTTACTTGAAATGACATTCGAAGATAAAGAAAATAAGAGTGAATCTTAGACAATCTGGTGCAATTGTTAAACAGAGCGATCAACAAATCCCGATAGTGGAAGGACTTCAATTATAGTATTAGTGATTATAGATGCTGCTTTTATGATGTGAATGTTTACCGTTAACATTCCGTAAATAATTTCTATTTATAATAAAGATTACAATAAATAATATTAATGAGTATATATAAAGCTAATTCCCTTTTCAGAATTATTCTGAGGGGTTATTTTTTTTATAAATTCCCATTCCTAAAATTTTCTATTTAAATCGATAATTACTTTGACAGGTAGAGTAATTTTGGTTATCATTACTCTGTTAGGTAGAGTAGTTTACGTACAAGGAAGTGTTTATTTGATAAGAAGTGATATAATTCGTGGTCATTTGGATTCGATTATTCTTTGCTTGGTCTTGGAAAAGGATAGATACGGGTATGAAATATCAAAAGAGATTAGTTTGCGTACTGATAATAAATTTCAAATAAAGGAAGCAACACTGTATGCCGTGTTTCAGAGACTTGAGAAGAAGGATCTAATTGAATCTTACTATGGCAGTGTTTCAAAAGGGGGAAAAAGAAAGTATTACAGAATAACAACTCTTGGAAAAGCATATTTAAAAGAAACTGCAGAAGAATGGAAGGTCACGAAGGAGATTATTAATTTATTTATGGAGGGATTAAATTGAATCAATTAAGAAAACATGTTGATGAGTTATTTAAAGAAATTCCGGATAGTGGGAAAAAAGCTACAATCATGCAAGAAGTCATGCAAAATCTTGAAGAAAAAGTTTTGGATCTAATGGAGCAAGGCAAAGCAGAGGATGACGCCATAAATAAAACAATCGTAGAGTTTGGTGATATTGAAGATTTAAAAAAAGAGCTTGATGTAAAACTACCAGCTAAAAACAACTTAAGAAAATTAAATTTAGGTTATTCTATTTGGGGAAGTCTTCTAATCAGTTCATTGTTTATATTCATTAATCTCTATTATACACCTAATGTTATATGGTTCGTGTATCCCACATTTGCTGTTTTATGGTGGCCTTTAACTATGTATTTTAGCTGGAAGAAAGCGAAATAGGGGGTGAGTTACTTGAGAAAATTAGAGCTTGGTTTTGTAGTAACAGGTAGTATACTTACTATTATATTTTTAATAGTAGTAAACTTTATAACAGGTTCTCACCATATTTGGTTTATTTATCCTGCAGTAGCATTATTACTTGGCCCAATTGGCATTTTCTCTCGAAAAAAAAAGAATTACACTTTATTTTCCATATTAACCAGCTTATTGCTTATATTGTTTCTTATCCTGGAGAACTATAGGAGTACTCCTGAATATCCGTGGTTTTTATTTTCAGTGGCTCCATTAATAGCGTGGCCAACTTTGGTGTATCTAGGTAATCAATTAAAAAGAGTGACAGTCGCAGTTATAGGTAGTGCGATTATTATCTTATATTATTTGATTTTAAATGTGTTTTTATCATCTGGATATCCATGGGTGATGTTTCCGGCGTTTGCTGTGTTATGGTGGCCGCTTACATTATATCATGTAAAAAGAAAGTCATATTTTAAATTCTCAATCTACGCAAGTTTAATGATTAGTGTATTTTTTATTAGTGTAAACATTATTTCTTCACCGCATGTAATTTGGGCAGTTTATCCAATTTTTGTTGTTCTTTGGTGGCCATTGAGTATGTATTATTTCGTTTATAAAAGATAACTTGAATTATGATTAAGATATTGAAAAGACAGACAAAACATATTTAGGTAGGGAGGAATTTTAGTGCAGAAAAAAATAAGAGAAATTGATTTAGGTTTAAAACATATTTGTGAAAAATACAATATTCCGGGAATATCAGTATGTTGGACAGATGCAAATCGTGCTGAGTGGAAAAATGTGTACGGAGTCCGAAGTGTGGAAACAGGTGAACCGTTACAAGATGATGACCAATTTCGAGCTGGAAGCACCACGAAAACCCTGATTGCAGTTATTATCATGCAATTAAAAGAAGAGGGAAAACTATCAATAAATCAAACGGTTAATACGATTCTGGATGGTGTGCTGCAACAAGAATCTACAATAACTATAAAACATTTACTTAATCATACGAGCGGATTGGAGGATTACCTTTGGGTTGAAGATGAGGGTCAACCAATGATATCCAAATTCGATACCGCACCAAAAATACAATTTACACCCGATCTGCTAGTTAAAGAAGCATTGCTGGCTTCTGGTCGCTTTGTACCGGGTGAAAGTTTTTATTACAGCAACACAAATTACATATTATTAGGGCTAATTATTGAAAAAGTAACAGGTGTAAAAATATCAGAAATTATAAATAAAAGAATTTTAGAACCTTTATTGATGAAACAGACATATTTTCCTAAGACATTTTCTATTAATACTTCTTACGCCAACGGACATTCTAAATTTACACAAGATTTCCAGCTATCGGATCAAATTGTCTATGAATATAAAGATTTAAATATTTCCCTTGCATGGACAGCAGGAGCCCTTGTTTCTACACCTGCCGACTTAAATAGATTTATGATTGGACTCTTTAACAAAAAAATCATCTCTGGAGAATCATTAGAAGAGATGATGACATTTAAAGAAACAGGCGATAATGGGCAAAGTTATGGGTTGGGCCTTTATCAATTTAAAGATCAACAAAAAATAGCAGTCGGACATCCTGGGGGTATTTCGGGCTATGAAACAGTCATGCTTCACTATCCAGCTGCCGATATTTATATGACTGTCATGATTAATCAAATGCCAGCTGGAGCAACTTCAATTGCTGACGAATTGTATGATAGTTTTAAAGTACTAGAATAATGATGATTTTTAGAAGAGAAATAAACTAATTGGGGAAAGGGTTCCAAAAGGTTCTTATCAAATTCTAGGAATAACGGGACCAACTCTTCTAGTAATTCCTGAATACAATGTTGTAGTCGCAAAAATGTATAACAAGCGATACAACTATGGAGGAGATAAATACCTTTACTACTTATGAGAATTTAGTAATTTAGTGGTTGATACTTTTCGGAGGTAAACATTGTGAAAAATTGTACTTAAACAAACGGGTGCTTTTCTTTAATAAAAACCCCATACTAGAGACAAACTTAACCCAGTTTCACTTATCTGTATATAGCATTTGCACTTGTGGGAAATAGAATAAAACTATACCTCAGTTCTTGCGCGAACTGAGATATAGTTCAATACGTACTAGTTTTTTTACTTCAAATATTCGATACCGCCCATATAAGGAACCAACACTTTTGGTATTTTAACGGAACCGTCTTCCTGTTGATAATTTTCTAAGATAGCCGCAACCGTTCTTCCAATGGCTAACCCAGATCCATTCAATGTGTGGACAAATTCTGGCTTCCCGTTTGCTTCTCTACGGAAACGAATTCCTGCACGTCTTGCTTGAAAATCTTCAAAATTAGAACAAGAAGAAATTTCACGATACGTATGTTGATTTGGAATCCATACTTCTATGTCGTACTTTTTAGCAGCAGTAAACCCTAAATCTCCAGTGCACATGCTCATTACGCGATAAGGTAATTCCAATAATTGTAGTACTTTTTCCGCATGATTTGTCAATGTTTCTAATGCTTCATAAGAATCTTCTGGTTTCACAAATTGAACTAATTCGACTTTATTAAATTGATGTTGGCGAATTAATCCCCTTGTATCGCGACCTGCAGATCCCGCTTCAGAACGGAAGCATGCACTATATGCCACATATTTTCGTGGAATATCATCTACATTTAAAATTTCATCACGGTGATAGTTGGTAACAGGGACTTCTGCTGTAGGTGCCAAGAAATAATCCCATTCTTCTAGTTTAAAGGCATCTTCTTCAAATTTTGGCAACTGTCCAGTACCTGTCATGCTTGTACGGTTTACAATAGATGGCGGTAGCATTTCTGTATAACCATGTTCATCCGCATGTAAATCCATCATAAAGTTAAGAAGTGCACGTTCTAATCTTGCTCCTAATCCTTTATAAAAAACGAATCGGCTTCCGGTAACTTTCCCTGCCCGTTCAAAATCCAAAATATCAAGACTTGTTGCAATATCCCAATGTGCCTTTTCTTCAAACTCAAAGGTTGGAGCTTCACCCCACCTGCGAACTTCCACATTATCGTCTTCATCTTCACCTACAGGAACACTTTCATGGGGAATATTAGGGATAGAAAGCATGATTTGTTGTAACTTCGCTTCTAATTCTTTTAATTCTTTGTCTAAATTGGCTATTTGGTCTCCTACTTCTCGCATTTCCTTAATGGCAGGTTCAGCGTCCTTTTTCTCCCTTTTTAGGACGGAAATTTGCTTTGTAGCCTCATTTCGTTTTGCTTTTAGCTTTTCTGTTTCTGCAATAAGCTGTCTACGTCTTTCATCGATTTCCCCAAAGTGGGCTAACTCTGATAAATCCTCTCCTCGATGAGTAAGTTTTGCCTTTACTTCTTCAAAATTATTACGTAAATACTTTAAATCTAACATGATGTTTCCTCCTTTAAATTTCATTAAAAAACTCCCGTCCCTAATAAAATAGGGACGAGAGTATAATTCCCGCGTTGCCACCCTTATTGAAGAGATAATCTCTTCCGGCTTTCACGTTGTAACGGCACTACCGGGTTTACCTACTAGGAAGTCATTCCTTTCTGTAAACCAGTTCAAGGATGGATTCACAGCATACTATCATCGATTTCCACCAACCATCGACTCTCTTTAGATAGGCGATACTGTTACTTATTCCTTTCAACACTGTTGATAAGGTTATTTAATTATAGTTATCATAATCAATTTTAAATGAAGATGCAAGTTAGACTAAAATAAACCTTTAATCCAGTCTACTGCAGATGAAAATATATTGGCAAAGAAATCACCGATTGCACCAATTGTAAGCATGAACCAATTTGCCTTTTCTACTGCTTGTTCTGTTACTACTGGTACAGAACCTTGATTATCTGAGATATATCCGTAATCATTTTCACCTTTATAAACAAGTTTAGCCTTTCCGATTACTGCCCCTTTTTCAATCGGTGCAATCAATTCACCATCTTCATTTAATTTGGACTCATCCAATTCATATTCAATCGTATACTGTTCAGCTTCGTCACCTTTAATTGGTAGGGTAATCCCCTCAGCTAAAGAGACCTCTACAGCATCTTCCTTCCCTTTGGATACGGGAATTGAGGTTTGCCCCTCTAGTTGATAGCCTTTAGGGAATAATTCCTCAGTCGTAAAGTTATTATAACCATAATCTAAAAGTTTACTTGTTTGTTGGAAACGTTGGGCCTCACTTTCTGTCTTCATCACAACAGAAATTAATCGTTTGCCATTTCTTACCGCTGTACCTGTAAAGTTATATCCTCCACTTTTCGTATATCCGGTTTTTAGGCCGTCTACACCTTCATAATAAAACTGCTTAAAGTTTACACCTTCATGTGGAAGCATTCGATTCCAGTTATCAATCACTTGTCCATCAAATGTTGTTTGTGGAATAGAAGAAGTCTCTAAAACTTCTGGGAAATCTTTAATAAGGTTATATGCTAATTTTGCTGTAGAACGAGCAGTTAATAAGTTTAAATCCTCTACACTTGTACCTTCTGGGTGGTTTCCGCCTAAATCTTTATTATCTAATCCCGAAGAATTAACAAACTTCGATTCAAGGCCCATGTCTTCAGCCTTTTTATTCATCAATTTAACGAATTCAGATTCAGAGCCAGCAACAAGTTCAGCAAGTGCAATTGTTGTTGCATTGTCTGAATTAATTGCCATCGCTTGATATAAATCTTTTACAGTGTATTGTTTATTTTGTTCTAAACCTACACCAGATAAAGAGGTATTAGCTGAAATAGCATAGGCATAATCACTAATTTGAGTAGTTGTATCCCATGAAATTTTCCCCTCTTTAATAGCCTCCAGTACCAAATACTCAGTCATCATTTTCGTCATACTTGCTGGAGGAAGTGTTACATCTGCATTTTTTTCATATAATACTTTCCCTGTATCAAAATCAACTAGAATGGCCGATTCCGCTTCTAAACCTAAGGATGCCTGGGCTTTTGTATTATTAGGTTGATAAGTAAAAATCCCTAATAAAACCGTTAATATAAAAAATAACGATACTATTTTCTTGTGGTGTTTAAACATGTTATACCTCCAAAAATTGCCTTTGTCTATTTTAGTCGTTTTTTATCTAATTTTACATACTTTGTTATTTTACCATAGCGTCTCAAAAAAAAATAGATGAGGAAAGTCCTCACCTTAAAATTTTTATATACTTTTCTTATCTAATTCTATTAACGTCGCTTATCCGTTGGTTTCGCTTTTCTTATTGAATAGAATAGTTTGGTGCTTCTTTTGTAATTTGGACGTCATGTGGATGGCTTTCACGTAAGCCTGCGTTCGTAATTCTTACAAATTGAGCATCATTTCGTAATGCATCAACGGTTGCCGTTCCACAGTAACCCATTCCAGAACGAAGACCACCGTTTAATTGGTGAATCGTATCTGCTAATGGCCCTTTATAAGGTACTCTTCCTTCAATACCTTCAGGAACAAGCTTTTTATTTTCTGTTTCGCCTTGGAAATAACGATCCTTAGAGCCGGCTTTCATAGCACCAACTGATCCCATACCACGATACACCTTATATTTTCTACCTTGATAAATTTCAGTTTCCCCTGGACTTTCTGTAGTTCCTGCAAACATACTACCCAACATAACAGCATGCGCACCTGCTGCTAATGCCTTAACGATATCTCCAGAATATTTAAGGCCACCATCTGCAATAACTGGTACATTATATTCTTGTGCCGCCATAGCGCAATCATTTACTGCTGTAATCTGTGGTACACCAACACCCGCTACGACACGTGTCGTACATATCGACCCAGGTCCAATACCAACTTTAACAATGGAAGCACCTGCTTCAATAAGTGCCCTCGTTCCATCAGCTGTAGCAACATTACCAGCAATAATAGTTAAGTCAGGGTATTCGTTACGTACTTCCCTTACCTGATCCAATACACCCTTAGAGTGGCCATGTGCTGTATCGATCACAATAACATCTACACCCGCTTCTACTAGCTTATCGATACGCTTCATTGCATCCTTCGTCACCCCAACAGCTGCACCGACTAAAAGTCTACCTTGAGCATCTTTAGCAGCATTCGGGAACTCAATTACCTTTTCAATATCTTTAATCGTAATTAAACCCTTTAACTTGTTATTTTCATCGACTAAAGGTAATTTTTCAATTTTATATTTTTGGAGGATTTTTTCCGCTTCTTCCAAAGTCGTTCCAACCGGTGCAGTAATTAAATTAGAACTAGTCATCACTTCAGAAATCGAAATAGAATAATCTTGAATAAAACGTAAATCACGATTAGTAATAATACCTACTAATTGTTGTTCTTCTACAGAATTAACAATTGGAACACCTGAGATTCGGAATTTACCCATTAAGTGTTCTGCATCATATACTTGATGTTCTGGTGTTAAGAAAAATGGATTTGTAATAACACCACTCTCCGAACGTTTAACACGATCTACTTGTTCAGCTTGTTCTTCAATGGACATGTTTTTATGAATAACGCCAAATCCGCCTTGACGAGCTATAGCAATTGCCATTTCAGCTTCTGTTACGGTATCCATCCCAGCACTTATAAATGGGGCATTCAATTTTAAACTTGATGTAAGCTCCGTACTTAATTGAACTTGATTAGGTAGAATTTCAGATTTTGCTGGTATTAATAGTACATCGTCAAACGTTAAACCTTCTTTTGCAAATTTATCTTTACGCAATGTAACTCCTCCTCCTCAAATTTAAAAGGTATTTTATAAAAGATGAATGACTAAACTAGTAGATGGTCCCTTAAATATTTCTCTATTTTTATATACAATACGCCAACTAACCACCTTTTTCAATAACATATTATTGGAAAATGAAAAGTAAATAGATTCTGAATATTACCTTAGGAGATTGTTATGAGTAAATCAGATGGATTTTTTTCATTTTTATCATCACAGCAAACCGCACAAGTTTATTTAAAAAGCTGTTATGAAAAGATAGAGGAACAGGATGTAGAAGTTAAAAGTTATCAAAATTATAATGCTTTATTATATTATCTTGATCATGGTAGAAAATTTTACGAAATAGGCCATGAGGTAGACGTTTTTGCGAAACCTGTTTTATATTTTTATGGACTAACTCACTTATTAAAAGCATGCTTACTAACAAAGCGACCTAATTATCCAGAATCTACCGTTTTATTGTCACATGGGGTTACATCTAGGAAGAGGAAAAAGCGTCATTATACATTTATGACAGATGAAGTCAAAGTACAACTTAATGGACTTTTTCCGTACTTTTCGGAGCATCTTTATTCTATTCATCCTATTCCTTTTGAAAAAATTCAAATGAAAGACTTATTTTCCCTCATACCAGAAATGCAGACCTTTTTTTCTTTCCAGGGAAATGAAACGATGATAGTCGTTGGTTCAAAGGAGTCTCGTATACTACAATTTCCTATATCCATACTCGATCATTATCATATTACGAAGGATTCCTTTCTCAAGCGAATTGGACCCTATTTATCAAAGATGACCCATATTGAAGAGCGTAAATCCGTTATTACCGTTCAGTTAGATGAAAGCCTAGAGTCATTTAATGGGCCTTTTTACAAACACATGAATGATGAAACAATCTATTTCCCGCTTAACAGAAAACATTTTCTACCCATATCCGAAGTTATGATTCACTATTTACTTCTATATAACTTAAGTATGCTTTGTCGTTATGAGGCAGAATGGTGGGGTGACTTATTATCATCAAAGCCGGAACTAGATTACCCTTTTATCTTACAATTCCTAGACATAACAGCAGAAAAAATCCCAAAGATACTAGAAAATGAATTATATGAAAATGTGCATAAGAACAATTAAATATGGCAATTCGTAGTAGTTTTACTAACAAATTGCCTTTTCTATTTCTCTAAAGCTTCTCTTCAATATAAAGATTAGGAAAGTTTTGCAGCGCTATTATTTCATTTGTTTGATCCATTCGTACCATTGGTCGTGTTTTGTAAGAAGGATTCATATAAACGATTTCTCCTACTTGTTGATTCGATAATTTCACTTTTGCCCCTATTTTAAGATTTATCATAAGCTGTGCGAATCTATTAACCAATTTGGAATTAAATTTTGTTATCCTATCCTTTTCAAGCTCTTCCACTGCTTGATAAAGGGATTTCTTTTCCTTACTTAATCGGTCGCTTATCGTAGCATGATAAACATCACAAACAGCAATAATCTGTGCATATTTATGTATCTTCTCCATCTTCACACCTAATGGATAACCACTTCCATCCAATCGTTCATGATGTTGTAATATAGCAAGTTTTACTTCGTCCTTAAGCGTAGAAATCGGTTCAACAAGTCGGTAGGAATAAGTAGGGTGTTTTGTTATCTCATTTTCATATTCGCCTTTATATATTTCCCCTTTACGGAAAACAATGTTTTGGTCTATTTTTGCCATGCCGCTATCACTCAAAAGCCCGGCTATCCCTATTTGTACCCATTCAGTCTTTTCATAATTAAGTTTTCTGGCTAAATAAGAGGCTAGTATAGAAACAGCAACACTATGAATATATAAATATTCGTTTCTGTTTCCGAATTTGGAAAGGACATGGACAAATTGATCTACCTCTTCGATCCTTTCTAATAATGGGGTAATTAGCTTCCTAACACGCAATATATCAAGGTGTAGTCCACTTTGTATCTCTTGATATAATTGCTTATAATTTGATACTACCTTTAGAAAGTGTTGGGAAAAGGGAATTTCTGTTGAACTTGTTTTTTTATCGTAGCTTTTCTCTTCGTTAACCTCTTTTTCTACTGGTAGTGGGTTAAAGGTAGTGCCGTCATTCAAATCTGATGCGACTGTTATTGATTCAATAAGAAACCCTTTTAATATTTCAATATGTTTTTCGGTTAGTACTGTATTTTTAGGAACAATAGGAGTTTTTGTTTTTCCGTAAACATCTTTTAATACGATACATCCTGGCACAAGTTGTGAAGGCTTTACCTGCATATAGATTCCCCCAGTTTATTTAAAAGGCTTAAGATTAAACAGTAGGTGGAAAATTTCATTCCTTCCTAGCTGTTAGAAAACTAAGGCAGGATAAGAAAGTTTATACTTTCTTATCTGCCAAAAAAAGAGGCTGGGACAAAAGCATTTTAACCACTTGATAACCGAACATGATTGAGCGAATAATCGCTCCGGAAATATACTTCGCTTAGATAGCGAATTGTTCGTCTTTAGGGTTAAACACTTTAGTTATGTCCCAGCCTCTTTTTCATTATTCGTCTATATTGTTATCTGTTTCTATATTCTCATTAGACTCTAATTCAGTAGCATCTTCATTTTCGGAATCATTTCCTTCTTCTTCCTCTTGTTCAATTTTAGCTACAGTAGCTACTTCTTCATCATCATGTAAGCGAATGAGTCGAACGCCCATCGTGCTTCTTCCCGTTATAGAAATATCTTCTACTGGAATACGAATGAGTACGCCTCCTACAGTAATTACCATTAAATCCTCTTCACCGTTCACTGTCTTAACAGCAGAGACATGTCCTGTTTTATCGTTTAACTTACATGTAATAACACCTTTACCACCACGGTTAATTCTTCGATATTCAGATTCCGGTGTTTGTTTCCCATATCCTTTATTTGTAACATGAAGAATATGGGAGCCTTCTTCTAGTACTTCCATCGAAACAACTTCATCGTCATCACGTAACGATATACCTCTTACACCCGCAGCAGTTCTACCCATTGCTCTAATTTGTGTTTCCTCAAAGCGAATGAGATATCCATGTTTCGTAGCAATCATAATATCTTTACTTCCATTGGTTAACTTAACAGAGATGAGTTCATCATCTTCACGTAATCCAACAGCAATAAGCCCACCTTTACGGATATTAGCAAACATAGATAAGGATGTTCGTTTCGTAACACCAAATTTGGTGGTAAAGAATAGATAAGCATCTTCCTTATACTCACTTACCGAGATGACAGCATTTACCCATTCTCCACTTTCTACTTGAAGCATGTTAATGATTGGTATACCTTTTGCTGTTCTCGAAAACTCAGGAACCTCATATCCCCTAGCTTTATAAACTTTACCTTTATTCGTAAAGAATAGAACCGTATCATGGGTAGA
This sequence comes from Oceanobacillus sp. Castelsardo, assembly GCF_001659985.1. GTDB lineage: Bacteria > Bacillota > Bacilli > Bacillales > Amphibacillaceae > Oceanobacillus. The sequence continues at coordinate 80,681 of NZ_LYCS01000007.1, forward strand.
TGTCGAAACTAAATGTTCTACAAAATCATCTTCATTGGTACCCATACCTTGGATTCCACGACCACCACGTTTTTGCGTACGGTAGGTGGAGGATGGAAGACGTTTAATATATCCCTTATGAGTCAATGTAATAACGATATTTTCTTCCGGAATAAGGTCTTCATCTTCAAAGAAGTCACTACCACCAATAACAATTTCAGTACGTCGATCATCATTATATTTATCCTTAATTTCTAATAGCTCTTCCCGGATAATTTCAAGGATTTTTTCATCATCTGCTAAAATAGCTTTTAATTCAGCAATCAATTTTTGCAACTCAGCATATTCTTCTTCAATTTTATCTCGTTCTAATCCTGTTAAACGTTGTAAACGCATATCCAAGATTGCTTGTGCCTGTTTTTCAGATAGATGGAATGTTTCCATTAAACCTGTACGTGCAATTTCCGTTGTCTTCGAATTGCGGATTAACGTAATTACTTCGTCGATATGGTCTAAAGCAATACGCAGTCCCTCTAAAATATGGGCACGTGCCTCTGCTTTCCTTAATTCAAATTCCGTTCTTCTTCTAATAATCACTCTTTGGTGATTTAAATAATGTACTAAGCACTCTTTGATGTTCAAGACTTTAGGCTGGCCATCAACAAGTGCTAGTGTATTTACGCCGAATGTTGTTTGCATAGAGGTCTGTTTATATAAATTATTTAAAACAACATTCGCATTTGCATCTCTACGCAATTCCACTACGATTCGCATTCCATTACGGTCAGACTCATCTCTAAGGTCCGTAATACCATCAATTCGTTTATCACGAACAAGTTCTGCTATTTTCTCAACTAATTTAGCTTTGTTCACTTGATAAGGTATTTCTGTAACGATAATGGAAGACTTCCCATTCGCATGTTCTTCGATATCAGCTTTTGCTCGAACCGTAATAGAGCCTTTACCTGTTTCATAGGCTTTACGGATACCACTTCTACCAAGAATTTGTCCAGCAGTAGGGAAATCGGGTCCTGGCAAATAGTTCTCCATAATGTCCTCAATGGTAATGTCTGGATCTTTACTTAATGCTAATACCGCATCAATGGTCTCTCCCAGATTATGTGGAGGAATATTGGTCGCCATTCCAACGGCTATTCCTGAGGTTCCATTGACTAATAAATTAGGAAAGCGAGATGGAAATACAACTGGTTCACGTTCCGATCCATCATAGTTATCTTGATAATCAATGGTATCTTTGTTAATATCACGAACTAATTCCATCGATATTTTGGACATTCTTGCTTCTGTATAACGCATGGCAGCGGCAGAGTCTCCATCAACAGATCCAAAGTTACCATGGCCATCTACAAGCATATAACGATAACTAAAATCCTGTGCCATACGCACCATTGTTTCGTAAACTGCTGAATCACCATGTGGATGATATTTACCAATTACTTCACCAACGATACGCGCAGACTTTTTATGAGCTTTATCTGAATGCATACCTAAATCATTCATCGCATATAAAATTCTGCGATGCACTGGCTTCATCCCATCCCTAACATCTGGGAGAGCACGTGATACAATAACACTCATCGCATAATCTAAGAAAGATGTTCGCATTTCTTTACTAATATTAATATCCTGTACACTAGGACGGCTTCCTTCAGCCATATGTTTTATACCTCCTATGAAAAGCTAAAGAGTAAACATTGGAAAAACTCACATTCGCACGTCCTTTAGTGAATGTTCGTCTTTCTTATAGTTGGAACATTAAAATTTATGCTACACCGAATTCGCTTCTCGCTTAAATTTATCCCTTCCAACGTATAAAAGAATGAGCTAATTTGCTCATTCATATATCTACCTTTACTTCTACCTTACCTATCTATTTAAATATCTAAATTCTTCACATACTGCGCATTTTCTTCAATAAATTGCCGTCTTGGTTCTACTTTATCGCCCATTAACATATCAAATACCTGATCCGCATCAATGGCATCTTCTAATTCCACTCTTAGTAATGTACGTTTTTCTGGATCCATTGTGGTATCCCATAATTGTTCTGCATTCATTTCACCAAGACCTTTATAACGCTGGATCCCAGGTTTTGGATTTTGAGGTAATTCCTCTACGATTTGTTGTAATTCCTTGTCATCATAAACATAGTGCAGTGTTTTCCCTTGTTTTATCTGATATAAAGGGGGTTGCGCAATATAAATATATCCATATTCGATTAATGGACGCATATAACGATAGAAAAAGGTTAATAGTAATGTACGTATATGTGCTCCATCTACGTCAGCATCCGTCATGATAACTACTTTATGGTACCTTGCTTTGGATATATCAAAGTCCTCAGAAATCCCAGTCCCTAAAGCTGTAATCATCGCACGAACTTCATTATTTGAAAGTATCCGGTCTAAACGTGCCTTTTCTACGTTTAAAATTTTCCCACGTAAAGGAAGGATAGCTTGGAAATGACGGTCTCGCCCCGATTTAGCAGAACCACCAGCTGAGTCCCCCTCCACAATATAAAGTTCACTGATGGATGCGTCTCTAGAAGAACAATCGGCTAGCTTACCAGGTAAACTTGACACATCTAAGGCACCTTTTCTTCTCGTTAATTCACGTGCCTTTTTAGCTGCCATACGGGCTCTTGATGCCATTAATCCTTTTTCTACAATGATTTTTGCAACACTAGGGTTTTCATAAAGAAATGTAGAAAATTTATCACTGAAAACAGAATCCGTTACCGTTCTTACTTCACTATTTCCAAGTTTTGTTTTCGTTTGTCCTTCAAATTGTGGGTTAGGATGTTTGATAGAAACAATGGCAGTAATTCCTTCTCTTACATCATCTCCAGTAAGATTGGCTTCTCCCTCTTTGATTAAGTTACTTTTACGTGCATAATCATTGATTACACGGGTTAACCCTGTTCTAAATCCAACTTCGTGTGTTCCGCCTTCATACGTGTGGATATTGTTAGCAAATGAGTATATATTTGTAGCAAATCCGTCATTATATTGAACAGAAACCTCTACAGCAATTCCTTGGTCTTCTCCTTCAGAATAAAAAGGCTCATGTAATACTTCTTTTTTGCTGTTTATATATTCAACATAAGATTTAATTCCACCTTCATAATGAAAACTTACGGGTTCTTGATCGTCCCTTTTATCTTCAAGGGATATTCTTAATCCTTTATTTAAGAAAGCTAATTCACGAACACGTTGGGTTAATGTTTCAAAGTTATATTCTAATGTTTCAGTAAAAATTTCTGGATCTGGCCTAAAATGGGTAACCGTACCTGTTATATCGGTTTCCCCAATTACTTTAATATCATTTTGTGGAATCCCTTTTTCATAACCTTGGAAGTGAATATTTCCGTCACGATGAACATAGACCTCCATATTAGCAGATAAGGCATTAACAACCGATGCACCAACTCCATGAAGTCCACCTGACACCTTATATCCGCCACCGCCAAATTTACCACCAGCATGGAGAACCGTCATAATAACTTCTAACGCTGGTCTACCTGTCTTCTTCTGAATATCTACTGGAATACCACGCCCATTATCTTTAACCGTAATACTGTTATCTTTTTCAATAGCAATCTCAATATGATCACAATATCCAGCCAAGGCTTCATCGATACTATTATCAACAATTTCCCAAACAAGATGATGCAATCCACGTTCAGATGTAGAACCAATATACATTCCGGGTCTTTTTCGAACGGCTTCTAACCCTTCTAAGACTTGTATTTGATCAGCATCATAAGCTTGTTCTGTTGTTGTATTTTCTTCCATTGCCATATCTCTCACACTCATTTCTTATGAAAACTAAATCTATTTTAAGAGGTTGTTCAAACCTCGATTAAATGATAGAAATCATGAATTTATTTACATTTATAGAGGGATTTCGTCTGAAAAATCTTTTTCGTTACTAATCCCTTGCTTAATACTAGTACGTTTTTTTAGTGTTGAAACGGAAACTGCCGTGTAATAAACTTCATTTTTTGTTATAATAATTGATTTCGCATTGCTTATTGGACCTATTATTTTCTTTTCCTTTTTCCAAGCTTGTATCATTTCTTCCATAATCACAGACGAAGAAATGATTTGATAATCAACAATCGCTATTACATCTCTAGTTCGAATAACATTACCGTTTCCAATATGGATAAACATTTTTCCAAATCCTTTCTACGACACACAGGACGTGCTAGTACAAACGCTTTATGGTGGGACGAGTAAACGGAGTCCCAGGACGTCGCGTTCTTAGCCTGTAAGGTCACTTCCCCCAGGTTAGATTTCGACACTACCATTACTCACACGAAATAGTTCGGCTTTTTTCAATGTTTCGTGGTGAATCCCGTCTACACTAGTAGTGGAAACAAAGGTTTGTACTTTTCCTTGAATGGTATTTAATAAATGTGATTGTCTATAATCATCTAATTCACTTAATACGTCATCTAGGAGTAATATGGGATATTCCCCAACTTCTTTATGAATCAATTCAATCTCAGCAAGCTTCAAAGATAACGCTGTTGTGCGTTGTTGCCCTTGTGAACCGTACGTTTGAACATCTTTCCCATTCACTAAAAAAATTAAATCATCACGATGCGGACCGATAAGTGTTGTACCCCGTTCTATCTCTTTTTCTCTTATTTCCTGAAATTTTTCAAAATAGATAGTATCTATTTTCTCCTTATTTTCATCGTCTGATACTTCTATTGACGCACTGTACTTGATTTCTAGCTTTTCTAGCCCTCTACTAATTCCATGATGAATCGAACTAGCCCAATCCTTTAATAAATTTAGAAATATAAAACGCTTCTCTAAAATAATAGCGGCATGTTCAACTAGTTGGTGTGTTAACACTTCCAACATCGTCATATCTGTTTTTTCTCTTCGTTGCATTTGTTTTAAAAGGAAATTCCTTTGTTTTAAAATCTTTTGATATTGTCCTAGATGATAAATATAAGTAGGCTGAATTTGACCCAATTCCATATCAATAAATCTGCGCCTAATCTGTGGCGGCCCCTTGACAAGAGTTAAATCCTCAGGAGCAAACATGACGATATTCATTGCACCGATATAGTCACTTAATCTCTTTTGTTCGAGATGATTCAATTTAGCCTTTTTTCCCTTTTTCGAAATAATAAACTCTAATGGAATGGATTGATTTCTCTTCTTTATTCTACCCTCTATTTTAGCATATTCCTTCTCCCATTGGATAAGTTCTTTCTCATGTGAAGTACGGTGAGACTTTGTGAAAGCTAATACATAAATTGCCTCCATCAAATTGGTTTTACCTTGGGCGTTTTCTCCGATGATGACATTTACTTTGTCATCAAATTCAATCGATTGACTCTCGTAATTCCGATAATTTCTTAACTCTAGCCTTTCTATGTGCATAATGAATTAGGCCTCATTTTTTACAATATAAGAACCGTGCTCTTCTATTTCTATGACATCATTAGGATATAGCTTTCTTCCACGTCGATGTTCTTTCTCATTGTTAACCATTACACCAACATCTTGTAAGTAAGCTTTAACCATTCCACCCGAATCAAAAATGTTTAGAAGTTTAATGAATTGTCCTAATGTAATATAATCCGTGCTAATCTTTACTTCTTCATGCAAGTTTCTCACCACAATCTGTTTTAGTATTTTTAAAGGTGTTCAAAAATTCCGGTGAAAATGACGCTTCGCATTTCTTCGTTGGCTTGCTTTTCCGTTCCTCACGTATTAATTGCATACGTTGCGATACTCAAAGCTACGCCGCCTTGAACTGCTCGGTCCTTTTCATCCTCCTTTTTGAACACGCACTTTTATGTCTATTAACCTTCTTATCCTTCTAAAACTTTTATATACCTATTTTACTAAAGTTTTTGCATTTAGGGAAGGTAAACCCCTAGAAAATAAAATAAAACGCTTAAAAAGGCATATATTTGATTTTTAGCATAGCGTTTTATTTAAAGAATAGAAAAAAGGAAATTAGTATAAACCAATTTCCTTTTTGTTTAAGATAGTTGAAAAAGTATGAAATCCTTATGCTAAAAGGGCGCTTCAGCTTTTCTTAGTACGTTCTTACCGGTAAGATCAATTGTAAAATAGAATCATCATTTACAGGACGGATAACAAATGGTCTCATTGCACCAGTAAATGCGATTGATACTTCATCGTATTCAATTGCTTTTAAAGCATCAATCATATATTTAGAGCTGAAAGAGATCTTTAATTCTTCTCCTTCCATTTGTTGAACCCCAATATCTTCCGTTACATTCCCGATTTCCGGTGAGTTACTACTAATTTCAATTAACTGTGACTCTAGCGTAGTTAATCGTACCACATTATTACGTTCTTCTTTTGCTAGTAAGGAAGCACGATCAATCGTACTTAAAAGTTCCTTTGTTTTAACTTGAATTTGAGTTTTATATTGATCTGGAATGAGACGTGACGTTTCTGGATAATTTCCATCTAGTAAACGAGATAGGAAATTTAAATATTTCGTACGGAACAATATTTGGTTATTCGTAACACTTATTTCAACCGTTTCTTCTGAGTCAGCTAATATTTTATTTAATTCGTTCAGACTCTTTCCAGGTACTACAATATTTTTAAATTCAAGATTTGTATTAGAAATAGGCACTTCTCTTGAAGCTAAGCGGTGACTATCTGTTGCGATAAACTTTAACACATTATTGCCTAAATTTAGATTAACCCCTGTTAGAATTGGACGTGTTTCCATCGTAGAAACAGCAAATACGGTTTGTTTAATCATACTTTTTAATAAATCTATTGGTATTTCAAAACTATCGTCTGTTTGAATTTTTGGTAGTTGTGGATATTCATCCGCATCTTGTCCATTTAGAATAAACTCTGCTTTACCAGAGCGAATCGTTACTTTTAAACTGGAATCAGATTCAATTTCAACTGTTTTCTCAGGTAACTTACGTACAATATCTGGAAAATATTTAGCTTGCAGAACAATACTTCCTTCTTCGATTTGTTCCACATTCACATTCCCATCTTCTTCTCGTGGAATATAAGATTCAATAGAAACATCTGAATCACTACCAGTTAACGTAATTCCATGTTCTTTAGCCTCTATCTTAATCCCTGTCAAAATAGGAATAACTGGTCGTGATGATACAGCCTTCATTACATTTTGAACACTAGAAATCAATTGTTCTCTTTGAATGATAAATTTCATAAAAATCCTCCTAGTTGGAAGTTCTATTTATATTATTTATTTATAAAAATATAATAATAATAGTAATAATACCTGTGATTATGTGGATAAGCATGATTTGCCGTTTAAGGACTAAGTTTTCCACATGTGGATATAATGTTTATAATCAAGACATTCCATTCACAATATTCACATGTGGATTAGTAGTATTATCATAATGGTGATTTAATAGTTTCTTTAAGATCTTCAATATCTCGATTAAAATCTGTATCTTTTTCTAGTAATTTAGATATTTTTTCATGAGCATGTATAACTGTTGTATGATCACGTCCTCCAAATTCCTCTCCAATTTTAGGTAATGAGAAGTCTGTCATTTCACGTGATAAATACATCGCTATTTGTCTAGGAAAGGCAATGGATTTCGTCCTTTTCTTTGCTGCAAAGTCCTCTAATTTAACATTATATTTTTCCCCAACTGCTTCTTGAATTCCAAGAATCGTTACTACTTTTGGTTTATTGGAAGGAATAATATCTTTTAATGCATCCGCTGCAAGGGAAGCATCAATGTCTTTATTTACTAGAGAAGAATATGCTACAACTCTTATTAGCGCCCCTTCTAATTCACGAATATTTGTATCGATTTGATTGGCAATATAAAGCATAACTTCATTAGGAATATCAAGTCCGTCCGCTTTAGCTTTTTTATTTAAAATAGCAATTCTTGTTTCTAGATCAGGGGGGGTAATATCGGTAATTAAGCCCCATTCAAATCGTGAGCGTAAACGATCTTCTAATGTAGGAATTTCTTTAGGTGGACGGTCACTAGAAATAATAATTTGTTTACTTTCCTCATGTAATGTATTGAATGTATGGAAAAATTCTTCCTGAGTTGATTCTTTTCCAGCTATAAATTGAATATCATCTATTAATAGAACATCAACGTTTCGATATTTATTTCGAAAATTAGTCGTTTTATTGTCCATAATCCCATCAATAAATTCATTCGTAAACTTTTCAGACGTAATATACACTACTTTAGCTTTGGGATTGTGTTCTAATACATAATGGCCAATCGCGTGCATTAAGTGGGTTTTTCCTAATCCCACCCCCCCATAAATAAAAAGAGGGTTATACGCCTTGGCTGGAGCTTCTGCAACAGCTAAAGATGCTGCGTGAGCAAATCTATTGCCGGCACCGATAACAAAAGTGTCAAACGTATACTTTGGATTTAACATTGTTTTTGGAAAATCATTTGCTGTACCTTTTGCCTTAGGGACAGGTTTTAATTCTTCTACTACTGGGGTTATATCCGGAATAATAAATTTCGTTTTTAGGCGTGATCCAGTTATTTCACCAATAATGTCAGAAATTAAATCAGTGTATTGGTTTTCTAGCCAATCCCTAGCAAATTCATTTGGAGCAGATACAACTAACGTATCTTTTTCTAGTGCTTCAGCTTTTGTATTTTTAAGCCATGTATCGAAACTAGGCTTACTAATCTTTTCTTCAATTTTCTCTAAAGTAGCAACCCAAAGCTCCTCAATATTTTCCAATACGGATTTCACTCCTTTTTAGAGATACTCGCATTCGCTCGTCTTTTGGCGAATGTGTTCGCTTATCTTATAAGAATAAGAAAGTATAAAAAAATTTCGCTTATTTTAACTTGTCTCAAGGAAGGCCACGTCGGGCTCCAGCGCCCAGCAACTAGCAGATCTTTTTGGTGGGGCAAGCGTTAGCGCAGTCCCAAACTTCACACTCCTTCACTACGATAAGTCAACATCGACTTAAAGTACTAAAGGAAGGCCGACTAAGTACGGCCTTTGCGGCCAACGTCGGCATATCCCTTTGAAGGGGCATGTTTCCTTTATCTCATTGCGGAGTGCTCCAGTTTGTACGTTGCTAAACGGGCGCTTGCGCCTTTGTTCTACTTGGGACGTTAAAATTTTAGCTGTATCTGAACCGCTACTTGCTAAATTTTATACCTTCCTAACGTGCAAAAAATGACAGAAAAAGCATCCCTCATTTCATACCGAATGATGGAAAAGGCATGCTGAATATAAAATATAGGATGGTTTTTATAGAATCCGTCTGTGGATAGTTAAATTATGAGTATAATAAGGTTAGATAAGGTTATATACGTTATCCACATAAATGTTTATAAAGTTGTTATAGTAGGTGTTAATAAATATCCACAGCTTATTCACAGTTTGTGGATAAATTATTTATCGATTATTTTTTCCACAAGTGAAAACATAAATATGATACCAAAAAAAACCTATGTGTGCAATGCTTTTTAGATACTTATCCACAAAGACTACTGCTTGTGCAAAATAACTATCCACACTACTATATTTTGTTATTTACCTGTCGATAATTGTTGTGGATAGAAAAAAGTTGTCGATTTTTTGTTAAGATGGGGTTGTGGATAATAAAAAGTGAGGGAAATTTGGATAGTGAAAAAGTGTTTTGGGAAAAGTGGATAAAATAGAATGAGGTGGATCTGAAATAGTGGATTCATTTTGTGTAGTAGGAAAAAATACTACTTTGAGAAGAAGATTAAAAAATAGATTTGACAAATTACCTAGATATTACGTATAATTACAAAGACTGTCTGGTAGATAAGTTATTAAAATTAACTTTAGATATGAAGTTTTCCCTTAGGGAGGTGCAAGATAAATGAAAAGAACATTCCAACCAAATAATCGTAAACGTAAAAAAGTACACGGTTTTCGCGCTCGTATGAGCACAAAAAATGGACGTAAAGTTTTAGCTCGACGTCGCCGTAAAGGAAGAAAAGTATTATCAGCATAGGCCACTGTTGACTCAGTGGTCTTTTTCTGCAAATTGGAAAGTATAACGAAGGCATTCGCCTAATTTAATAGCGAATGCCAAGTTTTTTAAATATATGGTTACATAATGAAAGATTGTACATATTTTTGATTGGTATCTAAAACAATAAGACAAGCTTGTAAGTGTTAGATAGGTGGTATGAATGAAAAAAAGATTTCGTATTAAAAATAACGAGGAATTCCAGTTTGTGTTTAAAAAAGGTAAATCTTTTGCTAACCGACAGCTTGTTATATATTACATAGAAAAACCTGAACAGAATCACTTCCGTGTAGGACTTTCTGTAGGTAAAAAAATAGGTAATGCTGTGACACGTAATAGAATTAAAAGATATTTGCGTCAAGCCTTTCAGGAATTGGAACAACAAATTAGATACCCACATGATATTGTAATAATTGCTAGGAATCAGACGAAAAATATGGGTTACGAAGAAGTGAAAAAAAGCCTAACTCATCTTTTATTTAAAGAACGTTTATTAAAAAGGTAAAATTTCCAGCTTAAAATAGAAAGTTATGTCTTTTTAATATAAAATATCAAGTAGTATGTAACCGTGTTTTTGGCAGAGGAGGAAAAAAAGTGCGCAAGAAGTATTTATTACTTCTGGCCTTTATTGGATTGATCGTATTACTTTCCGGCTGTACGGAATATGATCAACCGATAACGTCAGAAAGTGAAGGACTATGGAATGAGATTATTGTTTATCCACTTTCATGGGTAATTATAAAAATAGCTCAACTATTTAATAATAGTTATGGACTTTCTATTATTATTGTTACTGTTTTCCTTAGACTTTTGATATTGCCTTTAAGTGTAAAGCAAATCAAAAGTTCAAGAGCAATGCAGGAAGTTCAACCTAAATTACAGGAAATTCAGAAAAAATATAGCTCTAAGGATGCGAATACACAACAAAAACTTCAACAGGAAACAATGAAGTTGATGCAAGAGCATAATGTAAATCCGCTTGCAGGTTGTTTACCAATTATCGTTCAGATGCCGATCTTAATTGGTATGTATCATGCAATTGTTCGTACTTCTGAAATAAGTAATTACAGCTTTTTATGGTTTGAACTGGGATCACCAGATTATATTTTGCCATTTATAACAGGTATCTTTACCTTTTTCCAATCGAAGTTAATGATGTCAACGAATACATCTGCAAACTCTAACCCACAAGTTGCAATGCAGATGAAAATGATGCTATATGTCATGCCAATTATGATTACGGTTATGGCATTCATGTTCCCGGCTGCATTAGCATTATATTGGGCGACTGGTAATATCTTTATGATTTTCCAAACTATTCTTATCAATAAACCATTGATGAGTAACAATGATAGTGGAGGAGTTAAAAAGTGAAAGAAATAACTGCTAGTGGACAAACGGTTGAAGAAGCGGTCCAATCAGCTTTAGAGCAGTTAAACACCACGAAAGACCAGGTGGAAATTACCATCATTGATGAAGGCAAGAAGGGAATATTGGGTATTTTTGGCGCAAAACCTGCTATTGTAAAAGTGGAAATGTTACCTAGTCCAATTGAAGAGGCTGAAAATTATATTAAACAATGGACAACGAACATGAATCTAGATGTTGACATCCATACAACAGTAGATGGGAAACATGTCACATTCGAGTTAAATGGGGAAAACATTGCCATTATTATTGGAAAACGAGGTCAAACCTTAAATGCCCTTCAATATTTAGTTCGTCTTGTCATTAATAAACATAGTAAAATATATTATACTGTGACATTAGATGCGGAAGGCTATCGGGAAAGAAGAAGGGAAACGTTAGAATCCTTAGCTTCAAGAACGGCAAATAAAGTGATTCGCACCAAATCAAAAGTGGCCCTAGAGCCAATGCCAGCTTTTGAGCGGAAGATAATCCATAGTGTACTACAAAATATCCCTGAAGTTTCCACTTATTCCGATGGACAAGAGCCACATCGACACATTGTAATTAAACCATCTTAAGATTAAAACCTTGGAGGCCCTCCAAGGTTTTTTTTGTTTAAAAAATGAAAAATAGCATAAATTAATATCAAATTCCTTTTTCGATTATGAATGCATATGCGAGATAAATCGAATACTATGCATAATGACTAATGGAAAAAGGGGTTTTTTTATGGAGCAGTATACAGGAGAAATATTTAGTGGGGAATTCCCAGAGGGAAGTAATAATTTTTATTTAACACAAGTGAAAAGTATGGAAACAGGTTCTGAATTGTCATTAACTCAACTTATTCAATTACGTGAATACTTGGCAAAACATCAAGACAACTTCATGCTTACAGTTAATGATCAAATACCTGTCATGTTAGAACAAGAGGAAATGGATTTATTATTAGATGACCTCTCTAACATTTTAAATACAATAGAATTTGGAGGGACTGGACATGCCTAAAAGGAATAAAACAAAATCAGTAGGAGATAAGACATATCAACATTCGGACTACTATCGTAATGAACAGACTTCAAAAGGGATGGCAGAAACCCATGAACAAGTTTCCGATGCCTATATGGAAGGGACAATTGGAGAGGGCGCAAATAGTCTGGACGAAAAGCTACCACGAGAGTAACTTTTAAGAGAAAAAGGAGAAGAAAATGGCAAATCGAAATAAAATTCTTATCCCCGAAGCCCGAAAAGGCCTTGATCAATTAAAAGCAAAAGTAACAAATGCGAATAACCCTAATCAAGCTAAATACGAGGTTGCTAAAGAACACGGTATCCCGCTAAGTAAAGGGTATAACGGAAATATAAAAGCTAAAGATGCAGGAAAGATTGGCGGAAATATCGGTGGAAATATGGTTAAAGAAATGATTCAAATGGCAAAAAATGAATTAAATAAATGAGATTAAAGCTCTGCAAAACAATTGCAGAGCTTATTTCTATGGGATGATAACATTGTATTGTTTTTTGCAACTCATGAGGTAATGAGTACCGGAAAGGATGGAAATAATCATCGTTGCGCAACTCATAGGGGTAATGAGTGCCGGAAAGGATGGAAATAATCATCGTTGCGCAACTCATAGGGGTAATGAGTGCCGGAAAGGATGGAAATAATCATCGTTGCGCAACTCATAGGGGTAATGAGTACCGGAAAGGATGGAAATAATCGCGGTTGCGCAACTCATAGGGGTAATGAGTACCGGAATGAATGGAAATAATCACCGTTTGCGCAACCCAGGGATGCGATGAATGCATAAATACATGGAAAGAATCATCACTATAGCAACTCACCACTATTTAATTTTCTATTTCCTCTAGTTCTAAGTTTAGTTTACGGAATTCATTGTCACGAATATACTCTGGGGCTTACACCATTTTGATAATCCTTTTGGGATGATCCCAAGTTGTTTTAAACCTGCACAGTCTGCTAGTGAATTAGGTTACATGTTTACGATCACCGTGCTGCCTTCTACTTCTTCGGATAAATTGACTTCATAATGATATGAAGATGGAACTTGAAGTAGAGGGACAGTGGAAACGTAATTTTATTATCTTTCCTCCCTTTTTCAATTGCCCCATTATTGGTGGACAGAAATAAAAGCTTTTTCATGGAAAAAATATATAGTTGATAATTTTATATCCAGCGTTATAATTAGGTGTCTAGAACATTATCCACATGTTGATAACCCGTTTGTTGTTTTTTGGTTATACTTGTTGTTGTGGATAAGTTTATTCTTTTGAATAAATGTGTTATCCTATTATGTTAGTAACTGAAAAATTTAATGTTAATTATATAGATTAGTGTGGAGAAGAAAATGTTGGAGGTGAAGGTCATTGATGGAGACAGAAACAATTACGGCAATATCAACCCCGATAGGTGAAGGGGCGATTGCGATTGTTAGATTAAGTGGGAAAGAAGCAGTTCAAATAACGGCTAAAGTATTTAAAGGAAAAGATTTATTGAATGTGGATTCGCATACGATTAATTATGGAAAAATCATCAATCCGGAAACGAATGAATTAGTGGATGAAGTGATGGTTTCCATCATGCGTGCGCCTAAGACATTTACTCGCGAAGATGTAGTAGAAATCAATTGCCATGGTGGTATGGTGGCGGTTAATCGTATATTAGATATATTATTGTCGAATGGTGCTAGACTTGCTGAACCAGGTGAGTTTACGAAGAGGGCATTTTTAAATGGTCGTATTGACTTATCTCAGGCGGAAGCGGTAATGGATTTAATTCGTGCTAAAACAGATAAGGCGATGAATGTCGCACTAAAACAAATGGATGGTAGATTATCAGGTCTTATTCAACGTTTAAGACAAGACTTGCTTGAAACGGTTGCGCATGTTGAAGTGAATATTGACTATCCAGAATATGATGATGTGGAAGAAATGTCGCATGAAATGATGCGAACAAAGTCGAAAGAAGTTCATGCTGAAATAGAAAATCTATTGCAAGTGGCAAAACAAGGGAAAATTTTACGTGAAGGTCTTGGAACTGCTATTATAGGTAGGCCGAACGTAGGAAAATCTTCTTTAATGAATACACTTGTACAAGAAAATAAAGCAATCGTTACAGAAATTCCGGGTACGACCCGCGATATTATAGAAGAATATGTAAATGTAAGAGGGGTTCCATTACGATTAATTGATACGGCTGGTATCCGGGAGACAGAAGATATTGTTGAACGAATTGGTGTGGAACGTTCCAGACAAGTATTGAAGGAATCAGACCTCATTTTATTTGTTTTGAATTATAATGAAGAACTCTCAGAGGAAGATATTCATTTATTTGAAGCGGTAAAGGGTCTAGAATATATTGTGATTGTAAATAAAACAGACTTAGAGAAAAAACTGGATCTGGAAAAGGTAAGAGAATTTGCTAATGGCAGACCAATGGTTACTACTTCTTTATTACAAGAGGAAGGTATCGACGAATTGGAAAAGGCTATTGCCAATACGTTCTTCTCTGGTGAAATTGATACTGGCGATATGACGTATGTCTCCAATGTTCGACATATACAACTTTTAAATCAAGCTAAAAAGGCTTTGGAAGATGCGATGGAAGGCATTGAACTTGGGATGCCTTTAGATATTGTTCAAATAGATGTGACAAGAACATGGGAATTTCTTGGTGAAATTATTGGTGATACGGCTAGTGATAGTTTAATTGATCAGTTATTCTCACAATTTTGTTTAGGAAAATAAAATAATAAAGGTTGTTCAAAAAGGAGGATGAAAAGGACCGAGCAGTTCGAGGCGGCGTAGCTTTGAGTACTGGAACGTATGCAGTTAATACGTGAGGAACGGAAAAGCAAGCCAACGAAGAAATGCGAAGTGTCATTTTCACCGGACTTTTTAACACACATTAATAGAGAGGATGAAACATATGACATACAATGCAGGACACTATGATGTCATCGTTGTAGGTGCTGGGCATGCTGGGGTAGAAGCTGGTGTTGCGGCAGCACGAATGGGAGCAAAGACATTAATGCTCACACTTAATTTAGATATGATTGCTTTTATGCCATGTAATCCATCCATTGGGGGTCCTGCAAAAGGTATCGTTGTTCGTGAAGTAGACGCCCTAGGTGGAATCATGGGGAAAATGATTGATCAAACATATATTCAAATGCGTATGCTTAATACAGGGAAGGGCCCTGCTGTACAGGCATTGCGAGCACAAGCGGATAAAGCTTTATATAGTAGTGAAATGAAGAAGTTAATTGAAAATGAAAAGAATTTAACGGTTCGTCAGGCAATGGTGGAGGAAATCATTGTTGAAGACGGAGTATGTAAAGGGGTTATTACAGAATCGCATGCTGCTTACTATGCTGATGCAGTTATTTTAACTACCGGAACATACATGCGCGGTAAAGTGTTGATGGGAGACCTTGAATATGAAAGTGGCCCAAATAACCAACGTCCATCTCTTAAATTATCAAGTAATTTAGAAGCGCTAGGATTGGAACTAGTCCGATTCAAAACTGGAACACCACCACGTGTTAACCATCATACTATTGATTACTCCAAAACGGAGATTCAACCGGGTGATGAAAACCCTAAATACTTTTCATATGAAACAAAGGAAAATTTGGTTGAGCAAGTTCCATGTTGGTTAACCTATACGAATGAATTTACTCATCAAGTAATTAATGATAATTTAGGTTTATCAGCGATGTACTCAGGAGCTAAGAGAGGGACTGGTCCACGTTATTGCCCATCCATTGAGGATAAAATTGTTCGTTTTAATGATAAGCCACGTCATCAAGTGTTCCTTGAGCCGGAAGGAAGAAATACAGAAGAGGTTTATGTACAAGGGTTGTCTACTTCCTTACCAGAGGCAATTCAGCATCAAATCGTTCGTTCTGTTCCTGGCTTAGAAAATGCGGAAATCATGCGTCCTGGCTATGCGATTGAATATGATGCCGTTGTCCCAACACAATTATGGCCAACACTTGAAACGAAGACAATTCCAGGATTATTCACAGCTGGACAAATTAATGGTACTTCCGGATATGAAGAAGCGGCTGGTCAAGGGATTATGGCTGGTATTAATGCAGTTAGAAAGGTATTTGGCAAAGAGTCCGTTATTTTAGATAGATCACAAGGTTATATCGGGGTTATGATTGATGACCTTGTTACGAAGGGAACGAATGAACCTTATCGTTTATTGACATCTCGTGCAGAATATCGTTTATTACTAAGACATGACAATGCAGACCTACGTTTAACAGATATCGGGTATGAAATTGGTTTAATTTCAGAAGAACGTTATCAAAATTTCCTTAATAAAAAACGTTTCATAGAAGAAGAGAAAGCTCGTTTGAAAACCGTAACGATTAAACCAACTGAAACGGTTTTACAAATTATGAGTGAAGCCGGAGCATCTCCATTAAAAGAGCCGACAAAAGCATATGATCTATTGAAAAGACCGGAACTTGAATATGAAGATATTGAAGGGATGATTGAACCTAACCCTGAAATAAATGATGAAATTAAAGATCAAGTAGGTATTCAAGTTAAATATGAAGGGTATATTAAAAAGGCAATCGAACAGGTAGGACGTATGCTAAAAATGGAAGATAAGAAGATTCCAGAAAACATTGATTATGATGCTATTAGTGGTTTAGCAACAGAAGCTAGACAGAAGCTTAAGAGAATCCAACCATTGTCTATTGGCCAAGCATCACGAGTTTCTGGGGTGAACCCGGCAGATATTTCTATTTTACTTGTGTATATTGAGCAAGGACATATAGCGAGAGTTGCTAATTAATTGAAATTTGAGGCTGAGACAAAACTATAGTGTTTAACTATAAAGATGATCAATGTGCTATCTAAGCGAAGTATATTTCCGGAGTGATTATTCATTCAATCATGTTTGGACTTTATGTGGTTAAAATATTTATGTCTCAGCCTCTTTACATAATCTTTTTAGATGGATTCAAAAAAGTATAATAAGGGAGTTTATTACTCTATGAACCCAGAACAATTTCAAGAAGCGTTAAAGGAAAAGGGAATTGAATTAACAGAAAAACAACTAGATCAATTTGCCGATTATTATAAAATCCTTGTGGAATGGAATGAAAAAATTAATTTAACTGCACTAACAAGTGAAGAAGATGTTTATTTAAAACATTTTTATGATTCTATTTCTGCAAGTTTTTTCTACGATTTTACAAAGGAACAAACTTTATGTGACGTTGGAGCGGGAGCTGGTTTTCCAAGTATTCCTTTGAAAATTGTCTTTCCAAATATAAAGGTGACCATTGTTGATTCATTACAAAAACGGATTGGATTTTTAAATCATCTAGCAGCACAACTTAACCTAACAAATGTAGCGTTTTACCATGATCGTGCCGAAGCATTTGGAAAAAATAAGGATCATAGGGAATCATTCGATATTGTTACCGCTAGAGCTGTTGCTCGCATGTCAGTATTAAGTGAACTTTGTCTGCCATTGGTTAAAAAGGGCGGAACATTTATCGCGATGAAGGGCGCACAAGCAACGGATGAATTATCGGATGCGAAGAAAGCTATTGATTTATTAGGTGGAGAGGTAGAGGAATCCCATACATTCTTACTTCCAGAAGAGGAAAGTGAACGAAACATCGTTATGATTCATAAGAAAAGGAAAACTCCAAATAAATATCCAAGAAAACCTGGCACACCAAATAAAATGCCATTATAGTGAGCAAAGGCGCTGGATCCGGACGTGGCCTTCCTTGAGACAAGATATAATAATAAGCTAAATTTTTATACTATCCTATTCAGGAACAAAATTAACAAACATAAACTTCTTAACCTGCATATGTACAACCGGGCATTTGCCAAAAGGCTTGGCGAATGCCTACTTTATTCTAGAGTAACTTTTTGATGCTTTTCCAAGTCTATATATGGTAAAATAGAATGTGAGATTAATATCAATCTAGTCGTTTATAATTAGTGTCATATACTGAATATTTATTATTATGAAACTACTATATATATTTAAAACAAATTGTTTCACGTGAAACAATTTTTTACATAGATAAAATACTAGTCTTATAGAACTTAAGGTGGTGTCAAATGTGGTGCATCCTTTTAATCGGTTTTTTGGATTGGGCGATAAAACATCTTCCAAAGACACAGATGAGGAATCTTACCAGTCGGATGAAGTGATTCAACTTCCTGTAAAGGATATAATACCAAACCGTTATCAGCCAAGGTCTATTTTTGATAATGAAAAAATACAGGAATTAGCGCAAACGATTCATACACATGGGATGATACAACCGATTGTTGTTAGAAAATATGAAAATGATCAATATGAAATAATTGCTGGTGAGAGAAGATGGAGAGCTGTTCAATCATTAGGTTGGGAAACAATTTCTGCTATTATACGTGAAATGACTGATACAGAAACGGCTTCAGTTGCTTTAATTGAGAACTTGCAGCGTGAAGAATTAACCGTAATTGAGGAAGCCTTCGCATACTCTAAATTATTAGAAATGCATTCCTTAACCCAAGAAGCGTTGGCACAAAGGCTTGGAAAAAATCAATCTACCATTGCTAATAAATTGCGTCTTTTAAAACTTCCAAAAGAGGTGCAAGACGCTTTATTGAATAAATTAATTACTGAACGACATGCTAGAGCATTAATTAAACTCAAAGATGAAGAAAAGCAAAATGAAGTTTTACAATTTATTATTGAAAATGAATTAAATGTGAAGCAAACAGAAGAACGAGTTGCCAAAATGCAAGAACCGAAGGAACCAAAAAAGAAACGTCCGAAATTAAAGGGAATTAATAAAGATATCCGTATTGCGATGAACACCATTCGTCAATCATTGAGCATGGTTACCAAAACGGGTGTGGATGTAGAATCTGATGAAAAGGAATTTGATGAGTACTATCAAATAACTGTAAAAATACCGAAAAAGAAATAGCAATTATACATTTTTGAACCTAACCCATCTTACATTAATAAGGTGGGTATTTATCTACTTAAAACAAATATATATATCAATTTTTAGCAAAAAGTAGTTCCATATAGCTGAAACTTAACGTCCCAAGTAATAAGATTAGCTAACAGTAGGAAGGAAAGTATTTGCTAATTATATTAATATGAAAAATATGTTAATAAAATAACCGTTTTAATAGAAAGAGTGATAAAATATACAGTATATAGTTTTAGGAAGGTGTCAACATGGGGAAAATAATGTCCATCGCTAATCAAAAAGGTGGCGTAGGAAAAACAACTTCATCAGTTAATTTAAGTGCGTGTCTTGCTCACTTAGGAAATAGAGTATTATTGATTGATACAGATCCACAAGGGAATGCAACAAGTGGAGTAGGCGTTAATAAAGCAGATGTTAGTCATTGTATATATAATGTTCTTGTTGATGATTTGGAAGCTGAAGATGTTATCATTTCAACGGGTGTAAATAATTTAGATTTAATCCCAGCTACTATTCAACTAGCTGGAGCTGAAATTGAACTCGTTCCAGTCATCTCTAGGGAAATTCGTTTAAAAAGAGCATTAGAAAGTATAAAGGATTCTTATGACTATATAATAATAGATTGCCCTCCTTCTTTAGGTTTACTAACTTTAAATGCTTTAACTGCTTCAGATACAATCATTATTCCGGTTCAATGTGAGTATTATGCGTTGGAAGGTTTAAGTCAATTATTGAATACGATTCGATTAGTTCAAAAACATTTAAATAAATCACTAATGATTGAAGGAGTACTTTTAACGATGTTGGATGCCCGAACAAACTTGGGGCTTCAAGTAATCGAAGAGGTTAAGAAGTACTTCCAAGATAAGGTATATCAAACGATCATTCCAAGAAATGTCCGTTTAGGTGAAGCACCTAGTCATGGGCAACCAATTATTACGTATGATCCAAAGTCAAAAGGAGCAGAAGTATATCTTGAATTAGCAAAGGAAGTGATGGCTAGTGGCGAAAGGGTTGGGTAAAGGTATAAGTGCATTATTCCCAGAAGTCGAAGATGCAAGTAAAGCTTCCGTTCAGGAGATAGCTATTAAAGAGTGTAGGCCAAATCCGTATCAGCCTAGAAAAACGTTTCATGCTGATGCAATAGAGGAGCTAAAAGAGTCGATCATTCAACACGGTATTCTTCAGCCAATCATTGTACGTCAAAGTATTAAAGGCTTTGAAATTGTAGTAGGGGAAAGACGATACCGGGCTGCAAAAGAGGCTGGATTAGAGAAAATACCTGCCATCATTAAAGAACTAACGGATGAAAAAATGATGGAACTTGCTTTATTGGAAAATTTACAGCGGGAAGATTTAACGCCAATTGAGGAAGCTGAGGCCTATTCTAATCTAATGAATGAACTTCGAATCACTCAAGAGGAATTATCCAAGCGATTAGGTAAAAGTAGATCTCATATTGCTAATTTGGTCCGTTTATTATCATTACCAGAAACCATTGTTGCATACATTAACAACGGAGAGCTCTCCATGGGACACGGTAGGGCATTGCTTGGTCTAAAAGATAAAGAACAATTGAC
Organism: Oceanobacillus sp. Castelsardo; assembly: GCF_001659985.1. Lineage (GTDB taxonomy): Bacteria > Bacillota > Bacilli > Bacillales > Amphibacillaceae > Oceanobacillus. Next base: position 101,685 of record NZ_LYCS01000007.1, read on the forward strand.
TCCGTTAGTTAATAAAATAAGAAGTGAGAAATTAAATGTAAGACAAGTTGAAAGATTAATTTCTTCTTTAAATGAAAGACAGCCAGTTAAGAAGAAGGGAAATCCCAAAAAAGATATATTTCTTGCAGAGAGGGAATCCGTTTTACGCGATCACCTAGGCACAGCTGTATCCATTCATCGAGGGAAACGTAAAGGCAAAATTGAAATAGAATTTTATACAGATGACGATCTAGAAAGAATTATTGAGTTGTTAGAAAAATAATATGTGATGGATGTAGGGGCTGGTGTAAGACATCAGCCTATTTTGGCAGTAAGGAAAGAATAAAATCTTTTCTGTCTGGGGCTCCGGTTACTTGCCCCACCGTAAAGATCTGCATAAGTGCAACTAGGGCATTGCCATAAGATTTGGCGAATGCCCTAGTTTTCTGATTTTTGAAACACCGGCACTGAATCCGGTTTTTAAAGACAAATTGTTCCACGTGAAACAATTTGTTATTCTTTAATAGTGGAAAACTAACAAAAAATACAAAAGTAACTCTTTTTACGTGTTAGTTCTTCATAAATAAAAATTCTTTAAGAAATAGGGGATGTAGGGAGAATGGCGTTATTTGGTACTTTAGTTAATGGAGGGCTCATTATTCTGGGGTCTATTATAGGTTTGTTTTTCACGAAGATTCCAGAAAGAATGAAAGAAACGGTTATGCAAGGAATTGGACTAGCTGTCATTTTGATAGGGTTGCAGATGGCCTTTTCCACTGAGCAGATTATTGTGGTTCTACTAAGTTTATTAACTGGTGGAATTTTAGGTGAATTAATTAATGTAGAAGAATGGCTCAATAGATTTGGAAATTGGCTAGGAAGTAAATTTACAACAAAAAATGATGAAATAAGTGTTTCACAAGGATTTGTTACAGCCACGTTAATTTTTTGTATTGGAGCGATGGGTATCATTGGTGCATTAGATGGTGGAATTAGAAATGATCATGAAGTATTAATTACAAAAGGGATATTAGATGGTTTTACTTCTTTAGTTTTAACGACAACGCTTGGACTTGGAGTTATATTCTCCGTTGTTCCTGTCGTATTATATCAAGGACTCATTGCATTATTTGCTACCCAAATAGAAAGGTTTTTACCAGAGGCATTTTTGAATGGGCTAATTACAGAATTAACTGCGGTCGGAGGGTTAATGATTGTAGCGATTGGATTAAACATGCTAAAAATTACCCAAATAAGAATTGGGAATCTACTACCGTCCATTGTTTCTGTGGTTGTCATATTTTACATATATCAGTTACTTTAGTAAATAAAATAAAGTGAAACTTCAATAAGTGGGGGTTTTCTTCTCAACCCCCACTTATTGTTAGTTGAACGAATCGGGCTTTTACTGGCTGTTGATCCCCCACTTACAATTCCTGTTATCTTTACGAATTCTTGAAGTGGGGGTCTTACAGTCAGTTAATGCGGGATAAATTATAAAAAAGATACACGTTCTAGGTTACCCCCATCATTCGTGTATCTTTTTGTCTAAATTAGTTCTGTATTTGTGGATTTATTGCAGGTAATCAGATGGTCGGCTATAAGCGCAATGTCGTATTGTAACGCCAGCACTACATCTTGTATGTCGAATCTTGCCATGGTTTGAAGCTTTCACCTTATATTGTTCGTTTTTCTTCTGAATTACTTCTTAATACAATGGACATGGGGTAGTGGTGTTTCAAATTATGGTCAATATAATCTAAAATACTAGCCAACTGTCTTGCCATATCCATGACAAACGATAGTCTTGTATTCTGTAATACTGAATATTCCATAAAGCCACCAATATTAACAACAGCAGTAATATGCATGTCACCAACTTGAGGAAGGGTTTTATTTAATGCAGCTCCTGGCTTTAGCGGCCCTTTAGCAGCAATTAAATGTCCTATGGAACTATTTTTCCCTAAGCAGGCGTCAATCGCGATAATGTAGGGATTTTTATGTTTCTCCATAATCATTTCCATTGTTTCATGGAGATTAGTTGCATGAACCGGTTGATGTAATGTTCCATATACCGTCATATGTTTCGGTTTTAATTCTTTTAAGAAGGTTCCAGTTAGCGGCCCCAATGAATCGCCTGTCGAACGATCCGTGCCAATACATACTATGACATAATCACGAGGAATCTCTGGCATCCAAGACATGATTTTTTCACTCATTCTTATATTTAAGGACGGATCCGTATATAACATACGGAAATTTTCATTTAAATTACTAAATCGTCTTTTTAGACTCATAGCTTATCCTCCAAAATCATATTGGTATAGTATACGGAAATTTTTATTTTTCTATACATGGATTATTTAAATATTGGAGGATATTAAATGATAAAAGCAGGCATAAAGTGGATGTTTTTGATCATCGGAACAACAATTGGGGCGGGGTATGCGTCGGGAAGGGAACTTTGGCAGTTTTTTGGCCATGAAAGTGGACTAGCCATTCTTTTGTTTGCTATCTTTTTTACCATTTGCTGTGCGGTCATTATGTATGTTAGTTACCATCATGAGTCTACTCAATATTTACCAGTTTTAAAGGATATTGTCGGAATACGTTTAACAAAGTTCTATGATATTATGATCTTTTTCTATTTGTTTTCCGTCACTGTCGTGATGATTGCTGGAAGTGGGGCTACAGGACAAGCCTTTAACTTTTCCAAATGGTGGGGAATTGTCATCATGGTGATAGCTCTAATTTTATTATTTATAAAAAATATAAATGGTTTGCTTTCTATTAATCTATTCATCCTACCCATTTTATTAGGTGGTTTAGTTTTTATTTTAATGAAGTTTATCATGGATCAAGATTTGAACTTGTTCTCACATTGGCATGAGCAACGAAACTGGACAGCGGCCTTTCCGTTTACCGCACTAAATATTTTACCTTTAATAGCAGTACTTGGTGCGGTAGGGGATAAGGTGAAAACAAAAGGGGAAATTTATATTGCAAGCATCGGTAGTGGAGTGATATTAGGTGCCATCTCTTACATTTATAACAATAGTCTTATTCAAATTGCAGATGTGATTTTATTATATGAAATTCCATTGTTTGCCATACTGAAAGACTATCCGTTTGAAATTTTAGTGTTTATGTCTCTTATGCTTTGGTTTGCTATTTTAACAACTGCTGCGTCTGGTGTGTTAGGCATTGTGACACGTATACAAGAGTATTTTAACCAACCATTTTCTTTACTTGTTATCGTAACACTTTTACTTATGATTCCCCTTACAACTTTCGGATTCTCTCAATTAATCAGTGTCTTATATCCAATATATGGTATTTTAAATCTATATGTTTTAACACGATTGTTGTTATTCCCGTTATGGCATAGAAGGGATAAGCGAAATAAAATACGATAATAAATCGATGAGCATTTCCATTCGTTTTAAGTTATAATAAATATAATAGAAAAAAACCAGTAATAAGAAAAGTAAGGCTTCGTATGTCATGACGTAAGCCTTACTTCTATGTATTTAGCAGAATCACATTCATTGGCAGGTAAGAAATAATGTACGTGTATAAGTGAAACACAAGGCATTCACCAAACCCAATTAGCGAATGCCAAGTTTTCTAAGAAAAGGAGTGGCTCAATTGGTAGAAAAAGAATTCGGATTAAATGATGTAGTACAAATGAAGAAGCCTCATCCATGTGGAGAAAATAAATGGAAAATCATTCGTATGGGCATGGATATTCGAATTAAATGTTTAGGTTGTGGACATAGCGTGATGCTCCCAAGAAGAGAGTTTACGAAAAAAATGAAAAAAGTGCTAGAAAGAGCAGAAACAGAATAAGGAAGAGATTGTTTTAGATAGACGATAATCTTACTAAAATGATAAAATAGCATAGTATAAGAGTGAAAAATTATAAATCGTCAGGTAAATAAAGCAAAAATAGGTATAGGTATCATGCCTGTTTTTGCTTTTTGTTTATTTGTCTTTCTTCGTACTAATAATCTATAATTAGATTATCGAACGCGTTCTTAGAAAACTTGGCGTTCGCCGAGCCTTTGGGCGAATGCTTTAGTTGCACTTATGCAGATTTTTACGGTGGAGCGAGTAATGGGAGTCCCACCGTAAAAATCTGCGATATGAAAGAATCCTTAAGGAGTGGAATTTTAATGGCATTAACAGCAGGAATCGTGGGACTACCAAATGTGGGGAAATCGACATTATTTAATGCAATAACGCAAGCAGGGGCAGAAGCAGCAAACTATCCATTTGCTACTATTGATCCGAACGTAGGAATTGTAGAAGTTCCTGATGAGCGTTTAAATAAATTAACGGAATTGGTGAAACCAAAGAAAACCGTACCGACCACTTTTGAATTTACTGATATTGCAGGTATTGTAAAGGGTGCTAGTAAAGGAGAAGGACTAGGAAACCAATTTCTTTCACATATCCGTCAAGTGGATGCTATTTGCCAAGTTGTTCGTTGTTTTGAAGATGAAAATATTACCCATGTATCAGGTAAAGTAGATCCAATTGATGATATTGAAGTGATTAACTTAGAATTAATATTAGCGGATCTTGAAACGGTGAACAAACGTTATCAACGTGTTGAGAAGCTAGCAAAACAAAAAGATAAAGATGCTTTAGCAGAATTCGATGTTCTTGCTAAATTAAAAGTTGGTTTAGAAGAAGAAAAACCAGCTCGAGCATTAGAGTTTGGTGAAGAACAATGGAAAATTGTAAAAGGATTACATCTATTAACAAGTAAACCAATTCTTTACGTAGCAAATGTTAGCGAAGATGAGGTGGCAGATGCCGATTCTAATAAAAATGTACAATTAGTAAGAGATTATGCTGCTAAAGAAAATGCAGAGGTAATCGTCATTTGTGCAAGAATTGAAGAGGAAATTTCAGAATTAGAGCAAGAAGAAAAAGAAATGTTCCTTGAAGAATTAGGCATCAGTGAGTCTGGTTTGGATAAATTGATTAAAGCTTCCTATAGTCTATTAGGACTTGCAACATACTTTACTGCAGGTGAACAAGAAGTTCGTGCATGGACTTTTAGAAAAGGAATTAAAGCACCACAAGCAGCTGGAATTATTCATTCTGATTTTGAACGTGGGTTCATTCGTGCTGAAACTGTTTCTTATGAAGACCTTTTAGAAGCGGGTACTATGGGACATGCAAGAGAAAAAGGAAAAGTCCGCTTAGAAGGTAAGGAATATTTGGTTCAAGATGGGGATGTCATCCATTTCCGCTTTAATGTTTAATTTTAAATGCTTGAACTTCCCCTTAAGAATAATACGTAACATAAATTAGGATCTCTCGAATACTTGTCTTTTATAAAAAAGTTTGATATAATACATCATTGTGAGTAATTAGTCGAAAATTGCTCCTTGCCCTTTTTTGAACAAAGAGGGCCGCTAAGACCAAAAGGAGGTGTAACGGATGAGAAAATATGAAATCATGTACATCATCCGCCCAGACATGGAAGAGGAAGCTCAAAAAGGTTTAGTTGAGCGTTTCAACACTGTTTTAACTGACAATGGGGCGGAGATTGAAAAAGTTCAAGAAGTAGGTAAAAAACGCCTAGCTTATGAAATTGAAGACTATCGTGATGGATATTATGTCTTGATTAACTTTAGTGGTGACGAGAAATCAGTTAATGAATTCGATCGTTTAGCTAAATTTAGTGATGATATTATTCGTCATATGGCAGTTCGAGAAGATGATTAATAATAAGGAGTGGTTCTGATGTTAAATCGTGTCGTATTAGTAGGCAGATTAACGAGGGATCCTGATTTACGTTATACACCAACTGGGGTTGCTGTTGCTAACTTTACTGTAGCGGTGAATCGCCCTTTTACGAATCAACAAGGAAATCGTGAAGCTGACTTTATTAATTGTGTTGCATGGCGCCGACAAGCTGAGAATCTAGCTAACTATATGAAAAAAGGAAGTATGGTTGGGGTAGATGGCCGCGTACAAACACGTAGTTATGATGGTCAGGATGGTAAAACTGTATATGTAACAGAAATTTTAGCTGAAAGTATACAGTTCTTAGAATCAAAAGGTTCTTCCATGGGAGGACAAAGTGCACCAGGGTTTCAACAGAATCAGAATCAAAATCAGAACCAATTTCAGCCTAATCATAATCAGTTTCAACCAAACCAAAATCAACAAGAGGACCCATTCAGTAATAATGGGGAGCCGATTGATATATCAGATGATGATTTACCATTCTAAAGGATCGCATTTTAGAATGAATGAATTTAACGGAAGGAGTGTTCTACATGGCAGCTCGTCGTGGTCGTGCTAAGCGCCGTAAAGTTTGTTTCTTTACAGCTAACGGAATTACACACATCGATTATAAAGACGTTGACTTATTAAGACGTTTCATTTCTGAACGTGGAAAGATTCTTCCTCGTCGTGTAACTGGAACATCTGCAAAATACCAACGTAAATTAACAAGAGCAATCAAACGCGCTCGTCAAATGGCTTTATTACCATACGTTGCGGATTGATCAAAAAAACCTCTAATCAATAACATGATTAGAGGTTTTATTTCGTTTAGGAAACTTTGCCATAAGGAAGGCAGCAATCAACTTTAATTTCTCTTTCTTGGATAGTGTAATATCATTCTACATAAAAGAACGATTGAATAAATAAAGGCTATCAATAAATAACTGTCATTTACTGTGAAAAATATGGAAATAATGGTGTATAGAAGAAATGGGATAGTAATGGTAAATGCAGTAATTTTCCATAATAAGGAGTAATGAAGTTTTCTATTTACTATTTTTGAAACTATTTTTCCAACGTATGACGTAAGAAAGATTACCCCAAACACTATAATCGTTAGTGGGAGATAATAAAAAATAAAAAAATAGATTAGTGTAAAAACGATATTCATATCTGATCCAAAGCTATCTAAGTCGGTTAAATTGTGGATGAAAGATGGAATGGAAGTAATGAGTAATATAAATAATATATAAAAGATAGCAATGTCTAATCCCACCCGATTAAGTTGAAACATGGCCTTTTTATTTGGAAGCTTTATACTATTTAAAAATACATTCCAGAAATTCATGAAGTTCATTCCTATTCTATAAATTAATGATAGCTATATTATAGTAGATTTCTTCGTTAAAATCGTATATAACCTCTTTATTTACATGTAATATTTTCCTAACATAGTGATTATGCTATTTACAAAATGTAACATTTAAAGTAATAGGGTTTTTGCGTTATAATGGAATGTAGGATTTAAAAGAAGAATAAAAATGAAACGGTTATATTTCCCCTCTAATTAGACAACAAATTCAGTAGTGTATGTTATTATATATAGGACTATTGAATAGGCGAATTTCCCTTTATAGAAGATTATTTGAGGTGCTATAATGAATCAATCTAAAAAAATAACGGATGGAACATTAATGATAGCCATCTATATGGTGCTATTATTTATTACTATCTTTGTTCCGTTTTTATCGATGATAAGTGTATTTTTGTTGCCAGTTCCTTTTGTTCTTTATGCAGCAAAATATAACTGGAAACCGTCCTTATTAATTTGGGTATTGGCTATTATATTTACTGTATTGTTTACATCTGTTTTCACTTTAGCAGTACCTATCGTGATGGGGATCGGCGGAATTATAATTGGTAGTGCAATCTATCGAAACTTATCCGCATATGAAACATTAGCAAGAGGTGCATTCGGCTTTGTAATTGGATTGTTATTACTTTTTGTAGCGATTCAAGTCCTTTTCCAAGTTAACTTCATGGCGGAATTACGTACCATGGTTTCTGAATCTGTAGAAATGAGCACGGCCATTCTTGAAAGTGTAGGGATACAAGGCCAAACAGAACAGTTTCAGGAATTAATGGAAATGCAAATACAGTACTTTGTCGTTATTCTACCAGTGCTTCTAATCGCAACGGCATTCCTGTTAGCTTTCATTAGCCAATGGATTAGTTATAAGCTGATAAATAGAATAGAGAAGGAGGATTTGTATTTCCCTCCATTTCGTACGTTGCGTTTTCCTACAAGCATACTTGGGCTGTATTTGATTGTAATTATTTTTTCCCTTTTCGAACTAGACACATCCGGTATTGTATATTTAATCATCCAAAATGCGAATGTGGTACTTAGTTTCTTATTAGCGATACAAGGTTTTTCCTTTATTTTTTATTACACACATCATAAGAAATTACCAAAATTTATACCAATTTTGAGTGTTATACTTACGGTGTTACTTCCTATCATATTTTTAACTATCGTACGAATTATAGGTATATTTGATATTGGTTTTAATATGAGGGAACGCTTGATGAGGAAAAAATAAAAGACAGGTGCTTTAAAGTGCGTGTTCAAAAAGAAGGATAAAAAGGACCAAGGTCGGCTAAATCCGCTATCGCCAACTAGAAACGTCGAAGTGTCATTTTTACCGGATTTTTTGAACAACCCCTTATAGGAGTTGAAATTTATGCCGAATATCCAAAAGAAACCTACACTTAGCAAGCATTTATGGGTAATCTATACGTTATCCGTAATACTGCTCGTATTGATTTGGTATTACGAGTGGGTGTTAGGTGTTTTTATGACCATATTACTCATAGCTTCCCTATACTATTCCATTCGGACGGAAAAAACGATGATAGATAAAACGGAAGCGTATATTTCAACGATTTCCCATCGGGTCAAGAAGGTAGGGGAAGAGGCACTTCTTGAAATGCCTTTTGGAATTATACTATTTAACGACGAGTACGATATTGAATGGTCTAATCCATATATGAATAAATTAAGTGAGAAAGACTCTATCGTAGGAGAATCGTTGAATATCATTTCTGAACAATTAATCCCTATGATAAAAGAGGATAAAGAAGAAATTTTGGTAGAGTTAAATGAATTAAAGTTTCTCACTATCATACGTAAAGAAGAAAAGTTATTATACTTTTTTGATCGAACGACGCAGGTGGAATTAAAAGCTAAATATGAAAATGATCAAACGATTTTAGCTGTTATCTTTTTAGATAATTACGAGGAAATCACTCAGAACATGGATGATACGGCTAAAAGCCAGTTGAACTCTGAAGTAACATCGGTATTAAATAATTGGGCTAATGAATATGGTCTTTATTTAAAACGTACATCACAGGAACGTTTTTTAGCAGTTGGAACGAAAGAAATATTACAACAGTTAGAAAAGGTTAAATTTGATATTTTAGATGTCGTTCGTGAGCTAATAGGGGAACAGAATAATCCTGTTACCTTAAGCATAGGTGTAGGGACAGGTAATCTTCCTTTACCTGAATTAGGTAAGTTAGCACAATCTTGCTTAGACCTTGCTTTAGGTCGTGGTGGTGACCAAGTTGCCATTAAAGATGAGTCTGGGAAAGTTCGTTTTTATGGCGGAAAAACAAATCCAATGGAAAAGCGGACACGAGTTAGGGCTAGAGTTATTTCCCATGCATTAACGGAGCTTGTAAAAACGAGTGATAATGTTATTATTATGGGCCATAAATCTCCGGATATGGATTCATTAGGTTCTGCAATCGGCATTTTAAATATTGCTAAAGCGAACGATGCAAAAGGTTATATCATATTCGATCCAAATGATGTAGATACTGGAGTTCATCGTTTAATAGATGCCTTAAAAGACGATGAAGAACTGTGGCAACATTTTATAGAGCCATTTGAGGCAGAGGAGATTATAACAAGCCAAAGTCTTATTGTTGTGGTAGATACGCATAAGCCATCTATGGTAGCTGATGCCAGTCTTTTAAATAAAACGGACAATACTGTGGTGATTGATCATCACCGAAGAGGAGAAGACTTTATCGGAAATCCGACATTAGTTTATATGGAGCCTTATGCCTCTTCTACTGCCGAGTTAGTTACGGAGTTATTAGAATATCAACCAAAGAGTTTGAAATTAAAAATGGTGGAAGCGACAGCCCTATTAGCTGGAATTATTGTTGATACGAAGAGCTTTACATTAAGAACAGGATCACGAACATTTGATGCAGCATCTTATTTACGATCAAGAGGAGCTGATACTGTCCTCGTCCAACAATTTATGAAAGAAGACATTGATTTATATGTAAGACGTGCTAAGTTAATTGAACGTGCCGAGATTTTCAACGATAATATAGCTATAGCAAAAGCAGAGTCAGGGGAAGTATATGGCCCTGTGTTAATCGCACAAACTGCTGATACTTTACTTACGATGACAGGCATTACTGCTTCCTTTGTCATATCAGAACGGGATGACGGTAGAATAGGAATAAGTGCCAGGTCATTAGGGAAAGTGAATGTACAAGTTATTATGGAAAAAATGAATGGTGGCGGTCATTTAACGAATGCGGCAACTCAGATAGAAGATACAACAATAGATGATGCTACCGAGTTTTTAAAAGATATTATAATGGAATATTTAGAGGGGAGAGAATCAAAATGAGAGTAATATTTCTTAAAGATGTTAAAGGAAAAGGTAAAAAAGGGGACGTAAAAAATGTTTCAGACGGTTATGCACGTAATTTCCTATTAAAAAATAACCTAGCTGAAGAAGCAACTTCCGGTAATTTAAAAGCATTAGAAGCGAAAAAGAAAAAGGATGCTGCACTAGAACAACAGGAGAAAGATGATGCAGTGGAATTAAAAGAGAAAATCGAGAATTTAACAGTAGAAATTAAGGCTAAATCAGGTGAAGGTGGTAGATTATTTGGTTCTATCACAAGTAAACAAATTGCAGATGTTTTAAATAAAAATTATGGATATCAAATCGATAAAAGGAAAATTGAGTTAAACCAACCAATCCGCTCTTTAGGATACACGAATGTTCCAGTAAAATTACATCAAGAAGTATCTGGAACGATTAAAGTGCACGTTGCAGAACAATAAAATGAAAAAAGGGAAATCGGCGTATTGCCGATTTCTTCTGTTCTTGAAACACATTACCTTCCATATCATTGCATCTAATCAACCTTCAACTAAAAGATAACTTTCTAAGAAGAACTAAAGGGAGAGAATAAGTAAACTATGAGCCAAACATGGAATGAACGTACACCGCCTCATAATATGGAGGCTGAACAATCCGTTATCGGTGCTGTCTTTCTAGAACCTGAAGCCTTCTCTACAGCTTCAGAAAAATTAGTTCCCGAAGACTTTTATCGTGCAGCACACCAAAGAATTTTCGCAGCAATGATGACACTTGCAGATCGTGGAGAACCAATAGATGTCATTACGGTTACGTCTTATTTACATGATGCTAAGCAACTAGATGAAGTTGGTGGAGTAGTTTATCTTACACAACTAGCTGAAAGTGTACCAACTGCGGCTAATATAGAATTTTATTGCAAAATTGTAGAAGAAAAGTCTCTTTTAAGACGTCTCATTCGAACAGCAACTGATATTGTGACTTCCAGTTTTGAAAAAGAAGATGATGTAGCAGATGTTTTGAATGATGCGGAAAAAGGAATATTAGAGGTTTCCAGCCGAAAAAACTCTGGTGCATTTAAATCTATTAAAGATGTATTAATAGATGTTTATGATAATATTGAGAAATTACATCAGCAAAATGGGGATGTAACAGGTATACCAACTGGCTTTAGGGATTTGGATAAAATTACTTCAGGTTTCCAACGAAATGATCTTATCATTATTGCAGCACGTCCATCAGTAGGTAAAACAGCATTTGCTCTGAATGTAGCGCAAAGTGTTGCCGTGAATACGGATGAAAATGTCGCGATATTTAGTCTGGAAATGGGTGCTGATCAATTGGTTCAACGTATGCTTTGTGCGGAGGGAAATATTGATGCCCAACGATTACGTAATGGACATTTAGAGTCAGAAGACTGGATTAAATTAACGATGGCTATGGGGTCTTTGTCTAATGCAGGAATTTATATTGATGATTCCCCTGGTATACGGGTAAGTGAAATCCGTTCTAAATGTCGTCGTTTGAAACAAGAACATGGTCTAGGTATGATATTGATAGATTACCTGCAATTAATTCAGGGAAGCGGAAAATCAGGAGAAAACCGTCAACAAGAAGTTTCTGAGATTTCGAGATCCCTAAAAGGATTAGCGCGTGAATTAAATGTGCCACTAATCGCATTATCACAGTTATCTCGTGGAGTAGAATCACGTACAGATAAACGACCGATGATGTCTGACTTACGTGAATCAGGAAGTATTGAGCAGGATGCGGATATTGTTGGATTCTTATATCGTGATGATTACTACGATAAGGAATCCGAAAAGCAAAATATCATTGAAATCATACTTGCGAAACAACGTAACGGCCCGGTCGGTACCGTTGAGCTTGCTTTTGTGAAAGAGTACAATAAATTCGTAGACTTAGATCATCGATATAATACAAGTGATATCCCACCTGTAGCAATGTCCTAAATCAAAAGCGGGCGCTAGAGCTAGACGTGGCCATTCCTACGACAAGATTTAATAAGTTAAGTGTTTATACTCTTTTACCGAATAACATAAAACAGCCTGAGTGATAGGCTGTTTTTTATGTTAATCCTTTTGTCATAATAGGATATAAACTACCATTTATAGCAAATGTGGCTCTACCTGTTTCTTCAGATACAACAAGTACTAGTGCGTCCGTTAATTCTGTAATTCCGATTGCGGCACGATGTCTCGTTCCAACTTTTAAATGGACTTCTTGTGTTGACACAGGAAGAACATTCCCTGCTGAGACAATCCGATCGCTACAGATCAACACCGCCCCATCATGCAAGGGATTCCCCGTATAAAAGATAGACTCTAGTAAAGGGGAAGATAACTGGGCTTGAACGTTAATTCCAGAATGAACAAAGGAATCTAAGGGATCATGGCGTTCGATGACAATAAGTGCTCCATGGTTTCGCTCAGATAGATGTTGAATGGCGGTAGATAATACTTTAAATTGATCGGTAAAGGAAGCGAGAAAACTCCGTAAATAAAAAGATGCTGCATTTACTTGAACATCGTGAAAGAGTTGATGAATCTCTTCAAAATCATTTAGGATATCTGTTTCCGTAATGTCGGTATGTTCGAGTACATCATGGATTTGGTTAGATAAAATTTCTAGATTCCCTCTTAATTGTGTAATAAGAGGAATTGGCAAATTTGCATTGGACATTTAGGTAACACCTCATATATTTATATAGTATATATTTTTTGCTATAAGATAATTATTATACAAAGTTACAAAGAAACGTATTTAATTTGGGGAAAATAGCCCAAGTAAAGACATATTGTTCAATTTACGATAAAATAGAGTAAGCAATTGTAAAAGGAAGTGAGAGAATGGCTCAGAAAATTTTAGTAGTTGATGATGAACAACCAATTGCAGATATATTACAATTCAACCTAGAAAAAGAAGGATATCAGGTTATTTGTGCATACGATGGGGATGAAGCCACCAAATTAGCAGAAAGTGAAAAGCCTGATTTAATTTTATTAGATATTATGCTTCCAAATAAAGATGGAAATGAAGTATTACGTGAAGTTAGAAAAACACAAACGATGCCAATCATTATGTTAACGGCGAAGGATTCCGAAATTGATAAAGTATTAGGATTAGAACTCGGAGCGGATGACTATGTGACAAAGCCTTTTAGTAATCGTGAATTAATTGCCCGAGTAAAGGCGAATTTACGAAGACAGCAAGTTCCCGATGTTGAACCGGAAAAGGAATCTAGCGATATAGAAATTGGTAATTTAACGATACATCCAGATGCTTATGTCGTATCTCGAGATGGAGTTCAAATAGAACTTACTCACCGAGAATTCGAATTACTACATTATTTAGCCCGTCATATTGGCCAAGTCATGACTCGTGAACATTTACTTGAAACGGTATGGGGCTATGATTACTTTGGTGATGTTCGTACAGTGGATGTAACCGTTAGGAGACTACGTGAGAAAATAGAGGAGAATCCAAGTAACCCGACTTGGATTATTACCCGACGAGGTGTTGGGTATTATTTACGTAATCCTGAACAGGAGTAATGTTTCATGAATAAAGTTGGTTTTTTCCGTTCCATACAATTAAAATTCATTATTATATACATCTTATTACTAGTATTAGCGATGCAAGTAATAGGTACCTTTTTTATGAAAAAGTTAGAAGATGAGCTCTTAATGAACTATACCGAATCGATTAGTGAACGTATGGACTTGCTAAGTTATAATCTAGAACAAGCTTTTAATAAGGAAAGAACAGAAGACGGGGAAGGACTAACATTACACGAAGAAGTTCAGCAAATAATAGAGGAGATCAGTGTTGATACGGCATTAACAAGTATTCAGGTAATTAATAATCAAGGCCGTATTATTGGAACAAACGATCCTAATTATCAGAAGGATATAGGTAAGAAGACGAGTCAAGATATTATTGATAATGCATTATTCTTTAATTCCTTTAAAGACGATATTATGTTGGATGAGGAATCACAAGAACGTGTATATGTGCAAGCATTACCCTTATATGACAAAGAAGGTACAGTTATTGGTATTATTTACGCAAAAGCACCAATACAAACTGTTTATGACCAATTAAATGAAATCAATGACATCTTCATCCAAGGTTCTATCTTAGCTATAAGTGTTTCTGCCTTTTTAGGTGTTTTAGTAGCTAGAACGATTACGAAACCAATTATGGAAATGCGCAGACAAGCACAAACAATGGCTAAGGGAGATTTTACACAAAAAGTAAATATATATGGGAAAGACGAGATTGGCCAGTTAGCAGAGACTTTTAATGATTTAAATAGTAGATTAAAACACTCCTATGCCACTATCGAAGAAGAACGGCGGAGGCTAAGTTCGGTCCTGTCGAACATGTCAGATGGAGTTATTTCAATTGATAAATCTGGAATCATTACGCTGACAAATGAGTCTGCCGGAAGATTGATTGGCGTAAATCCAGATGATATTATCGGGGATTACTTTTTAGATGTTCTACAATTAGAAGATAAAATTGTGGATATAACGGAGCTCCAAGATAGTGGTTCCATTATTATCGATTTTAGTGAAGAGGATGAGCCTTTATTAATTCGAGCTAACTTTTCTACCGTAGTTGATGATGAGGATGAAATAACTGGGTTTATTGCTGTTTTAAGTGATGTGACAGAACAAGAAAAGGTGGAACAAGAACGGCGAGAATTTGTTTCCAATGTATCTCATGAATTACGAACACCTTTAACGACGATGAAGAGTTATATTGAGGCATTAACGGAAGGGGCTTGGCAAGATAAAGACATTGCCCCACGCTTCTTAAATGTTGCACAAAATGAGACAGACCGCATGATTAGAATGGTCAATGATTTATTGCAATTATCGAAGCTCGATCAAGATGAATATCCGATGCATAAGGAACGAACAGAATTTATAGGTTATTTTCATCACGTCGTAGATCGATTAGAAATGAATATCCCAGAACAACTGACGTTTATACGTGAACTACCTAAGGGACTCTTTTATGTTTGGATAGATAAAGATAAAATGACCCAAGTATTGGATAATATCATTTCTAATGCCATTAAATATTCTCCAGAGGGCGGAAAAATCCGTCTCAAAGTAGAACAGAAAAGACACCATCTGTTGATAAGTATAAAAGACGAAGGAATAGGAATAGCCTATGATAAATTAGACAAGATATTTGAACGTTTTTATCGTGCTGACAAGGCTAGGTCAAGAAAACTAGGTGGAACAGGTTTAGGATTAGCCATTACAAAAGAACTAATCGAGGCCCACCACGGTAAGATTTGGGCTAAAAGTAAAGAAGGTAAAGGGACGACGATTCTCTTTACACTTCCGCTGATGAATCAGAAGCGGAGGGGTGGAAGATGAAACTTGAAACGATAAAATCATTTATTTTAGTCTTTTTAATTGGAACTAGTTTATTACTTACGTTTGGAATGTGGAATTATCAGCCAAGTGTTCAATTATTAAGTGATGCGAAGCCTGAAGACTTTAGTCTAAATGGTACCGAAGAGTCTGTCCGTACACTTATTGAACCAAGACAAATTATTTTCCACCATTTCAATCAGCACTATGGATTCACAGTCCCAGTAGAACAAAGTAATTTCTTCAAGGAAATTCAACAATGGGTATTATTTAATTTTGAATTGAAAAAGGTAGAAGAAAATAATCACGAACATGATGTGGAGATTACTTTCCCTACCCCTTTACCAATGGAAATATTAGATAGTCTTTTTACATTTCAAGTAACCAATCTAGAATTACCAATATGGTCGTTTCAGAAAGTATATTTCACGTTGGATAAGGAATTACGCGTTATAAGAGTTGAGTTTCTTTCTATTGATGGAAGGGACAAGGCTGTTGCGGTTATCCAAGATGGAAAGAACTTTGAACAATTAGCATCCTATTTAGATAATCAAGACCTTACTAGATTCTCCGTATTTAAAAATGGAAATGGTGAGTCTCTCTATATTCCTGAAGGCCCTATACAATTAACGAGGCAAACTAAGGCGTTTAGTAAGATTAATGCGAATAATTTAGTTGATGTGTTATTTTCGGATCCTTCTATTGTAAGGCAATCGAATTATTCTAATATAGGGACTACGTATTTTACCGATAGTAGCCAAATGAGCGTTACGCAAGATGAAGCAAGAATAGAGTATATTAGCCCAGGTGCGATTAATGAAACGTTAGAACCCCTATTTGCGGAAGACTTATTAAATAAAAGCATTTCGGATATAAACTCGTATCAAGGATGGACAGAAACATTTAAATTAATGGATATGAACACAAATGAAAATGTCATTCGTTATCAAATGTTTTATAATGGCTATCCGGTATTTAGTCCTTTAAGCATCATGGAACAAAGATGGGGACAACGATTAATAGAGTATAATCGTCCGCTTTTCCGTAGCAATAACTCACTTAATGATAATGAAGTTACACTACCAACCAGTGATAAGGTCTTAGTTTATCTAGAGAAAAATTATAAACTTGAGGATATAAACGATATACAAGTTGGTTATCAATTAATTTATGACAAGGATAAAAATATTATTATTTATGAACCATGTTGGTTTATGCAGCAGCAATATAATAAAGAGTGGATTCCAATTCATCCTTAAAAGGTTGTTCAAAAAGTCCGGTAAAAATGACACATAATAAGAAAGGGGGACTAAGAGATGCAATGGGGCCATATAAAAACACTATTTATCCTTAGTTTCCTAATTCTTAACATCTATTTAGTTTTTCAATTTGTTCAGAAGCAGCAGGATGCAGATTTGGGGATTATATTTAGTCAGGAAACAACAATCGAAGACCAATTAGAAGCTGATAACATTAAGATTCCTAAATTGGATATGAATGTAAAAGAAGAAACCTATATTTTAACTTCAGAAAAGGTTTTTGACGAAAAGGAATTAGAAAAAATCCAAAATAAAGATGACCGACAAACAGTTGTTATTAATGGTAATTTTATTGTTTCGCAATTGGAAGAGCCAATACCGATTCCAAAGAATGCTTCCAATCAGGAAATATCTGATTTAGTGAAGGGTCAAATATTTTTCCCAGACGAATTCGTATATTGGGATTGGCATAAGGAATTAAATGTATTGATTTTCTTCCAGCAAATTGAAGGTCGTACGGTGTATTATAATGAGCATGGACCAGGGCTTTTGTTGGTTTATTTGAACGATAAAAATGAGATAACACATTATACGGAAACCTTACTAAATAAAACAGATGCCCAAGGTTCAGGTTCTAAGCCATTAATTCAGCCAATGCAAGCTATTGAAGCATTATATAATTCAAACGATTTACATCCGAATGAAGAAGTAACAAAAATAAAATTAGGATATTATTCAAGGTTAATTGAAGAGGGAGAGCAAGTATTTGCTCCAACATGGAATGTAACGGTAAATGGAGAGCGTAACTACTTTATTAATGCTATTGAGGGATTTATTTTTTCCAGCATTGATAAAACGTTTCTTGATACGATGATTGAAGATAACATCTTTAAGATTCATTCTTTAAATGATGAAGAAGAAAAGGAATTTGAACCCTTTTTAGACATGTTAAACAAGAAGCAACAGTTCAAAAATCGGAGTGAAATAGAAAAATGACTTTACGTTTTAGTGTGTTGGCATCTGGAAGTACAGGAAATGCCTTTTATATCGAATCAGAACAACAGAAGTTATTAGTCGATGCGGGCCTAAGCGGCAAGAAGCTTACGGAGTTATTTCAAAAAATCCAGGTAGATCCAAATGATCTATCTGGTATTTTAGTTACCCATGAGCATAGTGATCATATTAAAGGACTAGGGATTTTTGCACGTAAATATAATCTACCAATCTATGCAAATGAAAAAACGTGGAAAGCAATGGATAAGTCGATTGGGAAAATTTCAGTAGATCAAAGGTTTTTATTTCAAATGGAAGAGGTTAAGACCTTTGGAGATATGGATGTGGAATCATTTGGCGTATCCCATGACGCAGCGGAACCAATGTTTTATACGTTTCGCAGTAATGGCAAAAAGATAGCACTTGTAACGGATTTAGGTTATGTATCGGAGCGAATTAAGAAAACGGTAGAAGATGCAGATGCCTATATCTTTGAAGCGAATCATGATGTGGAGATGCTTCGAATGGGTAGATATCCTTGGAGTGTAAAACGCCGCATTTTAGGGGATTCTGGTCATGTTTCTAATGAAGATAGTGGACTAGCATTAGCAGATATCATAAGCAATCGTACAAAACGAATTTATTTAGCTCATTTAAGTTTAGATAACAATATGAAAGACTTAGCACGTATGTCCGTTGATCAAGTCCTTCAAGAACGTGGAATTAACATAGATTTACATGATACAGATCCCGAAGAACCAACATCATTATATGAAGTAAGTTAATTTTTCCCGTGTATTTTCCCAAAAAGTAGGAAAACTACTGTGTAGAAAATACTACTAATAAATGAGGGAAAATATATGGGCTATTATAATGACGGGTATCCGCCAAATCCGCATCGTAGAAAAAAGCGGAAATATAATTGGATTTTATCCATGTTAGTTGGATTAGGTATTGGGGTTTTCGTTGCGGTGCAAGTGATACCAACTTTCAGCGAGCCACAAAGTAAAAGGATAGATAGTTTTAATAAAGTGAAAACGGAACAGAATGGGAAAGGTGAGTTTCCTGCTGAAATTATGAATACTTCTGTAAATGTAGATGTCTCTACGCAAGTAACAGAAATAGTGAATAAGGTTACGCCGGCAGTTGTTGGTGTATCGAATCTTATGGAAAATGTCGATTATTGGCATCAATCAGAAGTAACGGAGGCAGCAACTGGATCAGGGGTTATCTATAAAGTGAAAGACGGAAATGCCTATGTTGTGACAAACCATCATGTTATCGAAGGTGCGGATGAAGTTGAGGTTGTATTATACAATGAAACTTCCATCCCAGCTGAAATAATCGGAAGTGATATTTTCACTGATTTAGCTGTTTTACGAATGGACGCTTCAAATGTAGAAAAAGTAATAGATATCGGTTCATCCGGAAACGTCAAAGTAGGTGAGCCAGCTATTGCAATAGGAAACCCCCTCGGTCATATGTTTTCAAGTACGGTAACACAGGGGGTAATCAGCGGAAAAGAGCGTACGATACCCCAGGATTTCGACCAAGATGGAAGATCTGATTGGCAAGCAGAAGTAATTCAAACAGATGCTGCAATCAACCCTGGTAACAGTGGTGGAGCACTGATTAATATTTCCGGTCAGCTAATTGGTATTAACTCCATGAAAATTAACCAAGAAGCGGTGGAGGGAATTGCCTTTTCCATCCCTATCGATTTTGCACTGCCAGTGATTAATGAATTAGAGAATACCGGAGAAGTGGTTCGGCCATACTTAGGCGTAGAAATCTATTCACTAGATGAAGTCCCGCAAGCGGAATGGAAGGATACTTTAAAACTACCTAAGGATGTAGAAGGCGGAGTATATGTTTGGACTGTCGAACGGTTATCCCCGGCTGATAAAGCTGGTTTAAAGCAGTTGGACGTAATTACTGCACTAGATGATAAACCAACAATGTCGATGATTGATTTACGCAAGATTTTATATCAAGAAAAGAAAATTGGGGAAAAGGTAAAAGTAACCTATTATCGCAATGGAAAACGAAAAGAAACAACTTTTGAACTCGGAGCACAATAAAGAACAAAAGCGGAAGCGCCCTTACAGGCTAAGAACGCGACGTCCTGTCGCAACGCCTGTACTAGCACGTCTTGTGCGTCGTAGCGACGTACGGAGGTGAGGGAAGCCTCGCTAGTCGCTGGGCGCTGGACGTGTCCTTCTTTAAGAAAGAATTTAATAAGCTCATTTGTATACTTCTGTTCATAAATTTATACACAAGAAAACAGCTATCTTCGGGATGGAAGATAGCTGTTTGTTATTCACAGGTATTATCCACAGCGTGTGGATATACCTGTAGATAAATACAATATATGGTATAGAAAGAATGTTCGGCAACAAAATAACTACGAACATTTGTGCATATGTTGATAAGTTTGTGGATGAATAGAAATAATGTGGAATAAAAGTGCTGTTATTAACTAATTATCAACAGATTTCCAATAATGGTTAATTGTATTTATAAACTGCTAACAATAAAAGAAGCATTACAAAATCTAGCCTAGCTTCAAATAAGAAGTGTAAGAAGGCTCCACTTGAAAGCAGAGGTAATTTGGTCAGAAGAACGGCAGCTAACATAATAACAATTAGTATGGACGAAGCCTTTCTTATATACATTCGGGCACAAATTAAAGTCCCACACACAATTTCTGCTATTGCAACGAGAAACAATAAGAGTTCTGGATAAGGAATACCTAAATTCGCAAAAATTATTTTAAAATCACCATTAATTAATTTAATAACTCCTGATGTGATAAAAACGTAGCCAATTGCATAACAAACCCACCTTGTCATCTGCATCTCCTTCTCAACCCCCTAAATACATTATTACTATATTCATATGCTTGAAGGTGGACAACATTGACAAGCAGTTAAGGTGTTTCCTGTTTTTGTGGATATCTTAAATGGTTACATAGAAAAAATACCAGCCTACTTAATGCGAAAGAGACTGGTATTTTTAATGATCAATATTAAATGGTATAGTCCTATTTCACTTAAACTTACCTTATGGTGAAAGGTGCTATCGTTTATTCAAGATTAGCAGTCTATTGCGATAGAAAAATCACCCTATCTTTCCTTTTTCCTTTTACTCCAATCATATGGTTTGTTTATCCACTTCCCAATAGGATAAATTAAAAATAAAAGCACAGAAAAAATAATGTTGTCAACCCAATGAATGTCACTGTTAAAAATGAATTGCTTTACGGTTAAAAAAAGAAATGCAATTATTGGGATTCCAATATTCTTTTTAAACATACTATCCTCCCCATAAGAAGCTATAATTTATTCCTTCCTTTATAAGTAAAAAATAAAAAAAGTAGAAAGATTATCCCCAAGCTTTTGTTATAAGTCTTTTTACAACTTTATGTATGTGTTATGTTCAGCCATTTCATAATGGATTCCGTTATCTCTTCTTTTTACTCTGTTTCCTTGTATTTAATATAACCATGCCTCCAATAATCGCAGAAAAAACAGCCAAGAAAACTATTATGAGTTCATTATCCAACATAATCACCTCGTGTATTTGAAAGTATTTATTTAGGCTAACTCCTTAACAAACTTGACCTTTAGCTCCATAATTCATAATAATAAGTAAAACTAATGAGCAATGATTACACAATTTCCTTTTCAAAAATAAGCTGCAACTTTAATGTCAGTCCATTATAAATCTACTTCCCAAAACAACAGTATTACCAGCACTAATCAATTAATAATAAATACTGAAATCAATAAACTGATTGCAACGGAAATATATGCGATTTGTATGGTTATGTACATTGTAAATTCAAGGGTTGAAAGTTTTCTTTGTTTTTTAGTCCTTTCTAAATGTCGTAAATAGAATGCGGAACTCAAAACAAGTAATGCGCTAGCAACTGCACGTAAAATTTCTACAAAGATGATCAAGTATATTAGCCCCTTTCCCGAACATTGGAACTAAAATTTGGATTTTAGTAATCTAAGCTTAGTTCCCCGATATCCCTTCAGTTTTAAATTATTTTCACTATGGAGCAAAGCTGATTTGACCAGTGAACAATAAGATAATCACAATGATCCAAAATATAAAGAAAGACGATGAGAGGATTAAAGAAATAATAGGGATTACATTTTTCTCCGTTTTCTTAACTATTCCAATGAGGGATAGTACGATGCCAGTTCCCGTAAGTAAAAATGTTATATTATCCCCAACTGAATTCCCGATATTTGCTATTCTTGTCGGCGTTATAAATACAATAAAAAAGCAAATAATGCCATTAACCAAAGAAATATAGCTAATGATACTATGCTTCTTTGATGTAATATTGTTCTTCAAATAATCACAGCCCTCCTGGTCACAGTTGCTCCTTTTTCATGCAGTCGGCGAGAAAAGGCTCGGCCAATCTCCGAACGCCCTCCTGGTCACTAGCGCCACCTTGTTTTCAAAATGCTTCATTTGCTTTGTCATTATAATGTGTCTCCTTATTAAACAAATCCTGCCCGCTCACTTAATCTCTCCTTCCCATACTAACATAATATTCGAATAACATTTTTGTATAAAAGAAAAAGACGCCTTCCTATTAAAGAAAAGCGCCCATTAATGGAATATCTAGTTAGTATTTAACAAGAAAATATTTTGACTCGCTTAAATGGATAAATCAAATGATAAAAACTCAGGCAGTTGTTGTTCACGCTTGTCAAGCATAATCTGTTCTGGTTTGATGCCCTGCTCACGTAGTACTTCAATGTTCTGCACGAGGAATTCATCACTACCGACAACATAGAAGAGTCCATCCTTGTCTGCAGCAAGACTTTTCACTTCTTCATAGTAGTCTTTACGGTTATCGACAAACTGTGATGTAAACTTCTTGTCAGGCGCGGATTCAAAAATATTAGGGAATAAGAATTCTTTTGCTGAATCAATGTTCAGGGAATGAATTTGATTGACGTTGTCAGCACGTTCGAAATAATCAAGTACAAGCGGTCTAAAAGTTGCTAGGCCAACACCCGATGACAGCAGGTAAACATTTTTGTTTTCTCTTTTAAGTGGTACATTCGAATGGGTTTTAAATATTGCAACTTCATTGCCGACTTCAAGGTTTCTTAAAATCGATTTAAACTCAGAGCACTGCTCTCTGATGCGTGTTGTGATACCGATTGAATTTTCATGTGGTAAAGTGGAGATGGACATGTGGCGAATTAGGCTGCGATTTGGTTTATCTCCGGCATTAAAACCTTCCAGTCCGAAGTGTGTATGGGAACCTTCTTCCCATGTAAAGTCTTCCGGACAGTCAAGGAGGTACGTTTTAACTTCAGGCGTTTCATCAATAATTTTATTTATTTTAGTCCAATATATTTGCATTATATCTTCTCCTAACTCAATTATTTGTATCGTTACTATCTAATATACAACAATTGATAATAATTCTCAATTAAACGGATTGGTTATTCAGATTCATTATCAGCATATTTTTGTAACCTACTTTCAAAAGTGTTTTTCTAGATAATGGCCCGCTGCTGAACAGGGATCAATTAGGTAATTCCACAATCACTCATTCTTTTACAACTAATTCAAAAGATTCCTCGTTACCGTCCCATTTCACTTCAACATGAACGACCATATCCTTTCTCATAATCGCTCCAGATCCACCACCCCTTGAAGTAAACTCTTTAACAGAGACAGGTTCATCAAAGGTTTCCGATAAACTACCTCCTCCAGTTGGACCGTTATATTCATAATCTAATTGTTTCATGGAAGCTATTTCGTTTAAATCTCCTTTATATGTTAACTTAAAGGTATACTCATCTTCACTTGAATACGTGTTTATATCATCGGCATCTTTACCCCATACTTCTTCTGCTTTATATATTAATTCAGCCGACCAGTATTTTCCTTCTCCTACAAATAGATAGTTATGTTGAGTTACCTCTTCATTGTTAGAACAGGCACTTATTAACCCTGTAAATAGAACTAATATAATTATTCTTTTTATTCGAAAAACCCCTCTCCATATATCGATTGCTGTTAAACCGTTGCACTAGTTAGCTTATTGATTTTCCTTTATTTCTTTTAATAAATTTATGATTTCCTCATTTTGTTTAGATGCCTTTCTAAGATGCCCTTCTACTGCTAAAAGTGTGATAACTATGACGACAAAGCCAATGAATATCAATAAAAATCCTCCTACTAATCTGCCATTAAGTTAAGTGTCTTTTTATACAATATTACCATAATGGTTCACCTGTTTAGGGAAAATTAAGACAATTAATTTAGGATTGGCTTCTAAATATTTTAATAAAAAAACTATCCTTAAGAAATGTGAGGATAGTTTTTGGCTAGGGTGTTTAAAGTATTTAGTTTTTACTATAGGAAAAATTTATATAGATATCCTTCTTAATTCATCTTCACTGTTCGGATACATCCATATCTTTCAACATCTGTATCATCATTTCCCTCGGATTAAATAACAGTTCTTCCGTATCAGTTGATGTATCATTTCCCTTCAAAATATTAATTTCATTATTAATATGCTCCATTTTGCGATCAAGCTCAGCTACAGTATCTGCAGCTTCTTTTAATTGCCTAGTTAAATGCTCAGGCACTTGCTTATTGTACTTATAGTAAATCTTATGTTCTAAACTCGCCCAGAAATCCATTGCAATCGTACGTATTTGCATTTCTACATACACATGTATTTTACGGTCTGACATGAAAACGGGAATCTTCATGATAATATGGAGGCTTTGATAACCATTCGATTTTGGATGTTGAATATAGTCCTTCACTTCTATTACTTCAATATCAGATTGTGCTTGTATCATCTTGCTAATCCGATAAATATCAGATGCAAACGAACAAATAATTCGGATTCCTGCGATATCCTTAATATTTTCTTGAATGGCCTCTAATGATAAAGGTAAGCTTTTCCTTTGTACTTTTTTAAAAAACTCTCGGCTGATTTCACACGTGTATTTACGTGCTCAATAGGATTGTAATCATGTACTAAACGAAATTCCTCTTTCAATATATTCACTTTCGTACTAATTTCATCTAATGCAAATTTATAAGCCATGCCAAATCTTGTAATCTTAATGCGTAATTCATCTAATGTTTCTTTATTAATTGGTTCATGTGATGCCATTGTATTTATAGTTCCTTTCTATAAGGGAAAAGTTTTGACTCTGATAAGGTAAATCGTAATTTTGATTACTATCATCATTATAACTTGTAGGGCATAAGAAAAAAATCGTGGGCGTGGATTTCAGTAGGTATTGTAATCAAATATTCTTATTTCATAAAGGCTATTTTTCGACAGAACTTACAAGAAATATGTCGATATTCCCCGGGAAATGAAAAAT
Source organism: Oceanobacillus sp. Castelsardo (assembly GCF_001659985.1). GTDB lineage: Bacteria > Bacillota > Bacilli > Bacillales > Amphibacillaceae > Oceanobacillus. Next base: position 127,166 of record NZ_LYCS01000007.1, read on the forward strand.
ATTTCCGAAACGCTACATAGTAAATGGTTGAATTGCAAAATATAAAATTGGGAGGAGGATGAAGTAATGAGAAAGGTTATTTCAGCAATTACAGTTTTATGTATTTTAATGATTGGATCTATTTCGTTTTTTTCATTATGGGAGCCAATTCAAGCACAGGAAGAGGCGATTCCTTCCTATGCAAAATGGGGCAGAATGGCCATGAAAGAAACGAGTAAGAAATATCCAAATGCACAAATTATTGATTATTTACATGTTGGGAAGAAGACGAAAGGTGACAACGCAGTAGAACAATTTAAACTATGGTTAAAGGAAAATAACAGGGAATTTGGTGTGTTGATTGATATTGAATTTCATCCCGATACAGATGAAGTCATATCTGTAAATTTTAAAGAGGTTAATCAATAAAGCGGTCGGTTTATTCTTATTGCTTGCCAGGGGACTTATAAAAATCCACAATGTCGGGATTTAGCATTGGTGTACTAGATATCAGTACTTACGCGGCATATATCAGCACTCACACCTGGGATATCGGCGCTCACGCAGCAAATATCAGCGCTCATGCTCGAGATATCAGCACCCGTCCGCTATATCAGCATTCACACCCGGGATATCAGTACTCACGCATCAAATATCAGCGCTCACACTTGAGATATCAGCCCACGTCCGCTATATCAGCATTCACGCTCGAGATATCGGCACTCACGCATCAAATATCAGCGCCCACACTCGAGATATCAGCCCACGTCCGCTATATCAGCATTCACAGCCAGGATATCGGTACTCACGCATCAAATATCAGCAATCATCCCCCGGGATATCAGCACACGTACACTATATCAGCACTCACAGCCAGGATATCAGTACTCACGCATCAAATATCAGCACACACACTCGAGATATCAGCACACGTACGCTATATCAGCATTCACAGCCAGGATATCGGTACTCACGCAGCATATATCAGCACTCATCCCCAGGATATCAGTACACGTAATGCTATATCAGCATTCACTCTCCGACTATCAACAATAATATTGTAGGTGTTCAAAATGTTTATTAAAAGGTACATAAAAGTTTTTCTCTTCATCTTATTTTTTGCTCCACTTTTTAATATTGAATTGATTCATGCTTCTGAAAGTATCACCTCAGAAATAAATCCATCATGGTCATTGGAAGAAAAGATAAATAAAATATTTGAGGATGAGCGACTACAAGGTTCTATAACTGGTATAAGCGTGAGGAAAGCAGATACTGGGGAGGAAATATACTCTCACCATGGAAATATACGTTTGCATCCTGCTTCTAATATGAAAATATTAACAGCGTCCACTGCCTTAGAAGTTCTAGGACCAGACCATAAATTCAAGACAAAGGTTTACACGGACGGTGAGCTAGTTGGTGGGGTTCTAAAAGGAAATCTATATATACAAGGCGGAGGCGACCCAACGTTACTAAAGGAAGATATAGATGAACTTGTTAACCATTTAAAGAAATTAGAGGTTCGGAAAGTTGAAGGGGATTTGGTTGCAGATGACACTTGGTATGATAATATTCGACTATCCCAGGATCTGAATTGGTCGGACGAACCATTTCATACGGGGGCGCAGATTTCGGCCTTAACGCTTTCGCCGGATAAGGACTATGATGCGGGAACAGTAATGTTAGAAATAATTCCTGGGAAACGACAAGGGGATGTTGCCCAAGTAAATGTCATTCCTAATACAGATTATGTGAAAGTTTTGAATCAGACAAGAACAGTTCATAAAGATGAGAAAAAACAACTAACAATAGATAGAGTACACGGAGAGAATACAATCATAGTAGAAGGTGATATACCTATTGGGACATCTAAAGAAAAAACTTGGGTGGCTGTATGGGACCCTACTAGTTATGTATTAAATATTTTTGCATCGTCACTTAAAAGTAATGGGATCTCTTTTTCATCGGAATTGGAACAACGATTGGATGCGGTTCCTAAGGACGCAACGTTATTAGTAGAAAATCAGTCAATGCCCTTAAAGGAATTGTTACTTCCCTTTATGAAATTAAGTAATAATACGATTGGTGAAGTGTTAGTTAAGGAGATGGGTAAGGCCGTTCATGGGGAAGGGAGTTGGGAGAAGGGGCTTGCAGTTATGGAAGAGTCTATAATAAATCTTGGTATGGATCCGAATCTTTTTCTACTTCGTGACGGCTCAGGAATGTCCCATAAAAACTTTGTTTCTTCCAGCGAATTAACGAAGCTTCTTTATGAGATTCAACAAAAAGATTGGTTCACAGTGTTTGAAAATTCACTTCCCGTAGCAGGTGAGTCGGAAAAATTAGTAGGTGGAACACTTCGAAGCAGAATGGACAATCTAAAGGGGAATGTAAGAGCTAAAACAGGATCCATTACCGGTGTACAAACCTTATCTGGTTATGTTACGAATATAAATGGTGAAAAACTAATCTTCTCTATATTAAATAATAATTATATAGAAGATTCCATGTCAGCCATTCAAGATACAATGGTCACTATTCTTGCAACACATAATTTAAATTAAAAGGGAATCTAACAGGATTCCCTTTTTCGCTTTGTTTACGGACTAAAATTTTCCCCCTTACCAATTTATGTAATTCCCAGAGTAATAAAATTATTAATTTTAGCTTATATAGTTTAAAATAAAACTATGTTTAAATGAAAAAGGAAGGTACGTATGACGGAAGAGAATATAACTCGTTTACATATGAATCATAAGGAAATTATTCTTATTGGAACGGCACATGTTTCCAAGCAAAGTGCCGAACAAGTAAAAGAAGTCATCGAAGCAGAAAAGCCAGATTCAGTTTGTATTGAATTAGATGAAGCGCGGTACCAATCAATTAAAGAAGGTAACTCTTGGAAGGATATGGACATTTTTAAAGTGATAAAAGAGAAACGTGCAACGCTTTTATTAATGAACCTCGCCATATCTTCCTTCCAGAAAAGAATGGCTAAGCAATTTGGAATCAATGCCGGTCAGGAAATGATACAAGGGATGGAATCGGCTGAGGAAATTGGTGCGGAATTGGTTCTCGCAGATCGTAATATTCAAATTACGTTTGCAAGAATATGGGGAAACCTAGGATTGAAAGGCAAATCTATTCTTTTAACGCAAATAATGGCCAGTATTTTTAGTAAAGAGGAAATTTCCGAAGCAGAATTAGAAAAAATGAAGCAACAAGATACAATTAATGCGATGCTTCAGGAATTTACAGAACACTTCCCAAGACTCAAAAAACCATTAATTGATGAACGAGATCAATTTTTATCCCAAAAGATAAAAACAGCTCCTGGGGACAAGGTAGTAGCTGTATTAGGTGCAGCACATGTTCCCGGCATAACGAAGGAAATAGAAAAAAATCATGATTTAGAAAAACTGTCCATACGACCGCCAAAGTCGAATGTACCAAAAATTATTGGATGGTCCATACCAATTCTAATTATTGCCATGATAGCTTACACATTTATTTCAAACCCAGCAGCAGGTTGGCAGCAGACCATTAGTTGGGTTTTATGGAATGGTTCCTTTTCCGCATTAGGAACTCTTTTTGCATTAGGACATCCTTTGGCCATTGTCACATCCTTTATCGCTGCTCCTATTACTTCATTGAATCCACTACTGGCAGCTGGTTGGTTCTCTGGAATTGTCCAAGCTTATTTTAGTAGACCAACTGTACGGGATTTTGAAAATCTAGCTGAGGATGTATTTACGGTTAAGGGATTTTGGCAAAACAAAGTATCACGAGTATTATTAGTTGTTGTTTTGGCAAACATTGGTAGCTCTGTTGGTACGTTTGTTGGAGGATTTGATGTTGTACGACTATTCTTAGATAATTTGTTTTAAATTGGAATAGGTAAGGAATACTATTCATAGCGCCCAATAAATCATATAAAAATAAATATAAGTTTTTATGGAGCTTAAGGAGGAAATAAGCCCGTGATCATTGCGATCATTTTCTTATTATTTGTTTCATTTTTCTTTTCGGGAAGTGAAACAGCATTAACAGCAACAAATAAAATGAAATTACAGACAAAAGCGAATAACGGTGATAGGAAGTCAGAAAAGCTTTTAGACTTGGTTTCCAAACCTAGCGAATTTATAACTTCGATTCTTATAGGGAATAATATTGCGAATATACTTCTACCAACTTTAGTTACAACGATAGCGATCGAATACGGATTTAATATTGGATTGGCATCCGCTATTCTGACTATTACCATTATCGTTTTTTCAGAAGTACTCCCGAAATCGATAGCAGCTGCATTTCCCGATAAAATTGCAGCAATCGTGTATCCGGTTATTCGCTTTTTTGTCATTATTTTTAAACCAATCACGATTATTTTAAATAGTTTAACGGGATTCATCACTAGGGCCCTATCGAAAGGGAACCCGGAAGATGTTTCTATTTCAAAAGAAGAGTTTCGAACGATGATTGATATTGCTGATTCGGAAGGGACATTCGGGAAAGCTGAATCACATCGGATACGTGGGGTCCTTGATTTTCAAAATTTGAATGTAAAAGATGTATTAAAGACACCACGAGTAGATTTAGTGGCACTACCAATCAACGCTACGTATGAGGAAGTAAGAGAAGTAGTCCTTCAAAACCCATTTACAAGATATCCAATCTATAGAGAAGATATTGATAATATTATCGGGGTATTTCATTCTAAATATTTAATCCAATGGTCATTAGAACCCGAAAAACCACTTAAGCAATTTAGCGATATTGATCCATTACTCGTCTATGAATTTCATTCGGTGGAATGGGTGTTTCTCAAAATGACAAAGGAAAAGAAACATATGGCGGTTGTATTAGATGAATATGGTGGTACAGAGGGAATATTGACACATGAAGATGTGATTGAATCCATGATTGGATTAGAAATTTCAGATGAAATGGATTTAGATACCGATGCTTTAGTTGAAAAGCTAACAGAAACCGAAATTGTTTGTGACGGTAAAATCACGCTTCATCGGTTAAATTCCATCTTTCATACAGACATTCCCGAAGAAGAAGATGTGTTAGCCGGTTACTTACTAAAGGAATTAAATGAATTCCCTGAGGAAGATGAAGTCATTGAGCGGGAGAATTTAACCTTTAAGATTATGGAAATCGATAACCGCACGATTAAAAAAGTACAAATTATAAAATAAGTAGAGAACCCCATTTTATATAAAGTGGGGTTTTTTTAGGCGGAGGTACGAAGGAAATGAAAATTACTATTGTATCGGTGGGAAAACTGAAAGAAAAATATTTAAAACAGGGAATCCAAGAATATTTAAAAAGGTTATCAGCCTATGCAAAGGTCGATATTATCGAAGTAGCAGATGAGAAGGCACCAGAAAACTTGAGTGAAGCGGAAATGGAAGAAGTAAAACGGAAAGAGGGAGAGCGTATCCTGTCCCATGTCGGGGAAGATACATATGTATTTACGCTTGAAATTAAAGGAAAGATGCTAACTTCTGAAGAGTTCGCAAAAAAATTAGACGACCTAGCGACATACGGTAAAAGCAAAATTGCATTTATCATTGGTGGGTCGCTTGGCATTAGTAAAGAAGTGCAATCCAGAAGCGACATGGCGATATCCTTCTCAAAAATGACGTTTCCACATCAGGTCATGCGGTTGATTTTATTGGAGCAGGTGTATCGGGGGTATCGGATAAATAGGGGGGAACCGTACCATAAATAGGTGCGGTTTTTATGGTGTTGGAAGATTGAGATAACTATTCTAAATATTAATTAGATGTTAAATGTGAAAACATTATGCTTTGATTTTCATTTCATTAAGATAGGATTACCATGCATCGGTCAGCTTATAGCTGGCCTTTTCCTTTAATATTAGGAAAATCTTAAGAATTACATAAAGAGTTTGTTAAGATTTAATTGGTATCATTCTCTTATGGTAAAGAATAGAGGGGAGACATGGTATGGTTGATTACATATGTAGGAGTGAATGTTCATGAATATCTTGGTTTGTGATGATGATAAGGCGATTGTGGATGCCATTGGGATATATTTGGAAAATGAAGGTTATCAAATATTCAAAGCTTCGAACGGAGTTGAGGCGATTGAAATCACCCAGGAAAATGAGATTCATCTTGTTCTTATGGATATTATGATGCCGAAGATGGACGGGATCCGAGCTACGATGAAAATTAGGGAGGATCATAATATCCCCTTGATTATGCTTTCGGCCAAGTCGGAGGATTACGACAAAATCCTCGGTTTGAATATTGGAGCGGATGATTATATTACGAAACCATTTAATCCTCTGGAGCTAATCGCAAGGGTTAAATCACAGCTAAGAAGATATACAACTTTAGGGAGCCTTGAAATGAAGACAAATGTGTATCAAACCGGTGGGCTCGTCATCGATGATGAACGCAAAGTCATCACTGTTGATGGAGAAGAGATCCATCTAACACCGGTACAATATAAGATTTTAAAGCTTCTAATAGCGAATCCCGGAAAGGTATTCTCGATTGAGGAAATCTATGAAAAGGTTTGGAATGAGCCAGCCTATAATCCAGAAAATACCGTATCCGTTCATATTCGAAAAATACGAGAAAAAATCGAGATCAATCCAAAAGAGCCAAAATATTTGAAGGTGGTGTGGGGAGTTGGGTATAAAATTGAAAAAATTTAGCCACGCAGTTTTAACAAAAATCATTGTGTTTATCATCATGATCAGCTGTTTTACAGGGATCATGAAAAATATTATAGATGTAGAAATCATAAATGAAGCTAATTATAGTTCTGCGTTTGAGGCCGATTACTTCCTAAGTAAGGAATTTATTATCGAAAATGAAGCTGTAATTAGTGGTCTTACAAGACTTATCAGTGAATATAAAAGTGAAGAATATATTTTGAACGGCGGGACGATTAGTGAGGATGAAATTAGAATGGAGGAGGATAACCTATACGACTCTTTCCGATGGAATTCCCGAAGCTATAATCCAAACTTAAGTGAAGCACAAAATTATGAAATTTTTAAAAAGGAATATGCAGATAAGCTAGCTAAGGCAAGGGAACAGCTAATTAAAAATGATTTAAGAGAATTGCATTTCATCATGCAAAACATAGCAGAGCATGAAGGCATGATATACTATGCAACTGATGGCAAAACGGTATATTCAAATACATCGATGAAGGAAAAACAACAGTTTAAAAAATATCCAGCATATATGGTTTTTGAGAAATATAAACAAGAGATTTATCCGGAAAATGTAACTGAAAATGAGTATTTTCATAGGATTGAAGGCTATAAAAATGAATTGAATCCCGAAACTGATATCGTTTATGTTGCTTTTAGTGAGGACTATTTAAATCTTAAACAAAAAGAGTGGAAGGAAGACAAAGAAGTAGCTACAAAAGGTTTAATTCTTTTACTCGCATTTACCATAGGTTTTACTTTGTCATTTGTTTACCTTGCACTTGTTGTTGGGAGAAGGTCCTTTCAGGAACGGGAGCTACACTTGAATTTTGTTGATAAATTATATATTGATATTAACATCCTGCTATGTATAGGACTTATTGGGCTTTGGGGTGCAATTATGGACAGCGTGAATATTCAAAGTATGGATGTCATAGTTTTCCCAGTTACAATCCCGATTGCAGCAATAGGGTTTGCATTTATTCTTTCATTGGTAAAACATATCAAAAATCGAACGTTCATCAAGCATTCTCTTATTTTTACGGTTATTTATTTGATCTATAAATTCATAAAAAATGTATATGACAGTGGAGGTACTGCTGTTAAGACGGTATTAATTGTGATTGGCTATCCGATTTTGGTGGCAGCGACGTTTTTCATTTTCCCAATTACGTTAGGGGTTGCAGCTTGGTTTGCCTATAAAAAGGTTAAGACGTTCAATGCCATAAAAGAAGGTGTCGAGCAAATCAAGGGTGGAAATCTCCATCATACGATTGAGGTAAGTGAAAAAGGGGAGCTAGGAAATCTTGCGTCAAATATTAACAGCATCGCAGACGGACTGAAAAAAGCGGTCGCCAGTGAGCTTAAAAGTGAAAGACTCAAAACAGAGCTCATCACCAATGTATCCCATGATATCCGAACACCATTAACTTCAATTATTACTTATGTCGATCTATTAAAAACGGAAAAAGACCCTTCAAGGGTAGAAGAGTATATCGAAGTATTAGATCAAAAATCAAAACGACTTAAGGTCCTGACAGATGACTTATTTGAAGCAGCAAAGGCATCAAGCGGAAATATTCCAGTGAGTCTTGAGAAAATTAATATTGTGTCATTAATCACCCAGGGGTTTGGGGAAGTAAATGATAAAATTGAAGAAATGAACCTAGAATTTAAGCTAAATCATCCAGTGGAAAAAGTGTATGTAACAGCAGATGGAAAATTACTATGGAGATCTATCGAGAACCTATTGTCTAATATTTTCAAATATGCCCTCAAAGGGTCAAGGGTGTATATCGATATTGAGGATGAAAGCGACGGCATTCGACTAACCTTCAAAAACATCTCGGCACATGAATTAAATATCTCAGCAGACGAACTCATGGAGCGATTCAAACGAGGCGACGAAGCAAGAACAAGCCAAGGAAGTGGGTTAGGACTGTCCATTGCCAAAAACCTCATTGAAATTCAAAAAGGGAAATTTAACATACATGTTGATGGAGATTTATTTAAAGCAATGATCTATTTACCTAAACATAAATCCAATAATGAATGATTGATACGTTTTTAAAAATCATAGAAGTGGAATAGGATATCAATGGATGTCCTATTCTTTTTTACGTCGCTTTGTTGTTAAAGTAGATAAGTCTCAGATGCGGGCTCGTTGCAAAAATCTCAGGTATATAATTCGGAGCGCTGTCTGATTAAAAATAAACTGCCACTTAATTAAGTGGGGGGAACCGTATCACAAATAAATGGGTTTAAGGGATGATGTTGTTGTAATAGAATGGAAGGAAATATTCAAAAATAAAAGGAATGAATGAGATGCTATTTGAGACAATGTTAATGTTGAGTACGAATCCTGATAAAGTAGCAAGTACTTATCAAGCAGCAAGTGAGATTTGGGATGATATTTTTGCAACAGAATTTAATAAGATTGTTGAAGAAGAAACGGAGGACTATATAAACAAATCGGAGACGATGGATTTAGAAGACCATCTTGATATCCACTTAGATATAATGGTAGGTGATAGACTAGCAAAAGTTTTAACAGAGAGACAAGAAGAATTTAAAAAGAAAGTCGGATTAGGGCTTTATGAAGATGTATTTGCTTCGCTTGGATTTCTCCGTTTTTACAAAAAATATAGTCACGATGTAAATCGAATGGAAACTAGCTTTCTCATTAGAGGATTTAGACGTAGTGATTGTCGCTTATCTATTCAACATAAAGCCGAAAAGTTTTGGGAATTTGTCAGTTATCGTAATTGTTATGGTGATCAGGGGATGATTAATTTAATGGTTGAAACCATATTAATGTTGAGCAAAGATCCTTATAAAGTGGCAGAGGCTTACAAAGCAGGAAGTAAAATATGGGGAGATATATATTCGTCAGATTACTCGAAGATCTATCGAGAAGAAACAAATAAAATGATGGAATCATACGCTAAAAGTTACAAAACTAGAATGAGCGAAAGAATGGCTGAAATTTTACCTGCCAGAGAGGCGGAGTTTAAAAAGCAATGTGGAGATGGCTTATATGCGGAGGTTATGGCCGTTTTAGGTGTTTTATTTTTCTATGACGCTCAGCATGGACTGACAGGAGAGGCGGGTGCAGGTGGAGCACGGTTCCTAAAAGCAATTCGTCTTAGTAATTGCAGTGAAACGGTTAAAGATAAATTTGAAGGATTTTATAAACGAGCGAGGAAGGGATAAGTGGCTCTACCCTACAAGAGAGTTCAATAATTGGTCAGCCTATGATTGGATTGCGGTGCACGTCATTTCCCGAATATCGACTACAATATCCATCATTCGGTTTTAGTGAATATTAAATAAGTGTCTGTCATCACTCGTATGTTGTGGAAGTTATCGGCTTCATTCGGGTGATGACAGTGGATTGCAAAGCTTGTTAATTATAAATCCCGTGCATTCCGCTTTGCTTCATTAGCTTCATGTTGCATTCTCATTGCTCTATTAAGTTTTTCATCCGTGTAATGTGTATTAGGATTATATATGGCTTGTTTTCCTGCATGTTTCCAGGCGTAAGCAGCTTCTTTCTGTTTTTGTTTTGCTTTCCAGTGTGCCTCATCTTTTGCTTTCTGTTTATCATTTGAACTGCTAGATCCACCAAAAGCGGCCCTACCTCCTGAAGATGATCCGCCTCCTGAAGGTGAAAAGATAGCAACCAAAGCCATTATCGCACCCCATACAGCCAGTACAACCGCTTTAACCGTCTTTATGAGCGACCGTTTCAGCAGCAAATACAATAATGCTCCTTTAACAGAACCTGCCTTACCTTTTCCTAAGATCTCTATAATTTCATCCTTATCCTTAGCACTTTTAAACTTGGAGTCATACATCCCTTGTTCTATGTCGTGTAATACTTCTTTATTCGTGTTCGTTATCTTTATCATAAACTTATTAATAAGGATTACCAAAAAGAATGTGATGGCTAGAACAACAATCGTACTAATCAATGGTAATACCACATAATCATCCATATATTTTTGACTGATATAGGTAATTAGCCGCATTCCGATATATTGAAGGAAAAAATAACCTAATACGATTCCATACACACTATACCACTTAAAGCTTTTCTCCTGACCTAACATTCTATTAGCTTTCATTGCCTCTGCTCCATTACTTGGAGAACGTGAAATGAAACCTTTTAATCTAAGGAATCCTTTTATCACCAAAATGCTCAATAATGCTGACGGAATCGCTAATAGTATTCCAAGTAAACCAATTGAATAGTTATATGTATAAATGGATGAATTATCGATATTCATCATATATGTTAATCCATTATTCACAACATCATTCAATATTTTCGTTAAAAGTAAAGTCAAGACTAAGAATGGTATTGTTTTGCCTTTTACAATTTCCTTTACTGTCCATGAATATTTATTTCCCATTACGCTTTTCCCCTTCTATACAACTATGTGTAAATACGAATATGATTACGTAAAATGACCCACCATGGCACACGTGGTTGGGAGACTTGGCGGGTTATTACTTTGTGCTGGCTTTAATATGAAAAGATGTACGCCCGCCATCCAGGCATGAAATAATTCAGGCCTATATTCCCTTTTTGATGGATAACACAAGACCTAAGCGGGCAGGATCTGTCCAGCTTTCAAATCCCTCAAGGGGCTTCCAACAATCAAGTTCCCCCATATCATAGGAATGCGGGGTCGTTATACCAAAAATCTTCTTCGCATCAATGGTATCAGCCATTGTCCAATTGCAGCCAAATGAATCATTTACCATCGCAAGGACAAAATGCACCATCGAAGTGCCATCTAATAGAACACCTTGATTTTCCGCCAATTGGAATGGCTCGTCATTACCAGAGATTTTACCTGCATTATACAATTCGTCTGCTTTCGCTTCGATAGCGCCTTTTCCCCCGACCATGACATAATAATACGTATCCTCCGTTTCGGTTAATTCAACTAATCGAATCGAATGAGTTCCCACGTAGATACCAACGTTATCTAGAAATTCAGTAGCTATATTCGTTATATGCGTTGTGACACCATATATTTGGTCGACTAAAACCATGGATGTTTTCCCTGATGCGGTATAAACAGTTGGATCTTTTTCAAAAGAATGATGGAACGGGATATAGCCAAAGTTTTCCCTAACTGTATCAAACATTAACTCTGAATTTTTTGTTGGTACCATTTGAACAAAGTTATTATTTATGGTAGACATATCTTTAGGGATAAATGTCCCTAAATTATAAATACCACCAGTCTCCATCATCTGTTGATATTCCATTCGTTCCGTGTGAAATATTTTATTTTCTCTTATCATGACTATTCCTTCTTTCGTTTTTTTATTTGGAAGGTGTACCTCTCCATCAGATCCCGGAGTACGTTTTTCCTCCTTCTTTTTTCCTCAGCCAACTAAATCCATCCCCTTTTGTTATCGTTGCTACATCGATTGGACCACCTACCATTTCGGAATAGGCGGAAAAGTCTCTTTTTAAAGTCGATATTTGTAACAAGGACTCCGCTAAATGTGCCAATTCTATTGTAGATGAAGATTCGACAACTTCTAACATTGGGTCGATAAACTTTTCACGTTGATAATAGAAAAGCTCCTTTTTATATGTATCATAAACTTGCATGGATGCAGCAGACATTTTTCCCTGTATTTCCTCCCAATCCGCCTCATCATGAAGGTGATCCTTTACTTGTTCTGCCCAAGTATCCGTTAGCATGGCCAATTGGTTTTTAAAAATGGTCCCAATAAAGTCTTCTATATCCGCATGAATACCATCTAGGAAACCTTTAACCCTATCTCTTTTAGCAAGTGGGAAGATGATTCCATGTATTTGATGATTTATTTTTTTCTTCTTAATAAAATACTTATTTTTATGATTCACCTTCCCGTCAATGATTAATAGATAGACAGTTGGGTAGATTTCCTTCTTACCATATCCAGCGAAAATAATCCCAGAAAATTTATCGGAGAAATCCTTTATGATAGATTGAATCATCACCTCTGTTATTGCATCCATCCATTCATCTTTAAACAGATGCCTTTCAAACTTCTGTTCAAGTAATTCACTTACATTCCCTGCATACTTTCCAACTAATTGTACATAATCGTTAGAATTAAAACCTTTTGGATATTCTTTATCTGTAAGTTCCCGCCTTCTTTTACTTAAGTATAATTCTGCTTGTTCCATATACATTTCTTGGACTTCATTTGGTTGTTTTTCCTTGCCTAGTTCACGGTAAAGACGCTTATGTTTCTGGGATAATTCATGATGTAAACGTGTCATATTGGAAGATAAAGTATGGTTAATATGTCTTTCCTCATTTTCTTCATCCATAAATTCATAGAATTCGTTCTGATGGAGGAACTTTAAGAAGTCTTCCATATATTCCTTTACGGTGTCAAATCCACGAACATCTAATTTACGATTATATACTTTGATTAGCGCTTCCCATGGAATATGGAACATCGCGTTAACGCCATATGTCATAACGCCGATATTATGTCTTTCTGAAAGCGGGAATAGTTTATCTGCGGCATCCGATACTTTCTTTCCCTTCATAGAAACTGCACTGTCTGTAGCTAAAGCAATTCCACCTGTATTCATTATTACAACTTGAGTCGTCATTCAAGTCCCCCTTATTCAAATAGTTTGTAAATGACCCTAGCATATAATGATGCTTGATTCTATTAAATCCAACGGCAAATTGAGATAGCGTAATAGAATAATTGTACGGCTGTAAACCCACATTGAATGAGTTTCACTTTATTGGAATATCTTCTTGTATTTATGTTTTCTTATCTAGTCTTCCAATTCATCAAACATATCTAGGTTCATATCCCCTTTTTTATAAAGCCTTTTGTATTCTTCAAAGATTAACTTATCGATTAAACTACTGTTCGTGTGGTTCGTGTCAATTAACAGCATTTCTAAATACCAGCTTGTTTTCTCGGATATATAAATTTTCTTTTGAATTTTTTTTCCTCCGACATCTTCACCAACAAGCTCTGGGAAAAAACCCCTTATCCTATTAACGGAATCTTCATCCGTATCAGGAGAAGAAAAAACTTCACTTGCATATTGGATGGCAGTATCATAAGGAATAGGTATGATTTTTACATCTTCTACATTTTGCCACTCTATTTTTGGATCAATATCATTATTGTCCACAGCCACAAGCCCAACAAATTCGCTTTGTGTGTAAAAGAAATATTTACCACTTTTTGTTTTATAAAGCTGTTTAAGTTTTGTTACGGTTGCATCTTTTCTATGTTCATATGCTACCGATACCTGTTCACAAATTTTTTTGGCTGTTTCGGTGTTGTAAACAGCACCTTCAATAACCTTTTTCATGTTATCCCCTTTCGTTTTTTGAGTTAGTACTAAGTCGGTAATTTAACTATAAGATAGAGTTAGTACTAAGTCAATATTGTTTTATTAAAAATTAAATTTATTATTAAGAATCGCAGAAATTTAAGGTCCATTCGCTGGAAGTGACACAAAGAGACTTGCTTCAAGCTATGGTCATCCTATAAACATGATTGGAGAAGTAATTCGAAGAGCGGGTTGTGGTTTATTCCCCCCTTAATGTTTATCCGTACATACAAAAAAGCAAAAATAGTACAGAACATGTTCTGTACTATTTAATGTTAGATATTGTTTCTCCCTATTATATATCGGGTTATCCTCTTCACGAACTTTAAGCCGTATTACATCTGCTAATGATGCATCCCAAATAACTTTAATCCATCCTTTAAATTAAATATAAATCATTTACTAATGAAAAATATGTTGATAAAAATTCATTCATGATAGTCCATAAGTTAGAAATGGAATAGATATTTAGTCCATTTTTCCACTAATTATACAATTAAACTTTTAAAGCCTGATTAGTCAGCCTCTCCCTAGTCCTCTACCTTCTCAACAACAAATAAACAAAATAAGGAGCACCAATCAACGATACCATAATTCCCGCCGGTATTGTGGTGTCTATAATATTCCGCCCAACTGTATCAGCAAATAATAATAACCAACCACCTAGTAAAATAGCAATTGGAATAAATAGTTGATTTCTAGGCCCAACTAAACTTTTTGCAATATGTGGCGCCATTAGCCCGATAAAGCTAATACCACCTGTGACAGAAACAGCGGTAGCTGCTAATGCAATAGCAGTTAAAAGTAAAACGATGCGCTCTTTCTCAATGGAAAGCCCGACTCCAATGGCAACAGGGTCACTTAATTCTAAAATGTTTAGGCGATTTGCCTTGTACAAAGTAAATGGAATCAATATGACTAACCAGGGAAGGAGAGCCAAGACAAATGGCCAATCGGTCCCCCAGATGTTACCTGCCAACCATTTGGCTATGAAATCGACTTTATTTCGTTCGGCAGAGGAAATAATGACAATCAAAGCTCCGGAAAGTGCTGTAGAGAACCCAACTCCGATGAGGACTAAATTTACAGGTTGTAAACCATTATTTTTCCCGTAAGCAAACAGATAAATTAGGAATCCCGTTATAATTGCACCTATAAATCCAACAACTGGAATCATATAAACAAATGATCCAGCTTCAGTAGGGAAAAATAAAAAGAAGACGGCAATGGCAACCCCTGCTCCTGAATTAATCCCAATAATGCCTGGATCTGCTAAATCATTTCTTGTTATTCCTTGTAATATAGAACCAGATAATGCAAGTGCCATCCCTGCAAGTAGCGTAATTAATATACGTGGCAAGCGAATGGAGTACAATATAAATTCCTCTTTAAAGCTTCCTTGACCTAATATCGTATGGATGAGTCTATCAAAAGATAAACTAGCAGATCCTATTCCCATTCCAATAATAACAGTGGCCATAATAAGCAGTAGTGAAATCAATAATATTATTCGCTGCTTTCTGATTAGTGTTGAATGTATCATAGGAGTACTTTTCCTCCTTTTCGTACGATGATAAGGAAGAATGGTAAACCGAGCATAGAAATGATTGCTACAACAGGTGTTTCATATGGAGCATTTAATGTACGACCAAGTGTATCTGCAAATAGCATGAAGGTGGCTCCAACAATCGCCGACATTGGTAAAATAAAACGATAATCGGTTCCAACAATAGCCCGAACAATATGAGGAACCATCAGCCCAATAAAGGTCATATTTCCAACTAAAGCAACAGATGCTCCTGAGAGAATAATAATGGCAATAAATAAAAGGATTTTAATTCTGATGATATTTTGCCCTAAGCTAATTGCAACCTCTTCGTTTAAGCTGAGAATGGTAAGTTGTTTAGAAAGAAAAAAGGAAACGACAATCCCAATAATAATAAACGGCATAATAATTTGCAGTTGACTCCAATTTGTCCCTATCATTCCTCCTGCAGTCCACATCGAGATATCTTTAGAAGTTTTAAAATAAAGGCCGATCCCCTCGGCGACAGCATATAAAAAGGCAGAAACAGCAGCCCCAGCTAATACAATACGAAATGGAGAGAATCTGCCTCTTTTCATCGAATCAATTCCAAAAACTAATGTGGCACCGATAGCAGCGCCAATAAAACAGGCAATCATCGTCAGGAAGTAATTGGCTGCTGGTAGAAAAGCAACGGTAACCGATAAAGCTGCGTAAGCTCCGGCAGTTAAGCCTAGTAACCCTGGGTCAGCCAACGGGTTGCGGGTTAAACCTTGCATCATTGCACCAGACACAGCAAGAGCTGCACCAACAACAATAGCAGCTATTTCACGAGGTAAACGAATTTCACGGATAATTGAAATGTGTTCACTGGTCGCGGAAGTTGTAAAAGCCAACCATATATCTTTAACCGAGACATCTGCAGCACCATAGATCATCGCTATAAAAAACATCCCGATAAAAAACAAAACTCCTAATATAAGTTTGAATGTAAACGAGGTAAAAAATATACTTTTCTTCATCATTCGGCTTGCACTTATCCTTTCATAGAATGGAAAAAGGGTTAACGGAAAAAGGAATTAATGTAATGTTCCTTTTTGGCGCCCCCCTCTCCTATGAATCCCTGCTTTTAAAATGTTAATTACCTAGAAATGCCTCTTTAAATTGTGCTAGTTGCTTTTCAAGTGTGACTGGATCATTAAATGATGCCCCTTCACCCTGCATTTCAATAACATTTCCATTTTGAACTGCTGGGATGTTCTTGTACGTATCTGTTTCTTGGAAGGATGTATCTGCATCCGAGTATTTACTTAAAACTATATAATCTCCCGCATATTCTGGAAGCACTTCAGCAGATAGCGTATAATATCCTGATTCTAATGCTCCTTCTTTTACCTTTTCAGGCATCTCTAGTTCCATTGTTTGATACAAGATTTCTGTTCCACGTGCAAAGTTATCACCGTAAACATAAAGGCTTTTTCCATATGCTTCGATAACAGATACGGTCGAATCTTCTCCAATTTTTGCACGAACATCTTCCCCGATTTCTTCTGCACGTTTTTTAAAGTCATCAACCCAAGCTTTGGCTTCCTTTTCTTTGTTTAGTAGCTTCCCAATTTCTATATGCTGTGTTAAATAATCTACTTTACCCCATGTATACGTAACAGTAGGTGCGATACTTTTAATTTTATTCAGATTATTAACTGTTGATAACGCGATAATTAAATCTGGCTCTAATTCAATAATTTTTTCTAAATCATCTTCTGAGACTTCTGCAACATCTTTTAATTCATTTTCAAAGGTTGGATTGTTTTTAGACCAAGTATCAACTCCAACAACATTAACTCCTAAATGTAAAACGTTTCCGGTGTAGCCTGAAAGAACAACAACCCTTTGCGGATCAGCTGGAACCTTAATTGGACCAGTTTCCGACACGTATGTAATTGTTTCCGATTTTGTTGAACTGTTCTCCTCCATTGTTGCCCCTGCATTGCCACATGCACTAATTAAAATTAGCAGTAGTAAACATGGGATTAATAGTTTCTTCATGTTTATTTTCCCCTTTCAGTAAATTATAAGTAACACACATTGGTTTATTCGTTCTTGGATCACGGTCAATCACAGCGTCAATTTGAAAAACTTCCCGGAGCACTTCAGGAATAATAATCAACTCAGAAGCTCCAGCTTTTACAATTTCTCCGTCTTTTAGCGCAATGATATAGTCAGCGAAACGGGCAGCTTGATTTAAATCATGAAGTACCATAATAATGGTTCTGTTTTGTTCTTGATTTAATTGTTGTAATAATTCTAAGACCTCAAGCTGGTGAGCCATGTCTAAATAGGTTGTTGGTTCATCGAGAAAAATAATATCTGTCTCTTGTGCAAGTGCCATAGCAATCCAAACACGTTGACGCTGACCTCCAGAAAGCGCACTGATCGGACGATATTTAAAGTCTGATGTGCCAGTAACCTCAAGCGCCCAATCAATGACTTCATAATCTATCTTTGTTAAACGACCAAAGCCTGATTGATAGGGGAATCTTCCATAGGATACTAATTCACCAACAGTTAAACCACCAGCACTATCGGGAGATTGTGGCAAAATGGCCATTTTTTTTGCCAAGGTTTTTGAATTTTCTTTTGAAATATCTTTCCCATCTAATAGAACAGAGCCTGCTTGATGCGGAATAATGCGTGTAATAGCTTTCAATAAAGTTGATTTTCCACAACCATTGGCTCCGATGATGGTTGTGATTTTTTTATCTGGAATTGCCAAACTGAGATTTTTTACAATTAAACGATCACCATAGCCAATACTTAATTCTTCACTAGATAGGCGAATCATCTTTATTACCTCCAAAATAAAGTATGAAAAAAAATTAAATGATAATGATTATCAATATCAATTATATATGTTAATATATATTTTAAAATACAATATGTCAATATTTACTAAATAATAAAAATACATTTGGGTTGGAGTGAATGATAATGAAAGAAAAGGATGTATTTGATGTAACGATTATTGGTGGAGGACCAGCAGGGTTATATTCAACCTTCTATAGTGGCTTAAGAGAAATGAAAACAAAACTGATTGAATATCAGTCAAAACTTGGTGGGAAAATTAATGTCTATCCAGAGAAGATGATTTGGGATGTTGGTGGAGTACCGCCAATTCCAGGAGAAAAGCTGATGGAGCAGTTAGTAAAACAAGGCTTAACCTTTTATCCAACGGTTGTATTGAATGAAAAGATAGAATCAATATCTCGTAATGAAGATGGAACATTTTTATTAAGGGCTGCATCAGGTCAAAAGCATTATTCGAAAACGGTTATTATAGCCGTTGGGGCTGGAATTTTAAATCCCAAAAAGCTGGAAATCCCAGGAGCAGAGCGGTTTGAAGTTGCTAATATTCATTACACAATCACTTCACTTATGAAATTTAAAAATAAAACCGTAATGATCTCTGGTGGTGGAAATACTGCTATTGACTGGGCAAATGAATTAGAGTCTATAGCGAATAAGGTGTATATCACTTATCGAAAGGAGTTATCCGGTCATGAAGCACAGGTTACACAATTACTGAACAGCTCTGTTCATTGTTTGCCTCACACTAGAATTACCAAACTGGTAGCTAGTGAAAATCATGAAAAAGTTAAAAAGGTCGAGCTGACAAATCAAGAAACAGGGGAGAATACGTATATAGATATTGATGAAGTTATTATTAATCATGGTTATGAGCAAGATACCAGCCTACTAAAAAATAGTGAATTAAATATAGAGATGGCAAATGATTTTTATATTGCTGGTAATCCTAACAGTGCATCTTCAATTGAAGGACTATATGCGGCTGGAGATATTCTTAAGTTTGATGGGAAGCTGCATTTAATTGCTGGTTGCTTTCACGATGCAGCGAATGCTGTTAATCAAGCAAAACATTATATTCAACCGAAAGCTGAGAAATTTGCAATGGTATCTTCACATAATGACATTTTTCAAAAGAGAAATCGGGAATTAGTTAAAGAAATGATAATGGGAAATCATGCTGTATGGAATCATAAAGTGGTAAAGCATGCAGATAAACAATAAAGAGTTGTATTTTTGAATTAGAGGGTCTTTATTGAAGCTACTTCTTTAGTAGTATCACGAAGAACCGTAACACAAATAGACACACCTTTTACATCAATTTCACTGAACTAAAAAGAAAAGTGCCAGGCACATAAATCATTCGAAATGGTTTACGTGCCTGGCACCTTTAATTACCCGGGAACTTACCGATAAATATAATAGTATGACTCACTTCCAATTGGTGGGAGGCGTCAAACAATAGCATAAAATATCGACCATTGTACAAAGCATCCAGCATTTCGAGGATATGTTACAAATGGGGTTGATTTCTCGTATGCGTAGAAAAGACTTCTGGAGAGGAACCAAGACAAATGAATAAAAGACGAGATAATTACGATACAAAGCGTGTTCACAAGGTGAATTTAATTCTTATCATAGGCCTAGTAATTTCTATTATTACCCCTATTATAATAGCCCGGGGATCTGCATTTCCCATTACATACATCATCACAGGTTTCGCTGTTATTTTAATCGCCGTTATTAATTACTTCTTGCCAATCAATGATTATGTTAAAGGTTTCATCATGGCTGCCGTACCCGGTTTTATCGTTGTTGCGCTTTTTTACATTGATGGTTTCACACTCAATAAACATTACATGTTATTTTTGACTGTTGCGATGGCCGCTTTATATTTGAAAAAAGAACTGATCGCCACTTTCACTCCTTTGTTGAATATTATCCTGATCATTACTTATTTCATCAATCCAACAGGCATGCTTGGTACGAATGACAATTTAATTGGCTTCATCACCGTCATGGCCGTTTTACAAGGTATTTTTGTTTCGCTTTATTATATGGCACGATGGGGTCGTCGATTAGTTGATGAAGCAGCGGAAAAAGAGCAAAAGGCAAAAGAGTTATTGCATAAATTAGAGGGGACCTTCCTTTCAGTGGAAGAAGGTAGCATCACACTTGATAACAATATCGGCATTTTCCAAAAGAATATGAACAACATTCATCATTCTAGCCAGATGGTTCTTGATTCCACCACGCAAATTGCTTCTGCGATATCAGAGGAAGCGAACAGCATCAATGTGATCAACGAAATGATGGCCCAATCCGTTGAAAGCAAGAATGAAACATTGGCTATTTCAAAAGGCTTAATCGAAAACTCATCTGAAATGAATGTGAAAATACAAGCGGGTCATGAAAAAATTGCTGAAGTCAATTCTCATATGGAAATGGTCAATACGAGCATCCAAATGACAAATGAAACAGTGTCTGATCTCAGTAGCAGCTTACAAATAGTCAATGAGCTTTTACAAGGAATCAAAGACATTGCTGATCAGACAAATCTGTTGGCATTAAATGCAGCCATTGAATCAGCTCACGCTGGTGAACATGGAAAGGGATTCGCCGTCGTTGCTCAGGAAGTGCGAAAACTCGCTGAACAAAGTGCTGACATCACCGTGGAAATATCCGAGGTGACCAAAACCTTGTTCCAAAAAGCCCACGCAGCCAAAATGAAATCTGAAGAAGGCGAAACAGCTGCAGAGGAAGGAAAGGAGCTCTTGCAGGAAATTTCCAGTGATTTTACAGATATCAAAGACTCCTTTGGGACAACCAATGAACAAATCAAAGAAAGTATGAATCAGGTTAACAGAGTTATTGGTTATTACAAAGATATTCAAGAACGAATTGAAACGGTTGCTAATATCTCTGAGGAAAATACTTCGTCGACACAGGAAATCGTCGCTACGATTGAACAAGAACATGAATTGATTACTGGTATGAACACAAACATCATCGAAATCATCGAACTTAGCGATAAATTGAAGCAACTTACCGCTCGATAATATGAGATAATGGGCTAGATACTGGTGATATATTTGAAGAAGATACGGTAAGGTTCTGGGGAGCGCCAGTTGGAGAATATTCATTTGAAAATGTTTCAGGTGGATCAACAAATGCTTAAGTATTCTTTGGCTCACACTTAGAAAAAGTAAATTAGGTTCAAAATCCCCCTTTTTGAGGGGATTTTTTGTATCATTAGGTCTAAAGTGACTGAAGAAATAAAGCTTAATCATTGGTATAATTTAGTTAAAATGATTAGGGGGATCATTTTCATGTGGCATAATATCTTTTTCGACCAAAACCACCATTTTCAATGGGCGAGTATAGCTGCAATAATTTCATTTTTAGCTCTTTGTACAACTTCAGTTTCTGTATTTTTAACATACAGACAGGGGAAGAAGAATCGGAAGTCTACTACTTTAGTAAATTTGCGTATTGAGGAATTAAAAGAGCTAAGGGAAGAGGCTGCTTCACTGAAACTAGTAATAAATACTTTTTTAAATAAACGAGAATTAGAACTACCAGTCTGCGAAACAATAAAAAAAACGGACCCGATACTAAATGAATTACATGATCAGTTAAATAAGATGTCTTCCAAATTATATCGTGAAACATATCATGCAATCGAATTAGGCAACTGCATATCCTTATATCAAATGAAATTAATGGATACAGAAAAAGTGGGGCTATTAACTGATTTGTTAGTAGACGTAGATGAAGCGATTAGAAAATATTCCAAAATAGAATATGAGGAAATAGAAAAACAGATTTAGCGGGGAACTAGGTACTTGGTAAAGAAACCTTTTATGGACTTTTATAAAATATAAGAAAAGTATTTTTTTTACTGGGGTGAGCAATATGAAGGGAAAATTGTCTCCTTTTTTAATTGTGTTAGCGGCAATTCTTTGGGGGACTACTGGTACAACACAAGCACTTGCGCCAGATACAGCACATCCGGTTGCTATTGGGGCAACACGCTTAGCGGTAGGAGGTTTATTTTTATTATTGATTGTTCTAGTAAGAGGGCAATTAAATTTTAAGGATTGGCCAATAAAGACAACGATATTGGCTTCCTTATGTATGGCGATGTATCAACCCTTATTTTTCTCTGCAGTTGCCATAACAGGGGTGGCCATTGGGACTGTGGTAGCCATAGGAAGTGCGCCTATTCTATCAGGCCTCTTAGAATGGATGTATTTAAAAACTCGCCCATCAAAAGTGTGGTGGTATTCTACTCTCCTATCCATTTTAGGATGTCTCATGTTGTTTATGAATAAAGAATCCGTATATGTAGACCCTGTAGGAATATTATTGGCTTTAGGAGCTGGTTTAACATTTGCAAGTTATACGCTTGTGAGTAGAGATATGGTTCAAAACTACTCATCCTTATCCGTAGTCGCAGTAGTTTTCACACTTAGTGCAATCTATTTATCCCCATTTTTATTTATTTTCGATATGTCTTGGATCATGAGTTTCCGCGGAATGGGTGTCAGCCTTCAACTTGGAATTATGGCGACTGGGATAGCATATTTTCTTTTTGCCAAAGGTCTCGCCCATGTTTCATCATCAACTGCAGTTACACTTGCTTTGGCAGAACCATTAACTGCGGCATTATTAGGGGTATTTCTATTAGGTGAAAATTTAAACGTAACCTCTTGGTTAGGGATTTTTCTATTAATGCTAGGTATCGGAATATTAATAGGCTCTTCCAAAGGTTCCAGTGGTAAAAGTGGAAATAGGGTGGCTTAGAAGTGGAAGCTTTATTTGAATAATTCTTTAATTATAAAGGACAAGGGTGGGCCTACTAGACGTCTTAGTGGAAGCATCAAAGAATAACGCAATGGTCTTGTAAGTAGTTCAAATAGCGTGGAGAATATTCTAAATCACAGGATAAATAGCACACAAAAAAGCTTGAGGGAATTTTTCACCTCAAGCTTTTTAACTTTAATAAAAAGTACTAGTTAGTTCAGGTGAAAGGTTCACAATGATTTCCAAAAATTATATCTTCATTTACCACTGAGTTGGGTATAAATTATTGTTGTTTGCCCAAGAATGAAAATCAAAAAGGATATTGATTACGGGATTTTTAAAAGATTGGTGGTAGGCAGTGTTGTAGCTCTATCAATTGGAATGACAATCTTTTTATCAATTGGTGTAAATAGGTTAAATTTTATTTCTTTATAATACAGGGCGAGTTGTGCTTCTTAGGTAATGCTATGGTGTTTGCATTTTTATTGCGTTATTAATATTAATTTAGTAATATTTAGATGTTAAATAGTTAAACATCTAAATGTTTTAGATGGAAATAAATGATGAAGGGCTATAGGATAGGTCATTTTAAGTTTTCTTGTAAAGTTTTTTTCCATGTCTTATTATTTTCAGGACAACAATCACGATAGGAATGTTAGCGTTTTTATGTTATAGAGCTGTTGAAAAGCCAGGATCAGAGGTGGTTCTATTATTAGAACAAAGGTGATTCTACCGTATGGCAATATTTGCACTTTCATCGTTGTTTTATATCCTTTTAAATACTGGTGCCAAGGAAAGGTAGGAAATATGGATGGGAAGAGTAGAAAACAAGGTCGCATTATTAACAGGAAGTGCCTCAGGAATCGGTTTATCTACTGCGCAGTTGATGGCAAAGGAAGGTGCAAAGGTTGTCCTAGCTGATTTCAACCTAGAAGGGGCAAAACATGCTGCTGAGGAAATCCGCGCAAACGGCGGTGAGGCGGTAGGAATCTTCGTTGACGTGGGTGATGGTAAGTCGATTGAAGAGGCTGTACAATTTACCGTTGATCATTATGGAAAATTGGACATTCTGTTTAATAATGTAGGGCTGACTAATATTAAAAAAGACTTGGATGTTGTTCATATAGATTTAGAAGAATGGGATAGGCTGTTAAATGTCAACTTAAAAGGTGTATTAATGGGGTGCAAATATGCTATTCCTCACATGATTAAAGCTGGTGGCGGATCAATCATTAATACGGCCTCTATGGCAGGTTTCTTCGGTGATTCCATCCGGTCAGCATATGGCGCATCCAAAGCAGGGGTCGTCAATTTAACGAGATATGTAGCAACTCAATATGGTAAAGAAAATATTCGTTGTAATACGGTTGCTCCTGGGCTAATTTTAACTCCAGCTGCGAAACGAAATATGTCAGAGGAATTGTTAGGTACTTTTGCCAAATACAATGCATTGCCATACCACGGTGAAGCAGATGATATTGGCTATACCGTTTTATTTTTGGCATCAGATGAGTCGAAGTTTATTACGGGACAAACAATACAGGTAGAAGGTGGGCATTATATTGCCAACCCAACAGTTCCAGACTTCAACGCATTATAAGGCTGAATTACGCTTATGTTGTATAAAGAAAGAATTTAACGGGCAGTTATATAATTTTACTCTATGCAATTATCGCTATGTTAATCATTAATATTGGCTGTGTATTTATAGCCTTCATCAGTAAGCAGAAATTAGTGAAACAAGGTTTCTGGACAGAATAATTCAGTAAAAAACAACAAGAAAAGGAGAGAATAATCATGAGATTAAAAGGAAAAGTCGGAATCGTAACAGGTAGTGCATCCGGGATAGGTAGAGGAATTGCGCTTGCGATGGCTAAAGAAGGCGCTCATATCGCGGTTGTTGATGTGAACGAAGAAAAAGGGCAAGAGACATTAAAAGAAATTAATCAGCATACAGAGGGAATGCTTTTCATTAAGGATATTTCCAAACAGGAAAATGTAGCAGAAGTTGTTCAAGCAGTGGTAGAAAAATTCGGCAAGCTTGATATTCTTGTGAATAATGCGCATGTTTCCAGACAAGCGAATTTCACAGAAACAACACAAGAAATGTTTGATTTATCTTTTAACACAGGTTTCTATCCGACCGTTCATTTTATGCAAGCAGCATATCCAGAATTGAAAAAGACGAAAGGTAAAGTGATTAACTTTGCTTCTGGTGCAGGATTAAATGGACAAACAACTCAAACTTCCTATGCAGCAGCGAAAGAAGCAATCCGAGCAATTTCCCGTGTAGTGGCAAATGAATGGGGACCAGAAGGAATAAACGTTAACTTGATTTCGCCAATTGCATTAACACCTGGAGTAGAACAATGGCGCAATAGTGCACCAGAACTGTATGATACGATGATTGAAGGTATTCCATTACGTCGCTTAGGTGATCCTGAGGCAGACATCGGGCGTACCGCTGTATTTTTAGCAAGTGACGATGCAAATTATATTACTGGACAAACCATTATGGTCGATGGTGGTTCCATTAAATTACGATAAGGGGTGTTTTATAAATGGGTAAATTAGATGGTAAAGTAGCAATTGTAACAGGTGGAGCTTCTGGTATTGGAGAAGGAATGGTAGACTTATTCCAACAAGAAGGTGCCATTGTTATTGCAGCAGATATTAATGAAGAAGCACTAGAACGTGTCAGTGAAAAAGAAAATGTCCACGGTATGAAATTAAACGTTTCATCCGATGAAAATTGGGCAGATTTTGCTAAGCAAGTAAAGGAAAAGTTCGGTAAAATTGATGTGCTTGTCAATAATGCTGGTATTTCTTCGGAGAAACCGTATAAAGACATTGACTTGGATGATTGGCAAAAGATGTTGGCAATCAATGGCTTCGGACCATTTGCTGGAATGAAGCATATTGCGCCAATCATGGCAGAGCAAAAGAGTGGATCTATAGTTAATATCTCCTCTTATACTGCACAAATAGGTCAAGGGTTTAACCATTATTCTGCATCAAAAGGAGCAGTTCGTGCCATTTCTAAAGCGGCTGCGACAACATTTGGTAAACAAGGGGTACGTGTCAATACATTATTCCCAGGTATTATCGAGACACCAATGACACAAAGCCTAAGTACATCGAAAGACTTGCTTGATCAATTAATCAAAGCTACACCTTTACAACGTCTTGGGAAACCAGCTGACATTGCAAAAGCGGCGTTATTCTTGGCGTCAGATGATTCTTCCTATATTACAGGAGCTGAGATTATTATTGATGGCGGCTTTTCTGCTCAATAATATGGTAAAATAAGAAAAAGTAATCCCCTAGATATTTAATCTGGGGGATTCTATTTAGGGGAAGGCAGGGATTGTGACGTGCAGGAAAAAACAGTTTTTGAAATCATACATAATATGGATAAGGTGACAAATAATCTAATTGTTCAGTGGAATAAGGTTTTTAATGAAGACCTAGGAGTATCACATATTCTTGTCTTGGGTCATTTATTTACAAATGGAAAAAGTCGTCCCTCCGATATGGCAAAAACACTAGGGTTAACCCCACCTACAGTTACGCACTTAACGGAAAAACTAGTGAAAAAGCAGTTAGTTACCCGCTCATTCGATGAAAGTGACCGTCGTATCGTTTATTTAGAAATCACGAATACGGGGGAAACTCTTCTAAAACAGGCCAATGAAGCAGGGCAAATTTTAAGAAAGGAATTGTTTGGTAAGCTGACGGATGAGGAGCAACAACAAATGTTGCACATCTACAGAAAACTAAATAACGAATGATGCAAAAGAAGCGCAGTTTAAGTAGTAGCTTCTTTTTTCTAATGAAAGGGTCGGCGCCCGAGCGCACTAAAGTGATAAAGAAGCGAGGGACTAACTCATAGGTTACCACTAAACAGAGTAGGAGATGAATAACATGATGGGATATTTCAAAAGTATTCGTTCCAAGATAATGTTTGGATTTGGAATACTGATTGCACTTGTACTAATATTGGTATTACTAAGTTATCTATCGATTGACAAATTGAATAGTAATACAGAAGAAATTGTTGATGAGAAAATGGAACAATTAATTCTTGTAAAAAATCTATCATTTAATATGGCTCAAAGTGAATCGATGGTAAATGGATATTTTACATACAATGACCAAGAATTAAAGCCGCAATTAGAGGGAAGTTTGAAAAAAACAGATGAGCTTGAAAAAGAGATTTTGAGTTTGAATCCATCTAATGATTTGCAAAGGCTCACTGATAAAAAGAATACGTGGGTTGATCTTGTAGAAAAAGCTATGGCCGAACATGAATTAGGCAATACGCAAAAGGCCCATGAATTGTTGAATGATGCTAGGCCTTTATCTGATGAACTAGTAGCTGAGTTGGAAGAACTATCTCAAGGTAGTGAACAGGAAATAAAGGAGCAGGGTAAAGACTTTCTTAGTTATGGTCATTCCAACATGACTTTTATTATCATTGTTTCCGTTGTTATATTAATCGTTTCCATTCTGGTTGCCCTTAAAATTTCAAAATCTATATCCGCTCCTATACGAGTTGTCATGAAACGGATGAATGAATTGGCAAAAGGGGATTTAAGTCAAGAGCCTTTAGAGGAAACTAGTAAAGATGAAATCGGGCAGCTTATTAAGGCAACGAATTTGATGAGCAGTCAGAACCGTCATTTACTGAACCAAATTGTTGAGGTATCTAGTTCGGTATCCAGCCAAAGTGAAGAATTAGCACAATCAGCAAATGAAGTGAGAACTGGAACGGAACAGATTGCCATTACGATGGAGGAACTTGCATCTGGTTCAGAAACACAAGCGAATAGTGCAAGTAATCTTTCTTCAGCCATGGGAACATTCACGAACAGAATAGAAAGAGCAAGTGAAAATGGAGCGCATGTCCTAGATCATTCTGATAGCGTGTTAGTTATGACAAATAATGGTAGTGAATTAATGGATACATCCACGGAACAAATGATTAAAATCGACCGAATTGTGAGAGATGCTGCGGAAAAAATGGACAAATTGGATCACCAATCAAAGGAGATTACCAAACTTGTTTCTATCATAAAGGATGTTGCAGAGCAGACCAATCTCTTAGCACTAAATGCAGCGATTGAGGCAGCTAGAGCAGGAGAACACGGCAAGGGATTTGCAGTTGTTGCGGATGAGGTGAGAAAATTAGCAGAGCAGGTTGCCTCCTCTATCAAAGAAATAACAGGCATAGTGAGTACTATACAAGCGGACTCTAGTCATGTAGCCGATTCATTGAAAGAGAGCTATTCTGAAGTAGAACAAGGAACCGCTCAATTAGAAACGACAAGTAAAACGTTTAAAGAAATTGGTGTTGCGGTTTCTGATATGGTGCAAAGGATGAAAGGAGTGTCAGCCGACTTATCGGACATTGCGATGAAGAGTCAGGACATGAATGCCCAAATAGAAGAAATCGCATCCGTTTCCCAGGAGTCTGCAGCTGGCGTAGAGCAAACCGCCGCTTCTGCGCAACAGGCGGGCAGCTCTATGGAAGATGTAACAGGAAGTTCAGAACAACTTGCCGAATTGGCTGAGAAGTTGAATGAATTAGTAAGACTATTTAAATTGTAGGTGGGACATAGGGACAGGTACACCGTCCCGTTTTCACACAACTTATCAGAGACTAATAATGGTCAGTCCCCTGCCGCACTAAAGTGACAAGGAAGTGAGGGACTACCCTACATACTAAAAAAGTTGGTGTCTTATGGAAGTAATAGTATTTATTATAATTATTCTAATCGCTTCCGTACTTCAAACGAGTACAGGATTTGGATTTTCCATTTTGGCTACACCTTTTCTTCTTCTAATATTTGAACCTACTGAGGCAATTCAAATAAACTTAATCTTGTCTTTAGTCATATCTTGTGCCTTAATAATGAAAATTAAAAAGGATATTGATTATGGGATTCTTAAAAGATTGGTGATAGGAAGTGTTGTAGGTCTGCCTGTCGGAATGACAATCTTTTTATCAATGGATGTAAATAGATTAAAGTTTGTAATAGGCCTTATTATCACCGTATTAACAATAATACTTATCCTTAAGTTTCGAATTAAGCAGAATAAGAAGAAAGATTTAGTTGCAGGTGGGCTTTCAGGATCACTCACAACAAGTATAGGGATGCCTGGGCCACCATTACTATTATATTTTTCAGGAACAGATACCCAAAAAGAAAAATTACGAGGTACTACATTAGCATTCTATTTGTTTATTTATTTTGCCAGTTTAATCATCCAGGTGGTATTTGCAGGAACAAATACGACAATCTGGGTATCCAGTGTATGGGCGTTACCTTTGGTGTTTGCAGGTATGTATTTGGGGCAACTATTATTTAAACGGATTAATCAACATATTTTTCGGATATTTACATATATCATCCTATGGTTTACAGGGATGTATTTGCTGATTGAGAGTTTGGGTTTATTGTAATTGTAACAAAAGGGACATAGGGACAGGTACACCGTCCCATTTTCACACAACTTATCTGAGACGAGGTACTGTCCCTTCGTCCCTTTTTTTCATTGTCATTTGATTGGTAATTCTTCAATGCTGTCAATATCCATATATTCCGGTACAACGAATCCTTGTTGGGCGCCTTCAAGATTAGGTCCGAGGTCAACGATTACATCTTTGTATTGCTCATAATAGGAAGCTGCACCTATAGGCAGCCAGGCGATTAACATTCCATCGACTTCACCTTCCGAAAGACTCTTAAATGCGATCCCCATATCGAGCGGGGTCAATTCGACATTGTATCCCAATTCTTCCAGAACAAGAGCAACAACATTTGTTGATGATATTTCTGTTTCGTAATTCGTATAAGCTAGTTCGATTGTTTCGTTATCAACGGATTTAATATCTTTCGTCCAGGAATTCACTTTATCTTGATTGTTTTCGATCCACTCTTCTGCTGCTTCACGCGGCTCCACACTATCATCTTGCCCAAATTTCGCCATCACTTCATTCATATCTTCCACTTCCCAGTAGAAGTTGTCCAAGAACTGATAGGCGGACAGAAAATCATCCTCAAGCCCATCTCTTACCATCGTATGTATATTTTCTGATTCCCCTAGTGTTCCTTTTGGGTCCTCCAAAAACTTCAAATCATATTCGCTAAACATCCAATGCGGCTGCCATAGAGTTACCACGATTGGTTCTTCATTCTTAATCGCATCTTGCAATTCCGTTACCATCGCCGGCTCTGAGCTTGGTAACAGTTCCAGATCCAAGTTGTATGATTCAACGGTTTCTTTCGCAATATTCATTGTCCCGGACCCCGGTTCAATTCCAACAATTTCTGTAATTTCAACTGCTTTATTCGTTTCTTCATTAGAACTTTCATTAGCAGCTTCTCCTTGACAACCTGCAAGCATTAGGAGAATACCTATGCTAAAGACGGTGATTTTCTTTTTGAATAATGACTTCATTATTTCTGTAAACACCCTTTCACTAAGATTTTCACAACCTACTTTGTACTGAATTTTTCGCCTATTTGCCAACTATAAGACGTATGATAAGGCAAAGTAATGAAAAGTGCAAAGCTCATTCCAGCCGGTTTCAGTCGATTTAGCAAGTATATGTTACTTAGTGAAGCTCAGAGACAATTATTGTCAAAATTTCATCTATATTTGAATGTTTTGGTGATTTTTTGGCTCCATCACCTCGAAGAAAAACTACGATGGAAATAAACGTTCCCTTCCAATCCCCCACACCTCCATTCCTTTCGATTGTATAAGTGAAAGGTGGTGAGGTATAAATGGCAGTATTCAAATTAACCAAGTCTACTTTACAACTCGTTTTAAATGACGGGAATGATTTGAAAACCGGTATGCCACTATACAAGTCCAAAAGTTTCAACAATGTGAAACTTGCTGCAACAGCAGATCAACTTTATGCGGTGGCACACGCTTTTGCCGGCTTACAAGATCGCCCATTGTACAACATCGTTCGCAGAGACACAGCTGACGTTATAGTGGGGTAACTCACTAACGGAAATTAAAGGAAGGGAGGGCTACATTTGAGAAAATTAGAGCTTAAATTTACAAACGAGGATGGAAAAGTGGTTACGTATTCGCTAGAAAATCCAATTGAACCAGTAGATCCTTCAGCAGTAAGTGCTGCAATGGATACAATCATCAACGAAAATGCTTTTACATCAACTGGTGGAGATTTAGTGGAAAAACACAGTGCCCGAATTGTGGAAAACACAGTGGAAGAAATTGATATTGATATTTAACTTTAGAAAATAGACCGGCGGATAGTTATCGCTGGTCTATTTCTTTAAAAAAGGAAAAGGAGGAATTTCTATGGCAAATCGGAAAGTATAAAATTTCTCTCTGCATAAGTACAACTACGGTATTCGTCTAAAGGCTTGGCGAATACCAAGTTTTCTAAGAAGCTTGGGTAGTATTCATCAGAGGTAGGTTTCCCTGTTGCGGTCACGTTTTATTTACTACACCATGTCGAAGGGAAGCTAAATAAGTTAATAGGTGGTGAGGGATTGATCCTATAAGCCATAAAACTAGATTCGGTCAACCCGGATTTAATTTTTAAAACGTTTCCGCGCTGCAAGAAATTCGCGTTTCCATCTTGCTTTGTTATTGATATGCATAAGCACGTATATCATATAGTAATATCCCAACTTGTTAGTGGATTAAATTCCCTCTTGAATGGTCTCATAGACTAGCTCAATCCGCCCGTTTGCTTGTGGGACGAGGGACCTGTCCCCATGGCTCTTGTCCCCATGGCTCTTATTTTGAATAAATATTGCCTTAAAAGAAAAAGATAAATAAATAATGCTAAAGGGAGGTAAATATATTGAATAATGAAGTAGTAATCAAAGAACTAAACGCGTATTTAAAGGGAGAATATATGGCAATACATTCGTATGAACAATTCATCGAACAAGTAACCGAGCCATCTGTTAGAACGGAACTGCAACGTATTCAGCAGGAGCATAAGGAACATGCTGCAAAAATAGCGGAGAGAATACAGGATCTTGGTGGTAGGGCTGTCAATGATAATGGGGTAAGGCTTTCTATGATGGAAGGAATGATGCGATTAAAAGGAACCCCTGATACAGTGGATGGGATATTAAAGAACGCTATTAAAGGGCAAGAGATGGGTATGCAAAAGACTGAAGAAATAGTTAGAGGAGATTTAGATCCAGAAAGCAAAAAAATGGTAGCAGAAAATTTAGATGAAGACAGGGAACATATTAACCAATTAAACAACCTTATTCAATGACAATACGCAACTAAAAATTAAAACGAATTTAATCTAGTTGGGAATCTTTTTCGAATTCCAACTAGATTATTTTTTTACATTTTCCTTAACATAAAAGTATGTAAAGTTAATTTTCCCTCATCGTTAAAATCAGCAATCGGTAAAGAACATATACTCCAATATACGAACCGGTGATTAAGAAATAAGGGTTTAGAAAGATCTTATGAATATTTGTCATTAACACGGTATTATCTATTATAATCTGATAAATGGATAATGAAGAGATATTTGCGAATACAAGTGTAGCTATGATTGCACTTAAATTAAATACAAAGCGAAATCTTATCCATTTCCTCTGTAAAAAGAACATGATTAATGGGAATACTACACTTCCTAATACCAATAAAGCCTTCAAAACATCATCTCCTAAAATGATACAATAGGAAGAGGGATGAAGTCTAACATCATCCCTCTTTCTACTATTTAGATGTTGAGTTTTTAACTAAATTAACCATCGTACTAGCTAATACTTGTTTTTGACTTTCATCGGCTGCATTCCATAGGTCTGCAAGTAATCTTTGCTCGCCGTTTTTAGGCTCTACATTGGCTGCGAGGTAGTCACCAACCTCAGAAGCAATATTATTTATTGCTTCATTATCCATTCCGTTTTGTTGCGCATTTTGAAGACGTTCACCAAGAAATTGTTTCCATCCCTCAAAGTTGTTTAGAACTGACATAGCTATCCCTCCATTTTTGCGATTCAAAATTTTACTATTGTATCCATCCAAGAATATAAGTCAAAATGGATGGCTTACGGGGGTAACACAAGCTTATTATGTAATTTTAAATGGTTTTATATACACGAAATTAATTATTTACAAGACCTTAAAATAAAATGAATTTATTCAAAAAGGATAGGGAAAGAATAATATAAGTGTCTAGTCCTTAAATATTGGGGATAGACATAACAATTTAAGTTGGAGGTATAATGATGGCTAATAAACGACAAAATGCACAAGCAATGAATGCTAAAAACATGCAAGCTTTTCAAGGGTCGTTGGAAGATGCAGAAAAGGCTTTAGCAGGAGACCCTTTGCAAGAGGCTGTTAGAAGAAAAAAAGGTGCGCAACAATTTAACATGTAATTAATAAAAGAGGCAGTTCATTATATGGAGAACTGCCTCTTAATGTTATCTTCTAGTAAGGAGAGATAGATATCGATGAAAATTCGATTTGGTTATGTAGCGAACGCTTTAGGTTTGTGGGATGTAAGCCCCTCAAAAACATTAACGTTTAAACGGTATCAAATTCTTCCTAAACAGGAGAGATTGGAGAAACTCAAAACGATTACTGCACAAAATTTATTTCATACGAAACGAATTTTGCATTATAATATTGCCCACGAAATTAAGTTATATCGTTTTTCAAGCTCCATTGTTCCATTAGCTACTCACCCAGAAGTATTGTGGGATTTCATTACCCCATTTATAAACGAATGGAGAGAACTTGGGCAACTTTTACAGCAATATCAAATAAGACCAAGTTTTCATCCTAATCAATTTACCCTTTTTACAAGTACGAAAGAACAGGTAACTAGGAATGCAGTGACAGATATGGACTATCACTATAAAATGCTTGAAGCGATGAATGTTTTAGAGAATGGAATCATTAATATTCATATTGGGGGAGCTTATGGAGATAAAGTGAAGACATTACAAAGATTCCACCAAAATCTTAAACAGTTGCCAACAACGATTAAGAAAAACATGACGCTTGAGAATGATGACAAGACCTATAATGTGGAGGAAACATTAATGACGTGTGAAAAGGAAAACATCCCAATGATACTCGACTACCATCATCATATGGCAAATAAAATGGAAGGAGAACTCTCTCGTTATTTACCTCGTATCTTTAACACTTGGAATGATTCGTATAATATTCCGAAAGTACATATCTCTTCACCTAAGTCTGATCAAGCTTACCGTTCCCACGCCGATTATGTCTCGATTGATTTTGTACTTCCATTCTTGAAATTGGCAAAAGAGCTGAATCAAGACTTCGATATTATGATTGAAGCGAAACAAAAGAACCTGGCAATGCACAGACTTGTCGAAGAAGTAGCTTCCATCCGAGGTGTTAAACGAATAGCGAGTGCTACGTTGGAATGGTAAAAGTTATTAATTATAAATGAGGTGTAACGAATGACACTGATACGGCTTGGCTATGTTGCAATGAGTATGGAGCTGAAAAATGCATCCCCATCCAAAACAATGACGTTCTCCCAATTCCAGAAAATTGATAACAGGAAAGCTGCCATTCGTAAATTGGAACGTATTGCACTCGAAAATTTAGAAAATACGCTTAGAATGTTAAAACATAATTAGGATTTGTATAATGAGCAAGATGATGATGGTAATCAAATACAAGTGGGATACTTAGAGAAAAGATGAGGCCCTTGATAGATTAATGGAAGAAGTCAAAATAAGAAAGAATGTGGAAATTATTGGTGAATCTTCCTTTTACACAAAATAAAGGGAATATTATCAAGAAATAAATAAGTAAGAGGTCGAGACAAAAGTATTTTAACCTAATAAAATCCAAACATTATCGGAGCGAGCGAATAATCGCTCCGGAAATATACTTCGCTTAGATAGCGGATTGTTCGCCTTTAAGGTTAAGCACTTTAGTTATGTCCCAGCCTCTTACTTATTACATTTTATCTAGATCATCGTTTCGTTTCTTCTTGTTAGAAGTGTTTAATTCATTTCCAAACTCAGTTCCATAATTTAATCTTCCTGTCTGAACAGAGTTTCTTTCATCCGATGATTCAAATAACAAGGTTAAACAAAATAAACTACTCAATCCCACTAAAGAATAAACTACTCTAGAGAGTGCGGCATCTTGCCCACCAAAAATTGCTGCAACTAAGTCAAATCGGAAAAGCCCAATTAGCCCCCAATTTACTCCACCTATTATAGTTAGGGTTAATGCTATTCGTTTTAAGGTTCCCATATTTTCACCTCCACAAAACCTCAATAAGAGTAAAAGCTCCTTTTATATTTTGCTATTGTTCTTTTTTTATACGTAAGCAAAAGACAATTGAAGGGAAAGCAGAGGTGAGATCCCTTATTTAGTTTGAGGGGTCATATACTAGGATATGGGAAAGCCCTAATTAGTGAATAGTTAAATTCATCTATTATAATTCCAACGTTTGAGAAGGACTCCCCTTTTTGTTTTTAAGGCGAATTTGTTTCGGTTTAATTTCGAGGACAATTAAATTAGGGTCATTAGGACCATCAAACCAATTCTTCATATTGTCGTCCCATAATTTCATTTTTAATTCCTCATCCTCTTTAATTGTTACTTCGCCTTCATACTCAACATAGGCATCACCAAATCCGTTACCGTCATATCCAAGTAGTATATGTGTATTTGGATTTTCTGTAACTTCTTCGGATTTATCGGTATCCTTACTTGTTGGGGTATAAAGTGTTAAATCCTTATGAAAGAAAGTCATGTACCTGGCGTGTGGCTTATTTCCTTTAACAGTTGCCATAATACCTGTTTTACTGTTTATGATGATATTTTCAATTGCATTTCTTATTTCTTGTTGGTTCATCAGAATTCACTCCTTTAGGTCGGTTTCACTGATATGAACGAAAATTACAAGTTCTAGCTCAAAATTTCGCATAAGATACTATTTTTGGCAATACGAAGCTAGAAGCACTAAATTTAGTGTTTCTCATAGAAAAACTTTATATGGAGTGGTGGGCATGATAACCTTAAGGGTGTAGTCAAATGTATTTCTATATTTGGCTCTTGGCGTAAGAATCATGCCCACAGAGGCTCCATGTCAAGTTTTTCGGTTCTCAAGTAGAGAATCATTATTTTGCAGGTTTAAATTGTTGAGCACACGGCACGAAGGCAAAACTACTCTACGACGGTGAGCATACTGATATCCGTGGGTTTTCACATTTTATCTTTCCGTCTGGGGAGCTTCCGCGAACTTTATACGTGAGTCAGCCCGAAATCTCGACTGTCACAAGTGAAACTCGTGGATTCTCCTTTCCGGCTTTAATCTTTGCCTCCGAGCCCTAAGCTCAATGCCGTTTATTCCCATTTCGAATTGTAAATCCTTATAAAGACATATCTAAAATTATTTAGCTAAAGATGCTCTAGCTTGATCTCTTTCTATTTCTACTGCTTGTGCAATTGCCCAAACAAAACCAGCTAGTTCTCTGGCTACGGCTGTAACCGCCTTTCCAGGTGCCTTTCCTCTTTCAAGTAATTGACGATATTTGCTATGCAAACGTTTTTGTGCTTTCCATGATATAGATGTAATAGAAGCAGGTTGACCTTCTTGTCTTTTCTTTAGGTTACCTTTAACCACTGGTACATATCGATAACTCCAAGCGGATTCAATTAACAGCCAACGAACATGTCTATTTCCTGTTTTTGTTATTTTCCCTTGTTTCCTTGATTCACCACTAGAACTTTCACTTGGTACGAGTCCATTATATGCCATAAATTGACCAGCCTTTTTAAAGCGACGGAATGAACCTATTTCTGCGACAAGAGCTGTGGCTGTAAGAACACTTATACCACGTAACACTTGAAGTGCTTGGATCATTGGTGCATGGAAACCTTCTTCCGCTTGTACTTGGATTTCTTTCTCTAAACGTTGCATGCGTTGTTCTATTTCTACTATTTGTTGACGATATTCGTTAAATACAGATTGTGACACGGAAGATTCAAAAGTTAACGAATCTATCCATTCGCGATAGGCATACGTCCAATTCTTTTTAATATTTTTAGGCCGATGAATTTCCCAACGCATTAGAAATTTGTTTAAACGATGCTTGGCGCGTAAAAGATCCTCTTTTGCATCTTCTCTAGCACGAACCAAATCCCGTAATATTTCATCTTCTTTTGTAGGAACATAAATCGAAGTCAATTCGTTTGCACGATATAAACTTGCTAAACGCAAAGCATCTCTTCTATCTGTCTTTACCCGATCCCCGGGCTTTTGTGGAGTAAGTGACGGAGCAATTACTTCACATTCGATTCCAAGACTTATTAAAAGGCGATATAGTCCATAGCCGGTAGGACCAGCTTCATAACAAACCTTTAGCTGTTCTGGTTCGCCTAATTTTTTCATTAGCTTTCGAACCGCTTCTGGTCTATTGGTAATCATTCCTAAGAATCTTGGCTCCTTATCTCTATCTGCATCTGCAATTGCGACAGCAATTTTTTCTTTTGATACGTCTAAACCTACGTATTTTGTGTTATCCTTCATATTAGTGGCTCCTTTCGTAATGTAGCACTGATTTGGTTTTCTTTGTAATTCAGTATTGCCAAATTAACCTACGAAATTACGATTAAGGAGCCATTTTCGTTCATGATAACTTTTGGAACAACCTCTTCATAACTTATTTAATATATCCCCAATTGCCTCCTCGCCAAACTCCTGCCATTTACTTTTATCATGAATATAACCGTCCTCATCAAGTGGTTCTTGGAATTGGTTGAAGCCAGATGCAGTGAGTAGCGAATTCGTGTCTTTGTCCAGTCCGACATTAACAACATGCTTGATTACAAATGGTTTTTGAAACTCAATCCATGCGTCTCTTCTATCTAATTCACCCTCAAGCACTTGAAAAGGCATCCGAACATAAATTGTTTCGCCACCCTCTCGATGCATGATACCATCGAAAATCCCGCTGTCATAATCCCAGTTGCCCCCCATATTAAAACCGTACTTCCTAAGAGTTTGTTGCGCATGACCAAAAGACATTTGTTTACCTTCTATATCAGATTCCAAATGTATCATCGAATTCTCCTTTTATATGTTTTCCAATATTATTAGCAATAATAGGAAATCCATACATATTAAAGGTAAAAATAGGGATATAGCCATTGTAATAACCAGTAAAGTAATGGGATTGTAAGAATACAAAGCAAGGTCGTAAGCAGCACTCCAAATGACGCAAATGAAGCATCTCCACCAAACTTTTGAGCATAGACAGAAGTCGTGGAGGCACTCGGCATGGCAGATGTTAGCACTGCAATGATGATTAACGGGTATGGTACTTGAAAAAAGAGGAAAATAAACAAAAACAACGGTAGGATGAGTAATTTAAATCCAGCTGCAATCCAGATATAAACATTTATACTATATTGGTGTAATTCATGTAATTTTATGTCTGCCAGCAAACTACCTATCAATATCATGGATAATGGAATGGTCATTTTCCCTACACTTTCAAACGTATCTAATAGCGAAACAGGCCAATTAAATGGGAGAAACAACATAAGTAACCCGACCAAAGTGGATAGAATACCAGGATTCAAAAACAATGCTTTCCAGTTTATGCTTTGTTCGCTTTTAGTAAAAAGGTAAATGCCATATGTCCAAATTAAAATCAAATAACAGATATTAAAAAGGGTTAAGTAAATAATCCCTTGTTCTCCCATTAATATATAGCTAAT
The DNA here is from genome assembly GCF_001659985.1 of Oceanobacillus sp. Castelsardo. Classification (GTDB taxonomy): domain Bacteria; phylum Bacillota; class Bacilli; order Bacillales; family Amphibacillaceae; genus Oceanobacillus. The sequence goes on from NZ_LYCS01000007.1 coordinate 166,181, forward strand.
CGCAAATCCTATAAAACCCTGATTTCCGAAAATAATTAAACTTTCATAAACACTTTTTTGCTTCATAGGTAGTGCGGCCTTTCTTCTAAGCAATAATGCGATAAAAACAGATATACTCAGTATGAAAATGGACATGGTAAGTAACCAAGCAAAATCTATAAGAATATCTTTTGAAAAGTCTGTATGAAGCGAGTATAAAATCAATGCTGGTAAAGTGATGTATAGCATCATTTGCGTGATAACTTGGTTTGCATGAGAAGTGAGTATATTTACTTTTCGGCTTGTAAAACCAATCAAAGCCATGATATAAAGGGGTACCATCGCTTGTAAAAATGCACTTGTAGATTGCAATTAGCCCTCTCTCCTTTCTCTAATGTTTTAGCTTATGAATCTAGAGGAGAGAAGGTACTATTGTTAAGTAAAGTATTCAATTTTGGCATTAGGGAAAAAACGCTTCACATAGCCACCTATCGTATCTTTAATAGCTTCTTGTTGTTCGTCCTGATATACATATTTGTAAATCCCATACCGTCCCCATTTTGTTTTCCGTTTGGATTCATCGAGTTCAAGCTTTGTCATGGGATAATTTTCTTGAATTACTCGTTTCGCTGGTTTCGTAAAACGGTGCTGAATCATTTCAAAGGTTAAATCTTTCCTAGCAAAAGCCGGTAGCGATGCCTCCAATTTTTCAAACATTTCTAGATACCCTTCTTCCCAACCATCGTGAAGATAGATTGGGGCAACGATAAAGCCCAATGGATATCCAGCTTCAGCTACTTTGGCTGCTGCCTCAATGCGTTCATGCAATCGAGAAGTTCCCGGTTCAAAGTATTTGATAATGTAATCGTCATTAATACTAAAGCGAAAACGTGTTTTACCCTGATGATCTGCATCCAATAGATGATCGACATGAGCAAATTTTGTAACGAAGCGGAGTTTGCCATGCTTAGACCTGCCAAAAAATTCAATAGCTTGTTTTAAATGATGTGTTAAATGATCTACACCTACAATATCGGATGTGCAAGATGCTTCAAACCTCGTGCTCTCCGGAGCCCGTTCAACCATATAGTTTTGTGCCGCTTCAAAAATTTCATCGACATTTACATAGGTGCGGATATAAGGCTTACTCCCCATGGTGGTTTGCAAGTAGCAATAATGACAATGACCCATGCAGCCAGTAGCAAGTGGAATCGCATACTCGGCTGAAGGTTTGGATGTATCGAATTTTAACGTTTTGCGGACACCAACCACCAGAGTAGACTTCGCGTTTCGATATTTTTGGAAATGGTTTTCTCCCGGCAAATTACGAATTTGATTATGGGATGTTGTCTTCCTTATTTCAATACCCATATCCTCAAATTTTGAAATTAACCTTTGCCCATTTGGATATTCCAATGCCCGCGGTTCTACATAAACTAACTGAGGCACAAACGGTTTAACCATAGTAATCACCGTTTTCAAAGCCACCAAATGCTTCTTGATAAGCTGTTTCCGCCTCTTCCTCTGACGTAAAAATAGCAAATTCATCCGTCAATGGATAGTAATTGTCATGCGAAAAGAGAGCTAATTTATTAGGGTTTTCTGGATGTTGTACAATTGCTGCCTGCTGAACATGTGCAACATCCTGTGCATGGGGATTCCGTATAATAATATAAACAATTTCTCCAGGACCGTAGTTTGATTCTGTATTCATTACTTCACCTAATTTCTTTTAATTTATTCGGTCCTTATTATTCCACGGATAAGGAAAATTATGACTGACTGTAATAATAATGGATGAAAATAAAGCGGGGTTTTATCAGGAGAGGTTTTAGTCGTTGTTAAAACTGGAGAATGAATGGAGATTGTAAAGAGAAAGAAACCACGGTCCCTGACTGCATGTTTTACCACTACACCGTGTAGAAGGAAAATCATTTGCGTATGATGGACGAGTTTTTAAATGTTACTTCTTGGAAAGGAATTTTTCTTTTGAGGTGTGAGTTGGAATCTTAATATGATTGTCTAACACCTTGCTGGGGATGAGTAATAACCATTTCTCTATATAGAATGGTTATTATGATCAAATAGATAAAAAGAGAATCGGCATGAGATTAACCGATTCTACATTTCAACTAATCTTTCACATAAAATCCTTCCGTAGAAGTAACCATCAATTCAATAATTTGCTTAGACATGTATTCTGGCTCCTCCGAAAAGTCCTCTTCAATCCACCGAATAATTAATCCCGCTACGCCGTGTGCTCTGTAAATGTATAACCATTTTTGATCAAGGATGGTCCCTTCTTTTAACGTGTAGTCATACTCCGCAATGAATAGTTCCTCTATTGCTTTTGCCATCTGATAACGAAAATCTACCCGAATATGATCGCTCAATAACAATCGAAAAAGTTTGGCATTTTCTTTAAAGTAATGGAATAACGTTATATCTTCTGCATTCATTTTATGGAAATTAACCTTTTTAATCGATTCATATGGAACACGGATTTGATGTACCATTTCATCCAGTACATTTTGAATAAATTCATCTAGTAAACTATCTTTTGTTTTAAAGTTTGCATAAAAGGTTCCCCGATTATAATCCGCTTTTTTCACAATTTCCGATATTGTTATTTGCTCAAAGGGTTTTTTGTACAGTAAAGTTAAAAACGCTTCTTTGATCGCTGCTTTTGAACGTTGTACCCGTTTGTCAAGATAATCCTCCATCCTCTCTCATCTCACTTCAGTAGAATTCTAACAACTAACTATATTTTACAACTATTAACGAACGAAAAACACCAAATTGTTCATTATTCGACATTTTATGTATTTTGTTGATTGAGTTAGTATATTGAATTTAGATAAAATAAATATGCAAGCAGTATAGTATAAATCTTATGGGGGTAATAAATATGACATTTCCAGTATTAGAAGGAAAGGTTGCTATCGTTACAGGTGCAGCGATGGGGATGGGAGAAGCTACTGCTAGACTTTTTGCGGATGCAAAAGCAAAAGTCGTCATTGCAGATTTTAATGAAGAAAAAGGAAAAGAAGTTGCAGAATCTATCAAGTCGAATGGCGGAGAGGCGGCGTTCGTTAAAGTCGATGTATCCAATTCAGAACAAGTACAAGGAATGGTAAAATTTTCCGTAGATACGTATGGTAAATTAGATGTAGCAGTAAACAATGCTGCTCTAACTCCAGACGGTAAACCAGCAGCTGAATTTGATGAGGACTACTAGGATCGTTTAATGTCTGTAGATTTAAAAGGTGCGGCTCTTTGCCTGAAATATGAATTACAACAAATGAAAGCACAGGGAAAAGGTGGGTCGATTATTAACATTTCTTCTGTTAGTGGATATCGCCCACAACCAAACAACATCGCATACGTTGCTGCTAAGCATGGCGTCGTTGGTATGACGAAGGTAGCGGCATTAGAAAATGGACCAGAAAACATTCGTGTGAACTCAGTTGCGCCTGGTGCGATTGATACACCAATGCTTCGTGGTGCCTTAGAACAATTTGGCTTCACGGAAGAAGAATATGCACCACAATTGAGCCTACTAAATCGCTTTGGTCAGGCGGAAGAAATTGCCCAAGCATCCCTATGGTTAGCATCTGACGCATCGTCTTATGTTACAGGTACAACGATTCATGCCGATGCAGGGTATACTTCCCGTTAATTACGATATTATAAAAATCCGCCGTTTCTAAAATGGTGGATTTTTATGTTATAGTCGGTCCAGTTTGTACGTTGCTAAACGAGCGCTGCACCTTCGATGAAGTAGAGGGGGAATTTAAATAACATCTTTATTACTAAATCGACACGAAGTTTTTTAGAGTAGGTGGAATAAATATATTTATATGAGGTTCTTTGAAATCTCCCCTTCAATATATAGTGAAAAAATAAAGCGAAAAACAACGTTATTTTAATTATATATTAATATAATAGGGTTGCCTTAATTGTTCATTCATGATATATTATATTTCTGCCATAAAACGACTAATTAAGTCATTAAAAAAATGATTGACTTTCTGTTTTATAGTGTGGTAAGATATTTCTTGTCGCTTTTAAATTATCTTTGTTATAGAGGATGATTTAAAAGAAAAAGAGATTGACTTTAGATGGTCAATTTGATATAATGTTACTCTGTCACCTCAAACAGCGGTGACGATTTGATCTTTGAAAACTGAACAAAACAATCAATATGTCGAATGAAATATGCTAGTCAAGTTTAGAGCAAGAAAGCTCATCTATTTTTTGGAGAGTTTGATCTTGGCTCAGGACGAACGCTGGCGGCGTGCCTAATACATGCAAGTCGAGCGATGGAAACTAACATTATCCCTTCGGGGATGAAGTTAGTGGAAAGAGCGGCGGACGGGTGAGTAACACGTGGGCAACCTACCTGTAAGACTGGGATAACTCGCGGAAACGTGAGCTAATACCGGATAATACTTTTTATTGCATAATAAGAAGTTTAAAAGGCGGCGTAAGCTGTCACTTACAGATGGGCCCGCGGCGCATTAGCTAGTTGGTGGGGTAAAGGCCTACCAAGGCGACGATGCGTAGCCGACCTGAGAGGGTGATCGGCCACACTGGGACTGAGACACGGCCCAGACTCCTACGGGAGGCAGCAGTAGGGAATCTTCCGCAATGGACGAAAGTCTGACGGAGCAACGCCGCGTGAGTGAAGAAGGTTTTCGGATCGTAAAACTCTGTTGTTAGGGAAGAACAAGTATGATAGTAACTGATCAT
>NZ_LYCS01000008.1 GCF_001659985.1 Oceanobacillus sp. Castelsardo
GGTCCCACCTTCGGCGGCTGGCTCCAAAAGGTTACCTCACCGACTTCGGGTGTTACCAACTCTCGTGGTGTGACGGGCGGTGTGTACAAGACCCGGGAACGTATTCACCGCGGCATGCTGATCCGCGATTACTAGCGATTCCGGCTTCATGTAGGCGAGTTGCAGCCTACAATCCGAACTGAGAATGGTTTTATGGGATTTGCTTGACCTCACGGTTTCGCTGCCCTTTGTACCATCCATTGTAGCACGTGTGTAGCCCAGGTCATAAGGGGCATGATGATTTGACGTCATCCCCACCTTCCTCCGGTTTGTCACCGGCAGTCACCTTAGAGTGCCCAACTAAATGCTGGCAACTAAGATCAAGGGTTGCGCTCGTTGCGGGACTTAACCCAACATCTCACGACACGAGCTGACGACAACCATGCACCACCTGTCACTTTCGTCCCCGAAGGGAAATCCCTATCTCTAGGGAGGTCGAAAGGATGTCAAGACCTGGTAAGGTTCTTCGCGTTGCTTCGAATTAAACCACATGCTCCACCGCTTGTGCGGGTCCCCGTCAATTCTTTTGAGTTTCAGCCTTGCGGCCGTACTCCCCAGGCGGAGTGCTTAATGCGTTAACTTCAGCACTAAGGGGCGGAAACCCCCTAACACCTAGCACTCATCGTTTACGGCGTGGACTACCAGGGTATCTAATCCTGTTCGCTACCCACGCTTTCGCTCCTCAGCGTCAGTTACAGACCAGAGAGTCGCCTTCGCCACTGGTGTTCCTCCATATCTCTACGCATTTCACCGCTACACATGGAATTCCACTCTCCTCTTCTGCACTCAAGTCCTCCAGTTTCCAATGACCCTCCACGGTTAAGCCGTGGGCTTTCACATCAGACTTAAAAGACCGCCTGCGAGCGCTTTACGCCCAATAAATCCGGACAACGCTTGCCACCTACGTATTACCGCGGCTGCTGGCACGTAGTTAGCCGTGGCTTTCTGGTTAGGTACCGTCAAGGCATGATCAGTTACTATCATACTTGTTCTTCCCTAACAACAGAGTTTTACGATCCGAAAACCTTCTTCACTCACGCGGCGTTGCTCCGTCAGACTTTCGTCCATTGCGGAAGATTCCCTACTGCTGCCTCCCGTAGGAGTCTGGGCCGTGTCTCAGTCCCAGTGTGGCCGATCACCCTCTCAGGTCGGCTACGCATCGTCGCCTTGGTAGGCCTTTACCCCACCAACTAGCTAATGCGCCGCGGGCCCATCTGTAAGTGACAGCTTACGCCGCCTTTTAAACTTCTTATTATGCAATAAAAAATATTATCCGGTATTAGCTCACGTTTCCGCGAGTTATCCCAGTCTTACAGGTAGGTTGCCCACGTGTTACTCACCCGTCCGCCGCTCTTTCCACCACTTTCATCCCCGAAGGGTTGAAAGTAGTTTCCAGCGCTCGACTTGCATGTATTAGGCACGCCGCCAGCGTTCGTCCTGAGCCAAGATCAAACTCTCCAAAAAAGTTTGTTTAGAATTAACAAGTTAATTCTATGTCTTAGCTATAAGAAGTGTTACCTTCTATTTTAAAAGGAAAACTCGTTTTCCTTTTTTTCTTGACATACTGGTTGTTTTGTTCAGTTTTCAAAGAGCAAATTTCGCAGTCGTTTGTCAAAAGCGACTTTATTAATATACCATATCGCTAACATGTCGTCAACAACTTTTTTAAAATTTTAATCAACGTTTTTTGCGATAGAAATAAATTATACAATAACCACTTTTGAAAGTCAACATTTTTTTGGGTTATACCAAGAAAGATAAACCAACCTGAAATCTGTTGGATGGGCCTGAGTGGACTCGAACCACCGACCTCACGCTTATCAGGCGTGCGCTCTAACCAGCTGAGCTACAGGCCCCTCATATAAACAATGGAGCGGGTGATGGGAATCGAACCCACGACATCAGCTTGGAAGGCTGAGGTTATACCATTTAACTACACCCGCATTTAAAATGAAATTGTACTTTATTTTCAGTCTCGACCAACATGCCTCTCCATCTACAAGTTGATTCAAAGAAGTGAATACTTCGAGGCAACTCGCAGAATATTCGGTAGAAGTATCGCTCGTGGCTGAGGTTATACCATTTAACTACACCCGCATATATATAATAGATTCATAGTGAAACAATAATGGTCGGGAAGACAGGATTCGAACCTGCGACCCCATGGTCCCAAACCATGTGCTCTACCAAGCTGAGCTACTTCCCGTCAGTAATTATTAATGGCGCGCCCGAGAGGAGTCGAACCCCTAACCTTTTGATCCGTAGTCAAACGCTCTATCCAATTGAGCTACGGGCGCAAAAGCATAAATAGAATATATTAAAGTTCACAATGCGGTCGAGAGGACTTGAACCTCCACGGGATTAACTCCCACTAGGCCCTCAACCTAGCGCGTCTGCCATTCCGCCACGACCGCAAATAATGGAAGTGAGCCATGAAGGATTCGAACCTTCGACCCTCTGATTAAAAGTCAGATGCTCTACCGACTGAGCTAATGGCTCGTAATATCACACTTTTATCTTTAGTCTCATAACAGATAAAATAAATCCCTATATCTTCTTGCTTTTTCGAGAACATATAGTGCTTCGGGTTACTCGAAGCCTATTCGGCAGAAGTGATGTTCGTAACCAACCGACTGAGCTAGTGGCTCATATTATCGGGCAATCCCGAGTTCTTCTAACAAAAAAATACTATTGCATCAATAGTATTTTAACCCCCATTATTAAACTCAACATAAAATGTGAGATGGATTAATATAAGGAATTAACATAAAAATGGCTGGGCCACTAGGATTCGAACCTAGGGTACACGGGATCAAAACCCGATGCCTTACCGCTTGGCTATGGCCCAATTAAATGGCGGTCCGGACGGGACTCGAACCCGCGACCTCCTGCGTGACAGGCAGGCATTCTAACCAACTGAACTACCGGACCTATTTAAAATGATGACCCGTACGGGATTCGAACCCGTGTTACCGCCGTGAAAGGGCGGTGTCTTAACCGCTTGACCAACGGGCCACTGTTTGAAATGGCGGAGAAGGAGGGATTTGAACCCTCGCGCCGCTATCGCGACCTACACCCTTAGCAGGGGCGCCTCTTCAGCCTCTTGAGTACTTCTCCAATAATGGCTCCACAGGTAGGATTCGAACCTACGACCGATCGGTTAACAGCCGATTGCTCTACCACTGAGCTACTGTGGAATAAAATCAACATCACTCTATTTTACTGCTACGATATATTTAACCTCGTCATTTATTATTAGCAGCAACGTTTTATATAATAAACGATTTGAAAAAGATTGTCAACATTCTTTTAAGAGATTTTTATCATTTGAAACGAACAAAATCAAAATCTGAAACAACTTTTCTAATTTATCATGGATAAAAAGTTTCGTCAACATCTTTTTTTGCATTAAAGAAAACTAAAATGGCTTCGCTTTGTATAGATACCATCTATTATAGTAGCTTATTGCTTTCAAGTGGGGTTGTTTTCATATAAGAACACTTCTTCCCCATCTGCACAACTAAGACATGGGCAAATTCCTTTGGGCGAAATGCTAACTTTCCTAGATGTTTTTTATTCCTCACTTAATATAAGTCTTCCCCTACATTTACCACACCTATATTTAGTTATATCTACTTTACGCTTCCGCTTATATTGATAATGACAGTCTTTACATATATATAAGTACTTATACGCATTTACTTGCGATGGTAATGGACTACAATGTCTAGGAGATCCAGTCTTCTTTAATAACCTCTTAAAATCCTCATCTCCATGTTTATACCCTTTTCCTTCTATATGTAAATGATAATGGCATAATTCATGTTTAATGATACCGATAAATTCACTTGCTTCCATCTCTTCAACATATTTTGGATTTAACTCAATTACCCTTTCAGTAGGTAGATACCTACCACCAGTTGTGCGTAGACGATGATTAAATGTAACCTTGTCAGTATATGGTTTACCGAAAAATTTCAACGATATATCATTAACTAAATCAAATAGTGACTTCTCATTTACTGGATCCATTTGAAAACACCTCCTTGTACTTCTATTTCTAATCATATCATACCTGTAGCAACATAATCATTATAATAGTTAATATATTAAATAACGTTTAAACCTTATTTAATATCTCTTTGTTTAAAATCATTATAATTAAATATTGATTTTTATTTGATTTGCTTTATAATGTTGTTTAGAAGTGATTTTAATCTATTCTCGATTATCGCGTTAGAGTGATAATCCATCTTCTCATTTCATAAGTTTTAAATAATTATTCTAAATAGATTTAAAGTAGGTTAAATCTATTAAAATAGTAATATTTATGAAAATAATTATTCGGAAGGGGTTAATATAATGAGTGAAGAAAAGAAAAGACTAACTACCGCATTTGGTGCTCCGGTACCTAATGATGATGATGTCAAAACTGCTGGTAAACGTGGTCCGCTATTAATGGAGGACTTTTGGTTTATTGAAAAGCTTGCACACTTTGATAGAGAAGTAATTCCTGAACGACGTATGCATGCAAAAGGTTCTGGTGCGTATGGTACTTTCACAGTAACTAATGACATTACTAAATACACAAAAGCTGATATCTTCTCAGAAGTTGGCAAAAAAACAGATATGTTCATTCGTTATTCTACAGTTGCTGGTGAACGTGGCGCTCCTGATGCTGATCGTGATATTCGTGGTACAGCAATGAAGTTCTACACAGAAGAAGGTAACTGGGACTTAGTAGGAAACAACACTCCAGTATTCTTTATGAGAGATCCTAAGAGATTCCCAGATTTAAACCATGTTGTTAAACGTAATCCTAAAACAAATATGCATAGCCCACAAGCAAACTGGGATTTCTGGACCGCACTACCTGAAGCACTTCACCAAGTAACGGTTGTCATGAGTGACCGCGGAATTCCAGCAAGTTACCGAAATATGAATATGTTTAGTAGCCATGCGTATAGCTTAATTAATGCGGATAATGAACGAGTATGGGTTAAATTCCACTTTAAAACACAACAAGGAATTAAAAACTTAACAGACCAAGAGGCAGAAGTTTTAAGAGGTAAGGAAGCTGACAGTCATCAAAAAGATCTATTTACTGCAATTGAAAATGGTGACTATCCAAAATGGACAATGTACATTCAAGTAATGACAGAAGAACAAGCAAATAACTTACCTTACAATCCATTTGACTTAACTAAAGTTTGGTATAAAGAGGACTACCCATTAATTGAAGTTGGTGAAGTAGAACTTAACCGTAACCCTGAAAACTACTTTGAAGAAGTGGAACAAGCTGCTTTCGCTCCAACAAACATTGTACCTGGTATCGGATTCTCACCAGATAGAATGTTACAAGGTCGCTTATTCTCATACGGAGACGCTCAACGTTATCGTTTAGGTGTGAACCATTGGCAAATTCCAGTTAACTATCCGAAGAATGCGAAGAACTTCCACCCTTACCATAGAGACGGTCAAGGAAGAGTAATTCCTGCTTCTGGTGGAGAAATCTCATATTCTCCTAACAGTTATGGGGAATGGAAAGATAGTAAAGAACATCAAGATCCAGCATATGATGGTGGAGGTATTAGTTATTACGATTTCCGCGAAGACGATGACCTTTACTATGAACAACCTGGTAAGCTATTCAACTTAATGTCAGAAGACCAAAAACAACAATTATTTGGAAATACCGCTCGTGCAATGGAAGGAACTACTAAAGAAATTCAATTGAGACATATTACAAACTGTTACAAGGCAGATCCTAAATACGGGGAAGGCGTAGCAAAAGCATTAGGAATTTCTCTAAGTGAAGTAGAAGCTGCGGTAGGAACAGAAAAATAAATTAATAAAAAAACCAAGGGCAACCTTGGTTTTTTTATTTATCTAGATCTCTCCTTTTTCACTTTTCATTTTGAATCATTGATAACGCAACTCTTCCTTTATCAACATCAATATCTTCAACCCATACGGTAACAACATCCCCTACTGATGCGATATCCATTGGGTGTTTTACAAATTTATTCGCCATTTTTGATATGTGTACGAGTCCATCTTGTTTTACACCAACATCCACAAACACACCAAAATCTACAACATTTCGCACTGTACCTTGTAATTCCATACCAGGTTTCAAATCTTCTAATGTCATCACATTTTGTTTCAATAATGGTTGCGGATAATCATCACGTGGGTCTCTTTCCGGACGACTTAATGCATTTAAAATATCTACTAAAGTAGGCTCTCCGATTTCTAATTGTTCCGCTACTTTCTTTTTATCTAAACCTTTTATTTTTTCTTGTAACTTCTCGGTTCCAATATCACCTATGGAACAATCCATCATTTCTAACAGTCTTTTTGTACTAGGGTAGCTTTCAGGATGGATAGGTGTTCTATCTAAGGGATTTTCTCCATCAATAATTCGTAAAAAACCAATAGCCTGTTCATACGTCTTCGCACCAAGTCTCGGAATTTTCTTTAGTTCTTGACGCTTTGTAAATTTTCCTTCTTCATTTCTACGTTTCACAATATTATTTGCTACGGTTTTACTTAGTCCTGAAACATATTGTAATAAAGACGAAGATGCTGTATTCACATTAACACCAACTTGGTTTACGGCTGTTTCCACTACAAAGGTTAATGACTCATTTAGTAACTTTTGGCTTACATCATGTTGATATTGTCCTACACCAATTGATTTAGGATCGATTTTCACGAGTTCTGCTAATGGATCTTGTACGCGACGTGCTATGGAAGCAGCACTTCGCTGTTCCACTTGCAAGTCAGGAAATTCCTCACGGGCAAGTTCCGAAGCAGAATACACACTTGCCCCAGCTTCGTTAACAATGATATAAGGTATGCTTAGCTGATTGTTAGAGATGACATCGGAAATAAATTGTTCTGTTTCTCTTGATGCTGTACCATTTCCAATTGCTACTAATTCAATATTAAATTTCCGCACAAGTTCCATCACTATTTTCTCAGAACCAACCACATCATTCTTTGGAGCTGTCGGGTACATTACCCCGACATCGAGTACCTTTCCAGTTTCATCTACTACAACTAACTTACAACCTGTACGGTATGCCGGGTCGACACCAAGAATCGTTTTCCCTTTTAATGGTGGTTGTAATAATAAATTCTTTAAATTTACGGCAAAGACATCAATCGCTTGTTCTTCTGCCTTTTCAGTTAAGCTTCCTCTAATCTCTCTTTCAATGGATGGTTGAATTAAACGTTTATAACTATCTTCTATTGCAGCTAATAAGATTTCCTTTATTTCCTCATTAGACTGCTTTTTAATAATTTTATTCTGCAGAAATTCATGAATACGTTCCACAGGCGGTTGAATGGATACCTTTAATATATCCTCTTTTTCTCCACGGTTTAGCGCTAATATTCGGTGGGAAACAAGTGAACGTACTGCTTCATGATATTCATAATACATACCATATACACGCTTTTCATCTTTTTCTTCATCTTTTACTTGTGATTCTATCGTTCCTTTCCTAAATGTTTCTTCTCGAATATAATCACGATATTCCGCATCATCTGAGATCCATTCCGCAATAATATCATTTACTCCTATCAACACATCTTCTACTGTATGTAATTCATGTTCTTCAGAGAAGTACTTTTCTGCTTCTTCTTTTAGGCGAGTAATTTCCCCAGCCCAGATTAATTCAGCAAGAGGCTCCAGTCCTTTTTCTTTAGCAATCGTTGCTTTTGTTCTTCTCTTTTGTTTATATGGACGATACAAATCCTCCACTCTTTGCAGTCTGGATGCTGCTTTTATTTCCTTTTCCAATTCCTCTGTTAATTTACCCTGTTCCTCTATAATCCGAAGAACTTCTTGTTTTCTTTCTGATAAATGAACAGCATATTGATATCTATCTTGAACATTTTTAATTTGAACTTCATCAAGTCCACCAGTTACTTCTTTTCGGTACCTGGCAATAAAGGGGACAGTATTCCCTTCACCTAATAATTCAATAACCTTCCCCACAATATTAACCTTTATTTCTGTTTCCTTAGCTACTAATCCTATAATATTTTGTTCAACATCTACTGCCATTTTTAAACCTCCTTAAGCAAATAAAAAACGGAAAAGCTTCCTATATTTTACCACATTGTGTTTTAACTTAACTATGCCAGTAAGCCAAAAAGGCCGACACCTACTCTAATGTCAGCCATCTTACACATCACCATAATGCATCGCTATTAATGTTGTATCATCAGAACGCGCCTCTTCGCTTATAAATTTATAAGCCTTCGTTATCCCCTCCACATCTTTCTTATTCTCAAAAGATAACTTAGATAATTCTTTATCCAGCACCCCATCAGAAAACATAATATAATTAGAATTTGGTTCAAGTTTTCCGCTTATCACTTTAAACGGTCTTTTAAAACCACCCAAATAACCTGCATTCGGAATACTACGCTTTTTCTTCCCTTGAATAACTTGTAATATTCCAATATTACCAATAGAAGAAAATGAATACGTCTTTTTACTAAAGTCCATTTTTAATATTCCTAATACAGCTCCTCGTTTCCCTAACAGTTGTTCATTCGCCTTGGAGACAATCTGTTCTACTTCAATATCCGAGTTCCTTTTTATAATATCTATGACAATTTCAGATGATTCGTTTGCATACTCCCCACTACCAAGACCATCTGCAAGCGCACAAATGAACCCTTTCTCTGTTTCCTTGTAGAAGTAACTATCCCCACAACAATAATTACCCTTTTTTGGTTTTTGGAAGATAGATACTTCTACTTTGCTATTTGCAAAACTCAATCGAAAACCTCCGAACTTTTAGATTGAATAGCTTCACGTAACCTTCTTAACGCTCGCCTTTGCAATCTAGAAACATGCATTTGAGATATTCCTAGTTTTTCTCCTGTTTCTTTTTGGCTCAAATTCTCGAAGTATGTAAATCTTAGAATTTGTTGTTCTCGTTCTGATAAAACCGGAAGAATCTTTTCTAGAATAATCTTATAGTCGATAGTATTATAGCCACCTTCTTCAGAGCCAATTAAGTCAATTAATGCAACTGTTCCGCCCTCTGAATCCGCTTCAACTTTCTTATCCACAGAGAGCGCATTATAACTTTTACTCATTTCCATTGTTTCCAAAACTTCTTCTTCTGAAGCATCCAAGTAAACTGCTATCTCTTTAATTGTTGGAGATTTTTGATTCGTAGCCGTTAAAACATCGACCGCTTTTTTAATTTTAGGTCCTAATTCTTTAATACGACGAGGAACGTGAACACTCCATGTTTTATCACGAATAAAACGTTTGATTTCGCCAATCATTGTTGGTATTGCAAAAGATTCAAATGATTTACCAAATGATGCATCATACCTTCTGACTGCAGCTAATAAACCAATCATCCCTACCTGCACTAGGTCTTCGTGTATCATAGAGTTTCTCGAATATTTCATTGCGATGGATTCTACAAGGTTTTGGTATCTAAGAATAATTTTCTCTTGTGTGGCTTTATCTTCAGGATTTTGTTGGAGAAATTCAATCCATTGGTAAACCTCATCTCTTCCTTTATGGTCGGCTTGAGACTTGGTTATCATCTAAGTCCACCCCTACTCCATTTAGATACTTAGTCATTAACACAATAACTCCACCATGACTATTATTGATTTGAACTTTATCCATCAAAGCTTCAATTAAAAACAGTCCAAATCCACCTTCTCTAAGATTTTCCACCGACTCTGACTTTTGATAAGGACCTATTTTATTTTTTACTTCGTTTAATCGGAAACTTTCTCCCTTATCAGCCACCATAATTTCTAGATGATCTTCATACACACCAAAACCAATGGTTATTTCACCTTTTCCCTCTTTTTCATAACCATGATTAATTGCATTAGTAATCGCCTCTGAAACAGCAATTTTTATATCCTCAATTTCCTCATAAGAAAAGCCTACACGATTCGCTATTCCTGATAATGTCAAACGAATCACACCAACATATTCTGCTTTTGCCGGTATCTTCATTTCTATAAAATCAAAATTGCACATATCATCTCTCCACCTTGTTGATGCGTTCTAAATCCATAATCTCATGTAATCCAGTTATATTAAAAACACGGTAAACACGATCACTAAGATTAATAATTTTTAATTGACTATTATTTACCTTCGATGATTTTAAACCACTAATAAAAACTCCTAAACCAGTACTATCCATATATGAAATGAATTCCATATCAACTTCGACATCATTTCCGCTAATTTTTGTTAGAGGTAATAATTTTTCTTTTAGTTGTGGGGCAGTATAAGCATCAATTTCACCCGAAAGACGAACTATACTTTTATTTCTTTCCTCAACAATGTCAATGTTAAGTTCCATTATTCCCCCTCCTAGTCCTTTAGTTCTATATCAATATCGCTTTACTATTACTTAGTAAACTTTACCCATTTTCGAAAAGCATTAAACTTCTTTTTTAAATATTATTAATGTGAAATCATCTCTTAGTTTAAAATCCTGTAGCTGTTCAAAGTATTTAAACACTTGCTCAACCATTTCTTGTGCGGAGAGAGCCTTATATTTCTTAATGAGATCCAGCACTTCTTGAGTCTCGATAAATCGGCCTTGCTCTCGTGTTTCCGTAACCCCGTCTGTTAAAAATATCACCATGTCACCCAATTTCATTTCTAACACATATTCTTGATACTGAACATTCCCTAGCACACCTAAAGCTAGCCCCTCCGTTTTTAATTCTGTAAATTTATTTTCTTTAGCATGGTAATAAAAACCAGGTTCATGACCTGCTGAGGAAAATCGAAGTTTATTGTCTTTAGGGGAGTATTGGGCATAAATCATGGTAATGAACATATTTGGATCAACGTTTCTTTCCACTACACGATTAAGATTTTCTAAAATAACATTGGGTTTCATCGATACCTCTGGATAACTGTCCATTGCATATTTAATCATGGACATGGACAATGCTGCAGGAATCCCTTTTCCTATTACATCAGCTATCGCAAGACCAATTGTATCATCATTCCCTTTAACAAAATGATAGTAATCTCCATTAAGTTGATGTGCTGGTACACTTATTGCACCAATATCCAACCCTCGCGCCTGAGGAATTTCTGTTTTCAAAAGTGTATTCTGCATTTTTGCAGCAACAGAAATCTCAGACTGAATGGCAAGTTGTCTTTCTTTTAACGACTGTATTTCTTGCTGTTTAATCCCATAGGAAATCATTGCTTCTAATAGGAAGTTCATGGAATGCTTAACTTCTTGTGAAAGTTCCGGGTATAACTCTTCTAATGCTTGAATGTGTATATTGACAATCTCTTCTGGTAAAATATTATTCTTCAAGAAAGATTTACTCATCATTTCTACTCCATATAGAGAACGCTCATCTTGAGTTTCAATAAATGATTTTAATAAGTCTTTATAACCTTCAGTGCTTGAATTCATTACTTCCCCCATACACTTCCTCCTACCTAATCCATTTGTGGCTCTATAAAAAATGATAAGTGCATACATCAAAGTTCTGTATACACTTACCAATCTCATTAACGAACCAACTTTTTAGTAGTAATTTTCGTTCCTTTTCCGAGTTCAGATTGAATAACAAATTGATCCATTAATCGTTTTACTCCAGGGAGTCCAGCGCCTAAACCTCCTGATGTCGAATATCCATCCTGCATGACTTCACCAATGTCTGCAATTCCCGGGCCTGAATCTACCGCTACTATACTTAGTCCTTTACTTTCCATCGTATCTATTTTTTCAAATATTATCTGACCATTTTTGGCGTATAAATATATATTTCGGGCTAGTTCTGATACAGCTGTTGCAACACGAGCCTGGTCCACGATTCCAAATCCTAATTCCTTCGCCATATCTCTTGCAACATGTCTTGCTCCAACGATATCCCATTCTTTTTGTATTCTTACATAGGACGATTGAGGCTTCATATGTTATTCCCCCAATTCCTGATGTAATTTAATAAGGCCTTGCTCCAAATTTAACGCAGTTGGGATATTTTGTAAGTGAATACCTAATTCAATTAACGTCATAGCAACTGCTGGTTGTATGCCAGTTAAAACTACTTTCGCCCCCATTAGATCTGACATCGCTACAACATCCCCAAGAACTTTGGCAATGAATGAATCAATGATTTCAACAGATGTTAAATCGATGACAACACCCGTCGCACCAGTTGTATAGATTTTGTCTAGTAGATCTTCTTGAAATTCTATCGCAGTCTTATCATCTATTTCCGTTTGGATAGAGATTAATAGATAATCATGTAATTTTAAAATAGGAATGCGCACCTAATCACTCCCCTTTTAACGATTCAATTAAGCTTCCAATGTTATCTTCACTTGTAGTGACATTAGTTACTTTTCTATTTGTTATTTCTAATGCTGCCATAAATCCTTTTTTCAACGAACTTTTCGTAGGGAAATTAGCTAAATCAATACCCAAATTAACTATGGTTTGCGCAATTTCTGGTCGGATACCAACTAAAATACACTTCGCTCCAATTAGCCGTACCGCTTCAGCAGCTTGAATCAAATGGTGAGCAACCATCGTATCAACTACTGGTACCCCCGTAATGTCTATTAATACCACTTCTGAATTATATGTAATAACACCTTGAAGTAAGCTTTCCATAATTAGCTTGGCTCTATCGGTATCAATCGTTCCTATTAATGGCATAATGGTAATACCTTCAATTACAGGAATAAGCGGCGCAGACAATTCTTGCAAAGCAACACGTTGTAAAGAAACGATATTCTCCCAATTTCCAGTATATTCATTCACTAATACACGAATTATCGGTTCTACCCATTGATCCACACTAGATAAAACATCGGATATAAAATCCGTATCCATGCTATCTGATTGACTTAAAATAAAATTAATCGTTACTCTTCTAAAAACTTGCAAACCGTCTGTAATATAGCTTAAAGGCCAACCAAGGTTAATAATCTTTTCTGAGAATGTTTCTACTGCCTTAATTGCCCCATCATTTTTAATACTTGTAAAGATAACCTCAACAAATTCACGGTTCGTATTATCGTACAAATCATTTGATATAGTAGCAGTACGATTTGCTTCTTTTAATCTCGCTACTTCCTCGAGCCACATTTCTACAATTGTTTCACTATTTTCAACAACTATACCTTTAAATTTAGAATCCATACAATGATCCTCCGTCTTGATTATAAAAGTTATAAATATTGTTTCATAATATAATATTTTCTGCAAATAAATACTTCACATAATCCTTACATTATAGCATCTAATAACAGTAAAGTATGTACTAAAAAAGTCCCAAACACATCGTAATATCGGAGTTGTTTTTATAATTTCCGAAACAACAAAAATGCCCTTTCTCTTATACGAGAAGGGCGTCTTTAATGACCGTTATAAATCTCTTTCAACCCGAGACTTATTTCTAAGGCTTGGTTAATCTTTTTCATCATTTCATCATCTAATTTGGTTATCCTGTCAGTTAGTCGTTGCTTGTCTAATGTACGAATTTGTTCTAATAAAATTACTGAATTACGATCAAACCCATATTTTTTTGCATCGATTTCAACATGGGTTGGTAGCTTTGCTTTTTGAATCTGTGCAGTAATTGCTGCAACAATGACAGTAGGGCTAAATCGATTACCGATGTCGTTCTGTAAAATTAATACTGGGCGAACTCCACCCTGTTCTGATCCAACAACTGGTGATAGATCAGCGAAATATACCTCGCCTCTTTGAACGATCAAATTAATTACACCCCGATCACAGTACGCTTAAAGGTGATTTCAGCCTCCTCTTCGGCTTGAAAAGCTTCCGAAGCAATGGTTAGATTAATGCGGCCCATTTCTTCATACCCACGTCGCATTGTTTCACGAAATTGCTGAATATGTTCATTCTTTTTATGTTGGAGATAATTTCTAGTTGCCTGACATATGAAATCACTTAAGTCACTATTTTCATATTTCATTAATCCATCCACCTCATTTAGTAGGTTTGTTGGTAATTTAACCAGTACTTCTTGTAAACTCTCTGACAAACCAATGCACCTCCGCCAACTGTTGAACGTTCTTTTAAAATGTCTACTCTATAATAGCATTGAATACCTTAGTTTGCAAAGGGGTCCTGGCGTAATTTTGATAAAAACTACATTTAATCTTAATAACATTTCAGAGCTGAATCACCTTTCATCTGAATTACGTATAAGATTTATATTTCACTCTATTATTGCACTCCTGTAAACTATATGCATTTATAAAAAAAACATGCATCTTTTTTAATTAAATCCTTCATTACCAAACCATACCAAATACAAAAAGCAGACCCCCTTTCACCTTAGTGAGCCTGCTACAACATATCATATTATTTCACTGCTTTTCCTTGAACTGACTGAGCAACTTGAATAAGTTCCTCTTTCGTTAACTCTTCACTTGCCAGCTTATAATTAACCCCATTGTAATCCCATTCAATCTTATTCTCATCTAGTGCAGCAATTGTATTACCTAAATTAACAATATCCCCTTCCACTTCTTGTGGAGAGCTTAAAGTTGGCATTACATCCAAACGTTCTTGAATCAATGTAAAGTGTTTTTCTCCCGCAAAAGTAGAAATGATACGTTTTCCATTCTCTAATTCAACTTCTCTTTGCTCTTCCACTTCAGCCCCAGCAGTAAATTCAGGCATTACTACTTCTAAAACATTTTCTGTTGTTTCTTCTTGTACTTCAGCGGATGTTTCTGTACTAGTATCATTGGAAGCCATGTTTTTCTCCATGGAGAAGTCATCTTTGTTAAACGTAGAATTCAACTCAAATTTTGAAAACTTCACTTCTACTAAAGCATTTTCATCTTTGTCCAAAACTTTTACTAAAGTAGGTGTGTAATTTTCCTTATTAAAATGTATTTCTTGAAATGGCAAGTTGTTATTGCTTTGATAATTTGTTTTCGTTTTGAAAATATAACTATCTTCCGTTGATTCAAACGTTGCTTCCTCATCCCCAGCAATATCCTCTACTAGAGATTGGTATAAATATGGTTGACTTCCGTTATTTGGCCACTCCGTCTGGAATTTAAAACTTTTCTCTAATGCTGGAGTTAATACAAATACACCTTCTTCGTTTTTCAAAATAATTTGGCTACCTTTTTCGTCTGTTTCACTGGTTAGGGCGACACGATAAAAGTCTTCCTTTTGGTGCCAAATATCAATATTGAATTTTTGTTCCTCTTGCCCAGTGTTCATCGACATTTCGGCTACCGCTTTATACCCTGACATTTCTTCAACATTCTTCTGGAGTTCTCCAACAACGTCTTCTTGTGACTTCTCGCCACATGCTGCCAAAACAAGCACGATTAAACCGAATACCATCAGCTTTAAAGAAAAATTTAGTCTTTTCATATACATATCTCCCTTGTCTCAAAACATCAGGGAACTTCATATCACGCAGTTTAGAAAAGGGTACGATATATCCTTTTGAATACTAGAAATAACATCAATCTCCATTGACTCATAGTAAGTATTTTCTTCTTTTATTTATAACCTTACCATGAACATAACGCGTATTACACAATGATAGGAATAGATCACCACAAGTACATTTCCTATTAAGAATTAAGCTTAACACTGCCAGTCCTAGCGCAGTTCTTAATTTCCTGTGTTGCTTATCATTTACTACTTACACAAGACGTTTAATTGGGGCTTGTCTCTTTTTCACATCAATAGAATTGCTTTAACGATAATAAAGGACAATCAACTTACATGACCGTTCGCACTAACTTTACTGTTTCCTCTTTTCTCTCCTTCCTAGTACAAAGAGCTTTTGCAATGGAAATAGAAGTAGCCTTTTAGAAAACTTGGCATTCGCCAAGCCTTTGGGCGAATGACTAGTTGCACTTATGCAAATATCTTCGGTGGGGCGAGTAATCGGAGCCCCAGACGGGAAAGATTTTATACCTTCCTACGTGCCAAAAGAAACATTTGCTTAAATACCTTAACTTTTCACGAAAGACTTCCCCACCACAAATAAAAGATTATCCTTATCCCTAATACATGTTTTCCTTTTCCCCTAACGACTCCGCCCACATTTTTCCATCCAATTCCATTTTTCTCATTGTGTAATGAATAATACCGTACGTTTCTTCTGCAGTGACAATATTCAATTTGTTCCCTCCTGTTGCATTAAAATATATGAGACAACCTATACAAATATGCAAATCTTATTCTTGTTCCATAACAACTTGAGCAACAGCATAAGATTTACTATGTGTAATCGATAAGAAGATTTTCTCTTTTTCCAACCCTTGAACTTCGATAATAGGGGCACCTAACTCATTTGGTAAAACTTCTATATGTTGAAAGCTTAATTTACCAATCCCTGTCCCTAATGCCTTCGCTACAGCTTCCTTTGCAGCAAACCTCCCAGCCACAAATTCAATGCGACGTTTTTTATTTTTTAATGTAAGATATAAATCTTTTTCTTTTTTAGTTAAAATCCTATCTACAAACCGTTCATTCTTTATACTTTTTTGAATTCGCTCCAATTCGATAATATCGATACCGATTCCCTTTATCATATTAATACTCCTAACTTTTACATTCATAAGAATAGTCATTGTTCATGATTTTAAGTATTATAATAGTTAATAGTACACATATTTTACTTATTTATAAAATTATTTAAAATTAGGAGGAGTAACCCTTAAAATGTTTATTCGTCATGAACGAAGTATTAAGGAATTTATTGTGAATTATCCTATTGTTTCTACTTTAGTTATTATCCATCTAGTTTTATGGGTTATTATAGATTTCCTTTCACTTCCAATTGGTGTGTTAATGGAAGCTTGGGGTGTTGGTAGTAATTTATTAGTTGCCGAGGGTCAATATTGGCGCTTCATTACCCCAGTATTTTTACACGGAGATTTTATGCATGCATTATTTAACTCCTTTTCTCTCGTTTTATTTGGTCCAGCATTAGAGCAAATGGTTGGTAAGTCCAAATTTTTGTTTGGCTATTTTGGGGCAGGAATCATAGGTAATATCGGAACTTTCATTTTTGGGCCAGAAAATTATTGGCATCTTGGTGCATCTGGAGCGATTTTCGGTTTGTTTGGTATTTACATTTTTATGGCAATGAATCGAAAGTACTTAATAGATCAAGGTAGCGCACAAATGATCCGTGTGATTTTAATTTTCGGTCTTATTATGACCATCTTCCGTTCGGGGATAAACGTCTATGCGCATGTGTTTGGTTTTATTGGCGGATTCCTTCTTGCGCCGATTGTTTTAAAAAATGCGAGAATTTATTCTCCATGGGGAAATAGTAGACGGCGAACATATCATTATGATGATAGCGAAGTTCAATTTGATCCAAATAGATGGAGAAAGAAAAGATGGATTCCAGAAAAGGTAAGAAAAAATTGGTTACTACTAGTCATTGGAATTCTAGCCGCAATTGGCCTATTGAGTAGATTTTTTTAGGATTGTTTCTAATAAAAAGAGGATAATCCCTATTAATGGACTATCCTCTTTTTATTATTTACTACGATTACGGCTCTTTTGGTAATTTCCTTTGCGGTTTCTGCCACCTTGGTTTCTACCGCCTTGATTTCTACCACCCTGATTACGCCCACCATAGTAACGTTTATTACCTGATCTATTTCGTCTGTCACTGTTTTTTGCCTTTTTGACACTTATTGGAGCAACAGAAGAGATAGTTACAGGTGTATCTTTACGTTCTTTTGTCATTAATTTAAGAGCAGCTGCTATAACCGTTACAGAATCATGGTTTTCTAATAATTCATTCGCTGCTTCATGATAATCTTTTAAATCATGTCTTTCGATTGTTCTTGATAATTTATCAATTGTTAATTGTTGCTTACCTCTTTGAGCATCTTTATAAGATGGAGGCATTAGACGTTTCATTTTACTTTTCGTTACTTTCTCAATTAAGTTTAGATGAGCCATCTCGCGTGGGGTGATAAAGGAAATAGCTTCCCCTGTTCTTCCCGCACGACCTGTGCGACCAATACGGTGTACATAGCTTTCCGGGTCTTGCGGGATATCAAAGTTATATACATGAGTTACCCCGGAAATATCTAAACCTCTTGCAGCAACATCTGTCGCTACCAAAACATCAAGACGCCCATTCTTAAATTTATTCAATACAGACATACGTTTACCCTGAGTTAGATCGCCATGGATCCCTTCTGCACGATAACCCCTAGCCTGCAATCCTTCTGTGATTTCATCCACACGTTTTTTCGTTCTAGCAAAAACGATAGCTAAATCTGGTGAGTGAATATCTAAGTGGTTGTTTAATGTTTCAAATTTTTGTTTTTCAGGAATTTCAATAAAGTACTGATCAATATTCTCTACCGTCATTTCCTTCGCTTTCACTTTTACCTCTTTAGGATTATTCATTAAGTTAGTCGCAATATCACGGATTTCTTTCGGCATTGTTGCAGAGAAAAGTAATGTTTGATGACCTTCTGGAACAGCTTTTAAAATTTCACGAATATCGTCAATAAAGCCCATATTTAACATTTCATCAGCTTCATCTAATACTGCAATTTTAACCATACTAATATTGATTGTTCTTCTTCTCATATGGTCAAGCAATCTTCCTGGAGTAGCCACAACAATTTGCGGGCCATCTTTTAATGCACGAATTTGGCGATCCATATGTTGTCCACCGAAAATTGCTAATGCACGGATTCCTGTAAATTTCCCAATTCTATTTAATTCTTCTGCTACTTGTATCGCAAGTTCTCTTGTTGGAGCTACAACAAGTCCTTGAACTTTTCTTAATTTCGGATCCACTTTTTCAAGCATTGGAATACCAAACGCTGCCGTTTTTCCCGTTCCCGTCTGCGCTTGTCCAATCACATCGTTACCTTCTACTCCGAGTGGTATAGTTTGTGCTTGTATTGGTGTCGCTTCTTCAAATCCCATATTATTTATTGCTTTCATAATAGGGGCTGAGACACCCAACTCTTTAAATGTAGTCACCTAATAGTCTACTCCTTTTTTTGTGAAAATTTCTGCAAAAGAGGCCATCTAAAACATTTTCTCATACTTTTTTTAAATAGTGTTTCCATCTTATTTAAAGGTAAACTTATATTATCAAATGAATAAAAATTACAATTTTATTGACATTAAATTAGTAAAGTATAAAAAGGCGTCATCCAAATTGGTAAGAGGCCTCAAACTACGCATCCTTTATCATACCACAAATGCATTCATAATATCTACTACCTAACCAGTTTCGTGATTTTTCCAACACCGCATGGTAGAATAGGACAAAGGCGCAAGCGCCCGTTTAGTGACGTATAGACTGGACTGAGCCGTAGGAGATAAAGGAAACATGCCCCTTCATAGGGGTATGTCGACGTTGGCCGCAAAGGCCGGTTTTAGTCGGCCTTCCTTAACTTTGAGTCGATGTTGACTTATCGTTCGGAGGTGAAGGAAGTCTACTAGTCACTGGGCGCTGGAGCTGGACATGGCTATTTTGGAACCTAAGCTATACACAGAATACAAATTTATAATTTCCTAACCATAATAACATTCTTATTAAATAACCCACACATTTGAAAGGGAGTTGATCATGCGCATCCCTCCATTTAATCCATATATCGCCATAATCATTGGTGTTATTGCTGTATCGTCGACACCAATTTTTGTCAAATTAGCAAACGGGGTACCATCGGCAATTATTGCTAATTACCGATTACTATTGGCAGTTTTAATTATGTCGCCTATAATATTATCTAAGTATCGTAAAGAATTTCGATATATAAATCGCAGAAATTGGATTTTAGCAATTATATCTGGAGTGTTTTTAGCAACGCATTTTTTATTATGGTTTGAATCACTTAATTATACATCTATTACAAGCTCCATTATATTAATTACAATCCATCCAATTTTCGTTTTTATAGGAACGTATTTTTTATTTCAAGAACGTTTCTCATCCGGTTCCATTATTAGTTTAATTATTATCCTATTTGGTAGCGCTATTATTGGTTGGGGGGACTTTGGAGAAGGTAATTCATTTATTTATGGAGATTTACTAGCTATTTTAGCATCCATTTCCCTAGCCATTTATGTCCTAACTGGGCAAAAAACACGTAAAAATCTTTCCTTAATCACCTATACCTATATTGTGTATGGCGTAGGAATGATAACACTATTTTTATATAACATCATCATGCAAAATTCGTTTGGAAATTATTCAATGGAAAACTGGTATATCTTTTTAGCTTTAGCCATCATTCCTACATTCTTTGGACACTCTTTATTTAACTGGGCAATGAAATGGTTAAGTAATTCGACTGTCTCCATGGCTATTGTTTTCGAACCAATTGCCGCAACATTTTTAGCATATATCGTATTAAGAGAAACCATGATTTGGTCCCAGCTATTGGGTGGTACTATTATTGTTTTTGGTTTGTTCTTATTCATATTAAGCACCTCAAGAAAAAACAGTGTGACGATTGCTAAGAAAAGGAATAAACAATTTTAATTTATAAAGAGTAGGTGAATGAATGAATGAATATACAATTAATGACAGATAGTGGGGCAGATATTCCGAATCGTTTAAAAGAATCCTTGAATGTGAAAATCGTCCCACTTTATTTACATTTTAGTGATGGTCAATATAATACTGATCAAGTTGATTCACAAAAATTTTATCAAAAAATTAAAGATTTAAAAGAACTACCTCGCTCAGCAGCACCTAGTCCAAGTGACTTTTATCAGTACTACAAAGAGGTTAACCCGAGCACACCAATATTGATGTTAAGCATATCTGATGGTTTAAGTAGTACGTATGAAAATGCTGTCGCAGGAAAAAACCTGATTCTAGAAGAAGAACCTGAACGGCTTATAGAGGTGATAAACACAAAAACAGCTTCTTGTGGCATCGCTTTACTACTACATGAATCTGGAAAGAAAATAAAAGAAGGTCTTTCCTTCCCTGAACTAGTAAAACATATGCATGAAAGAGTTCAGCAAACAGCAACATTATTTGTATTAAAGACATTAGAAAACCTTGTTATAGGTGGACGCCTGGATAAAGTAAAAGGTACAATCGCTAAAACCCTTAATATCCGCCTACTAATGCGGGCTAGTAAAGAAGGAACGATTGAAGTTAATGAAAAAATAAGAGGCGATAAAAAATCCATTCGTCGATTTATAGAACAAATTGGAGAACAAGCAAAAAATATGGAAGATAAGATTATTTCTATATCACATGGGAATGATGAAGAACGTGCCAAATCCATCCTCCAGCAAATACAAGAGAAATATAAATTTAAAGATACCTTGTTAATGGAAACTGGTCCATTAATCTCCACATATGGTGGAGAAGGCGCCATCGTCATTTCTTTCTTTAAAGATTAAGAACAAAAGCGGAAGCGCCCTTACAGGCTAAGAACGCAACGTCTTGTCGCAACGCCTGGGACTCCGATTACTCGTCCCATCGAAAAGCGTTTGTACTCACACATCCTGTGCTTCGTAGCGACGTACGGATGTGAAGGAAGTCACGCTGGACGTGGCCTTCCCTAAGATAAGATTTAAAAAGCCAATCAACTTATTCCGCAAAAAAGAAATCGGTTTATTATCCGATTTCTTTTTTATTTCATTAAAAATTCATATACCATTTGGTTTAACGTATCTTTATCCTCACCTAAACAAATTAAATGCTTGGAACGTTCAAATAATACAAGCTTTTTCTCCTCCGAACTTAATTCTTTATCAAGATTATAGAGTGTTTTAAATGGAACCATTCCATCTTGCCTACCCTGTGCGATTAGCACCGGAGCCTTTACATCATGTAAATATGGTTTGGTGAACCTTACTAATTTCATAAATTCAATATTTGCTTTTATCGGTACCGTTCCAAATTTATTTTTATAATGCGCATAAAGCTTATTCTCATCTAAAGTACCCTTTACACTATCCTCAACAACTTCACCAATATCATGCGCAATTTGTTTAAATGATAAGTATTTTCTTGCTGGTGCAAGTAGTACAAGTTTCTCTATTGAATATTTTGCTGCCAAATAAGCTGCAATCATTCCCCCCATAGAAAAACCAATTAAGTATATTTTTTTATACCTTTCAGTCATTTTTTGTAAAACTTCTTCCGCCTCATCAATCCATTCTTTATATGTTGTGTCCTTCAAATCCAACTCGCTACCATGACCAGGAAGTGTAGGAACTTCTATATGCCAATCGGTATTGTCTGTTAAAAAGTCAACTAATGGATTTACTTCATACGGTCCACCAGTAAACCCATGGATAACTAAGCAACCTATCATATGGATTCTCCTCATCCAAATTAGCTTTTATTCTAATGTACTTAGAATAACACGAGACTAGCGTAATTATTCATTATATAACTTCCCCCTTTCTAATGTTTCATGAACGTCGGTGAAAAAAAGAGGCTGACTTTTATTCAATTGTATCAGCCTCCCGCTCTAAAGTTTTTCATAAAGGAACTAAATTGCTGAAATATCGGGGCTACTTGATGATACGTATGTGCTAACTGACCAACCGTACCAAGAACTTTATCAAAATCTAATTGACCATTTTCTTTTTGAAATTGTGACATTATATTCGGGGGCATCCCAGGTTGCTGTTGAAATTGATTCGGCTCAAACGCGGCATTATTCGGCCAATTCATTGGTTGTTCCGGCTTTTGAAAATATTCATAAGGTGTTTGATTAGAATGATCATTCATCGGTTGTTGTTTCATTGAGAATGATTGTGGATGATTCACTTCTTGTTGTTGATTCGGTGGAAACGACGGTGAAGGATTCACCTCTTGTTGCTGACTCGGTAGAAACGACGGTGAAGGATTCATCTCTTGCTGTTGATTCGGCGAAAATGATTGTGAATAATTCATTCCCTGTTGCTGATTTAATGGAAACAACTGTGAAGGATTCAGTTCCTGTTGTTGAAATGGTTGCGAAAACGGATAATTCATTGGGTTGGATGAACGATAATACGGTCCGTCAAAGTGGGGATGAAAGTTAGTTCCATAATACATAATGACACCTCTTTTTCTTTCTGACCTATAAATAAATTATGCATATAAGCTCAAAAGTGTGTAATACAGGTGTTTACACACTTTTAGATTTAAATAAAAAGGGTTTTCACATAGTTTGTTGCTAATTCCAAACGCAGCCCGAATACACTTATTTAGATTCAACTAATCCTCATCCGTCTCAATTTTTATCATAATGATTTTCCCCGTATAAGCGTCAATCTCTATATCCGCTTCCTTATTTCCTTCTTCCATTTGAACTTCATAAATTAAACGATCATCGTCTTCATCTAGCTCCATTTCTGTTATTTTACCGGAAAAGTTATTTAGAGCTATATTTTTCGCTTCTTCTAAACTAATAACAGTTTGTTTAGAAGTATTCTTTTCCCTTTGCTTATTGTCATCATGATGCTCGTTATTTGTATCCTCATTACTTTTCTCCGTTATTTCTAATTTTTCAACTTTACTGTCAGTATTATTCTTTTTAGAAAGAACGGTCTCTTCTAGCTTTAGAACATCTCCTGTGTTCCCATCAATTTTAATATCGTATTCTTTTCCATCTAATTCAATTTCCGCTTCATAAATGGCTTTTTTTCCTTTTTTTTCTAATTCTAACTCCTTAATATTCCCTGGATACTGTTCCGTTATTCGTTTACGTACATCATCGTGAGTTAGGTTTGGATCTGCATTCACTACACCTGACTGACTAAATGCAAATCCAATCACCGTTGCTACGGCCATCGCCCCAATGGCAGCTAATACTTTCTTTTTCATAATTGCCTCCTTAAGATTTGTTACGTTTAGTTTATACGTACATCATGAAAAGACAATGTGATCATTATTAGAATTCGATGAGAAATATAAGCAGCGAATTCTATAAAGATTTTAAAGTTAACATAAAGGTTGAGCCTTCCCCTAATTTACTTTCAACAGATATATCACCGTTATGTGCTTCTACAATAGATTTAGCAATGGATAGGCCAAGACCTGTTCCTCCGGTATCTCTACTTCTCGCTTTATCTACCCGGTAAAAGCGGTCAAATATTCTAGATTGATCTTCCTCTTTCATTCCATTTCCGAAATCAGTAACTTCAAGGATTACTTTATCATCTATTTTTTTCATGTTTACTTCAATGTTATCTTCACTATATTTAAACGCATTATCAATCAATATATATACTACTTGTTCTAACTGATCTCTGTTCCCTTTAACAAATAAGTTAGTCGTTTCTTTAATAAAATTAATTTTTCTATCATAAGCATGATGAAATGTGTTGATGGTTTCGTCAAGCAAACCACTAAAATTAACTTTTTCTAATCGTTTGGTTTCTTGATTCTTAGCCATGGCTAGCATTTGCTCCACCAACTTCTTCATACGATCCGCTTCAGAATCTATTGCTTCAATCGATTCCTTAAACAAATCCGGATTCAAACTTCCCCTTCTTTCTAATAGTTGAGCATAGCTTTTAATAATTTGTATTGGGGTTTTTAATTCATGAGAAGCATCGGATACGAACATTTCTTGTTTCTCATAACTAATTTTCAAATGCTCAATCATCTCATTAAATGTCATTTCCATCTCGTACATTTCATCATGGGATTTAGTACGAACATCGATTTTCTCCCATTCATTTTGCTTTATATTCTTTTTCATCGTTTGAATAAGGTTTTGAATCGGTCTTAGTAAGAATCCACTTAAAACGGAGCTACCTAATATAACTGGTAAGAGTACAACAATAGATAAAATAGCAAGTACAAATAGTAAAGTTCGTAACGTCTCATGTAAAGACAATAATTGATTCGAAACTTGAACCGTTACAATTTCACCTTTATATTCACCGACAGCCCATATCATTGGTTTTTCAATAACGACAATATCCGCGACACCTTTTTGAGAATAGATGTTTTTCGATTCGGCATTGGTGAATTTCCAAGGTAAGGTCAAATAATCATTTGACCTTGTTTGTTCGATTATTGGCACATCACTATCTAAAATAACCCGAATCAATCCATTTGCCGGTAAATATGCTTTCATTAACTCTCCCGGGTCAACATTCGGATTGGCATATAAAGCCTCCATCATATCATTTGTTACTATTTCTAATTCCTCTAATTCTGTATCGGTACTCATTTTATAAAAGGAAAAATAAATGGCTGTATTCACTAATAAAATTAATACAAACATAAACAAACTAGAAAAAACCTGAATTTTTGTTCTCAGTTTCATGATTTTCATTCCTTAATGGTATATCCAACTCCTCTAACAGTTTGAATATACGATATGTCATAGCCTTTATCGATTTTTTGCCTTAAATAACGAATATAAACATCGACAACATTCGTTTCCCCATAATAGTCATAACCCCATACTTGTTCAATTAATTGATCTCGTGTTAGAACAATATTTTTATTTTTTAGTAAGTACACAAGTAAATCAAATTCTCTAGGTGTTAGTTCAATATTTTTCTCACTTCGTTTAACTTCTCTACTTTGTAGGTTAACCACCAAATCACCTATCGTTAACTTATTACCTGTTTCCTTTTTCACTTTCGGTTTTCTTAAATGCACTCGAATTCTTGCTAATAATTCTTCTATTTGGAAAGGCTTAGTTATGTAATCATTCGCCCCAAGGTCAAGTCCACTTACTTTATCATGCACTTCATCTCTAGCGGTTAATAAAATAATGGGTGTTTCATCATCTGTTCTTCGGATCCGGCGTAACACTTCAAGTCCACTTAATTCTGGAATCATAATATCTAATAACACTAAGTCCCATTCATTTGCTTCCATAAGAAGAAGGGCATCTTTGCCATTGTTTGCAACCTCTGTTTCATAGTTTTCATATTCCAATTCCAACTGTAAAGCTCTACTTATTTTCTGTTCATCTTCAACAATTAAAATTTTAGCCTGGCTCATCTTGCTCACCTTCTTTTCATCTGCTAAAAAGACGATCATTCTACTTGAACGATCGTCTTTTCGCTTAACCTAGTTGTTGGTGTAAAAATTCTGTTACAGATTCCGGTGTTTTAGTATAGGCACTATGTTGATGCGCTAATTTTTCACCATTTTGGAAGATTAAAATGCTTGGTATGCCCATTACTTCATATTCCTGAGCAACACCTTCAATTTCATCCGTATTTACTTCATACCATTTATAATTATTGAATTCCTCTAGAATTCCTCCAATAAACATATCCATACGTTTACAATCCGGACACCAGTTAGCAAAGAATTTCACAATTACTGGTTCTGAACTTTGAATGACTTCATTAAATTTTTCTTTTGTTTGAATATATTCCATTTGATTACACTCCTTGATCAGTTTACTTATATTCTACTCTACCAAGTATATAAGCAACAAACAAACCGACTGCAAAAGTTAAAATACTTAACAATACTAGTGTTAAGTCTGAAGGGAAGCCGGGAAAAACAACAAAAATAGACCCGATTACTAATCCAATAATTATAGAAAAGGTTGCTGTATAATGATTTTCTAAAAAGTAATGGATAACTTTACTCATAACTAAAATTCCAAGCACAATTCCTACACCTGTTACTATAATGATATCGAATTTCAAATTACTTATTGCAGAAATGATTGTTGTATACATGCCTAGAAGCAAAAGCATAAAAGATCCGCTAATACCCGGAATAATCATCGCACCACTTGCAATAAAACCAGACACAAATAGGAAAATATAGGTCGTTCCCGTTACATTTTCAATCACCTCTCCCTCTACTGGGCTAAAAAATGCCATGGAACTAACGATAATAATACCAATCACTAATAATATATAATGCTTTACTTTGAAGGCCTTTTTCGCATCCGCTTTATGAAACAAGTACGGCAATACACCAAGAATCAAACCGAGAAAGAAAAATTTGGTTGGGCCGGGATAATGTTCAAATAACCATTCAATTACATTTGCTAAAAGGAAAATGGAGGTAAGTACCCCTATCCCTAAAGGAATTAAAAATCCTAAATGTTTCTTCCACTCTTTCCCAACAAAACCGTTTATTGCAGCAATTAATCGGTCATAAATACCAAGTAATACAGCGATTGTCCCTCCACTCACTCCAGGAATGACATCACTTGCTCCCATTATTAAACCACGGTAAATATTTTTCCATTCCATATATAAAGCTCCTTTTCATTATTAAAAACATCACTAACTTAAAATATCATAACAAAAATCCTTTAAAATGAATACGAAATATTTTATAATAAAATTATAGCTACTTTGTAATACAAGATAGCTTATTATTTCGACTAACTATATTGTTATACAAGGTAGGTGATTTTATGTCTAAGCGCAGTCAATTACTGAAAGGCGTCTTAGAAGGATGCATTCTATCCATTATTAAAATAACCCCAACTTATGGCTACGAATTATCAGTGAAGTTACAAGACTATGGTCTATCGAATGTAAGTGAGGGTTCTATTTACCCTATCTTACTCCGACTTCAAAAAGAAAAACTAATTGTTGGTGAAATGAAAGACTCTGATGCTGGACCAAAGAGAAAATATTATCGACTTACAGAAGATGGAGAAATATCACTACAGAATTTTATTAAACAATGGGAATCCATCAAAGAACCTGTACAATCCATCATTAACAAAGGGAGGGAATAACATGAATGCGAAAGATATTATTAAGTTAAATAATGAAAAAAGGGAACAATTAAGTGAGAGTAATAAAACGTATTATGAGGATATGTTAATGTACATTCGTCTAAATACAAATAAGTCTGAGCAACAAACAGAAGAAGTACTTCTTGAATTACTGGAACATTTGTTAGAGGCTGATAATAATGGACAAACGGCTAAAGACGTATTTGGAGAGGATTTGAAAGCTTATTGTAATGAATTAATATCAGAAATACCGGGAGAAAAGACTTCCAAAAATGTATCGTTCATTGCTTTTCTTATTCTTGATTTAATAGCTATTGTTTCCATATTTCAAGGTGTTGTAGGATATGGACTTTACCTTTTTGGCCTTGGTAGCAAATATTTTTCCTTCCCAATCGGATCCGGACTAGTAATTGTAATTATAGACTTGATCATACTAGCTATATGGATCATAGTTATACTAAAATGGTTAAAAAACTCTTCGTTTAAAGAGAAGAAACCGAAAAAATGGGTTGAGTTCCTGCAAATCTGGCTTATTTGTATGGCTTTTATTGGATTATCTGTAGGTGTCTTTATTGTAATGCCTGACTTTGGTAATACCGTAAATATTCATTTACTAGCTGTTGCCATCATTGGTGTCGTTCTTTATATCGTTAAAATTATCATTAACAACAAATACAGAATAACAAAGTAATGCTCATCAACCAGATGAGCATTTTCTACTTTTCAGGAAATTGAAGTTCCGGTAACCATTGTGACATATGAGACTTTATTGCTTTATATTGCCCATTTGAATCTTTAAGTTGATTGTCTGTTAATTGATACATTGGAACAACTTGATAGTCCGTCCAATCCGGGGTAAACGTAACATAAGTCGGAATAAATTTAGGAGCATGAACTTCTATGTTCACGTGATCTCCTTTTGTTTTTTTCAAAATAGTAAATTGTAGAATCCCACCAATTCGTTTATATAATCCTTGTTGATTCGATAAGAAATTTCCTAGTGAATAGGCAACTAACACTTTATTGCCATCTTTCCCAGTAACCCATTCCATTGGTTGCAGCACATGCGGATGATGGCCGATAACAGCATGAACACCTTGATCGGCAGCAAATTGAACAAGGTCTTTCTGTGTATCATTTGGATATCTTTCATATTCATTACCAAAATGTAAACTTAGAATAACAACATCAGCCTTATTCTTAGCTAGTTCTATTTCATTACCTATTTGCTCTTTGTTAATGATGTTTACTAAAAAGTCTTTTCCCTCAGGAATTGGTATCCCATTCGTACCATACGTGTATGATAAAAACGCAACAGAAACCCCTTCTTCTGTTTTATAAACTCGAAGATTTTCTCGATCCCTTTCATCCTTATAAGATCCCGTATACATCATATCAATCGTTTCCCAATGTTCAATAGCACGTTGAATCGCCTTTTCCCCACGATCTAGTGTATGGTTATTTGCTATTGTCACTACATCTACCCCTATTTCCTTTAACGCGTCACCGACTTCTTGTGGACTGTTAAAAGAAGGGTAGCTAGATAATCCTATTTCTTCCCCGCCAATCATTGTCTCTTGATTCGCAACCGTTATAGTAGAATCTTCTAAATACGGCCTCACTTTATCAAACATTGGCACAAAGTCGTATCCATTTTTTCCTTTTGCATCTTGATAAACAGGACTATGAATGAGTATATCCCCGATTGAAGAAATCGTTATTTCCTCGGTATATTCTTTTGGTTGCAATGTTACTTCCCTTAGTGAAGCATTTTTACTTATGAGGGTGGTGTCATTTAATGGTGCACACGCAAATAAAATACTACAAAACATAAGAAGAACGGGTGCAAATTTTCGTTTCATTACGAACCCCCCTTTTTTCCTTATCGCATTTTTTGACAAAAAACGTCAAAATCCCCTATCATTATAATGCTTAACACATTGTTTTGATATACAATATGTTTATATAACATTTTTTTTCGTAAAGAATATAAAATATATAGTGAAGGTTTTAAGGAGGGAAAAATAGTGAAACGCTATCTTACTTTCATTCTTATTTTGCTTAGCATCGTGTTTATTATAATTGGAATTAGTGTAGACCTATATTGGAGTGGGATGGTAGGTTGGGGATTAGCTTTTATTTCCCTTGTTTTCGCTGTATATTTCACAAAATATATACCTAATGATTAGAAAACTAAGGCAGGATAAGAATGTATCTTTCTTATCTGCTAAAAAAGGAAAGTAAATTAGAGTCCGAGTAATCCGTCGTTTCAATATAATGATTGGGAGGAAACGAAATGGAAAATTCAACAATGGACCAAAGTTTCCGTATTAGTTGCTTTAATGAGTACGATAGATTAAAGCAAGTTATTGTAGTTCCACCTAATTTTATGAAAATAACTGATGTGATTAATATTACGCAACGGCATTATGTTCAGGATAATATAAATAGCGATATCGCCGTGCAGCAACACCATCACTTTGTTGAGACTTTAAAGAAGGAAGGAATCCACGTCATTCCTTTCGAAGCGAAAAAAGAATTAAATGAACAAGTTTTCACTCGAGATATCGGCTTTACGATTGGAAATGACTTTTTTATTGCTGCATTAAACAAAGACTTGAGGAAACCTGAAGGAAAAGTATTAAAAAAATGGCTTAAGGAAAAAAACATTCCATTTTACCAAATCCACATAAATTCTATAGAAGGTGGGGATATATTAGTAGATAACAACAAGGTATGGGTCGGAGTAAGCAATCGAACCACACTTCCAGCTATCCACTACTTACAGACAAAACTCTCGAACTTCCACGTAATTCCTGTCCCTATCCGTAAAGATATTCTTCATTTGGATTGTGCATTTAATATCATTAGTCATGATACAGCAATTATTTTCAAACCTGGGATTAGCGATACATCCCTTAAAGATTTACAAAACCATTATCATCTAATTGAAGTTACAGAAGAGGAACAATTTAGTTTAGGACCAAATGTTCTTTCCATAGGTAATAAAAAACTAATTAGTATTTCTTCAAACAAACGTTTGAACAAGAAATTAAGTAGTTGTGGATTTGATGTTATGGAAGTAGAATTTTCTGAAATCATTAAATCAGGTGGCTCATTCCGATGTTGCACCTTACCAATCGTCCGTGAAGCCAACAAGGATTTAGTTAAACCATATTTGAACACATAATAAAAAGTCAGCTAGAATTCTAGCTGACTTTTTACTTATTTACTTCGTTTTGCTGCTTTTTCACGCTCATTTTTATTTAGAATCATTTTTCGTAAACGAATGGATTCAGGAGTAACTTCACAATATTCATCTTCATTTAAATATTGAAGAGCCTCTTCTAAAGACATTTGTCGAGTTTTACGAATGGTAGCTGTTTGGTCTTTTGTTGCTGAACGAACGTTAGTTAAGTGTTTTTCTTTCGTAATATTAACTGTTAAATCATTTTCACGATTATGTTCTCCAACAATCATCCCTGCATAAACCTCTGTACCAGGGCTAACAAAAATGACCCCACGATCTTCTAGTTGCATAATCCCATAAGTGGATGCTTTTCCGTTTTCTAAAGCAACTAGTACACCTTCACGGCGACCACCAACTTGTCCTTTAATTACAGGTTCATACGCTTCAAATGTATGGTTTAAAATCCCGTAACCATGTGTTTGAGACATGAATTCTGTTGAGTATCCTAATAGTCCACGAGATGGAACTTTAAACTCTAAACGAACTTGTCCATTACCATGGTTCACCATATCAAGCATTTCACCTTTTCGTGCACCTAGTGATTCCATTACAGCACCAGTATATTCTTCAGGTACATCTACTTGTACACGTTCTACTGGTTCACAAGGAACACCATCAATTTCCTTAATGATAACTTTAGGTTTAGAAAGTTGTAATTCATAACCTTCACGTCTCATATTTTCAATTAATATAGATAAGTGAAGTTCTCCACGTCCAGAAACAGTCCATGCATCTGGTGATTCTGTTGGGTCTACTCGTAAACTTACGTCCGTTTCCAATTGTTTTAATAAACGTTCTTCAATTTTTCTAGATGTAATAAATTTACCTTCACGGCCCGCAAAAGGACTATTGTTTACTAAGAATGTCATTTGTAATGTTGGTTCATCAATTCGAAGCCATGGTAATGCTTCTGGATGATCTTGGGAACAAACTGTTTCCCCAACATTAATATCTTCCAAACCAGAAATAGCTACAATATCTCCTGCTTTTGCTTCTTCAATTTCAATACGTTTCAATCCAAGGAAGCCAAATAATTTGGAAACGCGGAAATTCTTCTGTGTGCCATCCTGTTTCATGACAACTACTTGTTGCCCAACTTTAATGGTTCCACGGACAATTCGGCCTACCCCAATTCGACCTACATAGTCGTTATAATCAAGAAGTGTAATTTGAAATTGTAACGCTTCTTCACTTGTATCAACTGGTGCAGGAATATGTTCTAAAATAGTTGTAAATAACGGATCCATCGTTTCCTTTTGGTCATCTGGTTCTAACCCAGAAGTTCCATTTAATGCGGACGCATAAACAACTGGAAACTCTAATTGATCATCATCTGCTCCAAGTTCGATGAATAAATCAAGAACTTCATCAATAACTTCTGTAGGTCTTGCATTCGGACGATCTATTTTATTTAAAACAACAATTGGTGTTAATTTTTGCTCTAATGCTTTCTTTAGCACAAATCTTGTTTGCGGCATGGTACCTTCATAGGAATCTACTACTAAGGCTACACCATCCACCATTTTCATAATTCGTTCTACTTCTCCACCAAAATCGGCATGTCCTGGTGTGTCTAAAATATTAATAGTTGTATCATGATATTTTACTGCTGTATTTTTAGCTAGGATCGTAATTCCACGTTCACGTTCTATATCACCAGAATCCATCATCCGTTCATCGATATGTTCGTTTTCTCGGAATGTTCCGGAGTATTTCAATAATTGGTCGACAAGTGTCGTTTTCCCATGGTCTACGTGGGCAATAATAGCTATATTTCGAATATCTTCTCTTAACTGCATAAAAGTACACTCCCTTATTAGAAAACTTGACACACGCCAAGCTTTTGGGCGGATGCCTTAGCTACACGATGCAGATCTTTACGGAGGGTTTTATACTTTCCCATCTGCAAAAGTGAAACTTCACTGAAGTGGTTCCACTTCAGTGTTAGTACTTATCTAAAATTATCTGGTTGCTCCATAGTTAGGAACTTCCAGTCATTCATACGAAAAAAGTTTCATGAAAACTAGACAATTATACCACATAATATTCTTTAATGGTTTATCTTTTTAAAAAAATATCTATTTCGGAAAGGTTATTGTGAATTTGGCACCACCTATATCTGATTTACCAGCAACAATCTTCCCATTTGAATGTTCAATAATCGTATGCGCTATCGCTAATCCAAGGCCCGTTTCACCATCTTTTCCTTTTACAAACCGATGAAAAATATGTGAAGCAAACTCCTCAGGAATTCCTGGCCCATCATCTTCTATTGCAATAATAGTACCCCAATCTTTTCTCGTGGCGCTAATCGTCACCTGAGATTCTGTATGGCGAATACCGTTAAAAACGATATTTAATAAGGCTCTCAACAATTTTTCCTCATCCGCATATATTTGTATATTATTTTCTACTTGATGACTTAAAGTTATTCCTTTTTCATTTACTAATGGTAAGGCTCGATCTATAACCTGACCAACTATATCTTCTACTTTTATGTTAGTTGGTTCATAGGAAGTTAATTCCGTATCGAGCTTCGCAAGTAGAATCATTTCATTTATAATTCCTTTTAACCGGTGAACCTCAGAAACCATAACCTCAAGCCCTTTGTCTGTTCCCGCTTCATCAAAGATACCATCTTTAATCCCTTCAGCATATCCTTGAATGGTCATTAACGGCGTTTTCAATTCATGACTGGCATTTTGAAAAAAGATTTGTTGGGAATTAATATACCGCTCCAATTCATTCGCCATTTCATAAACACTTTCGGCTACTTCCTTAATTTCTCCTGTCGCTTTTATATGTTTGATATCGTCAAACTGCCGCTTCTCTATTTTCTTTAATTGCCTTTTTAATTGGGTTAATGGCGTTACTAATTTTTTCGTGAAATAATGTGCTAAAATCGATGCAACGAATAATCCAACAAGAAAGACAAGAAATAACCTTACAAAAAAGCTTTTCTGAACTACTTGCAAATCACTTACAGGGGTTAGGAGAATCATCTCTAGTCCTGTATTTCTCGATAAGATCAAAATTCTAGAAGTAACAAATTTCTCATTTCCTAAATCCCAAATAGCTTCACTGTAATCCGAAATATTATTTTTATTATGAAAGCCTTCAATCACTTTATTTGGCATCGTTGAAAAAAGTACTCTATTAAGACTTCTATCGTATAAAATCATTTGTAATTCTTGCTCATCTAAAACACTATAAAATTGTTCAATACTGTCCCGAGTATGGTATTGTTCATTCAAAATTTCAACTAACAATTCTCCTGTTTGTTCCAATTGGCGTTGTTCGTCCTGTATTAAGACATTCAATATTAAGGAGTAAATAACATACCAAACAACTGCCATAATCACTAACAGTAAAGAGGTAAAAGCAATACTAAGCTGCGTTTGTAATCTCATGTCTATTCCTCTTCTTTTCGCATTCTATATCCATATCCCCATACGGTTTCAATAGGGATATCTTTGAACTTTTTACGAATGCGTTTAATTAAATCATCAACCGCGCGGTCACTTCCAAAGTAGTCATTCCCCCATATTTTCATTAATAAATCTTCTCTTGAAAAGGCACGATTTATATTTTCAGCCAAATAATACAGCATATCAAACTCTTTTGTTGTTACTTCATATTCTGTCCCATGCCAAAATACTCTTCTATCACTTTTAAAAATAACAAGTTCATCTATATTCAATCGGTCCCCTTCCATCAATACCGGTTGATGGGAGACACTCGTTCTTTTAAACAAACGTTTTACTCGCGCAACAAGCTCTCTAGGGCTAAAAGGCTTTGTTAAATAATCATCCCCACCTAATTCTAACCCTAAAATTTTATCAATTTCATCATCCTTTGCGGAAATGATAATGATAGGAACTTCACTTTCACCTCTTATTTTTTTGCACAATTCATATCCATCCATACCTGGTAACATAATATCTAAAATCCACATATCTGGTGGATTTTGTTCCCAAATTACCATCGCTTCCTCTGCTGAATTTAAGATTTCCACTTGATATCCTTCTTTTCTTAAATAAGCCGAAACAATATTTTGGATGTTGGTATCATCTTCAACTAATCCTATTGAATAATTCATTTTTTCACCTTTTCCTAAAAAGCCGATTATTTTCATCTACTTATATTCTTACATAATTATAAGAATGTTGACAATGAACATACATGTTTGTTTTACACATTTGTGCCACATTTATACCTTATCCCCTCCACTGGAAGTGTCTATACTTAGGATATATAATATATATTAAATAAAAAAGTTAAGGGAAGTGATTTTCATGAATGATAATGATCATCGTTATTCTCAAGGTCCCGACTTTAATCATCAGGAAAATAAAGATAGTTCCGTGGACATGCCAGAAAATAAGGACGTAGTAGAAGAACACAACTATGTTAGTCCGCCATCTCAATCATCTTATGATGAATCGAATATAGTAAATGAACGCCGTTATCATACTGTTGGAAATAAGGTACCACCATATCCACAAAACACGAAAAAACAAGGGAAACCATGGCTAACCGCTATTTTCGGAGGGATTGTTGGCGGTATCTTATCCGCTGTTCTAGTCACTATTTTATTTACTAATGGTGTCATAGAAACAGAAAACATCTCTAATTCAGAAAAGGCAGAAGCTGTTCAAGTGGATGGAACACCTATGATTGAAAAACTTGCTGCAGAAGATGCAAATGTATCAACCAATATACAAGAAGTATCTGAGGCAGTAGTCGGAGTGGTAAACCTACAACAACAAAGCATCTGGACTGGCAGTGAAGAAGCTGGAACTGGTTCAGGAATCATTTATAAAAAGGAAGACGGAAAAGCTTATGTTGTAACGAATCAACACGTTGTGGATGGCGCAGAACAAGTAGAGGTAGTTTTAAATGAAGAAGAACGAGTTCAAGCAAAAGTCCTTGGTGAAGATGCTTTAACAGATTTAGCTGTACTGGAAATCGAAGGACAAAATATAAATACAATCGCGGATATTACATCTTCAGAAGATTTAATTGTTGGCGAAACTGTATTAGCAATTGGAAACCCTCTAGGATTAGAATTTGCTAACTCGGTTACTAAAGGAATTGTTAGCGGATTGAATCGATCAGTTACAGTGGATACAAATTCAGACGGCCAACCGGATTGGGTAACTGAGGTTATACAAACAGATGCTGCTATCAACCCAGGCAATAGCGGAGGGGCATTAGTAAATGCAGATGGTCAGGTTATTGGTATTAACTCAATGAAAATAGCCCAAAGTTCAGTAGAGGGAATTGGCTTTGCTATTCCAGCAAGTACCGCCCTACCAATCATGGAACAATTGGAAAAAGAAGGGGAAATCACAAGACCACAAATCGGTATTTCTACCGTCTCTCTACTCCAAGTTCCACCACAATATCGTTACGAAATTAACCTTCCAGATGAGATAGAGGGAGGAATGGTTATCGCAAACATTCAACCTAATTCACCGGCAGACCGTGC
Organism: Oceanobacillus sp. Castelsardo; assembly: GCF_001659985.1. Taxonomy (GTDB): domain Bacteria; phylum Bacillota; class Bacilli; order Bacillales; family Amphibacillaceae; genus Oceanobacillus. The sequence continues at coordinate 36,475 of NZ_LYCS01000008.1, forward strand.
AGGCTTAAAACAATTTGATGTCATAACTAAAATTGATGGAAATGAAGTAACCTCTGTATTGGAATTAAGGAAATATTTATATTCCAAAACAACAGTCGGAGACAATATTGAACTAGAATATGTTCGTAACGGTGAATTTCTTAAGACTAACTTAAAATTAGAAGAAATGGTCAAATGAGGAAGCACCTTAACTGGGAAAAATTGAATAAGTAATGTAGACAGCATACTAAATCGAACGTTGATTGGTATGCTTTTTATTTGGTATTATAATCAACTATCGAAAAAAGATAGGAAAAGTCAGGCGATGAAGGATATTAAAGCGGTGAGCGGCCGAACAATTATTTCATCGCATTCAGGCACTCATCTCCCTTATGAGTTGTGGTTTAATTGATTTGCCTCCTTGCTCCGGCACTCATTGCCCTTATGAGTTGCGGTTTGATTGATTTTCCTCCCTGCTCCGGCACTCATTGCCCTTATGAGTTGCGATTTAATTGATTTTCCCTCCTTACTTCGGCACTCATTGCCCTTATGAGTTGCGGTTTGATTGATTTTCCCTTCTTACTCCGGCACTCATTGCCCTTATGAGTTGCGGAATGGCAACCATTTCCCTCCATTCAGACACTCATCTCCCCGTTTTTACAGGTAAGCAACGCACAAACTGCGTCTAATCTTTTATATCAAAAAAAAGCTTGGATAGCTATCCAAGCTTTTTATTCTGTACTTACTAAGACAAAAGGATTAAAATTCCTGAGCTTCTTCATCGTCTTCATACTTTTTATGATTCGGTGTAACCCCAGTAAAGTTCCCATCAATATCAGCTGCTACAAAGTTTTCATAATCCTCTACAAAACCAACGTTTTCATCACTGTTCGGGTACATATCATCATAATTGTCAATGTCCGTATAAAAGTCAGAATAGGTTTCACTTGTACCATAACGACTGACATCCTGCCATGAGTCTTCCGCGTCGTACCCTACTTGTTCTTCATCCGTTATTTCATTAGGATTTATATTGGGTGAAAAAACTTCTTCCTCCATTGTTCTAGGATGGTCAAAAATTTGGCTTTTCGCATGCTTCACACAGCGATCGGTAGTCGGCATCGCTAACAATCGTTCATAAGGGATGTCTTCTCCACATGCAGTACAAATACCATATGTTCCTTCCTCTATTGCATGTAGTGCCTCATTAATATCTTGTAATTCCTTTTCGGTATGTTCATTTAAAGCTAAATCTTTCCCTCTTTCGAAAAGTTCGGTTCCGTGCTCGCCAGGATGATTATCATAACTAGATAGTTCCCCAATTGATTCCTTGATCATTTCAAGGTTTTTTCCATAATGGTCTTGTATATGATAAATTAACTCATTTTGTCTTTGAACTAAAATATTTTTACACTTAGATATTTGATCATATGAGATCATTATAATCAGCCTCCATGAAATTGGTATGTGTGGCTAAAATGATTCCTATCTATACTATGTGTAACTCAGATAGATTGATTCTAAATCGACACTCCCAATTGATGTAAATATCCCCAATCACATCCTTGAGAAAAAATGTCAACCATATTTAGTTTCTTAACTTTAAGAATGTTTGTTATAAGTTACCAAACGCGATAAAATTAAATAGAGAGAAAATAAAGGGGAGAGTGGAAATAATGGTAAATAAAAATACGATTATAGGCTTTGTCGGTACTGGAGTTATGGGGAAAAGTATGGCTTCCAATTTGCAAAAAGCTGGATATTCCATCCATGTTTATACAAGGACAAAGGCTAAAGCGGATGACCTAGTGAAAAACGGAGCTGAATGGAAAGCTACTGTTCAAGAATTAGCAAATGATTCAGACGTCATTATAACGATGGTCGGTTATCCTTCCGATGTGGAAGAAATATACTTCGGTTCTGACGGAATTTTAGAAAATGCTAAACAAGGGTCTTTTGTCATTGACATGACCACTTCAAAGCCTTCATTAGCAGTAAAAATATACGAAAAGGCAAAAGAAAAAAACATCCATGCTCTTGATGCTCCAGTTTCCGGAGGAGATATTGGCGCAAAAAATGGAACTCTTGCTATTATGATTGGCGGAGAACAGAAAGCTTATGAATCACTTTTACCAATTTTTCAAGTAATGGGAGAAAATATCATACTGCAAGGAGAAGCTGGGGCAGGTCAATACACGAAGCTCGTTAATCAAATTGCCATCGCTTCTAATATGATAGGTGTATCTGAAGCAATCGCTTTCGCTCGAAAGGCCGGTTTGAAACCAGAAAAAGTCCTTGATAGTATTTCAACTGGTGCTGCAGCTAGTTACTCTCTTTCAAAACTTGCACCAAGAATGTTAAATGATGATTTTGCACCTGGATTTTATATAAAACATTTTATTAAAGATATGACAATTGCTTTAGAATCTGCCAAAGAACTTGGATTATCCACCCCTGGTTTAGAATTGTCCTTAAATTTATATAAGGAATTGGCTGAAAAAGGGGAAGAAGATAGTGGAACACAAGCATTAATTAAATTATTTGAACAATACGCATAAAGTATTCTAAAAAATAGAGAAACCGAGTCCTATTCCCTCTCGCGTTTCTCTATTTCTTTTTGCACGATAAAAGCCAAATCATCATTTCCAAAAAGTTGAAGCGCTTGAATTACCATTTGATCTTCAATTTTTTCCGATTCATTTTTAGGTACAGTGTTTTCCAAAACCTCTAACAATATTTTGTTTTGTATCTGATTTGGATATGCTTCTTCATACAATTGTTCTGGTTTCAAATCATGATTGATACACCATTGTGCAAAAACTAAAATCATCATTTTCTCGTTTTCTTGATAGTTTTCTATAATTTGTCTATCTTTATCTTCCTTATTCAACAATCCTTCACCTCATTTAGTCAGCAGTCCATCAAAAAAGGTTTATCTCCTAAATGAGATAAACCTTTTAAAATCAATTATATACGAGTAACGTTAGCTGCTTGTGGTCCGCGGTTACCTTCAACGATTTCAAATTCAACATCTTGACCTTCTTCAAGAGTTTTGAAACCTTCAGCTTGGATTGCTGAGAAATGTACGAATACATCGTCTCCATCTTCGCGTTCGATGAAACCGAAACCTTTTTCTGCGTTAAACCATTTTACTTTACCAGTCATGTGAATGACCTCCTTATAACTTTTTGCTGCAAAGTAATTGAATCAAAAATACTTTTACAGCTCCTTAGTAGGAGGTCGTAAAGTATTGCTCCAATTTCCTTTTGCTTCTTTAACTTTAACCTTTTCTAATACAAAATGCAAGCGTTAAGGGTATTTTCCCCCAAAAACTTTCATTTTTATTTTAAAATTCCATATTTTCTAATTTAAATCTTATACAATTTACTACTTACACTATTATCCGATTTTTCTAACGTTCATTTTCTGCTTAACAGTTTTAGTAATAGCCTGGTGAATAATTCTAAATTGCTCTTCTTTATGAACTAATGGATCTCCTTCAGAAGGACTTGCCATATCAGGTCTACCATTATACCTTACTGTAACACCCTTAGGTGCAATTTCTTGTAAATGTGGCGCGATGTAAGTCCACGCCCCCATATTTTTCGGTTCTTCCTGAGTCCAAATGATCTCCTCTAAATTTTTATATTTACTTAAAACTTCACTAATTTTTCTTTCTGGGAACGGATAGAGTTCTTCCACCCTAATCATATCAAGCCAATCATAGGCATCTTTATCTTCGGTCATATAATCCGATAATTCTACAGCCAATCTACCAGTTGATAACACAATTCTTTTTACATGTTCGGGATTTCCCCCTAGGCCTGACTCTTTTATTATTGGTTCAAAACCGCCTTCTGTTAAATCCTCTAGAAAAACCCCTGCTGATGCATTTCTCAATAAACTCTTAGGCGACATGATAACTAACGGTCTGACATCGTTGGTGTTTAATAGTGCTGCCTGTCTTCTAAGGAGGTGGAAGTAGTTACCAGAGTTAGACAAATTAGCAACAGTCCAATTGTTTTCAGCGGCTAATTGTAAAAACCTTTCTAATCTTGCACTAGAATGTTCAGGACCTTGCCCCTCATAACCATGAGGTAGTAGCATAACTAATCCTGATTTTTGTCCCCATTTTTCTCTTCCAGAAGAAATAAATTGGTCAAATATCACTTGCGCTCCGTTTGCAAAATCACCAAACTGCGCTTCCCATAAAACAAGAGTCTCTTTTGCAAATACATTATATCCATATTCGTAACCTAATATAGCTGCCTCCGAAAGAGTACTATTATGAATGGCAAAAGAAGCATTCGCTGAACTCAACTGATGGAGAGGACTGTATTTCTTCCCTGTTTTTTCATCACTTAATACAATATTACGGTGTGAAAAAGTTCCTCGTTCAGAATCTTGCCCGGTTAAGCGGATTGGAGTACCATCTTTTAATATCGATGCAAATGCTAGGGTTTCTGCATGACCCCAATCCACCTTCCTATTATTTTCAAAAGCAACTTTACGGCGACTTAATATTTTCTTTAACTTTCCAAAGACATTAAATCCTTCAGGCCATTCTAGTAAAGCATTATTCATATCTAAGAGCGTTTCCTTATCAACCGACGTATCTATTTCAGCTAGCTCACTCTTATATAATTCATGTCTTTCTTGAGTAGTACGGATTGGTTCTTTTTCTTGATTTATATTGTTATATGCTTGCTGTAACTTCTTCTGTACTATACTCTCCATTTCGTCGATCTTATCATTCGTTAACGTACGCTCATTTATAAGTTTTTCTTTATATATAGCTGTGATTGTTTGGTGTTTGTCAACTAACTTATAGATAAGTGGACTTGTAGAACGAGGTTCGTCCATTTCATTATGTCCAAGTCTTCTATAACCGATTAAGTTAATAAGCACATCCTGATGAAATGTTTGGCGATATTCAAAAGCCAATTGAACTGCTTTTAAGCAAGCCTCTGGATCATCTGCGTTAACATGAACAATAGGAACATTAAAACCCTTCACAATGTCGCTTGGGTGTTTCGTTGAACGATCATCCTCAGGTTCCGTCGTAAAACCAATACAGTTATTCGCGATAATATGGATGGTTCCACCAGTACTATACGCTTTTGTATTCGCATAATTAAGTATCTCAGTGACTACGCCTTGTCCAGTAAAGGCAGCATCCCCATGAACTAATACAGCAACGGCTTTAGAAAAGTCTTGTTGTGGATAGCCTTTTTCATTTCGTATTTCTTGCGCTGCTCTTGTAGACCCTTCTATTACTGTACCAGCAATTTCTAAGTGACTTGGATTGTTTGCTAAAGAAACGTTAATCTCCTTATTTCCAATCTGTTTTTTCTTCGTTGCACCAAGATGATATTTCACATCCCCAGTAGCTCCCTCGAGCATTTCTAAAGTTGAATCTTCATTTTCCCATTTTGAGTGTTGAAACTGAGAGAAAATTGCTTCATAGGGCTTTTCAAGAACATGTGTTAAAACATTCAATCTTCCGCGGTGCGCCATGGAAATTAATACATTTTCAATATTATCTTTGGCGGAAAGGTTAATAATCTCGTTCATTACCGGAACCAATGATTCCAATCCTTCTACTGAAAACCTTTTTTGACCAACAAATGTTTTCCCTAGGAATTCCTCAAATCCCTCAGCTAATAACAGACTATGGAATAACTCTTCTTTCCGAGCAGTTGTGATACCCTTGGAAGCATCATTAGTTTCTATTTTATTTCGTAACCAATCTTTTTCTTTTATGTCCATATGATCTACTTCAAAACCAATGGTTGATGTGTAAATTTGTTTTAAATAGTTCATTGCCTCAAGGCCATTTTTTACATTTTTATCTTTACAAATAAATTCAGCAGGTATTTCTTTTAAATCCTCTTCTGTTAAATGGTAAGTTGTTAAGTCAAGTAATTCATTGGATGGTTGTTTTTCTAAAGGAAAAATATCCGCTTCCAAATGACCGTACACTCTAATATTTTCCGCTAATGTGATCGCAGAGACTAATTTCCTCATTCTATTTAAAAGAACATTCATAGAAATATGATCAGATGTTTCTTCTACATTTTTATTTATCGTTTCAGGATTTCCCCAAACGTCAAACAGTTCTTTAAAACTTTTATCCACTAAATTAGGATCCTTAGAATATAAATCATATTGTTCTATTAGGTAACCGAGATTAGGACCCTTCACATCTGCCCACGGATTCGCCCCATTGTTGTTCATTTTCCTACACTCCTAAGTCATGTATATTATTATAATAATTACCGTATTACGATTCCCATTTTTTGCAACGGTTAATCAGCCCATTTGTTAATTTTAAAAAACTAATCCTCATTTTACTGTAAGCACTTACACAGTCTATATCTCTATCATATTACAAAACGATTCATAATTAAAGAGACAAAGTTCAGATTTTTATCGTTATGTGAACTATTCCCGTATCATATGGAAATCATAATTAAAACATGCTATAATACTTTGTTGCAAGATAATAATTGAATCGGCTACCATAAACATTTGTATCTTGCAAATATAAATGGAATAGGTGGTAAATGAAATGGAAAACAAGGATTACAGAATATTATTATACTATCATTACGTAGACATTGAAGATCCTGAGGTCTTTGCTCAAGAGCATCTTCAATTTTGTAAGGAAATTGGATTAAAAGGAAGAATCCTCGTAGCTACAGAAGGTATTAATGGTACAGTTTCTGGAACAATTGAAGCTACTAACCAATATATGGAAACAATGCGTAACAATGAATTATTCAAAGATATCATATTTAAAGTAGATGAACATGATGGGCATGCTTTTAAAAAAATGCATGTACGCCCACGTAAAGAACTAGTAACCCTTCGTTTACCCGAAGAAGAGAATCCCAATCCACAAGAATTAACAGGTGAGTATTTATCTCCAAAAGAATGGTACGAGGCAATACAACGTGAAGACACTGTTGTTGTAGATACGCGAAATGATTATGAATATGATTTAGGTCATTTTAGAGGAGCGATTCGTCCTGATGTAAAAACATTCCGTGAAACGCCGGAATGGATACGCAAAAACAGACATTTACTAGAAGGCAAAAAAGTCCTAATGTATTGTACTGGTGGAATTCGTTGCGAAAAATTCACTGGTTGGATGATTAAAGAGGGATTTGAAGACGTAGCTCAATTGCATGGCGGAATTGTAACTTATGGTAAAGACCCAGAAGTACAAGGCGAACTATGGGATGGTAAATGCTATGTGTTTGATGAGCGAATTTCAGTAGACATCAATCATAAAGAACATGTTATTGTTGCAGAAGACTACTTCGATGGACAACCATGCGAGCGTTATGTGAATTGCGCTAACCCTGAATGTAATAAACAAATAATCTGCTCGGAAGAAAACGAGCATAAATATATGAGAGGTTGTACACATGAATGCCGTGTTCACCCGCGCAACCTATATATTCAAGAACACAATCTAACCACTGAAGAAGTTCAAGCTCGACTTGAAGTTCTTGGTGAAACATTAGAAAGACAAGAAGCATAATATCACTAGTAGGGTCTGATTCATTTGAATCGGACCTTCTTTTTTGTACACAAAAATGAAAAGATGCTATTCTACTCTTAGGAGGAGATTTTATATGAGTATATATAAATTTTCAGCTAAAACAATAGATGGTGAAGTAAAGTCACTTCAAGATTATCAAAACAAAGTTGTCCTCATCGTAAATACCGCAAGCGAATGTGGTTTCACACCACAATTAAAAAGTTTACAAAGGCTTTATGAAAAATACGAAAGTAGCGGATTTGAAGTTTTGGGATTTCCTTGTAACCAATTCGGAAATCAAGATCCTGGAACAAATAATGAAATATCTTCATTTTGTCAGAAAAACTTTGGTGTAAGCTTTCCAATGTTTAGCAAAGTAAACGTTAATGGAGAAAATGCACATCCATTGTTTCAATACCTTGCACAAGAAGGTAAAGGGCTTTTCTCCGATAAAATTAAATGGAATTTCACAAAATTCCTTATAAATCAGGATGGAAATGTCATTAAGCGGTATGCCCCACAGACAAAACCACAAAATATAGAAAACGACATAAAAAAGTTACTAGAATAACATCCACATGCAGCAAATTTATAACCTGAACGAAAATAAAAAGAGCTGCTTAAAAGATCAAGATTATGACCTTAGGCAGCTCTTCATTCATAAAGTTAACCGATCCATGAGTCCAAAGCGATGAAGACATCCCTCACATCTTATAGAACTTTATCCAAGAAGTCTCTTGCTCGTTCTGTTTTTGGTTGATTAAAGAAAGCCTTTGGTTCTCCCTCTTCTAACAGGATGCCATCATCTAAAAACATTACCTTATCAGCAACCTCTTTTGCAAAGTTCATTTCATGCGTAACAATTACCATAGTCATCCCTGTACCTGCTAAATCCTTCATGACATCTAATACTTCTTTAACCATTTCGGGATCAAGTGCAGAAGTTGGCTCGTCAAACAACATAATTTCCGGTTCCATAGCAAGTGCACGCGCGATTGCTACACGTTGTTTTTGTCCACCAGAAAGTCGATTTGGATAAGCACTTTCTTTATCTGTTAACCCGACTTTAGCAAGTAACTCTTTTGCAATCTTTTGGGCCTCCACCTTAGACAGACCCTTCACCTTTTGTGGAGCATATGTAACGTTATCCAATACTGTCATATGCGGGAATAAGTGGAAATGTTGAAATACCATACCAATGTTCTTTCTTATGGCTAATTTATCTACTTTTTTATCCGTAATCTTTTTATCATTTATATAAATTTCTCCCGAGGTTGGTTCCTCTAATAAATTCAAACATCTTAAAAAAGTGGATTTACCTGACCCTGAAGGTCCAATAACAGCCACTACTTCTCCTTGATTGATAGAAGCAGTAATGTTTTTCAATACCGTATTATTTCCAAATACCTTTTTTATTTCTTTTGTCTTAATCACTATGTCTTAACCTCCGTTCTACAGCCTGACCAATCTTTGTTAATATAAATACCATAACCCAATAAATGGCCCCAGCCAATAATAACGGTTCAAAGTTTCTGTATATATCTGCACCCACAATTTGGGCACGACGCATTAAATCTAAATAACCTATAGTAGATACTATAGCAGATTCTTTTGTTAACGTGATGAATTCATTTAATAATGCCGGCAAAATATTTTTAATTGCTTGTGGCAAAATAATGTTTAACATCATCGGTCTGTACGGTATTCCCAATGCTTCGGCCGCTTCCATTTGACCTTTATCAACAGCCATAATTCCTGCACGAATAATCTCTGATACATATGCTGCTGAATTTAATCCGAATGTTAAAACAGCGGATAAAAATATCGGAATATCATAACCTGTTAATTGTGGAATAGCATAGTAGATAATCATCAATTGCAGAATAAGCGGGGTCCCACGAAATATGGATGTATATGCATTCGCTACCCATTTCAACAATGAAACTCCAGAGATTTTGCAAAGAGCTAGAAGCGTTCCTAATACTAAACCAATGATAATGGAAAATATAACAAATTCTAATGTTGCCCATATTCCCTTTAAAATAAAGGGAATATAAGGCACGATTTGGCTAAAGTCCAAATTCATGCCCTGTCACCTCATTTCCTCTCCGATGTTTATTCTTGCTCCGTTAGTTCCCATTCCTCTTGTAATTCAGCAACCGTACCGTTATCAATCAATTTTTCCAATGCTACGTTAATTTCCTCTGTAAGTTCACTTCCTTTAGGAAATGCAATTCCCATTCCTGGTGAACTTGTTGTAGGATCATCAAAACCCTCTAGTCCCTGCTCTGCGATAAAGCCTTCTGCAACAGTTTTATCCATATATCCTACATCAATACGATTGGAATTTAGTTCTTGTATTAATAATGCTGCCTTATCTACTTTTTTCACTTCAAAACCATATTTACTACTTAGTTCATCCGCACCCTCTTCTTGAATGGTGCCTAATTGAACTCCAACGGTAAGGCCCTCAAGGTCTTCTAAACTATCAATCTTAGCATCTTTCTTTGTGACAAACATTTCACCCGAACGATGATATTCGATGGAGAAATCAACATTTTCTCTACGTTCTTCTGTGGCACTCATACCAGCCATTACCATATCCACACGGCCGGATTGCAATGCTCCAATTAATCCATCAAAACTCATATCTCGAATTTCTAATTCATACCCTAATTCATCTGCAATAGCCTGTGCTATGTCTATATCAAATCCAATAAAGTTATCTTCTGTATCACGTGTTTCAAATGGTGGGAAATCAGCAGAGGTAGCCATTTTTAATACCTTTCCATCTCCACTTTCCTCTTTTGCTTTATCTCCGCTTGGTTCCCCTGCCCCACATGCAACTAACATTCCTACAGCAAATGCCATTATTATAAATTTCAAAAATGTTGTTTTCATATAACTTTCCCCTCTTCATATGTAGTGTTAACTTCAACGCTCGTCCTAAGTCGTGACGAGTTTTAGTTAAAATCCCCTTCTATCAGAATATCATTTATTCCGTCTTTTTTGAACATTCTTTTATAATTGGTGACTAAATTCTTCTTTTATCGCACGTAAAAGTTCTTCATTATAGATAACATCATACCCAGTTTGCGCTAGTGCTAATGCACCACTTACTAATGTTTTATACCCATCATCTGTCACGGTCTGTTGGGCAAATTCCTTTGTGTGATGAACTATTCCCGGTTTATTCATTCCTATATATGGATGAATGGCTGGTACAACTTGACTTACATTTCCCATATCTATGGATCCTGAACCAGGTTTATCTTTATTTAATGGTAATGTGCTAGTTTGTTTCAAGTTTTTATTAAACACTTCTGAAAGAGTTTGATTTGTTACCATATTATCGTAGCTTAATTCATAATTGGAGATTTCTAAGGTAGCTCCCGTCATTAATGCTGCACCTTCTGCAATGTGTTTTACCTTTTCTACAACTTCATTTAAATAGTTTCGATTGTTAGCCCTGATATAAAATTGTGCGACTGCATAGTCCGGTACAACATTCGCAGCTTTACCACCTTCAGATATTACTCCATGAATACGTACATCTGATTTCACATGCTCTCTTAAAGCATTAATTCCATTGAATAATTGAATTACACTATCCAAAGCATTGATACCTTCTTCTGGTGATGCAGCGGCATGTGCTGGTTTTCCGCTGAATGCATATTGGATAGCATCCATTGCTAAAGATTCTCTACTTTCATATGATTGATCGCTTGGGTGAAGAATCATTGCTACATCAACATCATCAAATATTCCTTGTTCACTCATCGGAACTTTTGCACCATTTGTTTCCTCGGCAGGAGTTCCTAATACAACGACATTTCCGCCAATTTGGTTTAATACTTTACTCAAGGCGATTCCGGCGCCTACACTCATTGTTCCGATTAAGTTATGACCGCAGGCATGTCCAACTTCAGGTAATGCATCATATTCAGCTAAGTATGCAATAGTTGGTCCTGGCTTCCCACTTTTAAAAGTAGCTTTAAATGCAGTTGGCCGGTTAACGGTACCAGTTTCTACTTCAAATTGATGTTCTTTTAGGTAATTTGCAAGTAGTTTCATAGATTCATATTCTTGGTCACCCAATTCAGGATTTTCGTATAGTCCTTTATTCATTTCCCAAAGTTGGTGTTTTATTTGCTCTAAATGGTTAGACAATTGACCTTTCATGTTACTTATCTCTCCAATACTTTGTATAATATATGTATATTTATAAGTATTACTGTATAATTATAACCTGTTACGTATAGTTATACCATGATTTACTATCATGTGCAAGAGTTTTTGATAATTTTTTAGAAAACTTGGTATTCGCCAAGCCTTTGGGCGAATGACTTAGTTGCACTTATGCATATCTTTACGGTGGGGCGAGTAACCGGAGCCCCAGACGGGAAAGATTTTATACTTTCCTACCTACTAAAAAATAAATAAAGGCGCCGGATCACCGACGCCTTTATTTCGATTAATAAGCTTTTGCCCAATAAACCATTTCTTTGGCTTCTTTGCCACAGCACACACATGTATCTGCTACTTTTTCTTGCTCAAAAGGAATACAACGTGAGGTTGCTGTTGTGTCTTCTTTTATCTTTTCTTCACAAGCAAGGTCTCCACACCACATTGCTTTTATAAATCCACCTTTTTGATCAAGCGTTTGTTTGAATCCATCCATATTCGTGGCAATAGTTGTCATCTCATTACGATGTTCAAGTGCTTTATTATATAGGTTTGTTTGGATTTCATCTAATAATTTAGGCAAGCGTTCTTCTAATTCCGCTATTGCCACAAATTCCTTTTCCCCAGTGTCTCGACGCACAAGTACAACTTGCTCTTTTTCAATATCTTTCGGTCCCATTTCAATACGAACTGGAATACCTTTCATTTCGTATTCATTGAACTTCCATCCTGGCATTTTGTCACTTGCATCAATTCCGACACGAACTAAATCTTTTAGTTGATCACGTAGTGCATAGGCTTTATCTAATACACCTTCTTTATGTTGGGCGATAGGAACAATCATCGCTTGGGTAGGTGCAATTTTTGGAGGTAGAACTAACCCACGGTTATCACCATGTACCATAATTAGCGCACCCATAATACGTGTAGAAAGTCCCCATGATGTTTGGTGAACGTATTGACTTTCTCCCTTTTCATCTAGGTACGTAATATCAAATGCTTCAGCAAAACCAGATCCGAAATGGTGAGATGTTCCAGATTGAAGAGCTTTTCCATCATGCATTAAACTTTCGATAGTTAGTGTATATTTAGCACCAGCAAATTTTTCCTTGTCAGTTTTTCTACCTTTTAGTACAGGGATAGCTAAGTAATCTTCTACTAAATCTGCATAAACCCCTAACATACGGTCTGTTTCTTGTGAAGCATCCTCGTCCGTTGCATGAGCAGTATGCCCTTCTTGCCAATGGAACTCTGAAGAACGTAAGAATGGTCTCGTTGTTTTTTCCCAACGTACTACATTTGCCCATTGGTTATACAGCATTGGTAGATCACGATACGAATGAATATTTTTTGAATAATAGTCACAGAAAAGAACTTCAGATGTTGGACGGAATGCTAGACGTTCTTGAAGTTCTTCCTCCCCACCATGTGTAATCCAAGCAACCTCAGGCGCAAAACCTTCCACATGATCTTTTTCCTTTTGAAGTAAGCTTTCCGGAATAAATACTGGAAAAGCGACATTGGAATGGCCAGTTTCTTTAATCCTTTTATCTAATTGGTCTTTAATATTTTCCCAAATTGCATATCCATAAGGCTTGATGATCATCGTTCCACGTACCAAACCATAATCAACTAATTCTGCTTGTTTAACAACATCTGTATACCATTGTGCAAAATCATCTTCCATTGCTGTGATTTTTTCTACAAACTGTTTATTTTTCTTACCCAAAGTAAACACCTCTTCAATGTATTCTTATTTAACTCCAGCGCCTCCCCCCTTGAGTCATAAGTCAATCCTTCCATGGCAAAGAACGCCACTATTAGGCTTGTCTTATGCTTGTCGGGGCTGAGCAAGGCGCTTGCGCTTTTCTTCTTTCTACACAAAAAAACCCCCATCCGATGAAGGGACCGAGGTTTGGCGTTACCACCCTTGTTTGCAAAAAGAATTACTTCTTGCACACTTTTTCTTCGTAACGGTTATGAACCGCGCTGTCTTACAGCAAAAATGCCCTTCCGACAGCGAACTAAAAGGTAGGTTCTAATTCATGTCTTTGGAAATTCACACCAACCATTCCCTCTCTTAAAAGACGAACAAATTATACTATTCCTTTTTAGACGTTTCAATTATACTTAATATAATTTAATATATATGGACAAATTTAGAAAGTCAAGATGTACGAGTAAACCACCTTTTTTAGAATAGTTATTAATGATTTTTTACAATGTGATTCTTCTTTTATACATTACTTTACAGTGTCGCAACAAAATCATACGTATAATCAACATTAAGCAAAGCTCGCTTTTTCATTTCCTTACTCCACTCCGTCTATTTTAATTTTATATGCTTCTCCATATTTACGCGCTGCAGCATGATAAGTAGGACCTACTGCTTTCGTATATGTAAATCCATGCTCAATCGCCGTTGTTACAAAGCTTTTTGCACGTCTTACCGCTTCTTTTAGTGGTAATCCTTTTGCTAGAAAGGCAGTAATCGCAGCCGAATAAGAACATCCTGCACCACTTGTATTATTGGTATCTATTCTTGGCGCTTCATATGTTGTAATCATTTCCCCATCATACAAGACATCTATCGCAGGGCCGGCCAATCTTCCGCCTTTTACCAAAACACTTTCCGCACCTAACTCGTATAAGTCAACGGCCGCTTGTTTTAAATCTTCAACACTTTCTATTGGTCGATCATTTAATAAAACAGAAGCTTCTGGCATATTTGGTGTGATTATTTTTGCCAAAGGGATTAATTTATCCTTTAGTGATTCAATTGCTTCATCTTTTAACAACTTTGAATCCAACTTCCCAACCATAACGGGATCGACAACCACTTTTTCTATGTCGTATTCTTTAATTAAATCGGCTACTGTTTCAATTACTTCCTTAGAGAACAACATTCCTGTTTTAAGGCTATCGACCCCTACTTGTTCCATCGCAGTAGCAAACTGCGCCTCAATTGCTTCCATCGTCATGGCATGTACATTTTTATTCGTCTTTGGATGTCTACCAACGATAGCTGTTACAACATTCATCCCGTATACATCTAATTCTTGAAACGTCTTTAAATCAGCCTGAATTCCAGCACTTCCTCCCGAAGCAGAACCGGCAATAGACATAACTCTTACTGGATACCCCATAACAAAACCTCTTTTTCTCTTGAAATCTTAGCCTTCGCTATTAGGCTATACAAATGTTTTTTTACACTTGTGCAAACCTTTACAGCAAAGCTAGTAATTGGAACCCTAGGATAAGAAATTCCCTATCCGCTAAAATAGGACCACAGTAAAAAACCAAATAATCATGATAAGCTGAATCATTACTTTTGCAATAGATCCGCCTAAAAAGCCTAGTAATGAACCGACTGATGCCTTGATTGCTTCCTGAGGAGGTCGCTTTAGTAATAATTCAATTACGAATACGGTGAAAAAGGGAACAATAATAATACCAAAAGGCGGGATAATAAACGAGCCAATTATAACAGCTACTGCTGCGCCACGTTCCCCCCACTTACTTCCTCCGTACTTCTTTACAAAATAACTATTTGCTAATATATCTGCTAAAAACAAAAACAGAGTAAAGATAATCATTATCGTCCAGAAAACAATCGTAAGTTCATCTGGATTAATAATAAACTGATAAAGCAAAAAACCTACCCAAATTACAATGACTGACGGAATTATCGGATAAATAATTCCAACAAAACTCAAAATGAACAACAGGACAATAACAATCCAGATAATCCAATCTAACATATCTGCCCCCCCATAAAGTATAGCTTAATTATTAAACCTTACTGGCGGCTATTGCCCCGCATTTAACTCTTGTAAATTGTTAAAATAGGGGGCTAACAGCCAGTTAACCTGCGATAAATTTAAGATGTTCTATTCCGATATATACTGGAAAGTTTAATCTCTTCCTTATTCATTATACGTTTTAGATTTTCCCAATGTTTCATCGTACCTATTAAAATAAGTACTAAAACAATTCTTGCCGGATTTATACCATAAACCATGTACGTCTCTATGAAATAAGCTACATACATGCTTAAAACTCCGAGTACAGCATAGTCAGTTGTAAATGTCACTAGCAGCAAAATGATAACTCCGATAATGGCAATTCTATAATCAATTGCTAAAAATGCACCTATAATGGAGGCTGTACCTTTTCCACCTTTAAAATTCATTGTGATTGGATAGTTATGACCTAAAACAACAAAAAAGGCAGTATTATACAGTAGTATAATTTGATATTCATCCATTATTCCATTAAACTCCAAAAAGGATACCATTAATAAAATCGCAAAAGTTGCTTTAAAAATATCAACAAGAGCAACAAATATGCCATATTTCCAACCTAACAACATAGTCGTGTTAGAGGCGCCTGCATTCTTACTCCCTAATTTTTTAATATCTATATGTTTTCGTTTAGCAACAAGTTGTGAACCATTTAGGCAACCGAATAAGTATCCAATCAAAGTTGAGATTAGAAAATACATATGATTCCCCCTGTATGATTACTTATTTATATTATATTAGAAAAATGCCATAATGAGTTCAAAAGTTTGAATCATTTTTAAAATCTGCTGCTTGAAAATCCTGGAAGTTTATAATACGGTCACTTATATGCTGTAATAAATAATAATCATGACTTATCGCTAGGACGCCAATATTCCGCTCTTTCGCCATACGATGTAACATTTTCCACAAATGTGCTTGCGTGATTGCATCAAGCATCGTCGTAATTTCATCAGCAATAATGAATTTAGTCTCGTTATGAAATGCTCTTGCTATACAAAATCGTTGTAACTCTCCTCCTGATAATTCACTTGGCCAGCGAGATAACCATTCCTCTTTTATCCCAAGCTCATCTAATACTTCACGGTCCATATTACTTTCAATAAATATCTTTTGCATTTTCCATCTTGGATTGATTGCTTTTTCCGGATGTTGCCAAATAAACTGAATAGGGTATATTCCCCTATTTTTAATCTGTTTACCACCAAGCAATACCCTTCCATTTTCTGGTTTTAAATAACCGGCAATTATTTTAGCCATTGTTGTTTTTCCCGATCCGCTATATCCATGCAAACCAACTATTTCACCAGGGTCAATGGTTAAATGAAGATCCTTAAATAAATAGTCCTCATCCCCATATTTAAAGCTAATCCCTTTAATCTCAAGTTTCGATGATTCTTTTGTTATGGGAATAAAATCTTTCTCCTTAACAAAGAAATCATTTCCCGGTAATGCATTCCATAATTCCTTTGTATAGGCATGTTGTAGCTTTTCCCCTTTTCCTGAGAAATCTTCAACATTTGCTACTTCAATTGTTTCACCGTCACGAAAAACAACTACTTTATTAGCCAATTTTAATGCCGTATCAATATCATGGGTAATAAACATGATTCCTTTCCCTGTTTGGGATAACTGTTTCAGAAGCGTGATAACTTCATCCAGGGCTTGTGGATCTAGTCCTGGTGTCGGCTCGTCTGCAATAATCAATTTTGCTGGACTAACGATAGCTGTTGCCGCTAAAATTCTCCTTGCCATTCCACCAGACAATTCAAATGGATATTTATCAGTAATCTCATTAGAAAGACCCACTTGGGTAAAAATCTTTCGTTGAATAAGCTTTTTATCTTGGTTCTTTATAACCTCTTGAACTTGTTTTCCAACTTTCATTAAGGGATTCAAGGATTGAATGGATTGGGGAATATACGAAACTTCTTTACCTCTAAATTCCCCTTTCAACTCGCCTCCTTTATATAAAATTTTCCCTTCCGTTAATGCATGCTTTGGCAAGATACCAAGAATCGCACTAGCTAATAAACTTTTTCCTGAACCACTTGCACCAACGACCGCAACTATTTCCCCTTCATTTATAGTAATGTTAAGATTTTTAATCACTTTTACTTCTGTTTCCACTAATCCTTTTTTAAATGTTCGAAACGCTAATGAAAAGTCTTTCACTTCTAATAATGGAGGTTGCAGGTTTACCATCCATTTCCCCTCCTTGCACTAAGATTTCATTTCATTCTCATACTTGGTACGTTAATTTTTTCCCGAGCTAACATATATGCTTTCCTAACGTGCATCAAAGGGATCGATGAATCGCTTAACATTTTTCCCTAACATATCGAATAAGCTTACCGTTATTAATAAAGCCAATCCAGGGAAAAAAGCGAGCCACCACATACCAACAGAAAGATAACGCATAGACTCTGATAAAATAATTCCTATTGCAGGTTGTTCCGGTGATAATCCAAATCCTAGAAAAGTGATTGCAGCTTCATGAAGAATTGCATGTGGAAAGATTAATAGGAATCCTACAAACAATTGCGGGAGGATATGCGGTAAAAAGTGATTTCTAGCAATCCATAATTTAGATTTCCCTAATTTCATGGAAATGTTAATATAGTCAGCTGTTTTTATTTGTAAGATTTCTGCACGTAAGATCCTTGTTAGGCTAGGCCAGTGTGTTAGTGCTAACCCTATCACCACACCATAAAAACCACCACCCATAGCGAAGGAAATTAATATTAAAACGATAATATGGGGAACACTCAAAAATAGGTCAATTAACCATGTTACAAACCGGTCCCACATTCTGTTCCACGAAGCTAATAAACTTAAAAATAGAGCAATGATGGAACTAGATAATGCAGCTAATATCCCAACTCCAATACTTAATGTTAATCCCTTTAGCGTTCTTACTAACATATCCCTTCCCAACCAGTCGGTACCAAATAAATGATGCCATGATGGTGCATCATTTTTCCCTTCCATGTTGATTAGTAGCTTTTCATCTGTTATCGATATTCCAGAAACGATAATAACTAAAAGAAAAAAGACAGAAAGAGCTATTTTCATTATTGTTTTTCTTCGTATATTAAAACGAATCAACTAAAGGTCCCCCTTTCTAATACGGGGATCAATAACTTTATAAAGAATATCAGCAAATAAATTTCCAATGTATACAAATACCGCACTAAATAGAACGATTCCTAGTAATAAAGGGACATCTCCACCAAGTCCAGCTTGTACAACTGCTTGTCCAAGACCTGGATAAGAAAATACTTGTTCAGCGATAACTGCCCCACCAAAAATCTCACCAAAAGACGAAAAATGAATAGAAATAGCAGGTAAGGCGATATTCCGTAACCCATGTTGAAAAGCAAGTTGATAGCCTTTTTTTCCCTTAGCCTTCGCATAAAGTATATATTCACTTTGTAATACTTCTATTAGCTTTTCTCTAGTATGAAGTGCAATATTGGATATTCCAATAATACTTAATGTTAAAACTGGTAAAAATAAATGCATTAATCTATCTAAAATAAATACATCCTCCGTCAGTACACCAGCCGGGGTCCCTAGACCAATTGGGAACCAACCAAGCCATACTGAAAAAACAGTTAATAATAATAGCCCTAACCAGAAAGTTGGTGTAGAGGCCAATGTATAGCAATAAGTTTTAATCAATCTGTCTAACCATGTGCCTTGTTTAACTGCCGCAACTATACCTAGCAAAAAGCCGATAACGCCTGCTAAAAGCCAAGCCACCCCCATTAAACCTAACGAGGCAAGAAAACGTTCAAAAATGATATCTATCACTGGGGATCGATAGATTAGAGAAGTGCCGAGTTCACCTTGGATCACCGCACTTCCCCAATTAATAAATTGAGACAATCTAGATTCATTCAGACCCCAATATTCAGCAATTTCTTCTCTTTGTTCCGGACTTACCCTCGTAATATCTGCTCCTACATAAGATTGAATAGGATCAATTGGGGAAATGGCAACTAGTGTAAAAGAAATAATACTAACCGCAAAAAGTAAACTTAATAGTTTTATTGCCTTACTCAAAATAAACTTAAATACACGATTTAAATTCAAATTCAGCCTCTCCTACTCCTTCCAATGCCAATCTTCAATAAAATCTGTTATCGGCCACCCATGTCCATGTGGTTGGATCTTTTGTTCCCCAATTTCTAGATTTTCATCTATTAAATACAAGTGTTCCAGATTAACAAGCCACGCCCATGGAGCATCTCCTATTGTTGAAAACCCTTCTTCTCCATCCCACTGTGCCTTCTTCCAATACTCATTTGCTTCTTCTGTTGATGTCGCATGTAACGCTTGTTCCATATATTGATCCACAACCTCATTCGAATAATAGTTCGTATTATAGAAACCTATTCCTCTTGTTTTACTACTGTAGATATTATAAATTTCAAGTGGGTCATGACTTCCCCAGCCCATCATTACAGGCTCAGAATACATTAATTGTTCTAATTCATTCCAGCTTTTCCCTTCTGTAGTAACTGAAATTCCTAAAGGTTTCATCATTTCAGCAAATGCCATCGATAAAGACTGACGAATCTGATCGTCCGCTGGATATAGTAATGTAAAAGCGGCTTCTCTACCATCTTTCATTCTGACCCCTTCATCTGTTTCCTTCCAGCCACCTTCATCTAGAATTTCTTTTGCCCGTTCTATATCATTGTCCTCTATTATCGTATCTGGATTCCACCATGGAAGTTGATCAGCAACGGAATAAGCAGGGGTTCCATAGCCATCTATTGCCCCATCTACTAAAGCTTCTCTATCCACCCCTACGTTTATTGCCTTTCGAATGGAAATATCCGCCGTTACATCATTCCCAATAGGGTACCCGTCCTCAGTCTTCTCTCCACTAGGAACAAACGGGAAGATAACTCCTCTATTATCAACAGATTCTAGTTGCATTAATTTCATACCTGACACTTCTTCGTTTGCAAAGCTAGAAGGAATAGATACGACATCTACTTCTCCAGCCCTCGCAGCTGCAAATCCCGCGTCTTCAGATAGAAAAAGAAATGTTAATTTTTTAAAGTATGGTTCTTTTCCATAATAGTGTGGATTCCATTCCACTATAATTTGTTGACCTTTATCCCACTGAACAAGTTGGTATGGTCCTGAACCAATAGGTTGTTCACGATAATTTTCATCATAGGCATGCTCCGGAACAATTCCAGTTGTTACAAGTAAATAGATAAAGGTTGAATCGGGCTTCTCTAAATTAAAACGAACTGTGTAATCATCAATCGCCTCTACATTTTTCATATTACTTAGATCCACAACCGAGCCGCTTCCTTTGGTTTGTTGAAATGTAAAAACGACATCATCTGCATCCAATTTTTCTCCATCAGAAAACTGAACATCTTGACGAATTTTCACAGTCCAGGTTAACCCATCATCGCTCACTTCATAATTCTCAGCTAGATCATACTGAATTTCAAAGTCCTTATCATATTTAAGTAGGGTACTTTGAAATAAAGGTGAACCATATCTTCCCCATCCTGTAGTAGGGTCAAATCCTTCCTCCGGCTCACTTCCAACCGCAAGAATTAGCTCGTCACTTTGTGGGTTAGATTCCCCACCTTTTTCCGTTTCCGTATTAGAACAAGCAACTAGGCTTATGATTGCGAAAAATAAAACGGTTAATAGTAATCTTTTCATTTTCTATCTCCTTTATTAGTCTTGTCTTTCCGTTAATTACCAATGCCCCTTCAGTTTATCCTACTATTTTACGTTCTCTACATAAATACCTCAATATAAACACCTCAAATATATACCCTTTTTTAATATATTTTTATTAAACGCACTTATGCTAAATAAAAGATGTCTGCTATTGTAGCATAACAGACATCTCACGTGTATTTTCAATCCAATTTTAGTCTAGCAGCTTCTAATACTTTAACGACCTTTTTACTTCTTTCCATTGCTTGTTTATACATTGTATCGTCGTTCTCCGAAATCATTTGAATAAACTCCTCTGCTTCATAGACCATGTCTTGTTCTGCCTGTTCCACAGCAAGCTCATTTATTTGCTTATTTTTACGATCATAGTGGGAAATTTTACTAATAGGGGCAATATGATCAATGGTTATCGTTCCTTCTTCCCCCTGAATTTCGGAAGGTATGATTGCTTGTGTTATTTTGGAACAAAGAATGGTTACAATAAAACTCTTATAATCTAAAACTAAGGTTCCACTACCATCAACCCCATTACCCAACATAACTGGATAATAATCTAGGTTACTAGGTTCCCCAAACATATCGATAGCCATACTTAATGGATAAACTCCTAAGTCAGTAAGAGCTCCCCCAGCAAATTCCTTTGAAAATACATTTGATTCTTTGCCCTCTTTTAATGCATCATATCGTGAAGAATATTGATTAAAATGAAGAATACAACTACGTAATGCCCCAACTTTTTCTATCGTCTTTTTAAATATTTCATAATTAGGAGAGTATAAATGTCGGTATCCTTCAAATACAAATACATTTTCCTGTTCAGCTAAGTCTGAAATAATTTGTAGCTCTTCTTCCGTTATCACCATTGGTTTTTCACAAAAAACATGTTTTTTTGCCTTTAACACTTTAATAATCTGCTCAAAGTGAACCGTATTTGGAGAAGCAATATACACAAAGTTGGTATCTTCCTTTAACATCTCATCTAATTCGGTATACCAACGTTCTACTCCATTTTTCGCTGCAAAAGACCTAGAGCTCTCCTCAGTTCTAGAGTAAACCGAAGAAAGCACTGCCTTTCCTGTTAGGTTAACTGCTTCAATAAATGATTCGGTAATCCAACTTGTCCCAATTGTAGAATAAGAAATCACGTATTATCCCTCTCTTCATTTTCATTTTGTTTATCTTCATCCGGGAGCGGATCAATTGTATGTTTATACGCATACCCCTTATTAACTTGAACAATTGCTAGCACTAAAATAAGGATGACAATAATGACAGATACAATAGTAATAATTGTTAAGGTACTCATTTTCAATCCCCCTACTTCACATATCTAAGTATAAATTATAATACCATTCTTTTCTTTCTAAATAAGAGTTTCCCGAACAAATTTTTAGTATTTAAGAGAATAACAGATTATTTGCTAGGATATCTTTGGATACACCATTTGTTCTCGTTTAATAAAAAGTATTCACTAATAATCCAGTATTTTCAGAAAATACGGGGTTTGAATCCATTTATTAACACTACTATCATTATAATCAGTAATATTTTTTAATAATACCCCCAGCCTTTTTACTCATTTTGCCTGAAGTTTTTCATTTATCCTAACTTTTTCTTGCCATGAATCCAGTGGTAAAAGTTCCAAGTGAACCATTTTCTTTATATAGAAATATGAATACACATACTTAATTTGAATTTAAAAGGGGAGGTCATTTAGAATTGAAGAAATTTTTATTAACTTTTGTAACAGTATTAGGTTTAATCGTCTTAGCTGCATGTGGTGGAACAGAAGATGCTGCTAGCAATGGTGATTCTGGTGAAGATGGGGGAAAAAGTAAATTAGAACAACTGCAAGAAAAGGGAACTGTAAAAATTGGTTTTGCCAATGAACCACCTTACGCATATGAACAAGATGGAGAATTAAAGGGGGCGGCCGTTGATATTGCAGCGGCGGTATTCAATGAACTTGGAATTGAAGAAATGGATTCACAACTTGCTGATTTCAGTCAACTAATTCCGGGTTTACAAGCGCAACAATTTGATGTCGTAACGGCTGGTATGGCAATTAATCCTGACCGTTGTGAAAATGCGTTGTTTGGGGAACCTGAAATGCAATATGGAGAAGGATTAGTCGTAGAAGCTGGAAATCCACTAGATTTACAAAGTTATAAAGATATTGCCGATAACCCTAAAGTAAAAGTAGTGGTTATGGAAGGTGCTACAGAAATTGAATTTTTAAAATCAGAAGGGGTAAGTGAGGACCAAATCACGACAGCTCCAGATATTCCAGCTACATTCTCTGCTGTTCAATCTGGACGTGCCGATGCAACAACGGGTACAGAAATGACAGTCAAAATGGCACTAGAATCTGCTAATACGGATGCTTTAGAGTTTGTTGAAACATTTGAACAACCTGATATTGAAGGAGTACCTAGTTACGGTGCTGCTGCATTTAATCTAGAAGATCAAGAACTAGTAGACGCATACAACGAAAAACTAGCTGAACTAAAAGAAAATGGAACAGTTACTGAATTACTAGAGAAAAATGGTTACAGCGCACAAATGAATGTCGTTCCTGCTGAAGTAACAACAGAAGCTGTTTGCAACGGGGAATTTTAAGAGCAAAGGCGGAAGCGCCCGTTTAGCAACGTACAAACTGGAGCACTCCGCAATGAGATAAAGGAAACACGACGAGGTACGAGTCGATGTTGACTTATCGTAGTGGAGGAGTGTGAAGTTTGCTAGTTGCTGGGCGCTGGAGCCGGACGTGGCCTTTCTAATGATAAGATTTAATAAGCTAACTTTGTATACTTTGCTTATCTTAAAATAAAACGATGACTCCATAGGGTCCGGTTCCCTCACCTAGGGGGCCAGACCCTATATTTTTTCCATCCTTATAACTAGACCTATAAAGGAGTGATGAAAATTAATGCAATCATAGATATTTTTCCGCAACTATTGAAAGGACTGGGCGTCACTGTTACCGTACTAATTGCATCCGCACTTATTGCTTATTTCATGGCTTTTATCGCTGGATTATGCCGCCTTTCTAATAATATAATCATCCGTAAAATCACAGGATTTTATGTAGAGGTATTCCGCGGAACATCTCTAATCGTGCAGTTATTCTGGTTGTTTTACGCCATACCAATGCTTTTCGGAATTCAGTTAGGTTCCAATTGGTGGACAGGGGTTATTGCAATTGGTTTAAATTATGGTGCCTATTTATCAGAAGTTGTACGAGGTTCAATACAGTCAGTTGCCAAAGGACAAACAGAAGCGGCTATTGCATTAAATATGTCAAGATTCCAACGAATGCGGATCATTATATTTCCGCAAGCCGTTCGGATGATGCTTCCCGAGTTTGGTAACTACACGATTCAAATGTTAAAAGGTACTGCGTTAGTATCCTTAATTGGTTTAAAAGACGTACTTTATTATGGCGATATTATGCGAAGTACAAATCTTTCCCAGGCACCACTTATTTATTTATTAGTTTTAGTATTTTATTTTATTCTAGCTCTCCCACTTATCTGGTTAACCAGGAAAGGAGAAAGCATATCTAGGAAAGGGGTGGCTAGTGGATGAATAGCACTTATTGGAGTTGGGATACATTCTCCGAGGCTCTCCCTATAGTTCTAAAAGGTTTAGGAATCACAGTAGGATTAACCATTACAAGTTTTTTATTCGCTTTAATTTTCGGTTTTGTTTGGACATTTTTACGAAGAATTCGAAATAAGCCGTTAAACTGGATTATTACTTGGGTTATGGAATTCATTCGCTCTACTCCGCCACTTGTACAACTTTTCTTTATTTATTATGCTTGGCCAATGATTCCTGGAATTGGTGTTACACTTAGCCCCTTTACCAGTGCGGTTATCGGTCTAGGTATTCATTTTAGTACGTATATCGGTGAGATCTATCGCTCGGGAATTGAAGCTGTAGATAAAGGCCAATGGGAAGCTGCTAAGGCACTTAATTTCTCTACAGTTGATAAATGGAGAAGAATAATATTACCACAAGCACTACCTCCAACCATACCAATGTTAGGAAACTATTTCATTATTATGTTTAAAGAGGTCCCTTTAGCATCGACTATTGGGGTTGCAGGTATTCTGTTAATGGCAAATACGTATGGGGCACAAAATTGGGCCTACCTAGAACCATTGACCATTGTTGGAATTATTTTCTTATTATTAAGTTACCCATCCGCTATTCTTATTAAAAAATTAGAAATAAAAATGAATACACGTTTTGATAAAAAAGCAACATTGGAAAATACGAAAAAAGGGGCGGTGATGTAATGGTAGAACCTATTGTAAAGTATCGTAATGTTCATAAAGCTTTCGGTGACTTTAAGGTCCTTAAAGGCATCGATTTAGACATTTTTCCTGCTGAAAAGATTGCAGTTATTGGTCCTAGCGGTTCGGGTAAAACGACTATTATTCGTATGCTAATGACTTTAGAGGAACCAACATCTGGCGATATCATTGTTGATGGAACGAATTTATGGAAAATGGAAAAAAACGGGGAATTGATTCGAGCGAATGAGAAACATTTAAGAGACGTTCGCGGAGATATCGGAATGGTGTTCCAGCATTTCAACTTATTCCCTCATATGACTATTTTAGAGAATTGCATGTCCGCTCCAATCCATGTTAAAAAAGAAGATAAAAATGAAGTACGTGAACGTGCCATTCAAATGTTGGAAAGGGTCGGTCTTGGTGACAAGCTAAACAATTATCCTAATCAGCTTTCAGGTGGACAAAAACAGCGCGTTGCTATGGCACGAGCATTAGTGATGAGGCCAAAAATTATGCTATTCGATGAAGTAACATCCGCTTTAGACCCCGAACTAGTCGGAGAAGTGTTAGAAGTTATTCGTGATATTGCTCGTAATGATGATATGGCAATGGTTCTCGTCACACATGAAATGGACTTTGCGCTAGATATTGCAGATAAAGTATTATTCTTAGATGAAGGAGTAATTGCTGAGCAAGGCACAGCAAGCGAAGTCATCGAACACTCTACCAATGAACGATTACAAACATTCTTGCATCGATTTAGAAGTGTGTAGAATTTAAAAAGTGTGAAATCCAACTGAGGAATTTAATATGTGGTTGTCCTAGCTTGTATGGTCGCTCATTAGAATGAGTGACCATTTTTTCTTGCTTTTTTAGCTTGTACGGTAACTCATCAACCTTATGAGTTGCGGTTTGATTGATTTTCCCACTTGCTCCGGCACTCATCAACCTTATGACTGCCGCTTTGTTTGATTTTCCCACTCGTTCCGGCACTCATCAACCTTATGAGTGCCGCTTTGTTTGATTTTCCCACTCGTTCCGACACTCATCAACCTTATGAGTGCCGCTTTGTTTGATTTTCCCACTCGTTCCGACACTCATCAACCTTATGAGTTATCACCTATCTATTCCCAACAAAAAAACAGCATACCGACCATTGGGTATACTGTTTCGCTTGAATAAAGCACTTCATTTTTTATTTATCTTCTCCAATAATTCGAACTTCACGTTCTAGAGCTACACCAAATTTATCTTTTACTGCATTTTGGACAAAATGAATTAAATCGATGTATTCACTTGCGGTGGCATGATCGATGTTGACGATAAATCCGGCATGTTTACGAGAAACCTGCGCTCCTCCAATTTGTTTTCCTTGTAAATGACTATCCTGAATCAATTTACCTGCAAAATATCCAGGTGGGCGTTTAAATACACTTCCACAAGAAGGATATTCTAAAGGTTGCTTTGATTCACGTCTGTAAGTCAAATCATCCATAATTGCTTTAATTTCATCGAATTTCCCATTTTTCAATGAAAATTCTGCTTCAAGAACAATATAGCTATTATCTGGAATATTACTTTTTCGATAAGCTAAATCCAATTCGTCAGCTGAAACTGTAAGAAGTTCCCCTTCTTTTGTAACGACAACTGCACTTGTTAATACATCTTTAATTTCACCACCATAGGCACCAGCATTCATATATAATGCACCACCGACAGATCCCGGAATCCCACAAGCAAATTCCAGACCGGTTAGTCGCCTTTCTAAAGCGTGTCTAGAAACATCAATAATTCTTGCGCCGCTTTGCGCAACGATGACATTTTCATCTGTCTTAATTTCATTTAACTTTTGTAAATTTAATACGATGCCGCGAATCCCACCATCTTTTACAATTAAATTAGAACCATTTCCTAATAATGTAAAAGCAGTATTTTCACGGTTAGCAAGTTTTACAATATCCTGTACTTCTTTATAGTTTTCTGGAGTAACGTAAAAGTCAGCATCTCCACCTAATTTCGTATACGTATGATTCCTAAGTTCCTCATTTACTAATACATTTTCTTTTGAAGTAATCTCAGTTAATTTATCATAAAGATGATGATTGATTTCCAAAAAAATCATTCCTTTTAT
This sequence comes from Oceanobacillus sp. Castelsardo, assembly GCF_001659985.1. GTDB lineage: Bacteria > Bacillota > Bacilli > Bacillales > Amphibacillaceae > Oceanobacillus. The sequence continues at coordinate 64,150 of NZ_LYCS01000008.1, forward strand.
TTAATAAATAAAAAAGTTTAACATTCAGCTTATTAAACCTTGTCATAAAGAAGGCCACGGGCGCTTGCGCTTTTGCTTCTACATTTTAACTATATGTTAAAAGTATTTAAAAAACCACCAAAGTATTTGGTGATTTTAAAATAGATAATTTCCTTTTATATTGTAAGTCATTGTGGCTCTTCTTGCCACAAAAAAGAATGAATAATTTGATCTACTTCCAGGCTTTCATGTAAATCACTATGTCCTAAATCATCATCCTGTATTATAATTTCCGTAAGTTGATTTTCAGGAACGATATTCCGGATTGCTTTCACACTTTTAGGATGGGCAACTAAATCACCTGTACTACCAATGTTCAACACTTCAACTGTATGGGGAATTCCCCCTTGGTAAAGCATTCTGAACGCTAGTGAATTTGGCTTCAAATCATCTGCAGCTGGATCCTGATGCTTTATAAAATATTCCTCATTATAAATACCATCAAATGGACTTCCAATCGCTACAAATCGTTGTACGTTAGGATAGGCTTCCGTATTATATTGTTGCATATAATAGACGGAAATGATACCTCCCATGGAATGTCCAACTAAATTAACCCCATCTACATTGTAATTATCCTTTAGATGGCGTAATGCATCAGAAAGCCATCTGGCACTATCTGAAAAATTAGCACGATTATTTTGCAGTATAATTTGAACAAACGTTTGATTAGGCTGTACCCCATTCACTTGATAATCCAAGATCCGTCCATTTGAAGAAATAAAATAGACCAAGCCTTTTTTTCCCCAGCCATTTCTTTCAAAACGTTCAAGCATCATATTGAAGGATTTTGCTGTCCCTTTATAACCATGTATAAACACAGTTGGTACACTATTTGTTGTTTCTGACCTTGCTTGATTAGGTATATAAATATATGCAGAAATTCCAGTTAGAAAAAGGATAAACAGAAATATACCGATAACTGGTCTAATTTTATTTTTCAAATTCTTCCCTCTTTAGGCGTGAGTTCAAAAGGAGGATAAAAGGGACCGAGAAGCTAGCCAAAGCTTCTTTAAAGGAAAGCCGTCTAAAAGCAGGCTTTGCGCCTAGATTACGCCTCCTCTTTTGAAGGGCATGTCATTTTTATCGGACTTTTTGAACTCCCTTTCAAGTTGTATGATTCTGTAATGTTTTTTGTTTTAAAATAAACCAAGTAAAGTATGCAGCGATAAGTAATAATAGTATTTTAACAAAGATTAACGGAACAACGAAGATAACTGTATATAACATTGAAACCCAAATCATCGTTACACCTATCACCTTTGCCTTTAAAGGAATCCCTTTTCCTTCTCGGTAGTCTAAAATATATTGACCGAAATGTTTATTCGTAATTAACCAATGATAAAGTCTTTTTGAGCTTCGGATATAACAAGCCGCTGCAAGTAAAAGCAATGGTGTTGTTGGGATTAATGGTAAAAATATCCCTATAATACCTAAGCCCAATGAAAAAGAACCGACAGTTATTAAAAAGAATCTTTTAATGGATTGCATATCTTACACCTTCTTTTTAAAGTGGTCTCCGTCCATTATAACATTTTTAATAACTATCAAATCCCTAATGTTTAGAACATTTTATGACTTCTTAAGATCGTTTCATCTCGGAAATCGAGTTAAATATTGGTTGTCCATCTTTAAATGTAGTAATGTATTTAAAACCAATTGATTCTAATAGATCAAGTGATTCTTTGAATTTGTATGCTAGAGTTGTTTCTACGTGAGAATCCGAACCTAATGTAATTATCTCTCCACCACATTCCTTATATAGGGATAAGATATCAGGACTTGGCATTCCAGCTTCAAGGCCATATCTATATCCAGACGTATTTAATTCCATTCCTTTTCCAGCCGGAATAATTTCTGCAAAGATTTCACGAATAATCTCATGAAAATTATTTTTACTTCTTTCTTTTGTATAACGCTTAACTAAATCAAGGTGACCCAAAATATTAAAGCCTTTAAAATGTTTGACACATTCTAGTAATTCCTCATAATACATTTCATATGCCTCATCCACGGTTTTATCTTTAAAAAAGTTTCCAGAATGAAGATCTTTTTCTTCTGTTGAGTGCATAGAACAAATAACAAAATCAAACGATTCTTCTTGCATTAACTTTTCATATTTGCCCAATAAGCGCGGTTCTACCCCAATTTCTACGCCCTTTTTTATTCGGATTTGCTTACGGTAAATTTTTTGTAAATCCTTTATCTTTTTATCATATTCCGTTAAATCAAACTCGAAGATCCATTCTTTATCCGGATAATCATAATCAATATGTTCAGTAAAGCAAATTTCCTCTAACCCAATTTCAATTGCCTTTTTAACTGTCTTTTCCATTTTTGTATCACAGTCTGCAGAAAAATCACTATGTATATGATAATCAAACATGTAAAAACGCTCCTTTTTTGATTGACTTTTATTCATTCCTTCTTTATAATACAATATAACTTTAATTAGATAAAGTAATAAAGCGATAAAGTTTTGTAATATATACCTTTTTCAAATATAATAAACTATTATTAAAATAGATGGAATTGAAACTTGTTAAAACCTTTAACGAAAAGGAGAATTCTCATGCAGAGATACGTGATGGATAACAATAAAAATACAAATGTGAAAGACTTTCAAATTAGAGATGAACTTATTAATAGTTTAAAAAATAGATTTACTACTTATGGATATAAACAAGTTCGAACTTCCACATTTGAATCCTATGACATGTACTCCAATATTATTGGAACCGTGAATAAAGACGAAATGATTAAAGTAATCGATTCTTCAGGGAAAGTCCTTGTATTAAGACCAGATGTTACGATTCCATTAAACCGAATGACTACATTAAATGGTCTTAATGAAGACAATCAACGCGTTTTTTACGTATTAGATGTTTTCCGTCAGTCTAATGAACAAGCAGATCAAAAGGAAAGTACACAGGCTGGTGTGGAGTGTTTTGGTGATCAATCAGCTGAAACTGATGCTGAAATCATTATGATGGCTATTCACACATTAAAAGATTTAGGCTTCCGTAATTTCAAAATAGAAATTGGTCATGCTGGTTTCTTCAAAGAATTAATTCAGCAAACAAACTTAACTTCAAATGAATTAGATGCTTTACAATCATTAATTCATTCAAAAAATTTAATTGAAATAGAACCATTTCTAACACAATTAGATATCGACGAAAATGTAAGAAAAGCGATTCAATCCATCCCAATGCTATATGGCAATCCCGAAATAGTTACGGAACAGGCAAAATCTATCATCCAAAACGAATCGATGCAATCTATTCTTCAAAGTCTTATTGATATTTATGAATTAATAAAAGCCTATGGAGAAGAAAATTCAGTAGTTTTAAACCTTGGTCTTATTAATAATATGAACTATTACTCAGGGGTTATATTCCAAGGATTTGTTGACAGTGTAGGTAAGCCTGTATTAATGGGTGGTAGATATGATCATTTAAGTGAACAATTTGGTCAACCTAACCCAGCAATCGGCTTTGCCTTTGAAGTAGATTTATTAATTCATGCACTGAAACAACAGGGACTAACTAATAATCAATCAACCGTAGCGGATATTATTATTCAGTATGATAAAGATGTACAAATAGAAGCACTTCGTTCAGCATATCTCCTTCGTGACTATGGATATCAGGTACTTACCTATTCCACTAACAGCAACAAGAATAGTAGTAATCTAGGGTCGAAGTTCACCATTGAGTTTTCTTCTGAGACATATCTATTACACGGGCAAGGAACAAAACAAGCTTTTTCCAACCAGGAAGAGCTAATGTCCTTGTTACAGAAGGAGGAGTTATAATTGGAGCCAATTACACTAGCATTAGCAAAAGGGAGACCAGCTAAAAGTACGATAGAATTGTTAGAAAAAACAGGCGAGCATTTTGTTGAATTACATGAAGACAGCAGAAAGCTTGTATTCTATAATGAAAATAAATCGATTAAAGTTATTTTCGTTAAAGCACTAGACGTACCTACCTATGTTGAAAAAGGAGCAGCGGACATTGGTATTGTCGGAAAAGATAACATTATGGAGTCCCAGGCTGATGTTTATGAACTACTCGATTTAAATATAGGGAAATGTAAGTTTTCTGTCGCCGGAAAGCCCAATCATGCTATCAAAAATAGTCGGAATATTACCATTGCAACCAAATATCCGAATGTAGCAAAAAAACACTTTCAGAAAAAGGGCCAAGTAATCGAAACAGTGAAATTAAATGGATCCGTTGAATTAGCACCTATTATCGGATTATCGGATTACATCGTTGATATTGTAGAAACTGGAAGTACGTTAAAAGAAAATGGATTAGTAGTATTAGAAGATATTGAAAACATTAGTACAAGATTAATCGTTAATAAAGCAAGTTTTGCAACGAAAGCAACAGAAGTTCAGAATTTCATTAATCAATTACAATCGGCAATGGAGTGATATAGATGAAGATAATAACATCCGAGGGTTTTTTCACTGAGAAAAAAAATACCTCCTCCACACAAATGAATGAGGAACAACTAGATCAATCCGTTTTAGAAATCATAAAACAAGTAAGAAAAGATAAAGATGTCGCTTTATTCCGTTATACAGAACAGTTTGACAATGTTAAGCTCGAAAACTTGCTCGTATCCGAAACAGAATTCAAAGAAGCGAGAGAAAAGGTAGATACTCAGTTTATCAAAGCAATTCAGGAGGCTAAACAAAATATTCATACTTTCCACGAGGCTCAAAAAGAGAGGTCATGGTTTATGGAATCGGAAAATGGGATTGTATTAGGTCAAAAAGTAACTCCCCTTGAAAAAGTCGGCGTTTATATCCCTGGAGGAAAAGCAGCATATCCTTCTTCTATTCTCATGAATGTGATACCAGCACAAATTGCAGGTGTGGAAAAGATTGTTATCACAACACCACCTCAAAAGAATGGGAAGATCAACCCATATGTATTAGTTACTGCTGAAGAAGTTGGTGTAACTAATATTTATAAAATTGGTGGAGCACAAGCTGTCGCTGCATTAGCTTATGGAACGGAAACGATTGAAAAGGTAGATAAAATAGTCGGTCCGGGAAATGCCTTTGTAGCAAGGGCTAAGAAATGGGTATACGGGGACGTTGCCATTGATATGATTGCAGGGCCTAGTGAAATTTGTGTCGTTGCTGATGAAACCGCACCAGCAAACTATGTTGCCGCCGACTTACTTTCCCAAGCAGAACACGATGAATCTGCTAGTGCCATTTGTGTAACAACGAATAAGGAATTAGCTAAGGAAATTAAAATTGAAGTTGAAAAACAACTAGAAAAACTAGATAGAAAAGCAATTGCAGAAGAATCTATTGAGCAAAATGGTAGAATTATCATCGCCAATGATGAAGAGGATGCATTCAGAGTAGTTAATGAAATTGCTCCAGAACATTTACAATTAATGATTCAAAACCCAACCGAAAAGGTTAATAAAGTAAAACATGCGGGCGCGATTTTCTTAGGTAATTATTCACCAGAACCATTAGGGGATTATTTTGCTGGACCGAACCACACACTTCCTACTAGTGGTACAGCGCGATTTGCTTCTCCATTAGGTGTTAATGACTTTGTGAAGAAATCAAGCATTATTCACTACTCACAAGATGCATTGTTAGAAGCAACGAACAAGATTGCAAAAATTGCTAACGTGGAAGGATTAACTGCCCACGCAAATTCAATAACGATAAGAAAGGATCATCCAAATGCGTAGTGCTAGGGTAACTAGAAAAACAAGTGAAACTGATATTAAATTAGAGTTAAATATTGATGGAACTGGGAAACCAAATATTAATACAGGTGTAGGATTTTTTGATCATATGCTGAATGCTGTGACAAAGCATGGATTATTTGACCTAGATGTGAAATGTGACGGCGATTTAGAGATCGATCAACATCATACAGTTGAAGATATTGGAATTGCTTTGGGACAGGCATTTTTGGAATCATTGGGAACAAAGGAAGGGATAACTCGCTATGCAACCGTAACGACTCCAATGGATGAGGCTTTATCAACGGTATCCATCGATATTAGCGGGCGCGCTTACTTAGTATTTAACGTGGAGGGGATGAAAGACAAAGTTGGAAATTTTGATACAGAACTTGTACAGGAATTTTTCCAGGCATTTGCTAGCAACGCAAAAGTAACTTTGCACATTAATCTTCAATACGGAGAAAATACACACCATATGATTGAATCTATTTTTAAAGGATTTGGTCGTTGTCTTGATCAAGCAACATTAAAGAACCCGCGCATTCAAGGCATCCCATCCACCAAAGGAGCGCTCTAGGCACCTAGAAAGGGGAAACCATAATGATCGCAATCATTGATTATGATGCTGGTAACATTAAAAGTTTACAATTTGCATTAGATAAATTGAAAGTTGAATCTGTATTAACAAAAGATCCTGCAACAATTAAAAATGCTAGCTCTATTATCCTTCCCGGTGTTGGTGCATTTAAAGATGCTATCACCTCTTTAAATAAATTAGGAATGACAGAGATTATTCGCGAAGAAGTGGCTAACGGAAAGCCTATTTTAGGTATATGCCTTGGTATGCAATTATTTTATGAAACTAGTTATGAAGATGGAGAATGGAAAGGAATTGGTTTACTAAAAGGGAGTGTCAATCGAATTCCTGATATCGTTAAAGTTCCACATATGGGTTGGAATACATTACAAAGACATCAAGAAAGTCCTTTATTCCAAAATATTTCTGATGATCCTTTTGTATACTTCGTTCATTCTTATGCAATCGGTGGCCCATATGAAAAGGAAACACTTGTCTCCAGTTCTGAATATGGAATGACAGTCCCAGCGATAGTACAAAAGGGAAATGTGACTGGTATGCAATTTCACCCAGAGAAAAGTGGAGATGTCGGGCTGCAATTACTAAAAAATTACCGGGAGATGATTTCATGATTCTTTTTCCAGCTATTGATATTCGTGGTGGAAAATGTGTCCGCCTAATACAAGGTGATTATAATCAAGAGAAAGTTTACAGTGATGCTCCAGCAGATATGGCAATCGAATGGCAAAGTAAAGGAGCAGATTTCTTACATGTGGTTGACTTAGATGGGGCAAAGACCGGAGATTCAATCAATCAATCTGTCATTAAATCGATTGCGGAACAAGCAAATATTCCTGTTCAAGTAGGTGGAGGAATTCGCTCCATTGATGTAATTGAAAAATACATATCTGCTGGAGTAAACCGTGTTATTATCGGTACAGCGGCAATTAAAAACAAGGATTTTTTAAATGAAGCTGTATCAACTTACGGTGATAAAATTGCGGTTTCTATTGATGCCAGAAATGGTTTTGTAGCAACTGATGGTTGGACAAAAGAAAGCAATATTAAAGCAACAGACTTAGTTAAAGAATTGGAAGCAATCGGTGTGAAGACGATCGTTTATACAGATATTCTAAAAGATGGAATGTTAAAAGGCCCGAATTTCGAGGAGCTTCAAATTATAAATCAAGCTACTACAATGGATGTAATCGCCTCTGGTGGGGTGTCAACGAAAGAAGACATTCAAAAATTAAGCGAACTTAATATGTACGGCGCTATTATCGGTAAAGCGTTATACGATGGTACATTGAAATTTGAAGAAGCATTGGAGGCGGAAAGTAGTGTTAGCTAAACGTATCATCCCATGTTTAGATGTGGATAAAGGTCGTGTTGTAAAAGGGAAAAAATTCAAAGACATTCAAGATGTTGCAGATCCAGTTGAACTAGCCAAACGCTACAATGATGCCGGTGCTGATGAATTAGTATTCTATGATATTACCGCCTCCAACGAAGAAAGGAATATTTTTCTCGATGTTGTCGAAAAAGTTGCTCGCGAGATATCTATCCCTTTTGCCGTTGGCGGAGGTATTCGTTCCATTGATGATATCAATAGCGTCTTACGCTCAGGTGCAGAGAAGGTTTCTATCAACAGCGCAGCCATTAGCAACCCTGAATTAATCAGTGAAGCTGCAACTAAATTCGGTAGCCAATGTATTGTACTCTCTATTGATGCCAAAGAAACGGATTCTGGAAAATGGGAAGTAGTCATTAATGGTGGACGTAAATATACAGGTATCGATGCAATAGAATGGGCGAAAAAAGGTGAAAAGCTTGGAGCTGGAGAAATCGTTATTAATGCGATTGATACGGATGGAGAGAAAAGCGGTTATCATTTAGAATTAACTAAAGCTATTGCCGATGCTGTGAATATTCCAATTGTTGCAAGTGGTGGAGCTGGTACGCTTGAACACTTTTCGACCGTACTAAAGGAAGCCAATGCTGATGCAGCTTTAGCCGCGTCTGTATTCCACTATGGGGAAATCCCTATACCTGAATTAAAGGCCTATTTAGAAAAAGAAAACATTATTGTTAGGAGGTAATCTAGTGGAAATAAACATTAAGAATCTATCCTTTGATCAAAATGGACTTATTCCAGCAGTCGTTCAGGATGCCGGAACCGGAAAAGTATTAACATTAGCATATATGAATAAAGAATCCTTACAGAAGACAGTAGAAACTAATGAAACATGGTTTTTTTCACGTAGTAGACAAGAGCTTTGGAATAAAGGGGAAACTTCAGGAAATAAACAAAAAATCAATAAGATAAGTTATGATTGTGATGCAGACGCCCTTCTAATACAAGTTACACCACTTGGCCCTGCTTGTCACAAAGGGGAAGAATCTTGCTTTCACAATGATTTATACGTAAATCAAGCTCCTTCACAGGAAATCATTCCTCAAGTTATTGCGAAAATAAAAGAACGCCGTGAAAATCCTGTGGAAGGCTCTTATACCAATTATTTGTTCAACGAAGGATTAGATAAGATTCTAAAGAAAATTGGCGAGGAATCGACCGAAGTAATCATCGGCGCAAAGAATAATGATAAACAAGAAATAACAAATGAAATTGCAGATTTAACTTACCATACACTTGTCTTAATGGAGTTACTTAATGTATCTGTTGAAGATATTAGAAACGAATTAAACAATAGACACGTAGAAACAGACAAAAAAAATAAAGAAGACTTGGTTTAGTGGAGTTTTAACTTTACCTAAAACTTAGTCGCCCTTATATCGAAGCTTGGCAGCACTTATCTCCCGCCTGTAGAGGTGGGAGTTTTAGTAACGCCGCGTAGATAAATCATAGAAAAAACATCTCCGTTGCGAGATGTTTTTCTATGAAAATACCTGAATTATATAAGCTGCTCTATTTCCGCTTTTTCTTTTAGTTCCGCTAATCGAGATTTAAGTTGATTTTTTAGCAAGAATAATTTAATATTTTCCTTCATTTCTTCTAACTCAGGGATTTCTTTATTTTCCTCTTTTAATTGATTATAATATTCCTCTACTTCTTTATCCGTAACTGCAAATTCATGTTCCATATATTTCTCTGTTGTTAAATCTTCTAAAAGTTGTTTTTCAAAGTCTTCTTCATTCATATTAAGTTGTTCTAAAATAGCAGAAAACTGATCTCCCGTTTCTTCTTTGATTGTTTCTAATTCTTTGCTTGCATCTTCTTCTTTGACTTTGATACCTTTATTCAATACTTCTTGATTAATTAATTCTTGTTCGATAAGGGCCGTTAACGTCCGTTCTTTTATTACATCTGGATTACTAACATCTTGACCACTTTGGTACATGATAGTTTTGATTTGTTTATATACTTGATTGTATTTCTTACCATCTAATTCTTGTCCATTTACATTCACAACTAAAGTTTCTGCATCAACTATTTCTTCATCCAAAATTTCCAATGATTCTTGGGTCGTTCCTTGATTTTCCTTTTCATTCGCTTTATCATCATCCCCACAAGCGGTTAAGAATAACAATAAACAAGATAAACATAATATGATACCCTTTTTGACCATGACATTCCCTCACTTATTTCATTGTCTTTCTTCATTCAAACATAAATAACAATGTTTTATCAACTATTACAATAATAAAAAAAGATGGAGATTAATATGTTATCTCCATCTTTTTTATTATTTTATTTTTTTTACCCTAAACTACTTTAGTTCATTTAAAATTTCTTCAACTTTTGCAAGTTCAGATTCCAAACCGCCACCACTTAAGTACCATAATGCACCATCCAAATAGATAATACGGTTATTTTTATTAGCAGTAGTTTTTTTAATAATATCATTTTCCATATCAGCTTTAATATTTGAATCTCCACCAACAGCAGCCGTACGGTCAATTACAAATAATACTTCTGGATCAAACTCTAAAATTGCCTCAAATCCAAAGTTTGAACCATGAGAGGAAGACTCAATATCTTCAGTCACTGGTTTGAAACCATAAATATCATAAATGTAACCAAAACGAGAGTTTGTTGAAAAACCAGATAGCTTACCTTCATTGTACATAGTAACTAGACTAGTTTCATAATCTCCAGCTAAAGCATTGACTTCTTCAATAGCTGAGTCAATTTTAGCAAGGTGTTCTTCAGCTTCAGCTTCTTTACCGAACATTTTAGCTGCAATATCTACAGAAGCTAAGAATGTATTCCAATAGTCATCTTGTTGTGTGCCTACAAATACAACATTTGGAGTAATCTCTTTCAACTGGTCATAAAATGTTGCTTGACGACCAGAAATAAAGATTACGTCGGGTTCTAGAGCTGCGATATCTTCAAGTAATGGTTCTTTTAATGTTCCGATATTTGTATACTCATCAGCTGAGTAATCTTCTAGGTGAGACGGTAAAGTAGAATCTTTAGCAACCCCTACAACCCCTTCGACACCAAGTGCATCTAGCGTATCTAAGAAACCATAATCAAATACGACAATTCTTTCAGGCATTGATTCAAAAGTTACATCCTCATAAGTATATGTTGCCTCCCCATCTCTGCTTTCACTTGAAGCAACTGTAGGTGAGACTGTCATTGGATATGTCGAATCAGCTTCATTATTCTCATTTCCAGCCTCTTCTGTATTTTGATCTTCATTAGCAGCATTATTACCCTCATCGGTAGATTCATCCGATCCACCACATGCTGCAAGAACAAAGATTAACATTGCAAAAATTAAACTAAGAAATTTCCAATTCTTCATTATGTATACTCTCTCCTTTTATTGTTAATTAATAATGATAATCATTATCATTTGTAACTATTTTCATTATAAACAGCTAATTGTCTTTCGTCAATACTGAAATGATAAGTTTTGCAAAACTTCTATCTATTTTATTAAATAAATAAACGCCTTAAACAAAAAGCCAATTAATATAACTCCTTGATTAAGACGTTTACATTTTATTCTATATTAATATTACGCATGGGAATTAAAATATACACAAATGCGACATCCATTTTGTTCTTGAACCGGAATATGCATATCATATATTTCACGGAGTGAAGCAGAATTAATAATTTCTTCTGTAGGACCATTTTTCAATAATTTTCCGTCTTTCAAAGCAACGATACGGTCAGAATAAACAGATGCAAAGTTAATATCATGTAAAACAATAATCACTGTTTTTCCAAGCTCATCTACGAGCTTACGCAAAATTTTCATAATTTGAACAGAGTGCTTCATATCCAAGTTGTTTAATGGCTCATCCAGTAATACATAATCGGTATCTTGTGCGATAACCATCGCAATAAACGCACGTTGTCTTTGCCCGCCTGATAGCTCATCGATAAACTGATCCTGCATATCATGTAGGTTCATATAATCAATGGCTTGATCCACATGTTTTTCATCGAGATCTGTTAGGTGACCTTTGGAATACGGATAACGACCAAATGAGATCAGTTCTCGAACAGTTAAACGTACATTCGTAAAGTTTGATTGTTTTAAAATCGATACACGTTTTGCAAACTCATTGGATTTCCACTTTTTCACGTCATTTTGATCAAGCAATACTTCACCTGTATCTGCTTCTAATAATCGACTCACCATTGACAGTAATGTTGATTTACCAGCACCGTTCGGACCAATAAATGATGTAATCGTTCCAGGTTCAATTGTCAATGAAACCTTTTCCACAACATTTTTTTTACCAAATCGCTTCGTCAATTTTTTAATTTCAATCATCCTGCAGACCTACTTTCTTTTAGTAATAAATAAATGAAGTAAATGCCCCCGATAAAGTTGATAATAACACTTAACGTCGTACGTAATTCAAAAACATGTTCTACAAGAAACTGTCCCCCCACCAAAGCAATAATACTAATTAAACTTGCACCTAAAATTAAAATAGAATGCTTGTATGTTACTAGAAACTGATAAGATAAATTTGCTACAATCAATCCTAAAAATGTTATAGGACCAACCAATGCTGTCGATGTGGCAATCAGTACTGATGATAAAATTAAAATATTCATTACCATGCGGTCATAGTTAATACCAAGATTGATCGCATTATCACGACCAAGTGACATAACATCTAGCTTACCCATAATGCGATAGCCATAAATAAACGCCATGACTAATATCACAATAGCAATATATAACAGCTCTACCTTAACCTTCGTAAAACTTGCAAATAGCATCGTTTGTAGGCTTAAATATTCTACAGGGTCAATTAATACTTGTAGGAATGTTACTAAACTACCTAAAAGCGTCCCAATTATCATACCAATTAATAGTAGTAGATAAATAGGATGCTTCTCGGAACGGAATAGAAAACGATATAAAACAAGTGCAAATAAAACCATTGCAATAATTGCCACACCAAAATTTAAATATCTATTTACAACCCAAATTGACATCGAACCCGCAAAGAAGTAAATCAAGGTTTGTACTACTTCATACATGGAATCCATTCCCATTATGGAAGGCGTCAATATACGGTTTTGGGTTATGGTATGGAACACGACTGTAGAATATGAAATAGCAATTCCCGTCACGACCATAGCTGCAATTTTTACGACACGTCTAGGAAACGCATAATCAAAGCCGCCTTTAATATCATAAAATCCGTAAAGTAGTACACAAATAACAGCTAATACAAACAAAAAGATCAATTTTGTACTATTTTTGCGCATATGCTCTCCCCCTAAATAACATAATTAGGAAGATCGCACTTCCGATTACGGCCACTGTTACGTTTACTGGTATTTCATACGGATGGATGATGATACGGCCGATTATGTCACATATTAATAGGAATACAACTCCAAGTACCATTGTATGGGGAATTGTTTTCCGTAAATTATCACCCATATAAAGAGAGACAATATTCGGTACAATAAGACCTAAAAACGGTATAACACCGACAGTCAGTACGACTGATGTTGAAATGATTGCGACAAGTACAAGCCCGATATTAAGTACAAACTTATAACTTAATCCTAAGTTTTTAGCAAAATCCTCACCCATACCAGCAACCGTAAACTTGTTCGCATAAAGGTAAGCTAATATAACAGCCGGAATACTTATATATAACAGTTCATAACGACCGGCAATAATGAGTGTAAAACTCCCCATTAACCAAGATGAAATGTTTTGGAGAATGTCTGCTTCGTACCCAAAAAAGGTAGTGATCGCTGACAAAATGTTCCCATACATAATTCCTATTAATGGAACGAAGATGGCGTCTTTAAATTTAATACGATCTAGAATTTGCATGAAAATTAATGTTCCAACTAAAGCAAATGCAAAGCTAAAAATAACTTGCTGTGTATACGTTACATTCGTAAAGAACATCATTGAAATTAAAATCCCTAGTTTTGCAGCGTCTAATGTACCAGCAGTCGTTGGCGATACAAATTTATTTCGACTTAAAGACTGCATAATTAAACCAGCAATACTCATTCCTGCTCCCGCCAATATAATCGCCATTAAACGTGGCACTCGACTGATTAAAAAAAGTTGAGTCTCATCCGAATCCAAATTGAGTAAGTCACTAACCTTGATATCAATCGCACCTATAAAGAGCGATACACACGACAGGACTATAGCTACAATTATTAACATCCATAGTCTCATTTGTAATCCTCATAATGTGTTATTCTCAGCATGAACATTGAAAGTGCTGTCATCCTGAGTACTAATTTGATCAGAAAAACAAAAAACTGATTAGAAAACTTGGCATTCACCAAACCTTTAGATGATTACCTTAGTTTCACTTATGCAAGAAGAAAGTTATATACAATCCAACCTTCTAAGTAATCTAAAAGGTAGATATTTTACCGATGACATATGTATCATTTTGAAAAATGGATGAAGCAAGTCTTGGAGATATTTTCCTCTTTTCCTACTATCCATCACATTCCTAGATACTATAACACTTACATAGGGTTTATAAGGGGAAGATAATAACACCATTAAATATTATCTGAAACAAATCTTGCTCCTAAAGTGAAACTTATTTTCCCAAAGAATTTTCTTTTATATTCATAGTGCAAATAAGAATAATTATTACCTTTTATACATTCTAATTAAGAATGAGATTCATTATCAATTAGCTTCTCAATTACAAGTATAACAGATTTGTAGGTGCAGTCAATAACAACTAGCCCAAAAAGTAAAATAAAAAACATGCTACCAACTTTCGTGTAGGTAGCATGCTTTTTAGGTCTAATAATTATTTTTCAATATTACACCCTTCATCCGTGCAATACGATGTTTCCGATTTATTAGGATTTAAAGATTGCAAGATTGGTTTTTTACTTTCTTCTTCCCATACTTTACTTAAAACTTGTGTAAATACTTCCTCTGGTTGTGCACCGGAAACTGCGTATTTTTCATTAAATACAAAAAACGGCACACCTTGTACACCTATTTGCCGAGCCACATTTATATCTTCACGGACTGCTTTCGCATAACGGTTAGATTCTAATATATCTCTTACTTCATCTTTGTCTAATTCAACTTCTTCGGCAAGAGAAATAAGTATTTCAAAATCACTCATTAATTTAGATTCAGTAAAATAAGCATGGAGGAAACGTTCCGTAACTTCCTTTCCCTTTCCTTTTTCTTCCGCATATTTGGCAACACGATGTGCATCAAAAGTGTTCGCATATTTCATCGTATCGAAGTTATAAGTTAACCCTTCAGTTTTTGCTTGTTCACCAATTTGTTGGTTCATCGCCTTCACTTGTTCCAACGGCATACCTTTTAATTCCGAAAATGTTTCATAAAAGTCTTTACCTGGAATGTGCTTTGCATTTGGATCTAATTGATAACTCTTATATTCTACAACAACTTTTTCTTTGTTTTCAAAGTTATCCAGTGCATGTTCAAGTCTTCTTTTACCAATGTAGCAAAATGGACAAACAAAATCAGACCACACTTCAATTTTCATACTATCCACCGCCTTTTTTCAAATATTGTAGCATAGCTTAATCTTGATTAAAAAATGATGTGCTTAACACTTGACACTTAATCTTCTAATAAAGACTTACCCATGACTCGAACACGCTTCGTATTTTTTAAATCATCTAAGTTTTTTGCACCAATTCCGAACATCGTCATTTTTAATTCGAATTCAACTTGCTCCATCGTTTCCATTACTTTTTCCGTTGACTCGGTGGCAGATTTCAATAAATGACGGGCAAAGCCAATAATATCCGCTCCTAAAGTAATAGCCTTTGCAGCATCCACACCCGTTTTCATTCCTCCACTCGAGACTAGTGGGATATTTGGCAACTTGTTTCGAACGGAAACGATACAATCCTTCGTTGGAATTCCCCAATTATTAAATGCCTCTGCAGCCGCTCTTCTTAATGGATCTTTAGAACGCAATTTTTCAACCTGACTCCAAGATGTTCCACCAGCTCCTGCAACATCAATATAGGATACACCCGCATTATAAAGTTTTTCCGCAACCGTTCCATCAATACCAAAACCAACTTCTTTTGCTCCAACCGGGACATTTACTACTTTGCAAAGTTCCTCAATTTTAGGAAGTAAATTATCAAAGTTAAGGTCTCCCCCATCTTGCACAACTTCCTGTAAACTATTTAAATGAAGGACGATGGAATCGGCATTCGTTAAATCCACAATTCGTTGTGCTTCCTCCGCACCATATCCATAATTTAGTTGAACTGCACCAAGATTAACGATAAGCGGGACATTTGGTGCATAATCTTTTATTAGAAAGGATTCTTTATGTGCATCACTTTCAAGCATTGCGCGGGTCGATCCTAATGCCATAACCCAACCTTTTTTTTCAGCTGCACGTGCAAGATTCTGATTGATAGTCGTTGCTAATTCCGAACCGCCTGTCATGGAACTAACCAAAAATGGCGTTTTTAAATCTTTTCCTAAAAAGCTCGTATTTATTTCTATATCATGAAAGTTAACTTCTGGTAATGCATTATGTATAAAGTCAATTCCCTCAAGACCTGTAGACTTATTAACTCCTTCTACATCCCCAGTCATACATAGGCGAATATGTTCAGTTTTCCTTTGGTTAATGCCTTTTTCCATTCGAATAGGTACCTCCAGATTATGTGATTAATTTTGTGTGTACAACCTTTAATAGTAATTGTTAATAGTTTACCCATTAACAAATAAAATTGAAAGCAAATAGGATTTTTGATTATATTTTTTATATACTAAAGGTAAAACATTTTACAAGGACGTGTTCATTTGATTGAAAAGGCAAGAGCATTTGCTACAAAGGCACATAAAGGTCAAACACGCAAAAATTCTAATAGCCCGTATGTTACTCATCCGATAAGAGTAGCTAAAAGATTACAGGATGCAGGCTTTAATGATGAACTAATATGTGCCGGCTTCCTCCATGATGTGGTGGAGGACACTTCCTATACTATAAACGATATCGAAGAAACATTTGGCCCAGTCGTTACAGAGCTAGTTGCAGCTCACACAGAAGATAAAACGAAATCTTGGCAAGAACGGAAGCAACATACGATTGATACCGTTAAAATTGCTCGTAAAGAAGTTAAGTATCTTATTGTAGCGGATAAATTAGATAATTTACTAGGTCTTGAAAAAGATTTACAAGAACAAGGGAAAAGAATTTGGAAAAACTTTAATGCTGGGTATGAAAAACAAAAATGGTACAACGACGCGATTGTTAAGAATATGTATGTTGGATTAGATATAGAGGATATTCCTGATTACTTTTTTGAATACGAAGAAGCAGTGAAAAGGTTTTTTCATTAATTAGATTTGTAGGGATTTAAAAAATACCAGATGAAACTTTATGTTCATCCGGTATTTTTCTTATTTATTATGAAATTCACTTGGTTTATTATTAATTCTAAGATTCTTATCTAATTCCGCAATTTTACCCATATCGGATTCATTCAGTTCAAAGTCAAACACATTTATATTCTCTTCAATCCGTGAAGGTGTAACAGATTTTGGTATGACAATAACTCCTGATTGTAAGTGCCAACGTAAGATAATTTGTGCAGGTGTCTTTCCATATTGTTCCGCGAGCTCTTTAATTAGTTCATCATGTAAAATGTCTCTTCCATTCATAAGTGGACTATACGCTTCTAACTTAATCTGATGTTGGTCACAGAATTCCTTCAATTCTTTTTGCTGTAAGTATGGATGGTATTCTACTTGATTGATAACTGGAACCACATCACACTCTTTTAAAATACGCTCTAAATGTTCGATATCAAAGTTACATACACCAATCGCTTTTACCCGTCCATCCGCATACAGCTTTTCAAGTGCTCTATACGTCTCAACATATTGATCAAACTTTGGCATTGGCCAATGAATGAGATACAAATCCACGTAATCAAGACCTAATCTTTCAAGACTTGCATCAAATGCCTTTAATGTATTTTCATAACCATGATCAGCATTCCATACCTTCGTTGTGATAAACAACTCTTCTCTAGGAATGTTTCTCTTAGCAATCGCTTTACCAACGCCCACTTCATTCCCATAAACTTTAGCGGTATCAATGGAACGGTATCCCGTTTCCAGAGCCTTTTCCACGGCAGGGGTCGCTTCTTCATCCGGTACTTTCCAAACCCCAAATCCTAATTGCGGCATAGTAAGTCCATTGTTTAATGTAATATGAATCATAATTTCACTCCTTTTAGAAGATGTTTAAAAAGTCCGGTAAAAATGACACTTCGAATTTCTTCGTTGGCTTGCTTTTCGGATACTCACGTATTTAGTGCATACGTTCCGTTCCTCAAAGCTTCGCCGCCTCGAACTTCTCGGTCCTTTTTATCCTCCTTTTTAAACACGCACTTTTAATAAATTTCTTCCTCATCTAATTCTATATCATTTTCATCGTAAGAAATCCAATCACTAAAACTACCCGGATATAGTTTGATATTTTTATATCCTAATGATTTTAGTGCTACAATATTTGGACAGGCTGAAACACCCGAACCACAAGAAACAATAATCTCCTTATCTTTTGGTAAAGAAGAAAAATGGTTAGATAACTGTTCTTTGTTCTTCCAGGAACCATCGGCGTTGAAAATATCTTTCCAAAAATAATTAACGGCGCCAGGAATATGACCAGCTTTGCTATAAAGTGGTTCCCATATACCTAAATACCTATCCTTATCTCGTGAGTCAATTAAAATCGCCTTTTTATTTTCAACTTTTTCTTTTACTTCCTTCATCGAAACCGTTTCATTCCCACGAATTTTCGCAACGAATTGTTTCTTTTTTAATGAAGGTGGTTCAGCTGTCACCTGATTTCCTTCTTCCATCCACTTTTTATAACCACCTTCTAAAATATAAACCTTTTCATGCCCTAAATAGTGTAACAACCACCACATTCTTGCTGCAAACATGTCGTTTTCCTCATCATAAATGACAACTGTTGTTTCATCATCAATACCAATATTCCCCATTTTAGCTGCAAATAACTTCATGTCTGGCAATGGATGTGCACCGCCATGCTTTGCTGCTTTGCTAGCTAGATCATGATTCAAGTCCAAATAAACTGCACCAGGAATATGCTCATTTAAATACAACTTTCTTCCAGCATCCGGTTCTGTTAATACGAAACGTACATCCACAATTACAGTACTATCCGTTTTATTGACCATTCTTTCTTTTAGCTCATCTATCCCCATTAAGAATGACATAGTAATCCCTCCAATTGTATCCCTTTCAAAATTATATACGACAAATGACATGTATATCCTCCATTATTTCAAAATCAAATCTATTTTGATAAGATATTAATAAGTTCAATTCGGTTTAAACTAAAACGTAAAGGAGCTAAGAAAATGAAAAATGAATTAATCAAGCGGTTTACATCCTATGTAAAAGTGGATACCCAATCAGAAGAGAATTCAAACACCACTCCTTCCACACCTGGCCAATTAAAACTTGCTGAAATACTGTCTAAGGAATTAAAGAATATCGGAATGACGGATGTTGAAATAGATGAAAATGGTTATTTAATGGCAACTCTCCCTTCCAATATGGATAAGGATATTCCAACAATCGGATTTTTAGCACATGTTGATACAGCTACAGATTTTACAGGCAAAGATGTGAAACCCCGGGTCATCGAAAATTTTGACGGTGAGGACATCGTATTAAATAAAGAAAGAAACGTTGTATTATCTGCTAAGGAATTCCCAGAATTACCTAGTTATAAAGGGCATACTATAATTACTACGGACGGCACAACTCTTTTAGGAGCAGATAATAAAGCAGGAATAGCTGAGATTATGACTGCGATGGATTATTTAATCCAACATCCAGAAATAAAACATGGAAGAATTCGTATCGCTTTTACTCCGGATGAAGAAATTGGTCGAGGTCCTCATAAATTTGATGTTCCAAGATTTGATGCTGCTTTTGCATACACCATCGATGGAGGCCCATTAGGGGAATTACAATATGAAAGTTTTAACGCTGCAAGTGCGAAAGTAACTTTTAAAGGAAATAATGTCCATCCCGGAACAGCAAAGAATAAAATGATAAATTCAGGTAAGATTGCTACCGAGTTTATTAATAAATTTCCGGAAAAAGAAGCTCCTGAATATACAGAAGGCTACGAAGGTTTTTACCACCTTATATCCGTCAATGGCGATGTAGAGCAAACAGAAGTTTACTATATCATCCGCGATCATGACCGAAATAAATTTGAAGAGCGTAAAAAGACAGTTGAATCCTATGTTCAAGAAATAAAAGAAAAATACGGCAAGGCTAACGTTTCATTAGAATTAAAGGACCAATACTATAACATGCGTGACAAAATCGAACCCGTGAAGGAAATTGTTGACCTTGCGGAAGATGCCATGAATAATTTAGATATCAAACCGATTATCGAACCTATTCGTGGCGGTACAGATGGTTCTCAACTTTCCTACATGGGACTCCCAACCCCTAATATCTTTACCGGTGGAGAAAATTTCCACGGAAAATACGAATATATTTCTGTTGATAATATGGAAAAGGCTACAAAAGTTATCATTGAAATTTGTAGATTATTTGAGGAAAGAAATTAATTTATCTATTGTCCTGGTTATTTGAACCTAACTATTTTTATTAAGGGAAAGCTTGGCATTCACAATTAGTTTGGTGAATGCCAAGTTGCACTTAAGGGAATATGGAGTTTTTAACTTCCTTAATTGCAAAAACATTCCAGGACCTTTAATCAATCATTTTTTAAAATTGCTATTGTTGCACCATACCTTCTGTGAGAAAATAAAGTGAAACTTATTAAAAGGAGAAGCTATTATGTTTAATAACAAAGCTTTATTATTCTCTATTATATTAATTGTTTTTCTTTCCGCATGCTCTTCTGCTTCTAATACAGAAATAAATGATCCAAATAATGAAGCTATCGAAACATCAACAAATAATAGTGAGGAATCTATTATTTCTGCTCCAGATGCATTTCTTCAAAAGATGGATGAAGGTGAACAAGTAGAACTGCTCCAGCAAGCTTTAAACAAAGCAGGATATGATATAGAAGTGAACGGTATTTATGACGAGGCCACTACTTGGGCAATTACAGATTTTCAATTACAAAATGATGAGCTTATGGCCGTTGGGGTTTATGATAAAAACACGAGACAGGTTATTAACCTATTTTTAGAAGATAATAAAACGATAGAACCTGGAAAAGAATTACCTTTTGTTGAGGAAGCCGTTTCTGATGATTTAGATACAAAGATTTTATCCAATCCGTACGATGTGTTAGCGATTGTTAATAAAGAATTTGCTTTACCAGAAAACTATGAACCTGAAGATTTAGTAACACCAAATGTTCGCTTTCCTTTTACGGAGGAATTGCCAAAAAAACAAATGCGCAAAGTTGCAGCAGATGCCTTAGAAAAAATGTTTGAAGCAGCTGACAAAGAGAATCTTGAATTATTCGCTCAATCTGGCTATCGTTCTTATGATCGACAAAAAGCCATTTTTGCTTCTAATGTAGAAAAACACGGAGAAAAAGAAGCGAATGTATTTAGTGCACGCCCTGGAGAAAGTGAACATCAATCTGGACTAACAATGGACGTTACTAGTCCAGAGGTTAATTTTGATTTAATTGTTGAATTTGGTGAAACAGCTGAAGGTAAATGGATAAAGGAACACGCCTCAGAATATGGTTTTATTATCCGCTACCCTGAAGGAAAAGAAGAAATTACAAAATATCAATATGAACCTTGGCACTTACGATATGTTGGGGAAAAAGCCGCAAAAGAAATAATGGAAAATAATTTAACTTTAGAAGAATATATTTTAAAAAATTAAAGAGGTTGAGACATAACTAAAAAATTTAACCTAAAAGACGAATAATGCACTATTTAAGCGTAGGAAATATACGTAGACTCCTACGGGAGGAAAGGCCTAGGTGAGACTACGTAGGGCAATAGCCCGGAGTAGGCTCAACAGCCGCCCGCGGCAAGGTAGACACTGCGAGGTCTTTTCGAGCAGATGTCGCCCCTGTACTGGATGTGAAAGCGAAGTATATTTCCGAAGCGATTATTCGCTCAATCATGTTAGGATTTCATGTGGTTAAAAAACTTTTGTCCCAGCCTCTTCTTTTAAAAGCGTGTGTTCATAATGGACCTATTGAACATCCTCTAAAACGGTTTTAATATCATCAGTGCAATAATGATAAGAAAAATAATATTTTCAATATGTTCTACAAAGAAAAGTTTTTTGGATAGTTGATTATATTCTTCTGGAATGTCTTCCTCTTTATATTCCCGAAGTAGTTCTTTTATAGGTTTTGATCTGGATTTAAGCAAAGTTGGTCCAAAAGCTAACGCAACTAAAAATAGAAATAGACTGCTTACATACCATCCTTGAGAAAACCAATACGTATTCAAAAACCCCATCCATATTCCAGTAATAAGCAGTAAGGTTCCTCCTACCATTGTTATAATATGCAATTTATTACGAATAGCAAAGGAATGCCTTAATTCCGTCATATTACTAGGGTTTGAGCGTGTCACCACAAAGCTCATTACAAAACCAGGCCCCATACCTAAAATAGCAGAAAAAATATGGAGAAACACAAGAAATTCATAGAACGTCATATTCTTACCTCCTACCTATGCCTATTTTACACCAAAAGACTATAGACAAGGTTGTGATTCTTATCACATCTCTCCTAAATATTTAATATATGGATAGTAGCAAGTGTTATAAAGAAGACTTGGTTTAGGTGGAGTTTTAACTCCACCTAAAACTTAGTCGCCCTTATTTCGGAGCTTGGCGGCACATATCTTCCGCCTGTAAAGGCAGGAGTTGTAGTAACGCCGCGTAGTTAAACGGGCATTATTTGCTTTTGCTAATGTATTTGAGTAAAATCTATGGTTAATGAACTCACTAGGGGGAAATAAAATGGAGAAAGAAAATGCATTGCTTCATATCATTCGTGAACGCCGCGCAATTAAAAAGGGATATACAGATAAGAAAGTAACAGAAGAAGTTGTTCGAGATTTATTAGACTCTGCAATCTGGGCGCCCACCCACGGGATGCGTCAGCCTTGGAGATTTATTTTTGTTGGCGAGGATGAATTGCCTACTTTTGCCAAGGAAGTTGCATCAACGTATCCAGAAGAGCGTAGACAGAATCGTGAAGATTATTTAAATGAGCCAAATGCAATCCTTGTTGCTATTATGGAAGACTCAGAAATCGAAAAAACAAGGGATGAAAACTTCGGCGCAATTGCATCCATGATTCAAAATTTCTGGTTATTAGCTTGGGAAAAGCAACTTGGTGTAGTTTGGAAAACAAATCCACATATCTATGATCCAAAGGTGAAAGAATTGCTCCACGTTGAAGATAATGAAAAAATTGTCGGGTTTATTCATTTAGGATATTTTGACCAAGCACCAGAAAAGAAAGAACGAATCTCTTTAAATGAAAAGTTTATTCGTTTTAACGAATTAAAAAAATAAAGCTGAGGGTTGCCTTAGCTTTATTTTTTATCCACAGTTAGAAATAAGTTAAATATTATCCACATTATCCACAAAATTACTCACAACTATCCACATATTACTGTGCATTATTATTTACTTTTATTATTATGATATTCCTATTTACCCACAACACTTTAATTTATGTGGATAATTATATGGTGATAACTTAATACTATAAAGAAAAAAAGATGTACGGAAAGAATTTTCAAACAACTATTGACAATTAAGATAATTTATTCTAAGATAAGCACAATCAATTAAATTATTAAGCAATGACGAAGAAGAGTAATCTATACTGACTCTTAAGAGAGCTGGTGGTTGGTGTGAACCAGTGTGATCATGTAGATGAATGGGCTTCCGAGCTTCCAAACCGAACCGAATTGACCGCAGTAGGCTTTGGCGATTTCGTCTCATCGTTACCCGAGACAATACAAAAGTTATAGTGCGTGTTCAAAAAGGAGGATGAAAAGGACCGAGCAGTTCGAGGCGGCGTAGTTTTGAGTACCGGAACGTATGCAATTAATACGTGAGGAACGGAAAAGCAAGCCAACGAAGAAATGCGAAGTGTCATTTTCACCGGACTTTTTGAACAACCTTTTATATTAACTTTGTATTGCTAAAGTTGAGCTACTTAGCTAATAAAGGTGGTACCGCGGTCCTTCGTCCTTTTAGGATGTGGGGCCTTTTTGTATTTAAATAATAAAATTGTTGAATAAGAGTAGTAAGCAAAATCATCGTGAAATAGAGAACTGGTGCCGGTGGAAATCCAGTACACGATCTTTGCTGAATGGACTTATGAGAGGTTTCCTGAAAGAAAGTGAATGTTCAAAAGAAGTCATTGGACTCTTTGAACAACCTTTAAAGTAGGGAAACACGTAATTCCGACGTTACACGGAAAGAGTGGAAAAGAGAGCTTCTTTTCAACTGGGGTGGCACCGCGACCAAATTCGTCCTCAGGTAAACATTACGAGTTGTTTACCTGAGGATTTTTTTATTTTAAGAGGTTGTTCAACGCGCATTTTAAATTAGAAAGGAATGACTAAATTGAGTACACCTACTTATAAATTAATAAAAATAAAAGCTAATTCCTTAACACCTACTGATATTTACAGAAAATTAACCGGGAAAAGAAAGTTTCTACTGGAGAGCACATTTCAACATGAAAAGAAAGGGAAATATTCGTTCATAGGAGAAAATCCTTACGAAGAAATTATCGGATATCACGGTCAAACAACTATCATCAATTATGATTCTCACTCACAAAAAGAAGTAGCACAAAATGCTCTAACCTATTTAAAAAATCATCTACCAAAATTAGATTTCCCTATTACCCTCCCCTTCTATGGCGGAGCAGTTGGTTACGCTGGATATGATGCCATTCGTCAGTTTGAAAATATTGGTGAAACATTACCAGACAATCGGAGCATGCCAGACATCCATTTTATGGTTTTTCGAAATACTATTATCTTTGACCATAACAATGATGAGATCTATCTTATTACGATTAACACGAAAGATGAGTCTGACTTTGTACTTGATAAGCGTTTAGAGACATTAAAGGAAAAGTTATATAGGAAAGTTAATATTAACGGAGCGAATGATGCTCCAATGAATTTTACACCAGAAATTACGAAAGAGGCTTTCATAGAAAAAGTAAACATAGCAAAAGAACATATCCAAAAGGGAGAGATTTTCCAAGTAGTATTATCCCAACGCTTGGTTGCTGATGTGGAAGGAGATGCTTTTATATTTTATAAAAAATTAAGAGAAGCGAATCCATCCCCTTATATGTTTTACATTGACTTTGAGGACTACCTACTTTTAGGCGCTTCACCAGAAAGCCTTGTACAAACACAAGGCGATGAAATAATAACAAATCCAATAGCTGGAACAAGGGCTCGTGGGAAAACCGCTCAGGAAGATATGGACTTAATGAAAGAACTACTTGAAGATGAAAAGGAAATTGCGGAACACAAAATGTTAGTGGACTTGAGTCGAAATGACCTTGGACGCGTCTGTGAAGCTGGCACGATTTCGATTCCCACTTATATGACAATAGAAAAATACCAACATGTCATGCATATTGTTTCTGAGGTGAAAGGAAAATTAAAAGCCAATTATTCTAGTATCGATGCATTAATTTCATGTTTACCTGCAGGCACTGTTTCCGGAGCGCCCAAAATCCGTGCCATGCAAATTATTAATGAATTAGAAGAAAAGAAACGTGGGGCATATGCAGGTGGCATTGGATTTATCAATTTTAATCATGACATTAACATTGCACTAGCTATTCGCTCACTTATTGTAAAAGACAATAAGGCTTACTTGCAAGCTGGGGCTGGAATCGTATTCGACTCTAATCCCGAATTGGAATATGAAGAAACATTAAATAAAGCCAGATCCTTAATGGAGGTGAGTAAGTATGATTTTGTTAATTGATAACTATGATTCTTTCACCTATAACTTATACCAGTATTTCTCAGAAGCTGACGTCGAAGTAATAGTGGTTAGAAATGATGTCATTACAGTACTTGAGATTGAAAAAATGAATCCTGAGGCCATTATCATATCACCTGGTCCTGGATTACCTAAACAAGCTGGAAATTGTCTTGAAATCATCCAACACTTTTATAAATTGATACCGATTTTGGGAATTTGTTTAGGACATCAAGCAATTACAGAAGCTTTTGGAGGTTCATTAAGAACTGCAAAAGAAATAAAGCATGGAAAAACATCTTTAATCACACACAATGGAAATGGGATTTTTAACCAGCTACCTAATCCTTTAGAGGTCATGCGATATCATTCTTACGTTTCACATGAGCTTTCAGATGAATTAGAACTAGTTTCCGTTTCAATTGAAGATGACGAAATAATGGCAATTAAACATAAGGAATATCCTGTTTTTGGAGTTCAATTTCATCCTGAATCGATTGGTACTAAAACAGGGAAATCAATGATTCTTAACTTTTTAGAGGAAATTCAAAAAGTCCGGTAAAGGAGACTATTCAATGAAAAGCTATTTAGAAAAGTTAATTAATCGTGTGGATTTAACACTTGAAGAAATGAAAGAAGTAACAGAATACTGTTTAACAGAAACCGTAACGGATTCAGAAATTGCCGCACTTTTAACGTCCCTACACAGTAAAGGGGAAACTGCGGAAGAAATTGCGGGGATTGTAGAAGTTATTCGTTCCAAATCAACTTTCCATACAGCACCAATCCCAGATGCAATTGATAATTGTGGGACAGGTGGAGACAAATCATTCAGCTTCAATATAAGCACAACATCTGCCTTTGTTCTAGCTGGTGCTGGAATTACGGTTGCTAAACACGGAAACCGAAGTATCACGAGTAAATCCGGGAGTGCGGATGTGCTAGAAGCATTAGGCGTCTCCCTAAGCTTAACCAAAGACCATGTGGAGGAGCTACTTCACGAGAATAAAATTGCATTTTTATTTGCACCAAATGTCCACGGGGCGTTAAGACCATTTACAAAAGTGCGAAAAGATTTAGGTATCCGAACTGTCTTTAATGTTATTGGCCCATTAACGAATCCAATTCCATTAGATACACAGCTTCTAGGTGTATACAACAAAGAGTTATTACCTGTTCTTACTGAGTCATTAAAAAAATTAGGCCGGCGTCGTGCTGTTGTTATTAATGGTGCTGGAAATGTAGATGAAGCAACATTATCCGGGGAAAACAACCTTATGGTCTTACATGAAGGACATATTGAAAGACTCACCTTAACCCCTGAAAGTGTTGGATTACCCACCTATACGAAAGAAGATATTATGGGCGGCGATGCTAAACAAAATGCGGATATTTTATTAAGTGTTTTACAAGGAAAAAAAGGCGCTTATTATGACACGATTCTTCTTAATGCAGGAATCGGCATTTTTACAAATGGAAAAGCAGAAACCATTCAAGATGGAATTGAGTTGGCAAGAGAAAGTATCGATTCAGGAGCAGCTTTAGAAAAATTAGAACGACTCATACAATATAGTAAGAAAAGATCAGGCGCCCGTTTAGCGACGTACGGACTGGACTGAGCCGCAGGAGATAAAGGAAACACGACGAACGGAGTGAGTCGATGTTGACTTATCGTACGGAGGTGAAGGAAGTCTCGCTAGTCGCTGGGCGCTGGAGCTAGACAAAAAAAATTCCAAGCGGGGTGTATTAAATGACTATTCTAGATAAAATTTTAAGAGAAAAGGAAAAAGAAATACAAAAATATTTTAAACAAACGTTTGATTCAATGGAATATGAACCTACTATTTCATTTAAGGAAAAAGTTCAATCATCTGATTCCATGTGTGTCATCTCAGAAATTAAACGCTCCTCCCCTTCAAAAGGAAATATTAATATGGAGGTCAATCCTGTTCAGCAAGCTAAGCAATATGAAGCTTCAGGAGCCACAGCTATTTCTGTCTTAACCGATCCGGCGTTCTTTAATGGAACAATGGATGATTTACGAGAAGTAAGGAAAGCAGTCAACCTCCCTATTTTGTGTAAGGACTTTATTATAGATACGATTCAAATAGACCGCGCTAAGGCAGCGGGTACAAATATTATTCTTTTAATTGTTGCTGCACTGGATGATACAAATTTGGAAAAACTTTATCACTATGCAAAGGGCTTAGATTTAGAAATTCTCGTCGAAGTGCATAATCAAGAAGAAATGGAACGTGCGTTAAAGTTAAATCCAGAAATTATCGGGATTAATAACCGAAACTTAAAAACATTTGAAGTTAATATAGCTACTACCGAAGAGCTAGCATCAATGGTAACCAATCCTGACACTATTCTAATCAGCGAAAGTGGCATGAAAACACAAAAAGATGTCATTCGCGCGAGAGATGCTGGTGCAAAGGTAATTTTAGTCGGAGAAACACTAATGTCAGCCGATAATATCGATGAAGCATTCCAAGAATTAAAAGTTCCCCTCCTATTGAAAGGGGCTAAATAATTCATGCTTGTTAAAATATGTGGCATCCAAACAAAAACCGCTGCAGAAGTTGCCGTTAAGAGCGGGGCAGATTTTATTGGCTTCGTTTTTGCTAAAAGTAAGCGAAAGATAGAACCGGAAGCAGCTGCTACAATTGCTGAATCCATTCCTGACTATGTGAAAAAAGTTGGGGTGTTCGTTAATGAATCCATCGATAGAATGATAGAAATCGCTGAAATAGTCGGGCTAGATTATATCCAACTACATGGAGATGAAACAGCTGATATCGCACGTAAACTTCCATATAAAGTGATTAAGGCCTTTGCCGTTGAACCTAAAAACATTTTTACTATTTCCGATTATCCTTGTGATTTTTACCTATTAGATAGTCCTAAGGGAAAGTATCGTGGTGGAAATGGAAAAACATTTAATTGGAAATTAATACATCAACTTACGATAGATTCGAGTAAAGTTTTAGTTGCAGGTGGACTATCTAGTGAAAATGTTCAAGAAGCGATAACTCTAGTCAATCCTGCTGGTGTCGATGTATCAAGTGGAGTTGAAACAGACGGCGTTAAAGATTATAAAAAGATAAAACAATTTATTCAGCTAGTAAAGCAAACTGGAAAGGATGAGAACATTGACAACTTACACCATGCCTGATAACAAAGGACGTTACGGAGAATTCGGAGGACAGTTTGTACCAGAATTATTAATGCCTGCTTTAATTGAATTAGAAAAAGCCTATGAGGAAGCTATGGTTGATCCTTCTTTTACAGAGGAATTAGATTACTATTTAAAACAATATGTCGGAAGAGAGACACCCTTATATTTTGCGGAACAACTTTCCAAACAACTAGGTGGTCCAAAGATATTTTTAAAACGAGAAGATCTAAATCATACTGGAGCACATAAAATCAATAACACGATTGGGCAGGCATTACTGACTCTAAGAATGGGTAAGAAAAAAGTGGTTGCAGAGACCGGTGCTGGACAGCATGGAGTTGCAACTGCTACTGTTTGTGCTCTTCTCGGACTTGATTGTATCGTATTTATGGGTGCAGAAGATATTAAAC
The DNA here is from genome assembly GCF_001659985.1 of Oceanobacillus sp. Castelsardo. Lineage (GTDB taxonomy): Bacteria > Bacillota > Bacilli > Bacillales > Amphibacillaceae > Oceanobacillus. The sequence goes on from NZ_LYCS01000008.1 coordinate 93,547, forward strand.
GTCAAAAGCTAAATGTATTTCGTATGGAATTACTAGGTGCAGAAGTACGTAGTGTTTCACAAGGTAGTTCCACCTTAAAGGATGCAACCAATGAAGCATTACGCTACTGGGCTAGTCATGTGAATGATACACATTATATTCTTGGGTCAGCTGTTGGACCGCATCCATTCCCTAAGATTGTCCGTGACTTACAATCTGTTATCGGTAAAGAAACGAAGCTCCAAATTATCGAACAAACCGGGAAGTTACCTGACGCTGTTGTAGCTTGTGTTGGCGGTGGTAGTAATTCCATCGGCATGTTTCACCCATTTATTGAAGACGAAAAGGTAAAACTATATGGGGTAGAAGCTGCTGGATTAGGAGTAGAGACAAATGATCACGCAGCTTCATTAACAAAAGGAAAACTCGGAATCTTTCACGGCACTTTATCTCACCTACTACAAGATGAAAACGGCCAAGTAAAAGAAGCATTTTCTATCTCAGCAGGATTAGATTATCCAGGAATCGGACCAGAACACAGTCATCTACACGATACAAAACGGGCAACCTACAAACCAATTACAGACGAGGAAGCACTAAAGGCATTTCAATTTTTATCTAAAACGGAAGGTATTATCCCAGCTTTAGAGAGTTCTCATGCTGTTGCACTTGCAATGAAGCTAGCAAAGGAAATGAGTGCTAAAGAAACACTAGTAATCTGCCTTTCAGGTCGTGGGGACAAAGACGTTGAACAAGTAAAATCTAGATTGGAGGCAGAATAAGATGGGGAGTCTTAAACTAGAACAAGTATTACAACAAAAACAAGCAGCCAATCAAAATTTGTTCGTACCTTATATTATGGCTGGTGATGGTGGTTTAGATATTTTGGAAGAAAGAATTAACTTTTTACAAGAAAGTGGAGCTTCGGCAATTGAATTAGGTATCCCTTTTTCCGACCCAATTGCTGACGGCCCAACCATACAAGAAGCAGGAATTCGTGCTTTAGCTAACGGAACGTCATTAAAATCTATTTTAGAGTTTTTAAAATCTACGAAGGAAGACCGCTCCATTCCGATTATTTTAATGACCTACGTAAATCCAATCTACCATTATGGAATGGAACAATTTGCTGAGGACTGTGCAGACTCTGGGGTGGACGGTATAATCATTCCTGATGTTCCCATGGAAGAAGAAGGACCGATTGCTACTCACTTATCAAACGAGAAAATAGCCTTTATTCGCCTTGCTGCAATGACTAGTCCTGAGGTAAGATTAAAAGAAATCGCTCGTAAATCAGAAGGTTTCCTTTATGCTGTAGCTGTGATGGGGACTACAGGTGTTAGAAGTTCCCACAGTGACAATGTTAAGGGCTATTTAGAGAACCTAAAAAAATATAGCTCCGTTCCAGTATTAGCAGGATTCGGTGTATCTAGTGTAGAACAAGCACATGAGCTAAGTTCCCATTGTGATGGGGTTATCGTCGGAAGTAAAATTGTAGATCTTTTATATCAGGGCAAACATGATGAGGTTAGAAATTTGATTCAAAGTAGTGTTAATTCTAAAGTTCAAGTTTAAACGTATAACTGAGAAAGCAGGTAGAAATAGTTCTACCTGCTTTCTGTATTCAACTACATGACAAGTATTTAATTTAATGCTGGATACCCTAACTTTTCAATCGTTTCTTTAATCTCCTCCACTTTTACTGATTCTTCATTAAAAGTTGCTTTTACCTTGCTTGAGTTAAACATAACTTTTACTTCTTCTACACCATTCATTTTACCTAGTCTAGTTTCAATCTTTTTAATACAAGATGGACAAGTTAATGGCTCTAATTGTAATTTTATTGTTTTCATATATATCTCTCCTTTGTTTTATTCTACCTTTATTATAAAGTGCTTATTGTTTCCTTTCCTTGACCTAAGTCAAATTTTGAAAGTTTACCTTATACTTCTGCCACTTGCACTTGTCGCTCCCTTTCGATATTTCTATGATTAAAACGAATGAGACGCATGGCATTTAAAATAACTAATAGGACACTTGCTTCATGAATGAACATTCCTGATGCTAGATGTACGGATCCCGCTAATACTCCGGCTAATAGAACAAACACAGTACCTACCGCGAAAAATGTATTTTGTTTCATATTACGAATGGTAGCTTTAGATAAAGAGTATGCATGGGAAAATTGCATTAGTTTATCCGCCATTAAGACAACATCCGCAGTTTCCATCGATACATCTGTACCACCTTCTCCCATCGCCAAACCAATATCTGCTGTAGCAATCGCAGGGGCATCATTAATTCCATCTCCAGCCATCGCAACAACATGTCCTTCTTCCTTTAATTTCTTAACCCATTCCACTTTATTTTCTGGAAGTAATTCTGCATGGAATTCATCTAATCCTAATTTTTTCGCAACTAGTTCTGCTGTGTGTTTGTTATCCCCTGTAAGCATGATCATTTTCTTAATTCCATTTTTGCGCATCCTGGTTAATGCTTCTACCGCATCTTCGCGAATTTGGTCAGCGATAGAAAAGATTCCAACAATCTTCCCGTCAATAGCTGCAAAGATAGCTGTATTCCCTAATTTTTCTCGTTCAATGGCATACGCGCTTACCTCGTCCTTTATATGGATTCCGTCTGCATCCATTAATTTTTTATTACCTATTGATAAATGATTGACTCCTATCGTTACATGAATACCATTTCCTTTCATAACTTCAACATTTGTCGGTTTAATGGACAGTTCCATACCTTTTTCGTTTGCTTTTTTTACAATCGTTCTACCTAAATGATGTTCAGAAACAGTTTCTGCCTGAGCAACTAATCGTAATACATCCTCTTCCTCATATTCACCAAATACTTTAATATCTGTTACTTCCGGCTTTCCTTTTGTTAATGTACCAGTTTTATCAAATACAATGGTATCCACTTTGGAGAACTTATCCATTACTTCTCCACCTTTTACAAGAACACCATTTTTAGCGCCATTACCAATTCCCGCGACGTTAGATACTGGGGCACCAATAACTAAAGCACCTGGACAGGCAACGACTAAGAAAGTAATCGCTATGTGTAAATCCCTTGTGATGAGGTACACAAGTACAGACAGAATAACAACTGCAGGTGTATATACATTGGCAAACTTATCAAGGAATTTCTCTGTTTTGGATTTAGAATCCTGTGCTTCTTCCATTAGCTCAATAATTTTAGCAAAAGTTGTGTCATCTCCAACCTTCTCTGCTATTATCTCCATGTATCCACTATCCACAATTGTTCCACTAAAGACCTTATCATCCTTACTTTTCATTTTTGGTACAGACTCTCCAGTAACTGCCGCTTCATTTAAAGACGCTTGCCCAGAAATGACACTTCCATCAACCGGTACCTTCCCACCAGAGCGAATAATGACGTGATCCCCTACTTCTACCTTGTCAATTTCAACTGTAACTTCTTCCCCACCTCTCCAAACAACCGCTTCTTGAGGAGCCATATCGATTAGCTCTTTTAACGATGAACGTGTTTTCTGTAATGTACGTGCTTCGAGATAGTCACCGAATAAAAATAAGAATGTAACAACTGCGGACTCAACATATTCACCGATAAACAATGCTCCAATTACAGCGATTGCAACGAGTAGTTCAATACTAAACACCTTCATTCGCAAAGCTTGAAATGCCTTTATGAAAATTGGAATTCCTGCTATCACTGTGGTGATAAGTAATGCTGCTTGTTTTAAAACGGTCAAATCCATAAAATGCGTAACTAACGCTAATACTAATAAGAAACCTGCAATTGCTGTAATATGATTTTTAAATTTGTTTATCTTTAATAACATGAAACCTCACCTTCCCTTTCTCTTCTTTCTAGTTCAATCATAAATCAGATGAGGGAAAAAGAACTTGACACCGGTCAAGTTTAGAGAGGTATTTTTATATTCATAAAAAAAAAAAAAACGGGAAAGCCAAGAAAATCTGGCCTTCCCAATATGAGAACGAATCATGGATCAAAGGAAATTACATTCTAAACAAATTCTTGTCTAGATGTACTATATTTATATTCATTTAAAAACTGCTTGTATAGTTTGTCTCCCCTAAGATATACGTACAATTTCCATTAAATCATATAGATTGATATACTAAATTCTAACGAATGAGGTGAAGAAATGGGGGAATTTGAAAATTTAACTAGTTTGGATAAGGTTGATACATTTATTCAAAGCTCCGAATTATCCTTTATATATATTTCAAAAAACAACTGTAGTGTTTGTCATGGACTTCTTCCTCAAGTACAAAATCTAATGAAAAAATACCCAAACATTACATTAGGTCATGTGAATGTAGATACGGTAGGAGAAATTGCCGGTCGATTTAATATTTTTACAGTTCCAGTGCTATTACTCTTTGTTAACGGCAAAGAGTATATAAGGGAAGCACGAATTGTTCATATGGATTTATTAGAACAAAAAATAGATAAAATATACAAAAATGTGGTTGGTCCATAACCAACCACATCCCCTTTATTCAAAAGCTAGGTCATTTAAATCTAGGTATACATTTTCCAATTCTCTGTCTGCGCTCAATTTTCCTTCATAAACTAGCTTTCCAGTCTTTTCGTCTAACACAAACAAGTTGTTTCCTTCTTCACTTGAATTAGGGATAAATATTTTTCCATCATGGAAAATCACGTTTGTATTTCCTTCATTTAGATTTAATGTAGTCGGAACTTCAATCGTATTTAATTCCCCATCATCCATTTGATAACGAATAAACTCAAATCCACTTTTCGTTTTATTCAAGAAATAAACGACCCCTCCATGAACATATGCAGTTTTCTCCACAAATAATCGTTCATTCGGTAAATTCATCTCTTTTAATTCATTTGTCTCGAAATGATAAGCGAAATAATCGGAACCATCCGCTTCAAATCCATATTCTTTTTCTTTCATATGATCCAATCGGAAGACAAAATAGTCCTCTTTTCCGATTTCCATATCATTATTTACTTCAATTAACTCAGTCCATCCTTTATCGGAATGATCTACTTTATTTTCATAAATGATTTCATCACCAATTAAGGACCCATTTTCTATATTAATACGGTATACATGGAAACCCTCTTCTGTTTCAGATTCATTTGGATTATGCGTATAGAAGTTTCGTGTAGTGATGATAACTTCCTTTTCATCCGCTTGAACATCTACCACATTCATATAGTTAATGTTATTTTTAGGTATCTCCACTTGAAAGTCTGTCGTTTCATTGACTTCTTTATCCAACATTTCGATTCTAAAACCTATGTCAGATTCTATACCTAATGACCCTGCATAGATTAACCGTTTATCATCCTCAAAGAAAGCTGATGAACCCTCATTTTTTCCACGCATGAATTTGCGATAATCTGATTGTAATCTTCTTATCGTTGAGTCTTGGAAAACTTCTGTTAAATAATCAAAATAAGAAAGTTCACTTTGATAAATAGTATCTTCGGATGTAATCTTAACATTTTCCCCAATCTCTTTGTAGTTATCAAAATAGTTTCCCATAAATGTTAAGCCATTCACGACATCCTCATCACCGCCCACCTTCTCTAAATGAAATTCTGGGTAATCAGAATTAGCAAAGGCATTTTGAATATAATAGGTTCCAATACCCAAGATAACAATTGCCGCAAGTACAATTACTTTCCAATAACGCATTTATCTCGCCTCCTTTACACCGTTACTTTACGATTTAGAAGATAATGACTAACCCAAATCGAAATCCCTGTTACAATAATGCCTAAAATAACTTCTATAATGAATAATTCCTCTGGATAAAAATAGCCAAATTCAGAAAACACCATTTCTAAACTAGATGGTAATAAAAAGATAACTAGTGCAATAATACAGTAAACTACACCAAAGATAATTCCTTTTATGCGATAACTTCTTTCAAAGAGAATGGCAGTAAACAATGTAAATACCGTCATAAAGCCAATTCCGTAATGGGCAAAAAATTGAACTAAGCTATTAGGTAGAAGCATTTGTAAACTTGCGAATCCATTAGAACTATTAATTACCTCCCTTATAGTCATATCCACTCGTAAATCTAAGGGCACAATCGTCTGAAATATGATATTTTCAATTGGTAGAAGGATTAATTGAATGCTTACTAAGCCTAAAACCATTAAGAAAATAGCACTTGCTTTTGCTAACAAAATGTTAATTCTTGCTGTCGGGAGCATTAGTAAACGATAGATAAACGTGTTTTTTCCAAACCAATCACGGTACCAAATAAAGAAGCAGTAAAAGATTAAAGCTGCTGCACTCAATCCCACTGGTAAGATAAACCAACCAGAAATCAGAATACGAGACATGGTTAACGGCCAATACATTTCTAAAAATTGGGTTAAGCTCATAGATCCCTCAAACATCTCTCTGTTTGCCATGTCCATAAATTGGTTGGATTCCACAATAACACCAACTATTTGTGAAATGATAACAATCCCAATTAAAGTTAAATAGATCTTCATAAATCGCTTCAACTCAAAATCAACTAACTTTACATAGTTTCTCATCTCTGATAAACCTCCCTCATTACATCCACGACGGACTTCCCTTCCAATTCCCGAACTTCTTCTGTACGAAATTCCCTTAACACTTTTCCATCATCAAGAAGTACGGCTTTATCAATTAAATGTTCAATGTCATTGATTTCATGTGTTGTAATAATGACCCCACGATCCTCTACTAAATGACTGGTGAATACTTCCGTAATCTGTTCCCTACTAAAAATATCAATTCCCGAAAATGGTTCATCCATTAATAAATAATCCACATCAAGCCCAAGACCCAGTAACAGATTGACCTTTGCTGTGTTTCCCTTTGATAAGCTCGATATTTTCTCTTCTTCTTTCAAACGAAAAAATGAAAGTAACTCTTTAGCACGTTCTTCATTCCAACTTTTATAAAAGTCCTTCATAAACTGTAACGCTTCACCTATCTTCATTTGTGGAAGCATCGTAATAGCATCAGGAATAAACGTAATCTTTTCATACGTCTCTTTTGTTAACCTTTCGCTATCAATTAATATTTCCCCACCTTTTATCGGGGTGAGATTCATAATAGCATTCATAATTGTCGTTTTCCCCGCGCCATTTATTCCGATTAAACAAGTGATTTCTCCCTTGTTAGCTGTAAACGAAACTCCCTTAAGTACTTTTTTCAGCCCAAAGTTTTTCTTAATATCCTTTACCTCAATCATATTCCTACCCCCTATCCTTCTACATATTTTTCTTTGAGTAATCCAATAACTTCATCCAATGAAGCATTAATTGGCCGAATAGCTGTTACAAAATTATCAATTGCCTCTGAAATCAATTCATCACGTATTCTACCAATCACTTCCTCATTCTTCGTGATTTTGCTTGGACTATTCCCCTCCGTAAAAATCAAACCAGCTTCCTCCATTTCTTTATACGCACGTTGCGCAGTATTAGGATTAATTTTCAATTGATTGGCTAATTCTCTTCTAGATGGGATTTCCTGTCCTGGTTCATAATGTCCTGATGCTATTTGTTGTTTAAAATGCCGAATAACTTGAATATAAACAGGATCCCTTTTATTAAATTTCATAAAAACATCTCCTAAGTATGTTTTAGTTTTAATGTATTATCCTCTTAATACACTTCATCCGTAAAAAATGTATTAAACGATTAGTACACTATAACGAAACTGATGTATTAGACACTTAATACATCCCTGTTGTGTATTATATGATTAATACACTTTCCTTGTCAACATTATTTCCATAAAATATTTCGACATAATATTGCCCAAGAAATATTATTTCAACAATTTATGATCATTCCCTATATTACCTTCATTCCATCATTCTTAATTGTGTTAAAATGTCTAATAATGCCTGTTCAAAAAGGAGGATGAAAAGGACCCAGCAGTTCGAGGCGGCCTAGCTTTGAGGCAGAAAAAAGGCATTTCTGCATAAGTGCAACTAAGGCATTCGCCGAAGAACATGGCGAACGCCAAGTTTTCTAAGAACGGAACGTATGCAATTAATACGTGGGTACGGACTTGCATAGGATGTGCTGACTTCTACGTTGCCCACAGAATAAGGAAAGCTTCCGCGGTCATACACCGCACGCAGAAAAAGCGTTTTTCTTTTTCAAGGACGTGGGCGTTCTTAGTAGAAGTCCCGCTATAGCCAACGAAGAAATGCGAAGTGTCATTTTCACCGGACTTTCTGAACAACCACTAATAGCTTGAAGGCAAAGGAGAGTTAATTGAATGAAACTAGTTTCATGGAACGTAAACGGATTACGCGCCTGTGTAAGAAAAGGATTTTTAGATTATTTCGAGCAAGTTGATGCAGATATCTTCTGCTTACAAGAAATAAAACTACAAGAAGGACAAATAGACCTTGAATTAGATGGTTATTATCAATATTGGAATTACGCTGAAAAAAAGGGGTATTCTGGAACAGCGGTTTTTACTAAACAAAAACCATTGTCAGTTTCCTATGGCGTTGGTGACAATGAAACAGAAAATGAAGGTAGAATCATTACGTTAGAATTCGATACCTTTTATTTAGTAAATGTATATACACCGAACGCTAAAAGAGATCTATCTAGATTAGATTACCGCTTGGAATGGGAAGATGAACTATACCATTATTTAAAACAATTGGACGAGAAAAAACCGATAATATATTGCGGAGATTTAAATGTTGCTCATCAGGAAATTGATTTAAAAAATGACAAAACCAATCACGGTAACTCTGGTTTCACAACTGAAGAACGTGGAAAAATGACGCGTTTATTAGAATCCGGCTTTACTGACACGCTTCGTTACTTTTATCCAGATAAAGATGATATATACACATGGTGGTCCTATATGAAAACCATTCGTGAGCGGAATATAGGTTGGAGAATTGACTACTTTATTGTTTCCGAACGAATGAAGGACCTTTTAAAAGATTCCCATGTTCATTCTCATATATTAGGAAGTGATCATTGTCCAATTATGTTGGAAATTAAGTCTTCAAACCAAGATTAGAACAATTAGAAAAAAGGATACTGTTAATGGAGGTTGAAAAAAATGAAAAAACTTATTCCGCACGTTCGCATTGAAAATTGTAAAGAAGCCATTGAATATTATCAACATATATTTGGTGGGGAAATTAAGAATACACAGTTAGCAGATGGAATTGAAATGTTTAAGGGACATGAAGGGAAATACATCCACGCAGAATTACACATGAATAAAGATTGTATTATCTATTTTGCAGACTCACTAGGCAAACAAATGATAAATGGAAATAACATTCTCTTCGGACCTGATTTAGAAAGTGAAGAGGAGATAAATAAAATTTACAATGATTTATCCCAAGAAGGTGAAATCCAAATGGAGTTACAAGACACCTTTTGGGGCGCTAAACATGCAATAGTGAAAGATAAATACGGAATCGCATGGGAATTAAACTATACGAAAAAATAATTTGGAAAAGCACTCAATTCTTATTCTTGAGTGCTTTCATTTATCACTGTTTTATTTTTTGAAAATAATCAATGATTCCTAAAGCACATACCTGCATATCTAAGTTGATAATAATATATACTTCATGTTCATCAGGAATCCCTAATTTTCTTAACTCAAGCTTAATTTTCCCTAATAACCTCCGAGCTAGAACATCATAACCCTTTCCTTCAGCTATAACCTGTTCCCCTTCCTCTACAAACACTTCCAACCAATGCGATACCTGACTTAAAGCATCATCTACTTTTTCAGACCAACTAAAATGGCTGTAATAGATTCGGCTAACGTTCATTTCTTTTATCTTATTAATTGACTTTTCCATTGCGTCTGGATCGAAATGATTCGGTGATGTAGATGGTAAGAAAAAGTCAATACCTAATGGACTAAGTTGTTCATACCGAATTCCAACTGTATCTCCAGTAAATATCCCATTACTAACAGGATCTAATATACTAAAGTGATGTTTGGCATGACCAGGTGTATCGAAAAATTCCAATATACAATCAGGGCCTATTTGTAACGTATCCCCTTCTGTTTTGACAATAATCTTATCTTCAGGAACAGGTATAATGGGATCGAATAATTCAGAGAAACTGTCACCATACACTGCCCTAGCCCCTGCAGCTAATTTCCTAGGATTAATTAAATGACTTTTGCCTTTTGGGTGAACGACTACTTTTGCATTCGGACAATCCCTAATTAATAAACCCGCTCCCCCTGAATGATCAAGGTGAATATGTGTGACTATAATATATTTTACTTGATCAAGTGCAAACCCAAGTGATTCCAATCCTTTTTTGACATATTTAATGGACGGACTTGGCCCTGTTTCAATAAGAGTAAGTTCTTCCTCATCTATTACATAAGTTCCCGTTCGATTCTCAATATCCAAATCAAAACCATCAATAAGCGAAATTCTGTCATCTATTCGAATTGGATCTTTTTCTTTCATCAACCTTCCCCCCATTTTACATTTATCTAGCCTTTATGTTAGCACAAAAACACGTATACATTTACATTAAAACCAATTTTTGTATCTATTAGCATTTTTAAAATCGAATAAGTCTTCCTTGTTCGTTAATAATAATCGTGACTAAATTCAAGGAGGTCATTTTATTGCATACTCAACAAAACCAAAATCTACAGGGTTCATCTCAAATTCCAGATCAGTTTAGTCATGGTGGGCATGAACTTATTGAGGCCCACGGAGCTATCGGCGGAATACTTGGGGGAATGGAACAGTACATGCTTTATCAGCAACATGTACAAGATCCCGAATTAAAAACGATGATGACAAAGCATAAAGCGTACCTCACACAAGTTTACAATTCACTAGTGCAAGCTTTGAAGACAGGGCAAGAACCAACAATCAAGACACAAACGTATAATTTTAGTCAAACAAGCAATAACACTATATACGGTATGCAACCATCCCAACCTAAAACCCCGGCACAATCTGTCAATGAAATTAATGATCAATGTGTAACAGGGTTTATGATGGGGATCTTAAAATCTAATGCCTCTGCCTTTACAATGGCTGCCCTTGAAGCTACAAACCCTGTAGTCCGTCGAGTTTTTGCCGATAGTGTACCAAATATTATTGAGATGGCTTATGAATTATTCCTATATGAAAACAGAAACCAATATTACCAAGTCCCACAACTAAGCCAAGAAGATATGCAAATTTATATGAACAGTTTTGGAGTAGTTCAAAGTCAAACTCATTAACAGAAAAACGTGCACTCTATTATTAGAGTTGCACGTTTTTTTAGCATAAAAGTATTTTCGCTAAAACCCAGTCTTTTCGTCACTTATATGCTGATAAATGCCGAAACACGGAAAAAATCCTGTCCTTCTGTTACTCATAGGGCTTATGAGTGACGATATGCAGAAAAAAATCAGTCTTTCCGTCACTCATAGAGCTGATGAATGCCTGAATGCAGGAAAAATTTCATCATTCCGTCACTCGTGGGATTGATTAACACTAAGCATTTCCTCAAAAGCTCGGCGACGACAAGTTTCAAAGTTTTTGAATCCTATTTCCATAGTAAAACGTATATAAAGTAAATAAAATTAAGGGGATGAAATGTAAATATGAATAACCATGAAATTGACTATAAAATATATGGGGATGATATGCAATTTGTTGAGGTTGAACTTGATCCAGATGAAACTGTAATTGCTGAGGCTGGTAGTTTAATGATGATGGACGACTCCATCAAGATGGAAACCATTTTTGGCGATGGTTCCTCTAATCAAGGAAGTGGTTTAATGGGGAAACTTCTAGGAGCGGGGAAACGTGTTTTAACAGGTGAAAGCTTATTTATGACAACTTTTACTAATTCAGGAGTAGGGAAAAAACATGTTTCATTTGCATCACCGTATCCTGGAAAAATTATTCCAATGGATTTAAGTCAAATAAACGGGAAACTTATCTGTCAAAAAGATGCATTTCTTGCGGCAGCAAAGGGAGTTTCTGTAGGCATAGAATTCCAAAAGAAACTTGGAACGGGTTTCTTTGGCGGGGAAGGATTCTTAATGCAGAAATTAGAAGGCGATGGAATGTCCTTTGTGCATGCGGGTGGTACAATTCATAAAAGAGAATTATCCCCAGGAGAAATGATTCGAGTAGATACAGGATGTCTTGTCGCTATGACAGGAGATGTCGATTACAATATTGAATACGTTGGTGGAATCAAAACAGCATTATTTGGTGGTGAAGGATTATTCTTTGCGACCTTACGTGGCCCAGGAACCGTTTGGATACAATCCTTGCCATTTAGCAGACTAGCTAGTCGTGTATTTGCTTCTGCTCCTCAGCGTACAGGATCCAGTTCTAAAGGGGAAGGAAGTATTGCTGGAGGTTTATTTGATATTTTAGGCGGAGACCGAAACTAATAATACCTTGTTTACCATAATGTGTCGCCCTTTTTAAGGTTTAGGAACAGACCATTTACACATACTATCTTTGTAAGATCCTTTAAGAAGGGTGGAGTTATCATGGGTGGAAGAGACGATCATAACAGCAACAGTAAAAATTTCTTAGCACAAACTCCAAAAAATCAAATATTAGATGGTCATGATATCGAGTTTTCACAAGAATTAGCTGATGCTGATGATGTGAAAGCACAAGAAAGAAGTAAAGCTGCTCACCAAAGAGCAAAACAAAGAAAAAAATAACTTAGCTACATTTAGGCGGTTCTATTTTGAATCGCCTTCTTTATTTAGTAAAATAGAAATAAATACGACAATAGAGGCGATAAACAAAATGAGTTCTAAAGAAGTAAACGATTATCTTACAGAAGGAATGTACGGTACACGATTACCAAAAGAAGAAGAGAGAAAAAAATATTTAGGTACGTTAAGGGAAAGAATCGTGCTAGCTCTTACAGTTGGACAAGTCATGTCCGATAAAGGAATCAATAAATTGGAAGAAGCAATGAAAGCAAATAAAGGGGCAAAACTTTTAATCAATGGGCATGTTTCTACTCGATTCATGACAGAGGAAAAGGCACTAGCAAACAAGTATAACATTCCCTATACAATCATTACGGATGAAACAAATGAAACGGATATTGGTGCAGTTTTAACATTTGATTATGCTGTTGATAAAAAGGATATATTTATTAAAGATACACAAGAGGAAGATGAAAGTAATAAAGTAGAAAAGAATAACTCTCTTTTCTCAAAAGTGAAGAATTTGTTTAAATAATAAGTCTGTTCCTATTCCTAAGGGACAGACTTTTTTCTAATATTTTTCCCATAATGAGAAATAATATTTAAAGGAGGTGTTTTGTAATGAGTCAAGCTTACCGTTGTCCTAATTGCAAAACAAACAGATCGCGTTTTAATTTAATTGAACAAGTTCCAAAACCAGTAAAATTAGACGCGAACACTGGTGAGGTTTTAAATGATTACTCAAATGACCATGTAGAAGTATTTCATAATCTATATAAAGGTCCTAAATACCGGATTCAATGTGCATATTGTGGATTAATAGAGGATGAACACACTTTTATACAGTACGCTAAGTATGATGGACAATAAAAGCTATTATCAAACATTGCTCATAAAAAAGCAATGTTTTTTCATGTAGACATAATATCATATTAATCGAATTAATAACGATAGTTTGATACACTTAAGATAAGTAATCATTTAAGGGGGAAAAAGATGCTTCTTAAGGATAAAAAAGTCATAGCACTCATTGAAGATGATTTTGAAGATCTTGAACTTTGGTATCCCGTGCTTCGTCTCAAAGAAGAAGGTGCAACGGTCCATTTAGTAGGAAATGAAGCAAATAAAAAATACATCGGAAAATATGGTGTACCAGCTGAATCTGACTTTGCATTTGAAGATGTAAACGCCGATGATTATCAAGCTATTTTAGTACCTGGTGGCTGGGCGCCCGATAAATTAAGACGCTATCCACAAGTACTAGAAATGGTACAGAAGATGGATAAGTCCCAAAAGGTAATTGGACAAATTTGTCACGCTGGATGGGTTCTTATTTCTGCAAATATCTTAAATGGAGTAAAAGTAACAAGTACACCAGGAATTAAGGACGATATGACAAATGCCGGAGCAGAATGGTTTGATGAAGCTGTAATTGCGGATAATCACATTATCTCAAGCCGTCGACCTCCTGATTTACCAGACTATATGAGAGTTTTTATTGAAACACTAGCTAATAAGTAATCTTACCTTTAGCATTTTTATTTTCCATAAACATATTATTTAGTAGAGGCAACTAGGCATTCGCTCGTATGATAAGCGTGTGCCTAATTTTTTTATTAGACTTTACTCCATATCGTTATATATAATAATTATAAATAGTCGAATAATTCCATGGAGGAGTGATTAAATTGAGCACAATTAAAGAAGGAACTCTATTATGGGAACCTACCGAAAAGCAAATAGAGAAAGCTAATATTACTAAATACATAAGCTGGTTAAAGTCACATAAAAACTTAAATTTCACTAATTATCAATCGCTTTGGCAATGGTCTGTCAATCACATTGAATCATTCTGGGCATCAATTTGGGAATACTTTCAGATTCAATCTAAAAATCCATATGAAACTGTTTTAACAACCCATACCATGCCGGGTGCAAAATGGTTTCCTGAATCTCTTATTAATTACACAGAACACATTTTTAAAAATAGAAGAGATGACCAAATCGCTATTATTCATACCTCTGAAAATAGAGAGAAAGCCGAAGTAACTTGGAAGAAGCTTTATGAGGATACAGCAAAAGTGCAGAAAACATTAAGAAGGTTAGGTGTAGTCAAGGGTGATCGTGTCGTTGCTTATATGCCAAACATTTATGAAACCGTAGTTTGTTTCTTGGCAACAGCAAGCCTCGGAGCAATTTGGTCCAGCGCTTCTCCTGATTTCGGAACCCAAAGTGTTATTGATCGCTTTAAGCAAATTGAACCTAAAGTAATGATAGCGATAGACGGATACGAATATGGTGGTAAGACATTCAATAGAATTGAAACCGTTGCCAAAATTCAATCTGAACTAACATCACTTGAAGCGACCATCGCTATTCCGTACTTAGATAATTCGAATGCTAATTTTAGTTCTTATAAAAATCCTATTCATTGGAACCAAGCTGTTTCATCTGACGAGGAAAAGTTGGTGCTCACCTATGAATATGTCCCTTTCAACGATCCACTTTGGATATTATTTTCCTCTGGGACTACTGGTAAACCAAAACCTATTGTTCAAAGCCAAGGTGGTATTTTATTAGAGCATTTAAAAGCATTAACATTCCACGTAGATCTCGGTAATGATAGTCGCTTTTTTTGGTTTACAACGACAGGTTGGATGATGTGGAATTTCCTTATAGGAGGGTTACTTACTGGCAGTACCATTGTTCTATACGATGGTAATCCTAGTTATCCCGATAAGAACCGACTATGGAAGTTAGCAGAGGAAACAAAAACAACTGTTTTCGGAACAAGTGCTAGTTATATTTCCGCTTCTATGAAAGATAATATGAAACCAGGAGAATCCTTTGATTTATCATCCTTAAAGAGTATAAGCTCGACAGGCTCCCCTCTTCCTCCAGAAGGCTATCAATGGTGTTATGATTATGTTAAGAAAGATTTATGGATAGCTTCTGTGAGCGGAGGGACAGACGTCTGTTCGGCATTTATTTTAGGTTCGCCCATTCTTCCAGTTCATGCTGGTGAATTACAATGCCGTGGTCTTGGCGCAAAAATTGAAAGTTTTGATGATAATGGTCTAGGGAAAATAGATGAAATTGGGGAACTTGTTTTAACGGAACCTTTCCCGTCCATGCCAATCTTTTTCTGGAATGATAAAGATGGATCACGTCTACATGAAAGCTATTTTGATGTATTTCCAGGAATTTGGCGACATGGTGATTACTTAAAGATTACGAATCGGGGTACTTGCGTCATCTACGGTCGCTCTGATGCAACGATTAATCGAGGGGGAATTCGGATTGGAACAAGTGAAATATACCGGGCAGTTGATCATGTTGATGAAATTGCTGATAGTTTAATGGTAGATGTACCAAATCAAAACGGAGACTCCACCACCCCACTTTTTGTTGTGATGAAGGATGGTAGTATCTTAACAAATGAATTAAAACAATCCATTAAAAAACAAATTCGTACTCAATGTTCACCAAGACACGTTCCTACAGGCATCTATGAAGTACCCGATTTACCTAGAACATTAAATGGTAAAAAACTAGAAGTGCCTATTAAGAAGTTATTAATGGGGAAATCAGTAGATCAAGTAGTCAATAAAGGGTCTTTAGCCAACGCAAAGGCATTAGATTACTTTATAGAGTTTGCAAAGAATTATGTAAGGAACTAAATCTTGAGATTTAGTTCCTTACCTTTACAAGCTCAACCGTTCCTTTCCATACATTAGACTAAACCCTATGTAAGCAATAAAAGATAAAAATAAGGAGGTTACAACAGTGTGCATTCCTAATGGATCTGGATTAAAGGTTTGAAATAGTACATAAGAAGCTATACCAACGACCATCGATGCAATTGCTCCATATTTATTTCCCTTTTTCCAATAAAGTCCCATAATAATCGGCCACATAAATGCGGCTTCTAGTCCCCCTATTGCAAAGAGATTCATCCAGATAATTAAATCTGGTGGATTTATCGCCATTAAAAACACAACAATCCCAAGTATTCCTGTTACCCCCATACTTAGCCGCTGTACATTTTTTCTAGGGGCATCTGGTTTAATATAGTTAATATAAACATCTTTCACTATGGTTGAACTTACCAATAATAATAAGGAGTCCACAGTAGACATAATCGCCGCTAGCGGGGCCGCTAACACAATACCAGCTAACCATGGAGGTAAGACTTCCAGTGCAATTAACGGCATTACCGTATCTCCAATTTCAATACCAGGCAGAATAGAACGCGCGAACACACCAATTAAATGCATATTTAACATAATAAACCCAACCACAATTGTTCCAATAATAAGTGCGCGATGAAGGGATTTTGTATTTTTATAAGACATCGCACGGACAGCAATTTGCGGAAGTGCTACTACACCAACTCCGACCAAAATCCAGTAAGAAGAAACATAGGTTGGTGTTAATGTTCCATTTGCACCAAATGGTGTAATAAGGTTCGGATTCTCCATTCGTAAATCCTGAATAATATTAGAAATTCCTCCACCAGCCCAAACAACAGCAATTAATAATATTAACGTTCCCACAAGCATAATTATTCCTTGAACCGCATCTGTTAATGTTACCGCACGAAATCCTCCAAATGTAACATATACTAATACCGTAAGAACAAAAATAAATAATGCCGAAGTATAAGGTAATCCGGTAAGAGACTCAATTAAGCGCCCTCCCCCTATCCACTGTGCAGCCATTGTAGAGAAAAGGAATACAACGATACTGAATGCGGAAAGTAACACTACCCACTTGGATTGATACCGTTCTTTTAGAAAGTCTACTATGGTAATTGCTTTGTATTGGCGAGTTATAATGGCGAAGCGTTTTCCCAATATCATTAAGGTAAAGTAACCAGTTGCCACCTGTGTTACCGATAAAAGCACCCAGCCTAATCCATCATTATAGGCAACACCTGGACCACCTATGAAACTACTTGCACTTCCATATGTAGCCGTCATCGTCATAGCTAAAACAAAGCCACCTAAACTACGCCCACCTAAGTAATAATCTTGTAGAAATGATTCCGATGACTTTTTTTGACGACTAGCAAATAACCCAACTAAAAATATTAAAATTACTGTTCCAAATAGAGTAATGGTAGCTTGCCAATTCATTTATTTTTTAACTCCTCATCCTCAAATGGTATATCTTTAAAGAAACCTTTTACAATGATAAATACTAATATAGACATGACGATAACTCCAAGTACACAACTATAAAAAAACCATGATGGAAATCCAAAAACATAGGAATACTGGGAGGGATCTTTACTACCCAGCCCATATGCAAAGGCAAACCACCATACAAAATTGAATAATAATAATCCCACACCAATTAAGGCTTCACGATTGCCTATTTTTATACGATAATCTCCCTCTTGATTCTTATTATCCTTACTCAAGGTTCATCCTCCTAATAAATATATATTCTATATAGTAATGCAATACTAAGATAGATGTAAATCATTTAGGCTAATTATTAAATGGATATTGAAATAAATAGTATTCCCATATATAATGGTAATAAATCGGGGCATTAGCTCAGCTGGGAGAGTGCTTGCATGGCATGCAAGAGGTCAGGGGTTCGAGCCCCCTATGCTCCATATAAGGATAGGATAATCGATAAATATTTCAATCGATTATCTTTTTTATTTTCTCTGTTTTTTTAATGTTCCCACCGTCATAACCTTTATCCTTTATACAAATAAAAAATAGCAAAGGGGCAAGGCCTATTTGCTATTTTTTCTAGTCATATTTTTTATTTTGGATCATTTCGGTCAGCATATACAGCCATCGCATCCCTCATAAATGCCGCAAGTCCTTCTCCAAACTTATCAATATTTTTAGTAAATCTTTCATCATCCACATACATTTGTCCAAGTCCTCTGAAAGCATCAAGGGAGTAATTACCAATTTTGTTTAAATAGATGTACCATAAATGAATCTTTTCCTGTGCTATATCTGAATCAGGAGACTCATTACGAACCTCAGCTAGTTTTCTATAAATATCATTAAATTCCTTTTCTAATGTTTCTTTCTCATACTTAGATAGTTTGTTTATTGTAGCATTAGATTCATCTACAACATTATCTCCCCATTTTTTTCTAGCTTCATCCTCATATGGGTTATGACTAAAATCAAACCCCTCAAATTTCTCTTTATCTGTCATCTTAATTTCCCCTTTCTGGTGTTGAATAGTCTTATCTATCGTTTGAATCATGTCATCAATGCGCTTTCTTTTTTCTATCAACATCCCTCTCTGAATCTCCAGCGCTTCTTCTTGCTTATAAAAAGGGCTATTCATAATCTCTTTTATTTTCTTTAAGGTAAATCCGATCTCCTTAAAAAATAATATCTGTTGTAATCTTTCCAAATTCTCTTCCGTATAAACACGGTATCCGGTAGTAGATATTTTCTCCGGACTTAACAAACCTATATTATCGTAATGATGGAGCGTACGGATACTTACTCCAGCAAGCTCGGATACTTTTTTTACATGCATTGTCTGGCCTCCCCTTAATCACACTATAAGGCATTACGTAACGTTAGGGTCAACTCTTTTTAAATGACCTTGTTATGGGTTATGGCCCAATCTTCACTATAACTATATCCATCTAGACTTTTCCCCATATAATGTAAAGAAATAATTTTAGGGGGGAATAGATATAATGAACCATTATCATCCTCATCAGCATTATTCACCATATTTTGATGATGAAAGGCAATTTAATTTACCATGGTTTTTATTTAATCAAATGTTTGGAAACACTGGGGGATACCCTGGAACGGGACCGGGATATCCCGGAGCAGGACCAGGATATCCTGGTGGAGGATTCCCGGGGGCCGGACCTGGGTTTCCTGGTGGAGGTTCTCCAACTGGCCCTGGACATTTCCCAGGACAACCAAATACGCCGGGTCAGGGAGAACAAGCAGGACCACCAACAGCACCACCACCTAATTTCACTCCTCAAAAATCGCAAACCCAGGTCTTTGCAATAGATCCTGGTGGAATACGTGGTTGCTTATATCGTTTCACTTATGTTTGGTTAAGAAGAGATGCTTTCTGGTATTACCCAACCTTTGTTGGAAGAAGATCTATAGCGGGTTGGAGATGGAATGGTTGGAGATGGGTATACTTCGGAATAGACCTTGACCACATAGAATCCTTTCAGTGTTTTTAACTAAATAGGAAATAGTTATTGGTGCAATCAAATTCCCTCCTTATTCATAACTTGGATTAAAAGGAGGGATAACCATGAACATTTTAGCCCTTTTATATTTAGCTGCAATAGCTGCTGGTTTTTCACTAATTGGAATAACAATGGTTACTTCACTCTTTACTGGTTCGTTTGCAACCTTAATTGTGTGGATTGGGGCAATTACAGTAATCGTATTTTCATTGGCTATCATTTTTCTCGGACTCCGCGCGCTCTTAAAAAAACACTTTTAATCTAGGTTATTTTAATTAGAATTAATAAAAAACCTTCACCTATTCCAACTTCGGCACAGGTGAAGGTTTTTTATATTTTAATATCTATTTACTTTCTTTCTCATTTCTCTTTCCCATATTAGACCTTGTTGTAGGGCCATTTTTCTAGCAATTCGTGGTGCGTTCCATAATGGCGGTAATATAAGAAGTGATACAGGTACTGCTGTTATGACTATCGAATTTTGAATAGCTGCAATACTGTTCTCTCCAATAGTCAAAATCATTACAGTAGTAAGACCGAAGATAACTGCCCAAAATACACGAAGCCATTTTTTCGGATGATCGTTACCTTCTAACGTTGCAGCTACGGTATAAGCCATTGTATCCGTTGTTGTTGCAACAAAAATAATAGAAACTAATAAAAAGGCTAGCCCAAATAATGTCGGCATTGGCAATTGACTCGTTATTGCCATTACTGCTGCCTCCATTCCACCTTCACTTAAGGCAGTAGAGATAACTCCCGGATTTTCGATTTCAAAGAACACTCCTGTTCCACCAACAATGGAGAACCAGAAGTTTGTTACTAATGGTGCAACAATAGAAACAGCAATAATTAGTTCTCGTATCGTTCTACCGCGAGAAATTCGGCTAATAAAAACAATTAACATAGGTGCATAACCGATAAACCAGCCCCAGAAGAAGATAGTCCATCCACCTAACCAATCATGATCACCACGATATAAACTCATTTCAAAGAAGTTTTGAAGATGAAACCCTGTTCCACCTATAAAGGCATCGAGGATGAAAGCTGTTGGACCAATAACAAGTATTATAAGTGCTATAAGTATAGTGAATTTAACATTATAATTACTTAAAATATAGATTCCACGATCAACCCCTGTTGCAGCTGAAATCCCAGCAATTGTTACTAAAATTAAAACAACAAGGATACTTATCGTTAATGTATTAGGAATACCAAATAGGTGATTTAAACCATACGATATTTGTAAACCTAAAAAACCTAAAGGTCCTAGAGTCCCTGCTACCGTTGCAATAATAGAAAAAGCATCTGCTGCGGTACCAATTACACTTTTATGATAAATTTTCTCTCCAAAAATCGGATACAATAATCCTCTCGGTCGTAATGGTAATTTCTTTGTGTAGTGGACGTACATCATTACAATTGTAGCTAACGTACCTAGAATCGCCCAAGCAGTAAAACCCCAATGTAAATATGATTGCGCAAAGGCTGAAGGAATATTGTTAAATTCACCGCCGCCAAATAATGGTGGTGTTTGCATGTAGTGGTTCATCGGCTCTGAAGCAGCCCAAAACACACCTCCACTAGCAAGCAACGTAACTAATATCATCGAAACCCAACCAAAAAAGCTATACTTGGGCTTATCCATATTCCCTAACTTTACTTTTCCATATTTAGAAAAGGCAAGCCCTAATCCAATAAGAAAGTTTAATAGAAGTAAAACTTGCCAATAAGCTCCAAAGAATTCAGCAGAAAGAGAGAATAATTTGTCTATCCCGCTTCCAACCATATCACTATTTATAAACGATAAAACGATAAATAAAATTAAAAATCCACCACTTAAAATAAATACAGGCCAATCTAGTTTTTGTTTTGATTTCACGTTTTTCCTCCTAATTTTTTAGGAGCAAGCGTCTAAAATTTAATATTGCTTTGCCATTAAAGACCGTTGGATGGAATTGAATAAAAGAGGTTTCACACACTAAATGTATTCAATGACAAATCCACCAACTTGCTCTATCTTTTGACACAGTTTCCCATTATAGTAGACTGTACAAAAATCGTCAAATAGCCTCGTTTAAGAAAACCCCCTCACTTTCTTAATATCTTTATATTTAATTGATTATTCTGAATAATTTTAGTGTATAGCGATTGTTTAAATAATCGCTATATATTATTATTTATAATTTCATCAACTGTAGACTCTACATCTTTACGTGACATCTTTTCTTCACCGTTTTGCATTACGTATAAAGTCTTTTTAGCTAATGATAAAGGAATTTTACAGAACAATAGTATTTTCTTCGTTTCTATCGATTTTATGTATTGGTCAGCCATTTTTAAATTCTCTTCTGCGTAATGAAATAAGTTTTCTCTAGTCCAGCCATCCGGCAGAAAACGGACCCCACGTTCTGCATCTTCATCCTGATTTCTAAGCATATTAACAGCTTGTAATCCCCTACCATAGCCAATAGCTAATTCATAATTAGCATCTGTGTTATCATACCATTTCCAAATATCAGATAACATGACACCGACGAGACCAGCAACATAATAGGTATAATCATCTAAATCAGCTTTAGTCTGAATAACAAAATCCTTTTTAACCCATTTCGCCATACCTTTTGCCATAATACTTGTTGATTCTTTAACTTTTTCCGCTATTCCCTCTGGGCATACGGAAATCCAATCAGACATTCTTAATGTTACTTCCGGTAAATCAGCTACGTAAGGCTTTAGTAATTCTTTATAAGCTAATTCGTCAAATGATGTTTCCTTTAATAATTCACTTATAGAATGTAAAAGTTCCTGCTTTACCTCAGGATTAAGGGATTCGTGATCCTCAATCTCATCTATTGCTCGCATACATAAATATGCGGCCCCTACAGTCATCTTTAACGTGTGGTTTAACAAACTAATTGGAATGTAGAAGGTTCTGCTTGTATCTTTTAATACACGCATTGCATCTTTTTGAAGTTTCTTTTCTTTACTCATTTACTTGCTTTTCTCCTTCCATGTCTCGTCAACAGTATAACAAAAATTCCAATTTAATTCTCCGTTTATACACGTCTGTATTTTTTATTTTTTATACCCTGTTTTTCAAAAAATAAACCCTTTTTCTTCAAAATTGTTAAAACATTTTCCTGCACTTGTAATTACTATTAAATAATCATACTATAAGAAAAGGATTCTCAACTAGAAAGGTGCCTAAATTCATGGATAAACGTGTTTATTTATTAACTATTGTTTCCTTTGTGGTTGGAATGGTTGAATTAATTATTGGAGGAATATTAGATTTAGTAGCGAATGACTTGGGAGTTACGCTTGGACAAGCAGGGTTGCTTATAACGGTTTTTTCATTAACGTTCGCGATATCAGGACCTATCCTATCCTTCTTAACTGCAACAATTGAGAGAAAAAAGTTGACCATTATAACGTTATTCTTTTTCCTAATAGGAAACATAATTGCTGCCATTAGCCCATCTTATACGATTCTTTTTATTGCAAGAATTATATCCGCTGCAAGTAGTTCCTTACTTATCGTACTTTGTGTTGTAATGGCAGCGACTATTGTAAAGCCGGCATATCGTGCTAGAGCTATAGGTATTGTAAATATGGGAGTTAGTGGTTCCATTGTTCTTGGTGTACCAATTGGATTAGTGCTTGGAAATTCATTTGGATGGCGAGCACCATTTATCATGATTACTATTCTCACCTTATGTTCAATAACTGGTATCTACCTCTTAATGGAGAAAGTTGGTGCCGAAAAACCATTATCCTTATCGAAGCAATTTGCGTCACTTAAAGATGATAAGATATTATTTGCTCATATGACTACGTTTCTTCTACTAGCAGGCCATTCCACTTTATATACTTACTTAACCCCATTCATAAAGGATTATATTGGTTTAAGTGAAACGTGGGTTAGTATTATTTACTTTGTTTTCGGCATTGCAGCAGTATGTGGCGGTGCAATCGGAGGTTTATTCGGGGATCGCTTTGGTTCTAAAAGAACAATCAAGATGGTTATTGTTATTTTTAGTATCGCTATTCTAACGATTTCACACACAACATTTCTTTTACCATTATTTTTGTTCAATTTAATCATTTGGAGTATGATGAGCTGGGCTGTTACACCACCAATGCAAAGTCACTTAATGGCAACTGCACCAGAAACCTCTAATATTCAAATTAGCTTAAACAATTCATCACTTCATTTAGGTATTGCAGTAGGCGCGTCAATAGGAAGTGTCATCATTGATATGACATCCGTAGCTAACAACGCAACAATTGGAGGACTGCTTGCTATACTCTCGTTTGGAACTGCTTCCCTTTCCATGAGAAAAAGGCATCGTATTCAAACCAACTAAAATGAACTCCAATGTACAAGGTTTATTTTCATTGTAAAAAGGTTATAGTTGGAACTATAGCCTTTTTAATTCCCAGCAATTATTACCATTTTCACAAACATTATATCCAAGAAAGGTAGTTGGAATTTCGACAAATTACTTGTAACAAATTAGACACAAAAAAGATATTGATTATATAAAGCGTTTTCATATATAATAAGTATAGTGAATAAATTCACAATTAATGAAAGGGAGTAATGGTCATGAATACAAATTTAGCTAAAAAATATACAATTATAAAAAGAAAGCTAAACAATGCACCAATATCAACAACATATACGTACCATACACCCGGCAATATTCGTTTAAAAACCATCAGAAATAATATTCCTGATTATCATACAGCAACGATCACAATTGATGAATCAATTAACTTACCTAAACCTGGAACTTATAACATTAAGATAAGACTCGGTAAAAATTGGTACTTAGGAGTTGCTTTCCTATCCCAATCTACTGATCAAGAAAACAAACGAATGATTAAGGTATTTATAAAAGATTACTTGGACATACCTACTAATGAAAATATAGTCATTGCTTGGTGTTTAAATAGGAAAAATTATTATAGGAGATAGAGGCCTTGATGAATTGGCTTCTACTCCTTTTTGTTTCTCACATTTTTTGAATACCTATAAATAACGCGATACAATTGGAACATATCGCCTTTTTAAACTATACTTATTTTAACAAGGAATAAACGGTTAATTTTAAATTGGAAAGGAAAACCATTATGAAACAAACAAATCGGTTTATTAAATTTATGGGTGGACAAAACCTTGTATACTTATTAGTTTTATTTATCCTAATCGGTATTACTATCTTTATTTATAATAAAGTTTCATTTATATTCCATCCAGTCATCGTGGTCTTTTCAACGATTACACCACCAATTATTTTGGCTTTTATCGCTTATTATCTTTTAAATCCAATTGTAGATATTTTAGAGAAGTTTCGTATCAAACGGATATGGGGAATTATTATGCTTATAATTGGTATTGGTGGATTATTAACAGGGATTATTTTATTAATCGCCCCATCGATTGAAGTACAAGTAAAAGAGTTAGCGAAGAATTTCCCTACTTATTTAAGCCATTTTGGGAATGAAATTACGATGTGGTTACAAAGTTCCTTTTTAGGTCCATACTATGATGAGGGATATAACTGGTTTGTTACTAACTTTAGTAATATACCTGGCATGATTGGAACTTATATAGTAAATGCCTTTCAGGGATTTAAAAACATAGCAAACACTGTCACAAATGTCTTTGTTTCCATTTTAACTTTCCCCTTCATCTTGTTTTTCCTATTAAAAGATGGAACTCGTTTTAAGCATTTTTTCCTAAAATTATTACCACCACGATTCCGTGATGATACAAATCAGATCCTGAAAAACATGGATACTCAAGTCGGATCTTATATTCAAGGGCAAATTATCGTTGCAACATGTATTGGTTTACTATTATTTGTTGGCTACAATATTATTGGTCTCGACTATGCGATCACTCTTGCCATAGTCGCTGCTGTAACAAGTGTAATTCCATACCTTGGACCAACATTAGCAATAATTCCAGCAGTTATCATTGCAATTGTTCATTCACCTTTCATGCTTTTAAAACTTGCTATCGTTTGGATTATTGTTCAATTCCTAGAGGGAAACTTGATCTCCCCGAATATCATGGGCAAAACCATGCAGATCCATCCTTTAACGATTATTATCGTTTTACTTGTTGCAGGTAATTTATTTGGATTAATTGGAGTTATTTTGGGGATACCGGGATATGCTATTCTGAAAGTGTTAGTTTCTTATTTATATAATAAATTCAAAATACGTTACAATCATTTTTATGGAGATGACTGCGGTAAGTATTAGAAAAGTTCCTAAATAAAAATAGTGTCTTCGAAAAGAGACACTATTTTTACGAAAAATTAAGAATTTGTAAGGTTGGTATGATCAACACCGTAAAGAGTTGTCCATTGGTTTTTAAAATCAGCAACATCAGTTGGGGTTGTCGGAAAAGCTATCATTTTTTCAATAATTTCTGGAGCAACTGTTACTGTTTCTGAACCAGCCAAACATACATCATGAACTTGTTGTAAGTTTTTAAAGCTAGCCGCTAAGATTTCACAAGGAAGATCATATATTTTAAATAATTGAGCGATTTCTTCCACAACTCGCACACCATTACCGGATAGATTATCAATACGGTTAACGTATGGTGCTACATATTTCGCACCAGCCATTGCTGCAATTAACGCTTGGAATGCAGTATACACTGTTGTTGCTAATGTAGGTATATTCTCTTCCTTTAGCGATTGCATTGCTCTAATTCCTTCTTCCGTTACAGGAATTTTCACAACAACATTCCCCGGAATTTTACTTGTCACAAATCGAGCTTCATCAACAATTTCTTCCGCTGTTTCTCCAATAGCTTGGACAAATAATTCTTTATCTTCTCCAATTATAGAACGAATCTCTTGAACAACTTCCAGATATGGCTTTCCTTCTTTCACCAGAATAGAAGGATTAGTGGTCACACCTGATATTGGATAGTATTTATTTAATCGGGTTATTTGCTCCGTACTTGCCGAATCAATATATAGTCTCAAATTTTCTTCCCCTCTCATTAGAAAACTTAGCGTTTGCTATTGCAAAACCTTAGTTACACTTTTCGGTGGGACGAATAATCCCGCCCCACCGAAAGGTTACAATATGCTAATTTATTTATCCTCTTGATTTTCCACCTGAAATGTTAACAGTAGTTCCAGTAATATAAGAAGCATGATCAGATACAAGGTACGTTACTAAGTCAGCAATTTCATCTAATTTACCAACACGGCCTAAAGGAATAGAACTAGTATAATTACCTTCTAAATCTTCCACTTTTACATTTCTTGTATATGCTAAAGCTTCATTATAAGCTCCATTAGTTAAACCAGTTTTCTCATTGATTCCTGGTGCAACTCCAACTACACGGATATTGTATTTTCCAAGCTCTTTTGCCCATGATCTAGTAAAGCCATTTAAAGCACCTTTAGTTGCAGAGTATACACTTTGTCCTGCAGAACCTTCCATACCTGCTTCTGATGTGATATTAACAATTACACCTTTTTCCTGCTTAATAAAACGTCTTGAAGCAGCTTGTGCACATAAGAAAGGTCCTTTTTGGTTTACATTAACCATGAAATCAAATGATTTTTCGTCTAATTCATATTCTGGTTTTTCTCCTTTTACATCTACAAGTAGACGCGGAAGGTTCACACCAGCGTTATTCACAAGTGCATCCACACGACCAAACTTATCTTCCGCTAATTGGACCATGTTTTCTACACTTTCTTTATTTGTTACATCTGTTTTAACATGATAAAAATTCCCTTGATCCCCTGTTTCAACACTTAAGTCAGCAATAACAACTTTTGCACCATTTTGCTGTAGTGTTTCTGAGATGTGTTGTCCAATTCCAGAGTTTCCACCAGTTACGATAACTACTTTTCCTTCTAGGTCTGTCCATGCTTTTTGCATCCTACATTACTCCTATCTGTTTACGTTTTTATCTATATATATAATAAGGAAAGAAGTCGTTAAAACGACGACTTCTTATCTTTCTATTTTAATTTTGTCACCTACGTGAAGTTCATTAAGGCTTTTATCTTCTAGACATAAAGTTCCTGGTAATTCTGCTTCTGTTGAACCATCGAAGCGTAAAGTAATATGTCCTAAGGAAGATAAATTTTTGTTTACAGCGTCACCAACTGCTGTAATTTTATAACTTTCTTCTCCGATTGTTAAAGTATCTCCTACTTGAATATCTTGACGTAGATTATTTTCAGAATGAAGAATACAATATTCCGCTAACTCTGCTGGCGCATTATCTTTAAATGTAATTAACATACCTTGTTCTAAAAATTCACCTACAGAATCGCCTAGTTTAGTAATTTCCGTTGTATAAATAATTTCAGCCATTTCCTTACACTCCTTTATTCTTCACCGTTAGAGGTTGTTCAAAAAGTCCTATTATGATTGATACATACCAAAGCTTGCCAACCAGGCAATAAATACTGTTGGAGCACCTGTTAAGAACCTTCCATAAAGTACTGCCGGTACACCAACTTCAACTGTTTCAGGTTTTGCTTCTGCTAATCCTAAACCAACTGGGACAAAGTCTGCAGCTGCTTGAGCGTTAATCGCAAATAAAGCTGGTAAAGCAAATTGTGGAGGAATATTTCCTCGTCCGATTTCTACACCAATTAGAGTACCAATAACTTGTGCAATAACAGCCCCTGGTCCTAAGAATGGAGAGAATAGTGGGAATGAAACTATTGCAGAAAGAATTAACAGTCCCCAGATACTTCCACCAAGCGGAGTTAACACATTTGCAACTACATCACCAATACCAGACTCTAAAATGATACCAATTAACATAGCAACGAAAGCCATAAATGGTAAAATCGTTTTAATTACAGTATCAATAGCGTCACGACCTGCTTGATAAAGCACAGCCATAAAACCACCCATGATCTGTCCAACTTTAGCAATCAATCCACCGTTACGTTGTTCACTAATTTTCTTTGAACTATCATATTTATTACTTTCAACAGCAGCTTCTTTTACTTCTTCTGCTTTTTCTACATTTTCGTTCTTTTCATTAGCTTCAGGCACGGTCGCAGATTCTTCCACTACTGAAATATTTTCTGGTTTAACAGCAGATACATAAATATCTTCAGTTATAAAATCTCTCATAGGGCCACTTTTCCCAGTAGCCATAACATTCATAGTAGGGATACGCTTTTTAGGGTATAGACCTGCACGTAATGTACCACCACAATCAATAACAACAGCTGCCATTTCATCTTCCGGAACGCTTGTCTTAAAACCGTCCACTAATTCGGCGCCACTTAATTCCGCAAACTTTTCTGCAACTGGTGAAATCGTACCACCAGTAATATTAACAATTTTATTCTTTTTCTCATTAACAGGAATAATTAATGGTCCACCAAAGCCACCATTACCTTTAGTTACTTTAAGATCTTTATATTTTCCCATTGATTATTCCCCCTTTCCTTGGTCTAAAGTTGTAGCTAATTTAATACCTTGTTTTTTCTCCATATACGTTACACAAAGGTCTGTAATCCAACCTCTAAACATATTCGTTACAATACCGACTAATAAATAACGAAGAGCTAAGTCTCCAGTTGATAAACCTAACTGTGTAATCCCCGCTGCTACCCCTAAGAATACGAATAATTCACCTGGGTTAACGTGTGGGAACAAACCATTCATCGAGTGACATGAGTAACTTGATGCTGCATAATATCCTGGTTTGTATTTCTCAGGTAAGAACCGACCTAAAGACAATGTCATAGGGTTTAATAAGAAGAATGTACCTACGAAAGGTAATACAAGATATCTTAAGAAAACATTTTTAGAAGAGGCCATTGCCAATTTATTAACTTTATCCTCCCCAACAAAAGCTACAATTGCGTTCATCGCAACCATTAAAACAATAATTAATGGAATAATATCGGTTACAAATCCCATAAATGTTTCTGCTCCACGTTCAAATAAACCAATGAAGCCTTCTGCTGCACTAACTAAAAAATCCATTTTGTTATTTCCCTCCTGTTTTAAAAAAGATTATTTAAATAAATTATTTATTACTAAACCCTGAAATTAACTTACCAAAAGGACTTTTGGGTTGTGGAATATCTTCACCTTTTTCCACTTTTCTATAAATAAGAACCGCATCGTCATATGCTTTTTTTGTAAAACGATCCATTTTATTATAAATTTCTGGATCAACATTTAATAAATATTGTCCTTCTAAAATACTGAAGTCTTTAAATTTAGCAAAGATGGTCATACCTTGCATTTTTTTTGCAGTATGAATTCTATTTCTCTTATCAATCCCCATTAAAAGTACAACACCGGTTCGAAATATCCCCTTCGATCTACCAATGGATACACGTCCCTTTTGCCTTAATTCAGTATAATGGGTATTGAAGTTTTTAATTTGTCCGGTACCCAATATTGTTTGTAATATCCAGGCGGCCATTATTCCACCCATAATTATTAAAATTTCCACACTTCATAACCTCCAATACCTGAATTAAATGGATTCACATATTTCCAATGCTGTCTCTTCATTTGTTATCAGGGTATTAATGAGCTTTCCATTCATTGCTCCTATTATTGCTTCAACTTTTTCTTTTGAATATGCAACTCCAATGGAATAGCGTAAATCTTTTAGTTTTTCCAATGGAATAGCTATCGTTCTCTCTGAAATAGAGGATTGTATCACTTCCCCTTTTTTCGTATAAAAACGAGAGCAGATTTCACCAATTGCATCATGTTCCATTAATTCTAATTGGTCATAATCGCCAAGAAATCCTGACCAAACCATATTAGAAGAACTTATTTGCGCACCAATACCTACAAGGGCAACTGTTAAATCATCCCAATAATCAAGTATATCTGTCATAAAGGTTGACTGTAGAATTTCCTTTGCGGTTTCTATTGAATTATAAACAGCTGCCGCATTAATAAAATGGGAACTTCCATTCAGCGCACTAGATAACCTAAGAGCGATGGCGTTTACATGATAATCCGACTTCATTCCACCGGGACCTCCTACCAATGGTACGCATTCTACATTTTTAGGTTTTAATTCATCTAGTTGGTGAATCATGCTTCCCAATGTTTTGCCCCATGTTACCCCGATAATATCATCATCAAGTATAACTCGGTCTAAAAGCGAACCACATGCTTCCCCAATGCTTTTGTTTGTATCCTGATTACTTTGTTCAGTATAGGAAGGGACTACGACGACTTCTTTCATCCCAAAATGTTTTGCAATTTTATCTTCCAGGTCAAATAATGCATCGGAGCTACTTTGTATTTGTATTTTTACAATTCCTTTATCTTGAGCTCTCTTCAACATCCTTCCAATTGTTGTTCTATAAATTCCTAACTCTTTAGAAATCTTAGCTTGGGTGTAACCCTCTTCATAATAGAGTTTTGCAATACGATAAAGCAATCTCTCTTCTTCCCAGTTCATTTTCCCCTCCACTAATTTTTCTATTCATTTCAATCCTGCACATATGAGCAATAGGTATAACATATGAGCAACTTGAAACTGTTTACAATTTTAGTACTATTGTCGAATCTTGTCAATAAAAAAATTTCAAATTCGAATTTATTTGAAATTATGCTAGACTTTGTATACATTTTAGGTTGACGTAAGAAAAAAATTAGGTGAAAAAGGGTAGGTAGATATTGTGAAGGGTTTTGTTTTTTTTGATTTAGATGGAACACTTTTAAATAATAAATCTGATGTCGATCCCAACGTCATTAAGGTAATCGATGATTTAGAAAAAAATGATTATGAACCTATTATCGCTACTGGTAGAACTGTTTTTGAGGTTAGGCACATTATGGAAAAGACAGGGATTTCATCTATCATTTCCATGAATGGCCAAAGTGGTATTTACCGTGGCAAAGAAGTTTTTGAAAAAACAATGGATGTTGAAATTTTAAAAAGACTAAAAGATATGGCTCTTTCTAGAAATGAGCATGTAGCATTTTATAATGCCGAAAAGATTGGAATTACAGGCCATAACGATACGGCAAGAAAGGCTTATGAATTAATTCATGAAGCAGTTCCGAACATAAATGGGAGCTTGTACGAGGATGAAAAGATTAACATGGTCTTAGTTTTATCTGAAATAGGAGATAAAGAATATAAAGCGGCGTTTCCCGAGCTTTCATTTATTCGAAATGGCCCAGCCAGTATGGATGTCATTCCAAAAGGCGGTTCTAAAGCTGCAGGAATAAAAACTTTCTTGGAAACTCTAAAAATCGGCGGATTACCTACTTATGCTTTCGGTGATGGACTTAATGATATCGAAATGTTTGAATTAGTGGATTACGGTATTGCTATGGGAAATGCAAGAGATGCATTAAAAGAAAAAGCATCCTATGTTACTGAAACGAATATGAATAACGGAATTGAACAAGGTTTAAAACATTACAATTTAATTTAAAT
Organism: Oceanobacillus sp. Castelsardo; assembly: GCF_001659985.1. Taxonomy (GTDB): domain Bacteria; phylum Bacillota; class Bacilli; order Bacillales; family Amphibacillaceae; genus Oceanobacillus. The sequence goes on from NZ_LYCS01000008.1 coordinate 125,896, forward strand.
TTAAAAGGAAAGTAAAAAAACGCTTTGTGATTAAGTAAGATAGTTTTTATACTTGTTATTTTTAGAAACATTATAGTATTATAGATTGCTGTAAGGAGCAAGAAGAATTTTTGCCGTTTTTGGCGGAAAATGAATGATGATTATAATACAATTTAAATAGGAGTAGATATACATGATTCAAGGAATTGCAGCATCTCAAGGAATTGCAATCGCAAAAGCATATCGTTTAGAAACACCGGATTTAACTTTCGAAAAGAAAAAAATAGATAATCCTGAGGAACAAATACAACGTTTGGAAGATGCTTTAGAAATTTCCAAGCAAGAACTTGAAAAAATTAAAGCTCATACATTACAACAATTAGGTGAGGAGCATGCAGAGATTTTCTCAGCTCATCTACTAGTTTTAAGTGATCCTGAACTAATTAATCCAATGAAAGATAAAATTACTTCAGATCTTGTACTTGCGGAACAAGCTCTAGATGAAGTAGCAAATATGTTTATTGACATGTTTAAAAACATGGATAATGAATACATGCGTGAACGTGCAGCAGACATTAAAGATGTAACCGAACGCGTGATGGCACATCTATTAAACGTTACCTTTCCAAACCCTGCATTAATTGACGAAGAAGTGATTGTCATTGCAAATGATTTAACACCATCAGACACTGCACAATTAAATCGTGAATTTGTAAAAGGTTTCGCAACAGACATCGGTGGACGTACATCACACTCTGCTATCATGGCAAGATCTTTAGAAATTCCAGCAGTTGTAGGTACGAAAAACATTACAGAAATTGCAAAACAAGATGAAATGGTAATCATTGACGGTTTGGACGGAAATGTGATTGTTAACCCATCTGAAGAAGAGTTAGTAACCTATCGCGAGAAACAAGAAGCTTATGCAAAACAACAAGAACAATGGGCTAAACTAAAAAATGAGCCAACCATAACAAAAGACGGTTCACATGTTGAACTAGTAGCAAACATTGGTACACCAAATGACGTAGAAGGTGTTCTTAATAATGGTGGTGAAGGTGTTGGACTTTACCGTACAGAATTTCTTTATATGGGTAAAAGCGAACTACCATCTGAAGACGAACAATTTGAAGCTTACAAGTCTGTACTAGAACAGATGGGTGATAAACCAGTTGTTGTTCGTACATTAGACGTTGGCGGGGATAAGGAACTAGATTATCTCGATTTACCAAAAGAATTAAACCCATTCTTAGGATTCCGTGCCATTCGTTTCTGCCTGGAGAACGAAGACGTATTCCGTCCTCAACTCCGTGCATTACTGCGCGCTAGTGTTTATGGTAACTTAAAAATTATGTTCCCAATGATTGCTACGATTGAAGAATTCCGTCAAGCTAAGGCAATTTTACTGGATGAAAAAGAAGCACTTCTTAAAGAAGGTATTAATGTTTCTGATTCCATCGAGGTTGGAATCATGGTAGAAATTCCTTCCACCGCAGTAATAGCGAAACAATTTGCTAAAGAAGTAGATTTCTTCAGTGTTGGTACAAATGACTTAATACAGTATACAATGGCTGCTGACCGTATGAACGAGCGTGTTTCTTACTTATATCAACCATACCATCCAGCTATTTTGAACCTTGTTAACAATGTAATCGAAGCAGCACACAGTGAAGGCAAATGGGCTGGCATGTGCGGTGAAATGGCGGGAGATCCAATCGCAATTCCAATTTTACTTGGATTAGGATTAGATGAATTTTCAATGAGTGCAACATCCATTCTTCCTGCACGAACTCAAATCCTTGGTTTATCTAAAGAAGAAATCGCATCTTATAAAGAAGAGTTGCTATCCATGGGAACAGCGGAAGAAGTAGTTAACTTTATTCAAGAAAAAACAAAATAAGAGCAAAAGCGTGAGAAGCCTTTGATGAGCTTTTCACGCTTTTTCTATAATAAATTTTTGCACTAACTTCATTTTATCCTTCGACCAACCACATATCTATATTTTATTATTTCTTTTACGAAATAATAAAATGAGTAATAAACCGGAACTAAGACCTATTACTCCACCTATTTCTATAGAACGAAATAAAATGCCTAATCCGAATCCAATTAGTAAACATAATAAGAAAACTAATCCAATAAAAGCATCATTCATTCCTTCACCTCCACGCTTTACCTATATAGTTAATTTATTCCTCCTATATAAAATTGGTTCGCTTTTAGGTGATGTTTAAAAAGTTCATTGAAAGTGACACTTTTAGGATTTTTATAATATCTATGAATTTTAAAAATTCATTGTTGCTATATACCTCTTATCAAGGGTACAATGTATTAAATATATAATTTTTATGAAATATATGAGGTGATTCTGTGGGGAATAAAGTATCTATTGGTTTATTAGGTTTAGGTGTAGTTGGAACCGGAGTAATTAAAATAATTAAAGATCATCAAGAGAAACTTGTTCATCAATTAGGATCGGACGTACAAGTGAAAAGCGCGTTAGTTCGTAGTTTGGACAAACAACGTGATGTTAGTTTAGATGGGACGTTTCTTACTACTAACCCTGATGATGTATTAAATGATCCAGAGATTGATATTATCGTTGAAGTTATGGGTGGAATTGACCAAACCCGTGAATATATATTAAAGGCATTTTCCGCAAAGAAACATGTTGTCAGTGCAAATAAGGACCTAGTAGCATTGCACGGTCCAGAATTACAAGAGGCTGCACGTAAAAACAAATGCGACTTTTATTACGAAGCTAGTGTTGCGGGTGGTATTCCGATATTAAGAGGAATTACAGAAGGGCTTTCCTCCGACCGTATAACTAAAATAATGGGGATTGTTAACGGAACAACTAACTACATCCTAACGAAGATGGATCAAGAAGGATCAAGCTACGATGTTGCTCTTCAACAAGCCCAAGAACTTGGTTTTGCTGAAGCAGATCCAACCGCTGATGTAGAAGGTCTAGATGCAGCGCGAAAAATGGCGATTTTGGCACGTTTAGCTTTTTCCATGGATGTTGATTTAGATGATGTTAAAGTAAAGGGAATATCTAATATTTCTTTAGATGACTTAAAATATGCCGATAAATTAGGATATACGATGAAATTAATTGGTAATGCCGATTTTAAAGATGGTGAGATAGAAGTAGATGTTCAACCAACATTGCTCGCTAAAAGTCATCCACTAGCAAGTGTAAATGATGAGTTTAACGCGGTTTATGTTTATGGAGATGCGGTCGGCGAAACAATGTTTTACGGTCCGGGTGCCGGAAGTCTTCCTACAGCTACTGCCATCACGTCCGATGTAGTTACCGTTATCAAAAACATGTTGTTAGGCGTTACGGGTTCCCAACATCTTGAACCCCATTTTGACAAACAGCTAAAAACAGCTAGTAAACGTTTTGGACAGTATTATGTAAGATTACATGTAAAAGATGAAGTAGGAGTATTTTCACGTATATCTGCATTATTTAATGATTTAAATATTAGTTTCAAACGAATTTTACAAAACCCAATTAAAAAACATGAAAATGCAGAAATTATTGTTGTTACACACCAAACATCATTAGAAAACTTCCAGACTGCATTAAATCAATTAAAAGACCTTGATGCTGTAATTGAAACAAAGAGTTATTACAAAGTTGAAGGAGATGCTGAAAAATGAGTTGGCAAGGTTTACTACACGAATACAGAGAATTTTTACCTGTGACAGAAAAGACACCTAAACTTACATTACATGAAGGAAATACACCATTGATTCACTTTGCTAACTTATCAGAGCAATTGGGAATTGAACTGTATGGAAAATATGAAGGACTTAACCCAACAGGTTCTTTCAAAGACCGAGGAATGGTTATGGCTGTAGCTAAAGCAATAGAAGAAGGAAGCCAATCTATCATTTGCGCTTCTACCGGGAATACTTCTGCTGCTGCCGCTGCATACGCAGCAAGAGCTGGTATCCGAGCAATTATCGTTATTCCTAAAGGAAAAGTAGCACTTGGTAAGCTTGCCCAAGCCGTAATGTACGGGGCGGAAATTGTTGAAATCGATGGAAACTTTGATGAGGCATTAAAAATGGTTCGTGAAATTAGCAAAACTTCGCCAATTACACTAGTTAATTCGGTTAACCCATATCGTTTAGAAGGACAGAAAACTGCTGCATTTGAAATTTGCGATACATTAGGTTCTGCACCTGATATTCTAGCAATTCCAGTTGGTAATGCTGGTAATATCAGTGCGTACTGGAAAGGCTTCAAAGAATACAATGATAAAAGACAAACAGGACTTCCTAAAATGTTTGGATTCGAAGCGGAAGGTGCTGCGGCTATCGTGAATAACAAGGTAATTGATCAGCCAGAAACAGTTGCAACAGCTATTCGTATCGGTAACCCAGCAAGCTGGGATTTAGCTGTAAACGCAAGAGATGAATCTAACGGGATGATTGGATCTGTTACAGATGAAGAAATCTTAAAAGCATTTAAACTTATTGCTAAATCAGAAGGCGTTTTTGCTGAACCAGGATCATGTGCTTCCATTGCCGGTGTTCTACAACAGGTAGAAGAAGGTACCATTGCTAAAGGAAGCAAGGTGGTTAGTGTTCTAACTGGTAACGGTCTAAAAGATCCACAAACAGCCATTGACCAAATGGAAATTAACCCAGTATCTTTACCAAACGACGAGAAAGCCGTGAAAGAATATATAGAATCTGTGGTGGGACTATGAAGTCATTTCAAATCTCTGTCCCGGCAACATCTGCAAACGTAGGACCAGGATTTGACTCGATAGGACTAGCGGTAAATCTTTATTTGACATTGCAAGTTGACGAATCGGACCAGTGGAGGTTTATACCGTACTCCCCTACCGATTCAAATATTCATTATGAAGACCACTTCATATATAAGATTGCAAAACAGATAGCAGATCGTCATAGTAAAACACTTCCCCCATGTAAGGTAACAGAATTAAGTGTGATTCCTTTAGCAAGTGGGCTTGGAAGTAGTGCTTCTGCCATATTAGCTGGTATTGAAATTGCCAATCAAGTTTGTCAGTTAAATCTAACTAATGACGATAAGTTACGTTATGGTACAGAAATCGAAGGCCATCCCGATAATATAGCACCTGCCCTATTTGGTGGATTAGTCATATCTACTGATTTTGGTGAGGAAATTGTCCATATTGACTTTCCTAATTTAGAGTTGGATACGGTCGTATATATTCCAAATGTGAAATTAAAAACGGAAGCTTCCAGAAAGGTTCTTCCGGATGTGTACCCAATTAAAACTGCTGTAAAAGCTAGTGGAATTGGTAATCTTGTAGTAGCATCCTTATTACAAGGTGACTATAAACTTGCAGGACGTATGATGGAAAGAGATTTATTCCATGAACCATATAGAAAAGAACTTATTCCAAATTACGATAAAATACGGGAAGAAGCAACAGAACTAGGCGCTTATGGCACGATATTAAGTGGTGCTGGTCCAACTATGATTTCCTTTGCACCTACTGGACAAGGTTCAAATATCGCTAAATCATTACAAAAAATATTGCCTGATTATAACGTTAAAGCTTTGAACATCTGCACAGACGGATTACTGGTTTCTTTTAAATAATAGGCAAGGAGGAAAAACATATATTATTGTTTTTCCTCTTTTTTCATTTTAGGTGATTCTAGAATTACATTCATATTAAAATATAACTAGAATAGTTTATTTATATTATAGAAAGGGGTTTTTATGATGAAACAATCGTTTGAAGCACTAATTGTTGATAAACAAGAAGATAAACTTTTGACAGAAATAAAAAAATTAACAACAGATGATTTACCCAAAGGAGACGTTCTGATACAAGTTCACTATTCAGGTGTAAATTACAAAGATAGCTTGGCTACTATTCCAAATGGAAATATTGTAAAATCCTATCCATTTATACCAGGTATCGATTTAGCTGGTGTAGTAGTTTCCTCAGATGATCCTCGTTTTAAAGATGGCGATAAGGTCATCGCAACAAGTTATGAAATTGGGGTATCACACTTTGGTGGGTACAGTCAATACGCAAGAATCCCATCGGAATGGATTGTCCCCCTACCAGATGAGCTGAGTCTAAAAGAAGCAATGATCATTGGAACAGCTGGTTTTACTGCGGCTTTATCTGTTCAACGATTGTTAGATAATGATTTAAAACAAGAAGATGGAAAAGTTCTCGTAACGGGCGCTACGGGTGGTGTTGGTAGTTTCGCCACTGCAATTCTAGCAAAACTAGGCTTTGAAGTAGAAGCTAGTACTGGAAAAGACACCGAGCATGAATACGTAAAGGAACTTGGCGCATCCTCTATTCTATCACGAGAAGAAGTGTATGATGGCAAAATCAGTTCACTTGGAAAACAAAGATGGGCAGCTGCTGTAGACCCAGTCGGTGGTGAAGTTCTAGCTTCTATTCTAAGTAACATTCAATATGGAGGTTCAGTCGCAGTAAGTGGTCTAACCGCTGGTAACAAAGTTCCAACAACAGTATTTCCTTTTATTCTTCGTGGAGTCAACCTTCTTGGGATTGATTCTGTATTTTGTCCAATGGTAACACGTGTAGAGATTTGGAACCGCCTAGCATCTGATTTCAAACTAAACCATTTAGATTTCCTTGTGCAGCAGGAAATCACCTTACAACAGCTCCCCGACGTTTTACCAACTCTATTAAAAGGAGAGGCTCGTGGGAGAACCATTGTTAAATTATAAGTTTAAAAGTGACAAGAGCAATTCTTGTCACTTTTATTTAAATAACAGGATAATAAGCTTCATATCTTGGATTATAGAAATATGGTGGCCTTTTGCCTATTTTAGGTAATTCAAACGGTTTTTGATTTCCATTATAATATAACTCTACTTTTTTATCCGATTTTGTCATTAACAAATACTTAACCTCTGGATTATAATAATACTTCATGAAATTCCTCCTACTATTCATTCCCCTCTTATGCATCGTATTCGAAATTCCACTAAATGAGCACGTACCTTACCATCCAAGCACAATTACAGCCCAATAATCATAAATTAATCTAACGTTGAACCAAAAGTGCAAGCGCCCGTTCAGCGACGTACGGAGGTGAAGGTAGTCTCGCTACGGCTTTAGCGCTGAAGCTGGACGTGGCCTTCCTTATGACAAAATTTAATAAGCTAAATTTTTATACTTTCTTACTTTTTGAATATAGGAGGAAAAACAATGTCCAAAAATGAAACAAGTAATCAAGACTATCCTATGTATCCTAATTACGGAAAAATCACTAAGTATGAAGATGTTGCCATTACAGTACCTGAACAACGACAATACTTCCAACCTGGAGTAGAAAGTCTAATGATCCCACAACCAATTGTAGAAAATCCGAATTATAAAGGGACTGGGAAATTAAAGAATAAAGTAGCTCTTATTACTGGTGGTGATAGTGGAATAGGAGCAGCTGCAGCCATTGCTTTTGCTAAAGAAGGAGCAGATATTGCGATTTCTTATTTAAACGAACATGAAGATGCCAAGCGAACCAAGAGTAGAATTGAAGAGTTGGGACAACGCTGTCTTACACTACCTGGGGATCTTCGAGAAAAACAACAATGCGTTCAAATTATTCATAAGACAATTAAAGCATTTGGCAAACTTGATATACTTTGTAATCATGTCGGGATTCAATTCCAACAACTAAGTTTATTAGATATTACGGATGAACAATTTGATGATACATTTAAAGTTAATGTATATTCCCACTTTTATACAACAAGAGAAGCTCTTAAATACTTAAAAGCAGGAAGTTCCATCATTAACACTACCTCTGTCGTTGCATTCGATGGAAATGATCAACTTATCGATTACACTGCAACGAAAGGGGCTATTGTTGGGTTTACACGGGCATTGGCAAGAAATTTAGTAGGAAAAGGTATACGCGTGAATGCTATTGCTCCTGGACGGATTTGGACCCCTTTAATACCATCTAGCTTTTCTGCTGATCAAGTAACACTTGCAGGTAACCCTATGGATCGTCAAGGGCAGCCATTTGAACTCGCTCCAGCCTTTGTGTACCTTGCTTCAGATGATTCAAGATTTGTTACTGGTCAAGTTCAACATGTAAATGGTGGCCAAATTTTTGGTTAAGAAAAAATGAGCCCTTCTGAGAGCTCATTTTTGTTTTTAACTCATTAATGCTGTCATTAATGCTTTTTGTGCATGTAAACGATTCTCTGCTTGTTGGAAAACAACAGAGTGTTTTCCATCGATAACTCCTGCAGAAACCTCTTCTTCACGGTGTGCCGGTAAGCAATGCATAAAGGAGACATCCGATTTAGCTAAAGATAAAAGTTGTTCATTTACTTGATATCCTTTGAAGGCTATTTCGCGTTTAGCTTGTTCTGCTTCTTGCCCCATACTTGCCCATACATCTGTATAAACAACATCAGCATTAGCTATTGCTTCCTTTGGATTTTCCATGACACTTATCATAGCGCCATGTGATTTCGCTATGTCTTGCGCTTTGGCTACAATGGTAGGGTCAGGCTGATAACCTTTTGGTGCGACAACAATTAACTCCATCCCCATTAAAGCTGCACCAATCATAAGGGAATGTGCCATATTATTACCACCGTCACCAATGTATACCATTTTTACGCCATGAAGTGCACCTTTTACTTCTTTAACGGTCTGTAAATCAGCAAGAACTTGGCACGGATGGTATGTATCTGTTAGCCCATTAATAATAGGGATACTCGCATATTTAGCCAATTCTTTTACTGATTCTTGAGAAAATGTACGGATCATAATTCCATCTAAGTATCCAGATAAAACCTGAGCGGTGTCAGCAATCGTTTCCCCTCTTCCGATTTGGATATCTTTAGAGGAAAGAAAAATCCCTATTCCACCAAGTTGATAAATGCCGGCTTCAAAAGAAACCCGGGTTCTTGTAGATGATTTCTCAAAGATCATTCCTAATGTTTTCCCTTTTAAAGGTTCAAAGGTAATTCCCTTTTTTCGTTGGTCTTTTAAATACTCAGCTAAATCTAACAAATAATTAATTTCGTCCTTTGTATAGTCAGCAAGAGTTAAAAAGTCACGTCCATGCAATTTAGCATTATTAAATGTTATTTGATTGTCCTTAATCATCACAAGGATTTCCCCCTAAAATTAATCTATGTATGAATTATTATGCATCATATGGAATAAATATACAATACTTTTTATATCATTTTATGAATTATATTTTCCCGATTAGGAACCGTTATGAATTTTGTTCCTAAAATAAAATGGAAATCCTAAGAAGCCGTAACAAAATATTGTTACGACTTTCTCATTTATAACTTTTTCAAGATAACGACCTTTAAATAATTTCCTTGTGGGAAGTTCTGATTATATTGGAAATCGCTTGGTAAACTAAATTCTTCTAAAATCTTATATTTTGTTCTACTATCCTTAAATCCTTTATCTATAAATCCTTTGAATTTCTTCATACTAAAGGAGGCATTGTTCGTGGATGCAACAATGATTCCTTCCTTTTCCGTAATCGAAATCGTATCTTTTATTAAGGATGGGTAATCTTTCGCTGTGCTAAACGTCCTCTTTTTGGAACGAGCAAAACTCGGTGGATCTAAAATAACCAAATCAAATGTCAGATTCTTTCGGTTTGCATATTTAAAGTAATCAAATACATCCATCACAATGATGTCTTGTGCTTCGAAGTCAATTCCATTCACACTAAATTGTTCAATTGTCTTACCCTTACTACGCTTTGCCAAATCTACGCTCGTTGTTTTTCTAGCTCCTCCTAGATTAGCTGCCACGGAAAAAGCCCCTGTATAAGAAAATGTATTTAGCACGCTTTTTCCTTTGGCGTATTTATCACGAATAGCCTTCCTTACATTACGTTGATCAAGGAATATACCTACCATCGCACCATCATTTAGATATACGGCGTATTGCATCCCATTTTCTTTCACAATAATTGGAAACTCCCCACGTTCCCCTTTTACAAAATCATCATCATCAATATATTTGCCTTTTGTATCAAAACGTTTCTTCTCATAAATAGCCTTATATTCCCCAATATCATCTAAGACTTCAATAACCGTGTTTTTAAAAAAGTAGGCACCCTCACTATACCAATTAATAACATAATAGCCGTCATAATAATCGATCGTAATACCACCGATTCCATCTCCTTCTCCGTTAAAAATACGGAATGCATTCGTATTTTCGTCCCGGAAGAATTCTTTTCTTTTATCCATTGCATTCGAAATCTTCCGTTTGAAAAAAGAAAAGTCTATGCTTTCATTTTGTTTATATGATAATACCCAACCTAAACCTTTGTTCTGCTTTCCATAATAACCTTTAGCAATAAATTTCCCATTTGGCTCCACTAAGTGAATAATAGACCCTTCCTTTTGAATATCTTCTGAGTTAATAATAGTATCCTTATTTATTAATGGAAATCCCTTTTGAAATTGATCGATATAACTACTTTTCACTTTTAATTCAATTGGTTTCATATTTTCATCCTTTGTCATAATTTATCATTTAAAGTATACCCGTTCTAATAGTAAAAAACCCGAGTAACCACTTGTTACTCAGGTTTAAATCAATTAATTTAAGACATCTTTCAAAGCATTAAGGAAAAATTCATTCTCCTCTTTTGTTCCAATCGTCACACGAACATACTCTGGCAGTCCCCAAATTTTTCCGTAGCGTACAATGACACCCCTAGCTAAGAGTTCATTGTATAATCTTTCAGCGTCTGGTCCCAATTGTAGTAGGATAAAATTACTCATGGTTTCTACGTAATTTAAGCCGAGCTCGGAAAATGCCTGATAAAGCTCTTTTGCAGCAGAAGTGTTCGCCTCTTTAGAAGCACTCACATGCTCCTCGTCTAAAATAGCGGCCTTAGCTGCTGCTTGTCCTATACTGTTTACATTAAATGGTTCTTTTACTTTTAATATAGTTTGAATGATTTCTTCAGGAGCAACACCAAACCCAACACGTAATCCAGCTAAACCATAAATTTTAGAGAAAGTTTGTAACACTAGAACATTCTTGCCAGCCTTTACAAATTCAATCCCATCCGTATAATCCTTAGCCGTTGCATAATGACTGTATGCACCATCAAAAACTACTAATACCCTTTCCGGTACTGCATTTAATAAAATTTCAAAATCAGTTTTAGATAAATATGTACCCGTAGGATTATTGGGAGAACAAATATAAAGTAATTTTGTCTTATCTGTTATGGCATCTACCATCTTTTGAACGTTAAACTGAAATCCTTCATCAAACGGAACTGGAACAACGGTAGCTCCCATTAAATCAGCACCAAAATCATATTCACTAAATGATGGGGATGGCACCACGATTTCATCTCCTTCCTCTAAGAAGGCTTCTGACATTAATGTGATCAATTCATCCGCACCATTTGTAACAATAACTTGTTGTTTAGTAACATCTACTTTTTCTGCAATTGCTTCTTTTAATGCAGCAGTATCCGCATCCGGGTAACGATTTAGTTCTGCTAACCCCGCTGATATTGCCGCCACACCTTTAGGTGACGGTCCTAATGGATTCTCATTAGAAGCTAGTTTTATAACTTTTTCCAATCCCAACTCTTCTTGTAATTCCCAGATTGGTTTTCCAGGAGAGTATGGTTTTATTCTATCTAAGACTTTACGTGGTTTAGTAGACATATAAAAGTATCCCCCTTTGAATTTAAATAATAAGATTATTTAATTCATTCCATTATATAGTATAAAGTTTTAATATGGTAGAAGAAGTTATTTTCATTGTATATAACCTTTATTAAATATATGATTTTTCTCGAAATCCTGAAGTATATTTTGACGTAGTAATTTTTTAGTATTATCTTGATTAGCCCAATAGAAATCGGTATGTTCATCAGACAGAACAACTAAATTATGATCAGCACTACATAGATAATGTATGAAAACTAATTGCCTATCGGGGTCATCGTTGATGGTAGTAGCATATAAAATTTCCCCAGGAGTGACTTTTAAGCTAGTTTCCTCTTCTATTTCTCGTATGAGTGATTCTTCTAATTCTTCGCCAACTTGTAGCTTTCCTCCAGCTAACTCCCATTCTCCACCGCCAAACTTATTGTGTGGAGATCGTTTGAGAAGTAGGATTTTCCCATTATTGATAATTAGACCTTTTACAATGACAACCATTTTCTTTTCCACTAGTATACAACTCCCGACCATTTTAAACATTTTCTATTAACTTTAGCCTAAATTCCCCTACATTATTTTCTTCATATAAATTCGTAATCGATGTTGAATAGTTATAAATGACAGCATGGAAATCTAACTTTTCATCTGGAATTTCCACTTGAAAATCATTTTTGTAAAGAAGTGTAGTAATCTCATGATAGTCTTCACTTTTCACTTGAAATTCAAAGGAAATCAATAAAACTTCCTTATCATCTTTTTGTATAATATCTTTAGTTAGGTTCTCTACATGAAGTGTCATATCATTAATTTTTACATTAGTCATTTCATATAACCTCTCTTTATTCCATATTTTAAAAGATTTTAACCATTAATTGTAGAATTTCACTATCATTCGATAGAAATTTTGTATTCATCATAAACATGCTAAGATAATAATAAACACAATTAGCAATAGGAGAGAAACAAATGAAAATTTACGTTGATGCTGATGCTTGTCCAGTAAAAGATATTATCATTTCTGAAGGTAGAAAACTCGATTTCCCTGTCATACTTGTTACTAGTTTCTCACATTATTCGAATGAACGGCAACCCGATGGCGTAGAAACTATTTATGTGGACACTGGAGCAGACTCTGCCGATTATCGAATTATGAAGCTTGCAAAGCAGGGAGATATTATTATCACTCAAGACTATGGACTTGCTTCCCTTAGTTTAGGTAAAGGTTGTTATGTATTACATCATAAAGGGTTCAAATATAACAATGACAATATTGATCAACTTCTTCAAACTAGATATCTAAGCGCTATGGCACGTAAAAGTGGAAAACGAACTAAAGGCCCAAAACCCTTTACAGAAGAGGACCGAATTAAATTCAAAAAACTTTTTGTAGAAATGTTAAAGGAACATCTCTAATATTTCCATTATAATACACAAGAGGTGACTAGAATGGCACGAAAGCGCAAGTTCACAATGATTGATTTATACCAGGTAACAAAAGAAACCCTTGTAGATACTGGATACAACGGCTTCACATTTAGTATTTTGGCTGAGAAATTAGATATATCTAGGGGATCTATCTATAAGTACTTTGATAATAAGGAAGAGTTAGTCACTGAATATATGGTTTATGAAATGAATCAATTTCTAACCGAGCTCCAAAATATCAATACATATCATAGTTTTGAGGAGCAGTTTGATTTTTTACTATATATCATTTTCAAAGATAGTAGCATACAGAAGATTATAGGAATGAGAGCACAAATACAAAGTGAAGGAAATAAGAAGGTGCAAGCCAATTTAGATAAATTGAAAGAACTTCACCTCTCCATGTATAGCCTTTTAGCAGACTTCATTCAATCAGGTAAGGAAAATAATATCATTAAACCCTCCTTACAAAATGGAGCAATTTTAGGATTTATCTTTCAATCTGTAGCAATACCTAATCATTTTAATGTTCCTAAAGAAGAATGGACAAGTTCCATAAAAGAAATTATTCAATATGGAACGTTCAACAAAAATAGTTGACACTTATGTCACTTTGGATAATACTTAATGACATAAGTGTTATTCTAAACAATAAAGTGACACAGGTGTCACTTTAAGAAAGGAATTCGATATGAAAAAATTATTAACAAAGATTACAGACCGAGTATCAACCAATAAAGGAATGTGGATCACCATTACGACATGGTTAGTGGTAACTATTCTTCTGTCCATCTTTGCACCTAGTTCAAGTGACTATCAAGTTTCTAGCGTAGACACACTTCCTGAGGATGCCCATTCAGTTATTGCTAGTAAAAAGATTGAATCTTATTTTCCATCATCTAATAACTTACCTGCAATATTGGTGTTGGAATCTAGCGATGGTGAAATAAAAACAGAAGATCTTGCTAGTATAACCAACAGTTTGGATTCAACTAATATAAATGGTTTAGAAGCAGTAATACCGATAGATAAGCTCCCCCCACAAGCTACGGAAGGTTTTTTCTCTGAAAGTAAATCTGTTGCAATTTTGCCAATTAGCTTTCGTTCAAATATGGATACTTCGGATATAAAAGAATCGTTAATAAAAGTGGAAAACGTAGTAAAAGAAAGTACGAATCTAAACTTACACATCACTGGACCAGCTGGAATAGCCGTAGATACTACAGATTTATTTAAACGAGCTGACGTTGTATTAATACTTGCCACTGTAGGAATTGTCTTAGTACTATTAGTCGTAATTTATCGTTCACCATTACTAGCTTTGATTCCTTTACTTGCAGTGGGCTTCGTCTATCAAGTAACATCACAGATTTTAGGCCTCTTTGGAAAAGCAGGATTAATAATGAGTATGCAATCCGTTTCAATCATGACAATCCTACTTTTTGCTGCGGTAACGGATTATTCCCTGTTTGTCTTTTCACGTTATCGTGAGGAATTAAAAACTTATGATAGTAAATTTGAGGCAATGAAAACCGCAATGAGGGGAACAGGTACTCCTGTTTTTTATTCCGGTGGCACCATATTTGCGGCAATGATTATTCTTATTTTTGCTGTACTTGGTGATTATAAGAACTTTGCACCTATATTTGGAACCGCACTAATTATCATCATGCTAGCATCAATAACTTTAGTCCCTGCACTATTTACACTATTTGGCAGAAAGTCATTTTGGCCTATTATTCCACATGTAGGGGAGGAGAAGATCAAATCTAACTCAATTTGGAGTAAAGTTGGACGTTTTGTCACTGATAAACCAATTCTTTCTGTTGTTCTTATATGTATTGTATTGCTCGGGTCAGCAAGTAATATCTTCAACATTCAATATGAGTATGATTTATTGAAATCATTTCCTGAAGATATGCCATCAAGAATTGGCTATGAAACTTTAGCGGATCAATTCCATCCGGGTGATTTGGCAGAAACAACTATACTATTTGAATCAGAAATTCCTACTACTGAAGAACAGCGAACCGATTTAATGAACGCTCTCAAGGAACAACCACTAGTTGAAAATGTTCGTATAGGTCAAATTTCGGAAAACAAACTGGCTATTACTTATAGCATGACTTTTGAGAAAAATCCATATTCTGAAGCTGCAATGGATGCTTTGGAATCAATCCAAAATAACTCAACCACTATTATCGGGAATAGTAATTTATCTGGTAATCTTTATTTTGCTGGAGAAACGGCAAGCTCAGTAGATGATCGTTCCTATAATAATCGTGACTTAATAGTAATTGTCATAATGGAAACTGTTTTAATCTTTATCATGCTTATCTTCCTAACTAGGTCGGTAAAAATGCCAATTTATATGATGGGAACCATACTAATTTCCTTCATTGCAGCATTAGGATTAGGAACATTCTTAACCCAATTATTATTTGGGATTGAGACCATCTCGAACAGAGTTCCTGTCTATGCTTTTATATTTTTAGTTGCCCTTGGAATAGATTATAATATCATGCTTGTTTCTCGGTTTATAGAAGAACATAAAAGTCATACATTAAAAGAGGCAGTAAATATATCTGTAGCAAAAACTGGTGGCGTCATTTCTTCAGCTGGGATTATATTAGCAGCAACGTTTGCAGTATTAATGACCCAGCCGGTCCAAATGTTGTTTGTATTTGGTTTTATAGTGGCAGTTGGTATTTTAATGGATACATTCCTAGTTCGTGGCGTACTATTACCAGCTCTACTTGTTCTATTTGAAAAGGATAAGAAAGAAAAAGTGGAACAAAATAGTTAGTATCAGAAAACTAAGGCGGGGAGTTTACCTTCCTATCCGCACAAAAGACATGGAGATAGTACTTTCCATGTCTTTTTGTTTAGCTATAATACGGAAATAACTTCTACTTAAAAAGGATAAATAATAGCAACATAAACGTGATTTAATGAAAATCAAGTGTTTGTGATAGGTACCAATCTACATTATTTTTAAACAATCCCAAACACTTCATTGTATTGATGAAGTAACAACAATAAGGAATGATAGTTTTGTGGATTTCTTTTAAGTAGGGATTTACATTAACCATCTAGATTTGAAAACTCGGCATTCGCCAAGCCTTTGGGCGAATGACTTAGTTGCACTTATGCAAATCTTTACGGTGGGACGAGTAATCGGAGTCCCAGACGGGAAAGATTTTATACTTTCCTATCTGCTAAAATGAAATTTCAATCAGTGGGAGTTACCTTACCTTCACAATGATTGTTAGTTGAACGAATCTAGCTTTTACTGGCTGTCTGTTCCCCACTTACAATTCTGTATTCTCCTCAAATTCTTGAAGTGAGGGCCTTGCAGCCAGTTAACATGCGATAAAAATAGGATGTGAGAGAAGCTAGTAAGAATGAATTTTATACTTGGTTTTCTTCATTAATAAGATAAACCTTATATTCATATCTTTGGTAATTCTATACGGAATTCCAAAAGAAGTGCCTTTTCAATTTTAATTTGTCATCCTGTAACATTTAGTATTAGTAAAGTCCATTTATTGCCTAAATTTAACGATTCGCTCATGCAATAATTATCACTATTACCCGGGAAATGTCGAATGTAAAGGATAATAATAAAATTTTGTATGATAGGTCAAACGTTTGTTTTAACGTTAAAGAATGAAGGTTTTTATAACTATTTTATATAAAAAAGAAGACAGGATATGATTTTTTTATCATATCCTGTCTTTCAGCATTGCCTGGCGGCATCCTACTCTCGCAGGGGGAACCCCCAACTACCATCGGCGCTGGAGAGCTTAACTTCTGTGTTCGGTATGGGAACAGGTGTGACCTCTCCGCCATCACTACCAGGCCTACACGATGTAGGTCGTTCGGTGTTGTCCACAAATGATTTTCGGTGGGACGAGTAATTGGAGTCCCAGGACGTGGACGCTTTTAAGCGAACTTCCTTTAATGTCTTTCAATTAGGATTTGTACCTTAAAAACTAAATAAGAGCAAATTAGACATCAAAAGAAGTTAGTTAAGTCCTCGATCGATTAGTATTTGTCAGCTCCACGTGTCGCCACGCTTCCACCTCAAACCTATTAACCTCATCGTCTCTGAGGGATCTTACTCATTTAAAATGATGGGAAGTCTCATCTTGAGGGGGGCTTCATGCTTAGATGCTTTCAGCACTTATCCTTTCCACACGTAGCTACCCAGCT
>NZ_LYCS01000009.1 GCF_001659985.1 Oceanobacillus sp. Castelsardo
TCCTCCTCAGATATCAGCTTTCCTCCTCAGATATCAGCTTTCCTCCTCAGATATCAGCTTTCCTCCTCAGATATCAGCTTTCCTCCTCAGATATCAGCTTTCCTCCTCGGATATCAGCACTTCTCCTCAGATATCAGCTTCCCCTTAATTATCAGCAGAACATTTGACTATCAATAGCAAAAAAAAATGAGTAAAAACACTTTCCTAAAAATCTATAATTTAATAATAATCCTACTAGATTCCCCTTTTGCCAACATATCAAAACCCTCATTTATTTGCTCCAACTCGATAACGTCGCTCATTAACTTATCTACCGGTAAACGTCCTTGTTTAAATAAGTTAATGAATTTCGGGATATCCCTTTTCGGTACACAACTACCAACATAAGAACCTTTTAAAGTTCTTTCTTCCGCTGCTAAACTCACATATGGAAACGAAAAATGGTGTTTTGGATCTGGTAATCCTGTCGTTACGGTAGTTCCCCCACGCTTCGTAATTCCGTAGGCCACTTCCATTGCAGGAACAGCTCCAGCCGTCTCAAAACTATACTCCACACCCCCGCCTGTGGCTTCACGTACTTTTTCAATGACCTCCTTATCGGTAGAATTAAATGTATGCGTTGCTCCTAATTCATTAGCAAATTCCAATTTAGAGTCATTTATATCAATGGCAATGATTCGTTCCGCCCCCGCCGCAACGGCACCAATAAGTGCACTTAGGCCGACCCCGCCTAAGCCGACAACCGCAACTGTACTGCCTAGCTTAATGTTCGCAGTATTAATCACTGCTCCCACTCCCGTAATGACAGCGCACCCAAATAAAGCTACTTTTTCAAAAGGAATATCCTTGTCCACCTTAATCAGGGAATTCCTAGATACGACTGCATATTCAGAAAAAGCAGATACTCCTAAATGATGATTGATTTTTCCTTCCTTATTATGTAAACGAATATCGCCACTTAGAAGTGTTCCTTCCGTATTGGATTTTGCTCCTTCTTCACATAATGCTGGGCGGCCCTCTTGACATGGGAGACAGTGACCGCAGCTAGGAACAAATACACAAACAATATGATCGCCAACCTCTAAATCATGAACCCCTTCCCCGATTTGCTCCACAACTCCAGATGCCTCATGTCCTAAAGCCATTGGCAATGGTCTAGGTCGACTTCCATTAACAACGGACAAATCGGAATGACAAAGACTTGCAGCTTTTATTTTAATAAGGACTTCTCCATACCCTGGTGGATCCAACGTAAGAGTTTCTATTTTAATAGGTTTACTTTCTGCGTAAGGTAATTCCTTCCCCATTTCTCGTAATACAGCAGTACTTACTTTCATTTTAATAACCTCCTCTAAAAATTAAAGCGTTATCATTTATCTCGAATTAAGTGCTCTTCTAGTTGATTTCGAATTTCATCTGGTATTGGTTCTGATGCTTGCTTTTTGCGGTTAAAGTTAACATATACAGCATTCCCTTTTGCACAGAGTTCTCCATCTTGAAACATTTCTTCGTATAATGTAAAACTAGAATTCCCAATTTTGTCAACGTGAGTTCTTACCGTAACATCTTTTCCATAGTAAATTTGTTTCAAATAATCCACATTCATATTTAAAATAATGCAGCGCCAATCTTCAAAACCTAAATCACTATTAAACATTTTGAAGATTTCATTTCTACCAGCTTCAAACCATATTGGGATAGTTGTGTTGTTGATGTGCCCTACACCATCTGTTTCACTGACTCGTGGAGATATGACTGTTTCTATCAAGATATATACCCCTTTCCTGTCTGATTGAATCAAGCGAACCTTTAGATTTTCAATTATAATTATAACATATGGTAGTATGAATTTTCAGATTTTACTTCTTTAATTAAAAACCCGAATAATGTTCACTCTGATGTTCATCATTCGGGTACTATTTCTTATAATTTTACATCAATATTTCCACCAAGATGTGGTTGGGCAGCGCGTTGGATAGCGGCTACATCACCTGAACTCAATAACTTTTGAATAGCCTCCCCTTTTTGTTCCGCATTACCCATTGCCATTTTCATGACGGACAAAGAAGCTTGTTGCTGAACTTGTCCTTGACTTAGAGCCATTGACATTAATGCGATATCCATTAAATCACCTACTTTAAAAGAATATATCTTTATTATACATGATTAGTGATAACGTATTGGAAAATTTTTCTCTTCTTTAATGTTTGCTCATAATTTTTCCATATAGCGAAAGAATAATAGTACAAAAATGGTGGAGGAATCCGACTATGCCAGAATTACCCGAGATGGAGACATACAAATCTTTACTACAACCTTTAATTAGCGGCCAAATAATCACCCAGGTAACCGTTAATCGTGAAAAATCCATTAATGTTCCTGTCAATCAATTTAAAGCCCAAGTAGAAAACCAAAAAATAGAAGATATTCAAAGACGGGCAAAGTATTTAATATTTCACCTTCAAAATGGGTCGTGTTTACTTTTACATCTAATGCTAGGTGGTAAAATGTTCCATGGAAAAGAAGAAGATAAGCCAGATCGAACTGTACAAGTGCAATTATCTTTTGGAAATCAGCATCTTTATTTTATTGGACTTAGACTAGGTTACTTGCATCTTCTATCACCCGAGATGGTCAAACAAGAATTTCAAGACATTGGATCTGAACCACTTGACCCTAATTTTTCATTAGATTTGTTTCAGAACATGATGAAAAATAAGAGAGGCAAATTAAAAACAACCCTACTAAATCAAGAGTTCATAGCTGGTATCGGAAATCGCTACTCCGATGAAATTCTATGGCATGCACAGTTATTGCCAGATAAAAACATACCGGATTTAGATGTAGCTCAGGTTAATCGCCTATATGAATCAATGCGATATATCCTCCAGCTAGGAATCCAGCAAGGTGGGTACATGGATCCTCTATATAAGGAAGATAGCAAAACTGGAAAATACCAAATGTTCGTTCATGACCGGGAAGGAGCAGCATGTCCACGATGTCATGCACCCATTGTCCAAAAAGAAATTTCGTCACGAAAAACATACTTTTGTAATAACTGCCAGCATTAATTAAGGAGCGTGTATATGAGATTTGGTTGTCATCTTTCCATAGGAGATGGGTATTTAGGAGCGGCAAAAAAAGCATTCCAAATGGGGATGGCCGCATTTCAATATTTCCCAAAAAATCCGCGAAGTTTATCAATCAAAGAATTTAACAAGGATGATACAGCTTTATGTAAAGCGTTTTGTAAAGAAACGGGGATAACCTCTGTTAGCCATTCCCCTTACCCAACCAATTTAACGCCACATAATATGAAACAGCGGGAACAGGTTATCCGTTCCCTGTTAAATGATTTGGAAATAGCAGAATCATGTGGATCCATTGGTGTTGTCGTTCATTTTGGCAAACACCTTCCAAATAAAACCTTAATCGAGAGCTATCAATTAATGATAGAAGTACTTAACGACGTTCTATTCGAATGGAACGGACAAGCGAAAATATTGTTAGAAAACAAAGCAGGAGTTCCAGGGACAATTGGTACGACATTAGAAGAACTCGTACAAATTCGGAAACTATGTGATCAACCAGAAAAAATTGGCTTTTGCTTGGATACCTGTCATGCTTTTTCCTGTGGATTATGGGATGGAGATAACTGGTTAAAAGTTTTACGGAGAGGAACGGACTTGGGCTATTTCGATGAACTTGAGGTCATTCACCTCAACAACTCAAAGTACCCGACAAGGGAAGGAAAAGATAGGCACGCCCCTATTTTTCAAAACGGGTACATTAACGTAGACCAATTTGACCAATTAATGAAAACGCCTAAGCTTAATGGCATTCCTTTCATTTTGGAAACCCCGAAGGAAGAAGTACCCCATGAAAAGGAGATACGGCTATTAAAGGAAAAATGGGGATAGGCAACACATGCACTATCTCCATCTCACCTAAATTCCACCATTCAACTTTCCTTTTATCTTAATTACATTTTCTACACTTAATCCCGATAATTCCGCAATTTGTTCAATGGATAGACCTTTTTTTTAGCATGTTTTGCACTACTTTTTCTCGTTCGTTTTCTCTTCCTATTTCAATCCCCTTTTCCCAATAAAAATTTGGTAATTCAAGTATTCGATCCCCCTTTTCTATTGGTAATCTCGCAACTTCTTCGTTCATTTGTTTTTCCTCCTTTTCATTTCACTTCAGGTATCCTTTTGGAAAAAATTACACTAGCTCCATCCATATAACTAAATTCCACTATTAATATTTTCCTTTATCTTAATTACAATATCTTCACTTAGTCCTGATAATTCTACAATTCGTTCGACAGATAGACCTTTTTTCAGCATATTTTGAACTAGGTTTTCTCTTTCTTTTTGAATCCCCTCTTCCCTACCTATTTCAATTCCCTTTTCCAAATAAGAATTAGGTAACTCAAGTATTCGATCCGCTTCTTCTTTTGGTAATTTTGCAACCTCTTCGTTCATTTCCTTTTCCTCCTTTTTGTTTAACTTCAAGTACGTTTCAAAAAACCATAGATTAACGCCATCTTTGCAGGGTTCAATTCCATTCGACTAACCATCCGTAAAAATTCCATTTTCACTTGTACGCGTTCTTCCTCTGTATACCCCATTTTACTTAGAAGTGCTGCTGCAACTGGATTGTCCTTATGAATGAAATTGCACCAATCCTTTTTAAGATGAAGTTGGAGATAACGAAATTCTAATACAGATAGGCTTGGGAACTCCACAGTGAATTGTTCAGGAACTTCTTTACGATTATTATAGCTAAAAACGGCGATTGGTAAAATGGGCTTGCGATGTTTTTCGTAGAGACGGGAATAGTAAATAAACATACGTTCATGGAATTCTTGTTGGTAGTAGGACTGTGGTTCGACATGAATAAGGAGTATTTTATCTTCACCTTTGAAGTTAACCTCGGCCAGGATATCAATTCTTCGCCTCTCTCCGCTTATTATATCCGTAAATACTTCTTGTTCTAAAAATTTTACTGTGGAAAAATTGATGTAGGAATACTCTTCGGGGAAAAACGCTTCGATGAATTCTTGAAAAAAGGTTTGAATGAGCAGCTTAAATAAGCGGTCGTGATCAATATAAGTTGATTTTCTTTCAAGTACTAGAGTAGATGTTAGCAATACACTGCTCCTTTCTGAATGATTTTATTCTTAGACATATTTTTCAAAAATTCCACCAATTTATCGTTCTATTTTACCATGTGGAAGCTTTTGGAAACATAGATTTTGGTAAATTTTTTTCATGACAAGGTAGCAGGATAATGGGATATTCCGACCATACTTTACATTTTAAAGAAATTAAGGAAAGGAGATAACAACTAAATCCCCGTTGTAAAAAATGTTTTTCCAAGGCTTCAACATCATTTTTATCACCTTTTTCACCCTTGATAATATGTCTGTGACATTGAGAGTTCCGGTTAATGTCACATAAGTATTATTGCTGTTACTTCCACGCTTCAGATTTGTCCATTCCATAAGAGTGGGAGAGAATTCAATTTGACTAAGATGAGTTTAAATGATATAAAAATATGGGATTATTTGTATTTTTTATGTTTTTATAAATACATTTATAGTGAAGAATACTTTGAAAAGGGGTAATTACTTGGAAGAATCTAACAAGAAAAAGGGGCTCAACAAAGGGGTTATCATTGCTATTATAGCTGCAATTGTAGTCATCGGAGGTGTTGTTGCTGCAGTAACACTAACAAACACGTCACCTAAGCAATCATATTTTCTAGCAGAAAAGAAGACGTTAGACCATTTAAAGAGTACTTTAGAGGAACGGTATCAACCAGAATTAGATTGGACGGAACAAACCTATGAAAAACCAGTTGAACAATCCATGGATCTTTCAGCACAATATCTAGGACCAACTGGAACATCAGGATATGAAGAAGTAGATCCTGCGCAGATTATTAATAATTCAAGCCTATCTGCTACTGTTAAAACAGATATGAAAAATAAACAAATGGTAACAGAGCTTGCTGGAAACTTTGCCGGATTAGAAATTGATGGAATAGAAGTCTATATGACTGATGAAAAAATGATGCTAGGTGTCCCATTCCTTGATAACTATTTACAAATTAAGGATGAGGATTTCGGTCCACTACTAAAGGAAGTAGATCCAATGACATTTACAGGTGAAGAGTCATTAGAATTAGACACTTTATTCAACGGGCTTCATAGTGACGAGGACCTTGAGTATTTGAAATCTGAATACGGGGAATTAATCTATAATGAGTTACCAGATGATGCATTTACTACATCAGACGAAACGATTGAAGTAAATGGTGAATCATTAAAAACAGAAAAAATCGTTTTACATTTATCTGAAAAACAAGTTCAAGACTTATTAAGTACTGTATTTGAAAAGATGGAAACGGATGATAGATTAAAAGAATTAATTAAAAAACAACTAACGTCTGTACAAATGGGTGAAGTCGCAGTTGATCAAGAGTTAAATCAAATCCTAACAGACTTTGAGGAAGCAATGGCTGAAGCAAAAGAAGATGTATATGATATACACATCAAAGATGGCCTTAAGTCAACGATTTGGGTTCATAATAAGCTAATAACGAAACGAGATGTAAAAGTAGAGATAGGCTCAAATGAGAACGACCTTGTTGCATTTACGATCAACGGCATACAATCCTTTGATGATAGTACACAAACATTCGACTATGACCTTGGTTTCGCTGATAAAGTTAGTGATGGTAAAATGAATATTTCCGGGGACTTAAGTTGGAAAGATAATCAAGCAAACGATTCTATTAAACTAACAGTTGATAATTACGTATTTTCTTATGAAGGAACAGAAACGTTAGAAGATGGTACAAGAGACTTTGAAAGAGTATTTTCATATCATGATAGTATGGTAAATGGAAGTTTAACTTGGGACGGTTCCGCTTCCTATGATAAAGATAAAATGAATGGCGAACATAAAATAACCTTAGAAACTTCTGAAACTGGAAATCTGATTACACTAAACCTTGCTTTAGACGGCCAACTTATTGACGCAATTGAAACGCCTGCAGAAAATAATGTTAAAGATTTAGGGACTATGAGTATGGAAGAACTCTCTCAATATATGGAAACAGAAGTTATACCTGATTTCCAAAATTGGTTATATGAAACCATGGGTGGTGCCGACGGATTTTAAACCGTTGAATCCTTTATTTGAAATGGAAGTGCCTATATGATGAATTCATGGAAACATTTTTTATTATTTACCAAAAATAATGGAATTCAGTTAAAGAGGAAGTGGACTTCACTTCCTCTCCTTTTCATTATTCCAATTATCGTCGTTGGATTAATCATTGTGATGATTACATCTTTCTTTTTACCAGATGAAAATCATCCTATAAAAATTGGTTTAGTGGATCAAGATAAAACAACAGAAACAGAAATGGTCACCAAACTAATCGAAGCATCTTCCCAGCTTAGTGAGTATATTCATATAAAAACAATGTCTGAACCAGATGCTATAACGTCCATGACAAACAATGAAATTAGTACATATATCGTATTTCCTGATAATTTCACCAATAACTTATATCAAGGAATTTCTGTTGAGTTGCCAATTATCGGAAACCCGAACAAGCAGTTGGAAAGTTTGTTTATACGTGAAATTATCGAAAGTGTAGTAAGACATATTCGCTCTTCCCAAGCTAATATCTTAACCATCAATGAGTATGCAAAGGAAGTTGGATTGAATTCAGAAAAGAGACACGAATTAATGTTTGAGCAGTTTAAAGAATTTGTCTTTTACACCTTGGGATCAAGTCAGATTGTGAAAGAAAAAGAAATTCACAACGCTATGGATGCTTCCCCTATTCACTATTTTGGTACGAGTTTATTCTTCATTATAAGTTCCATTTGGCTAATGATTGTATATAACTTCCTTTATACAGATAGCCAGAAAAATATGGAAAAGCGGATGCGACTTTATAACGTAACAGAATTACAACAAATTCTGGCTAGAATTTTTGTAGCAAATGGTACCGTACAAATTTTTTCGGTTATATTAATCATCGCTTTATCCTACTTGTTACATGTCGATTTAAGTCATGATGAATTTCTAAAAATAATAGTTATAAACATACTTTACAGTGGTACATTTTTGGCAGTATTTGGATTACTTGAAGTACTTCTATCCTCCTATAAACTCCGGTTATTCGGACAGTCCATGATGATACTACTGCATATATTACTTAGCGGAGCTGTTGTACCTGCAATTTATTTACCGATGTGGATTCAAGATGTACTTCCTTATTATTTTGCACATGAAACATTCTACTGGCTTATCGAAATCATCGTAAACAACAGAGTGTATACGGATTTCATTCCGATATTATTAATGACAGCCGTTGCATTTTTTATTCTTTTCGGTATTTCAATAGGGAAGGAGCGTGTTAAAGCATGATTCGCATCATTCAGACACGCTTCATGCATTGGAAAAAACAAGGATGGACACTGTTACTTTGGCTACTTTTACCAATGGTATCTACCATCATTTTCATTTCTACTACTGAATTGTTTCAAGAAGATACGAAAATTCCAGTTGGTATTGTTATCGAAGAAGAAACGGACCTTGCCATAAATCTTTATGAAGCAATCTCCTCTTCCCCGCTCATACGGGTACTGGACGTAACTGAATCAGAGGCACGTCAAATGGTAAAAAGCCATGATTTAGATAGTGCTTTTGTAATAGAGGAAGGGTACGAGGAAGAGATTCGAAAAGGTAATCGAAATTGGCTCATAACGAGCTACACTTCTGATTTATCATTTGGGTATACACCAGTTAAAGAAAGGATTATATCTTATGTTCAAGATGCAGCTGGTAAATCAAAAACAGCACATACAGTTAATCGATTAGGTGAAAAAACAAATTTACAATGGACCTGGGATGAAATAGTTAACAAAACAGAAGAAATAGAAGTCCAGGAGAATTTACTTCATACGAATTTCTCTTTCCAAAAAGAAATTGAACTTAAGGAAAATTCTCCAATAGCCATTTGGGATACATGGGGATTATGGGCGTTAATAAGTCTTCTATGTACATTCTTTTTATTCGATTGGGTCATCAAAGAAAGAAGAACATCCTTGAACCCAAGGTATGCATTTATGTTTCTTTCTATGAGAAATTATTTACTCATTCAACTATTAGTTTATATTTTCATATTGTATGTTTTCGATTTAATAGCAGTATATGTATTCCACCTCCTATTAAATGAAGCGATCAACTTCACCTTAATCTGCTCTCTATTGATGTATCGAATATTAATTACAATCAGTGCGTTTTTACTTGCACATTTGTTCACGAAAACAGTTTCTTATTACAGTTTTTCTTTAACCGTCTGTTTATTTCTTACTGTACTTAGCGGCGTTATTATACCAATAGATGGAATAACAAGCCGATATCCATGGATTGAACAACTTCATCCACTATCCAGCTTTATTGAACAAAAAGGTGTTAGTGTATGGTACGTTCCAATACTATTAGCTCTTATTATTTGGTGGTTAAAAGGAGGTAGATTTAGAAATGCTTAATATCCAATCCCTAAGTAAATCCTATAAAAAACAAAACATTTTTACTGATATCTCATTCACGGTAAATCAAGGAGAAATTATTGGGCTTGTTGGAGAAAATGGAGCCGGTAAATCTACCCTACTTTCTATTCTTGCTACTCTCCAAAAGCCAACAAAGGGAAAAGTTACCCTAAATGAATTAGTATATTCGTCCGACCGTAAACAAATTAGGAAAAAGATTGGCTATGTTCCTCAAGACCTTGCACTTTGGGAAGAGTTTACAGTGGAAGAAAATATGGTGTTTTTTGAGAAACTTTCGTGGAAGAAAAGAAGTAAAGAAAAATTAAAACAACTTTGCCTCGACATGGAGCTGTCCAAATGGAAAGAACCCGTGAGTACCCTATCAGGAGGAATGAAAAGAAAGTTAAATTTAGCTATTAGCTTGATTCATGATCCCGAAGTATTGCTATTAGATGAGCCGACTGTAGGAATTGATCTAAAAT
The DNA here is from genome assembly GCF_001659985.1 of Oceanobacillus sp. Castelsardo. Lineage (GTDB taxonomy): Bacteria > Bacillota > Bacilli > Bacillales > Amphibacillaceae > Oceanobacillus. The sequence continues at coordinate 10,066 of NZ_LYCS01000009.1, forward strand.
CACGGATAGAAATAGGTAATTTCCTTCAATCATTAGCCGAAGAACAAAACAAAATGATTATCTACACTTCTCATGACATGGATGAAATAACTAATTTATGTCACCGTATCGTATGTATTGGCCAAGATTCTTTCTACAAAAATATATTGAAAGAAGCTGGTAAAAAGATTTTGGTTTTTTGATGAAGTTAAAAGACCCGAAAAACCTTTATGAAGTTTTTCGGGTTTTTTGTTAATAATAGTTCTTTCACTTTTTTAAAATTTCACCGCATTTTCAAATCCACAGGGATGTATCCTGTGTGCTTCGGCTAACATTGTTTTTTTAACTCCATTAATTCTGTTTTAGAGAGTACAGTCAATTCTGTAATTAAGTCTAATTCCATATTCTTTTTAAGCATTTTTAGCGCCATTACTTTTTTCTCTTGTTCTATTCCCTTCTCTATTCCTTCCTCCAGCGCATCCCCTTGAATCGATGCAATATCCTTTAATGCCTTCTCACGAGCTTCGTACTGCATCCTTGTTTCTGGATCTAAACTTGCTAAACGTAATTTTTCAACTGCCTTCTCAATAAATTGTTCCTACTTCGCCATTTCTTCCTACCTCGTATCATCCATATTTGTTAAAAAACAGAGCCATTTTGCCATACGGTCATTCCACTCGATCATTCCTTTTTGTTCTAGATGTACAAATTTTGGCATTTCAATGATAGGAAAAATCAATTAAATTTACGGCTACTACTTTTGTTAGTTCTTTATATTTTTCTCCTTCATCCAGTTGTTCCTCATATAACTTAGAAGCATAATATAAGGAGCGTTTGTGAATATTTTTCTGATTGGATAATTGAATCTCAACATTCTTAAACTATCACTTTCACCTATAGGCTTTCCCCTCTTCTTCATCCTTATCTTCATTATCGGCTTCTATAGGTCTGTGAATGGTATATGGATTGGTAGGCTAATTTTGGTTTACGTATTGGTCAACTCGTTGGACCATGAAGGATATTAAGCTTCTTTTCCCTATCATTTAAACTTCTCACTTGCATCAAATTCTTTAATACATTAAAGCAGTGGGGGACACCTAAACCACTAATGTTTAAATACACATAACCCCGTTTTTGTTTTTCAAAATGGGGTTATGTGTATTTTCGCTTTATAATGCCCTATTGTAGAAGATATAATAAGTGTTACTGACACTGTACCTACTACTAAACCTCTAACATCCGCAAAATAATAATTTACAAGCAACTGAAAGCTAATCAATGACTCTATTCGAATGGTGACAAGCACTTCTTTAAAATCCGGGGACAGTACCCATATTTCAAAATATTTCTTTAAGGTTTAATTCTAGTCCCCCATAGTAATAAGATTTTAATTCGTCTTCTATCGTAAAGAAAAGTGGCTTTCCATATTGATTCTTACTATCTAAATAATAAACCTCTATAAGTTTGTTTAGTATATCTACTATCCAATATTCCTTTACGTTTGCCTTCTCATACAAGTTCCTTTTCATTATTTTGTCCATTTTCACACTTGAAGGTGAGAGTATTTCAATAATGAAATCTGGTGATCCTATACATCCTTGGTCATCAAGCTTATTCGTATCACAAATAACAGAAATATCCGGCTGTACAACATCAAATACTTCATCATTCTTTTTTCCTTTAGAAAATAATCGTACATCGAATGGAGCAGCAAACACTAGGCAGTTTTTCTCTTTAAAGAAATTCATTAGCTGAAAAGACAGATTCATCGAAACCTGCTGATGTTTTGTAGAAGGTCCGGGAGACATGTTATAAGGGATACCATCGATGATTTCAATACGTTCATCATCATCCCATAATAAGTAATCAGAATATGATAATTTCCTATCGTATTGCGGAATGCTCATTGGGGTTACCCTCCTAAATAAATAATAAATCCTAAAGATGAAAATATAATAATACTTAAAGAATTAGTTTATTGAAAAGCAAAAATTTATTGTTTACTACCCCTATCACATGCTTTTATTGTAATGCATTACAATAAGAAATAACAAGTTAAGAAATAAAACCTTTTCCTAAAAGGCAGCTCAACCCAAAATAATAATGGTTATTTAAGTGGTGGTAATGAATTTTGTATTCCTTTTAAAGAATAAAGCCCAATATTATTAGTTATAAAAAGAACAATGTTTCGCACAAAAATTAGTTTTTATTATTTATAAATATATGAAATTGCAGGATTCAAAAAACTTTACTTGAACTTTTTAAAGCAATAAGTAACTGCCACCTGAATAAACTCATTCTGCATGGAACGGGGAAGGATATTTAATTTTTGATGAACTAGTCCCATGGGAACGTGAGATAATTGATCAGCAATTAGAAGATAATTGATTTAGATAAGATCAGCAGCCATTGAAATAGAAGAAAACTGTATCAATAACTCTCTCCTCCACATTCACAGGCTCTATTGTCCAAACGAGAGCTTAAAACAACGCAATGGTGGCTGACCCATTCTATCCGCAATACTCAAACACTGCATCAATAACCGAAATCACTTTAACGCTTTAAAGTGGTGGGGGACTGGCACATTGGCCCCACTTTTTTATTATGCAGTTTAGCACATTAACGTAGTGGGAATCTGACACATTGGTCTAAATATTGGATAAATTACTACTGGATGTATGCTATAATCAAATAGAGGTGATTTCATGGAATTTATCAGTAAGGAAATGCTTAACAAGTATTTCGAAGACAAATCTAATGTTTGCTTGAACGATTTAACTCAAATTATTGAAGAGCAATTTGGAGTTATAGTTAAAATAGAAGAAAACAATGAAGTTGCAAAAATAACAAAAAGGTTGTCTGAAAATGGAGAACTAATAGATAAGATAAAAAGAGCACGAGAAAAGAGAGAATCTGGATTTCCATCCTATATCCGAAACAAAACAGACTTTTTAAAATTAGCAAACGAGACCAGTGATGATGTCAAGTAATAAAAAATATGACGTTATTTGGAATCCAGATAGTGTTATAGACCTTACGCAGTATGTGAAGTACGCCAAAACGACTACTAATGATGTCTATGATAAAGCGAACATCTTACTTAGTTATCGACCTCAAACCAATGGACATAGTGTAATGTTTAAGGGTTTTGAATATGATGGATATAAATGGATAAATGTTAAAAATATCATATTGTTATATGAAGTACTTGAAAAGGAAAAAATTGTTGCAATCGAAGCTTGCTATTTTGCTAATAACGAAGAAAGCGCTGAAATTTTTTATGGTATTAATCCAAAAGAGGGTTGGGATTAAAAATTTTATTAAAATAAACCAACTTACAATTTTTTTCTCCTTGTGATAATAATAATTAGTTCTTGTGTAAGCCACAAATTCCAGGGATTTATACCACCCTATCCTATCTCTCACAATAACTTTTTCCACTAGCTCATCGCTCCAACTTTACCTACAATAATAAAAGAATAGAGAGTCCTAATGATTATTTAATTTTCTATAAGAATACTTATAAAAAGACTGAGATTATTAAATTTTTATCAAATTAAATTGAAACAAATCGAATTATATTATGATGCAGCAATTAACAGGATTTACAAAAACAAAAGGAAAGGAGATTACAACTATATTCTTATTGTAATTCCTTTCCTTAAGGATAAAAATGTTTTTCCAAGGCTTCAACATCATTTTGATCAGTTAATATGTAAATTGCCCAATTATAAGGAGAATCATGAAAACCCAATTTATCCTTCATTAAAGAATTTTCGACCTTCAAATCTTTAATTAATCTCATTGCTTCTTCTTTGCTTTTACCAAACTCACTTATTGGTTGAACCATTAAGTCAATTTCATTACGAGGTTCGGTTGTTTTGTTTGTATTTAACATTTTAACACCTCGCAAAAGTGTCATTCATTTCATTCGTGTTAGCTGAAAACACTAAAACTGATAATGATTCCTATCCCACCGACCCATAGTTTTTTAATAACCAATACATGGAACCACTTTTTCTTTGCAGTGGTACTTTAATAAGTAGCATTCCGTTCAACCATTACTCCTGCCTCTACCGTCAATACCATTTCCTCATCTGTATAAGCATCAGCATATTTAAAGCCTTCTGGAACCTCATAAAAGTCAGAAATAGCAATCGTTTCCCGTGAATCTATCATTCCCTCCGGATTTACGACAAAAATATCGATTTCATTCAAATTTTCATACGATACTGCCACAAGCTGATATGTTTCACCCTCAATATTTGAAGCCCAAATTTCCTGGGGCTTTTCATAAAGAGTTTCCACTGAACGCACATAATCGACCTCTGGCGTTTCTTCCAAAATGTAAAGGGAATAAGGTTCATCAACTTCCATATCTATCCTTTCATCCAATGTCGCTATGTATGAACTAAATTCAACAGCCTGATGGCGACGATAAGTCGGACCATCATAAACATCGTCTTCATTCGTACTCTCTATCTCCGGTTCCAGCACTGGCTCCATATCATTTTCATATATGTCTGTAGAATCCTCTGATACACTTGAGACGAATTCTTCCATCGAACCATTACTTTCGTACACATCGGTTTCCACAACGCTTTGAACATCGGACGGCACTGGTTCTTCAATGTCCGTTAGATCATCTTCAACAACACTCGAAGGCTCTAGGACAATTTCATTAATCCAACCTTCCCCGTTTTCAGCTTGGATATAGTACCATTTTCCGCTTGCATCATCACCAAAGACTTCTTCGCCTTTCCAGTGTACCTCCGTCCCCTTTGCAAGGGTGAATAAGACATTTCCATCTAGAGAATAGTAATCTCTAACATTTGCCCCATCGTCCACCTGGATGGTCAATGTTTCAACATCCGCTTCCACATCAGATGCAGCAACTTTCCCACCCATTTCTTGTTCTGAACCGAAACTACTAATAAACCCTATCGCTTCATCCTTCAACTGATATCCCCCGAAGATAACGGTCAAAGCAACTGCCCCAGATAGGGATACTTTCATAATCGGTTTTCTATAGGAATGTAATTTTTTACCCGACTTTTTACAAATATTAACAATAGGCCTAACAACATTACCAACATGAATACCAAAGATTAACAACGAAATATATCGTGTCAAACTATCCTTACGTCCGGTCAATTCTATGTACCATTTTCTTAACCCCTGCAACCAATCTTTCTCATAAGAAGCATCTTTAGTATACGTTTGAAGTGGATGTTCTTCCTTCCACTTATCACTAAGAAAATCTACTGTGATATATCCAAGAAGAGTATTCCAATCCAATTCACCTTCAACAAGCTCTTCTCCAACCGGAACCTTCCAGGCATTTTGACGCCGTTTCACTAGCTTGCATGTATAATCCAAATAAGGTTTCAGGATAGAAGGATCTTTCTTCTTTATCGCTTGCTGAATAAGAAGCATTCCCCACTCCACCGGTGATTTCACATCATAGTCTTCTACTTCTTTTTTCCGAACCATATAAGGAAGCTGTTTAAACATCTCTTGAACAAAGCCAATCCACTTGCCCCGGGTTTCTGCTATTTTCGATATCACAATGTATTTCAAAAGATAACTTTGCCTGTACACACTCCTCCCATTTTGTAGGACAATCGGAAAGGCACCTGGCTGATTTTTAACATAATGATAAAAACGATCGGTTAACACACGAGCCTCGTCCCACTTCTCATCCCTAATGCTTCTTTCAATGATATAATTTTGCCTCTCCGCCCATAGGGTAAAATTAGTTTCTTCTTTTCCCGTATATTTCACCGTAAACTCATAGGTTAATAGATTGAGATCATTTAATTCTATGTTATACTTCTCCAAAACCTCATTTACTTTTTGAAAACACCCACCATACAAGGCGAAAAGAACATAGGTATATGCAGCTTTCATTTTTTCAAGTGCTTCATCTAGTTCATCAAGAAAGAAAAATAGAGCTTCCTCCAAATTTGTCATCGCTTGCCTTGCATTCGAACCTTCAGCATATAAAGCATTCATGAAAACTCCGGCACCTATAGAACCAAAGGGACCGAATGCAACAAGACCGATGCCTTTCGCAACTAATTTCGTGAAAAAATGGAAGCCTTTGGACTCGCGCTCTTTTTTCACAATATCGACATATGCTTTCATTTGTTTCGCATAATTATTTAACGCCAAATATGCCTGATTACTTTCCTCAAATATTTTCCTCTCCAACTGTTGATAAGCTTCTTGTTGCAATATCAATGGTTGAAACAAATGCCCATATGTATCCTCTTGTATTCGAAAAAGGAAGTCTTCATACTCCGGTCCAATTTCATTGAACTGTAATGCTTCTTGTAGGTCGGTATGCATCTCTCTCGGATTGGCAATTTCAAATAAGCGTCGTTGTATTTCCATAGGATCAACTTGTTCACTCTCGTCAGATATTCGTTCATATACTTCTGCTTTAAGTAAAGCATATCGCTTATCAAGTGATACATAAATCCCATGGAACTTTTCCTCTACTTTTTTCTCCACAAATGCCTGAAGCTCTTCCCAAACATTTCTAGCAAGCTTGTCTTGCAGCCTATCTATGATACCATCAAGTTCTGAATACTGGACTTGGGTTGCTTCTGCCATTAGAAAAGATCTCCTAGTACACCAAGTGAATCGATAACGTCCAATGCGTCAGATGCACTATCTAAGGAATCCAATCCATCTACAGCATCATAGACAGAACCAGTACTTTCAAAAGAATTTCCAGCTATCGAAGTCGATAAGTCCGGTGTAGTAGGTGCTGGATTTTGAGTATAAATTTCATTTCCACTTTGATTCATTTGCATAATTGACCGGTGCGCATTGTCTTGCAACTGCATCCCACCTAGCGAATTTGAATTTACAAATCCAATAATATCCCCACCTGTCTCTTTTATCGCACTATCACCAAGAACATTGGTAGTAGAAGCAAATGTCTCTCCACCGCCCATATCATATACCGTTCTTCCATCAACACTCTCTCGAATGGTAGCAATTTTTTCACCAGTTGCACCATCTACTAAAGAAGCTCCCTCAGTACTCACTCCGGGATTAATGCTATATGCAACTTCTCCATTTCCCGTGCGAACATCCAAACCTTGCCGTAAATTAGGATGTACCTGCATATCTTGAGCTATACCAACAGCCTCAAAGCTTGAAAATAAAGCAGATTCTAGCAAGACTTTTTCATCCATCAATGTAGGCTCCCTTCTGATTATGTAATAGTTATATTTTACCATGCATAAAGGACTAGAAAAATAGAATCTACTAAATTATTGATATAAAAAACCGAATAATAGATGCTCCTTTAATTGCATCCATTATTCGGTATTATGTTTAGCACTAAAATAAAGTTCTTTTATTTAAAATTCTTTATCCATCTTGGTCTAGAAAATTAAATCAAACAGGAACACATGTTCTTAAACCGTGGTATAATAAGGGTAATATATTAAGGGAGATAGGAGATAGCCATGATTAACCTAGATGAAGTTCAGTTTAACATTTTAGTTGCTAGTATTATAGGAGATGGTGAAATTACTAAAATTTACCCCAACAGTCGAAGAATCAATAATAGCTACCGTGAACATTATGGTACGGAGCAAAAGAATTATAGATTATGGAAACAAACCTTCCTACCTGATTTGTTATACATTACACCTAAAAGTAATACTTTAAGATCCAAATCCTAAAAACTATTTACTAATTGGTATTCTTTGTTCTATGACCTAAACGATAATAAACAGATACCTCATGAACTGGTTAAACGATATACACTCCAACATTTTCTTGCTGCTCTATATATGGATGACGGATCATTAGTATTATCCAAACGTATTAATCACCAAAAGAAAAATATATTTCTTACTCCACATATATATCTTTACCTACAAAACTACAAACCTAATAATTTGGATATATTAAAGGAACATATACAAAAGTATTTCAACATCAATCTTAAGAAAAGCAAAAGAAACGATGGATATGGTTATATTTTAAGAACAACCTCTGTTCAAGAAACCTTTAATTTTTTGGAACAAATAAAAGAAGTTACCGCAACCTGTCCTTCGATGTACTATAAAACTAACTGGGATTTCAGACTAGAAAAGGAGAAAGACAAATACGAACGACAATATCCTAACTACAATCTGCTTGTAACTAGCTCAAACCGTTTAAGAACATATTCTGAAGAAGAAATAAAACTTCTAATTAAACTAAAAAATCAAAATCAAACAGATCAATCAATTGCAGAAAGTATTGGTCGTTCATATTGGTCCGTGGTTTACAAACTTTCGGAGTTGCGAAGAAATGGAAAATTATAAAATAGGATATAAAATATTAATGACCTCAAATTTATTTGTGGTCTTTAAGCCCTTTACTTTAACACATTAAAGCAGCGGGGGACTGACAGCCGAATCACTTTCCCCATTTGCCCCAACAGAAAAGAGTAACCTCATTTTTGTTTGTTCTACTCCTAAGACTGCCAAATTCAAATGGTAGAATGATAGGATCGATTTGGTTTGCAATTCATTAACATTAACCCTTTTCTAATATGGTTATCTCTCTAAGTACATCTTCGATAAATACCATACTCTCAAAAATGGGTAACAGATTATGAACATTATCTCGAAAGGTAACTAACTGACTTTGACTAATTTCTTTATCTACTGTTTTAATCGTAATACAATCCATGTTCTTATCCTGCGAACTTAATACCCATTTATAATTAATATCAATAAAATTTCTCGGGTCTTGGGAAATATACTTCTTTTTTAATAAAAATCGATAACCATTAAACGAATAACTATACACTTCTTCATTTCTTCTAACCAAATCTGCCACCTACACTTTCAATTTAGTAAAAAGAGACCCTAGAAAAACTAGAGTCCCTTCCAAATAATCTAAAATTAACGAAGAAGTTGTAAAACTCCTTGTGGTAATTGGTTGGCTTGCTTTGCCACTATGTCTTTCAATCATAGAACAGACTATATCTTCATCCATAATATTTCATGGAGCTGGGCACTTCGAACAGCTTTTGCTGCCCTACGAGATTCATAGTCATAGCTTTTGCCTTAGACCGTATTCTCTAGTCGTTGAACCTTCTCCAGAGTTTCCTCACAGGAGCTTGGCTGCTGATTATCCATTGTTTCATCTTCATCATTTTCAAACCTTCACGCCTACCGTTTCCAGTTACATTGTGGTTGATGAAGCTTTAGGAAGTTCCAGCAATTCACCCAGTAATCCTCTTATTTGTTACCAGATAAGACGCCCTTTCAATAATCACCGTAAAAGTTGTAAAACACTTTGTGGTAATTGTTGAGATTGAGCCAACATTGCTTGTGATGCTTGTGCTAAGATTGAGTTCTTAGTTTGGTTCATCATTTCTTTCGCCATCGTGCGAACATTTACTTTCATAAATGACTAGACTATATCTTCACCCTCTAAAAGTCTAGTAGGGGTCGGGCACTTCGGATTCACAATGCTGATGATCATTGTTTCACCTATGGATTTCATCATCTTATGCTTAGCCTTTAGATGGTCTATCCTAGTCGTTGAACCTTCTCCACTCTTTCAAGACAGGAGCTCGGCTGCTGATTGCCCAATCTTTTCTTTTTTCAAACCATCACGCTTGCCGTTTCCAACTACGTTGTGGTAATAAAAGTTCTAAGGGTTTTCCAGCAATTCACCCGATAATAATCACTAGCCGTTACCAGCTAGGACGACTGTGCTTGTTACTGCGTTAAGCAGCTAAAGCATAATCAACGTCACGGATACGGGATTCTGAAGCTGTTAAGTTTTCAGAAGATGTTCCTAAGTTATTAATTGTATGTTCTAAGCGATTTTGGAATGCACCAAGCTTAGAACGCTCAGCAGATACAGTTTCAATTGCGTTATTAATCTTTGTAATGGAACGTGAGGCATCGTCTGAATTTGAAACACTAATCTTTTCTCCACCCACAACAAGGCCTAAAGCTTGTGCAGACATATCCTCAATATCAACATTCATTGTTTGATTTTCATTTGCTCCAATTTGTAATGTAGCAGATAAATCCTTTCTAGCTGCTTTTGAATCAACAGCTTCTAACCCCTCAACCGTAACAGTTGCAGTAGATATATTACCTGTTCCTTTTGTAAATGTTGCACCATTCCATGAAACATTTGAAGAACCGTCACCATATGTACCAGCTCTATCAACAGTGGTGGTCTCATTTCCGCCTGCATCAGTATATTTATCGGTAACTGTTAATGCTGTTGCATCTGCATTTGTACTATTTGCTTCAACAGAACTTGAACCTGCACCGAACAATACAGCTGCAGCACTTCCAGCACTAGCTGTATCTTGCTCAAATGAAACTTGGTTACCAGAAGTTTGGCTATTTGAATTAATTACCAATTGACCTTCAACAATCTCAGCAGAAGCCCCAGTAGCTTGTGTATTCACTGCATTTACAAGATCAGCCACTGTACTATTTAAATCTAATCCTGTTAAAGTTACTTCGCTACCTTCTTCTCCAACTTTTAATCCTGCGATATCAGTAATCCCTAATTCAGAAAGTGTCTCTGTTCCATCTAAATCTGTTGCTGTACCCTTAATTTCCCCAGCGGCACCTACAGAGAATGTTATTTCATGGGTTCCAACTTTATCGTTAGCTAGAACTCCTGATACACCTGTAACCTGAGCAGTATCACTACTCACTTTAAAATTCACTTGACCCTCTGTTACACCGGCAGTAGCTGTTCTTTCAGCACCCATAGAACCATCTAACAATTTTTTTGTATTGAATTCAGTAGTACTTGAAATTCGATCAATTTCTTCTACTAACTGATCTACTTCTTTTTGAATTTCGCCACGATCCGAATCATTTAACGTGTCGTTTGTTGCTTGAACTGATAATTCACGCATACGCTGAAGAATACTGTGAGTCTCATTCAATGCTCCTTCTGCAGTTTGAATCAATGAAATACCATCTTGTGCATTGCTTTGCGCTTGCTCCAATCCACGAATCTGACCACGCATTTTTTCAGAAATTGCAAGACCTGCTGCATCGTCCGCTGCACTGTTAATACGAAGACCAGATGATAGCTTCTCCATTGCATTTTGTTGTGCATTATTTGCATTACCCAACTGACGATACGTGTTAAGCGCCGCAATATTGTGATTAATTCTCATTTTTCCTACCTCCATGTGGTTGTTTTAGCAAGTCACGTCCTTGTGTCTCGCTTTAATTTATAATAACTCCATCAAGTGGAATTACTACCTAAGTAAAATTTGCTTCAAAAAAGATTCTTGAAGACTTTTCATTTGGAAATACCGGTTATTTCCTAACGTTAGGCCAGTGTAAACATCTTCCTGACGTCTACACAATTTATATCGGATGGCTTTTAAGAAAGTTTAATAGTTTTTAATAAAATTTTATTTATCCTTATAAATTCTTTTTAAACCCCATCATTCCATTGCTGCTAAATAAAACAAATAGTATAGTTGACTATAATTATTAATAACTTTATAAAAGGAAGATAAACATGAAGAATATCCATAACGTAGCATCTATGTATTCAACGGAATCTGGTAAAAATAATTCACCCATAATGGATCAAGATGACAAAAATTTTCTAGAAGAACAAATTGAATGGTGTAAACAACAGGATCTCATATTAGAAAAAATCGAGATGAGGCTTCGTGAAATGAGAAGGCTAGCAGAGTATTCTATTAAACATAACCTCACTTCAATAGAAATCGAACAATTAAATAATCAATTAAACGATTTGAAAGACGAAGTGCATGTTTTACAAAAGAAACTACAGACTGTTACCCATTAGAATAGTTAAACCACACTCGTCAATTGAGTGGTTAATTTCATTATGTTGCTTCTAAAATTAGAGCAAAAAAGTCGATCAGACCCGATCGACTTTTTTCAAATTCCTATAACTATAATTTAAATCTCCTAATCATCCCATTCAATTCTTCCGCCAATCTAGCTAACTCATTCGCACTTTCCGCAACTTCTTCCATGGAGCTGCTTGTTTGTTGGGTGGATGCGGATGTTTGTTCAATGCCTGCTGCGGATTCTTCGGAGATGGCAGCGACTTCTTGAATGGAGCTATTCATTCCTTGGCCAATTTCTGTAAGGTTGGACATATTAGCTGTAATCATTTGGATGCTAGTAGCCATATCGGTTACGGAGTTTCTAATTCCATTGAATTTTTCTCCAGTTAATTGAATTTGGCTAGTTCCTCGTTCTACTTCTTCATATCCACCTTGTAATGATTGTGTCACTGTGCTAATTTCCTTTTGAATATTATCTACTATTGTTGAAATATCCGTTACCGAATCGCCTACTTGCTCTGCTAGTTTTCTAACTTCATCAGCAACTACAGCAAATCCTCGTCCTTGCTCACCAGCCCTGGCCGCTTCAATTGCTGCATTTAGCGCTAATAGGTTCGTTTGGTCAGCAATATCTTTGATGACAAATACTAATTTAGAAATTTCCTCCGATTGTTTGTTTAGGCCTTGTACCTTTTGTACAGAGTTTTGAACAATCTGATCAATATTTTCCATTTGACTTCTAGAAGATTCCATCAATTTAGATCCTTCTTGAGTCATTTCTAAAACTTCATCCGATTCTACTTGTACCTTTTCGCCGTTTGCATTTGTTTCCTCAATTTTATTCATATATGTATCCATTTGGGAAGACAATTCGGTGGAATGGTTGGATTGTGTTTCCGATCCGGATGCAAGTTCTTCCATCGTAACGGAAATTTGCTCGGTACCCATTTTCACTTCATTAGCAGATTGCGTCAATTCCTCGCTTCGACTCGAAACAGTTTCCGTTACATGGGATACCTGTTGAACCATATTTCGTAGATTTTCTGTCATTTTATTAGTTGAATTTGCTAGTTTTCCAATTTCATCATTTCCATCATAATCGATACGCTCTACTGTTAAATCGTTATTTGCCACCATTTCACTTACTTCCACAACTTTCATTAAGTTACGTGAAATAATTCGACTAACATATAGAACAAGAACGATACCGATAATAGTAGAAATAATTACTGCAAAAACTTGAATTTTAAGAGCGACGTCTTTACTATTTAGAGCTTCAGAAGCCGTTTTAACACGTTCATCATCGACAATGGTAAGAAGGCTATCTAATAAATCCACTGTCTGGGAACGTATTTCATTCGCATTTGCTACATAACTTATTGCTTCAGCTTCTTTTCCATCATTCATCGCTGAAACAATATCATCAAATAGTGAATTTAGTTCTTCATCGTTTGAAGTAATTTCCTCAAATAAACTTTTCTGTTCTGGTGTATACATTCGATCTTGAAGTTCACTTTCTAATGTATCGAACTTTTCCTTACGTGTGTTAAATTCTTCGATTAAATTCGGATTCTGGTCTTGAACATATTGAACAACACGAATCCCCTTTCCGCGCTCCAACGAACCCATTTCGGTTATTTTAACCGCACGCTCTCCTCTTAGTTTCATAACATCAACCTTTTCTCCCACATCCATAATGGAAAGGGATGTAAAGACTGATGATATAACAAAACAAATAATAACGATAGCTAGGATTAAACCATACTTCCAGCCAATATTTATATTTCTAAATTTCATATTTAACCTCCTCGTAAATAATTAGATACTAATTCTAATTACCTGTTTTTGGTTTTAAGCAAATACAATGGTATTACTTTTGACCTACTAATTCAATCTTTTTCTATAAATTATTATTACTTCATGATAACTATGTATCGAATATTCGCTCATTTTTTACTTACATTCTTATTTGTGATAATAGATATAAAGCCCACCTACCAGATCCAACGCAAAAAAATGCCTCCTCCCTAAAAGGAAGAAGGCATTTCACATTCTTTATTTATTTACCACAGGCGCTTTCACATTCGGAGTTCCATACTTAAAGTATGAATCTGGTAGTGGCGCACCGTAGAAGATAATTGCTTTTTCTAATTGAGCCTCTGTCCATGTTACTGGTTTCCAGTCCGGATCAAAGATGAGGTATCCAGAGTCCCCGAATAATTCTACACGGTTTCCACCTGGTTCAAATACATACATACATAACGCTTGGGATACCCCATGTTTTAGAGGACCTGCTTCAATCTTAATATCGTGTTCGGTTAGTACTTCAGAAAGATCATTTAGATGTTGAGGGAATCCATACCAGAATGCAAGGTGGTGCATTTTGCCAAGTCCTTGTTCTCGTGTAGACGCATCCTCCATAAATGCTAACTCATGAACTAACGGACTAACACTTAACCAAGAACCAATTTCTGATCCGTCATTTCTTACTACACGTTCTCTTAATCTAAAGCCAAGGTCATCCATCATAAAGTTTTTATTTCTTGTTACATTACTAGACATTAAGTTCACATGATCTAGACGACGTACCGGAACACCTGAAAGTGGACGCTTTTGTGGTCGGTTCACTAAAATCGTTGATTGACTTTCATCGGCTTGGAAATAATCTACATCCCAAAGAATTTCCATGTTATGGTTATCTGGAGTAACAAATTGGTAAGCTGCACCATGACCAAGGTCGCCATCAATCCACCCTTTACCTGCACCAGACTTTTCTAGTTCTTTTACTCTTCTTTCCAAAGCTTCTTTAGAACTAGCTCTCCAGCTAACGTGACCTAATCCCGGCTCATTTCTTTCTGTCACTTTTAATGTATGGTGATATAAATCTTCATACGCACGAAGGTAAACCGATTGACCTTCTCTAGCCGTTTCTTGTAGACCTAATACATTCTTGAAAAACCACAATGTACCATCTGGATCTGGAGTATACATCTCCACGTGAGCTAATTGTGCAACATCAAACTTTTTCAATTCCCTTTCCATGACAAATTCCCCCTATTTATTTAAATTCTCATCTATGGTAACGTTTCCATTTTATTTTTGAAAGTTACCTAGATAATTAAACCTCTTAACTCTATTATAATGAATAACTATGTAATAGAAACCAAATTGTTCCTCTATAAGGAACATTCCAAAAATTTTAGTGATAAAGAAGACTCGGTTCAGGTGGAGTTTTTGTAACGCCGCGTAGATAAATTAATTTATAGTGATAGGAGACTCTACATTAGAATCTACCTATCACTATCTCCTACCTGCCTAAATTCTTAACACTTGTTCCACCAATGGCCCAATGTGTTTTCGGTACTTCATTAACAACTACACGTACATTTTCTTTCGGAGAATCCAATGATTCACTAACTGCATTTGTAACATTTTCCATCATCGCATCTATTTTTTCTTGGGATCTGCCTTCCATAATTGAAATTTGAACGAGTGGCATTACGAGCCCTCCTATCTTGATTGTAATTTATTCCTTAACGAAAAAGGAAACGTCTCCAATTCCACCAATTTTTAATTGGACAAAATCGCCAGGTGAGAGCATAACAGCTGCTGTTAGACCACCAGTTAAAATCGGTTCGCCAGCTTTTACTTTTTCCCCTTTTTCCGCTAACATGTTTGCTAGTCTAGCAACGGAATTAGCTGGATGACCTAGTACCGCTGCACCAGCTCCTAAAGCTTTGATTTCTCCGTTAATGGATAAAGTTGCACCAACGACATCTAATTCCAAATTATCAGGTCTTTTCAGAGTAGTACCAAATACCGCTCCTGCTGCAGATGTATTATCCGCAATCACGTCCGGCAATGTGAAGTTAAAGTTTTCGTAACGACTATCAATAATCTCAATCGCCGGGAAAACATATTCTGTTGCCGCAAGTACGTCTAATGCGGTTACATTCGGTCCTTCTAAATCTCTTGATAGAACAAATCCAATCTCAGGTTCTACTTTTGGATGAATATAGTCTGAAATCGAAATGGAGTCTCCCTCATTAACGACCATATAATCAAATACATAACCATAAATCGGGTCATCTACATTCATTTGTTTCATTTTCGCTTCACTAGTAATCCCCATTTTTGGTCCAACAATTGTCTTGCCTTCTTCTAACTTTTGTCTTACTAATTCTTCCTGTACTAAATATGCCTCTTCAATAGAAAGCTCTGGGTACAATTCAGCAGTAATTTTTGTAATTTCACGTCTTTCTTTTTCTGCGCTATGTGTATAATTCGCAAGTTCCTTAATTAAATTAGTATCCATTTTAGTAACCATTTTCAGCCTCCTGATTGCTTTTTGAACAACCTTTTTAAACCAACGACTTTGCCTTCGCTAACTCAGCCGCAACATCAATAATCATATCTTCCTGTCCACCGACTACTTCCCGTTTTCCTAATTCTACTAAAATATCACGAGAATCAAGGTTGAATTTCTCCGCAGCACGGCTTGCGTGTAATAGGAAACTAGAATAAACACCAGCATAACCTAATGTTAACCCATCTTTTGTAATTTCCTGTGGTTTTGGTAGGATAGGCGCAACGATATTTTCTGCAAGATCCATCATCTTGTAAAGGTCGATTCCAGTATCAATTCCCATTTTTTCTAATACAGCAACTAGTACTTCTGTTTGTGTATTCCCAGCACCCGCTCCTAAACAACGAACACTACCATCAATTCTTGTAGCACCCTCTTCAATCGCAGCAAGTGTATTTCCCATCGCAAGGGAAAGATTGTTATGGGCATGGAATCCAATCTCAACAGACAGTTCTTGTTTAAGCGCTTTAATTCTTTCCCTTACTTCATTCGGAAGAAGCGCTCCCGCAGAGTCGGTTACATAAACGACATCCGCACCATAGCTTTCCATTAATTTCGCTTGTTCTACTAATTTTTCCACTGGTGCCATGTGACTCATCATTAAAAATCCAACTGTTTCCATTCCTAGTTCTTTCGCTGTTTCAATATGTTGTTTGGAAACATCCGCTTCCGTTACATGCGTCGCAACCCTTACCATTTTTGCACCAAGATTTTCAGCAACTTTTAAATCCTCAATCGTACCGATACCTGGTAACAACAACACGGAAATCTTAGAAAAATCCGCAACGCCAACCGCCGCTTCAATTAATTTTAATTCGTCTGTTTTGGATAATCCGTATTGTAAAGAAGATCCTCCTAGTCCGTCTCCATGAGTAACTTCCACATACGGAACACGGGCGTCATTTAATGCTTTCGTAATAGATGTTACTTGTTCTACCGTGAACTGGTGACTAATGGCATGACTTCCATCACGTAATGCTACTTCTGTAATTTTTAAATTGGACATATTCATCCTCCTCCCCGCTACCTATTTTGTTGGTACGTTCAATCGATTTTTCGCAAATTCCTCCGCTACTTTCACCGCAGCAGATGTCATGATATCCAAGTTCCCCGCGTATTTCGGTAAGTAGTGTCCTGCACCTTCTATTTCTAAGAATACGGTTACTTTATTTCCATCGAAAATGGGCTCTGTACGTAATTTATAACCTGGTACATAGGACTGAACTTTTTCACCCATTTTCACAACGGATTCGGTAATTGCCTTCTCATCGAAAGAACTAGGTTCCACAATTGCATGGACGGTATCACGCATCATAATGGCTGGTTCAGCAGGATTTAGGATAATAATTGCTTTTCCTTTTTTCGCTCCACCTACTTGTTCAATTCCTTTTGCAG
This sequence comes from Oceanobacillus sp. Castelsardo, assembly GCF_001659985.1. Classification (GTDB taxonomy): domain Bacteria; phylum Bacillota; class Bacilli; order Bacillales; family Amphibacillaceae; genus Oceanobacillus. Next base: position 27,645 of record NZ_LYCS01000009.1, read on the forward strand.
TTGTTTCCGTGAATTCATCAATATTCGCTCTTGTTCCTGGGCCCGCACTTTTACTAGAGATAGTCGCAACAATTTCTCCATATTCTACTGGCGCCACTTGATTAATCGCATTGATAATCGGAATCGTTGCTTGCCCTCCACACGTAATGAGGTTTACATTATCCGCATCCAAATGAGAACCTAGGTTAACCGTTGGAACGATAAATGGACCGATTGCAGCTGGTGTTAAATCGATCATTTGTTTTCCTAGTTTTTTGGCCACGTCAGCATTATACAAATGCGCTTTTGCACTTGTCGCATCAAAAATGATATCTACTAAATCGGGATTGTCTAGTAAACCATCTATTCCATTATCAAATACTTCCAAACCGATTTCCTTCGCATGTTGCATCCCTCTTGACGTTGCATCAATTCCCATCATCGTCGTTACTTCTAGTAATTCAGATTTTCTTAATTTTACCATTAAATCAGATCCAATATTCCCAGAACCGATAATACCGACTTTTACTTTACTCATGTTCATCCCTCCTCTTTACTCTGAAAATGAAACTTCCACTGAACCTAACTCAGCAAATTTTACATAAAAATGATCTCCTGGTTTTGCTTCTACCATCGCAGACAATGCTCCGGATAAAATGACTTCACCAGCTTTTAGTGAAATCCCATAGTTTGATAGTTTGTTAGCCAACCATGCGACACATTTAACAGGGTCCCCTAATGCCGCAGCACCAACTCCTGTATTTTGAAGTTCTCCATTTTTATACAAAGCCATTCCTATTTGCTTCACATCAAGGTCTGCTGGCTTTTTGAATGTTTCTCCAAGCACGTAAAGTCCTGAAGAAGCATTATCCGCAACTGTATCGGCTAATGTGATTTTCCAATCCTTAATACGACTGTCCACGATTTCAATTGCGGGCACAATCAAATCTGTCGCTTTTAACACATCTAAAGAAGTGACATTTGGACCAACTAAATCCTCTTTTAAAATAAAAGCAAGCTCGCCTTCTATTTTTGGTTGTAGAACACGGTTAAATGGGACAGTACCTTTATTTTCTACATACATATCATCAAATAAATGCCCATAATCCGGCTCCCCAACTCCGAGCATTTCTTGCACTGCTTTAGAAGTTAAACCGATTTTTTTACCCGTAATACGTTGTCCATTTTGCAAATATCCGTTAATCGTGTGTAATTGCACTTGATATGCTTCATCAACGGTAATGGAAGGATCCAGCTCTGTAATAGGCTGAACCCCTTCTCCATTATCCCAGGCACTTGCTAAATGTTTTGCATGACTTTCTGTTTTAGGTGTCGTTTCTATTTTCATATAGATCCTCCTATAGTTTTAAGGTAACATTCGTTATTTCAGAATAGAAATCAAAACTATTTAACCCACCTTCACGGCCAATTCCACTGCGCTTCATACCACCAAATGGAGTACGTAAATCACGAAGGAACCAAGTGTTTACCCATACCATTCCTGCTTCAATTTGTGCAGATAGACGAGCCGCGCGTTTCACATCACCAGTCCAAAGGCTGGCACTTAATCCATAATGTGTATCATTTACTTGTTCCATTACTTCTTCCTCCGTATCAAATGGAAGGACCGTTACAACTGGACCAAAGATTTCTTCACGTACACAACGAGAATCTCTTCCTAATCCTGTAATAATTGTTGGTTCTACATAGAAACCTTTCTCGATATCTGCTTTCTTACCACCTGTTAAGAAAGTACCGCCTTCTTCTTTGGCAATATCTAAGTAGCTAAGCACTTTATTATAATGTTCTTCACTAACAAGAGCACCTACATTTGAATCATCCGCAAATGGATCGCCGACTTTTAATTCTTTCGTTTTTGCAACAAAGCGCTCTAAAAATTCATCATAAATGGCACGTTCTACGTAAATTCTTGACCCGCATAAACATACTTCCCCTTGGTTGATAAAGCTTGATTTCAAGGTAGTTTCAATGACATCATCTAAATTCGCATCCGCGAAGATAATGTTTGGATTTTTTCCACCTAGTTCAAACGATAATTTTTTTAAAGTTGGTGCTGCAGATTTCATAATCGCGCTTCCTGTAATAGTTTCACCAGTAAAAGCAATCGCATCTACATCATCATGGGAACTAAGTGCAGCGCCTGTCTCACCAAATCCATGTACCATGTTTACCACACCATCTGGTACTCCAGCATCTGTACAAATTTGTGCTAAAACAGTTGCTGTCATTGGAGTTACTTCAGACGGTTTCATGACTACTGTATTTCCTGCTGCAAGTGCCGGAGCCAATTTCCAAGTCATTAAAAGTAATGGTAAGTTCCATGGGTTAATTAATCCAACTACTCCAACAGGACGACGGACGGAATAGTGAATCGCAATATCATCTTGTTGATAGGATTCATTACCAACTGTTGTCATAAAGTCAGCAAAGAAATGGAAATTATATGCCGCTCTATCAATATCTACGCTAGTCGATAACCATAATGGCTTTCCAGTATCTAGTGATTCAAGTGCCGCTAACTCATCTTTTCTCTCTAAAATCAAATCCCCAATTTTACGGATAATAGCGGAACGTTTGCGAACTGGCATATTCGCCCACTCACCTTTTAATGCCTTTCTCGCTACTTCTACCGCTTCATTAACGTCTTCTTTTCCCCCTTCTGCAACTACCCCTAACACTTCTTCTGTTGCAGGATTAATATTTTCAAATGTTTTCCCACTTTTTGATTCTACGTATTTTCCTCCAATATAATGGGAACAATTAATTGGTTTAACCTCTACCTTTTGTTTCGTCGTTTGCATGAAAAATTCCTCCCTAATTATTTCTTTATTTCATTTATTAGTTATCTTTCGTTACAAATTCATTATAGGTTTGAAAAATGGAATTAAAAAGGTCACAGTTCCTCTATACGCAACAATAGTTAAAAGATTTTAATTATTTATAGTATAATAAAAAGTAACCGTTACCAAAGACTGATAAAATTTGAATTTCATCATGAATTTCGCAAAAAATGATTGTTCTTATAGACAGAACATGTATATTGGAGGAGATATGATGAAGAAAAAAAATAGCGACCCGCAAATTCTTTCTTCCGTTAGAAATGCATTACGAATTTTAAAAAGCTTTTCTACATTTGAACCAACTCAAAAAGTGAGTGAACTTGCTGAAGAACTAGGACTAGCAAAAAGTACGGTTAGCAGGCTACTATCTACTCTTGCTACGGAAGGTTTTGTAATTAAGGATGAGCGAACGAGAGATTATCGCTTAGGGTTATCTGTTTTAACCCTTGGAGGAATTGTAACGAACAACTTGGAGATTCATAAAGAAGCTGCACCTGTTCTCAATAGATTAGTGAGTGATACTGGCGAGACAGCGCATTTATCTATATTGGATGATCTAGAGACGATTTATATTCATAAAGAGGAGTGTCATCACCCCGTCCGTATCCTTACACATATCGGTCGACGCAACCCAGCATATTGCACAGGGTCTGGTAAAGTATTACTAGCATTTAGTGATACTGATATTTTAGAAAGAGTCATTGATAAAGGATTAGTCTCTTATACCGACAATAGTATTACAGATCCAATTCAACTCAGAAAAGAAATGGAAATGATCCAAAAACAAGGATATGCAGTAAGTACAGAGGAATTGACAATCGGAACAAGATCTGTTGCCGCACCAATACGAGATTACACTGGGAAAGTAGTCAGCTCCATCGCCGTTGTAGGACCAATTCAACGTATGAAAAACGGCAAAATTCCAGATATCGCAAATAAAGTAGTAAACGCAGCAAAAGACGCATCCGAGCGATTAGGCTATGATGAACGATACTTTAGACAGTTTTCAGGGAGTTAATAGAACGAGGCTGGGACATAACTAAAGAATTTAACCTAAAAGGCGAACAATGCACTATTTAAGCGGAGGAAATATACGTAGACTCCTTGAAAATGCATCCGCATTTTCTGCGTGCGATGTATCGCTGACGTAGCGTTCCTTGTCCTGCGGGAGGAAAGGCCTAGGTGAGACTACGTAGGGCGATAGCCCGGAGTAGGCTCAACAGCCGCCCGCGGAAAGCGAAGTATATTTCCGAAGCGATTATTCGCTCAATCATGTTCAGATTTCATGTGGTTAAAATACTTTTGTCCCAGCCTCGTTTTTTCAATTATCCAGTGAGAGAAGGTAAAAAGGTTACAATACCAGGGAAGATAATTAAGATAATCAAAAAGATGACCATTACCGCAATTGCTGGTAAAACCCCTTTAAAAATTTGTTCAATCGGAACTTCCTTCACCACACCACTAATAATATACACACTTAGTCCTAATGGCGGGGTCAATACACCAATATTGATCATTAATACCATGATGATACCAAACCATAATCCATCAAAACCTAACGATGTAATAATCGGGAATACGATTGGTAATGTTAAGGTCATAATCGCAATACCTTCTAGGAACATCCCTAAGAATAAATAAACTAATAGAATTAACCCTAGTATAATATATGGCGATACATCCATAGATACGACCGCATTTGTTAGATGTTCAGGAATCCGACTTAATGCTAGGAAACTCCCAAATAAATTAGCACCAATAAAGATTAAGAAAATCATCACCGATAATCGTAAAGATTCATCAAGGGATTCTAACATACCTTTGAAATCCAATCGTTTCATAATAATCGTTACGATAAATGCTAAAAATGCACCAATCCCACCTGCTTCACTTGGTGTAAATACACCCAGGTAAATGCCACCTATACTAATAAGAAAGATTAATAGAAACGGCCAAATGGATTTTAAAGAAGCAACCTTATCCCCAAAAGAGATTGTCTCCACTTTTGCTGGAGCATTAGACGGATTTAACTTCACTTGAAGCTGAATCAAGAAAATAAACAAAAGCGTTAAAATGATTCCTGGTACAAATCCACCAATCAATAGCGGGCCAATCGGTACATTTGTCAATGCCCCGTAGATAATTAATAAAACACTTGGTGGAATTAATGCCCCTAGAGTTCCACCTGCCGCTACAGCCGCAGTGGAGAACGTTGTTTTATAGTTATACTTTTTCATTTCTGGAATACTTACTCTAGCAATGGTTGCTGTTGTTGCGTTAGAGGAACCAGAAATCGCTCCAAAAATAGAAGAGGCACCTATTGTAGCAATTGCTAGACCACCACGCACTTTACCAAACCATTTATGAACAGCAGAAAACAAGTCATTTCCTAATCCGGAATAGGACAAAAACATCCCCATTAGGATAAATAACGGAATAACACTTAGCCCATAGTCATTAGACGTCCCAAATGCCGCCATCGATAATTGCGCTAATCCTACTGTTCCATCCGTAATCCAAGACACTCCCAAAAATCCAATCAAAAATAAGGATAGACCAACAGAAACTCGTAAGAATATAAGGACAAGCAATAAAATAATACCTAGTATTCCTATTATCTCAGGACTCATCCGGATTCACCGCCTTTAATAGTGAGTTAAAGCCATCTAATAATAATGTAAGCGCAAAAGAGAAAGCACCAATTATTGTTAGACCGGAGAAGATATATAATGGTAAACCAAGGTCACCACTTGTTTCTCCACCAATCCAAACCCTTACTGAATACTCATATAGTTGCCATGTCGTTAAACATAACAGAATAAATAATACAAATGAAGACAGGCTATAAAGAATATGTTGGCTTTTATTTGACATCTTTTTAGTGAAGAAATCAATTTCAATATGATTTTTCTTTAATTGTCCTGCACCTAAACTATAGAAAATCATTAAAGCAAGTAATAAACCCGTCAATTCATATGTTCCGATGATTGGGGATTTGAAAAAGAATCTTCCAGCCACATCCGCAGTCGTTAAAAACATTAGCGCCATCAACAAGACACTAGAAATTTTATGTAACACGTTATTTAAACTAATCGTAACTTTTCCTAAGACCCTTGTAAATTTAGCCAACCCGGGCTCTTGATTGATCGCAACATTTAGTTGTTTTTCTTTGTTTAATTGTTGTCCCATTCTTCCCACTCCTTTCTATTGATTGTTTTCTTCTATTAATCGAACTGCTTCATCATAAATTTTTTGTCCAGGAATTCCTCGGTCTTCCATTCTTTTAATCCAGTTTTCGGCAACATGATCAGAAGCATCTTTAAATTTATTCAATTCTTCTTCTGGAAGTTCGATAAATTCTACACCCGCCGCTTTGGCTTCTTCTTCTGCTTTTTCTTTTTGTTCATCAAAGGTTCTACCAGCCATAGCTGCCATTGATAGTCCTAGTAGTTCTTCTTCTAACAATTCCTTTTCATCAGCTGTAAATTTCTTTTCCCAGCTATTTTCATTCATCGAAACATAGAATAAATTCGTATTAAAATAACCTACCGTTACGTAATCAACAAGATCCGTTAAATTAAAATCTTTGATTGCTGCAATTGGTAGAACCCCTCCATCGATAACTCCTTTTTGAATCGCGTCATAAATATCAGGTGCCCCCAAGGATACAGGAGTAGCTCCCCAAGCCTCTAGCATTTGACTACCTTCTTCAGATGGCGTTCTTAACCTTAGTCCTTTTACATCTTCAAAACTACGAACTGCTTTGCCCTTTGTAACAATTGCATATGGATCAGCTGCATGAATCCATAGAGGCTTAACATCCCAATATTCATCTTGAATTTCTGGGAATGTTTCATATAATTTCTGCGCAACAATACTTAATTCTTCACCAGTACCTTCTGCCATAAAAGGTAGATTTAACACAGACTGTACTGGATACCTTCCAGCATTATACCCATGAATTCCTCTTCCAACATCCATTAAACCGGTTACAATATTATCTAGTGTTTCATTAGGTCCTCCCAACGCTCCACCCATATACATACGGAAATCCACCCTACCATTTGTTAACTTTTCTACTTCTTCTGCAAAATATGGAAAAGTAGTTGCATTTTGTACGTGTGGCGGACCATCCATACTACCAAAATTTAGTGTGACATTTTCACTTTCTTTTGCCGAACTAGTAGAACATCCAGCTAAAACGATTAGGCCAAGCATGATAAATATAAAAGCGGATATCCATTTCAACCTTGTTTTGATCATCTTCTTGCTCCTTTCTACAAAATTTGCCGTAACTATAAACGGAATATTGGTAATATTCAGTAAACAGAGGGTAAACAATAACATCTTCTTAGGTTAACCTACCACCTTTTATGATGGCAGGTTAATGGGAACAATTTATTCTACACTACTTGGTACTTTAGGAAATTCTATTTTTAAATCAGCATAATTTTCAGCTATCGTTTTTGATGCTGCTTCCGACGAGGAAATATATTCTAACTCAGCAAGCTGTACCCCATTTTCGAAATCCGATTTCTGATCATGATGATGAAGCAAATTCGTCATCTGACTCGCAAATCGTTGTGCTCTCCATACACGACGGACACAGACTTCCGAATATTGATCAAGCGCTTGTTCACTACCTGACTCATAGAAATATTTTAACCCTTCAGCTAATACTCGGATGTCCCCAATGGCAAGGTTTAATCCTTTTGCTCCAGTTGGTGGTACGATATGCGCTGCATCACCTGCAAGGAATAAGCGGCCATGTTGCATCGTTTCACAGATATAGCTTCTCATCGACACAATATTTTTTTGAAAAATTGGCCCCTCCTCTATTTTCCAATCATCTAAATCCACTCTAGCGTGTATTTCTGACCAAATACGTTCATCAGACCAGTTATTAATGTCATCATTAGGGTCTACTTGTAAGTAATAGCGCTGTACCTCAGGTGTTCTTGTACTAATAAGCGCGAAACCACGCTCATGGTATGCATAAATTAATTCCGGATTAGCTGGTGGTGTTTCCGTTAAAATACCTAACCATCCAAAAGGGTGAACAAATTCAGATTCCTTTAAAAGCTCCTTTGGAATTGCTTTACGGCTTGGTCCATGATAACCATCACAACCTGCGATAAAATCACATACCAATTCCTGTTCTTCCCCATTATGCTCAAATCTTATTTTCGGTTCGTCTGTATCGATATCGAAAAGTCCCACATTCTCAGAGTTAAATAAAATTTCTCCACCTGATTCTAATCTTGCTGCAATTAGATCTTTCAATACTTCATGTTGTGGGTAAACCATTATTTGCTTTCCACCTGTAAGCTTTTCAAAATCGATGCGATGACGTTTCTTATTAAATTGAAATTCGATTCCTTTATGAGGGTCACCATATTTCATCATTCGTTCTCCGACACCGGTTTCATTTAATAAATCCATTGTGCTTTGTTCTAATACACCAGCTCGAATAGTGCTTTCAATCTGTTCCCTTGATTTCCTCTCGATAATGACAGAATCTATCCCTTGCAAATGCAAAAGATGTGACAACATTAACCCCGCGGGGCCTGCCCCTATAATCCCTACTTTTGTACGCATATTAAAACTTCTCCCTTTCTTCGATAATTAAGAAACATATTTCATAAGTATAACTAAGGCATTCACCCAGCCTAAAGTGAATGCCAAGTTTTTTAAGGTGTTTTTCTTTTTTATGCAAGTACAATCTTAGGTGATTCAGCTAAATTAGAATAGTCCTTTTCAGCAAATGTAATTAATGCATTCCAACTTCCAGACGATTGACCATCTGCTAAGTAGCTAGGTGTCCAACTCTTGTCAATCATACTGAATAGCATCGCGATATGGCGGCCACCGGATTCTACTCTTGCCATTCTTGCATACTCAGGAAGCATGTTATAAGCAGATTCATAGTCTTTCTTCTTCACTAAATTAACAAACTGTTTATCCAATGCATGCTCAGAAACCGTTGGAACATTATGACGTCCTCTTACTAGATTATGAGATAACGCTCCACTGGAAAGGAAGACATATTTCTTATCGCTTTCTCTTAAGACTTGGGCGATGACTTGCCCCCATTTATTCGTTTCTTCTAAACTTGCCGCTAAAGTTACCGATAAATTTACAATCGGAATATTGCTTTTTGGAGTTAGATAGCGTAGTGGAACAACACTACCATAATCCCAAACATAGTAAGGATCATCTACCCCTTTAACATCCAGGTTCGCTGCTAATCCAGCTTCTACTAATTGATTTCCTAATTCCGGATCCCCTGGGAAGTAATACGGAACATCCTTGATTAAATCAGGCGCTTCCGTTGCTGTTAGGGATCCTTTATGAACAGGTGTCGAATCTACATAGTGAAAGAAAGTAGATGGCCAATGACAAGAAACAAGAACAATGGCATCTGGCTTAATTTTGTCAATTTCCTTACTTAGTTTTTTCATTGCATTTACCATTTCTCTTTGAAACTCAGGAACTTTCTCCTCATGTGTAATACTAGGTACGTGTGGAACTAATGCAGCCAATTCAATAGTCATATAAATAACCCCCTAATTTAATTTTTTATTTTTGAATAACCTCTTATAGTTTAATGGTGATATTCGATAACTCGGTATAAAAATCAAGACTATGCATACCTCCAGCTCTTCCAATACCACTTTGATTCGCTCCTCCAAATGGAGTTCGTAAATCCCTTAAGAACCAAGTGTTTACCCAAATAATCCCAGCTCGAATGGATTGAGCTACATTATGAGCTCGTTTGATGTCATTTGTCCAAATGGTGGCACTTAAACCATAATGGGTATCATTCGCTTGCATAATTACTTCTTCTTCCATATCAAATGGTGTAATCGTTACAATTGGGCCAAAAATTTCTTCCTTCATACAGCGAGAGGTTCTTTCTAGTCCAGTAATAATCGTTGGCTCGATATAATAACCTGAATCTAAATCTTCCGGACGTCCCCCACCTGTTACTATTTCTCCACCATCGTTTTTAGCAATCGCCAAATAACTTATAACGCTTTCATAATGTTCCTTACTAATTAAAGCACCTATATCCGTATCTTCATGTAATGGATTTCCTACTTTTAATTCCTTTGTTCGCTCAGCAAATTTTTTTACAAATTCTTCATATACTGGCCGTTCTACATAAATGCGGGATCCACACAAACAAACTTCACCTTGGTTAATAAAGCTTGATTTAATAGTTGTGTCAATCACTTCGTCTAAATCAGCATCCGCAAAAATAATATTCGGATTTTTTCCACCTAATTCAAATGATAGCTTTTTCAATGATTCCGCACCAGATTTCATGATGGCCTTACCTGTTTTCACCTCACCGATAAATGAAATCGCGTCAACATCTGGGTGGTTAGAAATTGCTTCACCAGCAGAATCTGTACCATAACCGTGAACTAAATTAACTACTCCATTCGGCAAGCCTGCTTCCTTACAAATCTCCATTAGAACTGTAGCAGTTAATGGCGTCCATTCAGAAGGTTTAATAACGGTTGTATTTCCTGTTGCAAGCGCTGGAGCTAACTTCCATGTTAAAAGAAGTAACGGTAAGTTCCATGGTTTAATCAGTCCAACTACCCCAACCGGATGTCGATAGGAATAATGAAACGCTTCTTGATCTTGTTGATAAGCTTCATTTCCAATTGACATCATGTAATCCGCATAAAAATGAAAATTATACGCTGCTCGCGGAATATCTATTTTTTTTGCCAAGGTTAATGGCTTTCCTGTATCTAACGATTCTAAATACGCTAATTCATCTACCCTCTCTAAAATAAGATCGCCAATTCGTCTAAGAATCTTCGAACGCTCTTGTAGTGTGTAGTCTTTCCAAGGACCATCTAAAGCTCTTCTCGCAGCAGCAACAGCATAATTTACTTCTTCTTCTCCTGCCTCAGCGACTGTACCAATTAATTCTTCTGTTGCAGGATTAATATTTTGGAAAGTTTTTAGATTCTGAGAATCAGTAAACTGGCCATTAATAAAATGTTGACTATGAATTGTTTTTGTTTTCGTTTCCATCTGCAAGCGCTTTCCCCCTCGTGTAAAAAAAATATTTCAATCTGTCTAGGTTAAAGTTACCAATGAAAAATTCCAATTTCAACTACCGTGTTCCGCTATATGCAACTTTGTTCTTTTTTTTGCAAAAATTTAGTATAAAATGATAACTAAATAAAGAAATTGTAAAGATAAATACGTTTTTTGACGAGGAGGTAGGACAGTTGTACGATTTTCATACACATTTCATTCCTAATCAAGTTTTAACTTGGCTACAAGATCATAAAGAAACAGTCCACGCAAAATGGGAAAAAAAGTTGCCAGACAAGCATGAGTTTTTAACTGTCAATGGAAAATGGGGATTTGAGCTAAAACCATCCTTTTATGATTTATCCTTATATAAACAGGGATCTGTAAGTGTTGGAGTTACACATTCCGTTTTATCACCGATTCCACAATTATTTATGTACGATTTTAGCCCTGAAATTACTACAGAGGTTTCACAAATCTATAATTCTTCTTTGGCGGAGATTGTGCAAGCTTCATCCGATCGCTTTTCAGCCCTGGGAACTGTTCCACTAACCGCACCAGAAAAGGCTGCAACTATTTTACAAGAGGCAATGAATCAGGGGTTAAAAGGAGCTATCATTGGACCTGGATTAGGAGAAAAACTTCTATCTGATGATTTCTTCGCTCCTCTATTTGAAGAAGCCAACCGGCTAAAGGCAATTCTCTTTATACATCCACTATTAAGTACAGATCCTAGAATTAAGTCAAAAAAAATGCCGAATTTAATTGGGGTACCTTGGGAAACAACAGTGACCGCAACAGACATTATTTTAAGTGGACTCATTGACAAATATCCGGACGTTAAGATTGTCTTTGCCCATGGAGGAGGCTTCCTTCCATATCAATTAGGACGTATGGATAAAGGATTTAGTCAATGGTATGAAGTATCATCCAATCTAAGTGCAGCCCCATCAGAATACGCAAAACGTTTCTGGTATGATACGGTGTTATGGAATCCAAATAGTTTAGATTTGTTAATTAAAACAGTCGGAGAAGATAGAGTCGTTCCCGGCTCAGACTTTCCTTTTGATCTCTCCGTATGGCCACCCGAGGTAAATAGTGAAAGAGGAAGTCATAGTTTGCTAGGGTTAACAAGTATGAATTCCTAAACAAGTAGACGAAAAAATGAGTGAGATACCTATCCCACTCATTTTTTCATTATTAATATACCTTATCTCCATTGAATATGGAATTTTTCACGACTACATAGTCCACATTTCGAATCGCTTTTAGTTCTTTTCCACCAGCATATGAGATGGAGGATTGTAGATCCTGTTCCATTTCATCTAAGGTATCTTGTAGGCTTCCTTTATACTCTACATACATCTTCTTACCCTCTACGTTTTTCTTTTCACCTTTTTGAAATTCGGATGCCGATCCAAAGTATTCTTTAAATACTTTTCCATCTTTCTCAACTGTTTCACCTGGAGATTCATCATGACCTGCAAATAAAGATCCAATCATGACCATTGACGCACCAAAGCGAATAGACTTCGCGATGTCACCATGTGTGCGAATTCCGCCGTCTGCGATAATTGGTTTTGTAGCTGCTTTTGCACACCAGCGAAGGGCCGCTAATTGCCATCCCCCAGTACCAAATCCAGTTTTGATTTTTGTAATACATACTTTACCAGGGCCAATTCCAACTTTAGTTGCATCTGCACCAGCATTTTCTAATTCTCGAACCGCTTCTGGTGTTCCAACATTCCCAGCAATAACAAAGCTATCTGGTAAATGTTTTTTAAGGTGTTGCACCATGGCAATAACTTGATTGGAATGCCCATGTGCAATATCAATTGTAATATATTCAGGGGAAAGTCCCTCTTCTTTCATTTGTTCAACAAAACGATATTCTTCTTCTTTTACACCGACACTAATAGAAGAATATAATCCACGCTTATTCATATCTTTAATGAAATCCATTCTTCTTTCCGGTTGGAATCGGTGCATAATGTAAAAATAACCTTTTTCTGCTAGATAGATTGCAAGTTCTTCATCTATAATGGTTTGCATATTTGCAGGTACCACTGGTAACTTAAATGTACGATTTCCTAACGTTACAGTTGTATCGCATTCAGAACGACTTCCCACTATACATTTAGCAGGAATTAATTGAATATCTTCATAATCAAATACGTTTTCCATAGTATACACTCCTAAAACACGAATATTATTTATGAACACAAGAAGGAACATCCGTGTCACAAATAACAATTTACCTAATTTCTAATTATTTGTCAACACACATTTGCTAAATTACGTATGTAAATGAAGTTCAATAAATAAACGTTCGGTTTTCACTTCAAACAAACAGAGACACTTTGGCAATTGTACCACCTTGTATTTATTACTTTCAGACATGAAATAAGAAGCCGGAAACTGGATAACCTCAGTCAGAAACATTATAATAATAGGAAAATTCCTTATTCAAATTGGAGGTATATTTTGAGATATGTGTTATCGTTTTTAAAACCGTACAAAGTCTCCGCCAGTATTGCAATAAGTCTTATGCTTATGGAATTAGCAATTGAACTTCTGCTCCCTCTTTTCCTAGGAATCATGATTAACGAAGGGGTAATCAATCAAAACCTAGAAAAGATTACGACGTGGGGCGGTTTGATGATTGGATTAGCCCTTTTTTCATTCATTATCGGTGTCCTAAATTCCTATTATTCGACCCATGTTAGTTTTTCTTATGGCTACGATCTACGACAAAAGTTATTTGAAAAGATTCAATCCTTTTCCTTTAAAAACCTAAATCAATACCCTACTTCAGCACTCGTTACTCGGTTTACCAATGATATTCGGCAAGTCCAAAACACGGTCTATATGGGACTACGAATTATGGCAAAAGCACCTTTAGTCGTGGTTGGTGGGGTTGTGATGGCATTTGTCGTGAATGCAAGGCTTGCACTCATTTTCTGTATTTCTGTTCCCCTGCTCCTCTTTTTCTTAGTCTTTGTCTTTCGTTTTGCTGGGCGAATGTTTATGAGAGTCCAAAAAAATGTGGATGGACTTAATCGTGTGATGCAGGAAAACCTCGTTGGCATGCGTGTCATTAAAGCATTTTTACGAAGAGATTATGAACAAGACCGCTTCGATCAAGCGAATAGTGATTTAGCTAATTCTACTCGAAGTACATTTCGTTTCGTAGAGGCATCTACACCCGTTTTATTTTTCGTGATGAATTTAAGTTTAGTCGCGATTATTTGGTTTGGAAATGTTCAAATAACCAATGGAACCACAAATGTCGGTGAAGTGGTTACGATTATTAATTACGCACTAAGGGTAGCCATGATGATTTCCATGTTTTCCTTTCTCATTTTGACCTTATCCCGAACGAAGGCATCTGGAGATCGAATTGGTGAAATATTTATGGTTAATGTTGATATTACCGATTCAGCTGATACAACAGAAAATAACGCTATACACTATGGAAAAGTGGAATTCAAAAATGTATCCTTTCAGTATCCAAATCATAATAAAAAGGTACTCCGGAACATTTCCTTCACTCTACAACCCGGGGAAAAGTTGGCGATTATTGGGTCTACCGGTTCGGGTAAAACATCGCTTTTTCAATTGATGCCACGACTTTATGACGTTACTTCTGGGGACATTTACATGGATAATAAATCAATTCTTTCCTATTCCTTCAAGCAATTACGTGAAAGTATTGGTTATGTGCCACAAACTCCCTTACTATTTTCGGGAACCATTTTCGACAATATTGCATGGGGGAAAGAAAGCGTAACGAAAGATGAGGTCATTCAAGCAGCAAAGGATGCACAAATTCATCAAACCATCATGGGATTACCGGATCAATACGATACAAAGGTCGGACAAAAAGGGGTTAATTTATCAGGTGGACAGAAGCAGCGAATTTCAATCGCACGAGCACTTGTAAGAAAACCTAAACTTTTAATGCTAGATGATAGTACAAGTGCACTTGATTTAGCAACAGAAGCAAACTTACTAAACGCATTACAAAACTATGACTGCACGATTCTAATCATTACACAAAAAATATCTACCGCTGCCAATGCAGAGAAAATTTTACTATTAGATGACGGCGAAATGCTTGCACTTGGGACACATGAAGAAGTCCTACAAACATCCGAGCTTTATCAAAAAATCGTGGAATCCCAATTTGGAAAGGAGTATGTCGATGTCTATTAACGAAATCAAAGCACCTTTTCAACACCAAAAGATTCCATTGGAGAATATGGATGATAACAAGAAAAAACGTGCAAAGAACATGTCCACTACTTTAAAAAGAATTTGGTCTTACTTAGCTAGAGAAAAAGCAAAGTTAATGTTAGTTATTTTAGCAGTTTCCCTTACTTCGGGCCTAAGCCTGCTCGGTCCATATATGGTAGGTATGGCCATTGATGATTTTATTGTTACTCGTGAACTTGCAGGATTAGGCTCCCTTTTGATTGGCCTTATCTTAATTTATCTCTTCCACTCCTTATCGATGTTTTTGCAGAACTTTTGGATGATTGGTATTGCACAAAATACAGTAAAAGATTTAAGGGAAAGCTTGTTCAAACAATTTCACCGGCTTCCTATTTCCTATTTTGATAAGCGTCAGCACGGTGATTTAATGAGCCGACTTACCAATGATATCGATAACGTCAATATGGTATTAAATTCATCCGTAATCCAAATTATTGCAAGTATCCTAACCTTGGTTGGAACTATTGTTATCATGTTAATTCTTAGTCCAATCTTGACGTTTGTCACGATGACGATCATTCCAGTAATGTTTCTTGCAATGCGCTGGATTACAAGAAGAACGAGTCGGTTATATAAAATGCAACAGCGGGATATTGGTGAAGTGAATGGTTATGTAGAGGAAATTATTTCTGGCCAACATGTCGTAAAAACGTATTCTCAAGAAGAAAAAGTAACGAAAGAGTTCGAACAACGGAATGAACAACTAAAAAACACCGGATTTTGGGCGCAAGTAATAGCCGGATTCACTCCGAAAGTGATGAATACATTAAACTTTTTAAGTTTTGCTCTTATTGCATTTGTTGGGGGACTGTTATCAATCAAAACAAATCTTGTTACAGTTGGTGTTATTGTTATTTTCACGGAATATGCCAGACAATTCACCCGACCTTTAAATGAACTTTCGAATCAATTTAATATGCTATTATCCGCAATTGCCGGTGCAGAACGAGTATTCCAAGTGTTAGATGAAACAGAAGAAGAAATCGATGAGAAAGAGGCAAAATCCGTTTCTTCTATGAAAGGTCATGTTGTGTTTGATGACGTTGCTTTTGCTTATGAAGATACACCCATTCTAAGACAAATTCACTTTTCAGCAAAACCTGGGGATACCATTGCTTTTGTTGGTCACACTGGGGCCGGAAAAACAACTATCGTCAACCTTATCTCGCGCTTCTACGATTACGACAGTGGGAAAATCACAATCGATGGGATGGATATAAAAGAAATAAAGCGCTCAAGCTTACGTAAGCATATGGCTTTTGTTTTACAAGATTCCTTTCTATTTCAAGGAACAGTTAAAGATAATATTCGTTACGGAAAATTAGATGCTTCAGATGAAGAAATTATTCAAGCAGCAAAAGATGCAAATGCTCATGATTTTATAAAAAAACTACCTAATGGATATAACACGGTTCTAGACCAAGAAGGTTCTGGTATCAGTCAAGGGCAGAAGCAATTATTAACAATAGCGCGAGCGATTCTTGCGGAGCCAACAATCCTTATTCTAGATGAAGCTACAAGCAATATTGATACGATCACCGAAATAAAAATCCAAGATGCATTAAAACGCCTTATGAGGGGTCGAACAAGTTTTGTCATTGCTCACCGATTAAATACGATACAAGAAGCAGATAAAATCATCATGTTAAAAAACGGCGAAATCATCGAGCAAGGCAACCACGAACAACTTTTACAGCAAAAAGGACAGTATTACCAATTATATAAGGGACAATTATTCGAATCAGCAAATTAGGATTTTCCGTGATACGATTGAATTGATAAAAGAAGGTTTTGGGGGCATGGATATGAGAAGAAAAGGTAAAATGATTAATAAAGAAATACACAGCAACTATTTAAATGAAATAAAAGAAATTAAAATATATCAACCAGAAAGCTTTTCACCACTATATAAATACAACATTTGTATCATGCAAGATGGAAATGATTTTTTCCAGATGGGACGTGTCGCTACATTAAGTGATAAACTTCATGACGATGAAGAAATAGCGAATACTGTATTTGTCGGAATTCATTACAAGGACAGAGCGGATCGCAGGAGAAAATATCATCCAAATGGAGAAGAATATGAAGCATACACAAAATTCATTGTGAAGGAAGTCATTCCCCTTTTAGATGAAATGATTCCGACTCTTATGCTTGGGAAAACTCGTACACTCATGGGGGATTCACTTGCGGGCACCTTCGCGCTTGTGACAGCATTAAAATATCCTAACACATTTGGAAAAGTTATTATGCAATCACCTTATATCGATGAATCCGTATTAAACATTGTAAAAGAATCGAAAATAAATTTCTCTGCTATCGATATTTATCATACAATCGGGACGAAAGAAGACGAGGCCCCATTATCTGATGGGACCGTTGAAGATTTGCTCATACCAAATCGGGAATTAAATAAACTTTTAAATGCAAAAGGGGCAAATTACACATATTACGAATTAGAAGATGGTAACCACACATGGAAATACTGGCAAAAAGACATGCCACGAACATTAATTTCTATGTTTTCTGACTAGGGAAGTTTTGGTATAATATTAGAAAAGCGGCATTCCCCAAAGGCCATGGCGAATGCCTCAGTTGTACTTATTCAGGAAGCATCTGTTTACCTTCCTAATTACAAGTAAATTCAAACGTAAATAAATGAGGAGGATCTAGCATGAAATACGGGATTGCAATCTTTCCATCAAAGAACATTCAGGATGAGGCAAATTCATTTAGAAAACGTTATGACCCACATTACGCCTTAATTCCACCACACATCACATTGAAGGACGCATTCCATGTGAGTGAAGATGAACTACAGGGAATTATTACAGAACTAAAACAAATTGCAAACGAAACGAAGCCATTTACCATTAACATTAATAAAGTGAGTACGTTTGCACCTGTAACAAACACCATTTATTTTAAAGTAGAAGCCATTCCAGCATTAATCGAGTTACAGAAAAAGATGCATGAAGGTTTACTTACAAATAATATGACACATTCCTTCGTTCCACATATCACCATCGGACAGCAATTAATGGATGATGAATATTCGGATGTCTTTGGAACTTTGAAAATGACTAAATTTACGTTTGAAGATACAATTGATCGTTTTCAACTTTTATACCAGTTAGAAAATGAATCTTGGACAGTTTATGAAACATTTGTTTTACGCTAGAAAAGAATTTTAACATACCAAGTATAAGAAAAACTTTCATGCTCGTCGTATTGAAAGAAGGACAGGCAGATATGAGTTTTTTTAATCAGAAAGGAAATTATATGGACGTCAAAATTGTAGAAACAGAAGAAGAATTACAACAAGCTTATCATATACGTATGCTCGTATTTGTAGAAGAACAAAAAGTACCTCCAGAAGAAGAAATAGATGACTTAGAAGGGAGTTCCATTCATTTCATCGGGTATGATAATGAAAAACCAGTCGCTGCAAGCCGCCTACGTTTTGTAGATGAATATGGAAAATTAGAGCGGATTTGTGTGTTAAAAGAAGTTCGCGGTAAATCCTTTGGAAAAGAAATCATTCAAGCGATGGAAAATGTCGTAAAAGATAAGGATTTTAAAAAAGCTAAATTAAATGCACAAACCCAAGCAGAAGGTTTCTATCAAAAACTTGGCTATCATACGGTTTCCGGAGAGTTCATGGATGCAGGTATTCCTCATGTTACAATGATTAAAGATTTATAATTTGAAGCGCTACGTCCACAAGATGTAGTGCTTTTTATTTTGGTTCGAATGGCTTTTTATATACTGGGGAGACTAATTAATGAACCTTTATAAAGGAGTAATTAAAAATGAGTGAATATTTATTCATGGCAATTGATCTTATTTTTGGGTTTATTGCTTTATTCATTGTTACCAAAGTATTAGGAAAAACATCGATGTCACAAATTACACCGTTTGATTTTATAGCTGCCGTTCTACTTGGTGAACTTGTCGGTAATGCCTTATTTGATGATAAAGCAGGTGTAACAGAAATTGCCTTTGTTGTGGCACTGTTCGGATTACTAATGTGGGCAACCGAGAAACTAACACAGAAATTCAAACGAACGAGAGCACTAATTGAGGGATCTCCTTCCGTCATCATTCACAAAGGAAAATTATATAGAGATTCCATGAAGAAAAACAACTTAGATATTGATCAATTCCAGCATTTATTACGGGTGAAAAATGTTTTTTCGATACAAGAAGTTGAATTTGCAATTTTAGAGGCAAATGGTGAACTTTCCGTTTTGAAAAAATCAGATTATCAATCTCCTACACGAAAAGATATGAAACTAAGCCCACAAGAGGTAAATCTTCCTACTACCATTATTAGTGATGGTCAATTAATTGAGGATAATTTGAAGGAGAAGAATTTAACAGAAGAATGGGTAATGGAACAAATTAAAGCACAAGGATTTGAAACTATAGAAGATGTATTTTACGCCGAATACACGAAAGGTGAAGATTTATTAGTTTTTCCAGTTTTCAATCGAAATCATACGAAATGGGATGCCTAATAGACATCCCATTTTTCTACACTATTGCATGAAAATGTTTCCCTTTATAGTCATGTTGTATTTTCTTTCTAGGAGTTGTTGAGGATGTTTCTGCATGATAACGTTCAAAACGATTGCGGATTTCTTGATGATGCTTTTCTAAAACAGCTTTGTACGGCTTTGATATACTTGTTGCGCCTATTCGTTTAATAGCATTCGCACGTATCTGATAATCATTATATTGATAATGATTAATTGGCAAAATATACCCCATAATCAACTCCCCCTCTTTTCCATTTTTCTGATTATTTTAATTATACCAATACTTTGCTTAACTGTCTACTTATATTATCTAAACCCTTTCTTATTCATCCTCAAACATCTTTTCAAATCGCTTCATTGTTGACTCCAGTTGACCTATTTGTTTAAGAAAGGTTTCATTCCACTTATTTGCGTTTTTTTCAAAGACTTTTATTTTCTCCTCAGGCCGTTGGAACCACTTCTCATTTTTTTCTAAATGCTTTCCTAAGATCCCAACATTTTCTATCCAAGGATTTACCTCTCGTTTACCCAAAATTCCCTCACCTCTTCTTCTTTCTTCTCTTATCCGTATTTTATGTAAAAGAGGGATTCTGGAATCGATTAAATTACAAAATAGGCGCCCAACCTTTTCTTTATACCTTATCGTTGTCGGAATAGGTATACAGTAGGCATGTATTGCACAAAAAAGAGGCAAATATTGATATATGCCCACACCAACAACGTAGTCCCACATATTCTATTAGGGAAAAGCAACAAATATTGAAAGGAGACATAAATCATGGGTTGTGGAAAAAAATTTGATTCTGGTAATTGCGTTGCGGATATCTTAAGGGATATTGTTGACGCACAAAATGATATTGTTGAAAATTGCTGTGATACAGGTTGCGAGCAATCAATAGGTGATTTATTAGGAGAAACAGATACCGGAAATGGCTTAGATACTGTACCGATTATTCTGTATTGTGATTGCAAACCATTCAAAGGATTCGGTGCTGAGAAGAAAATGAAGCATGGTCATTTCGGAATGGGTGAAATCGTATCTAGTTTCATCTTCCGCGTGAAATCTGTTGATGAAAATAACTGTGCTATATTAGAATTATTATTATCGGATGGCCAGGGTTGCGGTTACGATAGTATGAAAGATCCAACCGACCAATTGACGAAAAAGTTAGAAGCAACCGGAATCTGCATCACTGTGGATCTTGACTGCTTCTGCCACGTAACATGCTTACCGGCAATTAGCGTTTTTAATAATGATTAATATTGTCATATAGAATATGACTCAACTACCTCCACTTAACTATTGGAATAGGAACACCATGAAAATATCTCATGGTGTTCTTTCATTCTAAAATCCAAGTAATCGAACCGCTCGTATTTCTTCAAAAGGTATTTGCTGCATTTTTCTTCCACTTTGGAACACGACTTCTTCCTCTTTAAAAGAAACAATAATTCCACGAAATGTTCTCTGTCTCGTCTTAACTTCACATTTCATTTTTGGTGCGTATTCCGATGTATTAGCAAAATACTCCACTCGCTCACGAATACTCATATCTCTAAATTGTTTTCTTTCTCTAACCGGTTGCTGATCTTCTTCAACTTTACTTTCTTCTTCTTTATGTTCTAAAGAATCAACTGTATCTGTTTGGAAATTCGGTTCTTCTTGTTCTGCCTTTTTAGATGAATATTTCTTTTTAGGAGTTTCAATAGGTTTCTCCTCAGTTACTTCTTCCATTGTGACTTCATCATTTATTGGTTCTTTCACTTTACTAATTGCTTCTTTTCTTACCTTTGTCTTTTTCTTTGGGGTAACAAAGCGCTCCTGCATTGGTGCCATCGGGAACGTTGTGTTATTTTGCTGTATAAAAAGTAGTGGCTCATTAGCATACTTCTCCTTGCTCATAATAACCTCTCCCTTATAACAATTTATAATCTAATATATGTACTTCATTCACTGAGTGTGTTTTTGCCTATGTAATAGTGAGGGGCAATCAATAATTTTTCCCCAATCAGCGCAAAGGTCTATAACGGGAAAGTATCACGACTTACTTTCCTTTATTTTCCCGCATAGTCTACCGTGACAAGCGCTATCTCGGCTTACTTTCTCCCATTTTCGGGCATAGTCTACCGTGACAAGCTCTATCTCGGCTTACTTTCTCCCATTTTCGGGCATAGTCTACCGTGACAAGTGCTATCTCGGCTTACTTTCCTCCATTTTCATACATAGTCTACCGTGATAAGCGCTATCTCGGCTTACTTTCTCCCATTTTCGGGCATAGTCTACCGTGACACGCAAAAAAAAGCACAAACCACGCTAATGGTCCATGCTTTCTTTATCACGAAGTCAAATAACTCATAAAAGTAGTAGCCATTCCAAAATAAATTAAAATAGAAATAATATCGTTAATTGTTGTTATAAATGGACCTGATGCTACTGCGGGGTCAATGTTTAGACGATCCATTAAAATCGGTACAAATGCTCCAGATAATGTCGCAACAATTAAGGATGCCATGATGGATACAGCAACAATGATACCAAGGTAAATATCAGCTTTCCAAAAATAAATAACAACAGCAATGACGATTCCGCAAACAACACCGGTAATTAGCCCAGTAGTAGTTTCTCTTATAATAAGTCGCATTTTTCCTTGATTTCCATATTCCCCATTGGAAAGTCCACGAATCGCTACAGCTAGCGCTTGGGTTCCTGTGTTCCCAGCCATCCCACCAATAAGTGGAATAAAGATAGCTAACACTGCAACTTGGTTTAATGTTTCTTCAAATTGGCCGATTAAACTTGCTGTAAACATTCCTAAAAACAAAAGAATAATTAACCAAGGCAGACGTTTTTTTGCCGCATCCAATGCACTATCATTTGGTTTAACTTCTTCTGAAATACCGGCTAATTGGGAGAAATCTTCACTAGCCTCTTCTTCCATAACATCCAATATATCATCAACGGTAATAATTCCGAGTAAATGATCTTGAAAATCTACAACTGGAAGTGCTAAGAAATCATAGTCACGGAACATTTGCGCAATTTCTTCTTGGTCTTTAGCAACAGAAACTTTAACCACTTTTTCACTCATAATTTCTTCTATTTTCACTTGATTATCCGCTACAATGAGATCTCGTAAGGAGAGTACGCCAACAATTCGCTTATCTTCATCCAGTACATATAAGTAGTAAATCGTTTCCGCTCCAGGTGCTTCTTCTTTCAATTGTTGCATCGCTTCTACTACTGTTTTTGTTTTATATAGAGCAACAAATTCAGTCGTCATAATACTTCCGGCTGTTTTCTCCTCATAATGAAGGAGCTGCTTAATTTCATCCGCAGCATCTTGATCCATCATCGTTAGGAAGCTAACAACCTCTTCTTTATGCATGTTATTTAAAATATCCACCGCATCATCGGCTGGCATTTTGGATAAAACCATCGCCCCTTGCCTCGGATTCATTTCTGTAAAATAGCTAGGGGTGTTTTCTAATTCGATATTTATCATAATCTCGGCTAATTCATTAGGTGATAAATATGCATAAATCCTCATTCGATTTTCTTTGGATTGATCAACGAAGAACACGGATTGATCATATGGGTGCATTTCAAGGAAATTTTCCCTAAACTCATCTGTCTGTTCCCCGGATAGCGCTTCATACACTTTTTCCAAATACGCTTTATACTCTTCTTCATATTTTTCATCGTAATTATTTTGTCTCTCTTCCATAAGGATTCTTCCTTTCTCTCACGAAACAATTTAAAACCTATTCCCCGTTTCGCTATTTCAGAAACTTTACTTACAATCTTTTAAAAACTCAGCATTCGTCAAGCCTTTGGCAAATGCCTTAGCTACAACTATGCGCGAGAAAAGTTCTAATCTTTCCTATCTGCCAATATCTATTTGAATAAAACTAATAAATCTAATCAATGATAAAGAAGACTTGGTTTAGGTGGAGTTTTAATAACGCCGCGTAGATAAACTAATACATAGCTAATAACCTACTACAAGGAGGAGTTATCATGAAAATAGACGTCATCGGTGACATTCACGGTTGCACCAATGAATTACATGCACTATTTGAAAAACTTGGTTATCAAAAAGAAAATAATATTTTCGTTCACCCTGATGGTCGAATTCCAACATTTGTTGGTGATTTAACAGACAGAGGGCCGAACTCACTAGCTGTTATTAGACTAGTCTATCAAATGGTTGTCGAACACAAAAAAGCAAAATATGTCCCAGGTAATCACTGTAACAAATTATATCGTTTTTTTCTAGGGAATAAAGTCCAGCAAAAGCATGGTCTGGAGACAACAGTTCAAGAATATGAAGCGTTATCTACTAGGGAGCAAAAAATAATAAGTAAGCAGTTCAGAACCCTTTATGAACAAGCTCCTTTATATTTAGAAATCCCAGAGGTTTCCGCAGTGGTTGCCCATGCAGGAATACGTGAAGACTACATTGGAAGAAACGATAAAAAAGTACAAACCTTTGTATTATACGGCGATATCACTGGAGAATTTCATTCAGATGGTCGTCCGATTCGCAGGGATTGGGCAAAATACTATCATGGGGACCGGTGGATTGTCTATGGCCACACTCCTGTAATGGAGCCTCGTATTAAAAATAAGACGATCAACATTGATACTGGTTGTGTTTTCGGTAATGAACTAACTGCATTTCAATTGCCAGAAGAAAAGATAGTGGCAGTCCCATCCGAGCAGCCACTAGTCAAAGAGAAATTTAGTTTTTTCGATAACGATTGAAGAGAGTGTCGCACTTAAAGAAGTTCCTTCATATCACCTGGTAAAGTGGATTCAAGTTCGATATGTTTTTTCGTAAAAGGATGTTCAAATCCAATCTTATAGCAATGTAATGCATGTCTTTTCATATGCTCTGTTTTCCCACCATATAAATCATCCCCCGCTAACGGATGATTTATATGGGAGAAATGGACACGAATTTGGTGTGTCCTTCCTGTATCCAAATGAATATTTACCAAAGTATGTAATGGCAATCGTTTTTCAACTTGAAAATGAGTAACTGCTCGTTTCCCTGTTTCCTTCACCATTCTCTCGATAATGGAATCTTCCTTCCGATCAATTGGTGCATCAATCGTTCCATTATCTTCCTCCAAACTCCCTTCCACCAATGCTTTATATTTTCTCTTGACCTTGCCAGCTTTCTGCGCCGCCGACAATAAAGAATGACAGTACCTGTGTTTGGCAATTAATACTAGCCCGGAAGTATCTCGATCAAGTCTAGTTACGACATGGACTGTATAAGGGATATTATGTTTATCGTAATATCCTAGAATCCCATTAGCCACTGTACCTGTTGGATGATGGTGAGAAGGAATAGTAGCAATTCCAGCAGGCTTATCCACAACGATAATCGAATCATCTTCATATACAATAGTTAAATCCATTTGTTCTTTAACCATGTACTCTCCAATTTGCTCTTTAGGAAAGGAAATTTCTAGTAAATCCCCTTGCTCCAACTTATATCGGACTGTTTGCGGATTACCGTTAATAAGAATCTTTCCTTCCTGCTTCACAGCGATTAAGATTCTTCTAGAAAAACGATGATTTTCTTTTAAATAATCCCGAATTGTCATACCAACATGTTCGGAATGAATGATCCATTTCATAACTACGTCGCCTCATTCTTAGTTCCCTTCTTCGGTAACAAAGGAATCTCTCACCCGATTCCAAAATGGAAATTGTCTAAATCTAGCAAATCGGACTCTTTCTTTTGCTACTCGACATTGAATCGATTTCACATCCGTATATGTCCGGGTAAAATGATCAATAGAAATTAAAAAGCTTTTGTCCTTCTTCGGTTCTAGTAAACATGTATGATGTTTTGGTAAAATCAATGGAGAACCGATCGTACGGAAAACTCGATTATTGATAGAAGCCATTTCCGTTAATTGAATCGCTTCAATGGCTGGGTGTATAATGGCTCCACCTAATGCCTTATTATATGCGGTACTTCCAGACGGTGTAGAAATACAAATTCCATCTCCACGGAACGTTTCAAAATGCTCCCCTTTGATTTTTACATCAAAGACAACAGAACCTTCCGCTGTTTTAATCATCGATTCATTTAAGGCAAGGAATCGATCTCTTTCACCGGAATTTTTACGAATAATCACTTCAAGTAATGGATATTCCACAACCTGAAATGGAGTTTTGGCAATTTCAATCACTAATTTTTCTATTTCATCTGGTGTGTAATCTGCGTAAAACCCAAGATGACCAGTATGTACACCGATAAAAGCCGTCCGATCTAAACGATGGACATAGCGATGAAAGGCCTCAAGAAACGTTCCATCTCCACCAACAGAAATAACGATTTCAGGTTCTTCTCGATCGTATTCTAGTTCAAAATCTGTTAAATATTGTTTCATCGTTACTTTTATTTTTTCCGAGCGCTTATCCCCTCTAGAAATAATTTTAAATTTCAAGTCGTTCCCCCCAACCTTTAAAACAATATTATTTTCGATTAAAGATTCGCTGCGCTTCTTGTATCTCATGTTTAATTTTTGACATTTCTTCATCTAATTTAAATGCCGCTTCAGCTGCATTCTGTAATCGTTTTTGGATATCTTCTGGAATACTACCTTTATATTTATAATTTAACGAATGTTCATTTGTAGCCCAAAAATTCATTGCTAACGTACGTATTTGAATTTCAGCTAGAACTAGTTTTCTTCCCCGAACCATTTCCACTGGATATTGAATAATCATATGATAGGAGCGATACCCACTAGGCTTTTTGTTCGTAATATAATCTTTCTCTTCAACAATTGCAAAATCATCGCGATTACGAAGCATTTCAACGATAGTATAAATATCATCCACAAATTGACATACAACCCTTACCCCAGCTATATCGTATATCTGCTTTTCAATATCCTCTAAAGGGACTTCCCTATTTTTAGCTTTTTCTAAAATACTTTGGACTGGTTTTACTCTTCCGGTCACAAATTCGATTGGCGAATGAGATGATTCGTATTCAAATTGTGACCTGGTCCCTCTCAATTTTACTTTAAGCTCATCAACCACCTGTTTATAAGGGGCAAGTAAATATTCCCAGTTCATAACAAACACACTCCTAAACTTAACTGTAACATGAACCTATCACCATCGTTATTTAAAAACTACACATTTTCCAAAGGCTTTAGGATTGCCTTCATTACACTTATACAGGAAGAAAGCGTAGTACTTTCCTACCTGCAAATAAAGACAAAGTCCAATAAAATTATAGCTTATATTAGTGTAACATACTAGCTTGATTCCTTTTCTTTGCAAATTTATCCTTTATTGGCGATAATCATTAATAATATAAATTAGAGGATGTTCAAGAGTCCGGTAAAAATAACACTTTAATGCAATAGGACGTTGCACATTTTAACAGACTTCACCCCATCCTCCTTTTGAATACAAAATTTTAACTGGAGGCCAGAATTTTTATGGCACAAGAAATTGAAATAGAATTTAAAAATTTGTTAACAAATGAAGAATTTAACATTTTATTGGATAAATTGCCATTTCCTGAATATAGTGTAAAACAAACTAATTTTTATTTTGAGACAAATGGTCTTTCATTAAAGGACAAGGGGTGCGCTCTCAGGATTCGAGAAAAACAAGGCAAATATCGTCTTACATTAAAGGAACCACATGAATTAGGTTTACAAGAAACGCACGATACATTAACGGAAGACGAAGCTAAGCATTGGTTAAATGGGGAAATCATACCAAAACCCGAAACAACTCAGCAATTGCAAAAATTAGGAATTGAACAAGAGAAATTAGTATATTATGGAAGTCTCACGACAGAGCGCCGTGAAGTAGAGTACAAAGATGTTCTTATTGTACTCGATTACAGTACTTATAATGGCGTTCAGGATTATGAATTTGAATTAGAAGCGAAAAATCATAAAATTGGACTCGAAAGATTTCACTCTATTTTAGATGAATTTGGCATTAAGAAAAAGGAAACACCAAATAAAATAGTACGATTTTTTAAGACATTACCTTGATAGGAAACTTATTCCGCTAAATCAGATTTGTTGCCCATTCTATTACCCCCTTGTAAAATATAAGGTAGAAAATTTTTATTTTACGTTATGGCAAACCATAATTAAGGAGAAGCAAATGGAAATAAAACATGGAACGATTTATGAAGCAATTGGTGGCTTTGATACAATAGACAAGTTAGTTACTGCTTTTTATAAACGAGTCGGGAAACATCCTGATTTAATTCCCATTTTTCCAGAGGATTTAACAGAAACAGCAAGAAAACAAAGATTATTTTTAACCCAATTTTTTGGTGGTCCTAGACTTTATGAGGAAGAACGTGGTCACCCAATGATGCGAAGACGCCACTTGCCATTCCCGATTACACCAACAAGAAGAGACGCATGGTTAAATTGTATGAAAGAGGCACTTGACGAAGCAGAAATTGAAGAACCGTATCGTACGGTGATATTTGAAAAATTGACCCTGACAGCAAATCATATGATGAATACATTAGATTGATAGAGGATGAACATATACTAGAAAGGAGAATTCGATGTGAGTTGGGATCAAACTGGGCTAAAAAAGTTTAATAACTCTAACACATTGGAAAGCCGCGACTATCTTGATAGGTATTCTAAACCGATTGAAATGTATGTGTTTATTGACCCGCTCTGCCCAGACTGCTGGTATTTTGAGCCGTATATAAAAAAGTTTTCGCTAGAATATGGACGATTTTTCACTATCCAGCAAATTTTAAGTCCTTCCTTAAATCGTGATCAACTATCTTGTAGAAAATCGTCTTATTCATCTAATAAATTTACTGTTTCCAATCCTTGGATTGTTTCTTTAGCTATAAAAGCAGCTGAAATTCAAGGAAAAAGAGCAGGAAAAACGTTTTTGAGAAAACTACAGGAACAACTTTTTTTGCGAAGTATTGATATTTCCAAAGAACAAATACTAATGGATATCGCCCAAGAAGCAAAATTGGATTTAGAAGAGTTTGTAGAGGATATGCATTCTGCCCCCGCTAGGAAAGCTTTTCAAAGTGATGTACAACTTAAACATGAAATGGAAATAGATATAACACCGACTATTGTCTTTTTTAACCACTCTAATGATGATCAAGGAATTAAAATTGTAGGTCTTTATCCATACGAAGTTTATGAATATATATTACAGGAAACATTAAAAATCACTCCGATTCCATCAGAAAAACCACCATTAGAGGAATTTTTAAAACGGCATAATATGGTCAGAAGTAAAGAGATTTCCATTGTTTATGATTGGAGTTTATCGAAAACAGAAAAAGAGTTGAAAAAACTACAATTTAGGCAAAGGGTAAACCAAGTAAATGAAAACAAAAGATGTTATTGGAAGTATAGGGATAGGGAATAATATATTTTTTAGAAAACTAAGGAAGATATGAAAGATAAACTTTCTTATTTAACGAAAGAAGGATATGCGGGGCAGCGCATATCCTTCTTTATTCTTTGTATAAATACAAAGGGGGATGGGAGAAAGTTTCATGATCAAACAAAAGGGGTATTTGTTTGTGTAATTAACTTACAAACTAATAATAACAAGGATTTAATCGTTTGACAACCCTCTGTGCACATTTTCACAAAATGTTCAATTCTATTATTTTTTTTGTTACATATACTTGATATATGAACAAAAGCGCAAGCGCCCGGTTAGGGACGTACGGACTGCGCCTGGCCACGCCAGGTGGTCCGATGTTGCCGCGCAAAGCGGCGGTTTTTAATTGGACATTCCACTGCCGCAGGAGATTAGATAAACTTGATTTTACGAATGTAAAATCATAGTGAATCTTATGCTGGATGCGAAAAGGAAACACGACGAACGGAGTGAGTCGATGTTGACTTTCACCGCAAGGGTATAAGGGCGACTAAGCCTCTGATTTCATCAATCGGCAAGTCTTCTTTATTGCACGGAGGTGAGGGAAGTCCGCTAGTTCCTGGGCGCTGGAGCTGGACGTGGCTAATCCTATATGGAAATTAAATGCGTCAAAATTTTATACTATCTTATATATCAAAGAAATCTATGTAAGGAGGGTGTCTACGTGCAATTACTCTTTCCTCTCTTTTTTTTCATCTTAGCAGTTCTTTCATTTGGCTTAAACATTCTAGGAATCATGCAATTAATTCCTATGTATATTACGTTACCAATTTTATTTATTTCCATTTACCTCACCATCTATTCTTTGTTCAATCAAAATACATATCGTCGGAGAAGAATGAGATGATTAGATTTATGTTCTAAATCGGAGTTTTGAAACAATCCTATAATAATAAAACCTTTATGGTAGAGTGAGGAATCGGAGGCCAAGATAAGAAATTTATCCTTTTTTAATTGTAAACAAATAAAAAAGGATATGCGGGGCAGCGCATATCCTTAGTCCGTCTTTGTATAAACAAAGGGGGGATGGGAGAAAGTTTCATGATCAAACAAAAGGGGTATTTGTTTGTATTAAACTTACAAGACTATAATAACAAGTTCATGTCGAATTTTCAAGGTTTTTGTTCATGCATTCACAAAAAGTTCAATTTTTATGTAAAAAGGAGCAGTTACACCTGCTCCTTTTCTCATTCTTATTGATTCAACAATAATTTTTCCATTTCATTTAACTTCTCTTCAAATACATCTAACGCACCTAAAATTGGCTGTTTTGATGTCATGTCTACCCCAGCTTTTTTCAATACTTGAATCGGGTAGTCACTGCTTCCTGCTTTTAAGAATTCTAAATAACGATCTACAGCAGGAGTACCTTCTGTTAAAATTTGATTTGCAAGGGCTGTAGCAGCAGAATAACCTGTTGCATATTGATACACATAATAATTATAATAGAAATGTGGAATTCTTGCCCATTCTAAGCCAATTTCTTCGTCGGAAACAACAGCATTGCCGTAATATTTTTTATTAAGTGCATAATAAATTTCGGTTAATTTATCTGCCGTTAATGCTTCCCCATTTTGTGCTTGTACATGTATATCATGTTCAAATTCGGCGAACATTGTTTGACGGAATACCGTTCCTCTGAAGCCTTCTAGAAAATGATTTAGTAAATATAACTTTTCTTTCTCGTCTTCTAAGTTTTTTAACATATAATCATTTAATAATGCTTCATTACATGTGGATGCTACTTCAGCAACGAAAATAGAATAATTCCCATAACGATATGGTTGATTTTTTCTTGTGTAGTAGCTATGCAATGAATGACCAAGCTCGTGTGCAAGTGTAAATGTATTATTTACATTATCTTGCCAGTTTAATAAAATATACGGATTGGTTCCATACGTACCTGAAGAATAAGCCCCACTTCGTTTACCTTTATTTTCAACTACATCAATCCAGCGACTTTCAAAACTTTGTTCCAGAATCTTTCCGTACTCTTCGCCTAATGGTTTTAGCCCTTTGAGAACATAATCTTTCGCTTCTTCATAGCTTATTTTCATCTCCACATCTTTTACTAATGGAGTATAGATGTCGTACATATGAAGTTCGTCCACACCAAGAACTTTTTTACGAAGTTCGGTATAGCGATGGAGCAACGGTAGTTTATCATTCACCGCTGCAACTAAGTTATCATACACTTCTTCTGGAATATTATTGTTATCCAAAGCGGATTGTCTTGCCGAATCATAATTTCGAACTTTTGCAGAGAAATTATGTGTTTTCACTGTTCCACTTAAAGTAGAAGCAAATGTGTTTTTAAATTTGCCATACGTATCATACATCGCCTTAAATGCATCTTCACGAACTCTTCTATCTTTTGACTCCATGAAGCGACTATAACGACCATGTGTTAAATCGATTTCTTCCCCATTCTCATCTTTAACAGCAGGGAATGTTAAATCGGCATTATTTAACATACTAAAAGTCTGTGAACCTGTTGATAATGCTTCAGAAGCCTCTGCTAGGAGCACTTCTTCTTTTTCGCTTAAAACATGTGGACGTTGGCGGTTAATTTCATCTAAAACCTTTTTATATTCTTGTAATTCTTTCTTTTCTTGTAGAAACGACTCTAATTTCGTTTCATCCATCGCAAGAATCTCAGGAACTACATAACTCATGGAACTGGATGCAAGCGTCAAGACAGTATCTGCTTGAGCATTCATTGCTTGGTAAAAGGAATTCGTCGTATCTTGGTCATAGCGCATATGAGCGTATGTATATAACTTTCCTAATCGTTGTCCAAGGTCATCTTGCAATATCAATAGATTATAAAGATTATCTGCTGATTCAGATAATTTCCCTTGGAACTTTGTAATTTCAGGAATATCCTTTTGTAATTGTTCGAACTCTTTTTTCCAAAGATCATCGTTTTCGAATATATCCTCTAGTTTCCATGTTTTTTCTACAGGGACTTCCTCACGTTTCGGTAATTCCTTAGTTGATTGTGCCATTACTAATTCCTCCTTTATTCCTTACCCTTAATAATTCTAGATTTACTAAA
The DNA here is from genome assembly GCF_001659985.1 of Oceanobacillus sp. Castelsardo. Lineage (GTDB taxonomy): Bacteria > Bacillota > Bacilli > Bacillales > Amphibacillaceae > Oceanobacillus. The sequence goes on from NZ_LYCS01000009.1 coordinate 59,865, forward strand.
ATATTCCTTTTTATTCTCTCCTATTTACTTAGTATATCGAAATACAGTCGATTCATGCTCGAATTTTGTTTTCTTCCTTCATTATTAATTGTTTCATTAACACCTTATCTCCGTTTATTGCGTCTTCAATGTGGCTGTATAATGAAATCGCCTGGTTCATTTTATACGTATAATTTGGCAAAATGGACAATATATTAAGTTTTTCTAGAATTTCAAGATATTCTTTTATTGGGTCATCATGGTATTGAATTAAAGGATGGAATGAAGGGAATCTCATTTGTTTTCTTAGCTGATATTGGATGGAATGAAAAGAAATGGTACTTCCTATTTCTAAAGGTTGAAGCAGATTTATGCAAATTCTACTTTGCCAATCCCATGGAGGTGATTTCATTCGGTATTGTGTGGATACTGGCAAATAAATAATAGATGGGAGGCTCTCTACATTAACTCGTTTCAAATATAACCACTGATGCCAAGCTAATTCCTTCCCGTATATACTATTTCTTGGTTTGAGCCGAAAATGCTGTTTTTGCCTTTCCCATAACGAATAGATTTCTTTTTTCATAAAATGCGAGAGTGCAAACAATTGTTTAAAATGAATTTTTCTAATATCGAATACGTTTAACTTTCCTATCGCTTGGGTTTTGGTAGTAAAAAAGAGGTCTTGAAGAAAAATAAACTGAAGTGATTGAGGGCAAAAATAATATAGTACAGAGGGCATTTGGTGAGAAAATCGATGAATAAATTTTTGAGTGAAGGAATTGATTGTAAAGGTGTTTTTTCCTTTCCTATCTAATAGGTTTGCTCCTAAAATCCAAATCGGAGTTATTCCAATCGATCTATATCCCTTATTACGACTGAGTATTTCCTCTACGGAGATTCTCGCACATTGGTATTCTATTGCAATTTGTTTTTCATTAATTTTCAACATAATATCTGGTCTCTGCCGGATTTCGGGGATATACATTTCTAAAGTTACTTTTAAACCTTGTTTCTCTAACCATCGATAAAGTAAAAACTTTCCTTGTTCATGATATATTCCCTCTCCCCCACTTGCAGGACATTGATTAGTTGCATAATGAGCAAAATGGGGAAGCTTTTGATTACCTGCTTTTATTAAGACGGCATCATGACAAGCTGGACAATAAAACTTCACTTCTTTTTGTTTTAAGTGTTCAATTTCTTTTCTTGTTAAATTCATTAATGTAACCATTTTCCCATTATTTAATTTTGCTTGCAGCATAACATTCACCACCTCCACTACTAACATTCGACAAATATTTACTAAACCCTTTTTTCAATTCCTGTCTTTGATTTAAAATTAAAAGAAAAATAGGTACCCGTTTTATTAAACGAGCACCTATACTTGTGCTGGGAAGTAGGAACGGATTTGTTCAAAGGCGTTATATTCAAACAACTTCTTCCCATATTCTTCTAATACATGAATTGACATATCCGAATCATTTGCAAACTCTAAAACTTGGCTAATTAAGTCTTCTTGCAAGTGATCATCTAATAGGTCCGGTGAAAACTCTAAATATAGATAATACTTATTATGATAAGAATAAACCGTTTCTTCCACACTATCTGTATCATCTTGGAAATAATGACTTAGTTGAATGGCATCTTCGAAATTACCAAACTCAGCAATAATCCACATCCCATCCTCCATAAAATCATTATCATCATCTTCCTCATCATGGCCTAGATTCTTACCGAATTTATCTTCAAGAAAATTCTCAAGTTTATCCTCAAAGTGACCATCTAGCATTCCATCCGCTTGTAATTCGCCATTCTTATTGATTTTGGCTTTAGTCACAATAATTTCTAGACCTTTTTCAAGTGCTTGGACCTGAATCCATAAAGGACCATCTATATTAAAATCCTCTTCTTTATAATTTACTTCGTCCATCATTTGCCAGAAAAGCTGTTCACTTCTTTCCCGATCATACCAGATTTCCTCACGTTCAAAGCCTAAGTCTTCAATGTCTAAATAAGAAATATAAAATTTTACTGTGTTTTCATTTATTCTCTCTATATCCATATTTCTTTCTCTCCCTTCTTAATTAGATAAGCGTTTGTCTCGCTTACTAAATATTCTCTACAAAGTCTAAAACAGTCCGGTGGAAGAGATTACTTCACCATATCTATATATTGAAAAAATGAAATGCTTTCGTTATAAACTGCTGATTAAACCACTCTGTTAATTCCATTGTATGATAGTGTACGGAATAATGGAAATTAATATGCCTATATATTTTTCATAAATTTTAAGATTAATTAATTAGTTCCTATACGTGCATGTTTAACAACCTATATAAGTCCCAATTTACAAATTTCCATACAATTAAACTAGAATGGTTAATATACTATTCTAATGGATTTAGGTACTTTTGTCACGGTATAGTTCTTAAAATCTTTCTACAGAATAAAAACGCAGAACTGTATATCATTCTGCGTTTTTATCATCTATTTATATGCGATTATTCTTGAATTATTAATTAACCATTCTTTGAGCTTCACGTAGTTGGAATGTACGTACAGTTCTTGGTAAAAATCTACGAATTTCATCTTCATTATACCCTACCTGAAGACGCTTTTCGTCTAGAATAATAGGTCTTCTTAAAAGACCAGGATTTTTCTGAATTAATTGGAATAATTCTTTCATTGGTAGTTGTTCAATGTTAACATCCAATTTTTGAAAAACTTTAGAACGTGTTGAAATAATCTCATCAGTTCCATCTTCAGTCATGCGTAATATTTCTTTAATTTCATCTAATGATAAAGGTTCCGAGAATATATTACGCTCTTTATATGGTATGTTTTGTTTTTCCAACCATGCTTTTGCTTTTCTGCAAGATGTGCAACTTGGTGAGGTATAAAGCGTTACCATGTAACTTCACTCCTCATTTCTAAGTATATATTTCTAAATAACCTATGAAAACTTATTTCATTATTAAATTAAAATAAGTTTAAATAACTCCACTACTTAGTATACTACAAATGTCAAGTAAAAGGTAGAGGTTATTTTAGAAATAATAGGTATTATTCACTGTTATTAACAAACTCGATTCCAACTACTACATAAGATACCCTAAACCTTTTTCAATTAAACCAAGGAATTGAAATAAATTCCATATATTTCACAAAGAAGGAGCATTTTCCGGTAAGATTCGGAAAAATACTCCTTGTTTATCTTAAGAATTCGACTCTAAATCATCAAGAATATTGTCAGCTTCTCTTGCTTCATCATATATCAATACTTCATCAGCCGGTTGATAAGCTTTACCATATACTTCTTCGTCCTTATACGTATGAATATCCTCATACATTCTTTTCATTTGTTTATATATCATTTCTTCAGATTCATTGTTTGGTGACCAATATAAAATTTCCATTGGTGTTTCTTCATTCGTTGCTAACGATTTCCGGTTATATCCAATTGACTGTGCATGAGTGAAGCCTTCTCGATTATAAAAATGCAGCCTTTTTTCTGTATCACTATCTTCATAATCAACTGGTTCTACTTCCAAAATGATTGGTTTATTTTTATCCTTTAATTTCTCAATTAGTTGATGACCAATTCCTTGTCCTCTAGTTTTACTGGATACCCAAATATAATCAATGAAGATAAACGTTTCAAATTCCGCATACATAAGAACATGTTTATCACTTTCATCTTTATGGTAAACATCGCCTTTTTCTTTTAATAACAATTCCATATGTTTCTTTGATTTCATTTCTTCAATGGGGAAATATTCCTTTAACTTTTCATACCAATTCATTGATCTACTCCTTTTGTTTTGAACCTTTTTAAAAGCTACCTTATTAGTATAACCGTTGAAGTTAAAATTGAAAAAGTCGGTAAATTACGGAATACATACTTCTACTGCGTTTTTCAGATATCTATCGATAATAGCAAAGCAGATCTCCCATTATCGGGAAATCTGCTTTATATATTTAAAAATTCATTCTTCTTGGTTGCCAATTAAATAATTAACATTCTTCGTATACTGATTCCCGGCATTCCATAGTAGGAATTCATTAATTCCATTTTTATAAAGTGCGCGAATTTGCGCTTCCACTTCTTCCACACCATATGCTTTAGTCTTCCCATCGGTATATAACCATGGCGCTTCAAAGTCTTGGATCCACGGTCTTGAAATCGGAGCTTTGTCCAATTTACTAAGGACATCATTTTCCACTTTCGCATACTCATCCACTAAGCGAAATGGATCTTTATCAGGGAAAGGTATTCCAAAGTAATTGTTTGACCAATGACTTGGGTAAATCATCGATGAAATAACATCTACATTTTCTGATATTCGTGAAAAATTTTGCCCGATTCCTGGCGCCTCCTCAATGGTTGCTGCATAACCAAATATATCAACAGATACATCTACATCATACTCTTTTAATTGTTCTTTCGCATAAGCTACAAAATCCGATACTGCTTCAACCCGCTTTTTCACGTTATTCATATTTAAATTTTCATATTCTCCTGTTGAATATTCCAATATTTTATCCTTTTTCTCAAAGCCTTCCGGAAATCGTACATAGTCAAATTGAATTTCTCGAAATCCCATGTCTGCAGCCATCTTGGCAATACCAATATTGTAATCCCACACTTCCTTTTCAAAGGGATTTACAAATGCTTCTCCTTTATTATTTGTCCATACTTTCCCATTTTCAGTAAAGGAGAGATCTGGTCTTTGATTCGCTAACATGGAATCTTTAAATACAACTACCCTCGCAATGGGATAGATATTTTTCTGTTCTAATGTTTCCATCAACGCTTTTGGGTTCGGTATATTATTAGTAGCGATGGAATGATATGGTGAAACATTGTCTACCTTATACGATAAATTTCCGTAATCATCTTTTACATCGATTACCATCGTATTTAAATCGGTTGTTTCTATCAGATTAATTAAGGAGCTAAAATGTTTGGAACCTGCTGTTTTACTGGAGACATAAATCCCTCTTACTGCATCAGGGTACGTAAAATTGTATTCAGATGTTGGTTGAAATCGTTCAAGAGAAATATCTTCTTCAAATAATGGGAGATTTAATTCTCTAACCTCATGAAAATTAACTTCTTCACCGCTAATTGCGTTTGGAAAGATTAGACTTGTTATGATAGTGAATAAACAAATGTTTAATAAAAATTTCTTCATCATCTGTACCAATCTCCTTTGAATAAAAATAATCGATTGGAAGATGCTAATGGTGGTTATTGGTGAAATTTTAATTAACCTTATTATATGAAGGTTGAGACAGAATATAGTTTGTAATTAAAGGTTAAAGAGAACGAAAATCACTTCTCTACCATTAAAATCCATAAAATTTTTATGTATGAAAAGCAGAACGAACCTAAATAAACCTCCCAATATAATTGGAAGGTTTTGTCTACTTTTTCACGATTAATTCTCAAAAATATATTTTAAATCTACATGAAAATCATTGAATACTTTTGATGTTATTTCTCCAGTTTCTTTTTTAATATCATGTTGTTCATACAATTTTTCATCATTTAATGTATACACCGTTACAGTATTCAGCATCGGATTAACAATCCAATATTCTCTTACCCCGTAATCCATATAAAGATTTAACTTTGTTACTAAATCGTGTGATTGATTTGATGGGCTTAAGATTTCAACAATAAGATCCGGAACCCCAACATATCTTGCATCAGTAAAACCCGTTTTATCACAAATAATACTGATGTCGGGTACGATGATTTTGGTACCTTCTATGTTGTCATTCTTCAATTCGATATCATAAGGAGCAGAGAACACCTCACAAATCTTTCCATCCAAATGATTTCCAAATTTTAGTTGTAGTTTACTCGATATGCGCTGATGCTTTGTCGAAGGTGAGGGAGACATGTAAACAAACCCATCAATATATTCTAATATTTCTTCTGATTCTTCACGAACTTGAAGGTACTCTTCAAGTGACATAGAATCATTACGGTACAAATACACGTGAATTCCCTCCATTTTTCTTAAGCTATCCTATTACTTACTCATTAGTTTTTTTCTTATTCGACCCCCGAAACACTCTAGCACTCCTAGCATATTCAACATCCGGAACATGTAATCTAGCATTTATCACTCGCGCAGCAGCGAATAAATAATCAGAAAGTCGGTTAACATATTTTAAAGCAATTGGAGAAACTTCCTCTTCTTTCATAAGGGTAACAATCATTCTTTCTCCTCTTCTTGCGACGGTTCTTGCAATATGAATCGTTGCAGATGCATCCGATCCACCAGGAAGAATAAACTTTTCCAGTTCTGGTGCTTCATCAATAAGCTCATCAATCTTATTTTCCATATACGTAATCGGTTCTTCTGATAATGTATGTTTTTTATTTTTTGACACGTTGGATAGCTCCGTACCGCAATCAAATAATTCATGTTGTACTTTTTCAAGATCATCAATCATATCATGGAAAAGTTCTTTATCACGTTGGAGCTCAGAAATTGCTTTACCTATAAAGGAATTCAATTCATCTAATGTTCCATAAGCCTCCACTCGAACATTGTCCTTATCCACTCTACCGCCAATTAAACTTGTTTGGCCTTTATCCCCAGATTTTGTATATAATCTCATATCTTTTCCCCTCTCCTTTTCATTGCTAATTATTATAATTATAGCAAAAGCAATACAGACAATCGAATAATCTACAGGACCGTTAGATACAAAAAGTTTAGATTCACTCCTTAAGATATGGATTTACTTTAGCAATAAGAGCTTGTAGTTCTTTGGATTGGTTATAATACATTTGCTTTGCTACTTGGTCATTGGTTTGAAGGGCAAAACTTTCTAAATCTGCTTGCGTTTTCCTTAGTTGTGCAGCAAGTAGAGGCTTTTGCTTTATTTGCTGTGTCTTTTCTTTATCATCAAATAAATCAATATAGACATTCCCTTTTGAGTCAATTTGTGCTAAATAGACATCTTTAAATTCTTTAGCCCCTTGCATCATAACCTCACCTAGCAGCCATTCTTCGGAATATCCAAGATATTGCAGACGCTTCGTTAATACATATCCATCAATTATTATGAGTGACGGAGTATGTTCTGACTCTACGGGCATTCCGATATCCTTAGGAGTTAATGGGTTATACTCAGTTTTCTTCATTACACTGATTTTTCCATTCGTCTCCAATACCGCCGTTTCCACATCTGCCAATTTAAAAACATTTTTCTCCCTTAACCCCATCATTAATTCATCAAATGTTAATCTCACTTTAAATAAATTTTTTTCTAAGATGCTTCCATTTCTTATTAGAATCTTAGGACCCCCTTCCACTATATTTCTAAATTTTAAAGACTTCAAAGACCCATATGCCATTAATAAAGTAAATACTGTAAATATTAATAATCCAATAATTGGATTAAATAATGACATATCTGTACTAATCGCTAAATCAGCGGCAATATTACCAAATGTAATACCTGTAATATAATCAAAAAATGTTAGTTGAGCAATTTGTTTTTTTCCAAGAATTCTTGCTAATAATAGAAGAATAAAGAATGCAAATATCGATCGAATCATTACTAAAACATATTCAGGCATGGTTAGATTACCCTCCAATTCATATCTTTTCTTATTATGGTTAAGTTAATGGAAAAGATACTCTTTAGGAGGTCAGCCCATGAGAGTGGTGAAATTATTTACTATTTTTACATGTGTAGCAATATTATTCGGATGTTCAAGTGGAACGATTGAAGATAAGCCTATTTATCAGGGGGCGAAAGATATTAAAACATTTGTAAAGGAGGATAATTGGGGAAAAGCAAAACAAAAGGCGAAGTCAATAAAGAAATTATATAAAGATAATAAGTGGAAATACCAATTAATCAGTGATAAAACAACCTACGACAATTTAGAGCAACAAATTGAACTGTTGACCGTTTCCTTGGAAGAAAATGATAAAACTGAAGCTAAACTACATTTAGCATTGATAGAACATTATATGAAGTCCCTTTACTATAAGGAATAAAATAGAAAAAAAAAGGATTCTAAGCAAAATCTATAAGGGTAGCCAGTATTACTGGCTACCCTTTACCGTTAATTTAAAAAGGAAAAAAGTCTTGGATATAGACAAGTTGATTCCACACTGAATAGTTGAATTGTGATTATCGACTATCTCATTTTGAAAATTATTTTATTCTTAATAACCTCCTCCAACATAAGCTGAACCAACAATAATTAAAAGAATGAACAACACAACAATGAAGGCGAAACCTCCACCATATCCTGCACCACCAACTTCACTCATGTACTACTGCACCTCCTTATGCATTATATAGTTACTATATGCTATCAACCTAATAGCGATATGGATAAATACCTAGACTTTATCATTTAGAGGGATAAAACCTGATTACAACTTAATATTTAGCCTTAGAAAATTTATCAAGGTCTTTTTTGTTCTTTTTTGTAGGATGATATGCTCCACGTTGGATAAAATAATTCTGGGTGAAGAAAAATGACCATTCTTTTGGAAAAGTTACCAGAATTACCATATACACTAAAGGCCATCATAATTTTGATTTTTGGGGTAATTATTTTTAGAGTAGCAGGGTAACGGGCCATTTCTCAATTAACTGTACCAGAGGCTGTGCTAATGATTGCAGTGGGTACCATTTTGATCCAGCCTTTAGGCAATAAAAATGAATGGATGGCAATGTACGGTGGTTTACTGTTAGTTGTAGGAATGATATTGATCGCTTTTTTGCAAATTGCTTTTCCAAGATTAAGAAGGTACATTTTTGGAGTTCCAACTGTATTGATTATGAATGGTGAAATCAACGTGGAAAATCTAAAGAAAGCAAGGATGACAATGGATGAATTAGAAATGCGATTACGGCTAGTCCAAGTGGGAAATATAAATGATGTAAAAGTGGCAGTTTTAGAGGCTAGTGGGAATCTCACTGTTTTATTAAATGAAGACCAAAAAGCAGCAACAAAGAAGGATATTCAAAAATTGCGTGAGGAAATCAACCAGTTAATCCATGTCGTTAGTAAAAGAAAAGTTATCTCATTAAAGAAAATCAAAATTAATAGAATCAAAAATGTTCATCAAAAAATTGACCCACTCTTTAAAGAGGCAATCACAGAGGATAAGTAAAATAAAAATTTATGAGGAAAAAGAGCGGGAAATCTCCTCCGCTCTTTCTAATATAACGTTTTATCAAAAAGTTATTCCATATCTAAATAACGACAAGCAACATATCCCACTGACTTAGCTGCAACAAGAATCGCATCCTCATCAATATCGAATTTCGGGTGGTGGTTAAAATAAGGTTCTTCCACCCCTTTTGGAGTACAGCCAATATAGAAATAAGAACCAGGTATTTTTTCTAGATAGTAGGCAAAATCATCAGATGGTGCCATTTTTGGAAATTCCTTTACTTCTTTAATGTCTTTATCCTGGATTCCGTTTAAGGTATCTGCAACTAATGTAGTTAATTCTGGATCGTTATACAATGGTGGATAGTCAGGCGTATACGTAAGTTCGCATGTCACACCGAACAGCCCTTCCAATCCTTTCACAATCCTTTTGAATTCCTTATCAATAACTTCCTGTACTTGATCATTGGAATAACGTATATCCCCTTCTATTTCAATGCTATCCTTAATTACATTAAAGGTTCCTTTTCCATCGAAAGAACCAATGGTTACAACTCCAGCTTCCATTGGATTTACTCTGCGACTGACAATTGTTTGTACCGCTGTTACAAAATAGGCACCTGCAACAATCGAGTCATTTGCTTTATCAGGAGATGATCCATGACCACCAACCCCTTGAATCTTTAATTTGAAATAGGTTCGACCATTAAAGGAATATCCACTATGATATCCAACCGTTCCTGCTGGTGCTAGTGGTAAAATGTGAATACCAAAGATGGCATCTACATCATCAAGTTTTCCTGTATCCATTATACTTTTTGCGCCACCAGGAGGCTGTTCCTCTGCATGTTGGTGAATAATTTTTATCGTCCCTTTGATTTGATCCTTTAATTGAATTAGACAATCAGCTAAAATTAACAAATATGCTGTATGGGCATCATGTCCACATGCGTGCATAACACCTTCTTTTTTCGACTTAAATGGAACACCTGCTTCCTCAGTAATTGGCAGAGCATCAAAATCAGCACGAAGGCCAATTGTTTTGCCCTCTGATGCTCCTTTAATAGTAACAATAATTCCATATCCGTTACCTACATTCGTTTCTACTTCAACATCTTTTCCTTTATAAAAATCAGCAATGTATGCTGCTGTTTTTTCCTCTTTAAAAGAAAGTTCAGGATGTTCATGTAAGTAACGTCGGATTTCAATCATCTCATCTTCCCGTTTTTCCAGCATTTTCATTAATTCTTCTTTCATCACGTAAGCCTCCTCTGGTTTTTAAAATTACATGATTTACGAATGTCCGATAACAACTCGTTTATTCTTATTCGGTGATGGGCTTGTTTTGCCAACATTCCCCGGAACAAGAAACAGGATAGAGATTAAGGCAAGGGCAGCAAATATAACGTTCGTAATAATCCCAACCATAGCAGAAATATGAACGGAACTTACCGTAGCAACTGTACTGTACACCGTTGCAGATATGGCAATCCCAAATGCATTCCCTAAAGAACTCGCCATTTTATAAATCCCGGACGCTTCCCCTACTTTATTGTCAGGTGCTGCTGAAACAGCTGTATCTGTTGAAGGCGTAGCGTACATCCCAAGACCTAAACCAAATAAAACGAATCCAACAAATACAATTATTGTATAAAGTAAATCTGGTAAAAAGGTTAATCCCATTACGGAAACTCCAATTAATGTTACTATAGTTCCCCAAATCATTGGTTTTTTAGCACCGGTACGTTGCATAACTTTCTCACCGACGCGAATCATCGCAAGTACTGTTACTAAATAACCTATGGATAGCATTCCAGATTGAAACGCGGTAAATCCACGACCTACTTGAACATACGTATTCGCCACAATTAAGGTACCCGCAACTGCATTTAATAAGAAATTCGATATAGTCGCACCAGTATACGGTTTACTTTTAAACAACTTAAAGTCAATCAGCGCATTACTTCTCTTTCCTTCATATCGTATAAACACGATTATTCCAACGATGGCTACAGCAGCCAAAACAAGTGTTATTAAGCTTGTCCAGCCCAATGTTGCCCCTTGTGTTATAACGATATTGATTGCTAGCATCGTAACGATAAAAATAGCTAACCCACCAAAATCGAATTTAAACTTACCTGTAGTTTCTGCTTTACTTTCGGGAACATCACGAATTAACCACATAGCGAGTAAGGCGAAAATGATAGAAAAAATAAAAATCCATTTCCAGCCCATATACGTAGCAATCGCACCACCAGCGAACGAGGTAATTCCTGATCCACCCCATGAACCGATAGACCAATAACTAAGTGCCCGCTGCCTTTCTGCCCCTTCAAAATAAGCTTTCATTAACGCAATCGTAGCTGGCATAATACATGCAGCAGATAATCCTTGCAATACTCGCCCGACAATTAAAAGTACCGCTCCTTGAGCCAAAACGAGCGCTAACGAGCCAATAACACTTAGTATTAAACCAGCATAGGTGAGTTTCTTCCTTCCTATTCTATCTGCCATTCCACCCGCAACAACAATAAACATTCCGGAAAACAGCGAGGTCAAGCTAATAGCAATATTTAACACACCTAAGTCTACACCTAAATCCGCTTGAACTGCAGGTACGATGTTTACCATTGCCTGAGCAAATAACCAAAATGTAATAACCCCAAACACAATACCGATAATCAATTTATTTGTACCTTGATAGGTTGAAGCTTCCATCCATACAACCTCCAAAATTTATTATAGTAAAACGCATATGTTAGTATCTGCTATTTTGGTGATTATATTGGATAAGCCGGTAAGTAAGATTTTCCACTCTTAATTAATATAAAAAGAAGGTGAGACCAGTAATATGTCTCACCTAATTATTATTAATAAGTCCTATCTCCAACCTGCAAAATAATCTTCCCAATATTGCGGTTATCTTCCATATATTGATGCGCTTTTGCAACTTCTTCGATTGAAAAGGCAGTATCGATAATAGGTTTTATGCTTCCACGTTCTAAATATGGCATAGCAATCTCTGCAAATTCTTTAGTTAAATTCGTCTTGTATTCATCATCTCTTGGGGTTAATAATGTTCCAGATAGCTGAACATACTTAGCCATTAATTCCATTAAATTCACTTTGTCCACAACACCACCACCGAGGACGCCAATTAACACCCATCTTCCTCCTTTATTGATGCTTGCTAGGTTTTTCTTCCAGTAACTAGCACCAATAAAATCTAAAATAACATCGACTCCTTTTCCATCTGTCACTTGTAAAATTTCCTCATCAAACGATTGTTCTTTATAATTGATTACTTTATCAGCACCAAGTTGTTTACAGAATTCCAGTTTCTCTTTGGAACCAGCCGTTACAATAACCTTTGCCTCAGAAATTTGTTTAGCCAACTGAATAGCAGCTGTACCTACTCCACTCGCACCAGCATGAATTAACACTGTTTCATGTTGCTTTAGTTTTCCAATCCAGTAAAGCGTTTGATACGCTGTTAGAAATACTTCCGGAATAGCCGCACCCTCCGCAAATGAAAAGTTACCTGGTATTTTTAATGCCCGGTTAGCCGGCATAACGGCATACTGTGCATAGCCCCCTCCATTTACTAGGCCCATAACTCGGTCACCTACTTGTAAGCGGCTTGTCCTAGAAGATTTCACAACTGTACCAGCCACTTCAACTCCCAATATTTCGTTATTGGCATAACCTGCTTTTCCCTCTCGAGTAACAATATCTGTACGATTTACAGCAGCAGCCTCGACTTTTATAAGTATCTCTCCATCCGATAAAACTGGAATCGGTAATTCGGTTAATTCCAATTGTTCAGGTCCACCCGGCTTCTTGACAATAATTCCCTTCATTTTCAATTGCAATTCTCCTTTCATTTTTCAATTAAAAACATACAAAAACTCAAATCTGTCTATTTCACCCTTTTTATAAAACTATACTTAAATCATTGGATTATTTGCAAGTTAAACCATTTATAAGAAACGATATAGAAGAGGTTGAATGCCTGATATTAAATAATGTTATTAATACTCCCAAATTATCATTCTTCTCTCTCGGGTGACTATCTTCATTTTTCCTCTCAAGTCGACCGTAAGAACCAGTCTCTCGGTTGACTTTTTCCTTTTTCCCTAGTCAAGTCCATATTTGTGTGTAAAAGTACATTTCCGACCAAAATATTATTAAAGTGAAATCTAAGTACCAGATCAAGCCACAGCTATGCTGCTTGCCGTTGACTGTAGCGCCCGATTCTTAGTATTTGCTGGAAGGGGACGGGGCCCCGCCAGCAGATGCTTAGAATCGATTTATCCGTGTTACAATTTAGAGAAGGATGCCCCGTAAAGGGTGTTTTTTAGCCATCCTTTGACAGCACCACTAACACGGATAAAAGTAAAGTCAATGGTGGCGTTATTCGAGTAAAGCTCCTAATCGTCTTCGTATTTGTCATAATTCTTAAAGTATTGTTTATTCTCCCAATCCTTATCAATGTTCATAAGTACAGAACCGATTATTCGAATAGCTGATTGATCATTTGGAAAGATAGAAATTACCTTTTCTCTTCTGCGTATTTCCCTATTTACACGTTCTAACATATTAGTAGTTCTCAAATGTTTATGATATTTTAGTGGGTGGGCATGGTATTGCATCACATCTTCAAACCCTGAATCTAACAATTTTATCGCCTTTTCAAGGCTTTTTGTATTTTGGTATTTATCCATAAAACGTTCCTTTAGTTCATTGGCATGCTTACGTTTGGATGTTCTGAAAATAGCCTTAAGATCATCCTTGACTTCTTCCATATTCTTTTTAGGCATCGTATCAATGATATTTCGTAAAAAATGAACTGCACATCTTTGCCAAGAAGTACCTAAAAATGTTTGTTTAATAGCTTTAACTAAACCAGCATGAGCATCAGAGATAATCATTTTTGGTGAATGAATACCACGAGATTTTAGGTACTCGAAAAAGCTAGACCAGCATTCCTTAGATTCTTTATGATCAATTTTCAAGCCAATGATTTCCCTGTACCCTCTTTCATTTACACCACAAGCAATATAAACCCCTTTGGAAACCACACGCCTACCTTCTCGAACCTTGATATACATAGCATCTACGTAAATATAGGGGTAGTAATAGACATTCAGTGGTCGACTTTTCCACTCATTAACAATTGGATCCAGTGCCTTCGTAATTTCTGACACAAAGGACTTCGAAACTTTCTTTCCACACAACTCCTCTACGATATTAGATACTTTACGCGTTGAGACGCCATTAATAACCATCTCCATCATGGATATGATTAATGCCTGGTCATATCGCTCGTATCTCTTAAAGGCTGTCGGTGAAAATTCCCCATCTCTCGTACGAGGGACTTTTAATTTAAGTGAGCCAGCACCTGTGATTAACTCACGTTCATAGTAACCATTCCGATACCCTTTGCGATTACTAGTTCTTTCATGAGAGAGAGCATTAATATATTCGTCCCTTTCCTTTTCCATTAATGAATTCAAAATTAAGGCCAGGGAAGATTTTACAGGGGATTCTAGAGAACTATTTTCAACTTTCTCTTTTAGGTCTTCCAAATTTATAGTAATATTAATCTGGGTCATCTTTTCATACCTCCATGTTTTATTTTCTTGGTCGAAAACATTGTAACATGGGTCATGAAAGATGACCTTTCTTTTTACACAATTATATGGACTTTATCTTTTCCCTCTCAAGTCGACCGTGAGTGCCTCTATCTCGGTTGACTACTTCTACTTTTTCTCTCGAGTCGACCGTGAGAACCTCTATCTCGGTTGACTACTCCTACATCTCCTCTCGAGTCGACCGTGAGAACCTCTATCTCGGTTGACTACTCCTACATCTCCTCTCGAGTCGACCGTGAGAACCTCTATCTCGGTTGACTACTCCTACTTTTCCTCTCGAGTCGACCGTGAGAACCAGTCTCTCGGTTGACTTCCTCCATTTTCCCTCTCGAGTCAACCGTGATAACACTTATCTGATCATTTCTTCGGTGATTTCCCATTCCATGATCCGTGTTACCCTTCACCTCAAAACATTGATACACCACTATATTCGGTTTCATAGGTATTACCAATAAAGGAATGATATAAACTAGGTAAATCGGTATACAGAACATATTATTTAGTCTAAAATAAATAGGTTAATCTTAATTTATAGGAGAATTACAAAATATGTTAAAGGCTTATGCTTGGCTTACCTTTTGTGTTATTGTGTGGGGAAGTAATTTTGTATTTGGAAAGATATTAGTTCAATATTTCTCCCCTTCCCTGCTAACTTCATTAAGACTTTTATTTATTGTCCTCTTTTTGGTGGGGTTAGCAATTTACAAGAAACATTTAAAAGCACTTCATAAAAAAGACATAGTTGCCATTTCTGCTCTCGGAATTATTAGCGTTTTCATTAATCAATGGTCATTCTTTTTTGGATTACAAACGGCTGACCCTACAACATCTGCATTAATTTTGGCAACTACCCCTATCTTAGCAGGCGTTCTAGCAGCTATTTTTTTAAAGGAAAAGTTAACGATTCGAACGTTGATAGGATCTTTTATTGCGATAATAGGGATTTATTTTGTTGTTACAAAAGGGGATTTATCTTCTTTGAATATTGACAAAGGCATTATATGGATTGTTGTAACAATGATTACATTTGCTTTTATGATCCTTATGACAAAAGTTCTTTCCAATAGAATAGACCCGCTAACCATAACGTTATATTCGAATATAGTTGGATTTATAGTCTCCATTCCTTTTGCTTTTTTACTGGATAATCCACTTCGAATTAGTGGGGACATTTCTGACTGGGCTTTTCTTATTGGAACAGCAGTTGTTGTTCATGGTATAGCGACTCTTTTATGGAATTACAACATACGGTACGTCGATGCTTCTAAAGCTTCTATCTTATCTAATCTAGAGCCCTTTGTAGCAATGATTATGGGATTACTTCTACTATTCAAACCGATTACTGGAATAGAGATTGTGGGCTCGATATTTATTGTGAGTGGGGTCATCTTTTCCACTTACCAATCGAAGGAACAGAAGCGTAAGCGCCCTGTTTAGCGACGTACGGACTGCGCCTGGTCATGCCAGGTGGTCCGATGTTGCCCCGACATTCCCCTGGCGGAGGAGATAGATAATGCTATCCCTTGTCCGAAGGCGATTCATCTCCCACCTACTCACTGAGACTATTGCATTTCACATTCCTTGAAGTGGGAATCTTCTCGCCTAAAACGAAAAAATGGGCTAGAAAATTATCTACGTGTCTACAACATTTCGGATTATGAACGTAAGATATAGTACCCCTTCAAAAGGAGGTGCTAAAATATGAGTGAAGTTGCAGGCGGATACGGAGCGGGATTCGCTCTAATTGTTGTGCTGTTTATTCTCCTAATCATTGTTGGCGCATCAGGCTATGTAGGCGGTTTTGGTGGTTACTAAGGGTGAATCAAACCCGGAGCAATAAAACCATTTTAGTAATAGAAAAGTAATATAAAATAAGCCTCCTTTCCAAAATGGAAGGAGGCTTATTTCGTTTGTAAGACCTTACATAAAGATAACAAGGATAAGCAGCATTACTTTAATTTTCTAGGTTCAAAATTCACTTTTACATAGTTAACACTTATATGGAAATAATAAGAAAAAATTTATGATAATAGGAGTGTATAAATGGAGGGGCAAAATTTAACTTTAGAGAATGTAAGTACTATTGTAGCCGCTATAATAGTCGGGACTTTAGCAAGGGTTTGGCTTTTAAAAGAAGATTATAGACAGTATCCAAGTTATCCAAATGGATATCTCATTCACATTATTACTGGTTTTGTTGCCTCTGCCTTGGGAGCAGTTGCGATACCTGCATTAATGAGCAAGAATTTCGTTGCCGTTACCTTTTTAACGTTAGCACTTCAACAATTTAGAGATGTGAGAAAGATGGAGAAAGAAAGTTTAACTGATTTAGAAAATACAGAGTATACATACCGTGGGACGGCTTATATTGATGGAATTGCAAAAACATTTGAATCACGAAATTATATTGCATTTGTTACTGCATTTTTTGTATCTTTAACCATTACCATCGTACCATTAAACATATGGGTTAATATTATTGCGGGTATTATAGTGGGAATAGCCATTGTATCTTATTTGAAAAATTTTACAAAAGGAAAAAGTATTGGAGATATTGCTCAAGTCAAAGAAGGTAAAGTAGAAGTTAAAAATTCAAGTCTTTATGTGGATGGTATTTTTGTTAGTAATCTTTTAGGAACGGATAACGCGGAAAAGTTATTCAAAGAGGAAGGTTTAGCTGTTGTCATTTATCCTAATGAAAATCATTATCGTATCAACCTAGATAACTTTGGTCAACGCCAGGCCGCCCTGTTCGAAGCAACAAGAGCTCTTGGTAATAAACGTTATAATTTTACAAGAAAAGACTATGAACAGGGACGAATTGTGATTACCCTTGTTCCAATTAAACAAGATATTGATGCTCTTATTGAGGTTGTTAAAAAATGCCCATTGCTTGAGAGTACTAAGAAGTCCCATAGTGTTATGAAAACAAACTTGAAGGGAGAGTAGTAAAATATGGGAAGAGAAGCATCCATGAAACCTGATTATAGGATTATAGCATATGTAACAAGAGAAAAAGAACGAGTAATAACGAGTAATTGCCTGGCCTTATACGCTGAATCTGAAGAAGCCTCGAAAGAAATGACAGTTGATATAGCAAAGGCAATGAAAGCAGACGTTGTACAAATAACGAATGGAGATTATATGATCATACGTGTTTAAACCTCCACTTTAAATATATAGAACTCGCTAGTACTAAGTGAATACCCTAGATATAAATAAGCCCCGTTTATCAAAATTGATAAGACAGGGCTTGTTTGTTAATTAGTGTAAATTTTTATCTACATATTTCCCATAATCTGGAATAGCTATACTTTCAAAATGAAGAACTAATTTTTCCAGATTCTCGGATAGTTCCTCACCAGACATCGGCAACCCATGGCCAGTAACTGCAACTGATGGATTCAACGCTGCTAATTTTTTAACCGATTCCTTTGCGGCTTTCCAATCTGTAGTCAAATATCGTGGTGGTCCACTTATTTCCTGTTCTTGTGTTAAAACTTTATATAAATATTCTTGTTTTACTGTAATAAATGCATCCCCTGCAATTAATGCTCTATCTTTTTCTCTAAAGAGGGAAACGTGTCCCGGTGCATGTCCAGGTGTATGAATCCAACGAAATTCAGGCATATACGGAACTGTTCCATCGGAAGGAAGCATTTCAATATGATTTCCTAAGTCAATCGGTTCATTTGGAAACATTGGTGACATTTTTGAGACCATACCACCTTCTACTGTTGGGTCTGGCTCAGGATATGCCTTCTGACCTGTTAAAAAAGGCATTTCTAATTCATGTGCATAAACCGGCACTTGCCAATGGTCAACCAAATCAATAACAGCCCCAACATGATCAAAATGGCCGTGTGTTAAAATGATAGCTTTTGGACGACTGTTTTCACCAAATCGTTCTTCTGTAGTAGAAATAATTTCCTTAGCTGAATGTGGCATTCCTGTATCAACTAAAACGAAATCGCTTGATTCGGGTTTTCCAACTAAATGAATGTTAACAATTTGGACTGTGTGACAATATAAATCCGGTAATACTTCTATCCCCATTCCACTTTGTATGGACGTTGTAGGTATATATTTATAATCACTACCGTAATTCATTTCTTGATCCATTTATATTCCTCCTTTAGAATTCTTCTGTTCAAACGTATTGTTCCCACAGATGAGTAAAATACTTAAATACTCCCACCTTCCGAAAACTTCCATCCCAAATACGTTAATCCAGATTTTTGGCTGGATGAGTTGCGGAGCGTTAAGGTTTTCCTTGCGTTACGGCACTCATCGACCGGGTGAGTTGCGGAGCGTTGAGGTTTTCCTTGCGTTACGGCACTCATCGACCGGATGAGTTGCGGAGTATTGAGGTTTTCCTTGCGTTACGGCACTCATCGACCGGGTGAGTTGCGGAGCGTTGAGGTTTTCCTTGCGTTACGGCACTCATCGACCAGATGAGTTGCGGAGTATTGAGGTTTTCCTTGCGTTACGGCACTCATCGACCGGATGAGTTGCGGAGCGTTGAGGTTTTCCTTGCATTCCGATACTTGGGGGGTTCACTTTGGATGAATTTAAACAAATATTAAAAGGATGTTCCTTTTTTGGAACATCCTTTTTTTCTACATGCTTTAGAAAATCATTTCTACTCATTTAAATGTTGTCTCATTTTTTCATGTACTTTTTTTTCAACTTTCTTCACATGTTCATCTTTCATTTTACGTCTCGGTTTTGGATGGAACCACTCTAACTCACCATCATGAACCATCCCTTTAAATTCTTCCCCATTAATCGTTAATTTGAATTGATGAGCATCACGGGAATGTTCCTCTAGTATTGGTTTAACCTCGATACCTTCAACATCTTCAATAACATCATGATCACTTAATAATCGATGAACTTCCTTTTCAACCCATTCCAATTGCTTACTATCAAGATCCTGTTTTGGATGGGGATGAAGCCAGTGAATTTCATCTTCATGGTAATCCCCTTTATACTCTTTCCCGTCTATCGAAAAGCTAAATTGATGACGTTCATACGTCCGATCTTCATACAATGTTTTTACCTCGAAACCATCTACCAATGGACACACCTCACAGATTTGTTACGTTTTTTGCATCTCTTATTGTTATTCCAACTTTTATAAGATTTTATGCAAGTTACCTATATCCTAAATATTTCCCTTTACGATGTCAAAGAAATATTTCTTAGAATACAAATCTGTAGGTACCACAGTTTTTTATTCTACTCTTTTTTTATGCTAAAAAGTAAAATACCCGGCAAACCAATTCGTTTGCCGGGCTTTGAGGACTAGTATTTCCTTAAAAAACTTGGTTTAACATGAAACCATTCCTGACTTACAATTCGATGGCACTCCATAAAAATCCGCTCAATTACTTGGGTTCTGTTAGCCATGACCCGGATGGAAATCCCAGGAACCGCAAGCTTGGACAAACCCGCCTTAAAATCAGCCGTTTCTTGATTTATTATTTCATATAATTGATCAAGCAACTTTGTATCTGTTCGATCTCCGATTAGAATGAAGGACCCCAAATGGGAATAACCTTCCATGAAGCCAAGGTCATTGATATGCTTTTCTTTTGGGCAAAGCCTAATATTATCATAGACAACTAGCTCATCTTCTAAATAGATTTCATTTAATAATCGAAGGGAATCATAACTGAAATGCTTACCCTCCGGTGACCAGCCCGGTGTCAGAATATCCGCATAAAGGAATGTAGCCCCTTTTTCCATTCGTACAACATTTTTTTGAAAATAGCGGGCATCCTTATAAGCGATAAGTGGATCGGGCAAATATTCTAAATAGCTGCCTTCCTTAAGATATATTTCCGTTTCCTGATAAGCAGGTTTTATCGGTGTTTTATATACTTTTGTTGCCGACTGGGTGGTGAGTGTTAGTTTCGCATCTTTATCAAGTGACACGCTCATCCGATACGTATCTCCATCTAAATACCCTCCGCCTGGGTTCAAAATATAGTAACAAGGTTGGGATGATTGATTGAGATACACGGGGCGCATAATTTTAAACGCCCCTTGAAAGAATAGATTTTTCGTAACAGTCCTTCCTTGACGTGCTTCAGCATCTAATTCAAGGATTCCCGTCCAATTAGACATCTTGCTCTAATCCTTTTAATAAAACATGCTGTTTAATCCAATCCACCACTTTATCAAGACCTGTATTATCTTTTAAGTTCGTGAATACAAAAGGTTTGTTTCCACGAAATACTTTTGTATCAGATTCCATTACTTCTAGACTTGCACCAACATATGGAGCAAGATCGGTTTTATTAATAATGAATAGGTCTGATTTAATCATCCCTTGTCCACCTTTTCGTGGAATTTTTTCCCCTTGAGCAACGTCTATAATATAGATGGAAAAGTCCACAAGCTCGGGACTAAAAGTGGCTGCCAAGTTATCCCCACCACTTTCGATAAAAATTAGCTCGACATCTGGGTGTTTTTCCTGCAATTCATCGATAGCAGCAAAGTTCATGGATGCATCTTCACGAATTGCTGTATGTGGGCAGCCACCTGTTTCTACTCCAACAATGCGATCCTCTGGTAACACACCTGTATTCACCAAAATTTTGGCATCTTCCTTTGTATATATATCATTCGTTATGACCGCAATACTTATTTCATCTTTTAATTCCCACGCTAATTTTTCAACTAAGGCTGTTTTACCAGCTCCTACAGGTCCACCAATACCAATTTTAATAGCTTCCATTTAAACACTTCCTTAATAAAAGATCTATTGAATGTTTTAGTGCTTGTGTTAACTTTAAGACATAAATATTCGAATATTTAACCGTTCATGCTGCATCTGTGACAATTCTAGTCCAGGAGAAACAATTCCGAATTCATCTTCACTTAGATTAGTGATACTTTTGACAGCTCTTGTCAATTCGGATTGAAACGTATAGATTATCTTCTGTCCAACTGTTTGTCCCAATGGGATAGCACGAACCGCATTTTGAACGAGGCTTGCAATAGTCGAATATAAGTAATATAAAAGGGTTGTCTCCTTTGGTACTTGTAAAAAGTGTCCTACCATCGTAAATACAATTGCTGGATTTCCAAATGATTGCTTTCCCTTTATTCGCTTTTTATATAGAGTTAAAATAGGTGCTTCATATAGGGTTTCCGCTATCGTAACCATTCTTTCACCCATTCGCGCCGAACCCTCTCTCGTTTCTCTTGCAAGGTTCTGTACCGTTATTTTACGGTCTAATTCCCATATCTTTTCCAAATTATTAGCTTCAAGTGCTTCATAAACAAGACTTGCTGCCAAGCCATCCGAATAGACAAGTTGTTCATGTAAGTATACTTCCAACCATTTTGAAAATGTCACTTCATCATAGACCGCTCCGTCTTGAATGTAACTTTCCAGACCAAACGAATGGCTAAATGCTCCCGTTGGAAAGTTAGAATCACATAATTGAAACAAAGATAATGTCTTATCCATGGCTATGTCCTATATGACGAAACGCTTCTTTCACCTTACGATCCTCACGTGTATATGGGATTCCTAACTCTTTTAATAAATCCTCTACTAAATAATCATATTGAACCAGCATTTCGTCTCCTTCGAACTGTGCTGGTAAATGTCTATTCCCCAATTGATGTGCGATAGTTCCCATTTCGTATATGCTTCGCGGATGTATAATCAACAAATCTTCGGACAGGACATCGATGATAATCATGTTTTCATCGTCCATGTACAGAACATCGCCATCTTGGAGGTCTTTCTGTTCTTTTAACCTAATCCCCAACTCACGTCCATGATCTGTTTCCACTCTCTGGATCCGTTTCACTAAGTGCGCACTTTCTAAATAAACCTTTTCTTTGTGGCGCTTTTCTAAATCCTTTGATTCTAAATCATGTATATTTGTTACAACTTTTTCGATAATCATTGTCTTCACCTCAAAATAAGAAATAACGTTGACCGATTGGAACTGTATCAACGGGGTCACAAGTGATTACTTCCCCATTAATTTTCACCTCATATGTTTGTGGATCCACATCAATATCAGGTGTCTCGGTATTTAATTTCATATCTTTTTTAGTTAAGTTACGGATGCCCCTTACAGGTCGAATCTGCTTCTCTAGACCAAGTTTTTCGTGAACCTTATTGTCGTATGCAGCCTGAGAGATAAATGTAAACGAGCTTTTACCTAACGCCTTACCGACAGATGCATACATTGGTCGGTAAATTAATGGCTGTGGTGTTGGGATAGTAGCATTGGCATCCCCCATCAAACTTTGGACAATTAAACCATTCTTCAAAATCATTTCTGGTTTTGCCCCGAAAAATTTCGAATCCCATAATACGAGATCTGCAACTTTACCAACTTCTATCGAGCCAACATATTCTGAAATACCATGTGTAATGGCTGGATTGATGGTGTATTTTGCTATATATCGCTTCACACGATTGTTATCTGCGTACTTTTGGTCACCTTTCATAATCCCTAACTGCTTTTTCATTTTGTCCGCTGTCTGCCACGTTCTTAAGACAACTTCACCAACTCGTCCCATTGCTTGTGCATCGGAACTAACCATACTAAATACACCCATATCCTGCAGTATATCTTCCGCTGCAATGGTTTCACTACGAATTCGAGAATCGGCAAAAGCAATATCTTCCGGTACAGAAGGATTCAAATGATGACAAACCATCAACATGTCCAAATGTTCATCAATAGTATTGACAGTGTATGGCAATGTAGGATTAGTTGATGAAGGAAGGATATTCATCATTCCGGCCGATTTAATTAAATCTGGCGAATGGCCTCCCCCAGCCCCTTCTGTATGATACATGTGAAGAACACGATCCTTAACAGCACTCATCGTGTCTTCCATAAACCCGCCTTCGTTTAACGTATCTGCATGAAGAGCTACTTGAACATCATACTTGTCCGCAACCCTTAGTGAATAATCTAATGAAGAAGTAGTTGCGCCCCAATCTTCGTGAACTTTTAGACCAATTGCTCCTGCACGAACCTGTTCAGCCAACGGTTCTTCACTAGCTGCATGCCCTTTTCCAGTTAGACCTACATTAATTGGCAACCCTTCAACAGCCTGTAGCATGCGATACATATTCCATTCACCTGGAGTCGCAGTAGTGGCACGAGATCCAGCACCAGGCCCAACACCTCCACCAATTAGCGTAGTCAATCCAGCTGTTAGAGCTACATCGACTTGTTCTGGATTAATGAAATGTACATGGGTGTCAATTCCACCAGCGGTTAAAATTTTCCCTTCACCTGCAATGACTTCTGTGGAAGCTCCGATAACAATATCGACATTATCCATTACAAGTGGATTTCCGCTTTTACCTATTTTATAAATGAGCCCATCTCTTAGTGCTACATCCGCTTTATAAATCCCAGTGTAGTCCACAACAATAACATTAGTTATAACCGTATCTGGAACACCGTCTTCACGTGTAGCAAGTGGGTGCTGTCCCATTCCATCACGAATTACCTTTCCCCCACCAAAAACAACTTCTTCTCCATAGGTTGTGTAATCTTTTTCAATCTGGATAAACAAGTCTGTATCTGCTAAGCGGATTGAATCACCAGTCGTCGGTCCGTACATTTGTGAATACTGTTCCCTAGACATTTTAAAACTCATTTGCTATCCCTGCCTTCTAATGGTCCATCTACTTTGTTATTAAATCCATATATTTCACGTTTACCAGCATAATCAATTAATTCGACTTCCTTTTCATCACCCGGTTCAAAGCGTACCGCAGCCCCCGCAGGAACATTTAATCGTTTCCCATATGCTTCATCTCGATTAAATTTGAGCGCATTATTTACTTCATAGAAATGAAAGTGTGAACCTATTTGTACAGGTCTGTCGCCTGTGTTAACAACCGTAATTTTTGAACTTTGTCTATCTTCATTACAAATAATCTCTTCTTCTTTTAGGATTATTTCTCCTGGTATCATCACTATCTCAGCCCTTTCGTATTAGAAATCACATAAGTTTGACTATTACTAGTAAGTCTGATCCAACTATTTAGCGAATTGGATTATGCACTGTAACAAGTTTTGTACCATCCGGGAATGTAGCTTCTACCTGGATATCATCAATCATTTCAGGAATCCCATCCATCACATCATTTCGTGTTAAAATGGTTGCTCCATACTCCATTAATTCAGCAACAGATTTACCATCCCTTGCACCTTCCAATACTTCATAAGTGATAAGTGCCATCGCTTCTGGATGATTTAATTTTAGACCTCTCTGTTTTCGTCGTTTAGCGAGATCTGCTGCAACAACAATTAATAACTTATCTATTTCACGTGGCAATAATTGCATGTTATAACCTCCTTGAGGGTTTTAAATATATTAAAAAGCATTTCCAATATTTAACTTTTGAAAACATGTTATAGGATAAATTAATCCTGTGGTTTTTTATAAGTTTAGCAATTGCTAAAAATTAGATTAACTTTCATTTTTACCTCCTTTTTAGATATTATGTGAAATGCGTAACAAAGTAACTATTTAGTGATGGTACCTAACTATTCGTCACGTTTCACTTAACGATATTTTGTTTTTAGATTTTAGAACAAGTGTGTGTCATTCATTTTCAACAAATGTTGAAAGAGACGGTGTTTCTCCTAAATGACTAGTGTATGAGGTGGTTCACTTTTACATCTGGTAGATTAACCGATGCGAAAAGAGTTTGGGAAAAACTATATTCTGCCTAAACATGTCCATCTATTTGATTGCTCTTAATACTTCCTCCAGTGAGGGGACCAAGAAAGCATAGCGCCATTAAATATTAGTTTGGCAGAGTTGATAGTTTCTACCCTATTTTACATATTTTGGGGAGGAAAGCAAGTTTTAAATTTTCTTTTGCTAAAAACTTTATCTGGGTCGCTAAATTAGTATTAGATTTTCATCATTACTTTTTTCTTTTTTATCGTGCTTTAGGCAGTGATTACCCCTCTCTCGGTCGAGTCCGGACTTTTATTTCGTGCTTCCGGTAGTGATAGCTCCTCTCGGTCGGGTGCAATCCTTTTTTTCGTGCCTCCCAGCAGTAATACCATCTTCATTCACAATAATTTCATAATGTATTAGCTAATTTGTCATAAGTTACTAATTTCCTATTAGAAATTTCATCTATAATTAAGCTAAGTACATTTACACCATGTATATAGTGTTAACTCTAACTTCAGTAGACGAATGCTCAGTATTACACTTAATTGTATAAGAGTTAAAGGAGGAATTAGAAACATGCTATTTGAGGATCCAGTAATAGCTAGTAGATTTTTAACGTTACTTACTCTTTCCTTTCACATTATTTACGCAACGATCGGAGTAGGTGTTCCGCTTATGATTATGATTGCGCAGTGGATTGGAATCAGAAAAAACGATGAACATTATATTTTGATGGCTAGACGTTGGGCCAGGGGATTTGTTGTAACGGTTGCAGTTGGTGTAGTTACAGGGACTGTGATTGGACTTCAACTTTCCCTTCTTTGGCCGAACTTTATGGAATTGGCAGGTCAAATTATAGCACTTCCTTTATTCATGGAAGTATTCGCGTTTTTCTTTGAAGCGATATTTTTAGGTATTTACTTGTACACATGGGACCGATTTGAAGATCAGCGAAAACACTTTTTCTTATTAATTCCAGTCGCCCTTGGAGCGGGGATGTCAGCTTTATTCATCACGATAGTAAATTCTTTTATGAATACACCACAAGGGTTCGATATCATGGATGGGCAAATCGTTAATGCAAATCCAATTGCTGCGATGTTTAACCCAGCTATGCCGACAAAAGTATCGCATGTCCTTGCGACTGCTTACATGACTGTCGCATTTATGCTTGCAGCGATTGCCGCTTACAATTTAATAAAAGGTTCTAAGCATGTCTATCACAAAAAGGCACTTCATTTAACGATGAAAGTTGGATTAATTTTCGCCATTGCAGCAGCGATTATTGGAGATTTTTCTGGAAAATATTTAGCAGAGTATCAACCAGAAAAACTAGCTGCAGCAGAATGGCACTTTGAAACCGAAGAAGGAGCACCCCTATTATTATACGGGGTACTAGATGAAAATAATGAAGTGAAGGGTGCTATCAAAATACCATACGCTTTAAGTATATTGGCTTTTAGTGTTCCTACATCAGAAGTTATTGGATTAAATGAATTTCCTGTTGAGGAAACTCCTCCCCTTATTGTCCATTATTACTTTGACTTAATGATTACCATTGGTGTCTTTATGATTGTTCTATCTCTTGTTTTTTGGATAGGTATAAAGCGTGGTTGGGCTTTTGTAAAAGCAACATGGTACCGTTGGTTAATCGTCCTTGGTGGTCCATTATCCTTTTTAGCTATCGAAGCGGGTTGGTGGATGACAGAGGTTGGACGACAGCCATGGATTCTTCGCGGAATCATGACTGTAGAAGAGGCAGCCACATCGAGTGACTATGTAGGATTAATATCCATTCTATTTATTGCTTTATATATCATATTAGGAATTGGTACAGTTGTTGTACTTCGCCGCATATTTAAAGACAATCCAGTGGAAAAAGAGCTTAAAGCTTCACAAGGTGGTGAAAACGCATGACACTAGAAATTTTAGGTATAACCGTACTGTGGACATTTTTGTTTGGTTACATTATTGTCGGATCGATTGATTATGGTGCTGGTTTCTTTAATGCATACAGTATCATCACAGGGAAGGATCATATTTTATCTAATGTTATTCAGCGTTACCTATCCCCTGTTTGGGAAGTTACCAATGTATTTTTCGTGTTTTTCTTTGTAGGGATTGTAGGATTCTTTCCCGATACAGCCTACTATTTTGGAACCATTTTTCTCATACCGGGCAGTATTGCGTTAATCTTACTAGCAATACGTGGGTCCTATTATGCATTTGAAACTTATGGAACTAAAGGACATAAAGGATATGCGATTATGTATGGACTATCCGGACTTATTATTCCTGCTTCCCTTTCCATTGTGCTCACGATATCAGAAGGTGGGTTTGTTTTTATAGAAGATGAGAATCCTGTCCTTGATTATTGGGCATTATTCACCAGTCCATTATCATGGTCGATTGTCATTTTAAGTATTGTAGCAGTGCTTTATATTTCGGCCGTATTTCTTACTTGGTATGCAAATAAAACAGGTGATTTAAAAGCTACCAATTTAATGCGCAAATATGCACTCATTTGGGCATTACCTTTAATCATTACCGCGGGCGGAATTATTTATGAATTAAAATTCCACAGTCCTGAACATTATGAACGAATCATAGACCTATGGTGGATGTTTGGTTTATCCTTTTTATTATGGATTGCAACCGTTTGGTTCATTTGGAAACGAAGAAAGTATGGAATTTCCGTTTGGCTAATGTTCGGTCAATTTGCACTAGCTTTTTATGGATTCGGAATTTCCCATTATCCATACTTGTTATATCCATACTTAACCATTTACGAAGGGTTTACCAATCAAGCAATGGCCATTTCACTCGTCGTTGTATTTATTCTCGGTCTTGCACTGTTAATACCTTCTATCTATTTATTATTTAAATTGTTCTTGTTTGATAAGAATTATCTAAAAGGAAAACAAAAGAAGGAGTGAAAGACATGCTAACAGATTTTCTGATTTTTGTCGCTCCATTTATTATCATCATTGTGGCACTGATACTAGCATTCTTTGTAGCGTTTAGGGATGACCCTGTAATTAATGAAGAAAATTAAACATCAAAAGAGCTTTGCCACTGGGTTTGGACAAAGCTCTTTTCTTTTAATTTAAATTATCCATTTAAAAACACACTCTGCTCAATTTGTTTCATTTCATAAAAATATCCTTTGTTCCCCATCAGTTCATCAAATGTTCCTATTTCAACAATTCTTCCAGATTCCATTACGATTATCTGATCCATACTTTCTAATCCTGTTAATCGATGGCTGATAAGTACAACGGTATCCTCTTTTGCTTCTTCAAAAAGATAATTATAAATGTACTCTTCAGTTAATGCATCAATCGATGAGGTCGGCTCATCCAAAAGCCATATCGGAGCTTTCTTTAGCAATACTCTAGCAATTGCAAGTCGTTGCTTCTCTCCTCCCGAAAGGTTCTCTCCCTTTTCAAGTACCCGGTCGTTTAAAGCAAAATGATGGAGTTTCACTTTTTCTAATACATTTTCCATCTCTTCATCCGTCAATCCGCTTTTGGCAATCATTAAGTTTTCACGAATGGTTCCATAAAAGAAATGATTCTTTTGCAGTACAACGTTCGTGCTTTGCCAAATGCTTTCTTTTGATAATGAATACATCGACCTATTATTTATATCAATCTCACCCTCATTGACGGGGTATATTTGTAATAATAATTGCATCAACGTTGACTTTCCAGATCCACTTGGCCCAACAATAGCTGTTTTGGAACCAGGTGGTAACGAAAAGGATATACCAGATAAAGTATTCCTTGATTCATCAGGAAACGCAAATGATACATCATTCACTCTAATGCATGGTGATTTCTTTATAATCAGTTCTTCTTTACTCATCGTTTCCTGTTCTTGTTTATTACCAACAACGTTATTCAATCTAGTAGCTGCTTGTCTGCTATCCTCTAAGTGACTTGGAAATACCGCCATTGGTGTCGTATTCTCAAAAGCGGTTAATGATACCATTACTAGCATTGCTAGAAAGATTCCATCTAATTGTCCCATAGAGACTAAATAAGCCCCATAGCCTAGAACGGTGAACGAAACAACTAAGGATAAGAAAGTATTGGATGACTCACTAAATAAGTTATAAACACTTTCATGTTCCTGTTCTTTTAAGTAGACATCAGCGGAATGACGTAAGCTACTCTCTTTTAACTCTAGTTTTTGATATATTTTCAGGTCGCGAAATCCGAATAGAAATTCCGATACTTCTGTAGACAGTTCTCCTCTACTTTCCCTAACTCTCCGCTCAACTTTTCTTTGTCTTAATGTAATGATTGTTGGGAATATAAACGTTGTCAAAATAAAACCAACAAGAATAATCCATGTTACCTCGATTGAATAAAAGATGGTGAAGAAAATAGTACATAAAAAGACTAACATTAAAACAATTGGTGGGTAAAAAACACGTAAAAAGAAATTTTGTAATGTCTCTACATCACCAACAATCCTTGAAAGAAGGTCCCCACTTCTATATCTTTGAAAAATAGCTGGTGCTAATGGCTCTAGCTTCTCGTAAAAGGAAACACGTAAATTACTTAACATTGTAAAAGTTCCTCGATGTGAAAAATAACGCTCACCATAACGGCTTAACGCTGAAATAATTCCTAGCATTTTAACGGATGCAACGAGAATCATTAACGTATAAATAGGAGGTGCCAGTGCGGACTTGGAAATTAAATATCCACTTAAGGCAAATAAACCAATTGCTGTTATTCCAGCAATAAATCCACAAAGAATGGAGATTATAATATCCCTTTTCTCCACGAACATTACTTTGGTAATCGCGAGTAAATCCTTCATTCTAAAGCCTCCCCTGCTGTACGGATACCATATTACGAAACATTTCATTAGATTGGAGCAATTCATTATATGTACCGGATGCTATTATTTCCCCATTATCCATAAATAGAATTTGGTCAGCATTTTTAATCGTATGAAGACGATGTGCCACTGTAATAACGGTGGACTTCTTTGATAATTCTATCATTGAGGTCTGCAAAATACGCTCTGTCTGCAAATCTAGGCCAGTTGTCGGCTCATCGAATAGAATAATGGATGGACTTTTTAAAAATGCTCTAGCGATGGCAATCCGCTGCTTTTCTCCACCGGAAAGCCCTCTCCCCGCTTCCCCTATTGGTGTTTCGTATCCATTAGATAGCGATTGGACTAACTCGGAAATTCCGGCTTTTCGGGCGGCCTCTACGATGACTTCCCTCGTAGCATTCGCGTTACCACCGACCGCAATATTCTCAGCAATAGTACCCGAGAAAAGATATGGATTTTGTGAAATAAAGCTAATTCTATCAAACCAGGACTTTTCACTGTATACTTTTCGTGGGTCTCCATCTAAAAATACTTCCCCTTTAGAAAGTGGTACAAGCCCAGCAATAACATGTAATAATGTTGTTTTTCCAGATCCAGTTTTTCCGACAATTGCAACTCGTTCAAACGGACTTATTAATACATGAATATTTTTTAAGGCAAATGCATCAGTTTCTCCGTAGCTAAATTCTACCCCCCGTAATTCAATATTAGGTGGCGTTGTGTTATCTAAACTTTCTTCTCCCCATTCAATAGGCTTTGCGGAAGTTGCTAATTCATTATCTAATTTTTTAGCTGCCCCCATGCTTCCTCTACCTGTATGAAAGGCACTTCCTAAGTCCTTTAATTTCGTATAAAACTCCGGGGCCAACACTAACATAAGGAATCCGGTATAAAAGGAAAGGTCTTGAAATATAATCATACGAAAAGCAACTTCTAATGCAACAAGTCCAATACTTAACATAGAAATAAATTCTAACGCTAAGGAATTTTGGAAAGCAATTTTCAAAACATCCATCGTTGCTTCCCTGAATCCTAGACTACTTTTTCGAATCGCTACTTTTTGCTCCGCTGATTGACCAAACAATTTCAACGTTGTAAGCCCCTGTAACGTATCAAGGAATTTGCCGGAAAAAGCCGACATCTTGTCTAATTGTTCTTCTGTTTTATCTTTTGTTTTAAACCCTATTACCATCATGAATATAGGAATAAATGGAGCTGTTATTAAAATGATAATCCCTGTGGTGACATGCTCTGTGAAAATAACAAAAAGAATCATAAGTGGTATAATACTTGCCTGAAATAGCTGTGGAATATAGCTACTAAAGTAACTATCCACTTCATCTACCACATCCATCATCACACTAACCTTTCGCCCTGACTGTCCTTGGATGGATGTTTGCACTGGATTAGTAGAGAATTTATGTAATAGAGAATTTCTAAGGTCACGTTTTACCTTAGAAGCCATCTTAATTCCAGTTCTTCCACTTAAATAATGGAATAATGTTCTTGCAATAAGAACTGCCAATAGTTCCATTAATAAAGGAATTATTTCAGAGAATGGATAATCTTTTACAAAAATACGATCTACGATTATGACAAATAAGTAACTCTGACCAATAATTGAAGTACCTGATAATATGGCAAAAATTCCTAAGAAAATTAGCTTTTCTTTCTGTTTTTTTGCCATATCTTTTAGCCCAATCATGCTTTTGCCTCCCGAACATAATAGTGAACACTTTCACAAAATTATACATAACTAGTATGATACTTGTAAAATTATAGGGATGAAGTTAACATATTTGTCATTTTTAAAGAAATAAACTATTATGATTGCTTCTAGCCCCGTCTCTAACATTGAAATTTATTAATTATCTCTTATAATTGACTTAGATTATAAAAAAAGGAAGTGGACAATGGCTTATAAAGAACGAACTAAATCCAAGGAATTAGCAATTTTAGAAATATTAAACGACCGAATGCAATTAGCCAAGAAAGATAAGCAACACTATTTTAATCTAAAAAAAGGCTATGAAGGAGAAGTGATGTTTGATTCCTTAACCGAGAAGTTACAATGTGAATGTTTGATATTAAATGATTTATTATTAGAAGTAAACAATACTACCTTCCAAATTGATTCCTTAATTATTGTGCAAGGAAAGATTCATTTTTATGAAGTGAAAAATTTTGAAGGGGATTATTATTACGAATCGGATAAATTGTACAAGAAACATAAATTAGAAATTATTAACCCACTTCACCAGTTAAGTAGAAGTGAATCATTACTTCGTCAGTTACTTCTCAATCACGGATTCAATCTCCCAATTGATGCTTCTGTTGTTTTCATCAACCCGAAATTCACCTTATACCAATTACCTCTCGATAAACCAATTATTTTTCCAACTCAAATTAAAAGTTACTTAGCTAATTTAAATGCAACACCATCAAAATTAACTAAAAAACATAAAAAACTTGCAGATCAGTTGCTGGCTTTGCATATGACGGAGTCCCCATATGAAAAGCTTCCTTCTTACAGTTATGATCAACTACAAAAGGGGATTATCTGTCCTAACTGTCATTCATTTTCAGCAACGATTGGTTTAAAGCACTATAAATGCACAAAATGCCAGCATAAAGAGTTACTTGATGAAGCTGTATTAAGAAGCATAAAAGAATTTAAACTCTTATTCCCAAATAAAAAACTAACAACTAAAACAATTCATAATTGGTGTCAAGTCGTACCAGAAAGAAGAATCAGAAACATTCTTTTACGTAAATTCACTAAAATAGGAGAACATCGCTGGTCATACTTTGAGTAATATAAAATGTATATCATACTTTTGTCCTTCCAATAATGTGAAGGACATTTTTTTCTTTAAAACAGCTCTGCTCTCGGTTGACTTCTTCCATTTTTTCTTCCGACTCAACCGTGACAGCCCTGCTCTCGGTTGACTTCTTCCTTTTTTTAGTCCGACTCAACCGTGACAGCTCTTCTCTCGGTTGACTTCTTCCATTTTTCTTTCCGACTCAACCGCGATAGCTCTTCTCTCGGTTGACTTCTTCCTTTTTTTCTTCCAAAACGTCCGTGATAATGCATTTTAGATTTCATTATCTAGTTTTATTTCCATTAACGTAGAAACTTCCTGAAAACCTAGCTTTTGATAAAGGTGTTTTATATGGTTTCCTGAAAAGACATTTAATTGAACTCTAGTATGCCCCTCTTCTTTCAAAAGATTAAGCGCTTCTTTACACAGTATTTTTGCCAATCCTTGTTTACGATAGGCAGGCAAAACATAGAGTTCAGGAATAATTCCTACTGTATCATCTGAATAATAGTCAATGGTACTAGCAACAGCAATCCATCCCATTATCACGTTATTTTCAATATAAATAAGATAATAACCATCAGATAAAAATGGGAACACCATTTGACGTGCTTTTTCCTTTGTCGGAATAACATACCCCATGCTTGCTTCTTTTAATACCTCTAACGAATGATCCAGTATTTTTCGTGTTTCACGATAAGTAGCTTTTCTAATAGTCATTTTTTTCATCCCCTTCAAAACGAACTTACAATTCATTCTACTTACAGCACCTAAAAACTCTAAAACCAAGGACATCCTTGTAAACTTCCGTTAGGTGTTGATGCTTTTCTAATATTTCAAAATAGTTACCATCTATATCTTCTGAAAGTGTAAAATCTGCACCAAGTTCTAAATCAATTTCATCTATTTGTTGCAGATCCTTTTCAACCTTTACATGTTTGAAGCCAGATTTTTTCAATAGATTGCACCACTCTGATTCAGTAAGTAACCGGGGTATTCCATAAAAAGTAAGGAGCGATGATAATTCTTTTTTAGCGATTGGTTTTTCTTGTACCATTTCAATTGCAAATAATACGCCTTCTGGTTTTAATACTCGATTAAATTCTTGAAGACTTAAGGGGACATCTGTAAAAGAAATTACAGATTCTGAGAGAATAAAATCAAATAATTCCCCATCAAAGGGAAGATTTTCAGTGCTCCCATGCTTCACTTCGATAGGTAATTGTAAAGATAAAAACCTTTTTCTTGCTTTATCCAACATTAATTTGTTGGTATCCAAAGATGTAACATGACATTGGTATTTTTCTGCAATATATGCGCTTGTTTGACCAGTTCCACAACCGGCATCAAGGATTGTCTTCGTTTTATCTATTTTTTCCCGAGATAATATTCTTTTCGTTAGTTGAAGTCCCCCTGGGTGAGCACCCCCAACACCAAATAATGCCAAACAATCAAGATATTTGTTCTTCACACGTAGTCCGCTCCTTTATGCGTAATAATTATATTTACAATATGTGGTTGGAAAAAATTGGTTCCTTTATATTAAGAATGTAACGTTTAACTGAAAATAGGCATATTGTACGTTAGAGAAGTGTCATAAGGAGTATTGCTATGAGTGTGATTAGAACAGATAAATGGTTACTTGATTTGTATGACAAACCGGTTGAATTATGTGAAAAACTGACGGCACACTTTGACGGTGTTTATGCCGAGGAAATCTATAATCATTTGATTTTCCATGGTATGTATCGTTACCCCTCAAAGAATGGGACAGAATTAATACAAAAATTGCAGGATAATAAAATATGGGAACTTATTGAAAAGGAAGAACAACAACTCCGAAAATTATGGGGGGGACCGGATATCCCAGTTTTTATTTTCCCCTCCGATCCTAATAACCGAAAATTGAAACAGGACCATAACGGAAAATCAGGGCTTGCTTTCAACAATAAACTGTTTCTATTTATTTCACCTGATAATGCGGATAAGGAAATAAGAGCACTATTTAGTCATGAGTATAACCATGTTTGTCGTCTATCCCGTTATTCAAAAAAAGAAGAAGATTACGTATTGTTGGATACCATTATTTTAGAAGGTTTGGCCGAAAACGCGGTTTTTGAAAGATTTGGTGAAAAATATGTAGCTAGTTGGACAACGTATTATTCAGAAAAGCGATTAGAGGAATGGTGGAAAAAGCTAATTCTCCCAAATAAAGATACTTTAAAAATAGATCGTAAACATCAGGACATTTTGTATGGATTTCGTCGCTATCCCAGTATGATTGGATATTGTATCGGATATTATCTAGTTACAAAATACGTAAAAAAGAACCGATTAACAACAAAAGAGTTACTAAAAATTAACTCCGATATAATTGCACAGGTTGAGTAAAAAGAGGCATATCTATGGCGAACACAGGGGAGATAAAACAGAGAGAAATATCGTCTGTTTTATCTTTTTACCTACTCCCTTAATTATATTTTATTAGTAATTACCAGAAGAAAAATGGAAGCAAAGCTAATCCAACAATAGCACCTAATGCAAGCCCATATCCGAATCCACCATATCCATATCCATATCCGTAACCAAACCCACCTAAATTTCTATTTCGTCCAAGTGGTTGAATAAACACCCTGTTGTTGCTTACACGCTGAATAATTCCCCTGTGACGTCTCCCATCACGGGTCCTTATTTCAACAGCTCTCCCTCTATATCTTTGGCAAAGTGCATGATATTGACCAACCGACATATTTTCACCCCCATATCTAATTGGAGCTATGACATTGTATGTATTGGGGTTAATTGTAGTAAAGGTCAAATATATCAGGGGTTTCGCGGAGATTGAAAAAGGGATTTAAAATATAGGGAAAACCGCCTAAATTACGGCTTATGTTGGTTATATTTTTTTAAAAGTTATATCAAAATGATTCATATAAATCGCACTCTAACTAAAAAAGTTTATTATTGTAGTAAAATCCTTGCTATTCCTGTAAAAAACTAATTGAATAATACAAATCCTCTAAGCCATCATGATAACCCCAACCAATTCCATCTGATTTTATCACTACATCATACAACCGATTTTTAAGATCATGGAATAGTTTTTCATCTTTTTCACATTCCATAATAACTTTGTTGTACATCGACAGCATACTATTATAAAATCTCTCGTCTATATCCCCATATGTATTTGTAAATTCTGTTCCCACTTCCACATAAAATAGCATTAAGGCAACCGTTTTAAGATGATCATTTGTTAACTTTTTGAAGTTAGTAATTGCACTTTTGGCTTTAGTTAAACGCATCTTCCCGAATCCCTTAGCTGGGAAAAATTCATCTAGCATTCTCATATAAATCCTGAATCGTTTCACCACCTAAAAACTTTACAGATAAATAGCTTTGTATATGATGATTCTGTCTATATAGATCTGCAACTAGTTTAATCAGCTCACCTTGGTCATATTCTTTTAAATGCTTCTTTAATTCCGGTATTTTAAGTTTCTTAATATCAGCCATTTACTATATTCCCCCTGCATTTATAGTTATATAATGTAAAATCAATCATTCATTAATTCATATAATCAATCCTCTTCCGTATCGCAATCAACACTGACGGCCTCTCTCTCCGTCGAGTTCTACTTTTTCAAGTTCTTCCTTCAAAGCCTTGACAATCGACTTCCAAATACATACTTATATCACGGTTCCCTTGCATTTAAACAAAAGAATTTATATAATATTACAGAAACTAACATATTTAGCATATTTAGCGTACACAAATGTAAAAATAATAAATAAATTATGTGCCGTCGTGTGTTTTTGACTAGTAAGAACAAGTGCCGAGTTATATTGGAACTGGGCTTTCGCATTATTATGAGTCTAAAGCAGTCTTACATATTTAAGCTAATTAAGGTAGCAATTCTGTTCATACTTCCCTCTTATTTATGGGGGAATGGCCTTTTTTAAACGGGGAATTCAATAAAATGGAGTGAAACAAATGGAAAAGATTTTTTCTGGCATACAACCAAGTGGTACATTGACACTTGGTAATTATTTAGGAGCAATTAAACAATTTGTAGAGTTACAAGAGGATTATGAATGCTATTTCTGTATTGTGGATGAACATGCAATAACTGTACCACAGGATCGATTAAAATTACGCAACAATATCCGCTCATTAGCAGCGCTTTATCTTGCTTCAGGAATTGATCCAGAAAAAGCAACGCTATTCATTCAATCTGAAGTACCGGCACATACTCAATTAGGATGGATTCTACAATCCATGAACTATGTTGGTGAATTAGAGCGAATGACACAATATAAAGATAAATCAAAAGGGAAAGAAGCTGTATCTGCTGCCCTTTTAACTTATCCTTCTTTAATGGCTGCAGATATTTTACTATACCAGTCAAATATTGTACCGGTTGGAGACGATCAAAAGCAACATCTTGAATTGACAAGAGACTTAGCCGGGCGATTTAATAATCGTTACGAGAATGAAGTGTTTACGATTCCTGAAATTCGTATTCCAAAAGTTGGTGCAAGAATCATGTCTTTGCAAGATCCAACGAAGAAAATGAGTAAATCAGATGAAAATGAAAAAGGATTTATTTCGATGCTTGATGATCCTAAGCGTATTGAGAAAAAAATTAAAAGTGCTGTTACAGACTCTGAAGGTATCGTTCAATACGATAAGGAAAACAAACCAGGGGTATCTAACTTATTAACTATATATTCTAGCTGCTCAGGTGAATCCATCGAAGCACTAGAAGCGAAATACGAAGGAAAAGGTTACGGAGAATTTAAACAAGATGTAGCAAACGCAGTTATCTCTGTGTTACAACCAATTCAAGATAAATATAAAGAATTAGTGGATTCCAATATCCTTGATGATATATTAGACCAAGGTGCAGAAAAAGCTGCTATTCCAGCGAATAAAACATTGGCAAAAGCTAAAAAAGCAATGGGACTAGGCAGAGTAAAAAAGAAAAAGTAACTTTCTGTATTGAAAAGAGGTCATTCTATTTAGATAGAATGACCTCTTTTTTATTGACTTGACGTGTTCTGCGTTTGACCATTTTCAACTTCCCACATTTTTTCCAAAAACGGCTGACCTTTAATTAATTTTCCACATAAATCTTCATGCTCTCTACTCCAACCATCTTTTACACCATTATATAATGTATCCCAAGCTCTCTCTTCATCCATATATTTTATATAAGGATACTGCTTTGGATCCCATTCTGTTAACCAGTAACGTAACTCCTCCAAATTATTGGAGGTACGTAATTGATCTAGCCCAATCATTAATAAATGCTTTAATTGACGTTCCTTTCTTGTAAGACCAAACACAAGATCCGGTGACATCGATAATAAATGATATTCTTTTTGATAATTCTCTTCTTCAAAACCAAATGATAGAGGCTTCGTTTTCTTAATCATATCGTATACTAACTGTTCTTGCCTTGGGATTAATCTACTTTTACGAATTGGGATATGATATCCAACTGTATCAATCGCTAAAATATCTTCCCCATTAGTTACGACACATGCATATTCTAGCACTGTTCTTTCATGCCCTTTTCTAATGTAGGCACGCTTATAGATAGCATCAGTTAAATCTTTTGGTAGATCATGCATATCATTTTCAATATAATCAAACAATCCTGGTGTTATGTACAATAGAGGTACTTGATCTAGTAATTCAATTCCATCATCTTTCCGCCACTCATGAAAATAACAAACATTATACCCGTTTTCTTCTCCTTCAAACCAATTCACCCAAACGTCATGCAAATATAACATAGACAACCCTCGCTTTAAATAAAAACTTAAATTAAAAAATCAGTCCATTGTGATTATGATCATTTGGTTCAGCTGAACTAAATGGTTAACTTACCATACATTATG
Organism: Oceanobacillus sp. Castelsardo; assembly: GCF_001659985.1. Lineage (GTDB taxonomy): Bacteria > Bacillota > Bacilli > Bacillales > Amphibacillaceae > Oceanobacillus. The sequence continues at coordinate 98,942 of NZ_LYCS01000009.1, forward strand.
ACCAATCCTAATAAAAAATATTCTCTTCCTTTGCGATTATGGGTTGTTTGGAAATCGGTAAAGAACGATCCACATTATTAAAATTCCTAACGGCAAGAAGTAACACTCGATTCTAGTAACAATGAACGCAAAATAATCGGACCACATCAATCCTGCTGGTAAAAAGTTCAAATAGATGATGGAGGAAATTCCGCCTGTGATAGCAAGTCCAAATCCTACTAAGAATAGAAAAACTGCTCCCATTTTTTTCACCTACACCTTGTCCACTTTAAGAATGTATATGCTTGTCCATAGGGTTGATATGCCCTAATTAATGAAAAAAGAGCAGTTGCTCCCAGTTATCAGGGTTCAACTACTCTTTATTTCTATTAGAGGATGTTCAAAAAGTCCGGTAAAAATGACACATCGAATTTCTTCGTTGGCTTACCTTTACGCTCCTCATGTACCCTTTAATGTACATTCCGGTCCTTGGAAAAGAAGAACACTTTTCCTTCGTGCGATGCGGAATCAGAGAAGCTTTCCTTATGCTCAAGGCTACGCCGCCTCGAACTTCCGACGAACAGGACGTGCTAGTGTCGGCTTTGCAAAAGGACTTTGCGTTCTTTGCCGACTCGGTCCTTTTTATCCTCCTTTTTGAACACGCACTATTATCCATTGTATTTTTTAAAAATTAGACTTACATTATGTCCACCAAATCCTAGTGAATTACTCATTACGATATTCACTTCTTGTTCACGAGCTTTGTTTGGTACATAATCTAAATCACAATCCTCATCAGGTGTTTCATAATTGATAGTTGGTGGTACGATTCCATTTTGAATAGCTAGAAGGGAAATAACTGCTTCAATTCCACCTGCTGCTCCTAGTAAATGACCTGTCATCGATTTAGTAGAAGAAACAGCTAATTGACGTGCATGCTCATCAAATACCGCTTTAATTGCTTGTGTTTCATACTTATCATTTAATGCCGTACTTGTACCATGCGCATTTACATAGTCTACTTCTTCCTTGTTTAAATTAGCATCAGATAATGCATGATTCATCGCACGTGTTGCACCTTCTCCATTTTCTGCTGGTGCGGTTATATGATAAGCATCACCTGTGGCACCATAACCGACAATTTCACCATAAATTTTAGCTCCGCGTTCTAAAGCTTTATCGAGGGCTTCCATTACTAGAATCCCCGCTCCTTCTCCCATCACAAATCCATCACGGTTCTTATCAAATGGACGACTTGCCGTTTTAGGGTCGTCATTTGTTGATAAAGCCTTAGACGATGAGAATCCTGCGAAAGCCATATCGGAAATAGGTGCTTCAGTTCCACCTGTAATAATATAATCGACATCACCGCGTTGCACTGCTTTGAATGCATCCCCAATTGAGTTTGCACCTGAGGCACAAGCTGTTACCGTACAAGAATTAATTCCTCTTGCTCCAAGTTGGATAGATACCTGACCCGCAGCCATATCTGGAATCATCATGGGAACGAAAAACGGACTAACACGACGTGGTCCTTTTTCCATTAAAATGGTATGTTGATCTTCCCACGTTTTCATTCCACCAATTCCAGAACCAATCCATACTCCAACACGATCACGGTTTTCATCATTTATATCTAATTTAGCATCTTCCACAGCCATTTTCGCTGCTGCTACTGCATATTGAGTAAATGGATCCATTTTTCTAGCATCTTTTTTATCCATAAATTCAGTTGGATCAAAGTCTTTTACTTCCGCAGCAACTTTAGCAGGATATTTATCTTTATCAATTTTCGTTACAAAATCAATTCCCGACTTCCCATTAACAATGCTATCCCACATACTTTGAACGTCATTACCAACGGGAGTAACTGCTCCTAAACCTGTAATTACTACTCGTCTCTTGTCCAATACGGATCCTCCTAACAATTCTCTATTTTCCCCAGCGTATAGCCATAGATCCCCATGTCAAACCACCGCCAAATCCTACTAAAACAATTACATCATCATCTTTTATTTTGCCTTCCTTAAAAGACTCTGATAGTGCAATAGCGATGGATGCTGAAGATGTATTTCCATACTTCTTTATCGATTGATTCATCTTATCTTCAGAAATTCCCAATCTTTGTCTAGCAGCTTCCATAATACGAACGTTAGCTTGATGAGGAATTAAATAATCTACATCCTCTTTGCTTAGTCCCGCTTTTTCTATGACATTTACAGATACCTCTGGCATTTTTCGAACTGCAAATTTAAATACCTCGCGACCGTTCATAATAATCATATTTTTTGGATCTTCATATAGATGTTTTCCACCAGACCCATCAGATCCTAATTCATGAGCGAGAACTCCTCTTCCTTCCGATACTTCTCCAAGTACCGCTGCACCTGCACCATCTCCGAAAAGTACACATGTAGATCTATCTGTCCAATCGGTAATGGAAGACAATTTTTCTACTCCAACTACGAGAATTTTTTTATATGTTTTTGTCTCGATAAATTGTTTAGCAGTTGTAAGAGCATAAATATATCCAGAACATGCAGCACTTACATCCAAAGCTGCTGCTTTCACTGCACCGAGTTTATCTTGTATGATACATGCTACAGATGGAAAGGATGTATCTGGTGTAACGGTAGCAACTAAAATAAGATCAAGTTCTTCCGCTTTTACATTGGCATCTTCTAATGCACTAGCAGCTGCATGAAATGCCATGTCAGACGTTTTCATATCATCATCTGCTATTCTTCTCTCTTCAATACCCGTTCTTGTACGGATCCATTCATCATTTGTGTCTACTATTTTTTCTAAATCATGATTGGTTACTACTTTTGGTGGAACAAAATGTCCTAACCCTAAAAAACCAACACCCATAGTCACCGCTCCTTAAAAAATGTTGTATAAAGTAAAAATCCCATTCAGTGGGAGTTTATTCTCCCACCTTCTTCTAAATTATAATTAAACTAATCAAGACCCTGAATGATGTCACGTTACTATCGTTCAGCAATATATATCAATTCATACAATCAATTATTATGACTTGGTACTAATTTTAATATATAAGGATGCAATTGGCAAGAAAAAGTCATTTTTTTAGTGTTCATTGGGAAGTAAATTACTTTCCATATACTCTTCAACAGTTTTATCTATCGTTTCTATAAAATCCTTAGGAATATCCTTATTAAATTCTCCTAAAGAAATTACTTCGTCTTGAAAATCAAACGTTAGAATATCCCCTTCTAATTTCCCCTTATTAAATTTCTCTGCGGTAATTTCATATAGCATGTCCACTTGTTGAATGGTACTCGTTAATACCGCATTGGGAGCAAATTCTAATTGATCTTCCACATAACCAATAGCGTATAACCCATCTTTTTCTACTTGCTTAATAATTTTTTCACTATATGCATTTCCAACTGGATAAAAAACATCTACATTTTCATGCTTCATTTCCTCATACATGGAAATAGCAACCTCTGTATCATCCCAACCTTTAATATAATCTATTTCAACCTCTGCGTTTGGGTTTTGGTATTTTACCCCTTCATAAAAACCCTCAATTTCTGGTTGCCACAAGAAAGCTGCTATTACTCCGACTTCATTTGTCTTCGTCATTTTTCCTGCAACCATTCCTCCGAAAAATCCCATTGCGTGAGAGTTAAAGTTAAGGCTTGTAATATTCTCTCCGTATATTCCACCATTAAAATAAACAAAGTGAACATCAGGATAATAACGCGATAGCTCAGAAAAATAGTTCCCGTACAAACTACCGTGACCAAAAATAAGATTAACACCATCATAAACTAGTTCATCAACTGCTTTTCTTATTTCTTCTTCCGTATCCATATTTTCTTTATAATATACATCCGTATCAAATTTCTCACCGATACGAAGTAAACCTTCATATCCGCTTTCATTCCACGCGTTGCCATCAATTGTACTATCTAGAAGCATACCAACATTTTGAATTTGTCCTGATTCAAAATAGCTACATCCAGATAAAAATAGGAACGTTAGGCAGATAAACAAGATACTTTTAGACGATCTCAAAATATTGGCACTCCAATCTAAAAATCACTCACCTTATCTTATTACTATTTTATAGCCTAATCACCATTGAGTAAACATAGATATCATGAATTATTAGTAAAATTTTCCATGCCGTTTATAATGCTTTTTCAAATCGGCTACGTATTTCCATTTTGATTCACTTTCCCTAATGTATATCCCATTCTTCTCGGTATTCTTCTCCCTTTCTTGTCTAGCATGAACAAAAAGCTCATTCTTTTGGCCTGAAGTCTGAATCAACTGTAGCAATACTGGGGTAAAGGAATGAATGGAAAGAGAATCATTCTTAAACTCCTCAGAATCAAATGGTATAAACTTATTATTATGGTAGATACCATTTTCATTCATCGGCATCCACTCCCCGAATAAAATTGGAGTATGAATAGTAGTTAAATCTGTTCCCTCTAATTTCTGAATCCCATTCATTGGTAAAAGCCATTTATTTTTAGCCTTAAATTCTTCAACATTTGGGTTATCACCTATAATAACACACGTCGAATACTCTCTTTTATTATTATTAACCATTTGAAAATCACTATTTCTCCCAAAAAACATCAATAAATCATCTTGTAAACTTGGATTAATAATTCCATCTACTTTGAAATCATGTTCAAGTAACGTATTTATAATATGAAAACCAATCCAATGATTACAATTCACAATTAAAATAGACATTTTATACCTCCTCAAATTTCTACTTTTCTTTTTATAGAAATAAGGCTTTTCCTTTATGCTCTCTTTTGTTAAACTATATTTATAATTGTTAAAAAAACTAGAAATAAATAGTTCATTGTGGGGTGTAATAATGCGATACATAGCTTCGATTTTTTGGGCAGTTTTAATCAGTTTTGCTATTTCTTATGTATTGACAAGTATGGGTGGAGAACCATTTGTACTTTCTCATTCATTGATTTTAGCTGCATTATTCTCTGTAGCAGCCTTTATTTTAGGTGACGGATTATTAAAAGAGGATAATTAAAAGATTGGTTAGATGATAAACCCTTGCCGCCAAATGGCAAGGGTTTACTTTGTTTTAGTACCACGGTAATGCGGTAAGGGCAACTAACGCAGCTAATGGTAATACAAGTCTTGAAAATCTTCTTCTAGGGTAATATCCATAGCCAGGATATCCGTATCCATAATAACCAAATTGTCTCATTTCTTCTTGTTCGCCATGCATGTATCCAAGTGAATCATTTTGGTAGGGATCATGGGTATGTTCATTCATCATTCCTGGATGAGATGGATAATTTCGCATATTCCCTATCATGCCAGGCTGATGTGGGTAATCCATCATTTGCCCCATATTCCCTTGTTCAATTGGAATAGCAAAATAAGCGTATTCCTCATCAAGGCCTGTTAAAATTCCATCAAATTTCTGATTATCATTTGTTTCGGCTAGTACATATGAGTGCATATGCTGTTTACATAAATCATACATATGTTTATGTTTCATCCCTTCAACCTCCTCACCATCTAGACTATTCAGTAGCCTATTAGTTGGTGAATTATTTTTGGAGGTGAATTTTATTACAAGTTAGGAGAGAATGAATTGGATTTTTTTGAAAAGTTATGGACGTTGATTGAGTACTTTATTTTAGGTTTAGTTCAAGGAATAACAGAACCTATTCCCATTTCATCTAGTGGCCATTTAATTATTTTCCGTGAGTTATTCGGCATTGAAGCTGAAGGACTTTCATTCGAAATCTTTGTTAACTTTGCATCCTTGCTTGCAGTCTTAGTCATTTATCGGGAAGATATTATTCGCTTAATAAAAAATGGATACTTATTTGTTTTTAAAAAAGAAGATGCTGCTAAGGATGATTTTCGCTTTATCGTTTACTTAGTTATCGCTACTATTCCAGTCGGAGTCGTTGGAGTATTATTTGGAGATGCAATTGGGGAAGCTTTAAGTAGCACAAAAGTAGTCGGTTATACTTTATTAATTACTGCTGTTGCCTTGTGGATTATTCGTAATCTTCGTGGTAGAAAAAACGATGGTGATTTATCAACAAAAGATGCGATTATCGTCGGCCTAGCACAAACAGTAGCCGTTACTCCTGGTATTAGTCGTTCAGGAGCAACTATCGTTGGATCTATGTTAGTAGGTATGAAGCAAGATACTGCTTTACGGTTTTCATTTCTATTATATATTCCAGTTAGTCTTGGGACAGGCTTACTCGAAATACCAGATTTAATTCAAAGTCCCGAATTCCAAACTATGCTTATTCCACATATCATTGCATTCATTACAACCTTTATCGCAACCTATTTTGCGCTTAAATGGTTTATGGGGATCATGGCCAAAGGAAACTTAAAATACTTCTCCTATTATTGTGTCATAGTAGGATTGTTAGTTATTTTCTTTTTGTAAATAACCAAGAACAAAAGCGCAAGCTCCTTTTTAGAGCTTGCGCTTTCTTTAAAATTATTGATGATAACCTTATTAAATCTATTCTTAAGAAAGGCCGCATCCAGCTCCAGCGCCCAGCGACTAGCGAGACTTCCTTCACCTCCGTACGATAAGTCAACATCGACTCCCTACGGTCGTCGTGTTTCCTTTATCTCCTACGGCACAGTCCAGTCCGTACGTCGCTAAACGGGCGCTTGCGCTTTTGTTCTTAATCCGGAATACCTAGTGCAATTTTTGCATAACGAGACATCATATGCTTATTCCAAGCTGGTTCCCAAACAATCTCAACTTTTATTTCTTTTATTTCAGGAATATCCGATAATACAAATTTAACATCACGTTCAATATGCCCAGCAAGCGGGCATCCCATTGATGTTAAAGTCATGATGACCGAACATAGTCCTTCTTCGTCCATCTCAACGTCATAAACTAGTCCTAGGTTTACAATATCTATACCTAACTCAGGGTCAATAACGTTTTCTAATGCACCCATAATATTTTCTTTAAGTGCTTGATCCATCAATTACTACCTCCCTCTTATACCTTTCCTATATTTAAACATATTTTTTATACTTTTTAAATGATGTATATCAATTAACCCCATTATACGTATTTTTCAAACCATTTAACAGTTTCCAGCTTTGCCATACGACTAACTTTATGATCACGATTTTTTTCTTTTATATAACGAATATGTTCTTGATTGTTGTACTGTTCTTTCACTTCATTATAAAAGGAAAAAGAATGATTAAATGGTACTACCGAATCTTTTTCACCATGCCAAAATAATAACGGTCGATCTTTCAATGTATCCATTCTTAATGATAAATCAATATCCTTCAATTGATTATATAATTGAGCAATCATCTCATCAAAATTAGGTATCTTTATCTGATCCTCATAACTTTTAATTAATTCCCTTGCAAATATCGAAAGCTTAGGCGATCCCATTAAAACGGCAGCTGCTTTAATCCATGGAAATTGTGTTAACGCTGCAGATGTTGTTATCCCTCCCATGCTCGTACCAGCTAAACCTATTCTTCCATCTAATAAGATTTGTCTGTCTTCTAATTCTTGATATATGGTTTCAATATCTTTTAAATTTTGGACTACAATTTCCCAAAAAGCTAACGTTCTCTTTACCGGTTCTATATCAAATTCCCTTTCACCATGATGTAAACTATCTGGTAAAATAACCCGGAAACCTTTCTCAGCAAGTAAATAAGCTAAATCCAGATTATGTTCTTTCGCACTTGTAAATCCGTGAATATAAATTACTGTCGGCAATTTTTCTTTTTCTTTTGAAGCTTCAACTACGATTAAACTAGGTATCTTTTTTATTTCTTCTTTAAATACACCAATCATTACGATACGTCTCTCCTTGATATCTTAATAACTATATTTTAAGCCTGTTGAACTCCTTCTTGCAAATTTAGTAAACATATTGCACCTTTACATTATGCCTTTTCCACTATAAACTTGGCAGAAAGGAAAGTATAAAACTTTCCTACTGCATAAGTGCAACTAAGGCATTTGCTAAAGCCTTTAGGCGAATGCCAAGTTTTCTAAATGCAAATGGGGTGAATGGAATGTCAAAGAAATACTTAATTGCGCTAGATTTAGATGGAACGTTGTTAACAGATAAGAAAGAAATAAATCATCGTACGAAACAAACGTTATTTAAAGCTATGAACGAAGGCCACATAGTTGTTATTGCTACTGGGAGACCACATCGGTCAAGTATAGATTATTACCACGAACTTGGCCTAAATACACCTATGGTAAATTTTAATGGTGCACTCATTCATCATCCAACTGAAAAAAAGTGGGATGTACTACATAATCCAATGTCATTAAGAACAGCTAAAAAGATTATTGAAGCAAGCTATGACTTAAATGTGCGGAATATTTTAGCTGAGGTAATGGATGATGTGTACCTTGAGCAATTTGATGAAGAAGTTATTGAACTCTTTCAAGAAGTCAAAAACGATCCTCCGTTTACGATTGGCAATCTAAAAAACAAATTAACGGAAGATCCAACTTCCCTTCTTATTTTTCCAAACGAAAAAGATGTTCAACAACTGCGTAGCCATTTAACGGATTTTCACGCTGAATTCATCGAACATCGTAATTGGGGAGCTCCATATCATGTTATAGAGATTATAAAAAAGGGTATGAATAAAGCAGTCGGCCTCCATAAAATTGCTAAATACTACAATATTTCAAAAGAAAATATCATTGCCTTTGGGGACGAAGATAATGATTTAGAAATGATTGATTATGTTGGCGTTGGTGTTGCAATGGGGAACGCTATTAACGAACTAAAACAAGTCGCTAATCATGTAACAAATACGAACGAACAAAATGGTATTGGTACCTTTCTTGAAAAGTATTTAAAATTAGACTGAACAGACTCGGGCTAATTCCCGATTATTACCACGCTTAATTTTGTTCAGGCCATCCATACTATAATTGAACGTGTCCAACAAACGTTCACTTTTTGTTTTACTTCTTGAGCATCATTCAGGAGTTAAGCTTCCGTTGAACTCCTGATGAATCCATTCTAATTTCTAAGGAGGAATTCAGGTATGGGAAAAGGAAGTAAATCACGTCGATTTGTACAGCAAGGTTCTGATTCCGTTAAAAGACATGCCGAACGTTTCCCCTATCGTTCTACATTAGCTGAACGCGAAAGACAGGAGAATGGACAAGAGAATCTCTAGGAGCTTAAATAGGAGGGTTTTAATTGCAAAACAACTTATTTCAACAAGCAAAAGATGCAGTAAATAACCTTTTTAATGGAAATGCTAGTGAAGCTGATAAACAGGCTGCACAAAATGCGATTCAATCTGCATATGATGATGCATCTCCGCAAGAGAAGGAACATCTACAGCAACTTGAGCAGCAGTTGAAGCAATCGAACCAGTTAAAATAGCCTCTGCTCATCTTTAAAACAAAAAGCTTATAAACATCCCCTTCCTTAAATAACGGGAAGGGGATGTTACTTTCATCATGAAAAATAATTTGGTAATATAAAGACAAGTATGTATTCGAGGAGGAATGACAAATATGGCAATTCATGTTGAAGGCACACCAAATCCAAACGCTATGAAATTCACAACAGATAAAATTATTTTCGAAGGTACAAACAGTATTTCTGTTATGCCAGGAAATACAAGTGAACACGATATTTTAAACGATTTAATGAAAGTGGAAGGCGTTGATAACGTCTTTGGATATCAAAACTTTATTACAATTAATAAACAATTTGATACGGAATGGGAAGACTTAACACCCCGTGTCGTAGAGGTAATGGAAAAGTATGGTTATTAATACATAAGCAAAGCGCAAATAGGAAATCGTTTCGCTAGAAAATAGAGACCAAAAGTTATTCTTGGTCTCTATTTTATTTCTATTGGTATGTAGTTAGGATTAGTCGTTTCACCTTTTTCGTTTTTTCCATAAATAACAAAAATTGGGGCATCTTCTGCTTCCATTACTTTTACAGGTAACGTGGATTCAATCTCAAAAGGCTTCCATTCTTCCCCATTAAGTTGGATAGGTTTTTCATCTTGCAAAACTTCCTCACCCATCTCTATTCGATAGTATATTTCTTCACGCGTTGTTTTTACATCAGCTACTAAATTGGCTGTAAGTTCTTCAACCTGGACATCCACATTGCGAATATCTATTGTACTCGTTGTACTGATTTCTGAGTTCGACCTGTCAGTGTTGCTACAACCAACTAGAAGAACAACGGTTAATATCAATAACATAATTTGTTTCATTTTTTCTCTCTCCCTCCTCATACCTTTTTAAATAACTATAGCTATCATAAAGAAGACTTGCTTCAGGTAGAGTTTTAACTCCACCTGAAACTTAGTCGCCCTTATTTCGAAGCTTGGCGGCACTTATCTCCCGCTTTTGAAGGCGGGAGATTTAGTAACGCCGCATAGATAGATTGTAAACTCTTTTCCAAAATTTAACCACCTTTGTGAAGTAAGGTAAACTATTCTAAAAATCCTTAAAATCGATTTGCATTTTTATTTTGACTAAATTTCGTTATCGCTATAAACTTAAAGAAAGATTTCTTTTTAGGAGTGATTATATGGAAATTCAAATACTTACTGACTCTAGTTGCGATTTATCGGAAGAGCAGTATTCAAAGTTAGACATACAAATTGCACCGTTAAAAGTGCATCTAGATGAACAGGATTTTGAAGACGGTGTAACGATTCAAGCAAAAACTATTTATGATGCCATGAGACAAGGAAAAGCACCAAAAACCTCCCAGATCTCTCCACAAACATTTAAAGATATATTCATTACCCACGCAAAAGAAAATAAGCCATTAGTATACATAGCTTTCTCTTCCCAACTTTCAGGAACATATCAAACAGCGAAAATGATGGAACAGGAAGTAAAGGAAGAGTATCCTAATGCACCAATACATGTTATTGATACAAAATGCGCATCCCTTGGGCAAGGTTTAGTTGTATTACATGCTGCAAAACTTGCTAAACAAGGAGCTTCATTAGATGAAGTGATAGATGCAGTGAAATATCAATCTGAACATATGGAACATGTTTTTACCGTGGATGATTTAGAATACTTAAAACGTGGAGGACGTATTAGTAAGGCGCAAGCTTTTGTTGGAACTTTATTAAAAGTAAAACCTATACTACACGTAGAAGATGGAAAGTTGGTTCCACTCGAAAAAATTCGAGGATCCAAAAAGGTTTTAAGTCGAATGCTAGAATTAATGGAAGAGCGAGGAGCAGATTTCACCAATCAAACAATTGGGATAAGCCATGGTGATGATCGTGAAAGGGCCGAGCAACTTTCCATCATGATTCAAGATAAATTTGGTGTTAACGAAAAGCAAATTGTAATTGAAATGGTTGGTTCCGTTATAGGAGCACACGCAGGTCCCGGAACGATAGCACTATTCTTTTCTAATAAACCTAAACCAGATTAATAGTGCACCTTACCACATGAAAACTTTCAGATAAAAAGCATGATATCTATTTTTTTAACATATATTCAATTAAATATAGATATAAAGTCTTACACTTTAACAAGGGGGAATCTAAATGCATATTTTCGACTTAGTAGACAGATATTTGTCAGCTCGAAATTACATGCCAGATTCAGTTAACGACTTACTTGATTTTTATCAGCAGAAATACATTATGGGGGAAATTGATGTGAAAGACTATCGGCATATCTTTGCATACTTGCATGAGCAAGGTGCCGTATCAGCATTTGATTACAAAAATGGTAGTGACATTGCGGTAATTTATTAATATTTAAAAGAAAAAGTCCTTTTTAAAAAGGATTTTTTTCTTTTACCTTTTTCATCATGATTGGATTCTTCCTCTAAGGGTACATTAATGATGAAGGAGGAGATGTGAATGGGTATGGAGCATCATAACGGGAAGATTACTCCACCTAAACAAGTTCAAGGAAAACAACCTGGAATCGAATCAGAGATGATTCCAAATCCAGAATTTATCCGCCATGATTATGAAGGTAGTAATAAGTTAAAGAACAAAATAGCTATAATTACTGGTGGAGATAGTGGCATTGGTCGAGCGGTGAGCGTACATTTTGCTAAAGAAGGAGCAGATGTTGCGATTATTTACCTGAATGAACATGACGATGCTAATAAGACAAAAGAACTCGTGGAACAGGAAGGTAGAAAATGTTTATTAATAAGTGGAGATATAGGTAATGAAGCTTTTTGTTCGGAAGCAATAAAAAAGATATTTGATACTTTTCATCAAATTAATATATTAGTAAATAATGCTGCAGAACAACATCCTCAACCAAGTTTTTTAGACATAACAAGTGAACAGTTAGAAAAAACATTCCGAACGAATATATTCAGTATGTTTTACTTAACGAAAGCTGTCCTTCCTCATCTAAAAAAAGGAAGTTCGATTATTAATACTTCTTCGATTACTGCTTATAAGGGAAACGTAGATTTGATTGATTATTCAGCAACAAAAGGGGCAATTACTTCATTTACTAGATCATTGTCCGGAGCTTTGGCTGACCAAGGTATTCGAGTCAATGCTGTTGCTCCAGGTCCGATTTGGACACCACTCATTCCTGCTTCTTTTAATAAAAAGAAAGTGGATTCATTTGGAGCTAATACCCCAATGAAGCGCCCTGGCCAACCGAAAGAGGTTGCACCTGCTTATGTGTATTTAGCTAGCGATGATAGCAGCTATGTAACTGGGCAAATGATTCATGTGAATGGTGGAACGATTGTGAATGGGTAAGATAACTTTTAATTGGTTAGGAATACTAAATGGGGAGAACGGCCATCTGAGATGGCCGCTTCATTTTATTCAGTGACTTCACTTAAAATTATGGTGCTAAGACTAACGCATAATACTAGTGTTAATGCAATAAGTCCAATCGTTTTTTGCACCCCCTATTATATAGCAAAAGGAAAATATCCTTTTACTCCTCGGCTTCACGTTGTTTTTGTTTTCTACTTAAATATATAACCCCAACAACGAAGAGTAGCAATATCCCACAAACAAAACTAATAAATCCCCAGTTTAATCCTTTGTCTGGTTGCAAATGAAAAACTTCTACGGATTCTCTAGGTAATCCAATACGATAATCTCCATTATCATTAGCACGTACTAGATTATCTTCTAAATACCCCCTCAATTGCATTCCAGGCTCTATACCTGACACGGTAATATCTTGAGATGTACTGCTATTGTTAATTGCTATATATAAGGTATCCCCTTCATACGACCTACGAAAAACACTCATGGCATTACTTGAATCTATTAATTCGAAATCCCCATATTGTAATGCTGGAAATTGGGTTCGTAAGGATGATATTTTATGAAAGAACTCTTGTAAATCAGAATCCCCACTATTAAATTGAACAAGACTTTGAGCCGCAACCGCATCTTCCCCATACATCGGAATCTCGGAACCTTGGAAGATCATTGGAACCCCTGGCGTTGTATACATATATGTCAATGCCAGTTTCCAAGCTGTCAATGAGTTTCGTCCATTTTCTGAGAACTCTTGCGTAAACCGCTTCGAATACATATCATCCAAATAGAGTATTGGTAGTTGGTTACCGCTTCCTTCCCAAACTTCGTAAATATCAGAAACTTCATTGTCCTCTTTTAAGAAAGTATCTCGTATCGTTTGATTTAAGGCGGTATTTTCAATCATTTGTATCCCAGTACTAACTAATATTTCTTGACTATTCTTATCTGCTTCAAGAATATCCCCTATTAAATAAAAGTTAGGATTTATAGATTTAATATGTTCCGTTAACGCTTGTAAAAAAGAAACTGGCATTTGGTCAACCGCTTGAATTTTAAAGCCATCAATTTCAGTTTCATTCATCCAGAAATCAGCAACATCAAATAAATATTGTTGAACAGCTTCATTTTGCAAATTTAATTTCACAGTATCATTAATCCATTTGGGTTCTGATAATTCCTGGTCCACTATCCAATCCGCTTTTTCTGAGTCTTGAACGATGGGATTCGACGGTGCGATAAATTGGGTTACATATTCAATGACAACCTTCATATTTCTCTTATGCGCTTCCTCCACAAGCAATTGAAAGTCTTCCATTGATCCAAATTGTTCTTCCACTTGAAAGAAGTCTTCAATCCAATAACCGTGATAGCCTTTTTCAGCATTCGCCATAATTGGTGAAAGAGAAAGTGTTGTAATTCCAAGTTCTTGAAGTTCATTTAATCTTGTAATAATTCCTTGGAAATCCCCTCCATGATAAGCATACGGATCGTTAACATCAACGTTATAATCAATGCTATGATCGCCATTATTATATCGGTCGATTAAGATGTTATAGATAATTTCTTCTTGAATTTGTTGTTCTTCTGCATATAACACAGCGTTTTCATTACTTATGAAGAAAACACATGCTATTAGGAATAGCATTATTACTTTTTTCATCCAACTGTCCCCCAAAAATATGTATTCACCTTTCATTATTAACCAATCAAACGATTAGTCAACCTGATTCACAATATTGTTGAAAATGGTTCATAAATGCTCAAAAGCCGAAGCGCCCTTACAGATATAAAAAAAACTGCCATTTAGACAGTTTTTTCCGTTTATGATAAACTACATCGGTAATCTTACAAAACCTAAAATCAAGACAATGATTAAAGCAATAACGAATTGAATCCAGAAGCTTTTGACTGGTTTCCCTTTCGATTTTTTCACTAAAATCATTTCCATTGCAGCAATTAACCATATACCAGCTACTGATTTTGTAATGGCTTCCGCAAACAATGGCATTTGAATACTTTGGAAGTAAATTCCGAGTAAGCTTCCACCAGTGTATAAAATAAATAAGTAATCAAGACGTAAAATCATGTGAACTATTTTCGCAGGTTTTTCTTTTCCTTGGTTAAGGAAGACTAGTGCAATAATAAAAAGAATAAAACCTAGTACCCACGAAGTAATATGCATATGTGTCATCTAGTATGTATCCTCCCTTTCAATTTCCATTAATTCTAACGATATCATACCATAATCTAGTACAATGGTCATTTTTGGTATTTATTTTCTTAGAAATGGTTGCAGCTTCCAATACGTAAGGCTTCTCCATACCCATTCTAATGGTCCAAACCGGAAACGGCTAAACCACCACTTACTGAAAATAATTTGACCTATATAAATGATAACAACCATTACTACTCCGGTAAAAGGTCCAATTTTACCATATAAACCAAACCCTACTCCATAAAACAAGAAGAAACTAATAAAGGACTGCAATATATAATTGGATAATGCCATTCTTCCGACATACGTAAAAGGTTTTATTATTTTTCTCCCTAAGACTGTTCCTGATAAAAGTGTAATAGAAAAAATATAAAATAAAGCTGAAAACATTCCGCCAACATTATCCTGAATATAAGAAAACCATACTGGGTTCCCGAACAGATACGCTCCCATTTTCAACCCGATAAAGAGAATAAGGGAAACGAACCAGCATTTGATTAAAAGAGATTTATATTTTTTAGGTTCATGCAGCAAACGTTTCTCTGCTATAAACATACCGAATAAAAATAAAGGAAGCAGTACCAGTAATAGAAAAACAAGATTAAAAGGATTATTCGCGAACAACCAATCCTCATAATTCTGTAACCAAATCAACCCTATTTCATTGCTTTGATAATTTTTATAAGACTGTTCAATCATGACAACATCTACATAATCTAAAAAATCTTTAGTTAAATAGAATAAATAAGAAAGAAAACTAACACTCCCACCCATTAAAAATGTTCCAATTGCCAGTTTCACATTTGACCTAACACGAAGGAATAAAAGTGACAGTATACCAACTAATGTATAAGATAATAGAATATCTCCATGCCAAAGTAAGAACGCATGCATGGCACCAAAACAAAATAAAATGAATAATCTTCTTAATAAAATAAGATTAGGGTTATTTCCCTTTGCCATTATCCGTTCCCTCATCATTTGTAGCCCAAATCCAAATAAAAGGGAGAATAATGTGTAAAAACTAGCTTGAAAGAAGATATCAATAAAAATTAGAGTAGCTTGATCTACATTAGATGTCCATGCTTCTTCTGCTCCACCATACATAAAATAAGGTGCACTAAAAGATCCAATATTTACGATAAATATTCCAAATATCGCTAATCCCCTTGCTGCATCAATCCATTCTAACCGATTCGATTCTTGCAATGGCATCGCATTATTTTTCATAGTTCATTCCCTTCTCCATCCTTAAGATTCTAATTCTATTATAGCATCCTTTTTTATGAACATGGACATTCGCACATTTTTAAAATGAAGCATAAACTGTGATGAAGGAGGATGTTTATATGCCTGCAATCGTTGGAGCGATTAAAGTAATCAGTGTTTCCAATTCAAGTGTATTTCATATTGGGGACGTATATTCCATCTTGCCACAAAGTACTGCGAAAACGTATGCTGGTGGCGGATCCTTTAATACAGGAAATGGAATTAGAATCCACTTAGATAAATCGAGTACAATCGTGAATGACATAGATAAAATAGATCAACCTGTAGTTAGATGAGGTGACAATAATGAATATGACCATTCAACAAACAATCCATATTGATTTTTTAAAAATTGGTTCCATCACCAATTCTTCTGTTGTACAAATTGGTAGTACTGGTAGTATTCAAGCCCAGTCTGATTTGCAAAACAGTGGGGGGTTTACTGATATTGCCGAACCGGCTGAAGCTGAAACAGAACCTTATGCCCCTCTCGTTCCCTTAGCTCCAAATGCTTAATCACAACTTCGAAACTATCGCATAAAATAATCTAGGCATTTGTCATGCAACTTGTTATGAGCTTATGTATTGGAGGGCAATGCAATGTATGGTCAAGACTGGAATCAATACTTTTATGAATTACAACAACATATACAAAATCTAGAAAGTCGGATGAAAACCTTAGAAGACCAAGTACGACAGCTAAAATCAAATCAAAATCAAGATCCAATGGACAGAGTTAATATTGAAAAAGTCGAATATAAATTTGATCAATTAAAAATTGAAACGTTATCAGGCAGTCTTCATATCGGACTTTCTCCTGAAAACTTGGAGCAAATAGAGGATTTCGCTCTTGGTCAAACCAATTCGACAGCCCAAGGTTTGCCATCTTTTAATCAGAAACTTTGTACAGATCTTAATAATTGGCTGCAACAATCCGGACCCAGCATGATTGATAGCTTAGCCAATACACATGAACGGACCATTGATAGCTCTCATCAATCTTTATTACTTCAAGATATTCAAAAACAGTTGCCAAATCGAATTTCTTATTATAAGGAGCAAGCCGAAAAAAATAATGCAACTTCTAATGACCAAGAGTTTGAAAATTTTATAAAAACGAAGGTAAAGGAAGAAATTCAACATTCCTTAGCTACTTATATGAAAAAACATAAAGGAGAATAACAAATGATAATGGAAGTTCATAATTACGAATTACATGTTGCCAATGTTCAAATTGACGCAATCGCTTCTTCTTCTATCTTTTTAATTGGTGATAATGATTCGATTGTTTTATCATCTTTTTTTGATACACCTCCTGAGAGTTACTCCGTTATTAATTTAGTTCCACTATCTCCGGTCGCATAATGAGGGGAGGGTTTAATTGTTTAAACGTACAGCTAACGTTCAATGTGTAAATGTGGTTTCCATCACGGATGGCTCGTTTTTAAATGTTGGGGACACACATCTAGGAAATCCAGTTTCAAAAGTTATTGCTTTGCAAAAAGAAGGCGCGACTTTTCGAGGGGAGTTAAAGTTCGAGGACTATTCTATTTTTTCTCAAAAGGCTCATTTTCCCGAATCTAAAACAAATATAATAAAGAGAACTTTTACTCATAATCCCAATATTTACGTACAAAATTCAAACGTTATGGCAATTAGCTCTTCTTCTATTTTTCAGTTAGGAAACTTAGATAAAATTGCCGCAGAATCTAGAATAAAACATTTCCGTCATGTTATTATAGAAGATTAATATTTAACTATAAATGTGTTGTTGTCATATGCTATTTAGAAAATTGATAACCAAAAGTAGGTGTTAACATGCCATCAATTGTTGGCCCAATAAGAATAAATAGTGTTGATGGAGGTGTCATTAATTTTGGTGATTCGTTTTATTTAGCACCAAAAAGTTCCTCTAAAACAAATGCTGGTTCCGGTGGATTTAATACGGGGGATTTTATTAATACCAATTCAGGAATTAGTAATACTGGAACAAACGACCCCGATATAGCTGATCAAAATCAGACTGCCAATGCGTGAACAAAAGCTGATGTGCCCGTCGTACGAAGGTGAAGGAAGTCTCGCTAGGCACTGAAGCTGGACGTGACCATCACGATTTATTAAGGTTAATTTTAAAAAAACACTCTACAGGTCAATAATCTCTGTAGAGTGTTATTATTCTTACATTTTTTCTGGTACTTCAACAACGAGTTGTTTTGAAAAGAAATACAAGTATGTTTCCTTCACTGGTTGTTTCCATATTTCCTCAATAGCATGGCGATAAAGATTCATTTGGGTTTCATATCTTTTGATTAACTTATTCTTCAATCTATCTGTTATATCCTCATGGATGGCATCCGTCTTATAGTCTAATATAATCCATCCCTCTTCATAAGGTATAAGGCAATCAATTACCCCTTGAATTAGTACTCGCTCCTTTCCACCCGCCCAGTTTGCATACACTTCATTTGCAGGAAGGGTTAAACTGAAAGGAACCTCCCTATGAATCGATGTCGCTTGTTTCAACATAATAGCAGCTAATTCCGTCTCATAAAAACTCTCAATTGCAGGAATATCGATAATATCTGCCTCTTGTCTTGTTAAAATTTCCTTTTCTACAAAAACTTCTAACTGCTCATCTATTTCTTCTTTGTTAAGGGCTTTTGTAAGGGGAAGATGTTGCATAACGGTGTGCATCGCAGTCCCCTTTTCTGCAGCTGAGATAACTTTTTGTTTTTGCATAAAATTAGGTCGTTTCACAATCGGTGGCTTAAATTCCTTCACAAGTTGATCCGCGCTGTATTCATCTTTGATTTCCCGCTGCCTTTTTATTTCTGTTACCGACTGTTTTGCTCGGGAATATGCAGCTTGTTCATATGGATAAGTATAAGACAACCTATTTGCTACTATTTCCTTCCACTCTTCATCTTGAGTATCTATTGTTTTCCAGCCGAGCACTTTCTCTTTTAAGACCTGGTCGAATTCGGTTGATGTTTCGTCCAAATTTGTATAATTACTTGCATGAACAACCGATATATCCCATTTTGATGGATCAATTTGAATATCTTTTAAAACGACATCCTTCACGTCACCTAAACGTAAGGAACCACCATCTTGATGGCGCATTAAAGCCGGTCCCACCCAATCCAAATAGGAAACAGCTGCCATACGAAAAAACGCTGGTAAAATCCACTCAGAATGGTCAATCATCCTCTGCCACTTTTCTAATTTTTTCTTGAAGGAAGTAACATTTCCTATCATAACAAGCTTTTCTTTTGCCCTCGTTAACGCAACATAAAGGACACGCATTTCTTCCGCTAATAACTCTCGTTTCTGTTCTCCTTGTACGGCATGATAGAACAACGTTGGATACATAATTCTTTTTATAGGGTCAATAAATTTACTAGCGAAACCTAAGTCTTTATGCAGTAAATACTTCTGGTTTAAATCCTGCATATTAAATTGTTTGTCCATGGCACCAAGAATAACAACAGGAAATTCCAATCCTTTACTTTTATGGATGGTCATAATTCGTACAACATCTTCTTGTTCACTTAGTGCACGCGCTGACCCAAGATCATCTCCCCGCTCCTCCATTCTTTCAATAAAACGTAAGAAACGGAATAACCCACGAAATGAGGTTCTTTCATAACCTCTTGCACGATCATATAACGCACGTAAATTCGCTTGACGCTGACGCCCACCAGGCATTCCACCAACAAAATCATAGTAACCCGTTTCTTGGTAAATATCCCAAATTAACTCTGACAATGCACCCTGTCTTGATGCAAGGCGAAATTGATTTAATTTTTTAAGAAAATCGGAAATTTTTTCAGCTGTCTCATCAGAATTTTGCTGTCTATATATTTTTAAAGCATCATAATAAGGATTATATTTATCGACTAGGCGTATTTTGGCTAATTCATTTTCTGTTAGACCAACAATTGGTGACTTCAGAACAGATGCAAGCGGAATATCTTGTCTAGGATTATCGATTGTTTTAAGTAAACTAATCATAATTTTCACTTCAATCGCTTCAAAATATCCTGAAGATAGTTCAGCGTAAACTGGAATCCCTTGATTTTTTAATTCATCAACAATCGTTGGTGCCCATGTCATAGAACGAAGCAAGATGACGATATCTCGATATTGAATATCACGTTGAATCCCTAAACCTTTATCGTAAACTTGTAAAGGTTTATTTTCATCTTCATGACCAAGCCACGACTTTATTCTTTCGGCATAGGCACGTGCCTCAATTTGCGCCTTTTCTAAATCTTGAAAGCTTTCTTCACCTTCATCCGTAGCATCCTTTTCATCCTCAGCATCACGATCAATAATAATCAATTCCGGATTAGGCTTAGGGAAATCGTACTCATCATACATTTTATTTCCGTAGATAAGTTCGGCTTTTTCATCATAGTCAATATCTCCTAAGGTTTCATCAAGAATTTGACGAAAAATATAGTTCGCACCTATTAATACTTGCTCTCTACTACGAAAATTCCTAGCTAGATCAATTCGAATTCCAACAGAACCCTCATTAGCAAATTGTTTATATTTCTGAATAAAGAGGGATGGTTCTGCGTGGCGGAACCGATAGATACTCTGCTTCACATCCCCTACCATGAACCTGTTTCCTTTTCCCCCTTGCTCACTAACAAGAGAAAGAATCGTTTCTTGCACGAGGTTCGTATCTTGGTACTCATCTACTAAAACCTCGCTAAATTGTTGTTGAAATTGAACAGCTACACTTGATGGAATGAGCTTCTCGGAGGTTGACTGTTCATCTAACAATAACCGTAAACAGTAATGTTCCAAATCGGAAAAATCAACCAACGCTTTTTCTCTTTTTTGTTCGGTAAATTTAGCATCAAATTGTTTCACTAATGTTGTTAACTGTTTAATAACCGGAGAAAGTTCTCGCATATCTTCTATATGACCAGCAAGATTTCGGTTAAACCATTTATCTACCATCTTCTTCCAACGCTTTTTATAACTATCTCTTAAATTTTTTACTTGTTCCTTTTTCATTTCATCGCAATCTTGTTTTTTTCTAGACAAGGCTTTAAATGTATGTTCTTGAAAGTAGTTTTGTAAATCGTCCCAGTTCCCTATATGCTGTTTGGCTACCTCTAATAAAGCAAGATCGTTGTCAATGGTTTCCGCATATTGATAAGGTCCATCACTTTCTCTTGTCATTTCCAATGCTAAATACATTTCCTGTTCCATTGCGTAAAATTGGTTTTTCACTTCTTCTTTCATAAGATTTAACCAATTTAAATCTTCCTCTTGAAAGTTTTCTGGTATGGCGTAACTTTTAGCTAGACTGTCTAACCATTCGTATGGCCAAGGATTTTGAATCGCAAATGTATGTAAATCTAGAATTACCTTCTCCAAATCCACATCACTTCGATCACTCGAAAAACGATCAACAACAGAAAAGAATTTTTCTTGTTCCTCTCCTTCCATTCCATACCATTCTTCAAACAAGTCATCCATCACATCTTGTTTCATTAAATCTGCTTCCATATCATCCGCGATACGGAAAGCAGGATCGATATCGATCAAATAAGCGTATTTACGTATTACTTCCAAACAAAAGGAATGCAAAGTAGAAATGGAGGCTCGTTGTAATAACGATAACTGCTTTTTCAAATGAATTGAACTAGGATTTTGTTCCAACGCTTCTTCTAAAGCCAGCCCTACTCGACTCCGCATTTCTGCTGCAGCTGCATTCGTAAACGTTACAACTAGCAAAGAATCAATATCAACCGGTTGATCTCGTTTTAATAGTTTTTGAATAATTCGTTCCACTAAAACGGCTGTTTTTCCAGAACCAGCAGCCGCTGCAACAAGGATATCGGCTCCATCTGTATAAATCGCTTCTTCTTGCTCTTTTGTCCAACTAACCATCGATATCCTCCATCCTTATTTTCTCTAAAATTTCTTTATCATTCATATTCTTTAATTTACGGTAATTATTTTCTTCTAAAATCGGATCAAATTGACAAACAGAAAGAAATGGACAATAAGTGCACGCAATTTGGTTTTTATTTTCATATGGATTTAAGTGGACTTTACCAGAAGTAATATCCAAACCTGCATGCTCCATCAAATGATGAATATGGGATTGTAACTGATTAAATGTTTCTTCTCCGGCAATGTTAGAACTACTTTTAAATTCTCCGTTCTTTTTAAATCCTGCGGGCACAATAGGACTCATATTTACAGAATCAATATCCGTATCCATCATTCTTACAATCTCTTCATTTGAAAGTAATAAGCCTTTCATTTTATACTTCTTGAAAATCTCCTCATCAATTTGCTCTGAATCTAATTTCACGTCTTTTGAAATCATTGGATTGTGTACGTGGAAATACAATACCCCAGCAGGAGTTGCTTTTTGTTTCAACCATCGTTCTGAATGTGTAAGAACGACATCTAAATAGGTGAGCATTTGTAATGCTAATCCATAATATACTTCCATTAAGTCAAGTCCTCTTGAACTAGATTTATAATCGATGATTCGTAAGTATAAGTCATCTATATTCGTCGCTCTATCCACACGATCAATACGGCCCCTAAGTAATAATTGATATCCATTAGGAAGATTCATAGTTAAAGGTGGAAGGTCCTCGCCAAGCCCAAATCCTAACTCTAAACCAACCGGAGAAAAATGACTTAAGCGTGCCTGCTCGCTTAAAATGTAAGTCGCTCTCGCAATAATTTCCTCCAACTTTTGGCTAATATATTTATGTCTATTGGAGCTATGCAATATTTGATGTTGCAATATTGGAGCTAAATTACCTACTGCTCTTTTCGCATACGTATTCGCATCTGTTCGATCAATAGTAGAATAATCTTTGCCTTCTTTTTGAATCCATTCCGTAATTATTTTAATCGCCTCATGGAAAAGCATTCCAATATCTGGGGCGTCTAACTTATACGTCTTCCGTTCATCTAGTTTCAAACTATATTTCGCAAAATGCTGATAAGAGCACCTGAAATAAGATTCAAATCTACTTACACTTGCATGTATTTCTTTTGGATATAATTGTTTCACTGTCTCCTCATCTAAATCTTTCGGTTCATTTTGATAATAGAGACTTTGTAAAACTTTATAGGTCGTACCATTTTTCGGTTGGTTTTCAACATACCAATTGAAAACATCCCACCAGATTGGTTGTATTGGATAACCTTTTTGGTGACGTGATAATTGGGCAGTAAGAGCTGACCTTGTTTTCACAGGTGAGGTTACAAATCGTTCAGCCTCGAATAAATCATCTGGATCCTGGAGCAATAACCGTTCCTTACATGTAGGAAATAAATCTTCTAACCGTTTCAATAATTGTGAAGGCATTTTTCCTTTTCCTTCTTCATCACTTAAGGGATAGCTAACCCATAGACGATCTTTCGCAGCTGTGAATGCCAAATACATATAAAACCAATCATCAAGAAGTTGACGTTTACTACTGTCTGCAAGTTGAATCCCTTGCGTGGCTAACACTTCTCTTTCCTCTTCACTTATCATTCCATCCGCAGGCGGCTTCATTGGCCATACACCATCATTTACCCCTAATAAGAATGAACATTTAATTCCACTAATACGTGAGTGGTCGATGGAACCAACAATGACATGGTCGATACTTGGTGGAACATGAGAGAATGTTAATGTCTCGAAGCCAGCATCAAGTGCTGAACGAAAGATGGATAATGTCATTTCTTCTTTTCCAGCCATTTCCACCATTTCATCGAATAGTTGAACTACTGCATTCCATACTTGTTCCTGCTCCCTGCCTTTTTCGAGTAGACCTTCATCATCGTAATAGGTACGCATTTTTTCCAAACGCGATGGTACCCCTAGTCTTTCTATTAATAAATATATAATTTCACAATATTCCATTACCGTCTTCGCTTCACGAATATCCTCATCAAATTGTTTCAGGGCTTGAACAACTTGGGCACGATAATGGTTAATTTTAGTTTGTGTTTCTTTCTCGTGGTTTGTTTGTGCAGCTTGATCAAACCCTCGGAATCGTTGAAACTTCCATTCCTTTTCACTAAACCAACGATTTCTAGAACGGACACCATACTCTAGTACATAATTTTCTAGTTCATCTATTGCATCATTGGTTAGCGGATACTCTCCATCCGTCTTTGGAATAAACCCCGTTTTTAAAACACGGAAAATAGCATCATATCTCCAGTTCCCCTCGACAATATCTAATACTGAACGTATAAATTCAATTAAAGAATGATTTAACATCGTACGTTTTTCGTCAATAAACACAGGGATTCCATGATCAGCAAATACCGTATGAATTAAATCGTGATACACATTCGATTGCCTTATGAATATCGCAATATCCTGAAAACGATAATTTTCTTCTCTTACTAAACGAAGAACTTCCTGTGCCGCCCCTTCTACTTCCGCCCGTGGATGAACCGCTTCTGCAATCTGTATATTGGCATTGCCTTCAAAATTGGGAACAGGCCTCGTATCAAAGTAATTTTCCAAATGGGCAAAATAAGGACGATCTTTAAATTTCCCTTTTTCCGGATCCATTCGAACTACTTCATCAATTGGGATATGGTTCTCTGCAGCGATTTGATTTAATATATGATATGTTTCTGTCGTTTGGTAAAACAAATCCATTTCATTTTTGATATTTTCGGGATTATCTAATGTTAATGTAACAGTGACTGAGCTACAATTTCTCATTAATTGTTCCACAACGGTTAACTCTTTTGGGGTAAAACTATGGAAACCATCTATATAGATTTCTGCACCTCGTAACAATGTCGATTCTTTTATCTTTTCTGACAAAATCTGCAGTTGATCTTCACTATCTACATAGTGACCTTTTAATGCAAACACTAACTTTTCATAAACATATAATAAATCTTCTAATTTATTCGTTAATGCTACTTCCCCAGGTTCCTTATGTACAAATTGATTCATGTGTTCAATCTGTGCTTTTAAAACTTCGGGGGTTATTTGATATCTTTTAAATTCAGTAATCATCTGTTCCAATTGGTTTAAAAATCCTTGTTTTTCCATCGCTTTATGAAAAGTAAACCATTCGCCTTGCTTTTCTTCAATAATTTTTCGGAGCATCATTTGAATACCAACGGAACTGATAAATTGTTTGGTTGCTCCTCCCGTTTCTTGCAAAATGCGCCAAGCAAGCCTTGAAAAACTTACTACTTGCGCTCTAATACTTCCTGTTAATTCTTTATCATGAAATAAAGTGTATTCTTGTTGAAAAGTCATCTGATCTGGAACAATGTATAGAAGTGGCTTTCCTAATGGATTTTCTAATTGCTTTTCTTTTATTTCATCCATGACCCTTCCACTTTTCCCTGTTCCTGACCTTCCTATAATAAACCGGAGTCCCATATTTCTCCTCCATTCATAACTTTTTTTTACTCATAAATAAAGCTTCTATCTTTTCTATTTTACTTAGTACAACCTGGTATTCGCCAAGCCTTTAGGCGAATACCTTAGTTGCACTTATGCAGGATAAAAAAGTATATACTTTTTTATCCGCCAAAGATAGAAGCTCTATTATAGTTGTATAATTTGGTTAGTTATTTCTTGCTGCACGTTTCTCTAGTCGCTTTTCAATGACTTTTCCGATAATCCAGAACAAGCCAATAATGATTAATACGATAATCGTCTTCATCGGTTTTTCTGCAAATTCCAAGATACTTGATCCTACATATGATATGGAAAAAATCATAACAGATTTACCGAGAAGAACCGCTAATGCAAATTGTTGAATACTAATTTTCGATAATCCAGCTACAATATTAATAATAGATGATGGGGAAAACGGAAAAGCAAGTAAAACAAACAATGGTCCAAAGCCATGCTTGTCTACCCATGATGTAACCGCACTTACTTGTTTATTTTTTCTTAATTTCTTTACCCATTTTCTGTTTCTTATTTGTCTTATAATAATAAAAACAACGATTGCACCAGAGCTAGCCCCAAGCCATGATAATAAAAATCCCTCTAATAATCCATATGCTGCGGCATTCGTTAAGACAAAAACAATCAACGGTAAAAAAGGCAAAAATGCTTCGATAAAAGGGAGCAAAAAGCCGGGAACTGGACCTAATCCTTCATATTGCTCCAATAATTGCATAATAAAATCTTCGGTTCCCTCGTTTTGGAGCACCGTTTGCCAATTGGAAAAGTTAATGTTCATCAACATCAAATTAATACTCCTCATTATGTAAATGTTCTACTTTTTTTCCATAGAGGTTGTGTTCAAAAAGGAAGGCCGACTAAAAACGGGCACTGCGCTCAGGCGTCGACATCCCCCTTTTGACGGGGCATATCATTTTTACCGGACTTTTTGAACATCCTCATGTATGTATTCTCATTCTATCCTAAATGAAGCTATCTACATACTTTCTAAAATGAATTAAGCTACTTTCTTTCATTTTACTAAAAAATATTAATTTATGTTGTATTTTATCTTCATTTTATCATATAATATGATTAAAGTAAGAACGTTTGTTCTGTAACGGAGGAATTCATATGCGATATCTTAATGATGATGAGCTAAAAATTGCAACTAATTTTTTATTTCTTTCCATGGCAATCGTCGTATTAAATCAAGATATGAACCATATTAAAAATGGAAACTTTAAAATTAATGAGCCCTATCTCGAACTCATAGAGAAAATGACACTGCTCGCGAGAAAGGAACGTAAAAAACTTCGAAAAATAATGCAAGACAAGGGAATGCAAGTCATCCAATTAAATAAAAATGATTCATTTTCCTCTTTTCTTTTCCTTTGTCATGGAAGAGAAGAAAAGAAAAATTATTTTAATCCAGCTATTCGCAAGAAAGTGGAAGAAGTTATTCGAAAATTAATGGAAAAGGCTCTGCTATCATTTCAGGACTCTGTTGCTGTAAATAATTAAGACGCTTATCAAGTAGAAAACGAAACTGTGCTGTTCGTTGTATTTGGTTTAGTATCGTTCTAATGGATACATCTAATATTAGTTTTTTTCCATTTTTAAAAAGAATCTTAGTTTTACGTTCTGTCACCTTACTAATTTTATCAATATGAGAATGGGAAATCCAAGAGCATTTGGGGTTTTTAGGTGAGGTTGTAGGGAAAAAATACATACCACTTGAAGGATCTATGGATATTGGAATTTTACTAGTAAACCCAGAGATATTCCTAGCTCCATCCTGCCTGCCTTTTAGACTCGATCCAAAATACTTGCAGGCAAAATTAATAACTTGATATGGGGTAACATCAACAATATATTCTTCGTCTTCTTCCATAATTCTAGTAATAACTCCATTATGATCATTCTGTTCTGCGACAATTGCCAATGTAAGAGGGCTTATTTCAAAAATTGAGGTATCTAGTTCTTCTATCATAATAACCTTCCTTTCATTAGAAAACGAAAAGAAAGTAGCTTACTATTAATTTAACAAATATAGACTAAAAATGATAGTGAAAAGTGGGAATTGTTAACAAAATTCAACATTTTTTATAAAACTCCCTCTCTTCATTAGGAAGAATATAGTATTATTCTTTCCTATCGAAAACACAGCCCACAAAACATGGGCTGTGTTGTAATTAATATAATAAACTTAAAAATTCTTCTCTAGAAATTTTACCTAAATAATGAGGCACTTCTATTTCTTTCAATGCATCCTCAATTGCTTGGCGTTCATGACGAATTCCTACTAATTTTTCTTCTAATTCCTTTACATCTCCAACGCCAAAGAAGTCTCCATAAATTTTACAGTTTTTAATAATCCCTTTTTGAACATCTAGACGAACGTCTACTAATCCAGCTGGGAATTTATGAGATTCTTGAGCATTATAAGATGGAGATTTCCCATAATTCCATTCCCATTTTTGATATCTATTTTCAGAAATCTCATAAATTCTTTCCCAATCTTCTTCTGTTAATTCATATTGAGGCACATCTTTCACATCATCTACTTCAAAAACATTTTTCAAAATTGTTTCTTTGAATTCTTCCATAGAAATTTTTTCTTCCAAGAATTCCGAAATAGTTGCAACCCGACTACGAATCGACTTAATACCCTTGGATTCTATTTTTTCCTTTTTCACTTTTAATGCTCTTGTTAATTCTTCTACTTCAGAATCTAGCATTAATGTTCCATGACTAAACATCCGTCCTTTAGTTGAGAACATAGCATTACCAGAAATTTTCCGTCCATTGACTGCAACATCATTTCGCCCTTGAAGTTCTGCTGGCACACCCATATTATTTAACACTTTTATAATTGGTTTTAGAAATTTAGCGAAGTTTTGAAAACTTTCCCCATCATCTTTCGTTATAAAGCTAAAGTTTAAATTCTGTTCATCGTGGTAAACGGCCCCACCACCAGATAGACGACGTACCACTTTAATACCTTTTTCATCAATATAATCTGTATTTATTTCTTCAATCGTATTTTGGTTTCTACCAATGATAATTGATGGTTTATTAATATAAAAAAGCAAATATGTATCTTTTTCTCCAAAATTTTCAAGAATATATTCCTCAATAGCTAAATTAACCATTGGATCTGTGATACCTTTGTTATCGATAAACTTCATAACCTATCAACTCCTGTCGTTTTTTCTACCCATTATATTTTAATCGAAGTATACCTTAATTCAAAGGGAAACGCTCTGAATTATTTCTTCTCCAAGTTAATCCTTCTTTTGCTAATTGAATTTCTCCAGTATAGTATTGCCTCGCTTCTGTAATTAATTGTTCTCTATCCCCATATTGTGGTAAGTGAGACAATAGTAGCTGTTTCACACTAGCAATCCCCGCAATTCGGCCAGCTTCTTCGCTGTTCATATGACCGGCTTTAGAACCATCAAGCCCAGCATAATAATTACAGTCTGTTATAAGCAAGTCTGCATCTTTAGCGAAGGTCCCCCATTCTTCTTGATAACTAGAATCTGCTGTGTATACTACAACAGATTCACCATCTGTAATTCTCATTCCAAAACATGGCACAGGATGTTTCGTTCTTAAGAAAGTAATTGTAAAAGGGCCAATCTGTAATTCTTCATTAGGACTGTAAGCTATTCCCTTCGTGTAAGTGTGGGACAGGGTTTTAAAACCTTTATTATCTTCAGTATGTCCATAAATAGGTAAAACTGCATCATTCTTTGTTACATAATACTCAATTAATTTTGCATATTGTAATACTCCGATATCAGCAACATGATCATGGTGATAATGAGATACAATCACAGCATCAAGGTCAGAAACATGTTTATATTTTTGTAATTTAGATAAGGAACCACTACCAACATCTATTAATAGTGAATACCCATCTTTTTCTAATAAATAAGAAGAGGTTGCACCATCTACTGCCGGATAACCTCCCCAAAAGCCTATTACAGTAAGCTTCATAAAAGACACTCCTTTATTTTTTAAAAAATGTTATAAAACAGCGTTGACACTTTACATACTGTTGTAATACAATAATAGTACAATAACAAAAGGGGGAAACAAAAGCATGATGAACGTAATTGATTTTTTCAAAAACCTACCTAAAAAGCAATGTAAACAGTGTGGCGGTGACATCCACGAAAAAGCCGATTGCTACGGCAATATCTGTGATGAGTGTGACCATCCAGCGAGATAACCCTAGATTGCCTTTTTTTATACCATCTCTGTTATACAACATTGGTATAAAACAGAAACTAATATACTACACAGTTCAATGAATTTCTAGAACAATTTTCTAAGGGGGGAAATTTTCATGATCAATATAATCGAATTCTTTAGAAATTTACCTAAAAAACAATGCCATGTTTGTGGAGGGGAAATCCACGAAAAAGCCGATTGTTATGGCAATATTTGTGATGAGTGCGATCATCCGGCTAGGTAATTAATATCAAGTAATTTCTTGTTATTGCAATTAATATAACAAGACGTACTATAAAGTTAAACTCAATCAGTGGGGGTTTTCTTGCATCCCCCACTGATTGTTAGTTGAACTTATCAGGGCGCTACTGGCTGTTGTCCCCCACTTAGATTTCTTGGTTAACCCGAATTCTTGAAGTGGGGGTCTTTACAGCCAGTTAAGACGTGATAAAGTGAAACTCATTCAGTGGGGTTTTCAAGACACAAGGCGTGTGTTAGTGCCTACGTCGCGATAAGACGTAGCGATTTCAGTTGGCCTTTCAATCCCAATGAATCTTCCTAATTATTTAAAATTGGTACAGCTGCATCGCAGTTGTATTTTTTTATTTAAAAAGACGTTGATAATGTTTGATCAACGTCTTCCTATTTAAGCTAAGTTATTTACTACTTCATGTGCAATTTTTTCTCCACTTGCAATGCAATCAGGGATTCCTGATCCATCGTAGGAACTACCAATTAAATAAACTCCTGGTAGATGTTTTGTTATATTTTCTCTAATTTCTTTTATTCTTTCCAAGTGACCGACTGTATATTGTGGGCGGGAATCTTTCCATCGTGTGACAATAGAAAATTCAGGTTTTCCTTTAAGTTTCATCACCTGTTTTAAATCGCTTATTACTATTTTTGTAATTTCTTCATCGGACAATTCTACAATTTCTTGATCCGTCGGCTTTCCAACATAGCAACGAAGTAACACTTTTCCTTTTGGTGTTGTCGTTGGCCATTTTTTATTAGTCCATGTACATGCCGTAATTCGGTATTTATTACTGTTACGAGCAACTTGAAAACCTGTCCCATCTATTTTATTCCTAATAGCTTTTTCATCAAAAGCAAGAACCACATTCGCGGAGGATGTCAGTGGAATCTCTTGTAACGTCTTAAAGAATTCAAATTGACTAAATATTTTAGGTACAGCATTATGCTGCGTTGCCATTATAACTGTATCCGCTTTTATTACATCACCATTACTTAATAATATATGATAACCGTCTTCTTTTTTTTCAATATGATCTACAGAAGTTTGAATGGAGATAGATTCTTTATCTATGACTTCTGCTAATCGGTGGATTAACGTCTCTAAACCATTTTCAAACGAAAAAAAAGCACCTTTTTTACTTTTATTTTTCTTTTTCGTACTGGGCATTGTTTTTTGTAGACCTTTCATTACACTGCCATATTTTTGTTCTAATTGATAAAAAATAGGATAAGTGGCCTTTAGACTCATTTCATCAATATCACCTGAGTGAATACCAGATAAAAGTGGAGAGATTTGCATATCCACTGTCTCATTTCCGAAACGAGTGCGTAAATATCCACCTAATGATTGATCTCCAACATGTTTACTCTTTGGTAAAACAAGTTCGTTTAAAGATCTTATTTTACCTTTCCATGAAAGAAGATTAGATGACAATAAAGCACCTTTGTCTTTAGGTACCCCCATAAACGTTCCTTTTGGTAAAGGATGTAATTTATTCTGTGCTAAAATATAGGACTGACCAGTAGCATTATGTATTATATCATTGTCTAAACCAAGTTCCTTTACTAACTTGATTGCGGAAGGCTTTCTTTCTAATAAAGAATCTGGTCCTTTTTCAATTGTAAATCCACTTCGTTTTATTGTTTGTATTTTACCACCTAGTCGTTCACTTGCTTCAACTAATTTAAATGTATAAGGAAGAGATTTTGATTGGATAAACTTTTGTAAATAGTAAGCGGCGGATAGACCTGTAATTCCGCCACCTACAATAACTATATTTTTCTTTTCCATTAAGCTTCACTCTTAGCAGTATTTAACACAACACCAGCAAGGGTCTCAATGAATAATGGATGGACATTAGGCATTTGTGGGCGATAGTATTTCGCATTAAGTTCATCACAAACTACTTTACATTCATAATCATTGTCATATAAAACTTCCAAATGATCCGCTACAAATCCAACTGGTGCGTAAACAAAGGAACGATACCCTTTTTGTTCAAATAAATCGCGAGTTAAATCTTGTACATCCGGCCCAAGCCAAGGATCAGGAGTATTTCCTTCACTTTGCCAACCTAATTCGTAATTTTTGATTCCAGCTGCTTTCGCTAAAAGATCAGCAGTTTCCTTTAACTGATTAGGATATGGGTCTCCATCTTGTAAAATTTTCTCTGGTAAGCTGTGTGCAGAAACAATTAATACAGCTTTTTCACGTTCTTCATCACTCATATTATGAAAGATTTCTTTGACACCATCTGCCCAGAATTGAATAAAGCCTTCTTCGTTATACCAGCTCTGTACAGACTTAATAGAAATTCCGTGTTTTTCTCCTTCACTCTTGGCACGTTCATTATAAGATTTCACACTAAAGGTAGAATAATGGGGAGCTAATACAATGGAAACTGCCTCAGTAATTCCATCCTTTGCCATTTCCTTTACTGTATCTTCAATAAATGGGTGAATATGTTTCAAACCAATATAAGCCTTAAATTCATATTCATCTTGAATAGAATTTAATTGTTCTTCTAGTGCTTTCGTTTGATCTTCTGTGATTTTAGCTAATGGAGATGTTCCACCAATTGCTTTATAACGATCCTTTAAATCTTGTAACGCCTCAGGTTCCGGTTTTCTACCATGTCGAATATGTGTATAGTATGGTTCGATATCATCCTCTTTATATGGAGTTCCATATGCCATTACTAGTAGTCCAATTTGTTTCTTACTCATTTGTTCTCGTCCTTTCGTGTCCTATCTCTTTGAGTATTCATGAATAAAAGCTGTTAATTTCTTCAATGTTTCAGGTTTAATTTCTGGTGTCACACCATGTCCTAAATTAAAGACATGATTTCCATACTCTTTCCCTTCATCTAGAATAGCCTTCGTTCTTTTTTCTATTGTTTCCCATTCTGTAAGTAAAATCATAGGATCAAGATTTCCTTGTAAAACCTTCGTAACACCCATTTCTCGGGCTTCTTTAATAGAAGTTCTCCAATCCAGTCCAATCACATCAACTGGTAGGTCATTCCATTCTAATAATAAATGCCGTGCACCAATACCAAAATAAATTAATGGTACATTTTGATTACGTAATTCTGAAAAAATCCTTGTCATGACAGGCTTAATAAACAAACGGTAATCCGGCGCATTAAGAGCCCCAACCCATGAATCAAAGATTTGAATTGCTTTCGCTCCAGCTTCTACTTGCGCTTCTACATACGTAATAATCATATCAGCTAATTTATCCATTAAAGCGAACCAAGTCGCAGGCTCACGATACATCAATGCCTTTGTCTTGTTATAATTTTTTGAAGGGCCTCCTTCAATCATATAACTAGCAAGAGTGAATGGTGCGCCACTAAATCCAATTAACGGTACCTCTAATTGTTCTTCCGTTAGTAATTTGATTGTATCTAACACATATGAAACATCACGAGATGGATTGATTTCACCTAGACTTTCCACATCTTGGAAATTCCTTATCGGATTATAAATAACAGGTCCTACACCAGCTTTAATCTCTACATCAATGCCAATGTAAGGAAGTGGTGTCATGATATCTTTGTATAAAATAGCTGCATCTACCCCATAATTTTCCACAGGTAAACGGGTTACATAGGCGGATAATTCTGGTTGATGCGTAATCTCAAATAAAGAATACTTTTTCTTAATTTCGAGGTATTCTGGTTGCGATCGACCTGCCTGTCTCATAAACCAAGTAGGAGTATAATCTGTTTCCTCACCGTTATATGCTTTAATAATAGTATCATTGATTTTTTTCGACATATTTATCATCCTTTAACCGTTTCTTCTACCCTTACTATAAAGATTTCTGTAACAAAAGTGTAGTAAAATCCTTTTTTGTCACTAATTTGACTCAATTAACACAAAAGCGCAAGCGCCCTTACAGGCTAAGAACGCGACGTCCTGTCGCAACTCCTGTACTAGCACGTCCTGTGCGTCGTAGCGACGTACGGACTTGCGCCTAGTC